>CAVTIC010000011.1:0-13100 GCA_963734685.1 uncultured Actinomycetes bacterium | reverse complement strand
GCGGGGGCCGGCGGCACGCTGATACGCCCAACGTTCAGCTTCTTGCATCGACGATCTTCGTGCTAGTCGATCGATAACCATAGATCCATGACGGCCGATCCCATCCCCTTCGAGAGCCCGGCGCTCCGGTGATCGTCGTCGGCGCCGGCCCAGTCGGGGCTGGCGGCCGCCCGACGGGCCGAACAGGCGTGGGTCGAGGATACTGCAGGTCGGTACCTCTACGGCGGTCGATGTCTTCCGCAACGGCCACGCGCCGGTCGAACGGGGGGGATCGGATGGGGACGACGACGGCATCGACGAACGGGGACGACGAGCGCTCAGACGACGAGCGGCCGCCCATCTGTCGGTCGTGGGCTTCATCGTCATGCGCGATCGTGTTCCTCGCGATCGTGCAGGGCATCTCGTACGCGCTGACCCGCGGCATCGACATGGAGTACGCGGCGCCGACGCTCCGTCGACGAGCTCGTGGCGTAGCCATCACGCGTGCCGGTACTCGTGTCCCTGGTGCTCGTCGTGCCGCGGTCGATGCGCGTATCCTCGGCTGGTGGCGGCCCGGTGTTCGTGGACGACCGCCCGGTGCGCAGCGCTGGGTGATCGTGATCCCGATCGTCATGCTCGTGATCGGTCGTGCTCGGCACGAACTACGCGGGGCTGGCCGATCGTGGCGTCGGCCTTCGTCGTGCTGCTGCTCCTCGGCACCCTGATCGTCGGGTTCGCGGAGGAGCTTATGTTCCGCGGGCTCGGCGTCGGTCACGCTTCCGCATCAACGGGTTCACGGAGGGCAAAGTCGCGCTGTGGACGTGCGTCATCTTCGGGCTCGCGCACTCCACGAACCTGATCAGCGAGGGCCCGAAGGCGTTCCTGCAGGTGCTCGTGACCGCGGCCGCAGGGTACTTCTTCTACCTGATCCGCCGGCGCTCCGGTGGGCTGGTCGTCGCCGCGGTGATGCACGGTCTGTGGGACTTCGGCACGATCTCCGGGGCGGTCAGCCCGGCGAGACCTACGCGCTCGCCGCGCTGTTCATCCTGGCCGACATCGTGATGGCGGTCATCGTGCTCGTGCGCCCGGCACCACATCGAGCCGGCGCCCACGGCCGCGGCAGTGGCCCGCACCGAGCGGCTGACGCGCGGGTCGGCCGCCGCCAGAGAGAGATCAACGCCGCGAGGAAGAGTCCGAAGCCGCCCAGGTCGACACGAGCTGGATCCAGTTGATCGTGAAGTACTTCTGGCGTCCAGCTTCCCAGCCTGGCGGCATGGCCTCGGGGTCCCAGGCCAGCATCACGTCGTAGTGCGGTTCCTTCCACACGTTGGAGACGACGTACACGCCGATGATCACGAACCCCAGCCCGATCGCGGTGAGCATGAACGCGGCGGAGCCGGGTCGTCCCAGAGGAGCACGAGCGCCACGATCGGCGCGACGGCCATCCCGATCGCGCAGAAGTAGTTGAACCAGGCCTTCCTGCCGACCGGGAGGAACGCGCTCATGAAGCCTCAGGAAGCCCGGACCGTCCATCGCTCCGAGTATCCCGTGCATCACCAGGGTCAGCATGCCCAAGAGGCCCGACCAGAGCCCCGCGAACACGACCGCCGCTGCGAGCGCCCACTCCTCTCCCGTCATCGTGCTACCTCCTCCTTTGCGTTGCGCCACACCATATGACGACAATCCGAGGGCTGTGAAGACGGGGGGAACGTCCGACCGGGAGAGCCGCTTCCACGAGACTTATCGTCGAGGTCAGCCCGACCGCGATCGTGGCGTGCGACCCCGCCTTCGTCGTGACCACGTGGAACCCGGCCGCCGAGCGGCTGTTCGGGTGGACCCGCGAGGAGGCGATCGGACGGTCAAGGGGGCGCGCCGGCCGGTCGAAGCGTGGGAGATCCTCGACCTGATCGACGGCGCCGGACGCGCGGGAGCCCTCGGCCGAGGCCGAGGGCTCCACGCGACGGTATGGACGCGTTCTAGGTCGTCGCCGCGGACGTCTCGAGGATCGGAGATGGCCTGAACCCCTTGACGACGCAGTAGATGCCCAGCGACAGCTCCCAGAAGAACTCCGGGATCGTCGCGATGCCCTGGAGCGTGTCGCCGCGCTCGATGAGTCCGAGCATGATGGCGGCCCCCGAGAGCATGATCAGCGGACCTCCGATGAGTCCCAGGTAGGTCATGCCTCGGGGCACCAGCCCCGACTTGAACATCAGGTAGCCAAGGATCACCCCGTTCGCGAGCCCGGCGAAGAATCCCGGCCCGACAAGGAACGCACGGTCGTAGACCCCGAGGAGCAATTGGCCGAGCGCGGCGTCACCGATGGCAGGAGACTCTTCGCGCAGGAACAGGAAGGTGAGGATGGCGATGACGCCGATCCCGATGAAGATGCCCTCCACGATGCGGGCGGAGACGTAGCTGATCGCCCCAGTCTCGCTCTGGCGCTTGATGATCCGATACAGCACCGTCGCCGTGCCGACGTTCGCGACGATCAGGAGCACCTCGGAGACGGCTCCGAGGCCGACGATGAGCGACTCGTCGGCGCCGGCACCGGTGATGTAGCCGGGCTCATCCTGGATCGGTGCATAGAAGATGAAGTACGCCGGGATCGACAAGACGAAGGTGGCGATGAACAGCCACCCGAAGAGTGATGCGGTGTTCCTCTCTGCGTTCACCTGGACTCCCTTCCAGTTGATGCGGCCGTTTGCGCCGGCTGCACGCGTCGCGATGGACGGGGGGCTCGCTTCAGCACCCCCTTCGCCCTCGCCTCGTGCCTCGTGGTGAGCGTCACCGTGGGTGCGTTCACCGTGCTGGCTGAGGAGGCTGCAGGATCTCGACGGGTTTGTCGTTCGCGGGCCCGAACCAATGCGGGAATCGCGTCTCGAACTCCGCGACCTCGCCCGGCCCCATGATGAAGTCGTGGGTGGCGAGGATCAGACGCAGCTGCCCCGCGAGCACGAAGAACCACTCGTAGCCCTCGTGCGTTCTCATCTGAGGCACGCCGGACTCAGGCGGGATCACCACCTTCCACGCGTGGAGATCTCGAGGTTGGCGACTCAAGGGGTAGACGATCCGCCCGTTGCTGCGGACCTGAGGCTTGTCGAGGGGGATCCGCGGGTCGCCGATGGGGGGAGCGCCGACGAGCTCGTCGAGGGGCACCTGGTGGGACAGGGCGATCGGAAGGAGCAGTTCGAGGCTGGGCTTGCGCTGGCCCGATTCGAGCCTCGACAGCGTGCTCTTGGAGATGCCCGTCGCGGATGAAAGCTGAGCCAGGGTGGCACCCCTCTGCGTGCGTACCCGTTTCAGTCGGGGGCCAACCTCGGCCATGACGGCCGTGACGTCCGGCGCACCTTCACGGCGGCATCGAATCATGGAATCCCCAATTCAGCAACTTAAGTTGCTAATGTCGGGTCGACGTCGGATACTCGAATGGAACCTAGGTGCCGAGAATCGACCCTTCTGTCTCCTAAGCGCCCCCACGCGCATTGCCGATTCGGTTGCGACGAATGGCCCGTGCCCCCTTCGGTACACTCGCTGGCATCCCTGACCTGCGGAAACGGAGTTCCTAGATGTCACGAGTGATCCTGATCGCGTGGGACGGCGCCGACTGGCGCATCCTCGACCCCCTGCTCGAGCAGGGCGCCCTGCCCAACCTGCAGGCCTTGATCGACCGGGGGCAGCGCGACGTGCTGCGCTCCACCGTGCCTACGCACAGCTGGTCGGCCTGGCCGAGCTTCCTGACCGGCGTCGACCCGGTGGACCACGGCGTGTACGACATCCTCGAGACGGTGCCGGGCACGCACAAGCAGTACCCAGTGACCTACAAGTCCATCAAGGCGCGCACGTTCCTCGACGACCTGACCGCAGCGAAGAAGAAGCAGCTGCTGCTCGACGTGCCGCTCACGTTCCCGCCGCCCGCGGTCGAGGGCACGCTCGCGGCCGGTGGCGTGCTGCCCAAGAACCGTCAGTTCACGATGCCGGGCGACCTGCCCGACCAGTTGCAGAAGGCCGGCCTGGAGTGGCCGATCAACGGCATGAGCTGGACGACCTACCACAACAAGCCCGACGCCTACCTCGACGAGGCGTTCGAGGTCACGGGCAAGCGCATCAAGGCGTCGGAGTGGCTGATGGACAACACCGACTGGGACCTGATGGCGAGCGTGTGGGTGAGCATCGACCGCACGCAGCATTGCCTGAGCAACTACGTGGCGCCCGACCATCCCGACTACGCGGCGAACAAGGACACGCGCATCGGCAAGAAGGTGGCCGACATCTTCCGCCAGACCGACGACGCGATCGGTTCGTTCGTAAGCCGGGCGCGCGAGGACGACATCATCCTGTTCATCAGCGACCACGGCTTCCAGTCGTGCACGCGCGCGGTGAACATGGACCGCATGCTGCACGAGTTCGGCTACCTCGACTTCAGCGCCTCGAACGCGGTGTTCGGCCCGATGCAGTGGGGGCCTGTGCGCAAGGTGGCGCGCAAGGTCTACGACACGCTCGGCCTGCACGGGAAGGTCGCCCTGCCGCAGTCGGTGAACTGGTCGAAGACGAGGGCCTACACGACGATCCGCTCGACCGGCGAGGGCGTCTCGATCAACCTGGCCGGTCGCGATGTCGACGGCATCGTCGACCCCGGCGACTACGACAAGGTCCGCGACGAGCTGATGGACCGGCTCGGGTCGTACGTGGACCCGAAGACGGGGAAGTCGCCGGTGAAGTCGATCGCGAAGCGCGAGGACGTCTTCCCGAGCGGGAAGTTCGCCGAGCAGGCGCCCGACATCATGATGGTGCCGAACGAGGGCTACTCGCTCACGCACGCGAAGAGCGCGCTCGAGGACGCCGACTGGGTGAGCGGCGACCACCGCATGGAAGGCACGATCGTGGCGGTGGGCCCGAACGTGAAGCCGTTCGATCGCACGCCGGCGCTGATCGACATGGCGCCCACGCTCGTGGCGGCGTTGGATGCGCCGACGGCGGTGAAGCCGACCGGCCGCGTGTTGCATGAGATCGTCGGCGCCGCCGACATCACGGAGCGCGAGGTCGCGACGGGCGACGAGGGCTCCACGGCGGCGGGGCCGGCGATCCCCGGCATGACGATCCCCGGCATGGGCGGCGAGAGCGCGGTCAACGAGACCGAAGCCGACGAGATGGAAGAGCACCTGCGAGGGCTCGGCTACATCGAGTAGGCCGGGCGCCGCGCGCGGGTCGCTCTGATACCGATATCGCTGTCGATTGGGGTCCGGGCGCGCCTGACTACGTCTCGACACCGTTTTCGGTATCACCCGACGCCGATCGCCCGGATCAGATCTTGGCCACCCGCGTCGCAGACCCGTGCGCAGGCGAGTGGATAGTTCCGGCGTCCAGGTCTCCTGCCCGCGAGCTCGTTTGCCCGCCGGGGCGGGCCGGATCTACATGTCAGCGAGTCGACCTGGTCGACCCTCGGTCGATCCCCGGGTGGGTGCGGTCTCGAGCCGCAACGCCGTTCGCTCCGTGCCGCTCACATAAGCAGGACGCGACGGGGGGGCGATCTGCTGACCGTTCCCGTCGTTCACGGGCACTTGCCGTCCGAACTCCATGGTGCCGCAGATGACTCCGGCAGGCCAGTGCCGCTCGGGCGTCGGCGAGCCTCGGATGTGCTGGCCGCGCTCGACGGTAGAGTCGCCCGATGAACGCCGACGTCTGGGCGGCGATCTTCCTGGTCGTCTCGCCCGTGTGGTTCAACGTCACGTTCGCGATGCTCGCGAAGCGGTTCGACTACCCCGGTGTGTTGCGCGAGCCCGCGGGCACGATCCTCGAGCGCTTCCGAGCAGGGGGCGACGGCCTGGTCTGGACGTGGTGGGCGTTCGCGGCCTCGGGCGTGCTGCTCGTGCCGACCGTCGTGCTGCTCGCGGCCACGGCGACCGACGGAGGAGCGCTCGTCACGGTCGCCACGGTGATCGGCGTGCTGGCGGCCCTGGTGCAACTTCTCGGCCTGCTCCGATGGAGCTACCTTGTGCCCTGGCTGGCCCGGGCGCATGGGGCTGCATCGGCTCCGCAGGACCGCGCGGCGCTCGAGGTCACGTTCGAGGCGTTCCACCGGTTCCTCGGTATGGGCGTAGGGGAGCACCTCGGCTACCTGTTCACTGGGCTCTGGACCGGGTTGATCGGCACCGCGATCGCGCTCGACGGTGTCATGCCCGCATGGCTCGGATGGGTCGGCGTCCTCGTTGGCGTCGGCCTCGTGGTGGGTTCCACCGAGTTCCTCGGGTCGAACGAGGAGCGCGGCTGGAAGCTCGCCGGTGAAGCGGTGCCGATCCTCTACATCGCGTGGTCGCTGTGGCTCGTCGCCCTCGGTGTCGGGCTCCAGTTCTGACGCGGCCGGGATCGGCGGGTCCGCGGGTTGCCTGCGTGACACCGACGTCGGGATGGACCGGGTCCGAGTCGTCGGGCGGTCACCGCGCTGCGAGCGCGCCCACGATGCCCTCGACGAACCGGGGCACCTGCCTACCGTCGGGGTCGTGGTCGGGGTTGAGCTCGCAGATCGTGAGCGAGGCGACCGCCGGGTGGGCGAGCAGGACGCCGAGCGACTGCATGGTCGCGTCGAACGACAGGCCCTCGTTGCGACCGACGTTCTCCTGCAGCGGCAGGTCGACGAAGTCGATCACGTCGATGTCGAGGTGCACGGCCAGGTGGTCGACGCCGTCCGCGAACGCGTCGAGGGTGCGCTCCGCAGCGGCCACGGGGTCGGCGGCGACCTCGTCGACCGGGGTCCTGCGGACACCGAGCCTGGCGATCCGTTCGCGTTCGTGGTCCATGCCCGAGCCGTGGGCGAAGAGCCAGAGGTCCTCGGGCGCCAGCAGCGGGGTTCGCGCGAACGACTTCACCAGGGCTGGCACGGCCTCGTCGTCGCCGAGCGCGTGCGCCATGCCCATGGAGTCGAGCGCTCCCCACGGCACGCTCGACGGCACGTTCATGTCGGCGTGCAGATCGAAGTAGATCAACCCGATCCGGCCATCGAGACGTGCCTGGAGACCGGCGAGGGTACCGAGCTCGATCGTGCAGTCGCCGCCGAGCACGAGCGCCGTGCCATCGGCATCTGCGACGCGTCCGGCCGTCTCGAGGGCGACCTCGCGCACGGCCTCGACGTGCTGTGCGAACGGATGCTCTCGGTCGGGGAACCAGCGGAGCACCCCACGGTCGCCATGGTCACGCACGTCGAAACCTCGATCCCGGAGCCGCTCGAGCAGGTTGGCCCGGCGGAGCGCGACGGGTGCTCGTTCCTGTCCGGGGGCGAAGGCCCCCATGCTGCTCGGCACACCGATCACGTCGATCGTTCGCATCTCGATCCCCTTCCTGCAGGTTACCTGTCACATCGTTTCACCGGTTGGCGTTACCTGTCAAGGTTGTATACCGGTTGTGGTGCGGCGGGCCTGCGCGACATACTGAGGACGTGACCACCGAGGTGCGGAACCCGAGCGTCGCGCCGGGCGATCTGGAGCTCGTGCGTGCGTTCGTGAACACGCTCGACATCGAAGCCGGCACCGACGACCTTGGTACTCCGTCATCGTCGGCCGCCTGGCTCGAGGCGCACGGATGGACCACGAGGGTCGATCGCTCGGAACGCGAGGAGCTCGTGCGTGCCCGGGAGGCACTCCGCGACCTCGTGAGCGCTCGCGGCACGTCGGGCGAGCCCCGCGCCATCGAGGCGATCGACGCGATCGCCCGCCGGTATCCGATCATCGTCCAAGTCTCGTCGCCGTCAGCGCTGGCACCGTCGGCGAGGGGAGGCGTGGCCGCCTTCGTCGAGCGGATCCTCGGCCTCGTGGCCGCCGCGAGGATCGATGATTCTTGGAAGCGGATGAAGACCTGCGCCAACGGCGGGTGTCGTTGGCTCTTCTACGACCACTCACGGAACCGTTCGCGCACCTGGTGCACGATGGACCTCTGCGGTAGCCAGGCGAAGATGCGCGCATACCGCCGCCGTCGCCGTGTCGCCGCAGATCACCCGGCGGATCGAGAGGGGACCGCGTGAGCGTGGAGTTCCGCACGGTCGAGGGTCTGGCCGAGCCGCCGGGGTACGCGCACGTCGCGATCGCCACGGGATCGAGGCTCGTGTTCACCGCCGGCGCGGTGCCGCTCGACGAGCACGGCGAGCTGGTCGGCCCGGACGACGTCGAGGCCCAGACCGAACAGGTGCTCGCGAACCTGCTGCGCCAGCTCGAGGCAGGAGGGGCGAGGGCGGACGATGTCGTGAAGACGACGGTCTACATCGCGGGCGGGTCGCACGAGGTGCAGAGCCGCGTGTGGCAGGTCGTGCAGCGGTCGCCGCTGGCTCACGTTCCATCGACCCTCGTCGGCGTCGCGCTGCTCGGTTATCGGGGCCAGCTCGTCGAGATCGAAGCGGTCGCGATCGTCGCCTAACGGTCCCGCCCGCTCGGCTCCGATCGAGCTTCGGTCGGGAGCTACGCGCAGCTCGTGCCGCCGAGGGATTGGTTCGGCTCGCACTGGTCGGGGGTGTTCGCGCCGATCGAGCCGGTCCAGCCGAGCACGAGAGCGACGCCGCCCCTCGTGAAGACGCCGCCTCCCGCCGGCGCTCCGTTCATCGCCGTGACCGCGTTCCCCGTGAGCGAGGTCGCTCCGAGCAAACGCAGCACGCCGTCCCGATTGTCCGCATACACGCCGCCTCCGAACGCCTGCAACTGCGCCCCCGCGGCCGAGGCGGCGTTCGACGCGACCGAGGTCGTGCCGTCAAGATCGAGCTGTCCGTCGCCCTTGAAGATCCCGCCCCCGGCCGCGAACGTGCCGGCGGTGGCCTTCGCGGTCGCCAGGTTGCCGGTGACCGAGGTGTCGCGGATCGTCATCGACCCGACCGAGTACACCCCGCCGCCACGGGCGTCGGCGGTCGTGCCGCCGCCCGCCGTCGCGGTGTTGTTCACGACCGACGCCCCGACGACGTCGACCACAGCCCACTCGTTGTAGAGGCCTCCACCCGCGGCGCTACCGCCGTCGGGGGTCGACGCGACGTTTCCCGAGATCGTGACGTTCCCTGAGATCGTGACGTCGCCGGTCGTGAAGATGCCTCCTCCGAACGCGATGTCCTCGCTCGAGCCGGAGGCCGAGATAGAGTTGTCGGTGACGGCGCTCTGGTCGCGCAGGACCAACGTGCCCTCGTCGTTCAGGATGCCGCCTCCGAACGCGAACGCGAAGTCGGGGTCGGTCATCGACTTGTGATTGTCGGTGACCGTGCTCGTGCCAGACAGGGTGAGGACGCCCTGGTTGATGACGCCGCCGTCGCCACCGCCGGTGATCGTGAGATCACGCACCTCGACCGACACGTCCGGGGCCACGGTGAGCACAGTGCCCGACCCGAGCCCGTCGAGGGCGGCGCCGGCAGAGTCGCCGACGATGCTCACGTCCCGGTCGAGGACGAAGTTCCCGGAGCACGATCCGCGCACGTGCAGGTCGTCGCCCGGGGCGGCCGCCGCGAGCGCATCGGCCAGGGCATGGCCGTCGTCCGAGCCGAACGAGGCGCCGCTGCCGGGGTTCTCGACCGCGCACGAGGCCGCGTCGGGAAGGTCGACCGTGAAGGAGCGACGGTCGATGTCGGTCACCCACCCCCACCGGTTCGTGGCGGTCACGGTGACCAGGTACGTGCCTTCGTGCAGCCCGGTGAACGTCATCCCCGAGAAGGAACGCTGGCGCCAGCCGTCGCGGACGATCGGATCGCACCCACTCGCCGACGTCGGACCCGCGAGCGCGCAGGTGAGCGACCCCACGAACGACGGTGGGCGGTTCAGCATCAGTCGGTAGTGGACCGTGTCCGTGACGATCGTCTCCCGATGGCGCGGTCCCTCGATGAACTCCACGTTGAGGAAGCAGAAGAAGAACGCGTTCGCCGGGCCGGCGAGCATCAGGATCGCGGCGACCGCTCCGGCCACGAAGGTGACGCGGAACGTGCGCTGTAGGGAACGTGCAGACATCGGGGGGAAGCCTCCTCGCGGATCGACAACAGAGGTGTCGGCATCTCGGGGGTCCGGGACCAGGGCGGTAAGTCCGGGATCGTAGGGTGGCAGGACCATGGCGAATGGCCGGTGGTCTGGCGACCGGCCTACGATGCCGTCGGCGCTATAGCGTGGGGTCATGACGATCAACGATGGCCGTACGGCGAGATCACCCGACCCGATCGACGACCCGAAGGGCTACCAGCAACACCTGCTGGGACTGTTGGGCGACCACGACCCGGCCGCGGTGCAGCACGCCACCCCCGGGGAGTGGCACACGATGGTCGACATCGCCGGGTCGAACCTGCACTCATCGCCGGCCAGGGAGAGTGGTCGATCTTCGGCTGTCTCGCCCACGCGGTCGACGCCGAGATCGTGATGAGCGGGCGCTACCGCTGGATCGTGGCGCAGGACGAGCCGCCGCTGCTCGGCTACGACCAAGACCTCTGGGTGCAGCGTCTGCACGCCGACACCGATGCGGAGTCGACAGCCGACCTGCTCGCGGCGTTCGCCGCGCTGCGGCAGACGAACCTCTCGATGTGGAGGCGCAGCACCGAAGCCGAACGCGCCCGAGTCGGTCTGCACGATGAGCGCGGCCCCGAGAATTACGACCTTTCGTTCCGCATGATCGCCGGGCACGACCGGTTCCACTTGCGGCAGGCACGCGAGACGCTCGAGGCCGTCACGCGCCACTGAGGACGCTCGATGTCGGGGCTGCGAGGGGTGACGCTCACGGTTCGGTTCCTGTGCGAGCTCGGCATGCTCGTCGCGCTCGCGTACTGGGGCACGCGCACGGGCGAGGGCCTGTGGGCGATCGGGTCGGCGGTCGCCGCGCCGCTGAGCCGCGGCCTCGGTCTGGCGGGCGTTCGTGGCGCCGAAGGCGCGATGGCCTGTACCGCTCGGCGCCCGCGTCGCGATCGAGTTCGTGCTGTTCGGCACCGCGACCGTCGCGCTCTGGTCGGCCGGCGCGCCCATACCCGCGGCGGTGCTGGGTGTGCTCGCCGCCACGACCTCGGTGCTCAACGCTTTCCAGGAACGCGCGGAGCGTTCAGCAACCTGACGAGAGGAGTCGAGATGGAGCTCGCGATCAAGCGCTTCGAGGAGCCCGACGAAGCGGCGGGTGTTCTCGTTCGGCGCCTTCGAGCTCGTCGCGCTCGGTGGGCATGACCCGCTGGCCGCGCGAGCTACGACCCCGGTTGGAAGTGGTCCGAGCACATCGGGCGCCCACCGGCGCGACGATGTGCGAGGTGGAACACGTCGGCATGGTGGTGTCCGGTCGGGCGGCCGTGCGCATGGCAGACGGCTCGGAGTTCGTGATGGAAGCAGGCGATCTCTTCGCGATCCCTGCGGGGCACGACAGCTGGGTGGTAGGCGACGAGCCGTACGTCTCGCTGCACCTGATCGGAGCCACGACATACGCGCATCGTGAGAGGGTCATCTCATGGGTGATCCGGCGATCGAGGTCGAGGGCCTCACGAAGCGGTTCGGCGACCTCGTCGCCCTCGACGGCGTCGACCTCGAGGTCGCCCGCGGGCACGGTCTTCGGCCTGCTCGGCCCGAACGGCGCGGGCAAGACCACGGCCGTCCGCATCCTGACGACGATCCTGCGGCCCGACGCCGGGCCGGGCCGAGGTGCTCGGCACGACGTCGCGCGCGACCCGAGGCCGTGCGCGACGCATCGGGCTCGCCGGCCAGTACGCCGCCGTCGACGACGAACCTCACCGGCCGCGAGAACCTGCGGCTGGTCGGCGTGCTGACCCAGCTCCCGCGAGCCGACGATCGCGCCGCGCGCCGACGAGCTGCTCGAGCGGTTCGAGCTGACGCGACGCGGCCGACCGGCCGGCTGCGGACGTACTCCGGCGGCATGCGCCGCCGGCTCGACCTCGCCGCCTCGCTCGTGCCCGACCCACCGGTGCTGTTCCTCGACGAGCCGACGACCGGTCTCGACCCGCCCAGCCGCAACGAGCTCTGGGAGATGATCGACGAGCTGGTCGGCGACGGCACGACCGTGCTGCTCACGACGCAGTACCTCGAGGAGGCCGACCGGCTCGCGGACCGCATCGTGGTGATCGACCACGGCCGCGTGATCGCCGAGCGACACCCCGCCGAGCTCAAGGCGCGGCTCGGCGGCACGGTGATCGAGATCGGCCTTCGCCGACGAGGCGCTCGCCGAGCGGGCCGCGCGCGCTGCTCGGCGCGGCATCGGCCGGTCGAGCTCGCCGGATCGCACGGTGCGGGTGACCTCCGACCGAGGTGCGCGCGTGCTCGTCGACGTCCTGCGCGCGCTCGACGCGCCGGGCCTCGACCCGACACCCTCGCCGGTGCGCGAGCCGAGCCTCGACGACGTGTTCCTCGCGCTCACCGGCCGCCGCGCGAGCCGCGACGACGACGACGCGGCCGCCGATCGGAGAGCGGCATGAGGAGCGCGCATCGACCGTCGACCGACGCCGGTCGACGTCGCCCGCGACCGCCGCGATCCCGCTCGGGCGTCGTCCCGACACCCTCGCCATCGCCTGGCGCAACCTCATCGCCTACCGGCGCGTGCCCGCAGCTGCTGGTCTTCTCGACCATCCAGCCGGTGATCTTCGTGCTGATGTTCCGCTACGTGTTCGGCGGCGCGATCCACGCTGCCGGCCGGCGTCGACTACGTCGACTACCTGATGCCCGGCATCTTCGTGCAGACCGTCGTGTTCGGCGCGATCGCCACCGCGATCGGCCTGGCCGCCGACATGAAGAGCGGGCTGATCGAGCGGTTCCGCTCGCTGCCGATGGCGCGCTCGGCGGTGCTCACCGGGCGAACGACCGCCGACCTCGTGCGCAACGTGTTCGTCGTCGATCCTGATGATGGTCGGTCGGATTCCTCGTCGGCTTCCGCGTCCACACGAACGTGCTCGGGCCTGCTCGCCGGCGCCGTGCTCGTGCTGCTCTTCGGGTTCGCGATGTCGTGGATCTTCGCGACCGTCGGGCTCGCGGTCGGCGACCCGGAGACGGCCCAGGCCGCGGCGTTCCCGGTCCTCGCGCCGCTCGTCTTCGCGTCGTCGGCGTTCGTGCCGGTCGAGCACGATGCCGGCGTGGCTGCAGGCGTTCGCCGAGCACCAGCCGGTGTCGGTGACGGCCTCGGCCGTCCGCGCCCTGACGCTC
>CAVTIC010000010.1:0-26970 GCA_963734685.1 uncultured Actinomycetes bacterium | reverse complement strand
CGTGCCGGACCTGCGGGTCGCCGATCTGCTGGGCGGTGTCGGCCACGATCGGGGCCGCGTGCTGCAACAGCTCGCTGTTCGCCACGTCGTGGTGGCGGGTGAGCGCACCGATCGCGATCACGTCGTCGTCCTCGCGGATGTACGAGAGGTCGGCGATGCGCGAGATGTCGACCAGGAGCGAGGGCTGTGCGAGCCGCGTCTTCATCAACGGAAGCAGCGAGTGCCCGCCGGCCAGGATCTTCGCGTCCTCGGCGCCGCCCAGCAGCTCGATCGCGTGATCGACGGACTCGGCCCGCGCGTACTCGAAGGGAGCGGGGATCATGCTGCACCTCCCTCGTTCGAACCTCTGGCGTCCTGGATCGCTCGCCACACCCGTTCCGGTGAGGCCGGCTTCTGGATGTTGGTCACGCCGAGATGGGAGACCGCGTCGATCACGGCGTTCACGACCGCCGGTGGCGACGCGATCGTGCCCGCTTCCCATGCCCTTGACGCCGAGCGAGTTCGTCGTCGACGGGGTCACCGTGCGATCGAGGATCGGCGACGGGATCTCGACCGCCGTCGGGACCAGGTACTGCGTCATCGAGGACGTCATGAGGTTGCCGGACTCGTCGTAGATCGCCTCCTCGTACAAGGCCTCCGCGATGCCTTGGGCGACACCGCCGTGGATCTGCCCGTCGACGATCATGGGGTTGATCACGTTTCCACAGTCGTCGACCGCCACGTACCGCACGATGTCGGTCTTGCCGGTCTCGATGTCGACCTCGACGATGCACACGTGCGTGCCACCGGGCCACGTGAAGTTCGGCGGATCGAAAACCGCAGTGCCCTCGAGCATGGGTTCCATGCCCTTGGGCAGCGAGTGGGCGTGCCATGCGGACGCCGCCAGTTCGGGGATCGTCCGCGCCTTGTCGGGGGCGCCGGTCACCCGGAACGCTCCGTCGACCCATCCCAGGTCGTCCTCGGCGACCTCGAGCTCGTGCGCCGCGATCGTCCGTGCCTTCTCGCGCACCTTGGCGAGCGCGCGGGCGACGGCCTCGGCTCCGACGCTCGCCGACCGCGGAGCCGTAGGTGTCCATGCCGAGGCGAGAGACGGCGGTATCGCCGTGCAACACCTCGACGTCGTCGGGCGTGACCCCCAGGCCGTCGGCCACGATCTGTGACCACGACGTGTCATGGCCCTGGCCGTGCGGCGACGTGCCGGTGCGCACCACGATCTTTCCGTTGGGACGGCACTCGATCTCGGCCGCGTCCCAGCCACCGGCCACGTAGCGCAACGCGCCGAGGATCTCCGACGGCGCCAGCCCGCACATCTCGATGTAGCTCGACAGGCCGATCCCGAGCTGCTTCACGTCGCGCCGATCGCGTCGGGCCGCCTGCTCCTTCCGCATCTGGTCGTACTCGGCGAGCTCGAGCGCGCGATCGAACGTCGGCTCGTAGTTCGCCGAGTCGATCTGCAGGCCCATGATCGACGGGATGGCTTCCGCCGACGGCGGCAGGAAGTTCTTTCGCCGGACATCGGCCGGATCCATGCCGATCCGCCGCGCATACGCGTCGACGAGCCGCTCGATCACGAACGTCGCCTCGGGACGTCCTGCGCCGCGATAGGCGTCGGTCGGCGTCGCGTTCGTCATGACACCCTTGAACTCGTACCAGTACGCCTTCGTGTCGTACGGCCCCATGTACACCCAGCCGCCGAGCTCGGGGATGCCGGGCGTCAGCAGCTGGAAGTAGGCGCCCATGTCGGCGAGCTCCACGAACTTCATGCCGAGGATGTCGCCGTCGTCGGTGCCGGCGAGCGTGCAGTCGTGCAGCACCCCGCGCCCGTGGATCGTGGCCAGGTAGTTCTCCTGGCGCGTCTCGATCCACTTCACCGGGCGGCCTATCTTCCGGGCGAGCGCGAGGGCGAGGGCTTCCTCGGCGTACACGTTGAGCTTCGAGCCGAACCCGCCGCCGACGTCGGGCGCGATGATGCGCAGCTTCGACTGGGGGATCCCGGTCGCGATCGAGAGGCCCACGCGAGCGATGTGCGGGATCTGGGTCGCCGACACGAGCGTGAACTCGCCCGCCGCGGGGATGCCGTAGGCGAGGCACCCGCGTGGCTCGATCGCGTTGGGGATGAGTCGGGGCTGCGTGTACCGCTCCTGCAGGATCACCGGCGCCGAGTCGAAGACCGACTGGTCCCCGCCACCGCCGTGCACCCAGTGCACCACGACGTTCGTGCCGAGGTCCTCGTGCAGCACGACCTCGTCCCTGGAGGCTTCCTCGAGGTCGATCACGGCCGGCAGGTCCGATGCGCTCACCATCACGACCTCGGCGGCGTCCTCGGCTTGCTCACGCGACTCCGCGACGACGACCGCGACGGCATCGCCCGCGAACCGGATCTTGTCCTTCGTGAGCGGCCAATGCGTGGGGATCTTGATCTCTTCCGTGATCGGCCAGACCATCGGCAGGCTCGCGGGGAACGCGTCCTCGAGGTCGGCGGCGGTGTAGACGCCGATCACCCCCGGCATCGACGCGGCGCCCGACGTATCGATCGAGTCGATCGTGGCGTGCACGTGGGGCGGGCGCACGAGCGCCGCCCACACCATGCCCGCCATCGACTGGTTGTCGATGAAGGTTGCCTGCCCAGTCAGCAGCTTCGCGTCTTCCTTGCGCAGGACCGGGCGGCCGACGAAGTTCTCGGTTGCGACCATCTCGGCTCCCCCCTCAGACCTTGGCGCCGCTCATGGAGCCGGCGGCGTCGAGGATCGACTTCACGATGTTCTGGTAGCCCGTGCACCGGCAAAGGTTGCCCTCGAGCGCCTCGCGGACCTCTCCCTCGGTCGGGGTCGGGTTCTCCTGCAGGTAGCTCGCGGCCGCCATCACCATGCCCGGCGTGCAGTAGCCGCACTGCAGACCGTGGTTGCGATGGAAGGCGTCCTGGATCGGGTGCAGCGTGCCGTCGGCGCCGGCCATGGCCTCGATCGTCGTCACCTCCCGGCCGTCGGCCTGGGCGGCGAGCATCGTGCACGACTTCACCGACTCGCCGTCGACGAGCACGGTGCAGGACCCGCACGTCGAGGTGTCGCACCCCACGTTGGTCCCGGTGAGCCCGAGCGTCTCTCTCAGGAAGTACACGAGCAGCGTGCGAGCCTCGACGTCGGCCTCGCTCGACTGCCCGTTCACGGTCACGGACACGTTCGTCACGGACGGCTCCCCCTTCCCGCGGCGGTGCACGCGTGGACGGAACTCGGTAGGGCCGAAGTCTAGACCTGGTGTGGAAAACGCGCGAACCCGCTGCGAGCGAGGGCCGTTCGACTTCAGGTGGCCGACTCGATCGCGTCCTCGACCACCCGGATCACCGCTCGCCCGTCATCGCCGCTCGGCCGCGGTTGCCGGCCCTCGGCGATCGCGTCGAGGAACTCCGCCACTTGCGCCGTGTACATCGGCTGCGTGCAGTGCTCGTAGTCCTCGCTCGGCTCCTGCCTCGGGAAGATGCGCGCGTAGCCCTTCGTGCCGTAGACCTCGGTGTCGGCTTCCATGCCCTCCTTGTGCGGATGCCACCAACCGCTCTCGACGATCGAGTTCGTGCCTTGTGACCACGTGATCAGCAGGATCGCGTCGTCGTCGACGTCGTACGCGCCGTACCGGGTGCCGATCGTCGCGCACACCCGGCCGGGCTCCGGGTCGCCGAGCAGGAACCGCGCCGTGTCGATCGCGTGCACGCCCATGTCGACCAGCGCCCCGCCCCCCGAGAGCTCGGGGTCGGTGAACCACCCGCTCGGTCCCCAGTTCGCATGCACGCCGTAGCCGCTGGTCTTCACGACCTCGCCGAGATCGCCTGCCACGATGCGATCGCGGAGCGCGATCACCTCGTCTCGGAACCGCCAGCAATGCGCCACCATCAGCGACACCGCCGAGGAACGCGCCGCCTCGATCATCGCGTCGCACTCGGCGACCGACACCGCCATCGGCTTCTCGACCATCACGTGCGTACCCGCCTCCAGCAGCGCGATCGACTGGGGCGCGTGCAGGAAGTTCGGTGTGGCCACGATGGCGGCGTCGACCTCAGGATCGGCTGCGAGCGCCTGCCAGTCGGTGGTCACGCGTGGCACGCCGTGCCGCTCGGCGAAGACGACGGCGCTCTCCTCCCGATGGTTCGCGACGGCGACCAGCTCGTCCCCGTGCGCCAGCACCCCGCGCGCGTGGAAGTCCTGCACCCACCCGCATCCGAACAACGCCACACGCACCCCGCGACCTCCGTTCGACGAGACGAACCCGACTAGCCCTTGACGCCGGTCAGCGTGACGCCCTCGATGAACACCCGCTGAGCCAGGAAGAACAACACGATCACGGGGAGCATGAACAACACCGAGGCTGCCAGCATCAGGTTGTACTCGACCTGGTGGAGCCCTCGGAACTCGTTCAACCCGATCGCGAGCGTCCACAGGTTCGGGTTGTCGCTCAGGAACAGCAGGGGTGCGAAGAAGTCGTTCCACGAGTAGAGGAACTGGAACAGCGCCACCGCCGCGATCGCCGGCTTCGCGAGCGGCACGACCACGCGCGTCATGATCTGCCACTCGCTCCCGCCGTCGACCCGCGCCGCGTCGGACAACTCCTCGGGGATCGTCATGAAGAACTGACGCATCAGGAAGATCGAGAACGCGTCGCCGAAGAACAGCGGCACGATCAGCGGCTTGAACGACGGGATCCACCCATAGCGCGCGAACACGACGTAGAGAGGCACGATCGTGACCTGGTAGGGCAGCATGATCGTCGCGAGGATCACGACGAACGCTGCGTTCCGGCCGCGCCACCGCATGCGCGACAGGGCGTACGCGACCGGGATGCTCGAGACCAGCACGCCGACGGTCGACAGCGTCGCGATCGTCATCGTGTTGAACGCGTAGCGGATCACCGGCAGCCGTTCGAACACCTCGGCGTAGTTGCTCCACTGGAACGGCCGCGGCCACAGCTCGGTGGTCAGCGCCTGGTCGGTCGTCATCAGCGACGTGAGGATCACGAACAGGAACGGCAGGGTGAACATCGCGGCGACCGCGATCAGCATCGAGTGGTTCGCGACCGACATCAGGAACTGGCGCCGGCGGATCTCGGGCGGCACCGGCCGCGGCACCAACGGAGCGGCGGGCACCGTTGACGGCCCTCGCGCGACGGAGACGGTCGGCGTGGCTATCGGAGTCCCCCTCCGTAGTGCACCCAGCGCCTCGAGTTCCGCAGTATCACGAGGGTGCAGATCATCGTCACCACGAGCAGCACCCACGCGAGCGCCGAGGCGTACCCCATCTTGAAGTTCTGGAACCCCATCTGGTACAGCCGCGAGGTGAAGAAGAGCAGCGAGTTCTGCGGGTGGCCGATCTGGGCGGCGTCACCGGTGAGCCAGAAGCTGATCACGTACGGTTGCGTGAAGTATTGGAAGCCGTAGATCACGCCGATCACGAGCGAGAAGAAGATGACCGGCGAGATCAACGGCAGGGTCACCGAGCGGAACTTCTGCCAGCCGCTGGCGCCTTCGATGTCGGCCGCCTCGTAGAGCTGACGCGGCACGTCGAGCATGCCCGCGAGGAAGATGATCATCGCGTCGCCGACGCCCCACAGGATCAGCAGCACCAAGGTGGGCTTGGACCACTGTGCGTCGTAGAGCCACAGCGGCGGATCCTTGATACCGATCGCCCCGAGGATCTGGTTCACGGGGCCCGTGGCTGGGTTGAACAGGTAGAGGAACGCCAACGCGGCGGCGACGGCCGGGGCCAGGGTCGGCACGAAGAAGAGCGTGCGATAGGCCTTGACCCCGCGCTTGGGGCGGACGAGCAACGAGGCGGTGACGATCGCCGCCAGGATGCGAACGGGCACACCGATCACGATGATCCACGCCGTGTTCTTGATCGCCGTCCAGAACAGCGGGTCCTTCGTGAACATGAAGCGGTAGTTCTCGAGCCCGATCCAGTGAGGGGTGGAGAGCAAGTCGTAGCTGGTGAAGGAGAAGTACAAGCTGGAGATCATCGGGTAGAGCGTGAACGCGAGGAACCCCACGATCCACGGCGACATGAACAGCAGCACCAGCAGATACCGCTTCCGGGCCTGGCGCCGGCGAGCGGGGGACGTTCGTCGCGCCCCCCGCTCGATCGGCGTCGTGGTCGTCGCCTGCGCCGTGGCTCCCCTCCTTAGAGTTGCGCCTGCTCGAGGGCGTCCTGGGTCTCCTGGGTGGCCTTCTCGAGCCCGGCCTGAAGGTCGGTCGCATCACCCGCTTGCCAGTCGGCCGCGAAGTTGACCAGGTACTGCTCCAACTCCTCGCCGATCACCGTCGTCGGCCGGTATGCCGAGTCCGGGTGGTTGAAGGCATCCATGAAGGTGCCGAACTGCTCCGGCAGATCGAGATCCGGCGAGTTGATCGCCTCGATCGTCGTCGGCACGTTGTTCACGAAGTTCGCCATATAGACGAGCGTGTCGGTGTTCGTCGCCAGGTACTTCACAAGCAGCCACGCCTCCGCCGGATGCTCGGCCCCCTTCGGGATGCCGATGATCGTGCCACCGGCGACGCCCGACCCGTACTGATCGGTCTTGTCGGGAGCGGTCGGCAGCGGGGCCGTGTCGTAGTTGAGGTCGGGTGCGAAATCGGCCAGGAAGGCGTTCCGCCACTCACCGTCGATCTGCATCGCGACCCGGCCTTGCTGGAAGTCCTGCGGCTTGCCCCACTCGTTCCCGGCGCCGGCCACGAACTTGCGCAGCTTGTCGGCACCGACCTGGAAGTCGCCGTCACCATAGACCTCGGCGATGAAGTCGTGCTGCCACTGGAACATCTCGGCCCACGCGGCATCGGTCGCGTAGGCGGGGTTGCCCGCCTCGTCGAGGTACTGCGCGCCGAACATGTGACCCAGGTTCAAGAGGTTGCTGCTGCAGCAGTAGTAGTCGGTCACCGGCACGAACCCGGCGACCTTGATCGACCCGTCGGCGTTGAACTCGGTGAGCGCCTTCGCGTCCTCGGTCAACTCGTCCGTGGTCTTCGGCGGATCGGTCAGACCGGCCTTCTGGAACAGGTCCAGGTTGTAGTAGAGCGCGGTCGTGTCCGTCAGGAACGGCAGCGAGCACTGCGTTCCTTCGAAGCTCGTGTACGTGAGCGCGGTCTCGGGGAAGATGCTGCGATCGAACCCGGCCTCCCCGTCGATGTAGGGGTTCAGGTCCACCCATGCGCCCGAATCACAGAAGCGTCCGACGTTGTCGACCCCGAAGGACAGGAACGCGTCAGGTGGGTTCCCCGCGTTGATCGCCGCGATCTGCTTCTCCTCGGTCACGCCGCATTTCGCATCGACCGTGATCCACGGGTACTCGGCCTCGAAACCGTCCTTGAACGAGTTCTGCCACTCGTCGCACTCACGCTTCGAGGTCCACTCCCCCGTGAGCGTGACGGTCACCGGCTCGTTCGACGCGGCGGTGTCCACGGTGGGAGCGGGCTCGTCCCCGCCACCGGCCGTACACGCCGCGGCCACGAACGCGAGCACGGCCGTCGCCACCACCAAACGCCTCATCGTGCGCCTCCCTCCCCCGGTCGACCCGGGATCTCTTCCGAGCTGCCTGTGATCGGTTGTACGTTCGTGAGCGATCTTCCGTGCATCAGGCCGGCACCTTGCCCCTGGCGAACAACTGGTCCTGCGCCGCCTGCAGCGCCATGAACACCGAGCCGTACAGCGTGGCTTCCTCGCGGAGCACCGATGCTTCGACCCGTGGTCGGAACGGCGAGATCGAACGCAGCTCCCGTTCCACCGGATCGAGCAGCAGATCGCCGTTGCCGCCGATGCCACCGCCCAGGATCACGAGCTCCGGATCGACGACCGAGGCGACCGCCGCGACCGCGAGCGCGATGCGCCCGGCCTCCATGCGCACGACCCGCGTGGCTTTCGCGTCGCCAGCGCGAGCAGCGTTGAACACGCGCTTGGCGGTCAGCGGCGGCGACATGCCCAGCTTCCGCGCGGCCGCGACGACCCCGGCGGCGCTCGCGGCGGCGTCGAGCGGCCCACGGCGGCGGCTCGTCGGGTCCTTCAGGTCGGTGCCCGCCAGCGGCATGTACCCCACCTCGCCGGCAGCCCCCGTGCTGCCGCGGAACAGCTCGCCGTCGAGCACCAGCCCCATGCCCACGCCCGTGCCCAGGTGCAGGTAGACGAAGTTGCCCACGCCCTTGCCGAGACCGTGCCACTGCTCGCCGAGCGCTGCCAGGTTCACGTCGTTCTCGAAGGCGGTCTTGGTGCCGAGCTCGGCCTGCACCATCTCGACCAGGCCCTCCCGCCCCCACCCCGGCAGGCTGTAGGCGAGCGCCACCTGACCACGCTCTGGCTCGAACACGCCGGGACTCCCCACCGTGGCGAACGTCACCTGTCGCCACCTGATGCCTGCGTCGGCCGCGAGCCCGTGGGCGATCGCGCCGATCTGCGTGATCAACGTCCGCGCGCTCTTCACTCGCGCCCGCTCGTCCCGGCGAGCGACGAACTCCCCGGTGACATCGGCGATCGCGGCCCGGACCCAGTCCCGTCCGACGTCGATGCCGACGACCCAGCCGGCCCGGGGGTTCAGCTCGTACAAGATGGCCGTGGGTCCCTTCCCGCCCTTCGACCGGCCTGCCTCGTGGACGAGGCCCGCACGCTCGAGCCCGGCGAGCGCCTGCGAGACCGTCGGCTTGGACAAGGCGGTCTCGCGTGCGATCTGGGCCCGGGAGATCGGACCGATGCGCAGCACGCAATCCAGCACGGTGCGTTCGTTGATCGCGCGAAGCAGGCTTGGCGTGCCCGCGGCCGGAGCCTTCCGGTCGAGGTTCGTCGCGCCTCCCCTCAGTGCAAAGGAAACTTTCCTAACTATTCGGGCGGATGCTACGCTCGCTCTCGGACCCGAGTCAAGACAATCGGCGGAACCGCCCCGACCGGCGCACGGAGGGCCGCGGGCAACGATGACGATCATCGATGCAGGACCGCTGGTCGGGATCGTCCGCTATCGGGCGACGGCCGACCTCATCCCGGTCCTCGAGGCACTGGCCGACGCAGGGATCCCGCTCCTGGAGGTCACGCTCGACACGCCCGGGGCCTTGGACGCGATCGCATCGATCGCGGGGACCGGCGCCACGATCGGCGCGGGCACCGTGCTCGACGCCGATCAGGTGCGGGCGAGCGCCGACGCCGGAGCCGGCTTCGTCGTGTCGCCCGGACTCGTCGACGCGGTGGTCGAGCAGGCGCTCGCCCTCGGCGTCGAGCCGATCCCCGGTGTGCTCACGCCGACCGAGCTGCTGCGAGCTCGTCGCCTGGGGGCCTCGGCCGTGAAGGTCTTCCCCGCCGGTCCGTGTGGCGGGCCGGAGCTGATCCGTGCCCTGCGCTCGCCGTTCCCCGGGGTCGGGCTGCTCGCCACGGGCGGCATCGCCGTCGACGATGTCGGCGCCTATCTCGCCGCCGGGTCGACGGCGGTCGGTCTCGGGTCGGCGCTCACCGGACACCGTCCGCCCGAGACACCCGCCGAGCTCGACGAACTGCGAGCCCGCGCCGCTGCCGCGCTCGAGGCGGCGAGGAGATGAGCGGCACGACCTACGACGTGATCGGGCTCGGCGAGACGATGCTCTCCCTCGTCGCCCGCGACGGGCCGCTCGAGACCGCGTCGGCGTTCGCCGCGACCCACGGCGGCGCCGAGAGCAACGCACTCGTCGCCCTCTCCCGTCTGGGGTTCCGTACGGCGTGGATCAGCCGCCTCGGGGACGACCCGGCCGGAACGCGCGTGCGCGAGGCCCTCGAGCTGGAAGGGGTCGATCTCCGATGGGTCCGAACCGACCCGGCGCGATCCACCGGCCTGATGCTCCGCGATACCCGGGGAGGGGTGCGCTACTGGCGAGCCGGATCGGCCGCGAGCGCGCTCGACCCGGGCGCGCTGGACGGGGTGCCGATCGCCGACGCCCGCGCCGTGCTCGTGACCGGGATCACGGCGATGCTCGGGCCGGGACCGCAGGCCGCGGCGATCGCGCTCCTCGACCGTGCCGGCGGGCTCCGCGCCGTGGACCCGAACCTCCGTCCGGGCCTCTGGGGGTCCGATCGCGCACACGAGCTCGTGATGCCGCTGCTGGAACGCTGCGAGGTGGTGCTCAGCGGCGAGCGAGAGCTCGCCTCGCTCGTGGGCGGCTCGGGCGTGGACTCGGCCAGGCGCTGCGCGGAGCTGGGGCCCAGCGAGGTCGTCGTGAAGCGCGGCGCCGACGGCGCCGCGGTCCTGGAGCCCGACGGCGCCTGGCGCGAGCTCCGTCCACCGGCCTCCGACGACGTCGACCCCGTCGGCGCCGGCGACGCGTTCAACGCCGGCTACCTGGCTGCCCGGCTCGACGGGGCATCATGCCTCGAGTCGCTGCGAGCGGGAGCGGCGGCGGGAGCGGCGGCCGCGGGCGTCCTCGGCGATGTCGGTGCGCGCACGCAGACGTCGATGTGTGACCCAGCCCGCGCCGCACGAGATCCGGCGTCGACGCCGCGATCAGAACAGCGTGGCCACGGCATCCACGACGCGATCGTCATCATCGACCACGGGGATCACCCGGCGACGATCGAAGGCCGTGCAGGGATGGGAGACGCCGAACGCCACGAGGTCGCCCACGTCCGGTGGCGCACCGCTGCCGCCCACGTCGCAGATCGCATGCTGGTCCATCAGCCGCCGCACCACGATCCCGGCGGCGTCGGTGAACGATCCGGTCGACCTCCGGATGCGGAGCGGCACGGGCAGATCGATGTCCGACGGCACATCGCGCTTGCCCAGACCGACGACGACGACACGCGGTCTCGGGACGCGACAGCACGGCGCCCCACGCCTCGAACGCCGGCAGGAAGCGGCCGCCGGGATCGGTCGCCGCGGACATCGGAGAGTTGCGCTCGTACACGCCGTGATCGTGGGTGAGGTAGCACCCAGACCGCAGCACGAGCCGCACCGCGGCCCCCGCGGCCCAGCCCTTCCCGAGCACCGCCACCACACGGTCGAAGAACGCGCTCCCTCCGGCGCTGACGATCGCCTCGCCGGCGGTATCGAAGGCCCCGCGAGCCAGCAGCTCGCTCGTGAGCTCACGGAGGTCGCGGAGGAACGCATCGACCGCGTCGACACACACCGGTCCACGGTCGCCGCAGACCGTGCCCTCGTAGCCCGCGACCCCGACGAGCGCCAGCTCCGGCGCGTCGTCGACCAGGGCGGCGAGGTCGAGCGCCTCCGCGACGCTCCGGCATCCGGATCGGCCCCGCGCATGCCCGAGCTCGACCAGCACCGACAGCGGCCGCGGCGCCCCGCCGGCCACGAGTCCCTCGCGCAACAGTTCCACCCCTCGCGCCGAGTCGACCCAGCAGGCGAAGCCGAACGCCTCGTCGGCGAGCTCGCGGGCGACCCACCCGATCGACCCCGCGTCGACCAGCTCGTCCGCGAGCAGGATGCGAGGCACCCCGGCCGAGCGCATCGCACGAGCCTGGACCGGGGTGGCTGCCGTGACGCCCCACGCACCCGCATCGAGCTGGCGGGCCCACAGCTGCGGGGCCATCGACGTCTTCCCGTGCGGAGCGAGCTCGACGCCGTTGGCCCGACAGTAAGCCGACATCAGGTCGAGGTTGTGCTCGAGAGCGCGCTCTCGAAGCACCACGACCGGCGGCACGAGGTCCTCGAACAGGTTCCACCCCCGCGATCCGACGTCGGCGACCGCGAGATCGGCGCCGGCCGGGAACCCCGTCGTCGACTCCTCGACCCGGACGGCGAGCACCCCTCGCAGGTCCAACCCCCCGTCGCCGGTCATCGGCCCCCCCAGCCCGCGGGGAGGTGCGCGGCGTGCGCATCGAGGTAGGAGGCCACGAGCGCATCCGCCAGGTTCACGCTCCGAACGAGGGGGTGCACGGCCAGGGCCGTCACGGCCAGCTCGCGATCTCCCGTGACCGCGGCCTCGGCGGTCATCGCAGCGTGCACCGCGACCTGTCGGACCAGCCCGCTCACCTCGACGGGGAGCGCTCCCTGCGGGACAGGCGAGACGGTTCGGCCGTCGATCGTCGCAGGGGTCTCGACGATCGTGCCGTCGGGGAGGTCGTCGACCTGTCCGGCGTTCGGGAGGTTCAGGATCGCTCGCCGGTGCGTGCCGGTCAGCATCGCGGCCATCACGGTGACGGCGAAGTCGCCGTGCTCCTCGCTCGCGCGTGCCATCGACGGTCGCGGATCCTCGGCGTCGGCCTCCCGTCGGTAGCTCTCGAGCACCGAGGGGAGGATCGCCATCACCTCCTGCGCGCGCGTGCGACCCCGCGCTCGTTGCTCGGCCAGCACCTCGTCGTGGAAGAAGAAGTACTGCATGTACTCGCTCGGCACGTGATGCAGCATGCGGAACAGCTGCACGATTCGCCGCTCGGCGTCGGACGTCAGGCGTTCCAACGGCAGGGAGTCGAGCAGCGTCCACAGCTCGGGGGTGACGTCCTCGCTCGCGACCCGCACCCCTCTCGTGAACGTCATGTGGTTCGTGCCGCACGTGTCGAGCGCGATCGCATCAGCGTCGACGCCCAGCAGCCTCGCGAGGAACCGGGCCTCGCCGGCGGTCTGATCGCAGAGGCCGAGGAACGGCAGCGCCGGGCCGAACCGGCGCATCGCCTCGCTCACGACCTGCACCGGGTTCGTGTAGTCCAGGAGGACGGCCTCCGAGGCCGCGAGCCTCCTCATCTCTTCGGCGATCTCGAGCACGATCGGCACCGATCTGAGGGCCATGGCGAACCCCCCGGGTCCGGCGGTCTCCTGTCCGATCACGCCGTGGTCGATCGCGATGCGCTCGTCGAGGTGCCGGGCCTCCAGACCACCCGGCCGGAAGGCCGCGAGCACGACGTCGGCGCCCTCCAGCGCCGGGGACCGATCGGCATGAGCCTCCACCCGAACGCCTCCGGCTCCCCTCGAACGCAGGATGCTGCCCGTCAGACGCCGTTGCAGGTCGAGCACGCCGGCGTCGACGTCCTGCAGCACCAGGGTCGCGTCCCCGAACGCTTCGGCATGATCGGCGAAGGCGAACGCGATCCCCGGCATGTAGGCCGATCCCCCGCCGATCACGACGACGCGTGCGCCCATCGGGGCCACGCTAACAGCCGGGTCATGAGCGGGAGCCGCCGAGACGTTGGCCAGCACGAGACGTGGGTGACGGAGACCTGACCGAAACCCGAGAGAGCACTGAGAGAGGAGAGCACGACGATGGCTGAACTCGCAGTGAACGGAGGGACCCCCGTGCGCTCGACGCCGTACCCTGCGTGGCCCGCGCCCGACGATGAGTACGTCGCGGCCGTGTCCGAGGTCGTGCGAGGCGGCGAGTGGGGAGGGTTCCCTGAGCCCGGCGTGAACGCGACGGCGTTCGAGGAGGCCTTCGCCGCGTACCAGGGCGCTCGCCATGGGGTCTTGATGATGAACGGCACCGTGACGATGGAGGTCGCGTGCAAGGCGCTCGACGTCGGATGGGGCGACGAGGTGATCGTGCCGGCCCTGACGTTCGCCGCCACCGCCTACGCACCGATGGCCGCGGGCGCCCTGCCCGTGATCGTGGACGTCACCCCCGAGACGTGGTGCATCGACCCCGATCTCGTGGAGGCGGCGATCACGCCGCGCACGCGGGCGATCATCCCGGTGCACCTCGGTCACCAGATGGCCGACATGGACCGGCTGACCGAGATCGCCGACCGGCACGGATTGGCCGTGATCGAGGACTGCGCACATGCCCACGGGCAGGAGTGGCGTGGCCGCGGCGCCGGATGCATCGGCGACTTCGGCTCGTTCAGCCACCAATCGTCGAAGATCCTCACCTCCGGCGAGGGCGGCACGCTCCTGACGAACGACGACACGCTGGCACGGCGCGCACACTCGATCATCGACTGCGGACGCGCGAAGGACACCGAGGAGAAGGAGTTCACGTTCGGAGCGAACTACCGGCTCTCCGAGCTGAACGCCGCGCTGCTCGTGGTCGCGATGCGGCGGTTCCCGGGACAGCAGGAAGAGCGCGCGACCAACGGCCTTCGCTTCGAGCGGTCGGCGGCCGACATCCCAGGCGTGCGGGTCATGCCCCGCGACGGGCGCATCACGCGATGGAGCTTCTACAACTACATCCTGGCGATCGACCCAGGTGCGTTCGGCGGCGCCACGAACGAGATCGTCTGCGCCGCCCTCGAGGCTGAGGGCATCCCGGCGGAGGTGCAGTACCCGCCGATGAGCCGCTACGAGCTGTTCCAGCCGTCGCTGTCACGTCTACCCGTGGCCGTCGAGCACGCCGACCGCCTCGACCCACGGGGGATGTCGTTCCCCGTCGCCGAGGCCGCAGGGCTCCGCGAATCCGTCTACCTCATGGAGGCGGTGTTCCGCGACGGGGAGCGCGGGGTGCAGGACGCGGTCGACGCCCTCGCGAAGGTGCAGCGCCACGCGGGGGAGCTGCCGAGGGACTGATCGAGCAGCTGTCAGGCCGGGAAGAACCTGGGCAGGTGGCGCTCGTTCGCCGCAAGCAGCGCATCGAGCAGGGGCCGGGCTCGTTCGTAGTCCCCGACAAGGGGGTTCGCCAGCAGCGCTTTCAGGGCGGTGGCCCGGCTGCCCGAGGTGGCGGCATCGATCGTGAGGCGCTCGTAGGCCTTCGCGTGCTGGACCAGACCGGCCATCTCGGGTGCGAGCGGGTCGGTGGCGATGGCGTGTGCACCGGAGGCATCGATGCGAGCCGCGATCTCCACGACGTCGTCGTCGGGCAGGTTCGGGATCGCACCGGCGTTCGGCAGGTTCACGACCTGCACGTCGCCGGTGCCCGCATGCAGCGACGCCACCAGTGCCGCAGCAGCGTCGCTGTAGAAGGCGCCTCCCCGCTCCTCGAGCAGTTTCGGCTTCGTGTCGAGGGTGGGATCCTTGTAGAGCTCGAGCAGCCCGGCCTCGATCTCCATGACCTCCTTGGCCCGGTTGCGCCCACCCCGCAGCTCCCGCATCACCCGGTCGGTCAGGTAGTAGTACCGCAGGTAGTACGAGGGGATCGCGCCCAAGGTCCGGGCGATCTCCAGCGGGATCTCCTCGTCGAGCTCGTCCAGGTACCCGCGAACCGCGGCGCTGGGGTCGGCGGCCGGATCCAGCAGCTCCGGGAGGCGATCGACGCCGTCGACGAGCACCTTGCGTTCCCACGTGAGGTGATTCAGGCCCACGTGGTCGAGCCGCACGTGACCTGGGTCCACGTCGAAGATCTCGGCGAAGTCACGCTGGAACCCGATCGCAACGTTGCACAACCCGATCGCCCGGTGCCCCTCATCGAGCAGCGCCTGCGACACGAGTCCGGTCGGGTTCGTGAAATCGACGAACCACGCTCCAGGCGCGCCTCGTTCCGCCGTGAGCTGCGCGAGCTCGAGCACGACCGGCACCGTGCGCAACGCCTTCGCGAACCCCCCAGGGCCGGTCGTCTCCTGACCGATGCACCCGAAATCGAGCGGGATCGTCTCGTCGAGGTAGCGCGCCTGATTCCCCCCGACCCGGAGCTGCACGATCACGAAGTCGGCCCCCTCGATCGCCTCGAGCCGGTCGGTGCTGAGACCCAGCCGCCCGGTCCAGCCGACCTTGCGCATCATGCGGTCGGCGAGCGCACCGACGACGTCGAGCCGCTCCCGATCGATGTCGAGCAGCACCAGCTCGTCGACCGGGAGACGGTCGTCGCGTCGCACGAACCCCTCCACGAGCTCCGGGGTGTAGGTGCTCCCGCCGCCGACCACCGCCACCTTCACACCCATGGTGCCGGCATCGTACACTCGCGGCGATGAAATCGTTAGGAAACTTTCCTGACCCATTCATCGCCGAGATCGCCGGCCAGCCGAACGCCCTGCGGCGAGCGGCGTCCGGGCTCGACGACCAGCGCTCCGTCCTCGACGATATCGCCCGTGCATCGGCCGGGCGGACCCTCGTCTTCACCGGCATGGGGAGCTCCTACGACGCGTGCTACCCGGCCGTGGCCGAGCTGGCCCGCGCGGGCATCGCGGCGGTCATGCTCGACGCCGCCGAGCTCCTGCACTTCCGGACGGGGATGCTCCGCCCTTCGACGATGCTCGTCGCGGTGAGCCAGTCGGGCGAGAGCGTCGAGGTGGTGCGGGTGGCCGCCGGTCTCGCCGGACAGGCAGAGCGCCCGGTGGTGGTCGCGATCACGAACGGCACCGCGAACACCCTCACCTCGCTGGCCGATCTCTCGGTCGACACCGGAGCTGGCGAGGAGACGGGCCCCTCGACGATGACCTTCGCAGGCTCCCTCGTCGTCCTCGGCGCGCTCGCCCGGATGCTCGGGGGAACCGCGCCCGGCGAGGCGCTCGAGCGCCTCGCGACCGACGCCGAGCTGGCCGCCGTGGCGATCGAAGGCCTGCTGGGCGACGCCGATCTGCCGGAGCGGCTGGTGTCGTGGCTGGGCGATCGCGAGACGGTGGTGATCCTCGGCCGAGGACCGGGCCGGGCCGCAGCGGAGATGGGCGCACTCACGATCAAGGAGGCCGTGGGCATGCCGGTGGAGTCCCTCCAGACCGGCCAGTTCCGTCACGGACCGCTGGAGCTCGCGGGACCGGGTCTGGCCGCCGTCGTAATCGCGACCGAGCCCGAGACACTTGCGCTCGACCTGACCCTGGCCGACGAACTGCTCGCGACAGGGGCGGGTGTCCTCCTGGTCACGACCGACGACCAGCCAGGATCGGGAGCGATGCGGATCGCGACGGGCCCGCTCGAGCGCGCCCTCGCTCCCGCGGTGTCGATCCTCCCCTGCCAGCTGCTCGCCTGGCGGCTCGCGGGACTCCGCGGCCGTGACCCCGGGGCCTACTACCGCGCGGCCAAGGTGACCACCCATGAATGAGCGCCGAGAGGGTGCGGTCGGCTCGACAGGGCGCTCCGGGTTCCGGGTCGCGCTGACCTTCGACGCGGAGCATCCCGATCGGCCGTGGTGCCCTCCCGACGCCGCCGAACGCATCTTCGACACCCTGCGTGACCTGGAGGTCCGCGCCACCGTGTTCGTGCAGGGTCGTTGGGCGCAAGCGCACCCCTCGATCGCCACGCGCATCGCCCACGAGGGGCACCTCGTCGGGCACCACTCGCACTACCACGCGCGGATGCCCCTGCTGACCGACCCGGGCCTCGCCTCCGACATGGCCGATGCCACCGAGGCGATCGTCGCCGCGACGGGCACCGACCCGCGGCCATGGTTCCGGTGTCCCTTCGGTGCCGGGCACGACGACCCCCGCGTGCTGGCGATGCTGGCTTCCCTCGGCTACCGCAACGTGCACTGGCACGTCGAGCTCGACGACTGGGAGCCGTGGCGCACCGGTACCGCGATCGCCGACGACGCGCTCGAGCGGGTCACGCGACACGGCGACGGGGCCGTCGTGCTTCTCCACAGCTGGCCGGGCGGCACGGCCGAGGCCGTGCGACCGATCGTCGATGGGCTCCGCGACGCCGGCGCATCGTTCGTGACCGTCGACGAGCTCGAGGAGCTCCCGTGAGCCGCCGGCCGGCGCTCCTCGCGGTCGACGGAGGCGGTTCGAAGATCGACGCCGCGCTACTGCGGCGGGACGGTACCGTGCTGGGAGCCTCCAGGATCCGAACCCGAGAGTTCGAGGAGAACGGTGGCCCGCAGCACATGGGCCAGGTGCTCGATGCCGTGTACGGCGCGTGCAGAGACGCGCAGATCGATCTCGCCTTCCCCGTTGCCGATCTCGGCGTGTACTGCCTCGCCGGCGCCGACCTTCCGGCAGACGACCGGAAGATCCTGCGGTGGCTGCGCGCGCAGGGCCTCACCCAGGAGAGCGTCCTGCGCAACGACACGTTCGCCGTCTTGCGGGCCGGCACCGAGCGGCACTGGGGTGTCGGCGTGGTGTGCGGCTTCGGCACGAACTGCTCCGCCGTAGCCCCCGACGGCAGGATCACCCGGTTCCCCGCGGTCGGTCCGATCTCCGGTGACTGGGGAGGCGGTTCCGACGTGGGCGAGGCGGCGCTCTGGTACGCGATCCGGTCGGAGGACGGCCGCGGTGCGAAGACGGCGCTCGCCGAACTCGTCCCGGCGCACTTCGGGCTCCGACGGCCTCGTCAGGTGCTCGAGGCCGTGTACTACGGACGCGTGGAGGAGGACCGCCTCGTCGAGCTCGCGCCGCTCGTGTTCAGTGCCGCATCGGCGGGTGACCCCGTCGCCCGGAGCGTCGTGGATCGGCAAGCCGATGAGATCGTCGCGATGATCACCACCGCGATCAAGCGGCTGCGCATGCAGAAGCTGGATGTCGACGTCGTGCTCGGCGGGGGCATCTTCCGCACCGACGACGACGCGTTCTTCCGTCGCATCCGCGACGGCGTGCACGAGGTCGCGCCGGCCGCGGGGTTCACCGTCTTGACCGACCCCCCCGTGACCGGCGCCGCGTGGCTGGGTCTCGACAGGCTCGGCGCGCCGGCGGCCGCCTACGCCCGCGCGCGCCGTGCCTTGACCCACGCTCGGCTGGCCGCACACACTCATCCCCGACGGAAGGAGCACCGCTGATGGCCGACATCGTCCTGGACCGCGTCTCGAAGGTCTTCGGCACCGACGTCGTCGCCGTGAACGACGTATCGCTCGAGATCGGTGACGGGGAGTTCATGGTCCTCGTCGGACCGTCGGGGTGCGGCAAGTCCACGATCCTGCGTATCCTCGCCGGTCTCGAGGAGGTCACAGCCGGCGAGATCTCCATCGGGGGAACGCAGGTGACCGACCTGCCGCCGAAGGACCGCGACATCGCGATGGTGTTCCAGAACTACGCGCTCTACCCGCACATGACGGTCGAGCAGAACCTCGGCTTCGGCCTGCGGCTGCGAAAGACCCCGAAGGATGAACAACGCACGCGGGTCGCCGACGCCGCGAGGATCCTGGGCCTGGTCCCGCTCATGGGCCGCAAGCCCGCGGAACTCTCGGGCGGCCAGCGGCAGCGTGTCGCGATGGGCCGGGCGATGGTCCGAGAGCCTCGTGCCTTCCTCATGGACGAGCCGTTGTCCAACCTCGACGCGAAGCTGCGCGTCCAGATGCGAGCGGAGCTCTCCCGCCTGCACGAGCGTCTCGGCACGACCACGGTGTACGTGACCCATGACCAGGTCGAGGCGATGACGCTCGGCCAGCGAGTCTCGGTGCTGAAGGACGGTGTCCTGCAGCAGGTCGACACGCCGCAGAACCTCTACAACCACCCGGCGAATCTCTTCGTCGCCGCCTTCATCGGCTCACCGCCCATGAACCTGGTCGAAGCCGACGTGAGCGAGACGACGATCTCCTTCGGCGGCTTCTCGCTGCCGCGCCAGGACTCCGACGGGCTCCAGGACCGAGTTGGAGGTCGGGTGATCCTGGGCATCCGTCCCTCGGACCTGGAGGACTGCGACGTCTGGCACACCGAGGACCTCCCCACCCTCGAGGTGCGCGCCGAGGTGACGGAGGAATTGGGCTCGGAGGTGAACATCATCTTCCCCGTCGATGCCCCGCCCGTGCTGACCGAGGACGTGATCGCGGCGGCCAGTGACGAGTCGGACCACGACAACATCCCGCTGATCGCCGACGAGCAGCAAGTGTGCCGGTTCTGCGCGCGCGTGGACGCCCGCACGCACTGCCGGCCGGGCGACACCGTGCGGCTGTCGGTCGACCCGGCTCGGTTCCACTTCTTCGACCGCGAGAGCGGCCTCGCGGTCGGCGCGCGGAGCTCGGCGCCCGTCGGGGCGTGAGCCGCGACGGCCAGGACGCCTCCGCGACGGTGACTACCAGGAGTCTCCGCGGGCCGCGAGCGCGGCGTCGCCCGTGCACGGCTCACCGGTCCCGTAGCTCGGACCATCGCCGGGCGAGAAGCGGAGCCAGTAGCACGTGCCCGACGGCCCCATGACGGCCGCCGCCCACGCCCCCCGGGTCGACGCCACGCTCACCACGCCGGGCACCGGGGACGGACCGTCGACGAAGACCAGCGCCCGGGCGATCGAGCTGAGCTGCCCCGGCCCCGCGTCGAGGAACGATGCTCGCCCCGCTGCAGCCCGGCGCGCGGCGTCGAGCGCCTCGCGGGCGTCCGAGCGGGCGGGAGCGTCGATCGCCTGCGTCCCCGCGACCGAACTCGACGCCGCCGGGTCGTCGCCGCCGGAGATCGTGCCGACGATGGAGGTCACGGCGTCCGCCCGCTCGGCGCGTTCGATGCTGCGCCGCTCGCTGTCGATCACCAAGCGCGTGAATGAGACGACGCCGGACAGCGCGACGAACGCCGCCACCGCGAGCGCGATCGCCCGCGGGTTCAGACGGCGCCTCAGCGGCACTGGGGCCGCGCGGAAGTTGAAGGTCTGGTCCATCCCCGGGTTCTCGGGGTTCCTATCGGCGCGGGCCGCCCCGGGGTGAAGGACCCGCAGGCTCGAGGCCCCATGCCCGGTCGTCGCTTCCCGCGGGCTGTGCGACCATCGAACCGATGAGCGAGATCACCGACGTGCTCGAGGCGATCGAATCGCTGTCCGCCAGGGGCGAACGCATGGCGCTCGCGACGATCGTCGCGGTGCGCGGCTCGACGTACCGACGGCCGGGCGCACGGCTACTCGTACCCGAGGAAGGGGCCCCGATCGGGAACATCAGCGGCGGCTGCCTCGAAGGCGACGTCGCAGACATGGCGCGCGTGGTCATGGACGAAGGATCGGCCCGCCTCGCCGGCTGGGACCTCACGGCCGACGACGACGCGGTGTGGGGGCTGGGCCTCGGGTGCAACGGGGCGATCGAGGTGTTCATCGAGCCTGCCGAGCAGGCCGCGGAGGTGGCTCACGCCCTGCGAGCCGCGCTCGAAGAGGAACATCCGATCAGCGTCGTGACGGTGCTCGAGAGTGAAGACGAGGCCGTCGCGCCCGGCGCGCGCATCGTGGTGCGGCCTCACGGCGACCACGAGGGCTCGCTGGGACTGTCGGTCGTCGACGCCGAGGCGATCATCGCCGCACGCGAGCTGTTGGTCGACGAACGTTCCGAGGTGCGCACGTTCGAACACGGTGTGCGCGCGTTCGTGGAGGTGCTCGAGCCCCCGCTGCGGCTACTCGTGTGCGGCGCAGGACACGACGCGATCCCGCTCGTGCGCGCGGCTCGAGGCATCGGCTGGAACCCGATCGTCGTCGACGACCGGCCGGGGTTCCTCAACGAGGAGCGCTTCCCCGAGGCGGCCGGATTCGTGCCCGTCGAGGCGCCCGAGCACCTCGCGAAGACCGCGGCGATCGACCGGCGCACCCACGTGGTCGTGATGACCCACAACTTCCTGCGCGACAAGGAGTACCTGCGCTCGCTGCTCGACTCCGAGGCCGGCTACATCGGCATGCTCGGCCCGTCGGCGCGCACGCAGCGCGTGCTGATGGAGCTCGGCGACGAGGGCGTCGAGATCAGCGACGCCGACCGAGAGCGGATCCACGGGCCGGCCGGGCTGGACCTCGGCGCAGAAGGCCCCGAGGAGATCGCCCAGGCGATCGTCGCCGAGATCGTCGCCGCCAGACACGGAAGGGCCGGCGGCTTCCTCAAGGAGCGGCCCGGCCCGATCCACGACCGCCCGCCACCGGGCGCCGAAGCGCGCTGATCCGAGGTGGGGTTCCGTCACCCACGCAAACGATTTGCCTGATCTCACGACCCGTGGGATAAGGAAGGGCTGCCGTCGGTTGGCGACGACACGGCGAACGAAGAGGGGGACGGTCAGCGATGTTGCCTTCCAGTTTCGAGTACCACCGGCCGACCACGATCGACGAGGCGCTCGACCTGCTCGCCTCGCTCGGCGACGACGCGAAGGTCCTGGCCGGCGGTCAGAGCCTGATCCCGATGATGAAGCTTCGTTTCGCCGCGCCCGCACATCTCATCGACATCAACCGTGTCGGTGGCCTCGATGGGATCGAGGAGGTGGGCGACGAGCTGCACATCGGCGCACTCGTCCGCCACAACCAGCTCGCCGGTTCCGACCTGATCAGCTCGAAGTACCCGATGATCGCGACCGCCGCGCCGCAGATCGCCGACCCGCTCGTGCGCAACCTCGGCACGATCGGTGGCTCGCTCACCCACTGCGACCCGAGCGGTGACCTCGGCGCGGTGATGCTCGCGGCGAACGCCCGCGTGGTCCTGAAGAGCAAGGACGGCGAGCGCGAGGTGCCGGTCACCGAGTTCCTCGCCGACACGTTCCAGTCGTCGATCGAGCCGACCGAGCTGCTCACGACGATCAAGATCACGTCGCCGACCGGTGCGTACGGCGGCACATACCTGAAGCTCGAGCGCAAGGTCGGCGACTACGCGACCGTGGCGGTCGCGACCAGGCTGATGATGTCGGACGGCTCGATCGGCACGGCGGGCATCGCCCTCACGAGCGTCGGGCTCACGAACATCAAGGCGACCGCCGCCGAGGACGCGCTCGTCGGGCAGACACCGAGCCAGGAGCTGTTCGCCGAGGCCGGCAGGCTCGCCGCCGCGGCCTCGAGCCCGGTGAGCGACGTGCGCGGGAGCGAGGCGTACAAACGTCACATGGTCGAGGTGTACGTACGGCGCGGGCTCACCCGCTCCGCCGAGATGGCCGGCGCGGCCTGAGCGACGAGGAGACGACGACAGATGGAAGTCACGATCACCGTCAACGGCACCGCCCACACCCTCGACATCGAGCCGCGCGAGCTGTTGGTGCACGTGCTCCGCGAGGATCTGCGCCTGACCGGCACCCACATCGGCTGCGACTCCACCAGCTGTGGCGCATGCACCGTGCTCTACGACGGCACGCCGGTGAAGTCGTGCACCGTGTTCGGCGTGCAGGCCGACGGAGTCGAGATCACGACCGTCGAGGGCCTGCTGACCGCGGCGGGCCTCGACCCGATGCAGGCGGCGTTCAAGGAACACCACGGACTGCAATGCGGCTTCTGCACTCCCGGCATGATGCTCGTCGGCAAGTGCCTGATCGAGCAGAACCCGACGCCGAGCGACGACGACGTTCGCACCGCGATCAGCGGCAACATCTGCCGGTGCACGGGCTACATGAACATCGTGAAAGCGATCCAGGCTGCGGCCGCAGCTCAAGAGCAGGCCGCATCGGCCGCTCCGGCGCCCGCGAACGCCTGACCACGAGCCACGAGATCGAAGGAGCCGACACCACATGGCCACCGAGACCGAAGAGATCCGCGGCATCGGCCACAGCGTCCGACGCAAGGAGGACGACCGTTTCGTCCGCGGTCGAGGCAACTACATCGACGACGTGCAGCTGCCCGGCATGCTGCACATGGCGATCCTGCGGAGCCCGTACGCGCACGCGAAGCTGAACTCGATCGACGCCTCAGCGGCTCAGGCGATGCCCGGCGTCGTCGCGGTCGTGACCGGCGAGCTGATGGCGCAGCACAACCTCGCGTGGATGCCGACGTTGTCGGGCGACACGCAGGCCGTGCTCGTCACCGACAAGGTGCGCTTCCAGGGACAAGAGGTCGCCGCGGTGATCGCCGACGACCCCTACGTCGCCAAGGACGCCCTCGAGAAGATCGAGGTCGATTACGAGCCGCTGGGCGTCGTCGTCACCCCGCAGGCCGCCGCCGCCGACGGGGCGCCGCTGATCCGCGACGAGAAGGACGACCAGACCGACAACCACATCTATCACTGGGAGTCCGGCGACAAGGAGGCGACCGATCGCGCGTTCGCCGACGCCGACCGGGTCGTGAAGCTCGACACCTTCTACCCGCGCTCACATCCATCACCGCTCGAGACGTGCGGCTGCGTCGCCGACGTCGACCCCGCGACCGGGCAGGCGACGATCTACATGACGTCGCAGGCGCCGCACGCGATCCGCACGGTGTTCGCGCTCGTCGCGGGCCTCCCCGAGGAGAACATCCGCATCATCTCCCCCGACCTCGGTGGAGGCTTCGGGAACAAGGTGCCCGTCTACCCCGGCTACGTCGTGGCCACGGCCGCCTCGTTGCTGCTCGGACATCCCGTGAAGTGGATCGAGGACCGCAGTGAGAACCTCATCTCGACCGGGTTCGCGCGCGACTTCCACATGCACGGCGAGCTCGCGCTGAAGGACGACGGCACGATGCTGGGCCTGCGGACGTCGCTGCTCGCCGACGAGGGCGCGTTCCATGCCGACGCCCAGCCGAGCAAGTTCAAGGTCGGTCTCTTCCACATCGTGACCGGCTCCTACGACCTGCCGGCCGCCCATGTCGAAGCCGACGGCTACTACACGAACAAGGCGCCCGGCGGCGTCGCCTACCGCTGCTCGTTCCGGGTGACCGAGGCTTCCTTCCTGATCGAGCGACTCGTGCAGAACGCGGCGTACGAGCTCGGCATGGATCCGGCCGACATCCGCAAGAAGAACTTCATCGACAAGGACCAGTTCCCCTACGAATCGGTCACGGGGTTCGTCTACGACTCGGGCGACTACCACGCCGCGATGGACCAGGCGCTCGAGAGGATCGACTACGCGGGCCTGCGCGAGGAGCAGAAGCGTGAACGCGCCGACGGCAAGCTCTGGGGCATCGGGCTCGCCTCGTTCACCGAGGTCGTCGGGGCCGGCCCGCACAAGGACTACGACATCATCGGCCTCAAGATGAACGACGGCGCCGAGCTGCGGATCCACCCGACGGGCAAGGCGATCCTGAAGATCAGCTCGATCACGCAGGGCCAGGGACACGAGACCACGTTCGCCCAGATCGTGGCCGAGGAGCTCGGCATCCAGCCCGAAGACATCAAGGTGATGCACGGTGACACGGACAACACGCCGTACGGGCTCGGCACATACGCCTCGCGCTCGACCCCGGTCTCAGGTGCGGCGACGGCGATGGTGGCTCGTCGCGTCGGCGAGAAGGCGCGGAAGATCGCCGCGCACCTGCTCGAGGTGAGCGAGGAGGACGTGGAGTTCCACCGTCCCAACTACACGGTGAAGGGCGCGCCGGACCGGGCGGTCACGATCCAAGACGTCGCGTTCGCCGCGTACACGAACTTCCCCGACGGCATGGAGGCCGGTCTCGAAGCCAACTACTACTACGATCCGCCGAACCTCACGTTCCCGTTCGGTACCTATGCCGTCGCGGTCGAGGTCGACCCCGAGACCGGCGAGTGGGAGGTCAAGCGCATGGTCGCCGTCGATGACTGTGGCGTGCGCATCAACCCGATGATCGTCGAGGGCCAGATCCACGGTGGGCTCACCGAGGGCTACGGCATCGCCGCGATGCAGCAGATCACGTTCGATGACGACGGGAACTGCATCGGATCGAACTTCCTGGACTACCTGCTGCCGACCGCGGTCGAGACGCCGAGGTTCGAGCTGGGCGAGACGGTCACGCCGTCTCCGCACCACCCGATCGGGGCGAAGGGCGTCGGCGAGTCGGCGACCGTCGGGTCGCCCGCCGCGTACGTGAACGCGGTGATCGACGCGCTGCAGCCGCTCGGCGTGAAGAACGTCGACATGCCGCTCACCAGTGCGAGGGTCTGGGAAGCGATCCAGGCGGCGCAAGGGGGTTCGTGAAACCAGAGGTCCTGAAGCTCGCCGCCGAGCTGTCCGCGCGTGGTCGTCCGTACGTGCTCGCCACCGTGGTCTGGCGACGCGCGCCCTCGTCGGGCAAGGAGGGCGCCACCGCCCTGATCACGCCCGATCGCACGGTGCGCGGATGGATCGGGGGGGCGTGCGCTGAGCCGACGGTCGTGCGCGAGGCCCTGAAGGCGATCGACGAGGGCACACCGCGGCTGCTGTTCCTCGGTTCGCCCGGCGAGCTCGCGGAGCACGCGCGCGACGGCGTCGTGAGCGTGCCGATCGCGTGTCAGAGCGAAGGTGCCCTGGAGGTCTACGTGGAACCCGTGTTGCCGCAACCCCAGCTCGTGGCGATCGGGCGGTCGCCCGCCGCGCTCGCCCTCACCCGCCTGGCCCGTGGGCTCGGATGGAGGTCGCTCGCGATCGACGACGGAGGCTCGGTGTCCGGCCACGAAGCCGATACGGTGGTCACCTCCCTCGATCTCGGCGACGTCGACGATCGCTCGTTCGTCGTCGTCGCGACCCAAGGGCATTACGACGAGGACGCGCTGGAACGAGCCCTGGCGACACCGGCGATCTACGTGGGGCTCGTGGCATCGGCCAAGCGCGCCGAGGCGGTGCTCGGCTACCTTCGCGACCGTGGCGTCGCCGACGAGCTGCTCGAGCGGGTGCACGCCCCCGCCGGGCTCGACCTCGGGCACATCGGGAGCGACGAGATCGCCCTCGCGATCCTCGCCGAGATCGTCGGGCTGCGCGCCGCCGGCGAGCTCGACGCGCCGGCGGTCGTAGCCGAGGCCGCCGTCCGGCACGAGGAGATCGATCCCGTCTGCGGCATGACGGTCGACGTGGCCGACGCGCGGTATCGAACGACGCACGAGGGACGGACCGTCTACTTCTGCTCGGCCGCCTGCCTCGAGGCGTTCGAGGCGGACCCCGCCCGCTTCCAGGAGATCGGTTCGTGATCACACCCCGCCCGCAGGGCCCGTTCGCCGATAGGCGCTGCCGATGCTGATCGAGAACGAGTTCACGGTGGCCGCGCCGGTCGACGACCTCTGGGCATATCTGCTCGACGTCGAGCGTATCGCCCCATGCATGCCCGGCGCCGAGCTCACCGAGACGATCGACGAGCAGCATTGGAAGGGCAAGGTCAACGTGAAGTTCGGTCCGGTCTCGCTGTCGTTCGCCGGTACCGTCGAGATGACCCGAGCGCGACGACGCCGCGCACCGGGCGGTGCTGCACGCCAAGGGCATGGAGGCGAAGGGGAAGGGCGCCGCCAACGCCACCGTCACCTCGTGGCTGGAGCCCGTGCAAGGCTCAGACCACCGTGAAGATGACCGCCGACATCGCCCTCACGGGCGCCGCAGCCCAGCTGTCCACGAGGTCTGTTGCCCGAGATCTCCAAGAAGCTCACCCAGCAGTTCGCAGATGCCTCGAGGCGACGATCAACGCCGAACAGGCCGCTGCTCAGGCTCCCACCTCCGCGGTCGGCGAGGGGGCCGGCACGACGACGGAAGCGGC
>CAVTIC010000009.1:0-4387 GCA_963734685.1 uncultured Actinomycetes bacterium | reverse complement strand
GGCCCGTCGGGTTGACCGTCACGAGCCGGGGCGGGAGCGGCGCTGCTTGCGCAGGCGGTTCTCGAACGTCATGTGCTTGCGCGACATCAGGTCGTAGCCGCCGCTTCCGATCTCGTCGCCACGCTCCTCGAGGCGCTTCGCCTCGAGCTCGAGGTCCTCGGCACGGGGCGAGCCGGCCGACGCCTTGCGCAGCCGGCCGGCAGCGTCGTGGAGCGTGCGGCGGGCGTCGTCGAAGCGACCGGCGTCGGCGAGGTCGCGCGCCTCGTCCTGCGCACGCGCCGAGAGCAGCACCGTGACCTCCTCGGTGACCTCCGCAGTCGGGCACCGAGGCGGCCGCGTCGTCGGCGCTCACCAGGTTCACGACGATCGGCAGGGTGACCTCGTGCATCGCGACCTGCTCGCCGACCGCCACGTAGCGGACGACGACCTCGGCGACCTGCGTCGGCCCGAGCGTCGGCAGGCCGGGCACGTGCAGCTGGAAGACGACGCGGCGGCGCTCGTCGCCGTACGCGTCGCCGAGCTGCGCCTGCACGCCGCTCGCGACCGGCACCTGGGGTACGTCGTTCAGGATCGAGAGCACCTCGACCTCGCTCCAGGCCGGACGGATCTCGACGCTCACGTTCTGGGCGACGAGCGCGAGCAGGTCGTCGAACTCCTGGGCGAAGATGCCGGGCGCGGCGTCGGGCGTCGGCGCGAAGTGGGCGCCACCGCCGCCCGCGTCGGCCATCGCCGTGAGCAGGTCCTCGTCGAAGCCCGTCGCCGAACCCGATCGTGGTCGTGCCGATGCCGTCGCCGGCGCTGCCGCGGGCCATGCGTGCGAGCTGGGTCGCGTCGGTGACGCCGACGTTCGCCATGCCGTCGGTGAGCAGCAGGACGCGGCGCGTGTGGCTGCCGTCGTCGAGCCCGGCGAGCACCTCGACGCCCTTGAGCCACCCGCCGGACAGGTTCGTCTGGCCGCGCGCGCCGATCGAGCGCGCCGTGCGCGGTGAGCTGCTGCCGGTGGGGGCCGACCTCGGTCAGGGGCGCGTCGAGCTGCACCTCGTGGTCGAACGAGACGAGCGCGAGACGGTCGGTCGGCGCGAGGCGCTCGATCAGGAACGCGGCGCACCGACGGGCGACGTCGAGCTTCTCCCCCGCCATCGAGCCGGAGCGGTCGAGCACGAGGGCGAGTGCGAGCGGCCGGCGCTCGGTCGCGACGGGCGGTGCGGGAGCGGTGAGCTCGAGCATGCAGGAGACGGTGTGCTCCTGCTCGACGGCGAGCAGCTCGTGGTCGAAGCGCATGCTGGTACTGAAGTCCATAGGGGGTGGACTCCTTCCTCGAGGGACGCCGCAGGCCCGGGGAGCGAGCGCTGCTTAGGGGTCAGCCTCCCTACGTGATGTGCACCAGGGTAACGAGGGGGTGTGACATCGGGACCGCGGTGCCGCTCCGACGAAACCCAGGAAGCCGAAGGATCGACTGCCTCGCAACGAGGACGCCGCCTTCTCCGAGGACTGGGACGGGCGATCCAGGTCGGATGGCGAGGGCCGGGGGCGACGAGCCTCTGCCCTCGGCCGTCACGACGCAGGCTCCTGGTCTTGACCGATCGACGGGGATGATGTAGCCACCGGTGTGCGACCACGTGATGGGGTCTCGGGCCGACGAGATGGACGATCCGCCTAAACGCATCCGGACGTCCGTGGATCCTTCTCCGGAGAACATGACCCGGTCGCAGCTCAAGATCGTGCGGGACGCGGAGCCGGACGGCGCGAACGCCGGCGGCCCCGTCTCCTTCGACGAGTTCTTCGCGGCGCACAGCGCAACCTTGTACCGGCGGATGCGACTCGTGACCCGTGATCACCACGAGGCCGAGGAGGTGGTGCAGGACGCGTTCCTCAGCATCTACGAGCACTGGGATCGCGTGGCGGGCATCCCGGATCCCGTGGGATACCTCTACCGGACCGCCTTCAACGCGTGGAAGAAGCGGTCCAGACGAGCGGCTCGAGCGATCCGGAACGTGCTCCTGCCTCCTTCCGAGACGGACGAGTTCGCAGCGGCAGACACGCGGACGATCGTCGGGGAGGCGCTCGACCATCTGACACCACGGCAGCGAGCGGCGGTCGTATTGACCGACCTCATGGGGTTCTCGTCGGAGCAGGCGGGCGACATCCTCGGGATCCGAGCGGTGACTGCCCGGGTCCTCGCATCGCAAGGAAGAGCCACCCTCCGCGCTCGCTTGGAGGATTCGGATGCCTGATCGACACGACCTCCACGATGTGCTCGAGCGGGAGAGCGAGCGTTACGCGCTTCCTGCCGGCGCCGCCGAGCGGATGTTCGAGCGCGGAGCACGTCGCGCACGGAACCGGAGGCGTACGGCCTTCGGGCTCAGCGCGGTCCTGTTCGTGGGGATCCTCGCGATCCTCCGGGCGAGCCTGCCCGACGCCGATCGTGAGGCGGTTCCCACGAACCGGAGATCGGTAGCGGGCGCCTACACCGTGCAGCTGAGCGCCGCCGAGCCCGGCGTGGAGCTGCTGCACATGGAGGGCCGGTACGAGATGCGGCTGCGCGCAGACGGGACCCTCACGCTCATCAGCCCCAGACGATTCGACCTTGAGGGGGATCCGAGCACCTTCACGATCACCGAGGGCAGGATGACCACCGACGCCCTGGTCGGGTCGGGTTGCGACGTGGTGGGGTCCTATCGAGTGCGCCTCTCTGCGGGTGTGCTGACGCTCGTGCCGATCGAGGACCCATGTCAGCTTCGACGGCTCCTGTTCGCATCTCGTCCATGGGCGGCGGTCCCCGCCCGAACGACGACCGATCCGCTACAGGGCGAGTGGACGGCCACGTTCCGATGTGAGCGCATGGTCCGCACCGTGCGAGCCGCACCCGTGGCACCCTCGGTGGAGGCGTTCTGGGGGGCTGCGCTCGCCGACCAGTACGTGGACGGTCCTGCGAGACCCGAGGATCTCGCCCACCCTTGCCGCGACGCCCCCGAGCCCCTGACGAGCGTGTTCCGCTTCACCGACGGCCGGCTCCAGATCTTCGATCCACCCGACCTTCAGGAGGGGTTCGACGGACGCTACGTGATGCGGGAGCGAGTCATCACGATCAGCGACGGGAGCGATCGCAACATCGCCGGCCGGTATCGGGTCGCGTTCCGCATCGACGGCGATCGCGTCACCTTCGACCTTCTCGGACGAGCGGCGACCGACGCATTCTTCGTGGCGGCATGGGAGTCCGCGCCGTTCGTCCGGACCTCCTAAACGAAGTCGGCGATCGACGACTCCTTCAGGCAGTCGTTCACGAGGAGGAACCGGATGTTGCCGATCCTGCCGTCCACCGAGCCTCGCATCCACCGGGCACGTCCGAGAGGTCGCGTGCTCGCTGTGCTGGCGGCCCTCGCGCTGTCGTCGGCGGCCTGCTCGGATCCTGCCTCGGCCGGGACCGGGCGAACGAACGATGCAGCGCCATCGGAACGGTCGGCCGTCGACCCCCTGATCGGAACCTGGGAGCGCGAGACGCGATGCGAAGAAGCGGTCTCCATGCTCACCGAGGCCGGACTCGAGGAGTGGGCCTTGGAGGTGGTGGTCGGGGAAGGATTCGTCCCTGGCGTGCGGAAGCCCGATCAATTGGCCGATCCGGCGCACCCGTGCAAGGGGGCGGTCCCGCGCGAGCATTCGCACTTCTTCACCGAGGACGGTCGATTCGGTTCGTTGGATTGGAACGGCGACACGGTCGATGACGGAACGTACGAGATCGTCGACGGCGACACGTTCGTGGTCTCCAAGGAGTTCCCCGACGTCACCTTCTCCTTCGCCGTCGACGGCGACACGATCAGGTTCGAGCCGGAGATCCCGAAGTGCTCCCCCGACTGCTTCGAGGCACTCTGGAGCGTGATGGTCGCCTACCCAGGTGAGGAGTGGCATCGGGTGTAGTAGCCGGGTGCGATGGTCGCCGGAGCGAACGATCACGCAAGGACACACAGGAGCGCGACCCATTCGTGGCGCGTGGAGCGTGGAAGCGTGAAGATGTCACCGTGGAGTTCGGCCGCTACGACTTCGGGTCGATCGAGATCGACGGCGCCACGTACGAGCACGACGTCGTGATCGACGACGGACGCATCCGCCGGCGGGACAAGGGACCGTCGAAGGCGCTGCGCACCGCCGGGCACACGCCACTCTCGGCGGCCGAGGAGATCCCGTGGTCGTGCCGCCGACTCGTGATCGGCAGCGGCGCCGCGGGAGCCCTTCCGGTGCTCGACACGGTGCCCGAGGAGGCCCGGCGGCGCGGGGTAGAACTGGTGGTCGTGCCGACGGTCGAGGCGATCGAGCTGCTGCGTTCTGGGGACGAAGGGACGAACGCGATCCTGCACGTGACCTGCTGAGGATCCGCTGTTCACGAGAAGCG
>CAVTIC010000008.1:0-13022 GCA_963734685.1 uncultured Actinomycetes bacterium | reverse complement strand
GCCCGCGCTCGATGAGGTCGTCCACGTCAAGCCGAGGGCGAGAGCGAACTCGGGGGCGGCAGACACGGTCGCGCGCGATCCCGATGTACGGAGCCACGGCGACGAGCACGCCCGCGATCTCGCGTGGCGATACTCCCGCGCGTTCCGCGAGCCTCACGACGGATGCGTAGGAGGCCGAGGAGATGCGCCCAGTGCCAACAGTGCGCCGATGCGCACGAGGGCGTGGGAACGCGGTTCCAGCCCCGAGTGCTTCCAAGTTCTTCTCGTCCGACTCGGTCACCTCCGAGATCAGGGCATCGTCATTGAGCGCCAGCTTCGTCAGGGTCCACTGGAAAGGCTCGATCGGCCCGGACGGCCCGCGGGAACGCTCCACAACCCACATTCCACCCTCGCCGCATCCGGCAGGCATCACCCGCAACGGGTGGAACGCCTTCGCCCGGCTAGAGGTCGAGCAAGCCCAACTCCCCGGCGCGCTCCACCGCCTCCGATCCGCCGCTGACGCCGAGCTTGCGATAGATCGACATCGCATGCGACTTCACGGTGTTGGTTGACACGAAGAGCCGCTCCCCGATCTCCTCTCGGAACGTGAGGTGCGTCGGCAACACGGCGAGGACCCGGAGCTCGGCGATCGAGAGGGACGCCGGCCCCGACCTCCCGCCGCTCGCACCCGGCGGGATCTCGCCGTCCATCTCGTCGAGCGTATCCGAGAGGACGCCGATGTTCGGATGTCGTCGTTGGATCGCTCTCGCCTCGGCCAGGACGGTACGAGCCCCATCGACGTCCGAGAGCGCGAGGTACGCCCGAGCCATGAAGATCCTGCCGCGGATGCTGAACGATGGGATCGCCGAGTAGGTCGTGCTCCTCAGCTTCTGTGCCTCGATGAGCTCCTTGCGCGCTCGATCGGGCTGCCCCTCGCGCGCCAGCACCAACGCCGGGACCGCGAACATCAGCGGCTGGAGGTTCAGGTCGTCGAGCCCGGTGCGACGTCGCGATCGATCGAGCGCGGTCGGTCCAACGCTGCGCCTCGTCCCACTCGCCGCTCTCGGCCGCGATCGCCGCCACTTCGCTCAGCGCCATCACGTGGCCGCTCGCGTGGACCGGGCCGGTGAGGACGTCAGCCTCGAGGAAGGCCGCACGGGCTCGCTCCGTCTCACCCAGGAGGAGGGCCGCCTCGCCGGCCAGGAGATGGTGCATCACGCGATATCCGCTCGCCGGTGTGCCGAGCTCGGAAGCGAGCTCGAGGTCCGCCTCCATCCGGAGCGGCCCGTCGAGACAGAGCGCCGCTCGCAGGAGCGCCACATGAGCCTCGAACGATCCGCCCCCGTCCGGGTGGGCGCCGTCGAACGAGGTGGGTTCCGCGATGCGCAGCCAGTGGACGGGATCCCCAGCCCCGGTGAAGATGTCGAGCCCAGGCCGCCATGATCGCCAGCGGTGGGTACCCGCGGATCGCCTCCTCTCGCCGAACCATCCGCGCCACGACTCAAGCGTCTGGAAGCGGCCGGTCCCCAGGTACGGCCGGACGAAAAACACACGAGACGCGCGGCCTCCGCCACGAGGCCGCCGGCTTGCGCATATCCGATCGCATCTGCCGGCATGTCGTTCGCCTCCGACCACGCCGCGGCGCGCCCGTACAGCTCCGGCATCAGGGAAGGCTCGAGCCGACGCAGCTCCGCGATCAGCACGTCACGGAACAGGTGGTGGTACCGGTACCGGGTCGGGTCGGCCGGGGCGCGGCACGACCAGCGGGTTCGAGCGTGCGATATCGGTCAGGAGCGCCGCCGACCCATGCGAGCCCACCACCACGTCACATAGCTCGGGGATCAGCTCGCGGAGGATCGCGGTCCGCGTCATGAATCGGAGCTCGACGCTTCGGCAGGCTCCGCAGGAGCTCGTCCCGCACGTAGTCCATGATCATCCGGTCGTCGCCACCGAGCCTGCTCGCCGCCGTATCCCGGGCGTCGTGTTCACGGATCGACAGGCTGGCCGCGAGGGTAGCTCGCGACCGGCCATCCTTCCGTCCGGCGCGCATGAGCGAGATCGTTCCGTCGGACACATCGAGGCCGACACCTCGAACCAGCTCGGCGGTCTCCTCCTCGTCCATCGCGAGATCGCCGTCGTCGAGCTCGAGGAGCCGGCCCGAGGACCGAAGCCTCGGGGAGCGACAGATCGGGCACCGTCCGGGATGCGAGGGCGCACGTCCATCCGACGGGGGCGTGGTCGATCAGGCTCGAGACGATGTCGCGCGCGTTGGGACTCGTCAGCAGGTGGACGTCGTCCAGCACCAGGAGGACCGAGTCGGAGAACCGGTCCATCGCCCTCGTCAGTTCCCGCACGCGCATCGCCGGCACGCGAGAGCCCGAGCTCGTCAGTCGCCGGAGCAGCGCGTGATCGAGCGGGTGGATCCCATCGAGAGCGAGAGCGAGATCGGAGAGCAGCACCGCGGGGTCGTCGTCGCCGGAATCCAAGGAGAGCCAGGCCACCGGACGAGAGTCGCGTTCCGCCATGGCGGCCAGGAGCGTCGTCTTCCCGTAGCCCGGACCGGCGATGACGGCGACCACGTCGGCATCCGATGCCTCGATCCGTGCGAAGAGCCTGTCCCTCGGAACGACCCCGGAGCGAACCTTGGGAGCCCCGTGCGCCGCGACGCCCGCCGGTCGGGATGCGGATCCACCCTTTCGCCCGGCGGGCGCAAGCGCTGCGTCGGTCATCGCCCGATGCTATCGACTCCGTCACCACGAGGCGACCGCTCCTCGTCCACGGACACCATCAGTTGCCTCGCTGTTCGGGTGACTGGAAGAATCGCCGTGCGATGGCAACCGAGGGGGAGGCTCGAGGAACGACGGTCGACACGGCGTCGGGTACGTCGCCCCTGGTCGAGGCGAAGATCACCCCGCCCCGCATCCGTCGCGGCTTCGTGGAGCGTCCCCGGGATCACGCGGGCCCTCGATGCCGGCGCCGGGGTCGAACTGACGCTCATCGAGGCGCCGGCCGGCTACGGGAAGACGACGGCCGTCCGCCAATGGTCCGCGACCCAGGATGCCGCGTTGGTCTGGGTCACCCTCGATGCCGCCGACGACGATCCGAGCCGGATGTGGTGGTACGTCGCGACGGCGGTCGACCGGATCCGCCCCGGCCTCGCCGGGCCGGCGCTTCGTCGGCTCGGTGTCGCCGGCGGGGTGATCGAGCACGCCGTCGACGAGGTGATGGGCGCCATCGGCCGATACGCGAGGCCCGTGGTCCTGGTGCTCGAAGACCTCCACGCGGTCGTCGACGCGGAAGGCCTGTCATCGATCGATCACGCTCTCCTCAACGTGCCGGAGAACCTCCGCATGATCATCACCACGAGGGTCGACCCCGAGATCGGGCTCCCACGCCTGCGTGCGTCCCGACAACTCGAGGAACTGCGCGCGAACGACCTGGCATTCTCCACGTCCGAGGCGCACGCCCTGCTCGTCGATGGACTCGGGATCGAGCTGAGCCCCGGCGAGGTCGACGTCTTGGTCGAGCGCACGGAGGGCTGGCCCGCGGCGCTCGTCCTCGCGGGGGTGTGGCTGCGCGGCCTCGATGATCCCGCCGAAGCCGTGTCGCGGTTCGGCGGCGACCAGCGCTTCGTCGCCGACTATCTCAGCACCGAGGTCCTTGCCGCGCTCGACGAGGATCACCGAACGTTCCTCGAGCGCGTCGCGGTGCTCGGCCAGTTCACGCCGGAGCTGTGCGACGCGGCACTCGATCGGTCGGACTCCGCGAGGCTGCTCGATGAGCTCGAGCACGCCAACCTGTTCGTCTCGAGTCTCGAGCGCGGCGACTGGTTCCGCATCCATCCACTCTTCGCGGAGTACGCCATAGCGCAGCTGAAGGCGTCCGAACCCGAAGCGACCTCACGCATCCACCTTCGAGCGGCGACCTGGCTCCGGGAGCGTGGCCGACCGTTCGACGCGGTCGCCCATGCGTCGGCTGCCGACGAGCACGACCTCGTCGCCGTGCTGCTCGCCGAACACCATCCCTCGTTGATCCGAAGCGGGGCCGGCCGCACGCTCCTGCGCTGGGCCCGAACGCTCCCCGACGATGTGCTGATCGCGCATCCGGAGGTGCCCGTCGCGGCTGCTGTCACCTGCGTGATCTCGAACGGCGGCACGATGGAGCTGCGTCGCTACCTGGGGGTCATCGATCGGGTCCTGGCCGGGAGTCAACCCGAGGCCGGGAACGGATACATCGGGTCCATGGCCCGGATCGCGCGGGTCCTCGCCGTCGAGGGTGGCGTCGAGCGGGCGAAGACCGACGGCCGCCTGGCGGTGGAGATCACGGAGGCCGGCCTGGACGAGCTCGTCACCGGTGCCCTCTGCGCATACGCACGCGCTGCCTTCTTCGCCGGCGATCTGAACGAGGCCCGAGGCATGGCGCTCCGCGCACTGGAGCACCCGGAGATCACGCGGCGCACGCCGAGCTTGATCCATGCGCTCGCGACGCTCGCCCTGGTGGCCGTCGAGGAGGGGCGACCGTCGTCGGCTCGCACCCACGCGGAGCAGGCGAAGGAAGCGGTCGGGCACCTCGGATCGAGCCGCAGCTGGATCGGAGCGAACGTCTCCGTGGCGATGGGTGTCGTGCTGACGGCGGAGGGAGACGTCGCGACGGCTGAGCGAGAGCTCGCCACCGCGGAGCACTTCTTCCGCGACGACGTGCCCACGATCCACCACACGTGGTTGCTCGTGCTGCTCGCCCGCGTCCGCACCCGACGTGGCCGCCTCGATCGGGCGACGGAGGCGCTGCACCTCGCGCGGGAGGCGCTCTCCGAACTTCCGGATGCCGGCGTGCTGCCCGGACTCGCCGACGAGATCGAACGTGAACTCGCGGCGGCGACCGAGCGTGCGGAGGCCGATGGCGTCGTCGAAGCGCCGAGCGAGGCCGAGCTGGCCGTGCTGAGGCTCATCGCCGAGGATCTGTCGATCCGAGAGATCAGCGAGCATCTGTTCGTCTCCGAGAACACGGTCCGCTCCCACCGCCGAGCCCTGTACAAGAAGCTCGGCGTCCACTCTCGCGACGAGGCGATCGCGCGGGCTTGGGCGCTCGACCTGCTGGACGGAGCGGAATCACCCGGGTGACTCGCTCGCCGAGGCTCCCGTGAGGCGATCCCCGGTGCCAAGCTGCGTGCATGGGGGCTCAGACGTATCGGCTGACCGTCGAAGGAGAGCTCGACGACGAACTGGCGTCGGCCTTCCCGGAGATGACGCTGACGCTCGGTGACGGCGCCACGACCCTGACCGGGGATCTGCGCGACGAGTCGGAGCTCAACGAGGTGATCAAGCGCCTGTCGGAGGACGGCCTCACGCTCACCCTGCTCGAGGTGAAGCGGAGCCGCAGTACGTCGCCGAGGCCACCCGCAGGCGCGAAGCGAACGCTGACCCGCGAGAACCTGCTCGAGACGGTCGGCAAGGTCGCGACCTCGGCTCCCGTGCTGCTGCCGGCGCTCGTGAGGCCGACGATCCCCATCTCGCTCCGTGAGAAGATCATGCTCGCGATCAGCTCGGTCAACGAATGCCGCTACTGCCAGTGGGGCCACACGTACCTGGCGACGGCGCAAGGCGTCTCGCTGGAGGAGATCAACCAGGTCCTCGGTTATCAGTCGCTGGAGGCCCGAGACGATGCCGAGGCCGCCGCGATCCTCTTCGCGGAGGACTACGCGGAGAACCTCGACCGGTCCGATCCGGCGATGATCGAGAACCTGCGCCGCTACTACAGCGATGAGCAGGCTGCCGAGATCCTGGCCTACGTGCGCGCGATCACGCTCGGCAACCTGACCGGCAACAGCCTGGATTCCCTGCTCGACCGGGTCCGCACTTTCGGACGCACGGCCACGACCGCCGAGCGGCGGGAGCCGAGCCGCCGGCCTCGTCGATTGTCCGTGGAACAGGTCCCGGCGGTGGCATCGTTCGAACACGGCCGGCACAAGCCGATCGTCGAGCTGCGACGGTTCGTCCGAACGACCGCCGACCTTGCCCGGCAAGGGCGTGATATCGGCGCGATCTGGTTCGGGCGTCGCCTGGAACCCGCCTTCCGCGAGGAGATCATGGTCGCGGTCGCGAACGCCAACTCGTCCCGCCACTGCAGCTTCGCCCATCGGGAATGGGCGCTCGGGGAGGGCCTTTCGAAGGACGAGCTCGCCGCGGTGGAGGGGCTGCGGTCCGAGTCGTTGGACGCGCGGACGTGGGCGGCGATCCGGTGGGCGAGGGCCGTCGCCCTCAGCGACCTCGGCGACGCGCCCGCCGATGTCGACGCCGAGCTGCGACGGTACTTCGATCTCGGCGAGCGGGAGGACCTGGAATTGGTCGTCCAGATGATGACCTGGTTGAACGAGACCAGCAACACCGTGGATGCCTTCTTCTCCCGCCTGTTCGGCCGGCCGGTGCCGGGAAGCTCGATGCTTGGCGAGGCCACAGCGCTGGTGAAGTACGCGATCGTCGGCCCGCTGATCATCGCCGTGATCTGCGTCAAGCAGCGGCGCGACCCGATCTCGGTCATCGCCGATCTGCCGCCGTTCTTCCGCGAGTTCGAGGCGAAGGGTCGCCTGACGACCAGCAACGCTGAGATCTAGACGGTTCGGCGATCAGCCGCTCTCGGTGGGGAGGCCGGCCTTGTGCCAGTGTCGCATGTGGCCCTCGAGGGGCTGGATGTCGCGGTACCCATGGCGGGCCAGAGCCCTCCGGGCCACGTAGGCGCGCTCGCCGCCGTGACACGTGACCACCATCGGCTCGTGTGGCAGCGACACCCTGTTCACCAGCACCTTCCCGAGTGGCGCGTTGACGGCTCCGGGCACGTGCCCACGCTTGAACTCGATCGACGTGCGGACGTCGACGACCGTCGGCGCGTCGCCAGCATCGATCCGTCGTTGCAGCTCATCTGCCTTCATCTCGACCGTCCTTCCGTCGTGTCATCCGGTTCGACCGTACTCGCGGGACCAGTCACCGAGCCGTCCGCCCCGGCATCTCACCCGGGTGAACGGAGATACCGGTGGGTCGACGAGGGGCGGCTCCGTGGCGAACGCAATCACCCGGGTGACTCCTCGCCGAACCCACGTGAGGGACCGCGCCGGGTGCCACGCTGCATCCATGGGCACCCGGACATACCGACTGACCGTCGAAGGAGAGCTCGGCGACCACATGGCGACGGCCTTCCCGGGGATGACACTCACGCACGGGCGCGGCACCACGACGATCACCGGCGACGTGCGCGACCAGGCGGAGCTGCAGGGCATGCTCCGGCGGGTGTCGGACCTGGGGATGACCCTGCTCGAGACGAAGGCGATCGACCCCGGCGACGGTCCTGCACCACCATCCGATGACACCTCGTCGAAAGGAGCGAACGTGGCGACATGACGACGAGATGCGTCGGTTCCACCAGAGAAGGCGATGCCTACACGGAGCAACGAGAAGGAGCGATCCCATGAGAAGTCAGGCGAAGGACATGCAACCGGTTGACGACTTCGTCACCCAGAACACCCCGGGCCTCAAGATCTGGCAGGAAGTCTGGGGCGACATGCAGTGCGCGTACCACCACTTCGAGCCCGGTACTGACTTCACGGCGCTGCTGAAGCCGATGCCGGACGGTCTGTGTGGGGTTCCGCATCACGCGTACGTCATCAGCGGCACGCTGAAGGTCATCTACAAGGATGGGTCCGTCGAAGTCTGCACAGCCGGAGACGTGTGCTACTGGCCGGCTCCGCACAACTTCATCTCAGATGAAGGGGCCGAGATCATCCAGTTCAGCGGTTCCGGCGCGTTGGCAGCGCAGGCCGCAGTCATCGAGGAGATCATGGCCAAGCAGGCGCAGGCGTAGGGTTCGGAGCCGCCGACAGGAGCGCCAACGATATCCCGCGACCTGAACGGCTCCGGAGCCCGGCGCGAGACCGGGCTCCGGAGCCACGGGATCGGGAGGAGGGAGGAAACGATGGCGACCGCGACACACAACGGCCGACCGATCGTCGAACAACGGCAGACGAAGCTGGAGCTCTACGTCACCGCCAAGGAGGCCTACGACATGTGGCAGGCGGACCCCGAGGGCGTGAAGATCCTCGATGTCCGCACGCCCGAGGAGTGGGTGTTCACCGGCCACGCGCCGATGGCCACGCTCGTCCCGTTCGCCTTCCTGGCCTACGTCTGGGACGCGAGAAGCAGGGATTCCCCTGGTCGCTGAGCCCGGACTTCGTGGCGCAGGATCAAGGAGCGGTTCGCTCCCGACGACACGCTGCTCGTCACGTGCCGGTCCGGCGGCCGCGCGGCGATGGCGATCAACATGCTGACCGCCGCCGGCTTCACCAACGCCTACAACATCCTCGACGGGATGGAGGGCGAGCCGGGTCGACGACCCCGACAGCGTCTTCGACGGCATGCGCCGCAAGAACGGCTGGCAGATGTCGGGCCTGCCGTGGACCTACGACCTCGACCCCGACGTGATGGCCTTGCCCAAGCGCGAGGAGCCCGGCGAACTCCACCCCGGCAACGCCGAGGACTGAAGGGGTGACACATGGTCTGGGCGATCCTGTTCCTGCTGGGGATCCCGCTCTGGTTCATCGTGGTGGGCATCACCGTCACGGTGGTCAGGAACCGCAGGCTCCGAGCACGCCACGGCAACATCCCGGTGCGCCTCAAGCGACCCGGGAAGGCCCGATGGGTCCGCGGCAACGGGATCTGGATATCGGACGTGTTCGCCTTCCGTGGAAGCCCCGCGGCCTGGAGCGAGGACATCGTCCAGGTGAGGGGCGTGGAGCTGCGTGATCCGACCGACGAAGAACGGCACAAGCTCCGCCACCTCGGGGACGACGTGCTGATCGCGACGCTCTCGATCGCGGAGGGCGAGCCGTACGACGTGGCCGCCCGATCAGAACAGCGAACCGCGCTCGTCGGGCCCTTCATGGTGGAAGCGATCCCGACGAGTGCCTAGCGGTAGCGACGACAAGGAACCAACGACGGAAAGAGGAGGGAACCACGATGAAACTGAAGACAGGTCTCGACCACACCGAACGGATGCACGTCAAGGACGCCCGCGGAGCCAGCTTCCATGGGTTAGGTGCCTTCGTCGGCACCGGGCGGATGCAGAGGGCGCACGTCTACACAGCGGCATCGGTCCCTGTCGATCCTGAGGCTCACAAGCAGATCGATCCTGAGCGACTGGCGAAGGAGCTCGAGGTCGACATGTGCGCCGTCAACAGCGGGCGTTTCTGGATGATGGACGAGTACGAGTTGACGGCCGGCGACATCATGAACTTCCACGGTGTCGAGATGCGCTGGGCCGGCGATATGACCGGAGCGGAGATGATCGCCCAGTTCAAGAGCGCGTACTCACCGTCGCTGATCTACCGCAACACCGACTGGGTCTGGCATGCCGGCAAGCCCGCCTACCTGCTCCGCGAGCCGGACGGCGCGGCCGTGTGGGTGCTCCAGGAGTTCACGAAAGAGGTCGACCCGAGCCTCGAGGCCGATAACCTCGACCGGCTCGGCGGCATGTACAAGAACCTGCCGGAGGGCTGGACGTTCGAGACCAAGATCCTGGACGAGGAGCTCTCGTTGAACACCGCGCGCGCGGGTGGCTGGGCCGCGATCGTCCGCGACGAGTTCGGGTGCACGTACCAGGGATGCGGTTACGGAACGGACACGAGCGCCAACTACGTTCCCTGAGCCGTGATGCGAGACCCGGAGCCCGGTCGAACCCGGCGAGGGTGAGGCTGCGGCTCCGGGAGCCGCTCGTCGGAGAGGAGTCGCCGTGAGGGAACCGACCGAGCCGGCGATCCGGGCGAGCCTGCGGACGCCGCGGGCGGCGGCGGTCGCCGGCATCCTCTTCTCGCTGCTGCTCGCCACTACGCTCGTCCTGATCCGCGTGTCGGTGCCGTCGGGCGAGGAACTGGAGAGCGACTGGCTCTCCGATCCCGCCAAGCGAGGGGCAGTGACCCTCGCGCTCAACCTGGTGCCGTTCGCCGGCATCGCGTTCCTCTGGTTCATGGGCGTCATCCGGGACCGGATCGGTGAGCGCGAGGATCGGTTCTTCGCGACGGTCTTCCTCGGCAGCGGCCTGCTGTTCGTCGGCATGCTCTTCGTCGCCGCCGCCGCGGCGGGAGGCCTGCTCGCGGATCCCGCGATCGAGGCCGGAGGCACGCCGGATCCTGCGCTCTGGGATCTGGAGCGGCGCATCACGTTCCTATGCTCAACACCTATGCGATCAGGATGGGAGCCGTCTTCATCATCTCGACGACCACGATCGGCGTCCGCACGGGGTTCCTCCCCAGGTGGCTCGCCGTCGCGGGGTTCGTCGTCGCGATCGTCCTCCTCCTCGGGGCCACCGTCTCGCCATGGGCGAACCTCGTCATGCCCGTGTGGACGTTCGCCGTGAGCATCGACATCCTCGTCAAGCGCAGAGCGCTCGAACGACTGACCGCGAGCGAACGCGAGCAGCACCCCCAGGACGTCGGCTGATCCCTGGCGCGGAATCTTCTTCTGGGTCGCTGCGTGCGCCGGCGTCATCGGATTCGGCACGCTCATGGGGGCGATGTTCGTCGGCCAGCAGTTCCTGCAGAACGTGCTCGGCTACTCCACCCTCGAAGCGGGCATGGCGATCCTGCCCGCTGCGATCCTTCTTCACGACGCTCACCACGACGGGGTGCGGCAACCTGGTGCCCACGGGCCAGTTGGGGCAGAGGGTCGCGGTCGGCGAGATGCTCGTGAGGCAGCTGTTCCTGGTGACCGCGGTCGCGAAAGTGATTACGGTATGGCGGCCGGCTCGATGGCGCGCCCAGGAAGGCGAGCACGATGCTCCGCCGAGCGATGATGGAGGTTCAGGCTGATGGCGACGAAGAAGGTCGAGCACCCGACGCTGGCCGAACGGCATGAAGTCGGCAAGGCGGCACGAGAGCGGATACCGCGATTGAGCCATGAAGGCTGGACGCCGGCCGACGACCGTCCCGATCCTGTCGCACTCCTCGAGGAACAGGACGAGACTCGGGAGCAAGACCTCGTGCCGGTTCGACATGGCCGAATGATGGTCTCGCCGTTCACCTTCTACCGAGGCGCCGCAAAGATCATGGCGGCGGACCTGAAGGACGTGCCTCGGTCCGGGCTCGACGTCCAACTCTGCGGCGATGCCCACCTCTCGAACTTCGGGGTGTTCGCCTCGCCCGAGCGGACACTGCTCTTCGACCTGAACGACTTCGACGAGACCCTGCCCGGCCCCTTCGAGTACGACGTCGCCCGGCTCGCCGCGAGTTTCACGATCGCCGCGCAGAACAACGGCTTCACGAAGGATGAGGCGCGCGAGGCGACGGAGGCGTCGATCAGCGCCTACCGCACGGCGATGCGCGAGTTCGCGCAGATGCGCACGCTCGACGTCTGGTACTCGCGCCTCGATGCCGATGCCATGCTCGCGAAGGCGGCAACCGTGGTCTCCAAGCGCGAGCAGAAGGCCCTCGCCAGGGGTGAGAAGTTGATCGAGAAGGCCAGGACGAAGGACAGCCTCCAGGCCCTCTCGAAGCTCACCGAGATCGTCGACGGGCGCCACCGAATCATCAGCACTCCCCCGGTGGTGGTCCCGATGCGCGATCTGCAGGAGACGTACGGGATATCGGCCGACGAAGTGCATGATGCCGTGCACGGACTCCTCAGGGCGTACCGGTCGACGCTGACCGACGATCGTCGCCACCTGCTCGAGCGATTCGAGCTCGTCGACCTGGCCCGCAAGGTCGTCGGCGTGGGCAGCGTCGGCACGAGGGCATGGATCGTGTTGCTGCAAGGCAGGGACGGCGAGGATCCGCTCTTCCTGCAGGTCAAGCAGGCCACGCGGTCGGTGCTCGAGGACCACCTTCCGAAGAGCCGGTTCCGGCAGCCGGGCGAGCGAGTCGTGCAGGGACAGCGGTTGATGCAAGCGGCCAGCGACATCTTCCTCGGCTGGACCAAAGGGGTCCAAGCCGACATCTACTACTACTGGCGCCAGCTCCGAGACATGAAGGGGTCGAGCGACCCCGAGCGCATGATCCCCGTGGGCATGAACTTCTACGCGGGCGCCTGCGGTTGGACGCTCGCTCGGGCGCACGCCCGTTCCGGTGACCCCGTCGCGATCGCCGCGTACCTCGGCAAGGGGCGCGAGTTCGACCACGCCATGGGCGAATTCGCGGTGCGCTACGCCGAGCAGAACGGGCGTGACTACGACGCGTTCGTGGCCGCGATCCGATCGGGGAAGCTGGAGGCGACGGAAGGCGTCTGACGTGAACCGGACCGAAGGATCGCCCACGCCCGAACACCGACGAGTCGTCGAACGCCAGCTCGAGGCCGAGTTCTCAGGGGTCATCGAGCCCGACGACATCGAACGCCTGGCCTCGGAGTCCCTCTCCCGGTTCGAAGACGCACCCGTGCGGGTGTTCGTCCCGATCCTCCCGATCCGCGTCGCCCGCCGGCAGGCCCGAGCAGCGCTCGCCGGAGGCACTCGGCGATGATGGTCATCGCGGTCTACGAGACCGACGAGCAGGCGCAGCTCGCCCTCGAGTCGCTGGGCGAGGCCGGCATCACGCTCGATCGGGCCTCGGTCGTCGGGGTCGGCGAGCACGAGAACGAGGCGGCGGCACTCGAAGGCGGGCAGAGCGCCACGGCCCGAGGCGCCGGGCGGGGCGCCGTGCTGGGAGGCATCGCCGGGGTCGTCCTCTGGGTGATCCCGGGCGGTCCGATCGTGGTGGGAGGCGCCCTGGCCGCCGGCGTGGTCGGCGCGGCCGCGGGGGGCGGACTCGGCGTCCTCGCAGAGGCCGGAGCTTCTCAGGAGTCCCTGCCCGACTACGAGGAAGACCTCACCGAGGGCCGGTACCTCGTGAGCGTGCACGGTGATGCCGGTGAGGTCGATCGCGCCCGCCAGGCGCTGGAGATGACCGACACCGAGGAGATCGACGTCTACGGCTCGGACTGATCTGGAGCACCGAAAGTGGCGACAGCAGCTGCGACGGTATCGAACACCGCGTGGGCGCCGATCGCATCGGTGACCCCGTACCGATCGAGCTC
>CAVTIC010000007.1:0-1344531 GCA_963734685.1 uncultured Actinomycetes bacterium | reverse complement strand
TCCGAGCGGGTGAACATCCAGGTGCGCGTGATGCTCAGAATGTCGGTGTCCTTCGCGATGTCCGCCGGGAACGGCGCGTAGGGCGCGGCGAGCCTGACGATGCGGATCGCCGCCTGGTCGAGCATCTTGACGCCCGAGGAGCGCCTGATTTCGACGTCGTCCAGCGAGCCAGTCTGACTTGATCGCGACCGTAACCACCAGGGTCCCGTACCTCTTCTCGTCGCGCGCGGCCTGCGGGATAGTTGATCTCGCCGACGCGCTCGACCTGGCGCGCCAGTCCTCGACGTAGCGCGCGAACTGGAACTCCTCGACCCGGGCGCCGAAGAACTTCCGGCGCGGCCGCTGCTGGTAGGCCTCCCAGGTTCCGGTCGATCCGGGCTTCCAGGCGCGCGATCTCCAGGCTGCGGCTCATGAGGTCCGCCGCGGTGACGCCGGCCTGCGCGTCGGTCTGCGGCTTCGGCTCGTCCGGGCGCGTCTCGACCGTCGTCTTCGAGCGCTGCTGGGTCATGAGCTGCTTCACGTCGTGCTCGAGCTGATCGACGCGGCGCTGGGCCCGGGTGAGATCGTCGAGCTGCGTCACATCGGCGTGTCGCCGGCAGCGGGGTTCTCATGCGCCGCGGCGCGTCCGTATTGCCCCCGCCGTCGAGGTTGGCCTGGGCGAGGGCGTCGGCCTTGAGCGGGCGCGCCGTGGTCTTGGTGTTGACGAGCGTGACCTCCAGGGGCTCGACGGCCAGCCGCGGCGGCTCGGGAACCTTGAAGCTCACGCCCAGGATGACGAGCGCGTGGAGCAACACCGACAGCGCGGCCGCGACCTGCATGCGGGCATGCCTGCCCAGCACCGCGATGCGCTCGTCGAACGCCGCCATGTGCCGCTCGAGCTCCGCGACGCGCGCCTCCAGCCGTGCAACCGCCGGTCCCCACCGCGTGTGCCGGGCATGCCGCGCTCGGCGCCTTATGGGTATGACGTTGCGCTCGGGAAAGAGACCCATGGGGTCCATTGTAGCTAAGCCCGACCGCTTTGCATATAAAAACCTTTTTACTATAGGTATTTGCAGAGTATTAGTATTAAAGTCGAATATCGAAATGTTGCCGCGGTTAGGGTGGTTCCGCGCTTACACAAAGTATGAGCCGGTTGGCGCGAGCGCTGCCGGATTCCTGATGCCCGCGAACTCGCAGTGAAACGTGAGCTCCAGCAGGTCGATGCGCGAAATCGCCACCTCGACCTGCGTGCCCGGTGCGAGCGCCGGCAGCGACGGGACGCGCGCGACGAGCGGCAGCTCGGTCGAAGCGCACCAGGTTCTCGCGCAGGACCGTTGCCGCCGCCGTGCTCGCCGCCTCTCCTGCATGAGCCAGCGCAGGCACCAGTAGCGCTCCATCGTGCGCTGGAACTCGGCGTAGGCGTCGTAGGCGAGCTCGAAATCGCGCATGGCGGTGAGCAGCGCCTCGTCGCCCTGCGCGTGGGGCGGGGCGTCCCGCGCGCGAGCGCCGATCAACTGGCGCTGGTTCACGAGGTCGACGTAGCGCCGCAGCGGCGAGCTCGCCCAGGCGTACCTTCCACGCCGAGTCCCTCGTGCGCCGCCGGCACCGTGCTCATGCGCACCTTGCCGCCCGCCTGCACGCGGTAGATCGCCGCGGCGTCGCGCGCCGCGAGGCTCCGCCCCCACGCGCGTTCACGTGGATCATGAGCTCGGAGACGATGCTTGTCGACCGGCGTGCCGCGCAGCCGCGCGCACGATGCGCACCCGGTCGTTCTCGACATAGAAGCTGTATTCGGGCCGCGCCTCCGCTCCTCGTCGTCCCCGCCCGCGCGCCGCTTCCAGCGCGCGCGCGAAGCGCCACAGCGTCGACAGCTCGCGTCCGCAGCGGGTGGTCCACCGCGCCGCGCTCGAACGCCGCCTTCGTGCACGACCGGATCCAGCGCGTCGTGGCGCAGGTTGGCGGCGATGGCGCACGCGCTCGACGCGGCGTCGGCGGCCGACACGATGCCGAAGTCGGGCGTCGATCTCCACGTACAGCGACAGCGCGGGCGGGTCGCGCCGCTCGCCGAGCGTGTAGCGCGTCGATCACCGCGTCCGGCAGCATGGTGATCTTGCCGCCGGGAAAATAGACCGTGGACAGGCGCTCGCGCGCCGCCGCATCGAGCGGCGAGCCGGGCGCGACGCCGAGCGCGGGCGCGGCGATGTGGATGCCGACGCGCGATGTTGCCGTTCGCGAGCGGCGTCACCGAGAACGCGTCGTCGATCTCGGTGGTGGTGATGTCGTCGATGCTGAACGCGCGCGACCTCGCGCGAGCGGCAGGTCGTCGGCGCGTGCCGGCAGCCCGCGCGGCGGGAAACGCCGCGCCGCGCGGAAAATGCTCGAACAGGAAGCGGTTGAGGTGGTAGTCGTGCGATGACGGCAGCCGCGCCGCAGCGCTCGATCAGGCGCGCGGGCGTGAGCTTCAGCGAGCGTCGCCGCCTCCTCGAGCGCCTTCCACTCGACTCGTGTTGTGGTCCGGCGCGTAGAGCAGCTGGTCGAGCAGCGCGCGCGAACTCGGGCGGGCAGCCTGCCTTCCGTCAAGCTGCGCCGACGTAGCGCGCCTGCTGCTCCGCCTGCAGGCGCTTGCGCTCGACGCGCGCGAGCGCGGCCTTGAGCGCCGCCTCGGGGCGCCGCCTTGTAGCGGCCCCTGCCCTTCTTGTAGAAGTACATCGGCGCGCCGTGGAGCTTGAGCGAGAGCGCCGGCGGCTTCGATCGGCGCGGGCGCACGGCCGAAGTACTCGCGGCCAGCGCATCGAACGCGAACTCCTCCGCGCCGCAGCACTGCCACAGAAAATCGACGTCGATGTCGTCCGCGAGCTTCGTGCGCCTCGGCCATGAACTCCCGAGCCCGCCGCCGCTCGAAGCGGACAGCACGTTCGCCGCCTTGATCTTCGAGCGCTTGCCGTGCGGCGCCTCGACCTGCAGCGAGGTGTCGTTGTCGGCGAGCACGGCGCCGACCTTGAAGTCGCCTTCCTCCTCGTAGAAAACGTTCTTGCTCACGGAAAAAGGCGTGTCAGCGGGGCTGGAATTATAAGCGATGTCGCGGCGGCGGCAGGCCGGCATCGGCGCATAATGATGCGGTTGCCAATCGCGGGAGGGGCATATGTCGCTGCGCAAGCTGGCGGTAACGGCGTTGTCGGGAATGCTGCTCGGCACGGGGTGCGCTACGACGCCCGAGCCGCCGGTCGCGCTCGAGGCGGTAATCGGCAGCAACTTCGGTCACCTGCCGATGTTCGTCGGCGTCGAAAAGGGATTGTTCAGGCGCCACGGCATCGATCTCAAGCTCAAGGTCGTCAACACCGGCACCGACATGGTGAACGCCATGACGCAGCGCGAGGTGCAGATCGGCGACATGGGGCCGCCGGGTCGGGGTGCCCCTGCGCGACGCCGGCCCGATGCGGGCCGCGCGCGGACCGCCCTCCTCGATCTCGGGCTGCGCGACCGCCGCTTCGGGTGGCCGTTCGGATCGGTGCTCGCGGCCGGTCGTGCCGGGTGGCGATCGTCGAGGTGCCGGTGCAATACCTCGCCCGGGTCGGCACGAGCAAGGTGACGGGCACGGTGCGCGGCACGGCGCGCGCATCACGCGACCTCGTGCGGGTGATGCGGTGCACCTGATCGTGATCGCGAAGGCGCCCGTGCCGGGTCGCGTCGAAGCGCGACTGTGCCCGCCCTGCTCGCTGGATGAGGCGGCCTCGATCGCCGAGGCCTCGATCGCTGACACGCTCGATACGGTCCGTTCTATCGCGGGCGTCCGGCCGGTCGTTGCGCTCGACGGCGAGGCGGGCGCCTGGCTGCCTGAAGGCGTCCTCGTGATCCCGCAGCGCGGCGACGGCCTCGCGGCGAGGATCGCCGCGGCCTTCGACGACGTGGGGGGACCCGCGCTCCTGATCGGCATGGACACCCCGCATGTGAGCCTCGCTCGGCTGACCGGCGCCTGCGTCCGCCTCGCGGCTCCCGGCGTCGATGCCGTGATCGGACCGGCCCTCGACGGAGGCTGGTGGGCCATCGGACTGCGCAGGCCGGATCCGAAAGTGTTCGAGGGAGTCCCGATGAGCAGCGACGGCACGTTCGAGAGACAATGGGCTCGGCTGCGTTCGCTGGGCTAGTCGTCGACGAGCTCACTCCAATGCGCGACGTCGACACTGCGCCCGACGCGGTCGCGGTGGCCGCGTCGACCCCACGATCACGGTTCGCGCAGGCCGTCGCGATGAGCGGGATCGCGATCCACACTGCAGCAGGGGCGATGGCATGAGCGCCACGGCGTGGAGCGTGGCCCACGGGGCCACCGTCGCCTCCCGTTCGGCCGGCACGACCCTGCGGTCGAGTTGCGGACGGACGTTCGCGTTGTCGACCGACCGATGGTGGTGCGACCCGCTGGTCGAGGAGTCGCGGTTGCTGCGATTGGCCCTGGCGCCCGCGATCGACCTCGGTTGCGGACCCGGCAGGCACACCGTTGCCCTCGCTCGCTCGGGCATCACCGCACTCGGCGTAGACTCGTCCGCGACCGCCGTGGCCGTCGCTCGCGCGCGCGGTGCCGCCGTGACGCATCGCTCGGTCTTCGATCGCCTCCCGAGCGAGGGTCGGTGGGGCACGGCGCTGCTGCTCGACGGCAACGTCGGGATCGGTGGCGATCCCGCCCGGCTCCTCCGTCGGGTCCGCGAGCTCTTGCGACCCGGCGGCCGAGCCCTCGTCGAGGTGGAAGGCCCAGGCGTGGCGACCGAGCGGTTGAGCGTATGCGCGGAGCTCGACGGCGCGGCGACCGAGTGGTTCCCATGGGCGCTGGTGGGGGTCGACGGGCTCGGTGAGCTTGCGGGTCCGGCGGGCCTCCAGCCGATCGCGGCCTGGCCGGATGAGGGGCGGTGGTTCGCACGACTCGACGCACGATGAGCGAGGGTCTTTCCCACCTGAAGCGGTTCGCGCCTCCGAGGGTCGGGCCGTTCCGGGAGGGGGCGTTCCGGAGCCCTCTGCACTCGGTGCGGGTGGCGTCGGTGCTCGGGATCGCGCTCGGAACGACGTTCACGGTGTGCTTCGTGACGGGCTTCCTCTCCCACATGATCCAGCATCCACCTTCATTCTTCGCGTGGCCTGCTCGTCCCACCTGGGTCTACCGCGTGACGCAGGGCGTGCACGTGAGCACCGGTATCGCCTCGATCCCGTTGCTGCTCGCGAAGCTCTGGACGGTGTACCCGCGGTTTTGGACGTGGCCGCCACTGCGCAGCCTCGCCCACGCGGTCGAGCGCCTCGCGTTGCTGCTGCTCGTCGGGGGATCGCTGTTCCTCCTCTTCACCGGCGTGGGATCGATCGCGAGGTGGTTCCCGTGGAGTTTCTCGTTCCCCCCGGCCCACTACGCGGCCGCGTGGATCACGATCGGCGCCCTGATCGTGCACGTGGGTGCCAAGGCGGGAGCTGCTCGCCTCGCGCTCTCAACCAGATCCCCCGAGCTCGACGCTGACTCCCTCGCCGCCGAGCGAGGATGGGGGAGCCTGTCGAGGCGCGGGTTCTTCGGGGCCGCCTTCGGAGGCGCCGCGGCACTGTGGCTCGCGACCGCCGGGCAGACCGTGCGCCCCTTGGCGTCGATCTCCGTGCTCGCGCCGAGGGACCCCCGCGCAGGGCCCCAGGGTGTGCCGGTGAACAAGACAGCCGCCTCGGCGGGGATCGTCGAGGCCGCGACGGACGACGCATGGCACCTGGCCGTGGAGGGTGCGGTCGCGACGCCGCTCCACCTGTCCCTCCCCGACCTCACCGCGCTGCCGCTTCGCGGCGCCGACCTCGTGATCGCGTGCGTCGACGGGTGGAGCGCCTCGGGCCAGTGGCGCGGGGTGCCGGTCCGCGATCTGCTCGCGCTCGCAGGGGCGATGCCCGGGGCGTCGGCGACGATCGAGTCGTTGCAGCGTCCCGGCGCCGCATACGCGTCGAGCGAGCTTGAGCCCGGCCAGATCGCCGACGCCGACACGCTGCTCGCCGTCGAGCTGAACGGAGCGCCGCTGCACATCGATCACGGGTTCCCGTTGCGCTTGATCGGGCCGAACCGTCCGGGCGTTCAGCAGACGAAGTGGGTCACGAGGGTGGTGGTGTCGTGAGCGGCGAGCTCCGGCCTCCCAGCGCCGAGTCGACCGAGCAGACGAGTCGGTACGGTCCGCTGTTCTGGACCTGCCTCGCGGTCGGCGGCGGCTGCATGGGCTTCGGCCTGAGTCAGTCTTTTCGCGAGGGCCGCCGCGACCGACCCCACGAACTTCGCGGTGTTCTTCGTCGGTCTGGCGATCGTCCACGATCTGCTGCTCGCGCCGGCCGTGATCGTTGCGGCGTGGCTGCTCCGGTCGGTCGCGCCGCGCCCGATCCGCGGTGTGCTGTTCGGTGCTCTCGCCGTGAGCGCGATCGTGGCGGGGTTCTCGGTGCCCTTCGTCGCGGGGTGGGGCGTGCAGCCCGACAACCCGAGTTTCCTGCCCCGCCCGTACGGTTTCGGCCTGCTCGTGGTGCTGGCGTGGGTGTGGGTCATCGCGCTGGCGGTCGCGTTCGTCCGCCAAGGCGACGGTCGATGAGTTGCGCCGTGCTCGATCGGAGCGCTCCGCCGTCGACGTCCGTGCGGGAGACCTTCTCAGGGCGCGACCGTGCGACGCCGATCGCACTCGGGATCGGCGTGACCTTGATCGCGATGACGCACACCTGGGGGCGATGGCTGCAGTGGCGCGGTCATCACATGGCCGTGAACGCACCGCCACTCACCGGCAACGTCGATCCACGAGGGTCGTGGTGGTCGGTCATGGCACTGACGCTCGCAGCTGGCGTCGTCGCCGGCGCCGACCACCTCGTCCGCACCCTCACCTGGCGTCGCCTGCTGTGGGCATCGTTCGCGGCCGCGCTGGCCTGGTCGGTCGCGCTGGCGCTGTGGGACGGCACGGCTGGGTTGACGCGCTCTCCGTCCGCCCCGATCGACTACCTCGCCGTGCTCCCGCGCGTCCATGATGTCGGCGCGTTCCTACGCGCCCTCGTGGAGACGCCCGGCGAGTTCCCGACCCACGTGCGGGCCCACCCTCCCGGCTTGGTGCTGCTCCTGCTCGGAGCCCGTGGCGTCGGTCTGGCCACGCCGGGGTGGCTGGCGGCGGTGGAACACGTCGCCGGGGCCTCGTCGGTGCCAGCCGTCATGCTCGCGGCCCGGGCCGTCGCCGGGGAACGCGTCGCCCGGGGTGCGGCTCCGTTCCTCGTGTGCTCCCCGATCGCGATCGCCTGGTCGTCGGGCGACGCTATCTTCCTCGGGGTAGGGGCGTGGGCGGCGAGCCTGACGGTGTTGGCGATCGTGCGGCGGTCCGACGTGCTCGGCCTGGCGTCGGGTGTGGCCTGGGCGGTGGGGATCTTCCTGTCGTACGGCCTGGTGCTGCTCGCGTGTGTGCCGGCGGCGGTAGCCGTCGACCGCCGGTCGGTGCGACCGCTGATGCTCACGGCGCTCCCGGTCCTCGCGGCCGTGGGGTTCGCGGCTGCCGGGGGCTTCTGGTGGATCGACGGGCTCGGCGCCACGCGTGAGGCCTACGCGCAGAGCATCGCTCGGGTCCGGCCATATCCGTACTTCCTGGTGGCGAACATCGCGGCGGCCGCCGTCGTCGTCGGTCCAGCCGTCTGGGTCGGTCTCTCGAGGCTCCACGACCGACGCCTGTTGGCGCTGGCTATGGGCGCCCTGATCGCGATCGCGATCGCCGACGTCTCGGGTCTGTCGAAGGCCGAGGTGGAGCGGATCTGGTTGCCCTTCCTGCCATGGATCGTGGTCGCTGCAGCGGCGGCGTTCTCGCGATCTTCGGTTCGAGGGCGGCGTGCATGGCTCGCGGGGCAGGCCGCCTGGGCCCTCGCGGTGCAATGGCTGGTGCTGGCACCGTGGTGATCGCGGTCGCGGCGACCGGTAAGGAGCGGTGTCGATGCGCATCCTCGTGACGGGCGCCGCCGGCTTCATCGGGTCCCACGTCGTCGACGCTCTCCTGGCAGCTGGACACGAGGTCGTCGCCCTCGATCGTGCGCCCCGTGATCACGATGCGTGGCGACGTCCGGGCGTCGTGGGGATCGAGGCCGACACTCGCGATCTCGACGCGATGCGGGCGGCCTCGACGTCGATCGATGCGGTGAGCCATCAGGCGGCGATGGTGGGCCTCGGGATGGACTTCGCCGATGCGCCGGGCTTCGTCTCGCACAACGACCTCGGCACGGCGGTGCTGCTGCGCGCCCTGCACGATCGCTCGTTCACGGGCCCGATCGCGCTCGCGAGCAGCATGGTCGTCTATGGCGAGGGCCGGTACCGATGCAGGGCGCACGGTCTCGTGCGCGCGGATCCTCGACGACCCGAGGACCTCGCGACTGGACGGTACGAACCGCCGTGCCCGAGGTGCGGCGAGGCCCTCGAGCCCCAGCCCGTGCCCGAGGACGCGCGCTTCGATCCGAGGAACGTCTATGCGGCCACGAAGGTGCACCAGGAGCACCTGAGCGCGGCGTACGCCCGCGAGCACGGTTCGCGCGTCGCCGCCCTGCGCTATCACAACGTCTACGGGCCACGCATGCCTCGAGACACGCCCTACGCCGGCGTCGCGAGCATGTTCCGCAGCGCATTGGAGCGCGGGGAGGCCCCAGAGGTCTACGAAGACGGGAAGCAATGGCGAAACTTCGTGCACGCTGGCGACGTCGCGGCGGCGAACGTGCTCGCGATCGAGGCTGGAGCCGACGGGGCGTTCAACATCGCGAGTCCTCATGCTCACACCGTGGGAGAGATGGCTGAGGCGCTCGCTGATGCGTTCGGCGGCGGCTCGCTCAGACCGAGGATCGTGGGCGGTGGTCGGTTGGGCGACGTACGGCACGTCTTCGCCTCACCCGAGAAGGCGGAGCGAGTGCTGGGCTTCCGCGCGCGGGTGGGATTCCGCGAGGGCATGGCCTCGTTCGCGACCGCTCCCTTGCGCGGAGCGATGGCGGAGTGACGCATGCGCCGCCAAGCCGAGCCTCGAGCTCGGCCAACTCGGTTTGACGCGCTCCCTCGCGACGCCGCGGGCATGTTCACGCAGGCGGGAACGTTCGCGACCGGCGGTGCAGGCAGCGACGAGGCCCACTCGCCGTCGCAAGGCTCGGTCACGCTGACGCGGAACCGCCGCCACCTGCTGGTGACGAACCGTGGCCAGCAACGACGTGAGCGTGTTCTCGCTCGAGCGTGCGATGCGGGCGCTCACCAAGACGCTCCCTGCGGGCGCCGTGGAGCGTCGCGGAACACGACGGGCTCGTGTTCGTGCTCGCCACGGGCGACGCTCGGATCAACGGCTTCCGCCTGATCGACTGCGACCTGGTGCCGATTGAGGGCGCGTCGGCAACGCTGTCCACGCCCGATGCGCAGGTTGGCTTCACGCCCGACGGGCGCGCACTGATCGTGAGCGAGCGCGGCGGCGACAAGCTCTTGTCCTATGCGTTCGGCATGGACTGGTCGCTCGGCGCCGCGCGCACGATCGACTCCCAGGGCGCCACGCCATACGGGTTCGCGATCTCTTCCGACGGCACCCTCGTCGTGACCGAGGCGTTCCGCGCCGAGAAGGGCGCCGCCGCGGCTTCTGGCTACCGCGAAGCGGGCGACCCCATTGCCCCGATCACGGCCAGCGTCGGGAACGGCCGAAGCGAGATCTGCTGGGCCGTGATCTCCAACAACGGTAAGTACGCGTTCACGACGAACTTTGCCGACGGGGCAGTCTCGCGCAAGGCGATCGGCGCCGACGGTAGCCTCACGCTCGAGGACGCGGTCGCTGGGCTGACCGTCGACGGGCAGCCAGGCCTGCGCGACGAGGACGCGAGTGAGCGAGCGGCCATGGAGTTTGATGGGAGAGGGTTGGGAGTCAGGTGTGCGGTGCCAGGAAGCCACCGGGGCAACGCCCGGTGGCTTCACAAGCGAAGCTGTCCGGTCAGCCCTGCGCCGCCATGTTCTTCTCGACGATTTCCATCGTCTTCGCGAGCTCGGCCGTCGGGTGGAACTCCACGACCTCGGTGCCTGCGAAGAGCTCGGGGGTGTGACCCGGCCCGATGTAGTAGGCGTCGCCCGTCGTGTAGCTCTCGTCGCCCTCCGCCGTGTGGAAGGTGAGCTTGCCCGTGATCACGTACCCCCAGTGTGGGCACTGGCACCGATCGTCGGGCAGCCCCTTGAACATCGGGCTCAGGTCGGCGTCGGCCGTGTATCGCTCGAACCCCACGGTGTAATCGGGCCCGAGCTCGCCGAACGCTCCCTCGTACCCCTCGAGCGTCAGCTGGTCGGGCGCTTCGGACTTCGACATCCTCGGCATCGCAGCCTCCTTCCTCTCCGGCTTCCCGGCGTGTCGATCGGTGCCGCCGTGCAGTTAGGCGGTCGTGCGTTCCTCGGCCATCGTCGACAGGTTCGCGATGCCCCTGCGTGGCAGCGCGGCGGAAGCGCGCACCGCCAGCGACCTCGCCACCGGCCAGTTGAAGATGCGAAGCATGCCCGGAAGGTCGCTGATGCGGGTGACGCGCAGCGAGTAGGCGATGCGACACCCCTGCGAGGTGGGCTCAAGCTCGTACCGATGTACGTTCGTCCAGACCGACGGCGCACCCTTCTTCGTGGTGAGCGTCGCCTCGGTGACGAATTCGAACGCCGTGGACGGGGTGGCCTCGGTGACCACCGATCGATCGGCGAAGCCACCCATCGGGTCGGAACCGGTGGTCGAGAACTCGTCGCCGACGCCGATCGGTGCCGGCGGGGCATCCATCGTGAGCAAGCGCGACGACGACCCCTGCCGCTCCCCAGCCCAGATCAGGTGCGACGCGGGGTCGGCGAGCAGATCGTAAACGACGCTCGGCGACGCGGCGCTCTCCACCTCCACCGCCACCTCGATCGGTCGCCTCAACGCGTTCGGGCTTCCGATGCCCGTTCTCTGTGCGGCCATGGCTGGCCCCCTTCCCTGTGTGGACGTGCCGATCATCGACCGCGCAACGTCCTCATAGCATCGGGAAGGTTCCCTATCTCTCGGCCCAGTCTCCGGACACCTGTTTGATCGCGAGGGCTGCCGCCTCTTGGCGGTTCCTGAGCCCGAGCTTCGCGAGCACGTTGCTCACGTGATGCCCGGCGGTCTTCGTCGAGATGAAGAGCCGCGCCGCGATCTCTGCGTTCGTGAGTCCCTCACCGAGGAGTGCGAACACCTCGCGCTCCCGCCTCGTCAGGGTGCCGGAGTCGCGCGGGCCTGGGGCCGGACGCTCGCCGAGGCGCCGGAGGAAAGCAGCCGCGCGGCCGGCATCGTGCCGGGCGTCGATCCGCTCGAACGTCGTCATCGCGCGACGAGCCTCGACGATCGCGACGGCGGCATCTTGCGTCGCCATCGCCAGTTCGAGGCGGGCGCGGGCGGCCTCGATATCGCGGTCGAATCGCTCGAGCCGATCCGCCGCGGCCGCGAGGTCGTCGGTCGCCGGCTCGCCCCGCGCTGCCGCGAGGCGCCCACGAGCGAGCCGGGCGTACGCCGTGAGCAAGGGGTGGCCGGAGTCTGTTGCGACACGATCGAGGTCGTCGACGGCGATCTCTGCAGCGTCCAGATCGCCGGCCGCCACGTGGGAGTCGACGAGGCCGGAGAGCAATGGCCCCGAAAGAAGGCCATCGCGGCCGACGTCGTTCAGTCGTCGCAGCAGCAAGGAGATCGCGAGCGAGGCGTTCCCCTGCGCCAGGTGGAGCTCCGCGCCAGGCATCGTCGCCTCGGGGAGTCCCTGACGACCGTCCAATAGGGATGCCGCCTCTTCGAACCGCCCTTGCCGCAGCCTGACCTCGGCGAGCTTCACTGCGGGGTCGACACACCGCGATCGATGCCCGGCGCCCCGCAGCTCGCCCGCCGAGGCGACGAGTTCGCGCTCTGCTTCCTCATGGCGCCCGGTCGCGCCCAGCATCTGCGCGTTGCAGGTGCGGCAGAATCCCAGCAATGGAAGGTCCGCCCTTCGCTCGATGAACCCGGACACGATGCGCGCCCACTGTTCGAGCCGCCCGGTGTCGCCGGCGACGTCACAGGCGGCGACGAGACTGCAACACGCTTCGGCAACCGTTTCCAGCATGTCCGCCTCACCGCCGGTGGCCGCCGCCATCGCCTCGTCGAGCCGATCGAGCCCCGCGTCTACCCGTCCGAGCTGCAGGGCGACCAGGCCGAGCTCGGCGAGGGCGGCGACCTCGAGATCGGCATCGCCCAGCGATTGCGCCGTCGTCAAGGCACGCTTGGCCAGCTCCTCACGAGCGAGTGGGTCGTCTTCCCGCTTGGCGACCGCGAGGTCGAGTCGGCCGCGAGCGCTCGTTGGCGCCTCACCGACGAGCCGACGGGCTCGAGCGAGCCAGCCGTTGGCGACCGCGTCGTTGCCGTAGACCGCCAGGTGCTCACGGGCGAGCCAGATCGCGATCTCGGCGGCCCTCGTGGTATCGCCGCCGGTCTTGTAGGCAGCGAACGCTCGCTCCCGTTCCTCGATCGCCCGGTCGGCCGCGCCGAGCCACCACATCGTGCGCCCGAGGCCGTCGTGAGCGCGGGGGTCGTCGGCGTCGGCCAGGGCGGTCTCGAAGAGCTGGCGGGCGTCGATCCATCTCCCGGCCGTCAGGGCCTCCTCGGCCCGGTCGAGGGCAGGGAGCGTGCTCGACATCATCGCCGATCCTTTCGGACGCTGGCGGGCGGCACCTTTGTAGCGCATCCTCGCGGACCGTGATAGGGACCCGGAGAATCTTGGCCACCCGCAAGCGTCACGACCCCGCGGCTGGGCGCTCCCCGGCGGACGTGATAATCGTTGCGCGTGCAAGGCGAGATGATCTTCCGCTTCCTCGAAGAGGACGTGGCCGCGCCGGCGCGGCTGCTACGGGAGCAGGCGCCCGAGACATGCAGTGCGGTCTGGGATGCACTCCCGGCGACGGGCCACGCGCGCCACGGGATCTATTCCGGGAGTGAGGTCTACCTGGTCCTCCCTACGCTACTCACGGTTCCGCGCGAGCACGCGACGACGATCGTCGGGGCCGGCGACGTCGGCTTCCTCACCGTTGAAACGGGCTCGGGGTACGGCATCGAGGAGGGCTACTCGGAGGTCTGCTGGTTCTACGACCTCGATGCAACCCCCTCGATGCCCGAGGGGCCGATCGCCGTGAACGTCTTCGCCCGGCTCCACGACGCCGACGCCTTCCTCGCCGTCTGTCGGCGCATGCGGCTGGAAGGCGCAAAGAGGCTCGAGATCACCCCCGCGTAGGCCTCAGGACGGCTTTCACCATCGATAGACGGGCACCTCCTTCGCCGAGGAGGCGGTCCTCGCCGACCCGCTCGCGGTACGTGCGCTCCTCGCAAGCATCTGCTCCTGACCGCCCGGATGGTCTCTCGCCACAACGCGCTGTCCCCTCGTGGCGCGCACGCACGCCACGGCGCGGTGGGACACATGCCGGAGCAGGTGGTCACGCTCGGCTCCTCCGTTGGACGTATGCCCGATACGCACGACGGGTGGCGTGAGGATACCTCCGTCGAACTACGGTTCGGCCAGGACCGACCGACATGCCCGGCCGAGTCACGCCCTGACGCGGCTCGCTGAACGAACCATCCGATCTTGCATGAGGAGGGGACAGGTGAGGATCTTCAAGAAGGCGGCGGCATGCGCGCTGTGCTCGGTCGCGCTGGGCGTCGCGAGCACGCTGCCGGTGCAGGCTTCGCTGTCTCAGCCTGCAGTGGTGTCGGAGAACCCGGCCGACACCACCCCGCACATCGTCCTCAGCAGCACGTCGTACGACGTGCGCGCCTACGCGCAGGTCGGTCGCACGATCTATGCCGGTGGACTGTTCGCGGAGGTGCAGGACCCGGCCAGGACGACCACGTACGCCAGATCGAACTTCGTCGCCTTCGACAGCGAGACGGGGGTCATCTCACCGCTCGACCTGTCGTTCAACGGGACGGTGGGCGCGATCGAGGCGACCGCCGATGGGACCGCGCTCTTCATCGCAGGCGCCTTCACGAAGGTCAACGGGATCACCCGCCGGGGGATCCTCAAGTACGACCTGGTCAACGATCGGATCGACCCGACCTTCGCGCCGACGGGCATGCGAACGGTGAACGACGTCGTGCTCGCCAACGGTGCCGTCATCGCGGCGGGGAACTTCACGAAGACGGTGATGGCGCTGAACCCGACGACCGGCGCGGACACCGGCGCCATCAACATCACGGTCGCCGGGACGGTCAACCCGGACGACGACGTCAGGGTCCGACACATCGCGGTCTCCCCCGACGGCACCCGGTTGGTGGCCACGGGCAACTTCGTCACGGTCAACGGCCAGACCCGCAGACGCGCCTTCATGCTGAACCTCGGCCCCACCGCGACGCTCAGCACCTGGTACGCCCCCCGCTTCGCCGCGAACTGCCCGGCGGGCGGCAGCCGGCGGGAATGGGCCCAGGGCGTGGATTTCTCCCCCGATGGCTCCTACTTCGTGATCGTCACCACCGGGGGGCCGAACGGCACCACGAGCGGGATGTGTGATGCGGCGGGCCGCTTCGAGACCGCGAACGTCAGCTCCACGGTCCAACCCACCTGGATCAACTGGACCGGCGGCGACACCCTCTACAGCGTGGCGATCACCGGCCCGGCCGTGTACGTCGGCGGCCACCAACGCTGGCTGGACAACCCCCTGGGCAGGGACTCGGCCGGTGCCGGTGCGGTCTCCCGCCCGGGCATCGGCGCCATCGACCCGGTGACCGGCATGGCCCTCCCTTGGAACCCCACCAAGTCCCGCGAACACGGCACCATGGTCCTGGAGGCCACCCCGAGCGGGCTCTGGGTCGGCAGCGACGGCTCCATGTTCGGGCGCGAGGAGCACGCCGGGATCGGCTTCGCTCCGCTGAACCCCGGGCCTACGCCCGACACGACCCGGCCGAACACGCTCATCGACTCGGGCCCGTCGGGTTCCGTGATCGACACCTCGGCCACCTTCAGCTTCTCGGCCAGCGAGCCGTCGACGTTCATGTGCCGCCTCGACGGCGGCGCGTTCGCCCCGTGCACGTCGCCGGTGAGCTACACGAACCTGACCACCGGCTCGCACACCTTCCAGGTTGCTGCGACCGACGGCTCCTACAACGTCGACGCGAGCCCGGCGGAGCGGAGCTGGACCGTGCTCGGCGCGGGGAGCGACCTGATCGGGAACCCGGGGTTCGAGGTGGACACGTCCGGTTGGAAGGGCGACGCGCCGGCCAACACGTTGAGCCGGGTCGCGGGCGGGCACTCGGGGGGTTGGGCCGTGGAGGTCTCGAACACCCTGGCCGGAGCGAACTGCGGCCTCGACGACCAGCCGAGCTGGGTGAGCGCGACGCAGGCCGGTGCCTACACCGCGAGCATCTGGGCACGCTCGGACACCCCCGGGGCTACGCTCAGGCTGCGCGTGCGCGAGTTCGTGGGTGGCGTGCTGCAGGGATCGGTCTCGCAGACGATGGCGCTGACCTCGTCGTGGCAACAGGTGTCGGCGGTCTACATGCCGCTCGCGCCGGGATCGTCGAGCCTCGATCTCGAGGCATTCACGGCCAGTTCACCCGTCGGCGTGTGCTTCCGTGCCGACGACGCATCCATGAAGCTGAACACGCCCGACGGGACCCCACCCGACACGTTCATCGACTCCGGCCCGTCTGGCTCCGTGGCCGACACGTCGGCCACCTTCAGCTTCTCGGCCGACGAGCCGTCGACGTACCAGTGCAGCCTCGACGGCGGCGCGTTCGCCCCGTGCACGTCACCGACGGCCTACACGAACCTGACCGCCGGCTCGCACACCTTCCAGGTTGCGGCGACGGACGGCTCCGGCAACGTCGACGCGAGTCCCGCGGAGCGGACCTGGACCGTGGTCACGAACCTGGTCGGGAACCCGGGGTTCGAGGTTGACATGTCCGGTTGGAAGGGCGAGGTGTCGGCCAACACGCTGAGTCGGGTCGCGGGCGGACACTCGGGAGGTTGGGCCGCGGAGGCCTCGAACACCGCGGCCGGTGGAAACTGTGGGCTCGACGACAAGCCGAGCTGGGTGAGCGTCACGCAGGCCGGTGGCTACACCGCGAGCATCTGGGCCCGGTCGGACACCCCCGGGCTCACGCTCAAGCTGCGCGTGCGCGAGTACGTGGGCGGCGTGCTGCAGGGATCGGTCGTCGAAATCGATGGCGCTGACCTCGTCGTGGCAACAGGTGACGGCGGCCTACACGCCGGTCGCGCCGGGATCGTCGAGCCTCGACTTCGAGGCATTCACCAGCAACTCACCCGTCGGCGTCTGCTTCCGGGCCGACGACGCATCCATCACCCACTGAGCCGCGAGCCGCTCCCACCCCCTGGAGGGTGCGGAGCGGCTCGCGCCGCGAACGGCTCTCTGCGGACGCGGCGCCGGCCCCCCCTAACGCCGCTGACCGGCAAGCGGATCGACCCCTGTGAGGGACCGGAACGCGTCTGCCAGAGCCTGTGGCTCGGTGTCGCCGTCGATCATCGGGAGCATCGTTCCCACGCCCAGACCCCACGCGATGATCTCGGCTGCCTGCTCCGTGCCTCGCTGCTTCCAGGGGTCCGAACCGTCGGCCCACGCCGAGAGCCCCCGAAGCGTGAGGAACGCTTCCCGGCTTTCCTCGTCGATGTTCGCCGCGACCCATGCGTGCGCCAGCTCGTGCAGCACGATCCGCTGAGGGCCTGGTTCCATGGCCAGCCGGACGCACAGGTCGATGCGGCCGCCGTCCGTGTAGCCGAGGTATCCACCACATCCGTCATCGGCGGGGTGGAACGAGACCTCGGCCGGCGGCAGCACCAACCCCGCCCGGTCGTACCGTTCGACCGCCCACGAGAGCATGGTCCGGGCGCTCGCGGACGAGCCGAGGACGGCGGTCGGTCCCGACGTGTCGCCGCCTCGACCGTGGGCGGGGGAGGAGGCCACGAGGCAGACCAGCAACGCGAGTCCCGCGAGCCTGGTCCGAGGAACGATCCGGGCGGTCCGTGTGGTGTCCATGGCTGCACGGTCCGCCCGGGCTCTTGGAGGTCGTCGGCGGGTCGCTTGGAAGCCGCTTGAACCCCGGCCCGGCGCCATCGGCCCAGGTCAGACAGGCTTTTCGGCGTTGCACGATGGGAGTACGGTTCAGCGGATGCGGTTCCGCGTGCTGGGTCCAGTTGAGGTCGAAGGCGAGCAGGGTTCCCTTCCGCTCGGAGGGCGGAAGCAGCGCCTGGTGCTCGCGCATCTCGTCCGTCGTCCGAACGAGGCGGTGCCCACCGACGTGCTGATCGACGACGTCTGGGGGGAGGAGCCGCCCGAGGCCGCGAAGAGCTCGCTGCAGGGGTACGTGTCCCACCTGCGGAGCGCGGTCGGTGCCGACCGGATCGACGGGCGCGGCGGCGGCTATCGACTGAGGATCGACGAGGGTGAGCTCGACGCGCTGGAGTTCGAGCGCTTGACGTCGGAGGCGCGCGGATCACTCGACGTCGATCCGGAGGAGGCGGCCGGCGCCTTCGGGGAGGCGCTCGCGATGTGGCGGGGGCCGGCCTTCGCCGACCTCGCCGACGAGCTGTCGCTCGCCGGCGAGGTCGCGCGCCTCCACGAGGCACGCGTGCTCGCGACCGAGGACCGGATCTCTGCCGAGATGAGCCTCGGACGTCATGCCTCGGTCGTGGGGGAGCTCGAGGCGCTCACGCTGGAGAACCCGCTCCGCGAGCGGTTGTGGGGCCTCCGGATGCTGGCGCTGTACCGCTCGGGGAGACAGGCAGAAGCCCTGGCCGTCTTCCAGCAGGCGAGGGACCTGCTCGCCGAGCAGCTCGGCATCGATCCGAGCCGCTCCCTCCAACGGCTGCACGAACGGATCCTCGCGCAGGACACTGCGCTCTCGGTCGCGTCGCGACGGGTGCCGGGGCTCGCCCCCGTGGGAGGGGAGCCCGGCGAGATCACCCCCGGCGACCGGTTCGGCGACTACCGCATCGGTGCGCTCCTGGGACGCGGCGGCATGAGCGTGGTCTACCTCGCGGAGCACGAAGGCCTGAAGCGCAACGTCGCGCTCAAGCTGCTCGCGCCCCAGCTCTCGGACGACGCGCGGTTCCGGGAGCGCTTCGCTCGCGAGTCGCAGCTCGCCGCGAGCATCGACCATCCGAACGTGATCCCGATCTACGAGGCGGGAGAGGCCGAGGGTCGGATGTTCATCGCGATGCGATACGTGGACGGCACCGACCTGCAGACGACGCTTCGCGAATCGGGCCCGCTCCAGCCGGCGCGGGCCCTCGGCATCGTCCGCCAGGTCGCCGAGGCCCTCGACGCGGCACACGCCCGAGGACTCGTACACCGCGACGTGAAGCCGGCCAACATCCTGATCAGTCGCATGGCCGGATCGGACGGCCGCGACCATGTGTACCTGTCCGACTTCGGGCTGACGACGCGGGCGTCCTCGCTGTCGGGTCTCAGTCACGCGGGCGGCTTCGTCGGCACGCTCGACTACGCGGCGCCCGAACAGTTCAGAGCCACGCCGCTCGATGCGAGGACCGACGTCTACGCGCTCGGCGCGGTGTTGTTCGAAAGCCTCGCCGGACATCCACCGTTCGTTCGCGATTCCGAGGCGGCGCTCATGCACGCGCATCTCGTCGACCCGCCGCCGGCCCTCTCGTCCGAGGGGTCCGGACTCGCGCCGGCGTTCGACGAAGTCATCGCCCGCGCCATGGCCAAGGATCCAGCCGACCGGTTCCAGACCGGCGATGAGCTCGTCCGTGCGGCGGATGTCGCCGCGTCGGCGCGGGCGGGGGGAGGAGCCGCGTTGCGGACCTTCCTCATCGCGGACATCCGTGGGTACACGACCTTCACGCACGAGCGGGGCGACGAAGCCGCGGCAGCCCTCGCCATGAGGTTCGCCGGGGTCGTCCGCGAGATCGTCGAGTCCGACGGCGGGTCGGTGGTCGAGCTCCGTGGCGACGAGGCGCTCGCCGTCTTCTCCTCAGCGAGGCAGGCGATCGGCGCGGGCACGCGGCTGCAAGCCCGTCTCGTCGAGGAGACCGTGGTCGATCCTTCCTTGCCGCTGGCGGTGGGCGTCGGGCTCGACGCGGGCGAGGCGGTCGCGGTCGAAGGAGGCTTCCGCGGAGGCGCCCTGAACCGCGCGGCCCGCCTCTGCGCAGGCGCAGGTCCGGGCGAGGTCCTCGCAAGCCAGGAGGTCGTGCACCTCGCCGGACGCGTGGACGGCATCGTTCAGATCGACCGCGGGGACGTGTCGCTCAAGGGCCTCGCCGACCCCGTGCGCGTCATCGCGTTGGTACCGGAGGGGTGGGATCCCGCACAGGATCTTGCGTTCCGCCGAGCGCTCGGCCCCGATGCCGCCCGATCGGTCGCGGCCGTGCCCGGGTTCGAACTGCCGAACCCGTACAAGGGCCTGCGTCCCTTCGAGGAAGGCGACGCTCCCAGCTTCTTCGGCCGCGAGGCGTTGACGGCGGAGCTGGTGGAGCGGCTCGCCGCGGCCCGCTTCCTCGCGGTGGTCGGACCCAGCGGCAGCGGCAAGTCGTCGGTCGTGGGCGCCGGGCTCGTCCCGGCGTTGCGTCGGGGCGCGGTGCCCGGCTCGGAGCGGTGGGCGGTCGTCGAGATGGTGCCCGGCGCACACCCGATGATCGAGCTCGAGGCAGGCTTGTTGCGGGCCGCCCCGGACCCGCCGGCAGGCCTGCTCGAGCTGCTCGAAAGCGACGAGCTCGGCCTCCTCAGGGCGATCAAGCGCATCCTCCCCGAGGCGGACGGGGAGATGCTGCTGATCGTCGACCAGCTCGAGGAGGTCTTCACCCTCGTCGATGACGAGGCGGTGCGGGCGCATTTCCTGGGCAGCATCGTGACCGCGGTGACCGATCCGCACGCCCGCATCAGGGTCGTGGCCGCGCTCCGAGCCGACTTCTACGATCGCCCGCTGCTGTATCCCGGCTTCGCCGGCTTGATGCGCTCGTCCACGGAGACCGTCGTGCCGCTGACCCCCGAAGAGCTGGAGCGGGCGATCACGGGGCCGGCCCATCACGTGGGTGCGGAGCTCGAGGCCGGGCTCTTGCTCGACGTGCTGGCCGAGGTCTCGAGCGAGCCGGGGGCGCTGCCGCTCCTGCAGTACGCCCTCACCGAGCTGTTCGAGCGCCGCGAGGGGAACGTCATGACGCTCGAGGCCTATCGCACGATCGGCGGCGTCTCGGGTGCGATCACGGGACGAGCCGAGGAGATCTATGCCGCGCTCGACGACGTCGGGAAGGAAGCGGCTCGGCAGCTGTTCCTCCGGCTGCTCACCCTGGGGGAGGGCGCCCACGACGCGCGACGGAGGGCGCTCCGGTCGGAGATCGCGGCGATCGACGTGGACCAGGACGCGATGGGGATCGTGCTCGAACGCTTCGTGGCGTCCCGACTGCTCTCGTTCGACAGGGACTCGAAGACTCACGAGTCGACGGTGGAGGTGGCACACGAGGCCTTGTTCACGAAATGGGGGCGGCTGGCAGGGTGGATCGAGCAGCACCGGTCGGACCTCGAACGACATGAAGCCTTCGCGCACGCCGCGGAGGAGTGGGAGGCGGCCGGGCGTGACCCCGACTACCTCCTCACGGGGAGTCGACTCGCCGAACATGAGGACTGGGCCGCTGGCACGACCATGCAGCTCACGGGGCGAGAGCGGGACTTCCTCGACGCCGAGAGGGCGCGGAAACATGATGAGGACGCCGAAGGCATCGCGCAACAGGAGCAGCGGCGGGCCCTCGAACGCCGGGCGCGTACGCGGTTGGTCGCGCTCGTCGTCGCCCTGGCGATGATCCTGGCTGCGGCGACGCTCGGCACCGTGGCGTGGATGGCGGGACGTCCCCCGGATGTGGCCTTGGTGTTCCGTGGCGAAGGCGACGGGGGGTTGAACGACATGATCGCGGCGGGGTTCGATCGGGGGACGACGGAGTTCGGCGTCCGCACGGTGAAGGTCGCGACGCCCGACGACCAGTTCACACCTCAGATCCGCCGGCTTTCCGGGGACGGCGTCGATCTGGTCATAACGGGCCCAAGCGACTGCTTGTCGAGCCTGGAACCCGTCGCCGCGGGTCATCCCGGCACCCGGTACGTCGCGCTGGACTGCCTGGGTGAGTTGCCGGCCAACGTCGCCCAGATCTTGTTCGCGTCCGAGGAGGGGTCCTTCCTCGCCGGGGCCGCGGCGGCGTTGACGAGCGAGACGGGCACGATCGGGTTCGTCGGCGGCATGGACTTCCCGCTCATCTGGGCGTTCCGGGCCGGATTCGAGGCAGGCGCCCACCACATCGACCCGACGATCGAGGTGAAGTCGACATACCTCACCCGATATCCGGACTTCAGCGGGTTCACCAGCCCGGAACTCGCCGAGCGCGCGGCCGCGAAGATGTATCGCGATGACGCGGACGTCGTCTACCAGGCTGCCGGGTCCGCGGGGATCGGCGTGTTCCAAGCCGCCGTCGCGGAGTCCGAGGCACAGGGTCGGCACCTGTGGGCGATCGGGGTCGACACCGATCAGTACCGGGCCGTCATGGGCCTGAACCCCGACCTCGACCCCGCTTCGTGGCAGCCGCACATCCTCACCTCGATGGTGAAGCGGTTCGATCGGATGACCCATCTCGCTGTCGAGGAGTTCTCCCAGGGACGGTTCTATCCCGGCATCAGGGTGTTCGGACTCGCCGACGGCGGGGTCGACATCTCGTACACCGGCGGCTACATCGACGACCTCCGTCCGACGATCGATGAGCTGCGCGCGCAGATCATCTCGGGCGAGATCGACGTACCCAGCGTCCCGCCCGACAAGGAGCTCGAAGCGGCAGACTGGCCGCCCGAGCTCATACCCCCCTGATGCCGGGCCGCCGAGGGATGGCGGCCGACCTTTGCGTTGACCCCTGTCCGCGGCGTCGTCAGGGAACGGAAGAGGGAGCGCCCTTCTCCGCGCTCCCTCCTGTTCGTCGAACCCGGAGCTCGGTGCCTCCGAGTCGATCCTTCAGCTCGGTGACGTCATGCGGGGTAGCTGACGTACAACCGGTACAGCAGGCCTGCCGGGTTGGGCGTCCCGTCCGGGAAGTTCTTCACCCGAACCTTGAGCAGGTTCTCGCCCGCCAGGACGGTCACCGGATAGCTCTCGAGCGAGGTCCACTCGGCGTTACGGCCGATCTCGACCCCGTTGAGCCGCAGGCGGTACTTGTTGTCCGCCGTGATCTGGATGGTCCCCGTGCCGGCCTTCGGCGCGATGAACCTCTCCTTGAAGATCACGACCGCCGCAGGGGCTGCACCCTGTGCGAGCGGGGTCTTCCAGATCCAGTACGCATCCGTGGGCACCGGGGGCGTCGTCGCCGGCCAGACGAAGTCTGTGACCTTATACGCGGTCCCAGTCGTCTCGGGCACGAGAGACACGTCCTTCCATGTCTCCCCGACGCCGTCACTCACGACCGTGAGCGGGGGCGTGGGCACACCGGCCGCCGAGGGTATCGTTGCGATCACCGATACGGCCACCACCGACACGAACGCTAGAAGCGATATGAGCCGCTTCATCGTTCTCTCCTTCCCATCAACCATTCCCCTCGATCACCTCAGGGAACGGGCCTCCGGGGGAGCACGGGATCGCTCGGGAACTCGTCTGTCGTGTCGGAACGCCGGGTGGTCGGTCCTTCCGTACGATGCTGCACCGACCGCGGACCTCTGCACGGGAATCGTCCCCTCGCGTCCACCTCCATCGTACCGCCGAGCGAGGGGGGCTCAGCCGTTGCCGGCCGGTTCGAACGGTACCCGCAGCACCGCGCGACGGATCAGCCTCGAGTACAGGAGCGCCCCGTCGGGGTCGAGGTGGAACGCGTCGTAGGTGATGTCGGGGCGGTTCGAGATCTTCGCCCAGTCCGCGAGCACGACGTCGCCGAAACGGCGGTCGAGCCGGTCGAGGCGTTCGTTGACGTAGGGGAAGTACCACGCGTACGTCGCGTGCTGCTTTCGGCCGTCGGGAGGAACGTTGGGTCTCGACGCCTCCCGCAAGGTGACCCAAACGATCTTCCGTCCGCCCTTCGCACGGATCACGCGCAACAGCCGCTCGGCCTCGCGATCGAACTTCGACGCGAAGTAGTGGTAGTCGATGCGGTCGCGCTTCCACAAGGAGTTGTAGCCGAGCGCGATGACGACCACCTCGTCGAGCCGTTCACCTCGCTGCAGCTGCACGGCGGCGTCATCGAGCATGAGCGCGGGTTGGCCGATCACCCTGACGCGCCAGCGCGGGAGCGTCTCGCGGAGTGCGTCGATGGACCCGAGACCCACGGAATCGCTGAGCAGCGTGAGATGAGGCGGCCACGACGGATCGAGCGGCGCTGGGGTCGGCGTCGGCTCGGCGAACTCGGCGTCGGCCGCCGACGTCGACCTCGCGCCGGCGCTCGGCTCCTGTGACCCACCCGCCGCCATCGCGACGACCAGCACGACGACGAGGCCCGCGGCCAGCGCCGCGCCGACGAGGTTCCTGGCGGACGCGAGGCGCTCGAGTGGGGCCACGGGGAAGGACTCCTGTGCGTGATGTGTCGGCACGAACCGGTCCGCACATCCTAGCCCGCGACCGATCGTCGCTATGCGGCGACGAGCTCACGCTCGGGCTGGGTGGCGACCCAGCGGTGGCCGCCGTGATCCCACCTGAGCGGCTGGCGTATGCCGTCGAGGAACTCGACGTAGACCTCCCCGCGGCGCTCCAGCTCGCGGAGCTCGGCGAGCTCGCCGTCACCGACGTCGGCTTCCCGTTTCGCCATCTTCCAGTAGACGATGTGGTGGCGCATCCTTGCGATGCCTCCCCTCGAAGTTCCACGGTCATCGTGGTCGAGGGGCGGGCGATGCGGAGGGGGCGAGGGTCCCGCCGCGAGCGGGCCCTGCGGATCGATCGCCGAACCCGCGTACCGCGGCATCCTGCGATCGCGAGACTCAGATGACCGGACCTCAACTTGACGACCGCCCATTTCCGTACAACCTTGCAAAAGGTTATCCGGCCAGGACCACGACAGGTTGCGGAGCCGGGAGGCAGAAGAAGGGGGAGGGCTCGTGATCAGGAGGCTGTTGGCTCCACGGATGCTCGTGCTCGGGACCGCGCTCATACTCGTCGCCGCCTCATGCGACAACACCGCGGAGACTCCCGCCGAGGAAACGTCGCCGGGTACGAGCACCGGAGGGACGATCATCCACGGGACGACCGACACGATCGTGTCGCTCGACCCCGCTGGGCAATACGACTTCGGCTCGAACCAGATCAGCCAGCAGGTCTACAACACGCTGCTCGAGGTGCCTGAGGGCCAGACCACACCGCAACCGTCGCTGGCGGAGGGTTGCGAGACGGACGACTCGATGGTCTACACGTGCACGCTCCAGTCGGGGCTGACGTTCTCGGACGGATCCGAATTGACCTCCGAGGACGTGGAGTTCTCGTTCCGACGCAACATCGAGATCGACGACCCCGCGGGCGCGTGCAGCCTCCTGGCGTCACTCGCCACCTGCGGCAAGTGGAAGGACGGCGTCATCGAGACGCCCGACCCGCAGACGGTGGTCTTCAACCTGGGCGCGCCCGACGCGGTGTGGCCCTTCATCCTGGCCACGAGCGCCGCGTTCATCGTGCCGTCGGATGTCTACCCGGAGGACGAGCTCCAGCCCGACGACGAGATCATCGGCTCGGGCCGCTACACGCTCGCGCAGTATCGCGCCGGCGAGCAGGTGGTGCTCGAGGCGAACACCGACTATTGGGGTGACGCCCCCTTGAACGACCGCGTCATCGTGCAGTACTTCGATCAGTCATCAGCCCTGAAGCTCGCGATCGAGCAGGGCGATGTCGACATCGCGTGGCGGACGCTGACGCCCACCGACGTCACATCGCTGAAGGGGCAAGAAGGGCTCAGCGTCCTCACCGGACCGGGCGGAGAGATCCGCTACCTGGTGTTCAACCAGAGCCACGAGCCGGGGAACGAGCTCGCGGTCCGCAAGGCCGCAGCGATGGTCGTCGACCGTCAGGCGATCGTGGACACCGTCTACGAAGGAACGGTCGAACCACTCTGGTCGATGGTCCCGACCGGGTTCGGCGGCCACATCGACGCTTTCAAGGACATGTACGGCGAGACCCCTGACGTGGACGGCGCGACACAGTTGCTCCAAGATGCCGGCATCGACACGCCGGTGCCGATCGAGATCTGGTACACGCCGACCCACTACGGCGACTCGTCGGCCGACGAATACGCGGAGATCCAGCGCTCGCTCGAGGGGAGTGGCCTGTTCACCGTGACCTTGAAGTCGACCGAGTGGGACAGGTACACCGAGGCGGCCTTCACCGACCAGTACCCTTCGTATCAGCTCGGTTGGTTCCCGGACTACGTCGACGCCGACAACTACGTCGCGAGCTTCTACTCCTCCGCTTCGTTCCTCAACGACCACTTCAAGAACAAGGAGGTCGACGATCTGATCGCCACCGAACGGGCGACGACGGATCAGGCGGAGCGAGAGGCGGCCTTCGTGCGGATCCAGGAGATCGGGGCCGAGGAGGTGCCCATCATCCCTATCTGGCAGGGTTCGCAGCTGGCCGTCGTCCGTGACGGCGTGGAAGGGGTGCAGGCGACCCTCGACCCCACGTTCATCTTCCGCTACTGGCTGATCACCAAGTCGTCCTGAGTCGTCTCAGGCGACCCGGTGGATCCGGAGGGCGCGGCTCGAGGCCGCGCCCTCCGATCGTGTCCGACGTAGAGTGAGCCCGCGATGGCGAAGCAGTCGACCTCGCTCCGCGCATACCTGCTGACGAGGATCGCGCTCGCGATCCCCATGCTCCTGATCCTGCTCACGCTCGTGTTCCTCCTCATGCGTGTGGCGCCGGGGGACCCCATCAGCGCTGCGCTCGGCGGCAGGCTCACCCAAGAGGAGCTGGATCGTCGACGAGCGGAGGCCGGCTATGACCGTCCTCTCGTGGTCCAGTACGCCGAGTACCTCGGTGACGTCGCGACCCTGGACTTCGGCGAGACGATCGTGGACCACAGGCCTGTCACCGAGGTGATCGTGCAGAACGGCGCCGCCACGCTCGAGCTGACACTCGCGGCGATGATGATCGCCGTCGTCGTCGGCGTTTCGATCGGGCTCGTCGCCGGCCGCTATCGAGACACGCCGGTCGACTTCGGGGGCCGCATGTTCGGGATCGTGATCTACGCGGCGCCGGTGTTCTTCCTCGGGTTCCTCGCACAATTGGTCTTCGGCAAGTGGCTGGGCTGGTTCCCGACGTCGGGCCGCGCGAGCCCCGTCGTCACCTACGAGCTCGAGACGAAGACGAACCTGTTCATCGTCGACGCGATCATCACGCGCAACTGGAGTGCGCTCACGGACGTGCTCCAACACCTGGTGCTGCCCGCGACGGTCCTCGGCCTCGTGATCGGAGGCGTCTTCATCCGCCTCGTTCGCGTGAACCTGATCCAGACCCTCAAGGGAGACTACGTCGAAGCCGCCCGCGCGCGAGGACTCGGTGAGCGCTCGGTCGTCTACCACCACGCCTTCAAGAACGCGCTCGTGCCGGTGGTCACGGTGATCGGCCTTCAGTTCGCGCTGCTCTTGTCCGGAGCCGTCCTCACCGAGCAGACGTTCAACTGGCCCGGGATCGGTTCGGAGCTGGTTCGCTACCTCGACAATCGCGACTACGTCGCCGTGCAGGGGATCATCACGTTCACGGGCATCGTCGTGATCGTGGTGAGCGTCCTGATCGATTTCGTGAACGCCTGGATCGACCCGAGGGTGCGGTACTGATGGCGATGCCCTCGGTCGAGCAGCCGACGATCGGCGCCGGCCCGTCGATCCCGCCGCCCGTGCGGAGCGGGCGGTTCCGCACGCTGCGCCGCATGTTCGGGCCGTTCGCCGATGCGCGCGGCATGCCTCGTTTCGTCGTGTGGGCGGGGGTCGCGATCACGGCGTTCTTCCTCGTGCTCGCACTCTTCTCGCCCGCCATCGCGCCCTATGGATTCGATCAGTACCGCGCGGACGACGGTGTCCGCTTCGAGAAGCAGGAAGCTCCCTCGTCGGCCCACCCCTTCGGCACGAACGTGATGTCCACCGATGTGATGTCGCGGGTCGTGTACGGGGCCCGAACAGCGATCGAGGTCGTCGTCCTCTCGATCTTCGTCTCCATGGCGATCGGGCTCCCGCTCGGGCTGATGTCCGGCTACTTCAGTGGGAAGCTCGACCGCGTCCTCATCGTGTTCATGGATGCGCTGATCGCGTTCCCCTCCCTGTTGTTCGCGATCGTGGTCGCGTTCCTGCTCTCGGACACCTTCGGCCGAGGCGTGACGACCGCGGCACTCGCGATCTCGATCGTCTACATCCCTCAGTACTTCCGAGTGGTTCGGAATCACGTGATCAGCGTTCGCGAGGAGCCGTACGTCGAGGCGGCACGAGCGATGGGAGCGCGGCCCCGGACGGTGATCCGCCGGTACGTGTTCCAGAACGTGGTGCAGAACGTTCCCGTGATCGCCACATTGAATGCCGCGGACGCGATCCTGACGTTGGCAGCGCTGGGCTTCCTCGGCTACGGGATCCAGCCGACCGAGGCTGCCGAGTGGGGCTACGACATCCAGCGAGCGATCAGCGACGCAGGGGCGGGGATCTGGTGGACGGGCCTGTTCCCCGGCCTCGCGATCGTCCTGCTCGTGACCGGACTCACCCTGTTGGGCGAGGGACTGAACGATGTGATCAACCCGATCCTCCGGAGGCGTCGCATCCTGCCCGTGCGCTTCCCCCCACTCCGGCACGAGGAGCGTGTCGGTGATCACTGAGCCCGTCCTATCCGTCCGAGACCTCCGCGTGTGGTACGGAACCTCCCGAGGTTCGGTCCGTGCCGTCGACGAGGTGTCGTTCGACCTCGCCGCGGGAGAGACGCTCGGTCTCGTCGGCGAGTCGGGGTGCGGCAAGTCGACGCTGGGCCGCGGGATCATGGGCCTCCTGCCCGAGGGAGCGGCCACCGACGGGACGGTGCTGTTCGACGGCCGGAACCTCGTCGGGCTGCCTGCCGCCGAGCTCCGGGCCCTCCGTGGCTCCGAGATCGGGATGATCTTCCAGGAGCCGATGACCCGGCTCGACCCGCTCATGCGCATCGATGACCATTTCCTCGAGCTCTTGGAGACGCACGAGCCCGGGCTCTCCCGCGACGACATGAAGAGACGCTCCCTGGAGACGCTCGGGGGGATGGGTATCCCGCCGACCCGCTTCCGCCAGTACCCGCACGAGTTCTCGGGAGGGATGCGCCAGAGGATCATGATCGCGTTGGCTCTGGTCCTCCGTCCGAAGCTCGTCGTCTGTGACGAGCCGACGACGGCGCTCGACGTGATCGTCGAGGCGCAGATCATCGGCATCCTCCAGGACCTGAAGCGTAACTTCGACACTGCGCTCCTGCTGATCACGCACAACCTCGGCATCGTCGCGGAGGCGTGCGATCGCGTCGCGGTGATGTACGCGGGCGAGATCGTCGAAGAAGGCCGCGCTCGTGGGGTCTTCGAGACCCCCGCGCACCCCTACACTCGGGAGCTGCTTCGTTCGATCATCTCGCTGCGCACCACAGGCCTCCAGTACATCCCCGGGGCGCCGCCGGACCTGATCGACCCACCGTCGGGATGCCACTTCCACCCTCGGTGTCCTGACGCGATGCGCGTCTGTCCCTCGAAGGACCCGATCGTGGTGAACAAGGGTCTGACGCATCGGGTGCGATGCTGGTTGCACGGGCCGAACGATCTGGTCCCGGCGGGCGGGAGCGAGCCGCTGGGGTCGAGGGAGTTCGCGCGTGCGGACGAGGCCTGAGACGGGCGTGGAACCCGACGCTGCGGGCCGTGAGGCATTGCTCGAGGTGCGGGACCTTCGCACGCACTTCTCCCTTCGGGGAACGTTCGGGCAGCGCCTGACCGGACGCGAGTCCGGATCGGTAAAGGCGGTCGACGGTGTCTCGTTCGATCTGCACCGCGGCGAGGTCCTCGGCCTGGTGGGCGAGTCCGGGAGCGGGAAGACGACGCTCGGGCGCACGGTCCTGGGCCTCGTGCAACCCACGTCCGGGAGTATCCGTTTCGAAGGACAGGAGCTCGTGGGTAAGAGCGAGCGGGAATTCCGGCCGCTTCGCAAGCGGATGCAGATGGTGTTCCAGGACCCGCACGCCTCGCTGAATCCAGCGATGGATCTGCTCACAGCAGTGGGACACCCGCTCATCGTCCATGGGGTCGTCAAGCGGGTGAGGGACACGATCCCGATGGTGACGAGCGCCCTCCAGCTGGTCGGGCTCTCTCCGGTCGAACAGTTCCTTCCCAAGTACCCGGGCGACCTGTCGGGAGGCCAGAAGCAGCGGGCGATGCTGGCTCGGGCGATCATCATGAGCCCCGACCTCCTGGTGGCGGACGAGCCGGTATCGATGCTCGACATGAGCGTGCGAGCGAAGATCCTCGAACTGATGTTGGAGCTGAAGTCCGAGCTCGACCTCACCTATCTCTACATCACGCATGACCTCGCCACCGCGAAATTCTTCTGCGACAACATCGCGATCATGTACTTGGGCCGGATCGTGGAGTTCGGACCGACCGACGCGATCTTCGAGGACCCCAAACATCCGTACACGGTCGCGCTCCTTCGTGCGGTCCCCGATCCGGACGCGAGCCGAACCGTTCCCGTTGACCTGCCGCGCGGCGAAGTGCCCGACGCGGCCGAACCACCGCTCGGCTGCTCGTTCCATCCCAGATGTCCGCGGGCGTTCGAACGCTGCGGATGGGAGAGCCGGGACCTCAAAGACCGGCTGGAAGCCCGATGGGCCGGCATGCCGGAGGCGGAGTTCGAGCGAGAGCGGGCGATCATCGGGAGCATCGAGACCCTCGAGTCGCCGAGTGAGGAAGCCCTGGTCCTGTCGGGGAAGGGCCGTACCGGCGCCGACGTCATGACGATCATCGACGCGATGCGGACGGCGGATCCTGACGAGCCGACGTGGACGGGGATCGCCTCGACCCACGTGGAGCCCGACGGTGTCAGGGTGCTCTTCCGACCTCCGGTCGACCCCGTCCTCGATCCGGTCGGGGACGTCGAGGTCGCCTGTCTCCTGTACGAGACGAGTGAACCGGGCTGAGCGACCGGCGCTGATCCGAGGCCAGAAGGGGCGACCACGGCGAGAAGCCAAGGCGGCTACCATCCATCCTTCTACGCCCGAGGGGGCAGGTCCGAGGGGAGTGCAACCGATGAGGATCCTTGTGGTTGGTGCCGGCGGGGTGGGTTCGGCATTCGCGGCGATCGCGGCTCGCCGGGACTTCTACGAACACATCGTCTTCACCGACATCGACGTCTCGAAGCCCCAGCGCGTGGTGGATCGGTACGGGAGCGGCGGGAGGTTCTCCGCGGCGAGGCTCGACGCGACCGACACGACGCAGATCGCCGACGCCGTGCGCGCGTTCGACTGCGACATCGTGCTGAACGCCGCAGACCCCAGGTTCGTGATGCCGGTCTTCCTCGGGGCCCTCGAGGCCGGCGTGGACTACATGGACTTGGCGATGTCGTTGTCCGAGCCCCACCCGGAACGACCGTACGAGGAAACGGGGAAGAAGCTGGGCGACGACCAATTCGCGATGGCCGACCTCTGGGAGGATCGCGGGGCGCTCGCGCTCGTCGGCATCGGTATCGAGCCGGGGGCTGCCGATGTGTTCGCGCGTTACGCCGCCGACCACCTCTTCAGCGAGGTCGACGAGGTCGGGGTGCGCGACGGCGCCAACCTCGAGATCGAGGGCTACGACTTCGCGCCTACGTTCTCGATCTGGACCACGATCGAGGAATGCCTGAACCCTCCCGTGATCTGGGAGAAGGACCGTGGGTGGTTCACGACCGCCCCGTTCAGCGAGCCCGAGACGTTCACGTTCCCCGAGGGCATCGGCGACGTCGAATGCGTGAACGTCGAGCACGAAGAGGTGCTGCTGGTGCCGCGCTGGGTCGACTGCCGGCGCGTCACCTTCAAGTACGGCCTCGGCGACGAGTTCATCCAGGTGCTCGAGACCCTGCACAAGCTCGGGCTCGACCGGGTGGAGACGGTGAGCGTGCGCGGCGTCGAGGTCTCCCCGCGCGACGTGGTCGCGGCCGCCCTTCCCGACCCCATGACGCTCGGCGACCGGATGACCGGCAAGACCTGCGCCGGGACGTGGATCACAGGGACCGGCATCGACGGGACGCCCAGGGAGGTCTACCTGTACCACGTGGTCGACAACGAGCAGACCTGGAGGGACGATGGTGCTCAGGCGGTCGTGTGGCAGACGGCGATCAATCCCGTGATCGGCCTGGAGCTGCTCGCGAACGGAGCATGGTCGGGCGCGGGCGTGCTCGGCCCCGAGGCCTTCGACGCGGTGCCGTTCATGGACCTGCTGAACGACCACGGCAGCCCTTGGGGGATGACCGAGATCACCCGGACCCCGTAACTGGTGTCTGTCGAGCTGATCGCGTTCGATCCCGGACATGCGACGCTCGTCGCGTCATGGGCGACCTCGGCGGCGGAGCTCGATCGGTGGGCTGCTCGCCGCGACCATCCGCTCGACCCGGCCGTGTTCGCCACGTGGCACGCCGACCCCGACGTGCACGCGTGGATGCTGCTCGACGATGATGAGCCCGTCGCCTACGGCGAGGTCTGGAACGATCCCGAGGAAGGCGAGGCCGAGCTCGCTCGCCTGATCGTCGATCCGGCGAGGCGGGGCCGCGGGATCGGGCGACTCCTCGTGGGCGCGCTGTCCACGCGGGTCGCTGACGCCGGGTTCGACGAGGTATGGGTCCGGGTCGTGCCCGACAACGCCCCGGCGATCGCGTGCTACTCGGGAGCGGGCTTCGTGCGCGCGTCGCCCGAGCAGGAGGCCGCCTTCAACCCGACTCAGCCTCGAGCCTACGTCTGGATGCGGCTCGCCGGGGACTGAGCTTCGTCAGGCGCGGGCCTCGAGCGCTTCCCGGAGCCCGGCCACCGCTCGATCGCTCATCTCGTCGAGCCTGCCTCGGATCAACGGCAGCGCCATGGACGCGAGCCCCTTGAGCCCGAGGTCGGCGACGTAGGTGACGACCGTACCGCCGCCGTCGCGCGGTGCGAACGAGATCACGTCGGCGCCGTGGAAGTTCTTCCCGTCGCCGACGAACGTGACGCCGTTCGGCCGGTCGAACGTTGTGATCTCGTACACGATCGTCTGCTCCTTCGAGCCGAAGCGTGAGAGCAGCTCGAAGCGGCTGCCCACGCCGAGCGGCCCGTCGTCCAACCGCCGAGCCTGTGGGATGCCGGGGTCCCACTCCTCGGTGGTGGAGAAGTCGGCCACGAAGTCGAAGGCTCGCTCCTGGGAGCAGCCGGTCTCGATCACGCGTTCCACGCGGTGCGTCACCCACCGAGCATAGGGCCCCCGTTCGGCGGGATCCGTGCCGAACCCACGCACGCGCACGACATGCTCAGGTCACGGGAGCGACCGCCCGATGTCTGTTCCAGAGAACCGATGCCTCGGAAGGGTTGACACGCATGGCGACCGAACACGAGCGGGCGCCGGTAGCCGACGCTGCCGCCGTTCACCTCGCGGCGACGATCGAGCCGGGCTCGCTGCTGGAGGCGACGCCCGAGTGCCTCGTCGTCACGCGCGCGGACGGCCGCATCTTGTTCGCCAACCATCGCTTCGAGCAGCTCACGGGCTTCGATCGCGACGAGTTGGTCGGGCGATCGATCGAGCTGCTGATCGCCGCAGACATCCTCGATCTGCAGCCCGGATCACGGGTCGAAGCCGTCTGCCGCACCACCGGAGGCGGAGACCTCCCGGTCGAGGTGCACGTGGGTCGCATCGACGGACCCGAGGCGTTGCTGGTCGTCACGCTCCGCGACGCCTCGGACCTGCAGGCCGGTCGCGAGGCGAGGTTCGAGGCCGAGGCGAAGTACCAGGCCCTCGTCGAGCAGATCCCCGCGGTCGTCTATCTCGACCCCGTCGACGAGAACTCGGACTCGATCTATGTGAGTCCGCAGGTCGTGACCTTGCTCGGGGTCGACCCGCAGGAGTGGCTCACCGACCCGTACTGTTGGCGGAACCACGTGCACCCCGATGATTTCGACCGGGCGTGGCAAGAGTACGAGGACGCCTTCAACAGCCGCACCACACTGAACCACGAGTACCGGATGGTGCACGAGGACGGCACGGTCAAGTGGGTGCTCGAGCAGGCCTACCCGATCGCCGACGAGCAGGGCGATCCCTGGTTGATCCAGGGTGTGATCTTCGACATCTCCGCGCGGAAGGCCGCCGAGGAGCAGGTCGCGTTCCTGGCCTACCACGACAAGCTCACAGGCCTGCCCAACCGGCTGCTCTTCGAGGAGATGCTGGGAAACGCGATCTCGAGGGCCCGCCGCCACGATCTCGGCGTGGGTGTGGTCTACCTGGACCTGGACAACTTCAAGCTCGTGAACGACTCGCTGGGCCACGCCGCAGGCGACCAGCTGCTCGCCCAGTTGGCCGAGCGCTTGCGCGGCTGCACTCGCGAGACCGACCTGGTCGCCCGTCAGGGCGGCGACGAGTTCCTGCTGCTCCTGTCCGACCTCGACCGCGGGACCGGACCGATGCCCGGCACCGACGCCGCGATGGTCGTAGCGGAATCGGTCGCCGCCAGGGTGCACGAGGCGCTCGCGGAGCCGTTCCAGCTGAACGGGACCGAGTTCATCGCGACGGGGTCGGTCGGCATCTCGTTGTTCCCGCAGGACGCGCTCGACGCCGAGACCCTCATGCAGAATGCCGACTCGGCGATGTACCAGTCCAAGCGGCAGGAGCCCGGCGGCTACGTGGTATTCGCCACGAGCGGAGAGGATCCGCTGAAGAAGCTCTCGCTCACGACCCGCCTACGGCGTGCCGTCGAGCAGGAGCACTGGATCCTGCACTACCAACCGGTCGTGAACCTGTCCGACGGATCGGTGGACGGCGTCGAGGCCCTGGTGCGCTGGCAGGACCCCACCGGCGGCATCGTGCCTCCCGGCGAGTTCATCCCCCTGGCGGAAGAGCTCGGGCTGATCGAGGCGATCGGCGACTGGGTGATCGACGCGATGGCCACCCAGCAGCGTGCATGGGCCGCCGCCGGCCTCGATCTCACGGTCGGATTCAACCTCTCGCCACGCCAGCTCTGGTCGGCCCACCTCGCCGACAAGGTGCTCGCGAAGCTCCGTGCCGCCGACGTCGACCCGTCGACGATCGTCGTCGAGATCACCGAGTCGACCGCGATGGCCGACCCCGATCGAACCCAGAAGATCCTGTCCGAGCTGCACGCCTGGGGCCTCACGCTCGCGATCGACGACTTCGGCACCGGGTACTCGTCGCTCGCTCGCCTGAAGCACCTGCCCGTGGACATCCTCAAGATCGACCGTTCGTTCATCCGTGACGTGCACCGCGACACCGGGCTCGCGAGCATGGTGCGGGCGATGATCCAGCTCGCAAGCGGGCTCGGCATGCACGCGGTCGCCGAGGGGATCGAGTCGGTGGGCGAACTCGAGTTCCTCCGGGCTCACGGTTGCCCGTTGGGACAGGGCTTCTACTTCGCGAGGCCCGTGCCCGCCGAGGAGATCCCGGGGCTGGTCGCCCGGTCCGGCGACCTCCTCACGGCTCCGAGGACGGGCTGACGGGGGATCAGTGAAGTCCCTGGTGACCACCGGCTGGCGCTCGGCGATCGCCGCCCTCGTCGTTCTCATGACGGTGGCGCTCGCCGCGTCGCCGGGGATGGCGGGCAGCCCCGAACGCCGGGCGAGGCTCAGAGACATCGGCCCGGCGATGGGGTTGTCGCTCGATGCGTCCAGCTACGGCATCGTCGTGCACGATCTGGACGACGACGGATGGCCGGACCTGCTGATCAGTCGCCACGGCCGGCCTGCGCAGCTCTTCCGCAACGCACCGTACGGAGACGCGAGTACAGGCCTGCAGCCGATCGCGTCGTTCGTCGATGCGGTCCACGGCCGGAACGACCGTCACGGGTGTGCGATCGCAGACGTCGACCAGGATGGCTTGGACGACATCTTCTGCGCAAAGGGTGCCCGGCAGGGCACGGCGGACAAATGGAACGAGCTCTGGATGCAGGGTCCGCAGGGAACGTTCACGGATCGAGCGGCCGCGTACGGGGTCGAGGATGTGTGGGGACGTGGGCGCTTCCCGGCATTCATCGACCTCGACCACGACCCGTTCCCAGATCTGTTCCTGGGCAACGACGCTCCTAGACGTGACCAGTACATGAGCCCGAACAGGACGTTCGTCGACGCCGATGGCCAGGGCTTCGTGGAGGTGGATCTCGGGCTCATGGAAGAGCACGGCAACGTGTGCACCGTGGTCGCGGACCTGAACGCCGACGGGTGGCAGGACCTGGTCGTATGCGGAAGCCGGAGGCTGCACGTCTTCAAGCGGCTCTCGGCGGGGTTCGTCGACGTGACGACGCAGCTGGGCCTCCCGCTGTTCCCGGTGAAGGCGGCGGCCGCTGCGGACGTCGACGCCGACGGGCGCCTCGATCTGGTGCTCGTGGCCCGTCACCGCGTGGTCGTGCGGCTCCACGGGGCGTCCGGCAGCTTCCGCCGAACGGCGCTGGACCGCTCACTCGACGCCGGCCACGGCGTGGCGGTGGGCGACGTTGACGGCAACGGCGCCCTCGACATCTACGTCGTGCAGGGATGCGTCGACCGGGTGAACCGGGACGACCAGCTGTTCCTAGGTCGCGACGGTGAAGGCTTCGTCCGGCACCGCGTCGATCCGGTGCCGACCGGATGCGGCGACGGCGCAGCCGCCCTCGACATCGATCGCGACGGCTTGGACGACATCGTGGTCACGAACGGCGGCGGTCTCGACCAGCCCGGGTTCCCGACGGGTCCCGAACAGCTGCTCACGATGGGGGACTGGCAACCCGCGCCCACATGACGCCGGTACGATGTGCCGACCATGAGCAGGCGGTACGACGCATCCGAGATCGAGCCGAAGTGGCAGCAGGTCTGGGACGACGAGCGCATCTACGAGGCATCGGAGGATCTCGACGACCCGCGCCCTCGCTTCTACGCGCTCGACATGTTCCCGTACCCCTCCGGCGACCTGCATATGGGCCACGCTGAGGCGTTCAGTGGGGGTGATGTGATCGCGCGGTACAAGGTGATGCAGGGCCACAACGTGCTGCATCCGATCGGTTGGGATGCGTTCGGCCTGCCGGCCGAGAACGCCGCGATCAAGCGAGGAGTGCCGCCGGCGGAGTGGACGCAGGCAAACATCGACCAGCAGGCACGATCGTTCCGACGCATGGGCATGTCGTTCGACTGGACGCGCCGCCTCGCCACCTGCGACCCCGAGTACTACCGGTGGACCCAGTGGTTGTTCCTTCGGTTCTTCGAGAGGGATCTGGCCTATCGGAAGGCGTCGCCGGTCAACTGGTGTCCGAACGACCAGACCGTGCTCGCGAACGAGCAGGTGATCCAGGGAGCGTGCGAGCGGTGCGGCACGATGGTCGAGCGCCGCAACCTCACACAGTGGTTCTTCAGGATCATCGACTACGCCCAGCGCCTGCTCGACGACATGGACACGCTCGACGAGTGGCCCGAGCGCGTGCTCACGATGCAGCGCAACTGGATCGGCCGTAGCGAGGGCGCCCGCGTGACCTTCACGATCGAGGAGACCGGTGAGGAGATCGAGGTCTTCACGACGCGACCCGACACGCTGTGGGGGGTGACGTTCTTCGTCTTCTCGGTCGAGCACCCGGCGGTCGAGCGCCTCGCGAAGCAGGCCGGCACCTGGAGCGAGGTCGAACCGCTGATCGAACGCGCCCGCCTGGCGTCGATGGTCGACCGCGAGGCCGCCGACACGAAGGAAGGTGTGTTCCTCGGCGTCCATGCGGTGAACCCGGTGAACGGCGAGACGGTGCCGGCTTATGCCGCGCCGTACGTGCTGATGGAGTACGGCACCGGCGCGATCATGGCCGTGCCCGCGCACGACGAGCGCGACTTCGCGTTCGCACGGCAGCACGGGCTGCCGGTGCGGGTCGTGATCCAGCCGGAGGGTTCGGACCCGATCGATCCCGACGCGATGACCGAAGCGATGCCGCACGAAGGCGTGATGGTCAACAGCGAGGTCTTCGACGGGGAGCACTCACCGGGCTCGATCGCGAAGGTTGCGGCGTGGCTCCAACGGGAGGGGCGCGGCGAGCCCAGCGTGCACTTCCGGTTGCGAGACTGGCTGTTGAGCCGGCAGCGGTTCTGGGGCGCGCCGATCCCGATCGTGCACTGCCCGACCTGCGGCGAGGTCGCCGTGCCCGACGCTGAGCTGCCGGTCCGGCTGCCCGACGACGCCGACTTCCGGTTGGGCGGGGAATCGCCGCTCGCACGCCATCCCACCTGGAAGCACGTGGCCTGTCCGAGCTGCGGCGGTGAAGCCACGCGCGACACCGACACGATGGACACGTTCGTCGACTCGAGCTGGTACCTGTTCCGCTACTGCTCGCCGGGGTACGAGGAGGGACCGTTCCGCCGCGAGGATGTCGACCGGTGGATGCCGGTCGGTCAGTACACGGGCGGGGTCGAACACGCGATCCTGCACCTGCTGTACACGCGGTTCTTCACGAAGGTGCTCTTCGACATGGGTCTGGTCGGGTTCACCGAGCCGTTCCCGAAGCTGATGAATCAGGGCCAGGTGATCTACGACGGGGCGTCGATGTCGAAGAGCAAGGGCAACGTCGTCGAGCCGATGCCACTCGTGGAACGGTGGGGCGCCGACTCGATGCGCCTGGTCATGCTGTTCGCCGGTCCGTTCGAGGACGACATCGACTGGAAGCTGATCGCCGGCGACGACCCGAACCGGCGACCGGGCGTGCACTCATGGCTCGGGCGCGTGTTCGCGGCGGTCGGCGACGCGGTGGAACGGGGCGACACGACCGAGCCGGACGGCCTCGTGCGCCTGACTCACAAGACGATCAAGGGCGTGACCGAGGACCTCGACCGATTCAGGTTCAACACGGCGATCTCGAAGCTGCAGGTGCTCACGAACGAGATGCGCACGACCCTCGACGCGGGTGGGGGAGCGCTCGAGGCCTCGCGCGCCCTCGCCCAGCTGCTCGCGCCGTTCGCGCCCTATGCCGCCGAGGAACTCTGGCGGGTCGACCTCGCCGAGCCGCGATCGGTGCACGCGTCGGCTTGGCCCGCGTACGACCCGGCGCTCGTCGTCGAGGACACGGTCACGATGATCTTCCAGGTCGACGGGAAGCTCCGCGACAAGGCCGAGGTGCCGGCCGACATCGACGAGGAAGCGGCACTCGCGCTCGCGCGTGACAGCGAGAAGGTGCGAGCGGCGGTCGACGGTCGGGAGGTCGAGAGGGAGATCGTGCGCGTTCCCAAGCTCGTGAACCTCGTCACGAAGCGTCTGATCTCGACGCTCAACCAGTTCACGGTGACCCGCACCCGGTGCACCGCGTTGTTGGCATAGCCACCGAGGTTGGGCTCGGGTTCCAAGGGCTGGGTCGCGCCTGATCGCGTCGGTCGCCCGGCAGGCCAGGTCGTGCACGCCAGGGGTCGCGGTCCACCTGAAGGTCCAGTGATGCCACGCATGGCGAGCCATGCAGGCCCGACCGACGCGTCGGCCCAGGTCGAGCCGGCGTCGAGGCTGACCTCCACGCGGTCGATCGGGTCCGACCCCGACCAAGCTCGCCCTTCGAGCGTCACCCGACCAGGGGCGAGCACGCGATCGCGCTCGGGGAACGTCGGCACGCCGGGCGGCACCATCAGGGACCGCACCCTGATCCGTGACACAGGGTCGCCGGGCTCGTCTGGATCGGTGCGCATGCGGTAGCCGATCACGTTCTGATAGCCGTCGTACGGTTCGGCGATCGCGGTGATGCGCGACGAGCCACTTCACGTTCGTCATGCCGTACCAGCCGGGAACGACGAGGCGCAGCGGGCGCGCCGTGCTGGGGGAGCAGAGGTTGTCCGTTCATCTCGTACGGTCACGCAGGACGTCGCCACGCAGCGCCTCGTCGAGCGGCCAGGCTCCGCTCGTACGCCTGTTCCTCGTCCCCTTCCACCCCTCGATCGAGCCGGTGAAGACGATCTCCACGGTCGCCATCGGGCGACGCCCGCCTCGTGCAAGAGTGGGGCGAGCGGGCGTGCCCGTCCACTCCGCGGTGCCGACAGCCTCGAGCAGCCACGGTTGGCTCACCGGCCGCGTCTCGAACAGGGCGCGCCCGTTCCCGGCGCACTCGAACGTGACAGGCGCAGTCACGACGCGGCCGCGCCCGGAGATCGCGATGCCGAGGCTCACCGGTTCGTCGAAGCCCTCGAGGGTGAGGATGTGGGCCTCCGGATCGACGAACGGCACGTCGTAGTGGATCAGTAAGTAGTGCATGCCGACGGGCGTGATGTCGGCGCGCAGGGCCTCGAGCGGCATCCCGTGGTTACGGGTCGCTTGTGCGAGCTCGTCGAGCCCGATGCCGTCGGCGCGATGCGCCGCTCCATGTCGACGATGCAAACACATCCCGCCCGCGGACGCGAGACCTGCCTCGCTTGACCGTGACGGCCGTCACGGAACGACCGCGGCCGACGCCCCGGTAGCGTGCGCGATGGAGTATCAAGGAACGGCTCGAGACGCTCTCTCGAGGGGAGTTGGTGGGGCTCGTCGTCGTGATCGCGGTGACCATGGCGGGGGCGGGGCTGTGGTACGTGCGTTCGCTGCCGAAACCCGTGGCGATCACGGCCGGCGGCTCGGCTCCGACGGGCGCACCGGCCGTCGCGTCCGCCGGCGCTGGCGCCGCTCCCGCGGTCGCCTCCCCGTCGCCGGCCGGGCCGCCGATCATCGTCGACGTCACCGGATGGGTGCACGAGCCGGGGGTCTACGAGTTCGTCCAAGGCGATCGCGTGATCGACGCCGTCGAGCGGGCCGGGGGGGCTCGCAACGGCGCCGACCTCAGCGTCCTGAACCTCGCCGCGCCGCTCACCGACGGCACGCAGGTGATCGTGCCCAAGCAAGGGGCGGACGGAGCGACGGCGGTGGTGCCGGGGGCGATCGGCTCGGGCGCCGTCAGCGGCGGACCGATCAACATCAACACCGCGAGCGCGACCGAGCTCGAGACGCTCTCGGGCATCGGCGAGGTGCTCGCGGGTGCGATCGTCGACTACCGGACCGAGAACGGTCCGTTCGCCTCGGTCGACGATCTCGAGAGCGTCAGCGGCATCGGACCGGCGACCCTCGAGGAGATCCGCGACCAGGTCACGGTGTGAGCGCCTGGCTCCTCCCGGCGGCCACCGGGGCGATGTGGGCCGGGCTCCTGGTCGGGTTCGGTCCGGGCGATCCGTGGCCGGCATGGGTGCCGGGGGTATTGGGGCTCGCGGCTCTCGCGGCTGCGGCTCTCGCGGCGCCCGCGGTGCGTGGCGCCGACCCAGTGGCCGACGCCGGTCTCGTGCCATCCGGCCGATTACCACCCGACGCCGTGCGACGCGTCTCGGCACCGCGACGAGCGTGGGGTGCGTCCGCGCTCTCCGTGACGGCGCTGCTGCTCGGTGGCGTGATGGCGGTCGGGATGTCGTGGGCGCTGCTCGCCGACCGGCGGCTCGAGTCGTCGCCGCTGGCGTCCCTCGCCCCCGATCGCGTGGAGGTCGAGGCGACGCTGCGCGAAGATCCGAGACCCGGCGCCCTCGGCTGGCACGCGCTCGCCGATGTCCGGATCGTCCGGCTGGCCGATGCCACCGCGAGCGAGCTGGGCGAGACCGTGTGGCTCTCGGGCGACGATGCACCGCCTCCGGTCGTCCGCGGCGATCTCGTCCGGGTCGAGGGGTCGCTCCAGGTGCCCGACGACGCAGACTTCCTCGATGCCCTGCACGCGAAGGGCGTCGCGGTGACGCTGCGAGCCTCCGAGGTCGAGCGTCTGGGCGGGTCGCCCAACCCGTTCGTCCGGGCGACGCAGGCCGTGCGCACCGTCGTCGGTCGTTCCATCGAGGCGGTCTTCCCACCGCGTGAAGCCGGGTTGCTCATGGGCCTCGCGCTGGGCGACGACTCGAACCTCGACCCGGGGGTCGAACGGGACTTCAAGGCAACCGGGCTCACGCACCTGCTCGTGGTCTCCGGCGGCAACGTCGCGATGGTGCTCGGCCCGGTGCTCGCGCTCGTGATGATGCTCGGGCTGCCGAGGCCCGCCCAGGTCGCGATCGGGATCGCCACGGTTGCGTTCATCGTGGTGCTCACCGGGGCCGAGCCGTCGGTCATGCGCGCCGGGGCGATGGCCTCGCTCACCCTGATCGGTCTGGTGCTCGGACGCGCTCGATCGACCGCTGTCGTCCTGTCGGGCGCGGTCATGGTGCTGCTCATCCTGCAGCCGGTGCTGGTGCGCTCGATCGGGTTCCAGCTCTCGGTCACGGCGACGGCCGGCATGGTGGCGATGGCCGCCCCGCTCGGTGAACGGTTCGCACGGGCCGCCCCCACGCCGATCGCTGCGGCCGCCGGTACCACGCTCGCGGCACAACTCGGGGTCACGCCGATCCTGCTCTTCCACTTCCACGACGTGCCGGGCGTCACGCTGATGGCCAACGTGATCGCCGCGCCCACGGTCGCGCCTTCGCTGCTGCTCGGCCTCGTCGCGGCCGGATCGGGCATCGTCTCCGAGCCGCTCGGGCACATGGCCGGTCTCGCGGCGCAGGTGCCGATGCGCGCGCTCGAGCTGATCGCGAACGTCGCGGGTCGGGCCCCGGTAGCGCACGTCACCTCGAGCGGCGGGCCGATCGTGCTCGTGGTCGGCACGGGTCTCGTCATCGCCCTGACGGTGGCGCTGCGAACCGGCTGGAAACCGCCCCGGAGCGTCGTGATCGCTGGAGTCGTGCTCGCGCCGCTGCTCGTCTGGAACTCAGCCGTGTCGGTGGGTCCACCTCGGTCGCTCACGGTGCGGTTCCTCGACGTCGGGCAAGGCGACGCGGCGCTCGTGACCAGCCCGGCCGGCGTCACGATGCTCGTCGACGGCGGCCCCGATGAGGAGCAGGTCGCCACCGAGCTGGCGGCGCTCGGCGTGAAGCGCCTCGACGTCGTGGTCGCGAGCCATCCTCACGCCGACCACGTGGTCGGGCTGCCGTCGGTCCTCGCGCGGTTCCAGGTGGGGCTGGTGCTGCAACCCGGCTGCCCCTCGACCTCGGCCCTGCAGGTCGACCTCGACCGCGCGATCGCCGACGAGGACATCGAGGTGCACACCCCGTGGGCGGGCGAGTCCTTCACGGTCGGCGATGTGCGCCTCGACGTGCTCTCCCCGCACGAGTGCTGGACGGGCACCGAGTCCGACACGAACAACGACGCGCTCGTGATCAGGATGACCCGAGGCGACGACGTCGTGCTCTTCGCCACCGAGCCCGAGGAGCCCGCCCAGGAGTGGCTGCTGGATCAGAGCGTCGATCGCGGGCTCGACCTGCGCGCCGACCTGCTCAAGGTCCCGCACCACGGCGCGGCGACCTCCGTCGCCGAGTTCTTCCAGGCGGTCGCCGCACCGGTCGCGGTGGTGAGCGTGGGTGAGAACACCTACGGCCATCCGGTTCCCTCGACCCTCGACGCGATCGCCGCGACGGGTGCCCAGATCTGGCGCACCGACCAACACGGCACGATCACCGTCACGTTCCAGGGTGGCGTGCCCTCCGTCGTCGCCGAACGCTGACGATGACTCGTGGTACGTGTCCGCGAGGAGGTCTCGCTCGCGCACACGGGCACGTCGTCGCTTGACACTCGGTAGGGTCGTCCCTGATGTCGAGGGTCTTGGTGACTGGGATGTCGGGAACCGGCAAGTCGTCGGCTCTCGCCGAACTTGGCCGACGCGGTTATCGCGTCGTCGACACCGGTGATCCGGGCTGGCGCGAGTATCGCGAGTATGTTGAGTCCTCCGACGAGTTGCACCGCGGGGAGTGGCTCTGGGTCGAGGAAAGGATCACCGGGCTGCTGGACTCCGATGATGGTCGCTCGCTCTTCGTTGAAGGGTGCGTGAGGAACCAGTCGAAGTTCTACGACCGTTTCAACGCGGTCGTCCTGCTCAGCGCCCCTGCTGACGTGATCCTTGACCGGGTCGCACGCAGAACGACGAACAACTACGGGAAGACTCCATTGGAACGAGCGATGATCTTGGATGACCTCGCCAGGGTCGAGCCGCTCCTCAGGGAGGGCTGCACGCATGAGCTGGATGCCAGCCGACCGCTCGCCGACATCGTCGCCGACCTGACCGCGATCGCGTCGCGCCCGATGACGACCTCCTAGGGGCGCCTCGCTTCGAGGTACATTCCCGAACGCTCGCGCACCCGGTGCCCACCACGCTCGACGCGCTCGCCGAGGCCGGCTCGGTGGTGTGGCGAACCGACGAGCACGGCACGGTTACGGTCGCCTTCCAGGGTGGGGTGCCCACCATCGTTGCCGAACGTTGAGGATGACCAACACGAGCCCGTCCAGGGAGGTCTCGCTCGCGCACCGAGCGTGAACGCCAAGTATCGTCCACACCGTGCATGATCCCGCCGCTGAAGGCGGCTACTACGCGATCGGCAACGCGGGCTCGAACGGTGTGACCTCTTTCGCCGTGTTGAAGGTGCTGGTTGTGGACGATCGAGGTGTCCACGTCCGCGGGTTCGCTGGTCGTTACCCACCACGCTCGACGCGCTCGCCGAGGCCGGCTCGGCGGTGTGGCGAACCGACGAGCACGGCACGGTCACGGTCAACGACGGGGTCGCGGTGGTGACGGGCGAGCGCTGAGCCGTTGCTCCTGCCCGGCGGCGCACCGTCGAAGCGCGTCACGGCCACGCGGTACCATCCACCCATGCCGGCCCGGTCACAGGCTCCGATCGCGCTGCTCTGGGGGGAGGATGCCTTCCTGCTGCGCGAGGCCGCGTTCGCTCGCCTCGGCGAGGTCTACCCCACCGAGGTCGACGCCGGCGAGTGGCACGGAGGAGAGCTGCAGGACCTCGCGACGCCCTCGCTCTTCGGCGAATCGCGGGCGCTGCTGATCAACGACGCTCGCTCGCTCACCAAGGATGCCACGACCGAGCTCGGGGCCTACCTGGGTGCGCCCGACCCCGAGGCGCTGCTGGTGATCTGCTGTCAGGTGGCCGAGCGGGGGAAGGTGCCTGCAACGCTCGACAAGCTGGTGAAGCCCGTCGGCGACGTGGTGCACGTCGAGATCAAGCGGAAGGACCTCGAGCCATGGCTCGCCCGTCGAGCCGACGCACTCGGTCTCGACCTCTCGGTGCCGGCCGCGCGCGTTCTCGTCGAGACGCTGGGCGAGGAGCCCGGTCGACTCGTGGCCGCTCTCCAGCAACTCGCGGCGGCGTTCCCGGACCAGCGGGTCACACCCGCCGTCGTCGCCCAGCAGTTCCGCGGATTGGGTGAGCAGAAGGTGTGGGACCTCTGCGACCGGGCCTTCTCGCGCGACCTCTCCGGCGCGATCCGCTCATGGCGGTCGATCGAGGAGGGCGGCGACGATCCGCTGAAGGTGCTCGGCGGTGTCTCGAGCCGATTGCGCGATCTGATCCGCGTGAGCTCGATGCCCGACCGCATGCCGCCGGCGGAGCTCGCCAAGCGGGCCGGGCTGCGGTTCGACTGGCAGGCAAAGCGATACCGACAGCAAGCCAACAACTTCTCGATGGGTCAGTTGCTCCGCCTGCACGAGCGGGTGACCGAGGCCGATCGCGCGCTGAAGTCGGGAGCGTCCGGTGACGTCGTGATGCCGACGCTCGTCGTCGCGATCGCCGCCGGCTGAGGCCGGAGCCGATCGTCAGTCTGCGCTGCAGGCGATGGAGCTCTCGACGAACACGGTGGGCCAGTCCGGCCGGTCGACATCGGGGCCGCGTGCAACCTCGACCCGTCGCCACTCCCAGCGACCGGCGTAGTCGAGCTCGGCGGTCCATCGAACCGCCGGGAACGGGCCGCCGCGCACGACGTCGCGATCGCCGGGGCGCGCGACGTACCCCTGCACCTCGAACGCCGCGATCACGATCTTGGTGGGCGCCGTCGAGCCGAAGGTGGTTCGCACGGTGGGACAGCATCCGCGGTCGTCGCAGTATCGATGGGCGTCGGACACCCGCGGCCGGCCGAGCACCGTCGTCAGGAAGTCGCGCTCGAGCGCCGGCGTGGTGGCATCGGTGACGAGGGCGAGCGACCGATCGGGCTCCGCCGCCTGCCGCTCCGCGGGCCTGGAGATCAGCGTGACGCCGATGAAGACCGCGACCGCGACGCCCGCCATCGCGACGTAGGCCCTGAACGGGGAACGACCGGGTGAGGCCGCCATGACAGCAGCCTATGCGAGGAACGTCGGGGGAGGGACGGAGGTCTACTCGGAAACGGCGGCAGCGGTTGCGTTGGCGGCCTTCGCGAGGCGGCTCTTGTGGCGGGCGGCTGTGCGCTTGTGCACGACCCCTTTGCCGGCAGCCTTGTCGAGGGCACGGCTCGCCTCGCGGGCACGGTCCTGAGCGGCCTCGGCATCGCCCTCGGCGACGGCGACCTGCACCTTCTTCTGCGAGGTCTTCAGCGCCGAACGAACGGCCTTGTTGCGCTCTCGGCGCACCTCGTTCTGCTTGTTCCGCTTGATCTGTGACTTGATGTTCGCCATACGGCCGCCCAGCGTACCAGTCGCGCTTCGCCCGGCCGCGGCTGCCTCGCCCGCCCGTACCATGGGTGGACCGTGAGCACCGACACCTCCCACATCCGCAACTTCTGCATCGTGGCGCACATCGACCACGGGAAGTCGACCCTGGCCGATCGTCTGCTCGAGGTCACCCATACGGTCGAAGGTCGCGAGATGCGTGCCCAGTACCTCGACAAGATGGACCTCGAGCGCGAGCGAGGCATCACGATCAAGGCGCAGTCCGTACGCCTGCTGCATGAGGGCTTCGAGCTGAACCTGATCGACACACCCGGTCACGTTGACTTCACCTACGAGGTCTCCCGATCGCTCGAGGCGTGCGAGGGCGCGGTGTTGCTCGTCGACGCCGCGCAGGGCCTCGAGGCACAGACCCTCGCGAACTTCCACCTGGCCCGCGACGCCGGCCTCGTGATCGTGCCCGCACTCAACAAGATCGACCTGCCCGCGGCCGAGCCCGAGCAGCGCACGAAGGAGCTCGCGAACCTGCTCGACTGCGACCCGGCAGACATCTTGCATGTCAGCGCGAAGTCGGGAGAGGGGGTCGTCGAGCTGCTGCACGCGGTGATCGATCGCGTGCCCTCGCCCGTCGGCGACGAGGGGAAGCCCCTGCAGGCCTTGATCTTCGACTCCATGTTCGACCCCTACCGCGGCGTGATCACGTACGTCCGGGTCCAGGAGGGCGTGCTGCCGTCGCACGCCCGGATCCGGATGTTCGCCACGCACGTCGAGTCCGAGGCGGAAGAGACGGGCGTGAACGCTCCCGAGCCGACGCCGGTGCACGAGCTCGGCCCCGGCGAGGTCGGCTACCTCGTCACCGGCCTCAAGGACGTGCACCACGCCAAGGTCGGTGACACGATCACGCTGGCGGGCAAGCAGGGCGCGACCGAGCCTCTTCCCGGGTACCGGGAGCCGAAGCCGATGGTGTGGTCGGGCCTGTTCCCCGCCGACGGCAGCGACTACGCCGACCTGCGTGACGCGCTCGACAAGCTGAAGCTCTCCGACGCCGCCCTGCATTTCGAACCCGAGACGTCCAGGGCGCTCGGGTTCGGGTTCCGGTGCGGGTTCCTCGGCCTGCTGCACATGGACATCGTGAAGGAGCGTCTCGAGCGCGAGTTCGACCTCGAGCTGATCGCGACCGCCCCGAACGTGGAGTTCCACGTATCCCGTGGCGACGAGATGATCGTCGTGCACAACCCCGCCGAGATGCCCCCGGGCGGGGACCACGACAAGGTCGAGGAACCGGTCGTGTTCGCCACGATCATCACGCCCTCGGACTACCTGGGTGCCGTGCTCGGCCTGTGTCAGGAACGCCGCGGCGAGCTCGTCGACATGAGTTACCTCACGCCCGAGCGGGTCGAGGTGCACTACGTGCTGCCGATGGCCGAGATCGTCTTCGACTTCTTCGATCAGCTGAAGTCCGGCACCCGGGGATACGCGAGCCTCGACTACGAGCCGTGGGGCTACCAGGAGTCGAACCTCGTGCGCGTCGACGTGCTGCTGCACGGCGAACCTGTCGACGCCTTCAGCACGATCGTGCATCGCGACAAGGCCTACGTGTACGGCAAGCGCATGGTGGAGCGGCTGAAAGAGCTGATCCCGCGGCAGCTGTTCGACGTGGCGGTGCAGGCGGCGATCGGCTCGAAGATCATCGCCCGCGAGACGGTGAAGGCCAAGCGCAAGGACGTGCTCGCCAAGTGTTACGGCGGCGACATCACCCGCAAGCGGAAGCTGCTCGAGACTCAGAAGAAGGGCAAGGAGCGCATGCGCCGGGTGGGCAGGGTCGACGTGCCGCAGGAAGCGTTCATCCAGGCGCTCCGAGTCGACGACGGGGGCGCAGCGAAGGGAAAGAAGTGAGCGCGGGCATCTACGTGCACGTGCCGTTCTGCCTCACGCGATGTGGGTATTGCGACTTCAACGCCTACGCAGGCATCGACCATCTGAAGCCGCGATACCTTCGGGCTCTGCTGGGCGAGATCGCGCTGGTGGCCCCCGCGTGGGACGGGGTCGAGATCGGGAGCGTCTTCCTCGGGGGAGGCACGCCGACGACGATGACGCCCGGCGATCTCGGTTCGTTGCTGACCGGTCTGCGTGCCGCATTCGGGTTCGCGCTCGACGTCGAGGTGACGACCGAGGCCAACCCCGACACGCTCGACGAGGTCTCCCTCGTGGGGTTGCTCGCGGCGGGCTACTCGCGGCTGTCGATGGGCGCGCAGTCGTTCGACCCGGCGGTGTTGCGGTCGCTCGAGCGTCTGCACTCGCCGGAGAGCGTCCGGACGGCGTTCGCTGCGGCTCGCGCCGCCGGATACGAGAACGTGAACCTCGATCTGATCTACGGCGCGGACGGCGAGACCCTCGAGTCCTGGGAGCGCACGCTCGAGGAGACGATCGCGCTCGCGCCCGAACACGTGAGCGCGTACGCGCTCACCATCGAGCCGTCGACGCCACTCGGCCGCGCGGTGGCCCGCGGTGCCGTGCCTGCGCCCGATCCCGACGTGCAGGCCGACATGTTCCAGCTCGCGTGCTCGGTGTTGCGGGACGGGGGCTACGTCCACTACGAAGTCTCCAACTGGGCGAAGCCCGGATACGAGTGCGCGCACAACCTCGGGTATTGGCGCCGGCAGCCGTACGTCGGCCTGGGCGCCGGCGCCCACTCGTACCGCGAGGACCGCCGCTGGTGGAACGTCCGCCCGCCCGAGGAGTATCTGGCGACGGTGGAAGGCGGCGAGCATCCGGTCGGCGGCTCGGAGAGCCTCGACCCCAGCGATGCATACCTCGAAGAGGTGTTCCTCCGGTTGCGCATCCTCGAAGGGGTGCCCTCGAGCTGGATCGAGGACGATCGCGCGGATCGCTTCCTCGAGAGCGGGCTGCTCAGCGAGGACGACGGAGCGTTCGTACCGACCGAGCGAGGGATGCTGTTGCTGAACGAACTGGTGCTCGGCCTCACGACCGGCGGCTCACGAAGCGCTCCGTAGGGGCCGAGATCACCCCAGCTCGCTCGGGCACTAGAGTGAACGCCATGCCCACGGTGCGCTGCCCGAGCTGCAAGACCGCTCAGCCGGTGGACGCCTCGTCGCAAGGCTACACCTGTTCGTCGTGTGGGAGGCAGTGGGGATTCGTGGTCTGCCGGTCGTGCGGCTCGCGGTTCCATTCGAAGCAGGGCGCGACCACGTGGACCTGCCCGCGGTGCGGACTGTTGCAGGACGCGTCGGCCGAGCCGCCCCCGCGCGAGGTGCCCGAGCCGGCTCCCGCGGTGCCTCCTTCCTCACCCCCGCCCATGACGATCACCGATGCGGTGCTCGATCAGCCCGCCGAGCAGCCGGTGTCGGCGTTCCCGCCAGGGCTCGGCCTCGGCAACGACGACGAGGGTCCCCAGGATGCGTTCGCGATGCCGGTCCGCGAGTCGAGCGGGCGACCGGCCTGGGTCTGGATCGTCGCCGCGCTCGTTGGGGTGGCGCTCCTCGTAGTGCTGTTCAACCTCGTGTTCGGTGGTGATGACGGTGGAGGCGCCGCGAGCCCCACTCCCTCCGGGGGGACGGGCAAGGTCACCGTCGAGGCGGCCACCGCCACGATGTGCGGTCACGTGCAGCAGAGCCAGGTGCTGCGCGTCCAGGCGCTCGCCGCAGCCCAGGACACGCTGAAGGCCGATGCCAAGGCCTTGATGCAGGCGGGTGACCCGCAGGCGGCGAGGCAGGTGCGCGCGCTGATCGCCGCGACCGAGGACCTGCGGCAGGCGCTCGCGGATCAGGCGGACACGACGGATGAGCTCCTCGCGCAGGGCGAGGCCATCGCAGCGCTTCCCTGCGGCCCTTAGCACTCCCCGGCGGAGAGTGCTACGTATGATGTGACCCATGGCGGAGCGTGAGCGTCCGGAGCTCGGTCCTCGTAAGGCCGCGGTGCTGCGTGCCGTGGTCGAGCAGTACGTGCGCACGGGCGAGCCGGTGGGCAGCGAGACGATCGCCGAGCACGCCGGGCTCGGGGTCTCGAGCGCCACGATCCGCAACGAGATGGCGGCGCTCGAGGAGCTCGGCTACCTGATGCATCCGCACACGAGCGCCGGGCGCATCCCGACCGACGCCGGGTACCGGCACTTCGTCGACTCGCTCCCCGCGGGTGGGCGACTGCGCGAAGCGCAGCGCCGGCTGATCGTGGGCTACTTCGCCGAAGCGATCGTCGACCTCGAGGAGGTGCTCAAGGGAAGCGTGCAGTTGCTCTCACGCCTCACCCACTACGCGGGTCTCGCCGTGCCACCGAGCGCCGTCGAGGAACCGATCGTGCGGGTCGAGCTCATCGACATGGGCCCGACGCTGATGATCCTGGCGGTCGGCCAGCACGGGCGAGTCGACAAGCAGATCGTCGACAAGCCCGACGGGGTCGATGTCGCTGCCCTGAAGGACGCCGACCGGCGCCTTCAGTCGCTGCGGGGTCTGACCTACCTCGATGCGCAGGCACGACTGCTCCAGCTCGCCGCCGAGGGCGGAGCAGGCCAACGCGATCTGCTGCTGTCCGTCGTCGAGACCCTGCGCGTGGCGACCGTGGGTGAGGGCGCGGGCCACGTCGTGGTCGGCGGGGCATCGAACCTCGCCAACGAGGCGCAGCAGATGCGCCGAGAGACGCTTCGGCGGTTGTTCGAGACCCTCGAGCGCGAGGAAGAGATGCTCACGGTCTTGCAGGACATCAGTTCCGCTCGCGGGGACCTGAACGTCACGATCGGCGCCGAACACCCCTCGACCGGCGAATGGGAAGCCTCGATCATCACCGCGCCGTTCAAGACCGGCGAGACGATGCTCGGCACGATCGGCGTCGTCGGTCCCACCCGCATGGACTACCTGTCCGCGATGGCGTCCGTGCGTGCGGTGGCCAAGCGGCTCTCGGAGCTGGCGACGGAGTTGGACCAGTAGATGTCGACCGTCCGCGACCTGTACGAGGTGCTCGGCGTCACCCGCGAGGCGACCGACGACGACATCAAGAAGGCATACCGCCGTCTCGCCCGAGAGCTGCACCCCGACGTGAACGCCGATCCGGCGTCGGAGGAGCGATTCAAAGAGGTTGCGGGCGCCTACGAGATCCTGTCCGATCCCGACAAGCGTCGGCAGTACGACGCCTTCGGCACGACCGGCGGCCCGGGCGGCGGCGGATTCACCGACATCCAAGACATCTTCGACATGTTCTTCGGCCAGGGGGGGTTCGGCGTCGGCGGGAGCCGCCGGCGTGGCCCTCGTTCGCGCACGCAGCACGGCGAGGACCTCGGCGTGCGCATCACCCTCGCGTTCCGCGACGCGGTGTTCGGCGCCCGCCGCGACCTCGAGATCGAGCGTCTCGTTGCGTGCGGGCGATGCCAGGGCAACGGCGCGGAACCGGGCACCGCGCCGGTCGCCTGCCGCTCGTGCGGCGGGGCGGGCCAGGTGCAGGCGGTTCGACGGAGCGTCTTCGGCACGGTCATGACCGCCTCCCCGTGCGTCGCGTGCCGCGGCACCGGTCAGGAGGTGCTCGATCCGTGCGAGGCGTGCTTCGGCGAGGGTCGGCGGCGCGAGACCACGACGGTGACGATCGACATCCCCGCCGGGGTCTCCGACGGCATGGAGTTGCGCGTCGCCGGTAACGGGCACGCCGGGCTCGCGGGCGGCCCGGCGGGCGACCTCTACGTCGGCATCTCGGTCGAGCCGGCCGACGAGTTCGACCGACGAGGACAGGATCTGTTCACCGTGCTCGATGTGACGATGACCCAGGCCACCCTGGGTGCCGAGCTCGAGATCGAGGGGCTCGACGGTCCGGAACGCATCCAGGTCGATCCGGGCACCGAGTCCGGCACCGTCGTTCGCATCAAGGGTGGTGGTGTACCGAACCTCAACCGACGGGGCCGAGGTGACCTGTACGTCACGCTCCACGTCGTGACCGCGGGGGGCCTGTCCCGCGAGGAGCGTAAGCTCTGGGAGCGTCTCGCCGAGCTCCGTGGGGAGCAGGGATCCAAGCGCGAGCCCGCAGCGGGGCGCCTGCGGCGACCGGAGTTCTGACCGAACTCTTCCGCGGAGTAGGCTGAGCGAGCGATGGATACTTCGTGCCTCTTCTGCCGCATCGCGGCGCGTGAGATCCCGGCGGAGATCGTCCGGGAATCGGATCGAGTGGTCGCGTTCCGCGACGCGAACCCGCAGGCTCCGACGCACATCCTGCTGATCCCGAAAGAGCACGTGACCTCACTCGCCGACCTCGGCGACCATCACGGCGACGTATTGGTCGACATCGTCCAGGCGGCGACCCAGCTGGCCGGGGCCGAGGGCATCGCCGAGTCGGGCTGGCGCCTCGTGTCGAACGTCGGTCCCGACGCCGGTCAGGCCGTGTTCCACCTGCATTTCCACCTGCTGGGCGGACGCGAGATGGGCTGGCCTCCGGGCTAGGTTCGGCTACAGTGTCGAGAAGGCCGCCGCACGGCGGCCGTCGCTGACACAGGAGGGCACGGGGCTACCGCCCCGAGAGACGAGACACGTGGCGAGCGCCACCACCCAGGTCAAGATCCTCGTTCCGGGCAATCAGCCGATGGTGGCCCTCCTCGGTCAGCGCGACGTCTTCCTGAAGCTGATCGAGTCGGCGTTCGACTGCCGCATCCTCGTTCGAGGCAACGAGATCACCGTCACCGGCCGTGAGCAGGAGGCCGAGCGGGTCGCCCGCATCTTCGAGGAGCTGCTCGTGCTGCTCGAGCAGGGCCACGAGCTCACCGATTCCTCGGTCGGTCAGACGATCGCGCTCGTGAAGGGCGACGGCACCGACGCGGGCGAGCAGGAGATGCGCCCGTCCGACGTGCTGGGCGATCGGTTGCTCACCGCCAGGGGCAAGGGCATCACGCCGAAGACGATCGGCCAGAAGCGCTTCGTCGACGCGATCAGGTCGAACACGGTGACCTTCGCGATCGGTCCCGCCGGTACCGGCAAGACCTACCTGGCGGTGGCGACCGCGGTGAAGGCGTTGCAGGAGCGTCAAGTCTCGCGGCTGATCCTCACCCGCCCCGCCGTCGAGGCCGGCGAGCGCCTCGGGTACTTGCCGGGCACGCTGTACGAGAAGATCGACCCCTACATGCGTCCGCTCTACGACGCGCTCTTCGAGATGACCGGCGCCGAGACGCTTCCGCGATTGATGGAACGGGGCACCGTCGAGGTCGCGCCGCTCGCGTACATGCGGGGGCGCACCCTGAACGACGCGTTCATCATCCTCGACGAGGCCCAGAACACGACCCCCGAGCAGATGAAGATGTTCCTCACGCGCATCGGGTTCGGCTCGAAGGCCGTGATCAACGGCGACGCCACGCAGGTCGACCTCGGCACCGGACAGGCGTCCGGGCTCGCGGTGGTCGAGGAGATCCTCGACGACATCGAGGACATCGCCTTCTGCCACCTCGGCGGGCGCGACGTGGTGCGGCACAAGATCGTGCAGGACATCGTGGAGGCCTACGATCGGTTCGGGCAGCAGCAGCTGGAAGTCGAGCCGTGAGCGCCACCTCGATGAACGACGACGACGGCGGCCATCCGAGGGTCCTCGTCTCGAACCGCCAGCCGGCTGCGGTCGACGAACCGGCGCTCGCGGCGCTGGCCGCCGAGACCCTCGCTGCGGAGGGTCACGAACAGGTCGAGCTCTCGCTGTCGTTCGTGGACGAGGAGGAGATCGCCGACCTGCACGAGCGCTACATGCAGGAACCTGGCCCGACCGACGTGCTCTCGTTCCCGCTCGACGAGGACGACGTCGACGAGCGGGGGGTGCGCGTGCTGGGCGACGTCGTGATCGCGCCGATGATCGCGGAACGCAACAACCCCGACGATGTGGAGGCGGAGCTGCGGCTGCTCGTGGTGCACGGCGTGTTGCACGTGCTCGGCTACGACCACGAGACCGACGCCGAACGCGCCGAGATGTGGGCGCGTCAGGCGCGTTACAGCGGGGTGAGGTTGCCGTGACCTGGATGTGGGCCCTCGTCGCGGTGCTCGTCGTGCTCGGGTCGCTGCTCGCGCTCGCCGAGAGTTCGCTCACGCGCATGACCCGCGTGAAGGCGCTTGCGCTCGAGGACGAAGGCCACCGCAACGCCGCGTTGCTCGTGCGCCTCGAAAGCGATCCGCCGCGGTACCTGAACTCGGTCTACCTCTCCGTGATGATCGTGCAGAACGGCTCGGCGATCTTGGTCGCGATCCTCGCCCAGAACCAGTTCGGCAGCCTCGGCGTCACGATCGCCTCGCTCGTGTTCACGCTGCTGTACTTCGTATTCGTGGAGGCGATGTCGAAGACCTTCGGCGTGCTGCATTCCGACCGCATGGCGCTCGCCCTCTCGCCCCTCGTGTACTTCCTCGGCCGCCTGCTCGCCTGGCCGACCCGCGCTCTGATCGGTCTCGCCAACGTGCTGCTGCCGGGCAAGGGCATCAAGGCGGGCCCGTTCGTGAGCGAGGAAGAGATCCGTTCGATGGCCCAGGTCGGGTCCGAGGAAGGCTCGATCGACGAGGGCGAGAAGGAACTGATCCATTCGATCTTCGAGTTCGGCGACACGATCGTGCGCGAGGTCATGGTGCCGCGACCCGACATCATCGCGATCGAGGACGACAAGGCCCTACGCGACGTGCAGGCGCTCGTGCTCCTGCACGGCACCTCGCGCATCCCCGTCTATGACGCCGACGAGGACCTCGACGACGTGATCGGCATCGTGTTCGCCAAGGACGTGCTGAAGGCTCTGCACCAGGGCAAGCACGACGCGCCGCTCGCGGACATCGTCCGCGAGGCGCATTGGGTGCCGGAGTCGAAGAAGGTCGCCGACCTGTTGCGCGAGATGCAACGCGAGAAGTTCCACATGGCGCTCGTCACCGACGAATACGGCTCGGTCACCGGCCTGGTGTCGCTCGAGGACCTCCTCGAGGAGCTGGTCGGCGAGATCACCGACGAGTACGACCGCGAGGAGCCGGAGTTCGAGCAGGTCGGCGACCGCGTCTACCGGGTGAGCGGCAAGACGTCGATCGACGACGTGAACGAGCTGCTCGGCCTCGACCTTCCCGATGAGGAATGGGACACCGTCGCCGGTCTCGTGCTCGACATCCTCGGGCGGATCCCCGACGAGGGCGAGGAATGTCGCATCGACGGGCTCACGTTCACCGCGGAGGAGGTCAAGGGCAGGCGCATCGAGACGGTGTTGATCACGCGCGACCCCGAGATGGAACCGGCTTTGCTGGAGGAGCCCGCACCGTGACGTCGATCGAGCCGGAGCTGCTGGAGCGCATGATCACGACCGCTCGCGAGATCCGCGCCAACGCGTACGCCCCGTACAGCGGGTTCCACGTGGGGGCGGCGCTCCTGGCGGGTGCCGAGATCTTCGCGGCCGTGAACGTCGAGAACGCGAGCTACCCCGTCTCGGTCTGCGCCGAGCGCAACGCCGTGGCGATGGCGGTTGCGGCGGGCGTGGCCTCGAGCGCTCGTTGCGTGGCGGTGGTGACCGACGCCGACCACCCCACGCCCCCGTGCGGCGGGTGCCGCCAAGTGCTGTTCGAGTTCGGCGGGCCCGGCATGGCCGTGATCGCCGAATCGGCCGACGGCGCGGTGCGTTCCTCCTGGTCGCTCGACGAGCTCTTGCCCGACGCGTTCGGACCGAGCGACCTCGACCGGCTCCGGCGGTGAGCACAGCGACGGGCGGCGGTCATCGCGCCGGCACCGTCGCCGTGATCGGACGGCCCAACGTCGGCAAATCCACGCTCGTGAACGCCCTGGTCGGAGAGAAGGTCGCGATCGTCTCGGACAAGCCGCAGACCACCAGGCGCGACATCCGCGCGATCCGGACCGCCGGCGACGTGCAGATCGTCTTTACGGACACGCCCGGGTTCCACAAGCCACGGACCGCGTTCGGGGTGCGACTGAACGACCTGGTCAGCGACGCCGTCGAGGGCGTCGACGTGGTCGTGCAAGTCGTCGACGCCGCGGCCGGGGTCGGACGCGGTGACGCCTACGTCTACGAGCACCAGGTGGCCGAGGCCAACGCCGGGGCGCGCATCTGCGTCGTGAACAAGATCGATCGGATCCGCCACCACGAGGTGATCCCGCAGCTCGCAGCGGCCGGCCGGCTCGGCGACTGGGACGAGATCGTGCCCGTCTCGGCGACCGGCGGCATGGGCGTCGACACGCTGCTGGAGCTGCTCGTGACCCGTATGCCGGAGGGCCCGGCCCTGTTCCCCGGTGGTGAGGTCACCGACCAACCGATCGACGTGCGCATCGCGGAGCTCGTGCGCGAGCAGGCGCTGACCGTCACACGCGAGGAGGTGCCGCACTCGGTGGCCGTGGTCATCGAGGAGATCGAACACGAGGACGAGCTCGATCGCATCCACGCATCGATCGTGGTGGAGCGCGACTCGCAGAAGGGCATCCTGATCGGCAAGGGGGGCCAGACACTCAAGACGATCGGCACCAGGGCGCGCGGGCAGATCGAACCGCTCGTGGGGAAGCGGGTCTTCCTCGACCTGCGGGTCAAGGTGATGAAGGAGTGGCAGCGTGACCCGAAGATGCTCGACCGTCTGGGCTACTGAGGATCGCGGCCCGTCACATCGGATAGGAAGTCCCGCTTCAGGATGGTCCACAGCCCCGGGCGCGCCGGGTCGTTCGCGCGCACGAGACGCCCGTGTGGATCCCCGGTGAGCGCGCTCTATCTGAGGTGGACGATGTTGGCGGTGATCAAGGAGGCGTGGTCGGACGCGAGGAACGCGATCACGTTCGCCACGTCCTCGGGCGAGGCGATATGGAACATCTCCTCGCTGTCGTGGACCATCCGTTCCACGGCCGGCGTGATCCAGCCGGTGTCGGTCACCGGGGGATGCACCATGTTCGCCGTGATCCCGTGCCCGGCGAGCTCAACGGCCGCTGACATCGTGAGGTTGTCCTGCGCGGCCTTGGCTGCGCCGTATGAGACTTCATGCGGGAACCCCAGTGGCCCACCCGACGTGAGGCCCACGATCCTTCCCCAGTTCGCGCCACGCGCGATGTGTCGCCGGGCGAACTCCGATATCAGGAGGGCCGACGCCCGGGCATCGATCGCGAAGTTCTGATCCAGGGTCGGGGCCGACAACGCGACGACGTTCCTCCCTATCTCACTGATGCTCTCGGGGCGGAACGAATCGGCGACCCAGCCACTGGCGTTGTTCACGAGGATGTCCACGGGGCCGAACCGCTCTTCTGCTGCGTCGAACAGGAGGCCGATGCTCGATGCGTTCGCGAGGTCCGCCTCGATCGCGGCAGCTCGGCCCCCGTCGGCTTCGATCACACCGACGACCTGCTGGGCATCCGAGGACCGATCGCGCACGTAGGGGTCGGGTAACCCGGGGTCGGGGGTGTCTTCCAACCGGAGATAGGTCAACAGGACGCTCGCGTCGCAGCCCGCGAGCACACGAGCGGTGGCGGCGCCGATGCCATGGTTCGCGCCGGTGACGAGCGCGACATGGCCGTGCAGGTCGGAGGGCTGCGACATGCCGGCCACGCTACCTCCACGGCAGGGTCTCGTGTTCCCGCGTAGGGTCGACGCTATGGATATCAACGAGAGAGCCCCGGCGATCGGCGAAGGGGAGATCCAGGTGGCGGCGCCTCCGGAGACGGTGTGGGATGTGGTCGCAGACATCGACGGGTGGCCACGGTGGAACGCAGACGTCAAGTCGGCTCAGCTCGCCGGACCGGTCGCTGTTGGAACGGCCTTCCGGTGGAAGTCCGGTGCAAGTTCGCTCACGTCGACACTCCAGGTCGTCGACCGGCCCAACGAGATCGCCTGGACGGGGACGACGATGGGCATCAAGGCGATACACGTCTTCCGGTTGCGACCTGAGAAGGGTGGCACGCTGGTGCGGTCTGAGGAGTCATGGGAAGGGCTCATCGCCAGATCGCTGAAGGGGTACAGCCGGAAGGCGATCGGTCGGGCGATCCAGCACGTCCTCTCCGGCCTCAAGCAGGAGGCGGAGCGCCGGGCCGCTGCATGAGCGCCATCTCGGGCCTGAACATGTCCCACGCTTCGGCCGCGCCGCGCTCAACCGTGACCATCGCGGTAGAGGTGTTCCCTGCATCCGCAGGAGGAGGTCGCCATGCGATCCATCGAGGTCAGCACGACGATCGACCGCCCGGTGCACGAGGTCTTCGGGGTCGTCAGCCACATCGAGAACAATCCCAAGTGGTCCTCGATGGTGCTCGAAGCCCGGCAAACGACACCTGAGCCGCCGGGGCTTGGCACGAAAGGCACTACCACTGGCAAGTTCCTCGGCATGCACCTCGAGACCGAGCTCTAGATCACCGAGTTCGAGAAGGACGTACGGTTCGCCTATCGGAGCATCGCGGGGCCGGTCGAGCGCTGGGGCAAGGTGACCTTCAAGTCCGTCGACACCGGAACTCGCGTCGGCATCGAGGTGGGCGGCGATACCAAGGGTTTCTTCAAGGTCGCTGATCCCGTCGTGCTACGAGTGGCGAAGCGACAGCTCCAGGCAGATCTCGACACCTTGAAGGAGATGATGGAGGCCCGACTCCTCTGAGCCCCTTCCACCGGGTGCGAGAGGGGAGACTCGAACTCCCACGGCCTCGCGGCCACCGGATCCTAAGGTTGCTCGCGCCACGCACGGATTCCGGTCCTACGTGTCGTCCCGTGTCGTCTGGTGTCATCCTTTGCCCGCGGTGTCGCCCTGTCGTGAGCAAGCTGTGAGCAAGAGCTGTAGCCGCTTCTGAACCGCCCCGGGCGAGAAACGGTCGCGAGTTGGACGAGGCAGGGCCGCCGACATAGGTTGTCGTCGTGGATCCCCCAGATGTGGGAGACGTCGTCGCCGCTGCTGAGCGAGCCCGCAAGGAGGGGGATGGGGCTCGGGCGCTGGAGCTCTACGGCAAGGCTCTCGAGGTCGCGGGGACGGATGAGGACGCTAGTCGCCGGATCAGGCTCCTTCGTGCCCTCACGCTGGTCGAACAAGAAGAGTTCGCGAGCGGCGCCGGTGAACTCGACGAACTCCTTCCGCACCTCGAGGGCCGCGACGAGATCGAAGCGCTGTTCGGACTAGCGCGCGCATCGATGTGGCTGGAGGAGACTGACAAAGCGCTCGCATCCGCAGAGCGAGCGCTCGAACTCGCGGACGAGACGGGCGACGGAGAGATGCGCGGTCCATCGCTGGGCTTGCTCAGCCAGGTGTATGGCCAACGTGGCGGGGCGGGCGACCTTCATCTCGCTCTGGAGCTCGGGGACCGCGCCCTTAACGAGTGGGTTCCCGACACGCGAGCCAGCGATCTGGCTGCCCACGCAACCTTGCACGCGCTGACGAACTACTGGCTGGGCAGCTATGCCAGGGCGGTTGAGCTGGGGCAGGCGGGGGGAGACGGGGCCTCGACCGGTTTAGCGCTGGTGGGGCTCGGGCGCCATGAGGACGCGATCGAGGCGTGCGACTCGGCGATCGAGAGCGGGCGGGAGCTCGACTCGGCGATCGCCAGCGCGTATGCGCTCAACTGCTCGACCGCGGCTCTGCGCGACCTCATCGACCTTTCCGAGGCCCGACGCCGGAATGAGGAGGCAAAGGACCTGTTCGGCAGGATCGGCTTCGAGAGCGGCGTGATGCAAAGCGATATGGATCTGCTCTATACGGATCTGATCGATGGTCAGCTGACGGGGGCTGCAGACGCATGGCCCTCGCTGTGGGAGCGGGTTCGCGATGCGACCGGGTGGGAGCGGTGGCTCGCGCCCGGTCGGCTCTCCGTCGCCCGCGCCGAGATCGCTCTTGCTCAGGGACGTTGGCAAGATGCTGAGGAGGCCGCGCTCGAAGCGATCGAGATCGCGCGCTCGATCGAACGCGTGAAGTACGTGGTGTCTGCTCGGATCGTCCTCGGTGCGGCGCAGCTCGAGCTCGGGCGGGAGAAGGAGGCCATCACCGAGCTCGAAGCGGCGGTCAAGGGCGCAGACCGGCTGGGGCATCCTCCAACGCGGTGGCAGAGCCGCGCCGCACTCGGACGGGCCCTCTATGCGGTTGGTAACGACGAAGGTGCCGCTGGGGCATCGAGTGAGGCGGCCGACATCATCAGGAAGTTCACGGCGACCTTGCACCCGGAACATGCCGAGTCCGTGCTTGCATCACCTGCCACCCAAGATATCCTCGACGCCGGCGACTAGTTGATACCCCGGCTCGACACAGGCCTGCTGTTTCCACACCTTGAGGCCCCGCGCGCCGTCGCCGAACGGCCTCGCGCACCTGCGCGCCGAGTCGTTCCCCGAAGTCGCGGGACTCGGCGAAGAGGGATCGATCCCACTGCGCGAACGTCACGATCCGGCCGGCATGCGCATGGTCGTAGCGGGCGAGGTTGGCGCGCAGCTCGTCACCCCACATCCCGTCGAGGTTCACGACGGTCGCGACGTTCGCGGCGTCCATCGTGGCCAGGAGCGCCCCGACGTCGGGAGCGGCCCGTGCGCCCGTCAACCAGCGCGCGAGGTGCGCGTGCGCGTCGATCACGGGGGATCGGGCTCGTGCCATCTCGCTCAGTGGGCGCAGAACGGCCGGGCGAGGCGCGTACGAACGAAGGGGAAGGTCGCGCAGGCGCTCGAGGTCGGGTCGGGGCCCATGTCAGACGGTCGTCACGGCCACGCCTGCATCGCGGATCGCGGCCACCGTCGACGCGTCGGCAGCATCGTCGGTGATCAGCTCGTCCACAGCGTCGATCGGGCAGATGCGGGCGAAGGCGACGAGCCCGAGCTTGGAGCTGTCGGCGACCGCGACGACCGTTCGCGCGCGCTCGAGCAGCGACCGGTTCGTGTGGGCCTCGACCTCGTGGTGGGTGGTGAGGCCCTCGGCTGAGGCGATGCCGTCGACGCCCACGATCGCGACGTCGAGATTCAGCTGTTCGAGCGCTCGCTCGGCGATGGGGCCAACCAACTCGTAGGACTCCGGCCGCGCCGTTCCCCCGGTGACCACGAGCTTGAGGTCCGACCGGATCGCAAGTTCCCCGGCGATGTTCAGCGCGTTCGTGACCACCGTGAGCCCGCGCAGGTCGAGCGCGGCTCGCGCGACCTCGGTCGTGGTGGTGCCTCCGGTGAAGCCGACGACCGCACCCTCGGCGATCCTGGTCGCCGCCTCTCGCGCGATGCGGATCTTCTCGGGATGGTGACGGGCGGCCTTGTATCGCAGCGGCAACTCGTACATCACGCCGCTCGCCACCGCACCCCCGTGGGTCCTGGCGAGCATGTGCTGCTCCTCGAGCAGCTGCAGGTCACGGCGGACGGTGGCCGCCGACACATGGAGTCGGGTGGCGAGCGCTCCCACGTCCACGGCGCCGTCGAGCGCCAGGATCTGCAGGATCTCGCCCAGCCGCTCGGCGCGTCGCACGCCGCGAATATACGCGTCATCGGCCGATGCGCGCCAGGCGTGTGATCACGTTGACCAGATGCTCGAACCTGCTCTAGAGTTCGATTGAATGAGCGAAACCGCGCAGGAGGTTGCATCGCAGCCCGAGTCATGGCGCCGGGCGGTGTCGTTCGCGCCCCAGGCGGCGACGGCGCTGCCATCCCCCGGTGAACGCGTAGGGGTCGTCGGGTGCGGCACGTCGCTGTACATCGCGAGGGCGTTCGCCGCCCTGCGGGAGGCCGGGGGCGACGGCGAGACCGACGCCTTCCCGGCCTCGGAGTTCCCGATCCATCGTCGATACGACCGCGTGCTCGCGATCAGCCGCAGCGGCACCACATCCGAGGTGGTGAGGCTGCTGGGAGACCTCACCGGGCGGCGCACCACCGTGATCACCGGGGTGCCGACATCCCCGGTGGTCGCGCTCGCCACCGAGGCGGTGCCGCTGGAGTTCGCCGACGAACGTTCGGTCGTGCAGACGCGCTTCGCGACGAGCACGCTGGCTCTACTCCGTGCGCATCTTGGTGACGACCTCGCCCCCGTGATCGCCGAGGCCGAGCAGGCGCTCGCCGAACCGGTCGATACCGACGCCCTCGCCGCCGAACACTTGGTCTTCCTCGGACACGGGTGGAGCGTCGGCATCGCCGAGGAAGCGGCACTCAAGCTCCGCGAGGCCAGCCAGACGTACACCGAGGCATACCCCGCCATGGAATACCGACACGGCCCGATCAGCATCGCCGGCCCTCGCACCCTCGTGTGGGTGATCGGCTCGCCCGACCCGTCGATCGCCGACGACGTCCGCGCCGTGGGCGCCTCGGTTCGCATGGCGACCCTCGATCCGATGGCGGAGCTGGTGCGCGTGCACCGCCTCACGCTTGCCCTCGCCGAGCGGCGAGGACTCGACCCTGATCATCCGCAGCACCTCACCCGATCGGTGGTGCTGTCGTGACCCGTTCCCTCTCGATGGAGGTGTCGTGATGAGATACAAGCTGCTTGCCGTCTTCGCCCTGGTGGGCCTGATCGCGGCTTCGTGTACCGGAGGAGGTGACGGCGACGGTGCGACGACGACGGAGCAGCCCGCCGGGCCCGTCACGCTCACCTTCTGGCACGGCTACACGGACGCGGAAGCCGATTCGCTCGACGCGCTGATCAGCACATGGAACGCGGACAACCCCGATGTCCAGGTAGAGCCCCTCTTCGTCAACAATGACAAAGCGCTGCAGAAGCTGACCGTCGCGCTACAGGGCGGGGAGCCGCCGGACATCACTTACCAATACGGCTCGTCGCTGCCGCAGCTGGCCGAGGCTCCAGGCATCGTCGACCTTACGGAGTGGTCGACCTCTGAGGAGGCAGCCTGGGGCGATTTCATCCCCGGCGCGCAGACGGCCGCAACCTTCGAGGGCAGGGTGTTGGGCGTCCCGGCCCTGATCGACAACCTCGCGGTCGTGTACAACAAGGAGCTGTTCGACGCCGCGAAGCTCGACTACCCAACCGACCAGTGGACGTGGGAGGACTTCCGGGCCGCGGCCAAGGCGCTCACCGACCCGGCGACCAAGCAGTTCGGCTTCTCCTATCCGATGGACGCATCCGAGGACTCGGTGTGGCACTACGACCCGCTGCTTTGGCAGAACGGCGGCTCGATCCTCAACGAGGACAACACGGAGGCGGCGTTCAACTCCCCGGAGGGCCTCGAGGCTCTCGAGGTGCTGGTCGGGATGGCCGTCGAGGACGAGTCGGTCTTCCTCGACGTGCAGAACTCGCCCTACACGGGGCTGTTCAACAACGGCAAGATCGGGATGCTCGTGACTGGGCCATGGGATCTGTCGAGCTTCCCCGATGTGGACTACGGCGTAGAGGTCCTCCCGGGTTTCGACGGCGACCATCAGACGATCGCCGGACCCGACATGTGGACGATCTTCGACAACGGTGACGGGCGCGCCCAGGCGGCCCTGGACTTCGTCACCTGGCTCACCGCCCCCGAGCAAGTGAAAGCGGATTCCCTTGCCACCGGCCACCTCCCGATCCGCCTGTCGGTGGTCGATGACGCGGCGTTCGTCGAGGAGTTCGATTCCGCCTTCCCGGGTGTCGGTGTGTTCGCGGAGAACCTGAAGAACGTGACACAGGCGCGACCGGTGCTCGCGGCCTACCCACAGGTCTCGGAGGCGATGGGCCTGGCGATCGTGGCGGCGATGCTCGGCGAGAACGACGCGCAAACCGCGCTCGATGAGGCAGCCGCGCAAACGAACGACGCCCTTGCCCTCGGGGCGGCGTAGGCTTCGATCGAGGCGCGACGAGGAGGGGAAGTGAAGCTGCCCCGGCGATTGATGGCGTCGGACCACATCGCAGGTTGGGCCTTCATCCTCCCCTCCGCCGTCCTGGTGCTCGTGTTCGGGATCCTCCCGATCGCCTGGGGACTCGTGCTGTCGTTCCAGAAGGCGGGCCTGATCTCGCCCGAGCGGGAATGGGTTGGACTCGCGAACTACGCGCGGATCGTGGCCGACGACAAGGCGCGAGCAGCTGCCCTCAACACGGTCTACTACACGATCCTGTTCGTTCCCGTGTCGATCATGCTTTCGCTGTTCGTGGCCCACGCCCTCAACCGGAAGATCGCCTTCATCCGTTCCTACCGGCTGGCGGTGTTCCTGCCGGTAGTCACGTCGACGATCGCGACCGGGATCATGTTCCTGTGGTTGTTCGACAAGAACTACGGTCTGGCCAATTACATGCTCGGGAAGCTCGGGCTCGGGCCCTTCGGCTTCTTCGAGGAGCCGAGCCAGGCGATGATCTCTCTCGTGCTCATGACCGTGTGGGGGTGGCTCGGGTTCGACACCATCATCTACCTTGCAGCGCTGCAAGGTATCCCGCGAGAGCTGACGGAGGCGTCCGCCATCGATGGCGCGAGTCGGTGGTCCTCGTTCTGGAGGGTGACCTGGCCCTTGCTCGGTCCGGCGACCTTGTTGCTGGTCGTTTGGTCCACGATCAGCGCGCTTCAGCTGTTCGATGAGGTGTTCTTCGTGACCAAGGGCGGACCGATAGGCCGAACCTCCGTCGTCGTCTTCTACGTCTACCGGCTTGCGTTCGAGCAGGGCATCGGGGGCCTGGCGCTCGCCGGGTACGCGGCCGCGATCGCCTACGTCCTATTCCTCGTGATCCTCGTCCTGACCCTGTGCCAGTTCTGGCTCGGCAATCGCGTGGTCCACTACCGGTCATGAGCTCGATCACGGCGCCTGCCGAGCCCCGCGCCCGCCCGGGTCGGATCGATCCGCGCACCCTGACGGGCGAGGTCGGGATGGTGGAAGCACGCCGCCGCCGCTTCCTGCCGTTCGATGCATGGCACCTCCTGCTCGTGCCGCTCGCCCTCGTGATGCTCCTGCCGCTCGTGTGGATGGTGGTGACCTCGCTCGAGACGCCGGCACAGACCCTCCGGTTCCCTCCAACGTTGTGGCCCGGCACGCTTCGGTTCGAGAACTACCCGAACGCACTTCGCCAGTCGTCCTTCGGCACGTGGTTCTGGAACACCACCGTGGTCACGACGACCATCGTGGTGAGCAACCTGGTGCTCTGCTCGCTCGCGGCGTACGCCTTCGCTCGCATCCGTTTCCTGGGCCGAAGCGCTGTCTACTTCCTGCTGCTGGCCACGCTCATGGTGCCCCTGCAGGTCGTGTTGATCCCGACCTTCCTGATCGTGAAGTCGCTCGGTCTCGTGGACACCCTGGGCGCCCTCATCGTGCCCCACCTCGCGAGCGTCTTCGGCATCTTCATGCTGACCCAGTTCTTCCGCACGCTGCCGATCGAGCTGGAGGAGGCAGCGAGGATAGATGGCGCGTCCCGGATGAAGGTCCTGGTACTCATCGTGCTGCCGCTGTCGGCGCCGGCGCTCGCCACGCTGGCCGTGATCCAGTTCATGTGGACGTGGAACGAGTTCCTGTGGCCGCTCGTGACGATCTTGACGAACCAGGACGCGTTCACGCTGCAGCTGGGACTCGCCACGTTCCAGGGAGCGCACCAGACCCAATGGCACCTGCTCGCCGCCGCCAACATGATGTCGATGCTGCCGATGCTGGCGCTGTTCCTCGTCGCCCAGCGGTACTTCGTCCGTGGGATCGCCACCCAGGGCCTGAAGGGGTGATAGGCGAGTGGCCGAGGTCGTCTTCGACACCGTCACAAAGGTCTTCCCGGGTCCGGTCGTCGCCGTCGAAGAACTCAGCCTCGCTGTTGCCGACGGCGAGTTCCTGATCCTGGTCGGGCCGTCCGGATGCGGCAAGTCGACCGCGCTGCGCATGGTGGCCGGTCTCGAGAAGATCAGTGCCGGAACGATCCGGGTGGCGGAGCGCGTGATCAACGACGTACCACCCAAGGATCGCGATATCGCGATGGTCTTCCAGAACTACGCGTTGTACCCGCACATGAGCGTGAGGAAGAACCTCGAGTTCGGTCTCCGCCAGCGGAAGACGCCGAAGCAGGAGACCGCGCGCCGTGTGGAGGAGGCGGCGGCGCTGCTGGGGCTCAGCGACCTCCTCAGCCGCAAACCGGGAGAGCTCTCCGGCGGCCAGCGTCAGCGTGTCGCCATGGGGCGAGCCCTCGTGCGGGAGCCTGCCGTGTTCCTGCTCGACGAGCCCCTGTCCAACCTCGACGCGAAGCTGCGGGTACAGATGCGGGCCGAGCTCAAGAAGCTCCACGCGCGGCTCGGCATCACCACGATCTACGTCACCCACGATCAGACCGAAGCCATGACCCTAGGGGACCGGATCGCGGTGTTGTCCGACGGTCGACTCCAGCAGACCGGGCCTCCGCAGGATGTCTACGACCGGCCGGAGAACGTGTTCGTCGCCGGGTTCATCGGGTCGCCTCCGATGAACCTGCTGAAGGGCTCGGCCGTGGACGGACGGATCGTGGCCGGCGATCTCGAGCTCGAGGGTATGCGGACCGGCCAGGGGGCTGTGATCATCGGTATCCGCCCAGAGGCGATGAGGCCGGTGAGCGATGATCACCCGGGGCCGGGGATCGAAGTGTCCGTCGATGTCGCGGAGCCCCTCGGCGATGAGGTCCTCGTGCACGGAACGGTCGAGGCTCGCACGGCCGGCGTGCAGGTCGGATCCGAGGAGACGGCGATCCTCCCTGCCGAGCACGCCGAACGGGCGGTCGTGACCGTTCGTGTCGAGCCTCGCCTCAGGCCCTCACCGGGGGAGCATCTCCACGTTTCGATCGATCCGCGTGAGGTTCATCTATTCGACGAGGCCACCGGCGAGCGACTCCCGTCATGACCCGCGACCGGACGCAGCACCGCATCATCGTGGGGCTCTCGGCGCTCAGCGCGGTGCTGTTCGCCGTCACCACGTGGGCGCTTGCCACGCGTGGCGTCGACACTGGGCCACCCGCGCACGCCACGTTCTGGGTCGCGACCGACGGCGACGACTCGGCGCCCGGCACCGAGGAGGAACCGTGGGCGACGCTCCAGCACGCCGCCGACACGGTTCCGGCAGGGTCGACGGTCTACGTGCGCGAGGGAACCTACGAGCAACGGGTCGACGTACACGTCTCCGGTGAGGCGGGCATCGCCGATCACGTTCTCGGCCGCTCCCGACGAGAGGGTGGTGCTCGACGGCTCGTCGCTGGAGGTGCCCGCCGACCGATCGGCCATGATCCAGATCGACTCGGAAGGCTTCGTCGCGATCGAAGGGTTCGAGATCACGAGTTACCGAAGCGCCGCCTCCGGGCACGTACCCGTCGGCATCCTCGTGATCGGAGCCGCGAACGATGTCCGGCTCGAGGGAAACCTCATCCACGACATGGGGACGACCTTCGAGGGGCGCAACGGCGGAGATGCCCACGGGATCGGCGTGTTCGGCACGACGGCAGACCGCCCGATCGAGGACGTCGAGATCATCGACAACGAGCTCGCGGATCTCACGCTGGGCACATCCGAGGCGCTCGTCGTGAACGGCAACGTCAAGGACTTCCTGATCGAGGGCAATCGCGTGCACGACACGAACAACATCGGCATCGACGTGATCGGGTTCGAGGGCAACGCGCCCGACCCGACGGTGGATCAAGCTCGCGACGGCATCGTGCGTGGCAACACCGTGTGGAACGTCGACAGCTACGGCAACCCCGGCTACGGCAACGACCGCAGCGCCGATGGCATCTACGTCGACGGCGGTCGCGACATCCTGATCGAGGGCAACGTGATCCACGACGTCAACATCGGCATCGAGATGGCGAGCGAGCACGCGGGAAGGTCCACCAGGAACATCACCGTGCGGAACAACCTCGTGTACGACGCGACCGCGATCGGGATCGCGATCGGCGGCTACGACCGCAGACGCGGCGCCACCGAGGACTGCGTGATCGTCAACAACACGGTCGTCAACACCGACGGCGTGGAGTTGCTCGTGCAGTTCGACACGAGTGACAACATGATCGCGAACAACGTGATCGTCGCAGGGCCGCAGCACATCTTCGTGGAGAATGCCTACACGGAGAACGTGGGGAACGTGTTGGATGACAACCTGTACTACTCGGTCGACGGGCGCTCAGGAGGTACGTGGAGTTGGAAGGGTGTCGACTACGGTGATTTCGGTGAGTGGAGCGCACGCTCGGGCAACGACCGCCGGTCCAACTTCCTCGACCCCCTGTTCGTCGATGCTCAAGGGCATGACTACGCACTGGAGAGCGACTCGCCGGCCGTCGACGCCGGGGCGATACTGCCCACGGCCGGGTCCACCGACCTCGCCGGCGAGCCTCGGGCCCAAGGCGGAAGCATCGACATCGGAGCGTTCGAGGTGGCCGCGCCGCCGCCATCACCCACACCCGTGATCGCCGAGCCGGTGACCTACGCGGGCGAGATGGGCTGGGTCGCTGTGAAGAACGGTTGGGGCCCGCCCGAGATCGACCGGAGCAACGGTGAGCGAGCCGATGACGACGGGGGCCCGATCCGGATCGGAACCCTCGCGTTCGACCACGGCATCGGAGCGCACGCGCCATCGAGCATCGAGATCGATCTCGACGGCAGGTGTTCCATCTTCCTCGCCGATGTGGGCCTCGACGAGGAAGTTGGGAGCCACGGCTCGGTCGTGTTCGAGGTTCTCGGCGACGGCGAGCAGCTCGCGACGAGCGGACTGGTTCGAGGGTCTCAGGCGTCCGTGCCGCTGGCCGCAGACGTGGACGGGGTTGAGCTGCTGACGCTCCTCGTGACACCGGCCGGTGACGGGCCGGCGTTCGATCACGCCGACTGGGGCGATGCCCGTCTCGGCTGCAACGGCGGGTGAGATGACGACGGTCACCTTGATCGGTGCGGGAAGCGCCGAGTTCACGGCCGAGCTCGTCACCGACTTCCTCAGCGTCGACGTGTTGCCCGAGGGGGAATTCCGGCTCGTCGACGTCGACCCCGTGCGGCTCGACCTCGCTCGTCGGTTCGCCGAGCATCTGATCGATCGCACCGGGAAGGCGTGGACCGTCCGCGCCGACGTCGATCGTGCGACCGTGCTCGCCGGCAGCGACGTGGTGATCAACACGATCGAGGTCGCAGGACTCCGCAACGTGCGACACGACTACGACATCCCGATGCGCTACGGGGTCGATCAGTGCATCGGCGACACGATCGGGCCCGGCGGGCTGTTCAAGGCGTTCCGCACGATCCCGGCGTGGCTCGAGATCCTCGGCGACGTCGAGCGGCTGTGTCCGGGTGCGCTGGTGCTGAACCACACGAATCCGATGTCGATGATGGTGCTCGCGGCGTCGAGGGTGTCGTCGTTCCCCGTGTACGGCATGTGCCACTCGGTGCACTACACGGTCGAGCAGATCGCCGAGTACCTCCAGGTCGACGAGTCCCGGCTCACGTTCCGGGCAGCCGGCGTGAACCACCTCGCCTGGATCACGGATCTGTGGCTCGACGGAGAAGACGCCTACCCGCTCGTGCGCGAGCGGGGCCGCGTGCCCGAGGTCTGGGAGCAGGACCCGGTCCGCTTCGAGCTGATGTATCACCTCGGGCGGTTCCCGACGGAATCGAGCGGACACGTGAGCGAGTACGTGCCCTACTTCCGGTCGCACCCCGAGACCCTCGCGCGATACGCCCGCCCCGGGTACCGGGGGGAGTCCGGCTTCTACGCCAACCACTGGCCGACGTGGCGAGCCGAGAGCGACGAACGGCTCGCCCGCGTGCTCGCCGGCGACGAGGACTACCCGATGGAGCGTGGCGGTGAGTACCCCTCGCGGATCGTCGAGGCCATGACCACCGGTGAACCGGCGAGCGTGTACGTGAACATCCCGAACGAGGGGTGGATCTCGAACCTCGAGGGTGGTGGGGTGGTCGAGGTCGAGGCGATCGTCGACGGCGACGGCATCCACCCCCAGCCGTTCGGCGCGTTGCCGCCGCAGCTCGCGGCGCTCGATCGCCGCCACCTGGAGATCCACGACCTCGCGGTGACGGCGCTGCTCGAACGCGACCGCGAGCTCGCGGTGCAGGCGCTGATGCTCGACCCGCTCACGTCGGCGGCGTGCGCGCCGAGCGACATCCGCGCGATGTTCGACGAGTTGGTGGAGGCGGAGCGTGCCGATCTCCCGGGCTTCCTCGCCTGACCACGGAGTGGTCGTCCGCCGGTGGGTGGTCGTCGCGGCCGTGGCGGCTTTCGCCCTGGTCGCCGCCGTGGCCGCCTGGGCCCTCGCGACGCGGACGGCCGCCCCGGAGCAGGTCGAGGTGGCCTACTACGTGGCGCCGGACGGCGACGACGCGAACCCCGGCACCGAGAGCGAGCCCTGGCGGTCGATCCAGCATGCGGCCGGGCAGGCGGTCCCGGGCAGCACGGTCTTCGTGCGTGGAGGCACCTATCGCGAGCGTGTCGATGTCCTCGTCTCGGGGTCGGCCAGGCAGGGCCCGATCGTCTTCCGGAACTACCCGGGCGAACGCCCGATCCTCGACGGCGAGGGTCTGGAGGTGCCGGGTGACTTCAGCGGCATGATCTCGGTCGACTCGCAGCATCACGTGACCGTGCAGGGCTTCGAGATCCGCGGCTATCGCTCCGCCGAGAGCGGCCACGTGCCGGTCGGCGTCTGGGTGACCGGCGTGGCGAGCGACATCCGCATCCTCGACACCCGGATCCACGACCTGGGCACGGACTTCGGCGGGCGGTCGGGGGGCGACGCCCACGGCATCGCCGTCTACGGCACCGACTCGACCCAGGCGATCCGCAACGTCGTGATCGACGGGAACGAGCTGTTCGACCTCACCCTGGGCTCGAGCGAGTCCCTCGTGGTCAACGGTAACGTGCAGGGGTTCGAGATCACCGACAACGTCGTGCACGACAACGACAACATCGGGATCGACATCATCGGCTACGAGGGCAAGGCCGACGACCCCAGCGTGGACCAAGCGCGCGACGGGCTCGTGGCCGGCAACCTCGTCTACGACATCGATTCCTTCGGGAACCCGGCGTACGGCCCGGGCCGGAGCGCCGACGGCATCTACGTCGACGGTGGACGTGATGTCATCATCGAGCGCAACGTGATCCATCACGTGAACATCGGGATCGAGCTCGCGAGCGAACACGGCGGGCGAACGACGAGTCACGTCACCGTGCGGAACAACGTGGTGCACGATGCGAGCGTCATCAGCCTGGCGATCGGGGGATACGATCGACGGCGCGGGTCCACCCAGGACTGCGTGATCGTGAACAACACCTTCGTCGAGAGCGAGGGCGTCGAGCTCTTGATCCAGTTCGACACGCGCGACAACGTGATCGAGAACAACATCGTCGTGGCGGGCCCGGGAGGCGGCTTCATCGAGAACCCCTACCGGGAGAACGAAGGCAACCTGCTGGACCACAACCTCTTCTACTCGGCGACGGATTCCGACGAGGGCACCTGGCAGTGGAAGGGCCGCACCCACGACACGTTCCAGCGGTACCGGTCTGCCACGGGGAACGACGAGCATTCGGCCTTCGGTGACCCGCGCTTCGTCGACGCCGATGCAAACGACTACCGGCTGGAACCGGACTCCCCGGCGATCGACGCGGGCGCGTACCTGCCGCAGTCCGGCCTGATCGATCTGGCGGAGGAGCCTCGCCTCGACGACGGCCTGCCGGACATCGGGGCCTACGAGGTGCCTGCTCCACCGGTATCTCCGACCCCCGTCCTCGCCGAACCCGTGAGCTTCGTGAGCGACCTCGACTGGCGTTCGGAGTCCAACGGCTGGGGTCCGGTCGAGCGTGATCTGAGTAACGGGGAGAAGGCCGAAGGCGACGGGGGGCCGATCACGATCGGCACAGAGGTCTTCAGCAGCGGCATCGGTGTGCACGCGCCCTCGGTCGTGACGTTCGACCTGGCGGAGAGGTGTCTCGCCTTCGCCGCGGACGTGGGCGTGGACGAGGAGACCGGGCAGCGGGGCTCGGTGAGGTTCCAGGTCTGGGGCGACGGCGTTCGGCTGGCCGACAGCGGGGTGATCAGAGGGTCACAACCCGTCCGCGCCCTCTACGCCGACGTCTCCGGTGTGCAGATCCTCGAGCTCCGAGCGAGCGGAGGCGGCGACGGCATCGACTTCGACCACGGCGACTGGGGCGACGCGCGGGTCTCCTGCGAGGCGTGACGCGCCATCCGGTGTCCCGGCGCCTACGTGGGCAGTTGCTCAGGAGACCCGGAGCGCCGCTTCCATCTGGGGATGATAGGTGCAGACGACCCGGTACGTGCCCGGAGCGAGGTCGGGCACGGCCAATGCGGACCGGGCCCCGGCGGCGACGTCGGCCTCGGTGTCGGCGGTCTCGGCCTCGACGGTGAACGTGTGAGGCGCCTGGCCGTCGTTCACGATCTCGAGCTCGGTCCCCGAGGAAGCCTCCACGCACCCGGGCTCGTAGTAGAAGTCGCCCATCGTGACGGTCGTCGCGGCGACCGGGTTCCCGCACGCCGGCGCTTCGGAACCGCCGCACGCGGCGAGCACGAGCGCCGCGAACAACCCGACCGTGACGACATGTGCGTTGCGAGGCATCCGCGCCGTCGATCCTCCTCGTGAGCGGGCCAGCAAGGCTATCGCCGCCCGGGCGCCGCGCCATCCTCGCCCGCTCGCTACGATGGGTGTTTCCCCAGCTGAGGAGCGTCGTGTCCCGAGCAGCCGAGATCACACCGCGCCCGCCGGGCGAACCCGTGGCGACCGCGGCCGAGGCCGCGCGCATCGTGGCTCGCACGACGGCGGTCGATGCCGTCGGCCTCGAGGGCCGTGCCTCGGCGCTCGCGACACGGTCGATCAAGCGGGAGTCGAAGGTGTGGGGCCTCGAGCTCGCGATCCGGTGCATGGACCTGACGACCCTCGAAGGCTCCGACACGACCGGCAAGATCGTCGCGATGTGCGCCAAGGCCGTCCGGCCCGATCCGCTCCGGCCCGACGTGCCGAGCGTCGCGGCCGTGTGCCTCTATCCGCAGCTGGTGCCGGTCGCCGTAGATCAGCTCCGTGGCACGGGCGTGGCCGTCGCGAGCGTGGCCGGCGGATTCCCGTCGGGGCTCGGTCCGCTCGACGCGCGCCTGCGGGAGATCCGCGACGTGGCCGAGGCCGGCGCCGACGAGATCGACATCGTGCTGAACCGATCGCTGTTCTTCGGGGGACGGTACGCGGAGGCGTTCGAGGAGCTCGTGGCGGCGCGCGAGGCGGCCGCGTCCGCGCACCTGAAGGTGATCCTGGAGGCGGGCGAGCTCGGTTCCTACGATCGCATCCGGCAGGCTTCGATGCTCGCGATGGCGGCCGGCGCCGACTTCATCAAGACCTCGACCGGGAAGATCGGCGTGAACGCGACGCTGCCGAACGCGCTGTGCATGATGGAAGCCGCGCGCGACTTCCATCAGCAGACCGGTCGCAGGATCGGGGTCAAGGTCGCCGGGGGAGTGCGTCGATCGAAGCAGGCGATCCAGTACCTGGTGCTCGTGCACGAGACGCTCGGGCTCGAGTGGATGACGCCCGAGCTGTTCCGGATCGGCGCCTCGAGCCTGCTGAACGACGTGCTGATGCAGCTCGAGAAGGAACGCACGGGCCACTACTCTGGCCCAGACTACTTCACGATCGACTGACGACGGACGGGGGCTGACGGAGTGAGCGACGCGATCGAGCGACCGGCGAGCGGAACGCTGCCCTGGGAGTACGCGAGCGCGCTTGAATCCACCGACGTCGTGCGGCTCGAGGACCGCTACGGCCTGTTCATCGGCGGCGAGTTCGTCGAGCCCAAGAGCGGCCGGTGGTTCCCGACGATCAGTCCCTCGACCGAGGAGACGCTCGCCGAGGTCGCCGAGGCCGATGCCGCCGATGTGGCCCGCGCGGTCGAGGCCGCGCGAGACGCGGCGCCCGCGTGGCATGGGCTCGCGCCCACCGAGCGAGCGAAGTACGTCTTCCGCATCGCGCGACAACTGCAGGAACGCGCCCGTGAGTTCGCGGTGCTCGAGACGATGAACGGCGGGAAGCCGATCAAGGAATCGCGCGACGTCGACATCCCGCTCGCCGCGGCGCATTTCTTCTACTACGCGGGCTGGGCCGACAAGCTGGAGTACGCGTTCCCCGGGCGGGACACCCCGAGGCCCGTGGGTGTGGTCGGGCAGATCGTCCCGTGGAACTTCCCGCTGCTCATGGCCGCCTGGAAGCTCGCGCCCGCGCTCGCCGCCGGCAACACCGCGGTGCTGAAGCCCGCCGAGACCACGCCGCTCACCGCGCTCCTGCTCGCCCATGTGGTCCAGGAGGCCGAGTTGCCGCCGGGGGTCGTGAACGTCGTGACCGGTGCGGGGGAGACCGGCGCTGCGCTCGTCGATGCCGATGTCGACAAGATCGCCTTCACCGGCTCGACCGAGGTCGGCAAGATCATCCAGCGCGCGACCGCCGGCAGCGGCAAGCGCCTCACGCTCGAGCTCGGCGGCAAGGCCGCGAACATCGTGTTCGAGGACGCGCCCCTCGACCAGGCCGTCGAGGGCGTGATCAACGGCATCTTCTTCAACCAGGGGCACGTGTGCTGTGCCGGTTCCCGCCTGCTCGTGCAGGAGCCGGTCTTCGACGTGCTGCTCGACAGGCTGAAGGAGCGGCTGCAGACGCTGCGCGTCGGCGATCCGCTCGACAAGAACACCGACGTCGGCGCGATCAACTCCCGGGTGCAGCTCGGCAAGATCGAGGAGCTCGTGGCGTCGGGCATCGAGGAGGGCGCCGAGATCTACCAGCCCGACTGCGATCTTCCGGAGAGGGGGTTCTGGTTCCGGCCCACGTTGTTCACGGGGGTCTCGCAGAGCCACCGCATCGCGCGGGAGGAGATCTTCGGCCCGGTGCTCTCGATCCTGACCTTCCGCACGCCCGAGGAGGCGATCGAGAAGGCGAACAACACTCCGTACGGGCTCTCCGCCGGCATCTGGACCGAGAAGGGCTCGCGCATCCTGATGATGGCCCAGCGCCTCCGCGCCGGCGTCGTCTGGGCGAACACGTTCAACCGCTTCGACCCGACGTCGCCGTTCGGCGGCTACAAGGAGAGCGGCTTCGGCCGGGAGGGCGGGCTGCACGGGCTCGAACCCTACCTCTCGTTCGACGAGGGCTCGCGATGACCCCGGGTAAGCGACTCGAGGTGCGCCGCACCGCCAAGCTCTACATCGGCGGCGCCTTCCCGCGGAGCGAGAGCGGACGTTCGTATGAGGTGACCGCCCACGACGGGAAGCCGCTCGCCCAGGTCTCGCAGGCCTCACGCAAAGACCTGCGGGAGGCCGTCGTCGCAGCGCGCAGCGCGTTCCACGGCTGGTCCGGCGCCACCGCCTACCTGCGCGGCCAGATCCTCTACCGGGTCGCCGAGATGATGGAAGGCCGCCGCGCCCAGTTCGAGTCGGAGCTCGCCGACGCGGGAGCGTCCGACCCGGCGCGCGGCGTGAGCGCCTCGATCGACAGGTGGGTCTGGTACGCGGGGTGGGCAGACAAGCTCGCGCAGGTCGCGGGCGCCACGAACCCGGTCGCCGGCCCGTATTTCAACTTCACGCTGCCGGAGCCGACCGGCGTGGTCGGCATCGTGGCGCCGGGCGACCAGTCGCTGCTCGGGTTGGTCTCGCGCATCGCCCCGGTGATCGTGAGCGGCAACACGACGGTTGTGATCGCGAGCGAGCGCTCGCCGCTCCCGGCGGTCTCACTCGCCGAGGTGTTCGCCACCAGCGACCTGCCGGGGGGAGTTGCGAACGTCCTCACCGGGCGTACCGCCGAGCTCGTGCCGTGGCTCGCGAGCCACATGGACGTGAACGGTCTCGACGTCACCGGTGTGCCCGGGGAACTACTGGCCGATACCGAGCGCGCGGCCGCCGAGAACGTGAAGCGCGTGCACCGCGCGCCCGACGCCGATCCGTTCGGGGACGCGGCGCAGAGCCCCTACGAGATCACGGCGTTCACGGAGTTCAAGACCGTCTGGCACCCGATGGGCGCCTGACAGGACCCTCGGGCCGCGACGCCGGGCAGACCGTCGGCTGCTCATCGCGGTGCTGCTCGCCTCGGGGACACCGTTTGCAGTGCTCGTCCGATACGCGTCGTGACTCGAACACTGACGATCTGATCGGCCGCTACGGCTGGTGTCGGAGCGTGCGCCAGGCCTGGTAGACCGTCCGGTAGAGCGGATCGCCGGCGAGCGTCGCCGTCGGGACGCCGGGGAGCCCGCGGAGCGCGCCGACGTCGGCCAGGAACGGGGCCTGCGCCACCGCCGCGTCGAGCTCGAGCAACAGGGCTGCCGCATCGGCTTGCTCGCAGGCCTCGAGGGCCGATCGAACCTCTCGCACGGCGTGCAGCACCACGCGGTTCTCGTGGATGTCCGGGGTCATCACGCGTCTCGCGTCGTACACGCGCTTCAGGCGGCCGTGCTCGTCGAGGTTGCCCGGCTTGCGCCGGCTACGGATCAGCTCCCGGGGCTCGGGATGACGCGCCAGATCGCCGGAGGTCCAGCGTTCGACCCGCACGAGGTCCTTGCGATGCGACTGCTGCAGGCGGACCAACACGTCGGCGAGACCGGGACGACCGTCGACGCCGTGCACGACGCCCCGGAGGGTCTCCAGCGGGTCCGTGACGGACTCAGAAGTAGCTGGCGAAGCCATGTGACGCGTAGTCCTCGCGCATCTGCTCGGCCTTGGCGCGAGCGAGCGGGGAGTGATCGCCGAGCGCCTGCACGAACCCCGAGAGTGCCTCGTCGAACCTGCTGTCGGCGCCACGGACGCGAGGCAGCACCTTCTGCACGAGCTGCTCGTCGAGGGCGACCTGCCACTCGATCCCGACCTCGCCCGCAGCGACCACGTAGTTGTGCACCTCTTCGAGCACCCGGAACCCGAACGGTGCGATCGGCCGGAGCACGTCCCAGATGCGGAGCAAGACCTCGCCGTACGGCTCGGCCTCCAGGTACTCGACGACGTAGTCGCGTTGGAGCGGCAGCTCGAGCAGCTGCGCGCGGTCGTACACCTTGTCGGCGAACCCGTGGGTGGTCTCGTCGATGTTCACCGTGCCCGCGAACCGCAGGTTCGGCGTCAGTTCCACGGTGTGACCGGGCGCGAGGTCGAGCCGCGCGATGCCCTCACGGGACCGCACCTCCATGGCCGAGAGGAACCGGGAGAAGTAGTGCTCGACCCGTGCGAGGTTCATCTCGTCGAGGATCACGTGGAACTCCCGCGCCGTGCGTCCGGCGAGATCGGCGGAGGTCCACTCGCGCGCCGCTTCCTGCACGAACTCGCTGAAGGGCGTGTGGTGATAGAAGCCGTCGAGCGGGGAGAGGTAGCCGAGCAGGTCCTCGTTCGACGACCAGCTCGGGTCGACCGCTGCGAGCTTGGGACGGGCCCCGACCGCTTCCGCGTAGGCCTGTGCGAGCCACGTCTTGCCCGTACCGCTCGCGCCCGAGAGGATCACGAAACCTCGCGACTGGATCGCGAGGTGGTAACGGCGGATCACGTCGTCGCCGATCAGGAAGCCCGGGTTCTGCTCACGGAACTTGGCGATCACCTGGCCGAGCAGCGATCCGGCAGCTGCTCGGTCGCTCGCGCTCTGGGTCTGGGTCATCGTGTCGCTCACGCACCGGCCTCCCACGTTTCGCCTCGGGGCGGCCGGCGGTCCGGCACGCTCTTGGTGTTTCGGCAGGGGATGGCGCGGACTGAACCCCGTCGGGCCGACAGTTGCGGCGGAGCCGATGGACGTCAGGACCTGGCGAGCGGGTGTTTCGGCGCGGGTCCCGTGTGCAGCCAGCACGTGGTCGACGCGTTGTAGGTCGACAGGACGGTCGTGCACCCTGGTTCCTCGCACAGCCGCCCTTGCGTCGATCGAGCCGGTGTGCCCTTTCCGTTGCCGGGCGGACCGTACTGGACGCGGTCGCTACCTCGTGCCTTCGTCACGGCGTTCCCCCTTCGTGGTGCCCGTGAAGGATCGTGGGGGCGAGGTGGCGGCTGATGCGGGCCGTCTCGATCGCTCGGCGCGAACCCTCGGGTGCGTCCCGAGGACTCCAGCCTACCTGGTGAGGGGAGGCCGGGGAGACACGAGGGTGCCGGGTGCGGTTCGGGGACCTGGGCCGCCTATCGGGTCCACGACGTCGGATACAGGAGCGCGCCGTCTTGCTCGGCGACACGGCGGACGTGCGGAACCGTCGGGGCGCATGGTGTAGATCGAGAACCCGGACGTCCCCTCGCCGGTGCTGATGGCACCTGTCTGCGTCGGCGTCGCACCGCGGTCGCTCGCGAACGCGATCCAGCCACCGTCCGGCGACCAGACCGGGAGCAAGTCGAAGCCGTGCCAGTCGGTGAGCCTGCGAACGCCGGAACCGTCGGCGTCCATCACGTAGACGTCCTGGTCGTTGTCTCCTCCATCGCTGAACAGGATCCGACTCCCGTCGGGCGACCAGGAGGGCGAGTGCTCGCCAGTCTCGTCGTCGGTGAGTTGCACGAGATCCGATCCGTCGCGGCGCACGGTGTAGAGGTCGAATCGCGCGGCCTCCGCCTCGGCGTCCGGGAAGCCGGACAGCAAGAGCCGCTGCCCGTCGGGGGACCAGGAGACCCACTCCCAATGCCCGTCGAGCACCGTCGGTCGCCCGCCCCCGTCTGCGTCGACGATGAAGATCGTCCGGTTCGCCACGCCTCGCCGAAGCGTTCGGCCCGAGTACGCGATCCGAGATCCATCGGGTGACCACGCGAGGTTGATCAGATCTGGGCCGACGGCTCCCGTGTCCTGTTCCTCGACGATCGTCACAGGGTCGCTCCCGTCCGCGTCCGCCACGACGATCTCGAAACGGGGGCCGGGGGCCTGCAGGACATAGGCGACACGCGAGCCGTCAGGAGACCACGCACCCCAGAGCACGGTTGCGCTTCCTTCGTAGAGCGCGCCGCTCTCGCCGGAGGCCGCGTCGAGGACGAGCAGGTTCCGCGATCCTTCGTACGCCCCCAGGTAGGCGATCCGCCCGCTCGGACCGGCCGTCGCGCCGGGCACCGGGGGACGATCCTCCGAGAAGCGGAGCTGCCACGCCACCAACACCGCGAGGATCCCGATGACGGCGGCGACCGCGAGCGCCTGGATCCGGCTGACGCGGTGACGCCGCACGACGGCGGCGCGGATCTCATCGAGCCGGTGGTGCGGGTCGACGCGGATGTGTGCCCCCGCTCGCTCGAGGCGCTCGTGCAGCTCCGGGTCGGCCCTCATGGCTGCTCCTCCCTCGGATCGATGCCGAGGCCCTCTCGCAGGGCACGGCGCCCGCGCATCACGTGCACGCGCACGGTCGCCGGCGACAGCCCGAGCACGCTCGCCGCTCCAGCCGCATCCATGTCCGCGTAGTCGACGAGGACGACGCACGCGCGTTGTCGAGGCGACAGCGCGCCAAGCGCCCGCGCGACGTCGAGCCAGTCATCGGACGATGCCGTCGAGTTCCTGGTGGGACCGACCTCGTCGCGCTGGCGCAGCCCGTACAGGAACACCCGAACGTGCTTGCGCAGATGTGATCGCGCAAGGTTGATCGCCACCCGGTAGGCGAAGTTCCTCGCATGGTCTGCCGATGTCATCTCGCTCCACCGCTCCAGCAGTCGTGTGAACGCCTCTTGCGCGAGGTCCTGTCCCGTGCCGGCATCCCTGGTGACGAATGCCGCGGCCCTCGCGACCCGCTCGAAGTTGGCGTGGAAGAACGAGTCGAAGTCCTCCAGCGGCTCGACCGCGTCGCTCGCGAGGCTCATCCTGAGTTCCATCTGCCCTTCCCTACGCGCCGGCCCCCCCGAACGCTTACCGCGGACCGCAGATACTGGGCGATCGCCGCGTGGGACCGGCCCGAGCCGCGTCACGGCCGCGTGAGCGGAAGTCGGCCCGCGACGACGGTGCCCTGACCGATCGAAGACCGGACGTCGAGCGACCCACCGAGCGCCTCCGCCCGCTCGACCATGCTCCGCATCCCGACGCCCTGCCTCACGGTCGCCGGGTCGAACCCGATCCCGTCGTCGCCGACGGAGAAGGCGGCCCGAACGTCGAGCGTGACCGGCACCGGGGCTCGTTTCGCCTGCAGCGCCAGCGCGGCCTCGTAGCTCGCGCCGCGCCAGCCGCGCGGGTCTTCACGGTTCCCTGGGGGATGCCGAGCAGGGTCGCCGCCTCCTTCGTCGTGAGGCCGTCGAGCACCGTGGCCTGCACGACCGAGCGCAGTCTCGGGGGAGAGGCGGCCGAGCGCCACACCGAGGTCGCCGTGCTCCACGCCGAGGATCACCTGGTCTTCGGCCGAGACCACGGCCTCGTCTGCATCCGAGTGCGACACGATCACAGGCGACCTCCGCAGCCGGTCGATCAGCCGGCGGATGCCGATGCCCCAGATCCACGCGGGTACCTCGCCGCTTCCGCGGTAGCGACCGGCGCCCCGCCACACCGCCACGAACGTGTCCTGCACGACTTCCTCCACGAGGCCGGGGTCCGCGCACCGACGCGACAGACGCACCACGAGCCATGGCGAGTGCCGTCGGTAGAGCGCCTCGAGCGCTGCACGGTCTCCCTGGGCCACCGCCCTGCAGGAGCGCGTCGTCGCCGTCTGCGCGGACCGTCATCACCCCTCTGTCGTATCGAGCGCCGGGAACGGTTCACCCGACGCGCATCGGAACACGGCCATCGTCCCTGGTCGAGGGTGTCCTGCATCCGCCTCCGCAGGTGATGGCCCGCAACGGAAACAACACACTTCCGCTGGAGCGTTCGCCACAGGCCGGGCGCTACGATTCGCGGATGCCGCCCTACAAAGAGCAGGGCATCGTCCTGCGGTCGTACAAGCTCGGTGAGGCCGACAAGATCATCACCGTCATGACCCAGGGGTCCGGGAAGGTCCGGGCCGTGGCCAAGGGCATCCGCAAGACCAAGAGCCGTTTCGGGGCGAGGCTCGAGCCGTTCACCCACGTGGACCTGATGCTCTACCGAGGCCGCGGCTCGCTCGACACGGTGACGCAGGCCGAGATCATCGCCCCGCACATGACGATCCGTGAGGATCTCGCCCGCTTCGCCGCCGGCGAGACGATGCTCGAGGCGGTCGACAGGGTCGCCGAGGAGCACGAGCGGAACGTACGACTCACGCTGCTGCTGCTGTCGGGCTGCCGGGCGCTCGACGGTGCGCCTGCCGATCCGGCCGCCGTCGCCGAGTCGTTCATGTTGAAGCTGCTGTCGCTCTCCGGGTTCCACCCGTCGCTCACGGCGTGCGCGGTCTGCGGCGACCGCGACCCGCAGCTCTGGGACGCAGGCCTCGGCGGCGCCGTCTGCGGTCGATGTGCCGAGCAGGGCGCCGGGCCGTGCTCGCGAGCCGCGCTCGACTACCTCTCCACCCTGGCGCTCGCCGATCTGCAGGACGCAGGAGATGTCGCGACGCCGGAAGCGCGGGTCCTCAAGGAGTCCCGAGCGTTGCTGTACGGCTTCGCCGAGTACCACCTCGAGCGGCGGATGAAGTCCGTGCCGATGCTGGTGAGGACGGCGACGTGAGTTTCCTCCTCGACATCGACCGCGCCCGCGTGCCCGAACACGTCGCGATCGTGATGGACGGCAACGGCCGGTGGGCGCAGCAACGCGGCCTGCCGCGCACCGCCGGTCACGGCGCCGGTGAGGACGCCCTGTGGGACACCGTCAAGGGCGCGAACGAGGTCGGCGTACGCTGGCTCACCGTCTACGCGTTCAGCACCGAGAACTGGAAGCGTCCTCAGCCGGAGGTGCTCTACCTCATGAACTTCAACCGTGAGCTGCTGCGGCGCCGACGTCGAGACGAGCTGAACGACATGAACGTGCGCATCCGTTGGACCGGTCGCCGCGACTGGCGCATGCCGCGCAGCGTGCTGAAGGAGATGCGCACGAGCGAGGAGCTCACCCGCGACAACACCGGCATGACGCTCACGATCGCCTTCAACTACGGGGGTCGAGCCGAGATCGTCGACGCCGTGAAGGACGCTCGCGCCGCGACGTGCGCGACGGCAAGCTCAAGCCCGAGAAGGTCAGACGAACGCGAGATCGCGAAGCGTCTGTACCATCCCGACATGCCCGAGCCCGACCTGCTGATCCGCACGAGCGGCGAGGAGCGCATTTCGAACTTCCTGCTGTGGGAGGTCGCCGTACTCCGAGCTCTGGTTCACCCCGGTGTTCTGGCCCGACTTCACCCGCGAGACCCTCTTCGAGGCGATCCGCGACTTCCAGAAGCGATCGCGCCGCTTCGGCGCTCTCGAGGACGCGTGACGGTCGCGCTCACACGTCGGTGAGCCACAGCAGCAACGCCACGAGCCCGAGCGTGCTGAGCGCGAGCACGATGCCGAACCTGCCGACGGAGCCATCCGGACGGGCGTCGTGTCGTGACGGTTCCGTTGCGGTGCAGGTTCGAGCGACTTCCGCCCCTCCTGGCGCCGGTACGATGGTCCCACGCCAGCGGTCGCGGCCAGCGGCCGGGAAGGAAGGAGACCTGCACCGATGACCGACCTCATGGAGGCCGTCACCTCCCTCGCGAAGCGCCGGGGCATCGCGTTCCAGTCCGCGGAGATCTACGGCGGGCTCCGGTCCTCGTGGGATTACGGTCCGCTCGGGGTCGAGCTCCGCCGGAACATCCGCAACGCGTGGTGGCGCTCGACCGTGCAGCTGCGCGACGACGTCGTCGGCGTCGAGGCTGCGGTGATCACGAGCCCGCGCGTCTGGCAGGCGAGCGGGCACCTCGACACGTTCCACGACCCGCTCGTCGAGTGCACGAACTGCCACCAACGGTTCCGTGAGGATCACCTCGAGGCCAGCGCCGACGGCATCGTCACCTGCCCCAACTGCGGCGGGGCGGAGTTCACCGAGCCGAAGCACTTCAACCTGATGCTGAAGACGTTCCTGGGGCCGATCGAGGACGACGACGCGATCGCGTACCTCCGCCCCGAGACGGCGCAGGGCATGTTCGTGAACTTCCCGGCCGTCCAGACCGTGTCACGCAAGAAGATCCCGTTCGGGATCGCGCAGATCGGGAAGTCGTTCCGCAACGAGATCACGCCCGGGAACTTCATCTTCCGCACGCGGGAGTTCGAACAGATGGAGATGGAGTTCTTCGTGGAACCCGGCACGGACGACGAGTGGTTCGAGTACTGGGTCGAGCGGCGCATGAACTGGTACCTCGACCTTGGAGTCTCCAAGGAGAAGCTGCGGCTCCGCCCGCACGAGCCCGAGGAGCTCGCCCACTACGCGAAGGCGGCGACCGACGTGGAGTACGAGTTCCCGTTCGGATGGCAGGAGCTCGAGGGCATCGCGAACCGCACCGACTACGACCTCGGTGCGCACCAGGCCGCGAGCGGCGAGGACCTCACCTACTTCGATCAGGAGCAGGAGTCGCGGTACCTGCCGTACGTGGTCGAGCCCGCGGTCGGCGTCGACCGAGCGATGCTCGTGTTCCTGCTCGACGCCTACCGCGTGGAAGAGGCGCCGACCGCGAAGGGCGACACCGACAAGCGCACCGTGCTGGGGCTGCACCGCGACCTCGCGCCGATCAAAGTCGCCGTGTTGCCGCTCTCGCGCAACGAGAAGCTCGTGCCCGAAGCCAGGCGGGTGCACGACCTGGTCAAGCCCGAGTGGATGACCCAATACGACGACGCCGGTGCGATCGGCAGGCGGTACCGTCGCCAGGACGAGGTCGGTACGCCGTTCTGCGTGACCGTCGACTTCGACTCACTCGACGATCACCAGGTGACCGTCCGCGAACGCGACACGATGCGGCAGGACCGCATCCCCGTCGATGACCTCGTCGCCTACCTGGAGGAGCGGTTGTGAGTGGCGATCCCACGAGCGTCACGCCCGGGTCGCAGCTCCGCGGCTCGATGTCGCTCTACGCGGCGGCGTTCCTGGCCGTGCTCGCGGCGGGGGCGTTGCTGGGGCTCGCCGCGCGTGAGTTCCTCCGGGAGACCGGGTTGCTCTGGGCCTCGATCGGGCTGTCTGCGCTGGCGCTCGTGCTCGCGGCGCTGAGCCTGGCTCTGCCGAGGCGCCGATGATCGGGCGTCGCCTCGCCGCCGTCGCCGCATCGATCGTCGTGGTCGTCGTGGCCGGTGCGTGCACCGGCGACGGCATCCGCATCGAGGTCGGGTCGCCGTCCGCGACCGCGTCGTCACCGGGGCCCTCCGTCGGCGGCTCCCCGGTCGGTCCCGGCCGCACCGGTCTCACCGTCGAGCCCGTGGAGACCGGCGAGGAGCACGCCCTCGGGGCGATGCGCGAGCTCTGTGTCGCGCCGCGCCCGGTGAGCACCGACGACGACGGCGCCCCCTCGGAGGTGCCGGCCGACGTCGCCGAGGTGGAGTCGCAGGTCGAGCAGGTCCGTGGGCTCGACTTCCGGCGCCCCGTCGTGGTGCAGCCCGTGAGCGCGGACGAGATCGCCGGTAAGCTCCGCGATGCGTTCGACGCGACGTACCCACAGGCGTTCTATGACCGGCGATCAGTGGCGTGGCAGACGGTCGGGGTGTTGCCGGGCTCGGTGACGATCCGCGACGCGCTGCTCGCCTACCAGACCGGTCAGGTGGTGGGGTTCTACAACCCGCTCGATGGGGAGCTCGTGTACCGGGCCGACGGTGATCTCGATATCGCGGAGCGTGTCACGCTCGCGCATGAGCTCACCCACGCGATCGACGACCAGCACTTCGACCTCGCTCGCGCCGACGGCATCGCGGCGGCCTGTCGCGACGACGCGTTCCAAGCGGCGCTCGGTGCGATCGAGGGCAGCGCACAGTTCTTCTCCGTCAAGGTGTTGTTCGAGTTCCCGCCCGCGGACGGCGACTTCTCGGGGCTCGGCGGCGGAGGCGGCATGCCGGACGGCGTGCCGCCGTTCATGATCCGATCCCTGCTCTGGCCGTACACGGCGGGTCAAGGTTTCGTCACCCAACTCGACGCTCGCGGTGGCCTCGACGAAGTGAACGGAGCGCTCCGGCGCTTCCCGGTGAGCACCGAGCAGATCCTCCATCCCGAGCGCTACCCGTCGGACCGACCGACGCCCGTCGACGTGCCGAACCTCTCCGAGGAGTTGGGACCCGGCTGGGGAGATCTCGACGTGATGGAGGTCGGGGAGACCTGGCTCGCGACCATGCTGGGGCTCCGCCTCGACCCGTCGGTCGCCGACGCGGCGGCCGCCGGCTGGGACGGCGGCCTGTACCGGGCCTTCACCGACGGCACCGACGCGGCGGTCGTGTTCATGACCGCCTGGGACTCCTCGGCCGATGCCGATGCCTTCGAGCAGGCGGTGCGAGAGTGGGCCGAGGCCGAGGGCGACACGGTGCTGGTAGGACGTCCCGGGCCGAACGAGGTGGCGTTCGCCATGACGACCGCGGAGGCTCCGGTGGTGCGAACGGCGCTGTCGGCGGCCGTCTCCTCCGATTGACTCGGTCCATGGTGCGACCGATGCCGGGTGGCGGCCCGACCAATGGCCGAGGCCGGATGCTCTATGGTGCATTGGTTCTGGGGGACGGTAGAATGCCTCCACCAAGCGGTCCGACGACGTAGCCCTCCCACTGTCGGACCCGGAGGGAAACAGGAGGAGTCCCGCGTGTTGCGTTCCCGCGTCTTGATCGCTGCTGTCTCGGTCGTCGCCGTTGTGGCGACCGCGCAGCCCGCCGCCGCATTGACCAGCGCACCCGATGTGACGTGGAGCACCGACGGACGCGTCTATGCGCTCGCCCGACTGGGCGACACGTTGTTCATCGGTGGCAAGTTCAACAACCTCACGAGCCCTGACGGCTCACAGACGATCTCCGCCAAGAACCTGGCCGCCCTCGACATGGCCACCGGCGCGCCCCTGGCCGGCTTCGATGCGCGGGTCACGAACACGGCACTCTCGGGTGCTCCGTGGGTTCGCGCCCTCGCGGTCTCGGCCGACGGGTCGATGCTGTACGTGGGAGGCAAGTTCGACACGATCGGCGGCGAGACCCACAGCAACCTGGGTGCGGTGAACACCACCGACGGCTCCGTGGTCTCGTCCTACGGCGTCACGCCGAACCAGGCGGTCAACGTGATCCTGTCCGGCCCGGACCGCGTGTACATCGGCGGTGACTTCAAGCGGGTCAACAACAAGCCTCGCCGGTACCTCGCGGCGCTGTCGGTGAGCGGCACGCTCGACACCACGTGGCGGCCGTCGGCCGATGCGACGGTGCGCAGCCTCACGTTCGCCTCGGACGGCGCGACGGTGTTCGTCGGCGGGAAGTTCCTGAGCATGAACGGCACGGCTCGCACAGCGGTGGCTCGAGTCGACGCCGTGACCGGCGCGCTCGACCCATGGGCGATCCCGGCAGGCACGATCGACCTGGGCAACATGGCCTGGGACTTGCTCGCCACGCCCACGCGGTTGTACGGCGGGTTCGGCAACGGCCCGAACTACACGTCGTCCTTCCGCCTCGACGCCGGGACGACCGGGTCGCAGGTATGGAAGTTCAACTCGGTCGGCAACTCCCAGAGCCTGGCGTTCAATCCCGACGGGTCGAGGCTGTTCGTCGCCGGGCACTTCGGCACGGCTCGTCTGCAACAGTCGGTGTGCGGCGGGAACCTCCGCGGCCTGATGATGCTGAACCCCGCGACCGGTCAGCTCGACTGCAGCTGGCTGCCCCAGCTCGTGCCCTACGGCAGCAACTACGTGGGGGGGTGGACCCTGCTCTCCACGCCGACGCAGGTCTGGGTCGGCGGCCGCTTCACCTCGATCTCCGGCGTCGGCCAGGAGGGGATCGCCCGGTTCACGATCTGACCGTGATGTCGCGCGTCCGGCCACGATCTGGCTGGTCGACGTCGTTCTCGTGCGCCGGGGCCGGATCCGAGGCTTGACCATCGGCAGGTAGCGGCGTAGGAAAGGGCGGTCGACGAGCGTCCGAGGAAACGTGATGCCGGTGCGAGCGAAGCGATCCGGACCCTGTCGATCTCTCGCTCGAACGATCGCCGTCGGGCTCGTCGTGTCGTCGATCTCTTCCGGGGCCGCGCGGGCCGAGATCGTGGGCCAGCGGGTCGCCGGGGAGCTCCGCAAGGCGGTGGCCTTCACCTTCGACGATCGAGGTCGGCTCTGGGTCGTCGAGAAGGACGCCGGCGTGATCCAGATCGCGAACGTCGATTCCGGCCGTCATCACCGCTTCTTCCACGTGCCTCACGTGGCCGGGCAGGTCGAGCAGGGCCTGGTCGGGATCGCGCTGCATCCCAACTTCCCCGAGGCCGCGTGGGTGTACGTCTTCGCGACGCGATCGGTCGGCGGCCGACTCGTCGACCAGGTGCTTCGCATCCGTTCGGTGCACGGCGTCGGGGAACGCATGCAGGTGCTGGTCTCGGCACCCGCGAGCTCCCAGCACGCCCACTCGGGTGGTCGGATCCTGTTCGGCCCGGACGAGATGCTGTACGCGGTGATGGGCGACGCGATGTCGCCGTCGGCCGCTCAATCGCCCGGCTCCCTCCGGGGGAAGGTGCTGCGGATGACCCCGTGGGGCGCCGTGCCCGACGACAACCCGACCCCCGGCTCCCGCGTATACGTCCGGGGCATCCGGAACTCGTTCGGCTTGGCGTTCGATCCCGGCTCGAGGCGGCTCTGGGAGACGGAGAACGGCCCGGAGTGCAACGACGAGCTCAACCGGCTGCGGCCCGGGAGGAACTTCGGGTGGGGTCCGTCGGCGACGTGCGCGGGCACCGCTCCCGGGAACACGAACCAGGACGGTCCGCGCCCCGTGATGCCCGAGCGGTGGTTCACGCCGACGATCGCCCCGACCGGCATCGCGTTCTGCGATGGATGCAGGCTCGGGCCGATGAGCGAGGGTGCGGCCTTGTTCGGCGACTACAAGGGCGGCCGTCTCTGGCGTGCGCGGCTGTCGGCCGACCGGATGCGGGTGGTGCGTCTGGACACGCTGGCCGAGCCCAGCGGATCGATCCTCTCGGTCGAGGTGGGGCCGCACGGCCGTCTCTACTACAGCACCTACACGGGAGTGTTCCGACTGGTCCGGCGCCGCTGACGCACTGGGCAGGAGCTCTCACTGCACCCAGAGCCGTCATCCTCGCGACTGACGTTCCACTCGCGGCCGTTCCTCGGCCGTAGACTGACGGCTCCGAACAGCATCGACCGTGCCGGAGGCATGCCGTGACCAAGTACGTCTACGACTTCTCTGAAGGCAACAAGGACATGAAGGACCTGCTCGGCGGGAAGGGCGCCAACCTCGCCGAGATGACGAACATGGGGCTGCCCGTGCCCCACGGGTTCACGATCACGACCGAGGCGTGCCTCACCTACTTGGCCGAGGGGGGTCGCCCCCAGGGACTGATGGACGAGGTCGAGCGGCACGTGCAGACGCTCGAGTCGTCGATGGGCAAGCGGCTCGGCGACCCGAGCGACCCGTTGCTCGTGAGCGTGCGGTCGGGCGCCAAGTTCTCGATGCCCGGCATGATGGACACGGTGCTGAACCTCGGCCTCAACGAGGAGTCGATGAAGGGGCTCGCCGAGCAGTCCGGTGGCGACATGCGGTTCGCGCGCGACGCATACCGGCGGTTCATCCAGATGTTCGGCAAGATCGTGATGGACGTGCCCGGCGACGCGTTCGAGCAGGCGCTCGACGCCGCGAAGGAGCGGAAAGGCCCGAACGCGAGCGACACCGATCTGGACGCCGACGACCTCGAGCAGCTCACCGGCGCGTTCCTCGGCATCTACCACGAGCACACCGGCCAGGACTTCCCGATCGACCCGCGAGAGCAGATGCGGCTCGCGATCGAGGCGGTCTTCAAGAGCTGGAACGGCAAGCGCGCGATCGACTACCGGCGCCAGAACAAGATCAGCGACGACCTCGGGACGGCGGTCAACGTGCAGTCGATGGTCTTCGGCAACCGGGGCGACGACTCCGGCACCGGCGTGGCGTTCACCCGAGACCCGTCGACCGGGGAGCAGGTGGCCTACGGCGATTACCTCTCGAACGCGCAGGGCGAGGACGTCGTCGCCGGCATCCGGAACACGCTGCCCCTCACCGAGCTCGAGACGATCGACCCCACGTCGTACACGCAGCTCCGCGACGTGATGCGCACTCTCGAGCACCACTACCGAGACATGTGCGACATCGAGTTCACGATCGAGAAGGGCCGGCTCTGGATCCTGCAGACCCGCGTCGGCAAGCGCACCGCGTTCGGCGAGTGGGTCATGGCCCACGACATGCTGGACGAGGGCCTGATCGACGGGGACGAGGCCCTGCTGCGGGTCGACGCGAACCGACTCGAGGAGCTGTTCAAGCGACGGGTCGACGCGACCGGGGCGACCCCGATCGCGACGGGGCTGAACGCCTCGCCGGGTGCCGCGACCGGCGCCGTGGTGTTCACGGCCGACGAAGCCCAGACGCGCGGCCGGTCGGGGGAGCGGGTCATCCTGGTGCGGCGCGAAACCACCCCCGACGACTACCACGGCATGATCGCGGCGCAAGGCATCCTGACGAGCGCCGGGGGCACGAACTCGCACGCCGCCGTGGTGGCCCGCGGCGAGGGCATCCCGGCGGTCTGCGGCGCAGACGCGATCAAGCTGCGCCTGGCCGACGGCATGTTCCATGCCAACGGCACCACGGTGCGCGAGGGCGACACGATCACGATCGACGGGTTCACCGGCCACGTGTTCGTGGGCGAGCTCCCACTGCAGGAGTCGTTGCTCGAACGCGCGCGACAGGGCGACGCCGAGGCTCGGCAGGAGACCCTCTGGAAGTCGTTCGAGCGCCTGATGGCCGTCGCCGACGACCGGCGCAGGCTGCGCGTACGGGCGAACGCCGACACGCCGGAGCAGTCGACGAACGCCCGCGAGCGAGGCGCCGAGGGCATCGGCCTGTGTCGCACGGAGCACATGTTCCTCGGCGAAGAACGCGTGATGGCCGTGCGACAGATGATCTTCGCCGAGACCGCGGAGGAGGAGCAGGCCGCCTACGACATCCTGTTGCCGCTGCAGCGAGGCGACTTCATCGGCATCTTCACGTCTATGAGCGGCCTGCCCGTCACGGTGCGGTTGCTCGACCCGCCGCTGCACGAGTTCCTGCCGGACCAGGTGGAGCTGGCGGTCGAGGTCGCACTCGGCAGGTCGAAGGGCGACGACGTCGCCGAACAGGAGCGCGTGCTGCAGAAGGTGAACGAGCTCCATGAGATGAATCCCATGCTCGGCCTACGCGGCGTGCGCCTCGGCATCGTCAAGCCCGGTCTCTACGCGATGCAGGTCCGCGCGATCGTCGAGGCAGCCGTCGAGGTGAAGAAGGCGGGCGACGATCCGAAGGTCGAGATCATGATCCCGTTGGTCGCGACCGCGCCGGAGCTGCAGCAGATGCGCGACGAGCTCGAGCCGGTTGCGAACGAGATCCTCGAGCGCGAAGGCATCGAGCTCGATCACCTCGAGTGGGGCACGATGATCGAGCTGCCGCGTGCGGCGGTCACCGCCGGCGAGATCGCCGCGTCGGCTGAGTTCTTCTCGTTCGGCACGAACGACCTGACCCAGACGGCGTTCGGCTTCAGCCGCGACGACATCGGCAAGTTCGTCGGTATGTACGAGGAGCGCAAGCTCGTGCCCGCGAACCCGTTCGTCACGATCGACCGCCCGGGTGTGGGCGCGTTGATGCGCACGGCGGTCGAGACCGGGAAAGCGGCCGATCCCTCGCTGCACCTCGGTATCTGCGGCGAGCACGGGGGGGACCCCGCGAGCGTGGTCTTCTGCCACGAGCTGGGACTCGACTACGTCAGCTGCTCTCCGTTCCGTGTCGAGACCGCGCGACTGGCCGCAGGGCAGGCCTCGGTGGGTGAGGCCGAGGTCGCCTCGAAGTAGCCCTGGTGTGACGACCGTCACGGTGTTGCCCCTCCGTCACCTGTAGCGTCGGGCGTCCTCCCACCTCCCCCACGCAGGAGGTGGTGTCATGTCCGGCTCTCTCGGTCGCGCGCGAGTCATGTCCGTCGCCGTCGCCACGCTGCTGACGGCAACGGTGTTCGTCACGTCGTCGGCGGTGGCGGGGCACATGTCCGGCTGGACGCACGATCACTCGCGCGACGGGATCCCGCCGCGCCCGAGCGGTCTGAGCGAGCTCAACGCCATGCTCGGCGTACGGTGCAACAACCGTGCGAACAACGCGCGATCGTGGTGGCCGCACGCCGATTGGGATCCGTTCGGGGGCGGCGCCTACGTCGAGTACCACACGTACCTCGCACGCAATATCGGGTTCAACATCCGCAATCACATCGACGCCGCCCACCGCGAGGGTGCCCTCTACCCGGGCATCGGTGCCTACAACTGTCGCCTGATCGACGGTTCGACGTCGTGGTCGGTGCACTCGTGGGGCGCCGCGGTCGACACGAACTGGCAGCGGAACCCCAGGTACCAGACCTTCTGGAACGGCCGTGGGTTCGACGGCGTGAACCACGGCACGTACATCCCCGACGTGTGGCGCGGCGGGTTCCCCGGCCACCGCTTCTTCTGGGGGCTCAACTGGGACACCGCGCCTGACCCCATGCACTTCCAGTACGTCACCAACTACTGAGTCGTCCAACGGTAGGTCGGACTGCAAGGAGGGAAACGATGTTGCGGAAGATCGTGATCGCAGCCATCACCGTCGCGTCGGCGGCCGCGGGCCTGGTCAGCGGCAACGCCGCCGGAACGCCGCCCGTCGCCACGGTGGCTGCGGCGGCGGGGGGTTGCGGCCCGGTGCCGGCCTTCGCCGGAGGAACGGCGCCAGGACTGGCGACGGGTGATGGCCTCTGGGCGGTTGCCGATGGACGCCTCGTGTCGGTCGGCGCCGGTCGATCGGTGGGGACCTTCGGCCGAGCCGCCGGCGACACGATCAGACATGTCGCGGCCGCGCAGGGGCTCGGCACGGCCTACGTCGTCGATCGCGCCGGAGGCGACGTCTTGGTCGTGGTCACCGCCGACGGCACCACGCGTCTGCCACAGGGTGGCGAGATCACCCACCCCACGTGGTCTCCCGGGGGCGACCTCGCGTGGGCCACGGGCACCTCGATCGCCGTGCGTGACGCCGACTCGGGCGAGATCACCCACCGGCGGTCGCCCGTGCCGGGCGGCACTGTCTTCTCGCCCGTGTTCCTGTCGGCACGCCGGCTGGCCGCAGTGGTGTCGGCGCCGCCGAGCGACCGGGTGCCCGAGGGTGAACGTCTCGGCAACCTGTGGGCGACGCGTGTCGGTGGGTCCCACTGGCATCGCCTGACGAACTTCGAGGCGGTTATCGACCGGTGGGTCACCGTCCGAACCCCCATCGAGCACGGCGACGGCGTCGATTTCGTGCGAGTCGTGGGCCGCGGGTCGGCTGCCCGGCCGCCGCGCTTCGAGCTCTGGCGTTACGAACGGGGCATGGCCCGGCGGATCGCTGATCTGGATGGGGAGCGCTACCTTGCCGGCCTCGTCGGCGACCGGCTCGTCTGGAACGTGCCCGACCCGTCCCGGGCGCGACACACGCTGGCCGTCGACGGTCCGAGTGGTCTGCGCACGATCGGATGCGGCGCGGTGATGACCGACCCGATCGACTCGGTCGACCCCGACCGCCGTGCGGGCAGCGGTGTCCACGTGCCCGCTCGTGGCGACTGGCCCGAGCTCGAGACCGCGTCGTCCGACCACGCAGAAGAGGTCGCCGTGATCGTGGGCGACTTCGCGGTCTCCGCCGAAGCGGCGGCGGTGGTCGAGGCGATCCGATCGGCGTTCCCCGGCTCACAGGTTGAGGTGGTCGACTCGGCGGCGTCGCCGCTGGCGATCCGCCCGGGTGTGTTCGGGGCCCTGCTGCATCTGCCACCCGATGCGGACCCCACCGCGGCGCTCGCCGACTTCCGGGCGCGGCTCCCGGAGTACGCTTCGAACAGCTGGATCGTGACGCCGTGAAGGGGAAGCGTCCGATGCCGATGAGGGCTCTGGTGACCCTGGTCTCGGTCGCGGCGTTCGCACTCGGAGCGTGCGGTGGGGGCGAGGCCGCTCCCGCCCAGCCGGGGTCACCGGCGGCGACGGCGACGCCCCCGGCCGACGCGGCGCGGTGGCTCGCCGCGGTCGAGGTCGCACCACGAGCCGACGACCTCGACGTCGTGACCGAACGCCTGATCGACCCGCTCGGTCCGGCCCTCGTGGTCTCGCCGACCGACTGCTTCGAGGGATTGCCGGCAGGGGCTGGCGAGGGCTACGTGATCGGAGCGGTCGGCGACTCCCGGGACGCCGTGGAGCGGCTGGTGACCGATGCGGGCGAGCCGATCCTGTTCACGGCGTCCGTGACGATCCTGTGCACCGACTGAGCCGGCGGGGAGGCGTTGCTAGCCTGGGCTGGTGCGCCTCCTCCAACGGCACCCGTTCCTCACCGTCGTCGGGCTCGCGGCCGCGATCGTGCTCTGCACCGTGGCGTTGAGCGCCGTGACGGTGTGGCGCGCGGCGCACCACGACGACGCGAGCGAGATCGATCGCGCCGACGCGATCGTGGTGCTCGGCGCCGCCCAGTACGACGGCACCCCGTCGCCGGTATTCGAAGGCCGTCTCGACCACGCCGCCCTGTTGTTCGGGCAAGGGCGGGCCGACGTGGTGTTCGTGCTCGGGTCGAACCAGCCCGGTGATCGCACGACCGAGGCCGAGGCCGGACGCGACTATCTGGTCGCGCAAGGCGTGCCGACGGCGTCGGTGGTCGCCGTGCCGGTGGGCCACACGTCGTACACGAGCCTGCGGGCGGTGGCCGATTCGCTGCACGATCGCGGCATGACGAGCGCCTTCCTCGTCTCGGACCCGTGGCACAACGCTCGCATCGAGCGCATGGCCGCAGACCTCGGGTTCGAGGGTCACGCCTCGGCGACGTGGACGTCCGCCGCCCGCACCGAGGAGACCCGTCTATCCGGTTACGCGCGTGAGACGTTCGCCTATCTCTACTATCGCCTCACGGGTCGCTAGTTCCTCGACCGGCCTTCGGCGCTCCCTCCCGACCGGCGTGTCGCCGGTCGTCGGTACGATGGGCGCGTGAGCGCCATGCCCACCCCCCCGGGAGCGCACCGAGCAGCTCGAGCGCGAGGTGCTGTCCCCGCGTGCCGTGCTCGCGGCCGAGACCAAGGGCCGCGACCGCGACGAGCCGCAGGACCCCATCCGCACGGTGTTCCAACGTGATCGCGACCGCATCCTGCACGCGAAGGCGTTCCGGCGACTGAAACACAAGACGCAGGTGTTCATGGCCCCCGAGGGTGACCACTACCGGGTGCGGCTCACGCACACGCTCGATGTCTCGCAGATCGCGCGCACGTGCGCCCGGGCCCTGCGTCTGAACGAGGACCTCACCGAGGCGATCGCCCTCGGCCACGACCTGGGTCACACGCCCTTCGGGCACCTCGGTGAGCAGGCCCTCACACCGTTCCTCGGGCGACCGTTCCGCCACAACGAGCAGTCGCTGCGCATCGTCGAGCACCTCGAGAACGACGGCGCCGGCCTGAACCTCACCTGGGAGGTGCGTGACGGCATCGTGCACCACCCGTGGTCGACGCCGATGCCGGCCACGCTCGAGGCCCAGCTCGTGCGATTCGCCGACCGCATCGCCTACATCAACCACGACATCGACGACGCCGTCCGCGCGGGCGTGCTCGACCCCACGGAGCTGCCGGCCGCGGCGGTCGCCGTCTTGGGGCCCACCCACTCCGACCGTATCGATACGTTGGTCTCCGACGTGGTGGGCCAGAGCGAGGATCGCGACGAGATCGCGTTGTCGCCCCCGGTGTTCGGCGCGCTCGACGCCCTGCGCGACTTCATGTTCAGCGAGGTGTACCTGCGTGAGAGCGCGCGTGGCGACCACGAACGAGCGACGCGGCTGATCCGCGACCTGTTCTCGCATTTCCTCGAACACCCCGACGAGATGCCGCCGGAGTACCATGAGGCGCCCGGCGACCTGCCGACCCGAGTGGCCGACTTCATCTCGGGCATGACCGACCGCTACGCGATCCGCACGTACGAACGGCTCTTCCTTCCCCGGGGCTGGCTGTTGGACCGAGACCTCTGAGCACCGGCCCGAGAACGACGGGCCGAGACGACCGGGCCTGAGAACGACGGGCCGAGACGACCGGGAAGGAACCCTTGGCCGGACGCATCCGCGATGACGACATCCAGTCGGTGAAGGAGCGCACCGACCTCGTGCAGCTCGCGTCGCAGTACCTGACCCTCAAGAAGGCCGGGGCCGACCGCATGGTCGGGCTCTGCCCGTTCCACCAGGAGAAGACACCCTCGTTCGGCATCTCGCCCTCGAAGCAGCTCTACTACTGCCACGGGTGCGGGGCGGGGGGCGACGCGATCCGATTCATCCGAGAGCTCGAGCACCTGAGCTACGTCGAAGCCGTCGAGCGTCTCGCCCAGCAAGCCGGTGTGCACCTGCGGTACGAGGGCGACTCCCCCGAGGCTCGGCGTGCGGCGGCGAGGCGGCAGGCGCTGCTGAATGCCAACGAACAGGCGGCCGAGTTGTACGCGCGGATGCTCGCCGACGGACGCGAGGCCGCCGAGGCGCGCGCCTACGTCACCGAGCGGGGCATCACGCCGGAGGCCGTCGCCACGTTCGGCATCGGCTACGCGCCGGGGTACCCCGACTTCCTGCTGCGGCGGCTCAGCCAAGCGCGCGACCTGAGCCCCGAGATCCTGCTCGAGGCCGGGCTCGCGACCAGAGGCGACGACGGCACGGTTCGCGACCGGTTCCGAGGCCGGCTGATCTTCCCGATCCACGACCTACAGGGCCACGGCATCGGGTTCGGGGCGCGCATCCTGCCGAACGACCCGCGCGCGGGCGAGCAGGCGAAGTACCTGAACACCGCCGAGACGCCGATCTACAAGAAGCACGAGGTGCTGTACAACCTGCACCGGGCGCGCCAGGCGATCGCGCGCACCGGCGAGGTCTTCGTCGTCGAGGGGTACACCGACGTGTTGGGGTTCGCGCAGGACGGCATCGAGAACGCGGTCGCGACCTGCGGCACGGCACTGGGGGAGGGGCACTTCCGGCAGCTCTCGCGGTTCGCCGAGCGGGCGGTGATGGCGTTCGACTCCGACGAGGCGGGAGCGCGGGCCGCCGAGCGGGCCGCGGAGTTCCAGGAGCGGTTCCCCTCGGTGCAGACCGTCGTGATGATCATGCCCGAGGGCCTCGACCCCGCGGAGTTCATCGCCAAGCACGGGGCCGACGAGGTGCGTGCGGCGTCCAAGGGAGCGAGGCCGCTGATCGAGTACATGGTGCGGCGCACGATCGGCCGTCACGATCTCTCGAGCGTCGAGGGGCAGTCGCGCGCGGTGGCCGACGCGATGCCGATCATCGAGAAGCTCTCCGATCCGGTGCGGCGCAGCGAGTACGCGCACCTGGTGGCCGACCTCGCCGGGGTGACCGAGATCTCGGTCGTGCAAGCCCTCGACGCGCGCCGGCGAGGCCGTCCGGGCGAGGTCGTGGTCGAGTCGCCGCGTCGTATGAGCGCCCGCGACAAGGTCGAGCGCGAGATGCTGAAGCTGCTCGTGCGTGACCGTGAGGCGTACGACGGGTACGCGACGAAGCTCACCGACGACCACTTCCGGAGTGCGGCTGCGCGAAGGGCACTCGCGGCGTTGCGCGACGCGGGTGGCGAGGCCTCGGTCGTGGCCGGGGGCGATGACGAGAAGCTCGGAGCGATGCTCAGTTCCCTCGCGGTCGAGCCCCTCGACGGCGACGGCAGCGCCGACTACGCGCTCTCGGTCTGGTCGCGTCTGCAGGAGTTCGTGCTGAAGCAGAAGAGCGACGCACTGCGCATGCAGCTGCAGAAGCTGAACCCGACGACCGATGACAGCTACGACGGGCTGTTCGCCGAGTTGGTCTCGATCGACGGAGAGCTCCGAAGACTGCGCCAGGGCATCCGCAGCGCCGTCTGACGCGCCCGACCGCCGTTCGTGGGGGAAGGGTCGCCGGTCGGCGCGTTCCGTACACTGAGTCGTCGTGCCGAACCCCCACCCGATCACCCCCGAGGAGATGTGTTGGCTGTCCCGGCCCGCGACGAATCCCCACTGAGCCTCGACGAGGTCAAGGAATCCGTCACCGCCAAAGGGCGGGAACGAGGCTTCGTCACGTCTGAGGACCTGCTCGAGGCGGTCCCGGTCGACGACTTCACCCCCGAGCAGGTCGAGGAGTTCCTCACCCAGGTGCAGGACCACCTGACGACCGAGGGCATCGAGGTCATCGAGGTTCCCGGCGAGGAGACCGACGCGGCGACCCAGGTGCGCATCGAGGTCGACCTCCTGAAGGCGCCGACCAACGACCCGGTCCGCATGTACCTGAAGGAGATCGGCAAGGTCCCGCTGCTGAACGCCGCGCAAGAGATCGACCTCGCCCGGCGCATCGAGGCGGGGGAGCTGTCCACGGCGCTCCAGGTGCAGATCCGTGACGACGAGGAGAGCAAGGCCGAGCCCCACGCCTTGAAGGGTTGCGTGCAGAAGGTGTGGGAGATCCGCGAGCACCAACTGACCGCCTTCGGCCGGGTCGAGGGCATCGGCCGGGAGAAGATCGCCAAGAGCTACCGTCCCAAGTCCGAGGACGAGATGCAGGCGTGGCTCCATCGGGTTGAGCGCGACGGCCAGCTCGCCAAGCGCAAGCTGATCGAGGCCAACCTTCGGCTGGTCGTCTCGATCGCCAAGCGTTACGTCGGCCGCGGCATGCTCTTCCTGGACCTGATCCAGGAAGGCAACCTGGGCCTGATCCGCGCGGTCGAGAAGTTCGACTACGCCAAGGGCTTCAAGTTCTCGACGTACGCGACGTGGTGGATCCGCCAGGCGATCACGCGCGCGATCGCCGACCAGGCGCGCACGATCCGCATCCCGGTGCACATGGTCGAGACGATCAACAAGCTCGTGCGCGTGCAGCGTCAGCTGCTGCAGGATCTCGGACGGGAGCCCACGCCCGACGAGATCGGCAAGGTCATGGGCATCGGCCCCGAGAAGGTCCGGGAGATCCAGAAGGTCTCGCAGGAGCCGGTCTCGCTCGAGACCCCGATCGGCGAGGAAGAGGACAGCCACCTCGGCGACTTCATCGAGGACGCCGAGGCCGTCGTGCCGGTCGATGCGGCGAGCTTCATCCTGCTGCAGGAACAGCTCGAGAGCGTGCTCCACACCCTGAGCGAGCGCGAGAAGAAGGTGATCCAGCTGCGGTTCGGCCTGGTCGACGGCCACCCGAGGACGCTGGAAGAAGTGGGGCGCGAGTTCGGCGTCACGCGCGAGCGCATCCGGCAGATCGAGTCGAAGACGCTGTCGAAGCTGCGCCACCCGAGCCGCTCGCAGAAGCTCCGCGACTACTTGGAATAGGGTACGTACGCACACCCTCCTCAGGGCTCAAGTCATACCGGCCGGCACTCCGATGTTCTGAAGTGACGGGCGTCGGGAAGTCCGCGCCCCCGGCCGAGATGGAGCGCCATGATCCGCATCCCGGATCTCCGCGAGGAAGACGGCTTCACCCTGATCGAGCTGATGGTCACGGTCACGATCATCGGAGTGCTGGTGACCATGGCGACCAGCACGTTCGTCGGCATGAAGCAGCGGGCCCAGGATTCCGCCGCGAAGCAGACCGCCGCCAAGGCGTTGGAGACCGGCCGCATCGTGTTCACCGACCACGCCACGTACGCTGATGCCTTCCCCGTCGATCTCGAGGCCGCAGAGCCGTCCGTGAGATTCTTCGACGAGCTGACGAACAGCTCCGGCCCCGAGAACGCGAGCATGTGGGTGCCCGACCGGGCGACCACCGGCCACCAGTTCGTCGCCGCCGTGTACAGCGAGTCGGGCAAGTGCTTCTTCATCCGGGACTGGATCACGCTCGGCATCGGCTTCGGCGTTGACCCCCAGGCGTCCGCATCGGACTGCACCGCCGATCAGGCCACGGCCGTGACCTTCGGCACGCGGTGGCCCGCCGGCTGATCGCGCCGGTCAGTTCCAGGCGACGTCGTCGAACGTGTCTTGCTCGCCCAGCCGTGAGCGGATCGCACCCCGGGCTCGCCGGATCGCATCGAGGCTGCGTTCGCTCGCCTGGTCCGCGAGGCGCTGCGCTCCACCGGTGACCACCTGGAGCGCCGGCGAGGAGGCGGACGCCCGACGCTGCGGGCCGCGCACGACCTCAGGGTCGTCCTCGCGGAGTTTCCCGGCGATCGTGTAGCCGATGCCGATGCCTGCGGCCACGAGCAGCAACGAGCGGATCTTCATGGGAGGGTCCTCTCCGGGTCGATGTCGCGAAGGAACCAGCCTACCGCCGCGCGCTCGGGCGGAACAGGGCCACTGGTAGACTGCCCGACGCTCCACCTTCCGGGGTAGCTCAACCGGCAGAGCGGCGGACTGTTAATCCGTAGGTTGTGGGTTCGAGTCCCACCCCCGGAGCCTCCTGACCAGCGGCGATGCTTCTTCGCCGCACCCTCGACAGCTCGCGCTGTGACTAATCGGTGACAACAGACTTTGGCTCGACCTCATCGACAGTCCGCGGTCTCCTCGAGCTTGGACCAGTCCGCAAGCGCCTCGGATTCGACACGCTCGTCTTCTCCACCGGCGGTACGGGACCTGCCCGGTCCTGACGACCCTGTCGCCGGCCTGACCGGCGACGCCTCCTCTCGCGGCTCACTCGAAGCGACAGACGCTACACGCGGCCCCGGAGGAGGGGTGGGTCGGTGAAGTCCCCCAGCAGGACGCCATGCAGATCCTGGAGGCCCTACCAAGTTGTCCGAGGCCATGTCCCTCGCCAGGCTCCGCGGCGCTGGCGAGGTCGATCGAAGGGTCAATCTCATGGGGTCTGGAACGTGCGTCTCCACGGGCGACGCAGGGCATCAAGGGACTCGGAAGGGTCGTTACGGGGTCAATCCTGGAGGCCGCTTGACGATTGACCCTTGAGTGGAGCGGCCAGACACGGCTGTTGGTCATTAGCTCGCCCGTGCCCGGGTTCCTAGCCAACAGCTCAGCGATGATCTGGCTCGGCTGCCGCGAGGATGCCGGACAGTGCATCCAAGACCTCCTTGGCACGGGCGGAAGCTACTCGCTCAGGGATGCTGCTCGCAAGATCTCTCCATGGCTTCGAAGACCAACCGCGCCGGCGGCATGCCGGAAACGTTGCCGCCCTTCTTGTAACCCTGCACGAACTTGCGGAGCAGCAACTCCCTCGGAAGGATATCGATCGTTGGGCAGAGTGCGTCCATGTAGCGGTCAGGCAGCCCGGCCGCGACCTCTTCGGGGGTCATGAGCCAGCGGGGCGACGTCGGTGTTGAGGCAGGGCTCGGGCTTGCAGTCGAGGCAGCGCGCGGGCTCGGCTCGGCAGCGGAGCGCGGCGGGGAGGGGTCGCCTGGCGAGCCCGCAGCCACGGCAGCGACCAGCAGCACCACAAGCACGACGATGACCCAGAACCACCAGTGCTTCCATGCAGCCTCCTTGCCCACCTGTTGGGGTCCCGTCACCGGCGGCGGTGGCGGGACTGGCGGCGGAGCGATCCGTTGGCTCATCAAGACCTCCTCACCGGACGAGACATCGGCGACGGCAGGACTGCCCTTGAGGCCCGTCCGTACTCGGCTCCGCACCGCGCCGGAGACTCGGCTCCACGCTCGGACTCGGATGCATGCCTCCGCCCCTCCACTGACGGGATATGGAGCCAAAGATGGCAATAAGGTTCCTGCCCGGTCGCTTCAGCTGGTTGCTCAGCCCTGGTGTCCTACCCGTGGGTAGTGCTTCAGGATCGGGGTCGCGTTCCGCATTCTTCGCATCGAGTGCGGCAGCCCCACTGCTCCGGTCCTCGCGGAAGGTCGGCGGGATGTCCTCGGCGTTCAACGTGGCCACCCACATAGGTCGGTGATGCGGAGGTACAGGTCGTAGTCGATCCACAGCTCACCTGCTTCGAGCGCCTGGTACTGCCGAAGCGTCAGGTCGAGCCGTCCCGCCATCTGAACCTCACGCAGTCCCATCCGCTCCCGGTCACGGGGCAGGTGCTGCACGATGATCGGGAGCATGCGCCAGGCTAGCCCGATGCGATGACTCGTCGCTCGAGTCGGGCGCGGAAGGGGGGTGCGGACTATGGTCGATCCGGCGGCCCGAGCTTCATCGATCAAGAGGGAGGTGGACGATGGCGGGCGCCTCATCCTGGGAGGTCGTCTTCAAGCACCTAATCCTTGCGGAGTCTCACTGGACTGCGCAGCTCCAAGACCAACAGCAGCGGATCGGCTCGATCCTCGCCGTGAACGGATTCGTTCTCGGTGCCTCGGGATTCACAGGTGCAATAGCTTTCAGAGATAAGTGGCCGTCGCTGGGGGCAAAATCCCTCGCCGTCGGACTCTCTCTCCTCGCGCTGGCAGTGGTGTTCGGCCTGCTTGCCATGAAGCCCAGGACCCCTATCGGTGGCACCAAGTCTCGCCGAGACGCTCCCGATTGGCTTGTCGCACCGAAGATTGTGGAAGTGCTGCAGAGCGAGCCCGAAGATCCCTACCGTGCCTTGGCTGCAAGCCTTGCCAAGTCCATGGTGGACAGCCGCTATCACGAGACGCTCAAGGCGCGGCGAACGTGGATGTATTTCCAGCTCGTTTGCATCGGCATCGGCCTCTTCGCGCTGGCTGTCTCCGTCGGCGCGCTTGTGTCGAGCGGTGCCTGAGTCAGCCGAGATCCGCGCCCTGGTCGAGCAGGGCTACCTGCGCGCCAAGGACATCGCACCGATCCTCGGCGTGACTCATCAGCGCGTGAGTCAGATCGTCGCTGAGGCCGAGGACTTCCCAAAGCCCGGCGAAGGTGGTCGGACGGCATCGATAGGTGCGTCGAGCAGTGGCGGGGTCGAGGCCGCAGGCCAAGGGCTCCCGTCGGCTGATTACGTCTGGATGAACGAGGCGATCGGCGACCAGCCGGAGAACGCTCCCCTGCTCGTCTTCCGGAGACGGGCGCGGAAGAGGAACTCGCCACCGCGCTTCCACTCGAAAGTCGATCGGACCGTCCGCACACCCCTCTGCCAATCGACGAAGTACCGGGTGGGCTGCTCACGCCCGGGAAGCAGGCCAACGTCGACGTGATCGACGGGACACGCCGGGCACCGCGCCGTGATCGACCTGCTCGCGACGGTGGTCCTGGCCGCCGACACGGCGAACGTCGAACACCGTCATCATCGGCGGCGCAGTCAGTGAGCGACAACGGCGCGCTCACCGGCGACTTGGCATCGACGCGCGAGAAGGTGCAGGCATCGAGCGAGTACCTCCGGGACGCCCTCGCGAAGAAGCAGGCGTCCGCCGGCTGAGCCAGCTTCATCGGTCGACATGGCTCAACCTCGGCACCTCCGGTGCCGAGGCTCTCAGCATGACGTACCAAACCCCGACGCTGATCCTGGTCGCCGCCGTATCGGCCGTTGCGGTGCTGGGGGCCATGTTCCTGATGGGCCGCGGGCCCGAGGCCGCGTCCCAGGAGAGCTTGGTCGATGCGAAGGCGACATGCCTCGCCCGGGGAGCAGACACACCGGGTGTCGGCTTCCATTGGGAGCAGGCCGCCAATCGCTGCGTGCGCACCGAGTACGTCCCTGAGCCGACCGTCCCCTGAGAGATAGACGGCGGGTCAGCGAGGGTCGACGTCTGCCGCGACGATCTCGTAGTGCTCTACGTACGGTGTCAGCTCGAGGAGCATCCGCTCGTCGTCTCTGAAATAGACCGCTCGTTCGGGATCGGCGCCTGCGAAGCCCCTCACCGCGTCCATCGACTCCCACAGCGAGATGAACAGGAATTCCGATCGACCGGTGTCTGTGCGCTCGAGGACGAACGCGCCGACGTTCCCCTCGGCCGATCTGACCTCACGAACGTCCTCACGGAGGGAATCGCGGTAGGCCCGGCCGTCCTCCTCCCGAGTGGCGCCCCTCCAGATCCGAGCGATCGCTGGACCGTTTCCAGGGGGCACCCCGGCCTCGTCGATGTCCATGTGCTCCTCCGATCTCACCGGTCGATCGACTGATCATGACGTGCTCCGTTCGTCGGCCAGGTCCATCGTTGCCCCACAGGCCACTTCCGATCCGCGACGAGAACGGGATGAGGGTCGGGCCATCCTCGTTAGGACGACGGCACGGCCACCTTCGATGGAAGGGGCGCGACACAAGCCGCACGCGACTGCCATTCCTCCGCTACAGGATGGAACTGATCGTCGCGGTTGGGTGTCGGCGCTGCCTATGCCGAACGCGGGCATGAGGCAGCGGTCGGTGCGCTCCAAATCCTCTCCGTGAATCGCGAACGCTCGGAGGCAGGCGACTTCGCAGCGCGGCGACACATACTCGCTGCAGATCGCGTTTCCATCCGAAGCCCGGGAACGCCCACATAGGTTCTGAGGATCCGAGGTGTCCGAGTCCGCTTAGATCGGCCTGGTGGCATGGTGCGATTGTGGTCTGAGCGACCAAGGTCGATGATGGCAGGGTAGGCATCGCCGAGGAGGGATGGCGATGATCGAAGCATTCGTGCTGATCCAGGCCGAGGTGGGGATGGCCTCCCGAGTGGGGCAGACCGTGAGCGCGATGCATGGTGTGCGTTCTGCAGATGTCGTCACCGGGCCCTACGACGTGGTCGCCCGCGTCGAGGCCGCGAGCATCGATGCGCTCGGAAGCCTGGTCGTCTCGAAGGTCCAGGCGGTCGAGGGCATCACGCGGACCCTGACCTGTCCCGTGGTGCAGCTCTGACCGGAGCCTGAACACGAACCTCCTGCTAGGTGCTCACCATGCGCCGAACCAGCCACTGGCGACCGAAGGGAGCGGGAGCCGCACCGCGCTCCGAGGGCCGGAGGGATCGGACTGCACCTCAAGATCGTCGATGACCGCCAACGAGACCGACAGGGAAGGAGGCTCGTCGCATGCTCGATCACATCTCGATCCAGTGCGCCGACCTGACGGCCAGCACTGCCTTCTACGATGCCGTCCTCAAGGAGATCGGCGCGAGCCGGGTTCTCGACTTCGGTACACGCATCGGCTACGGGTTCGACTTCCCATGCTTCTGGCTCGGCCCACTCGAGACGGGCGACGGATTCCGAGAGTCCCATATCGCGTTCACAGGACCTACGCGAGAAGCCGTGATCGCGTTCCGGGACGCAGCCGTCGCGGCAGGCGCTGAGGTGTTGCACGAACCCCGTGTCTGGCCCGAATACCATCCCGGCTACTTCGGAGCTTTCGTCCGCGACCCCGATGGCAACAACATCGAAGCTGTTCACCACACCTGGGAGGCATCGTCCTGAGACGAGATGGCTGAAGTTCAGGATGACGCTCGCGGACTCCGACCGACGCGGGTGTCCTCGGATCCTGGCACCGAACGGCCGGAGGCTCGCTCCGTGAAGACATCGACTCCCTAGGGCTTGTGGAGCTCCTCCAGCCTCACCTCGGACGTCTCGGAGGGTTTCTCCTCGAAGCCGGCCGCGGCCACTGCTGCGAGTTCGGGTGTGATTCCACGCTTGGTGATGATCTCGTCCACCGCCCCGTACTCCACGGCCTGCTCGGCGGTCAGGATGAAGTCGCGATCGGAGTCCTTGGACACGCGCTCGAGCGGCTGACCGGTGTGCGTGGCGATGATCTCGTTCATCCGCTCCCGGTTGCGAACGATCTCCTTGGCCTGGATCTCGACGTCGACGGCCTGGCCCTCCGCGCCGCCGTAGGGCTGGTGCAGGAGGATCCGCGCGTGGGGAAGCGTGTAGCGCTTGCCCTTCGCGCCGGCCAGCGCCAAGACGGCCGCGGCCGAGGCCGCCTGGCCCATGACGATGGTCGAGACGTCGGGCTTGATGTACTGCATCGTGTCGTAGATCGCGAACAGCGTCGTCATGCTGCCGCCGGGCGAGTTGATGTAGAGGTTGATGTCCTTCCCCGGGTCCTCGCTCTCGAGGTGCAGGAGCTGGGCCATGATCAGGTTTCCCATCGCGTCGTCGATGGGCATGCCCAAGAAGACGATGCGCTCGCTCAGCAGGCGAGAGTAGATGTCGAAGGAGCGTTCGCCGCGGCTCGTCTGCTCCACGACGACTGGAACCAGGTAGTCGGTGATCTCCTTCATGGCTGGTCCTCCGGTCCGGCCCGGCAGGGTCGGAGACCGCCTCGGTGGAGCCTCTTGTCCGCGCTGAGCCTCTCGACTCCCGAAGCCGATCTCGGCGTGATCGACGAGGAAGTCGCGTGCCGTAGACCTGACGGTATCACCGGCCGGTCGAACCCAGACTTGCGGCGGCCGCTGTACTGCAGGTATGGCGATCACCACCTGCACGTCTCGCCCTGCCCGCAGGTGGCGATGGCGGACAACGGTCCCGCGTCCGACTGAACGCCGAGGCGAAGGTCTGCCGGATCAGCGAGCTTGTCTTCTCGCCGGAGTCAACAGAGCGCGTCAGCCTGCTAGTCAGGGAGGGCGCTCGTGGATACGCACGTCAGATCGAAGGCACCCTCGACCCTGTGGCTGCTGAGCGATGCCGGGGGCGGAACGTTCAACCAGTACGGCCAGTTCCTGACGCCAAGGATGATCTGGCACGAGCGCGTCGAGCGGGCTCGGGAGCTTCTGGGTCTTGCAGACGACAGCCATACCGCGCCCGAGGATGAGCAGGATGGATCATTCCTGCCTGTCGTGATGGCCGTTTCTGTGGTGATCATCATGGGTATCGTTGGGGTCATCGTGCTAGCAGCACGCCGCCGCGCTCACACCGAGCCGGCTCAGGGGACATAGCGGCACACCGTGGCACCACGGGGGCCTGTTCCCAAAAAGGCTCCTGCCGGGAGGGTTCGATGGAGGACGATCGACCGTTCGCGAGCGTCGCGGTCTGGGCGGTGCGCCTCGTGTTGCTCGCGACCGCGATTGGGCTGCTGTGGTGGAGCGGTCAGCTGGAGCGTGAGTTCCAAGGTCGGAACGCGGTCGATTTCACGATCGACTGGGGCGTGTACTGGCTGATCCAGGCGGTCTACGTCGTCACAGGGATGGCGTTCGCGGTGGCGGTCAGGTTTCCGTTCCCGCGCTCGCGCTACGGGTGGGGGCGTCTCCTGATCGCCGGAATCGTCATCCTTCCCGTCGTTCAGCTCTGGTTCGCCTTCGGGGTGACGTCTGGTCCGGAGATCCTCGACCGAGGCTACTGGTTCCACGAGATCTCGTGGGCGGTCTGGTCGATCCTGGCTGGCGTGGCGATCGGGGCGGGGTTCGGCGCGCGACGACCCGCCGAGTAGCTGCGTTCACGGTACATAGCCGCAACCTAGTCGGTAATAGAGCCGCGGGCGTCCTCGCGGGGCACCGTGTCGGCCGAGCCGGTCCAGCGCCGGAAGCCGTCGGGTGGCGAAGCCCACACTCATCGCTCCCGCCACGGGAGGACTGTGCCGAACCAGATCCCGGCTGCGAACAGGATCCAGATGCCCACGATCGCGCTGCGAAACGCCGCGGCCCGTCGGGACTTCCCCGCGCAGCGCGAGGATGACTAGCGTCCGACCACAAGTTCAGCGCCGACCGTGAACATCAGGTAGTAAGGAGTCCGGTTCTCGGCGTAGGTAGCCTGAGCAGCAATCCCAGTGACACTATCAAGGTCACCCAGACCGATCGCCACGCCGATGTGGAGTGGGAAGTCATCGACGCATCGTGATGACCCACAAGATACCTCAAGGGCTCCTCCGGACGGCCTCGATCCGCTGCTCGCTACCGAGCCAACGCCGGGCGAGGGTCGCCGGTGGACTAGCGGCGAGCTCCTGCTGGACGCCCTCGGACGGTTGCGGAGGAGCGAACGGCGCGTCGAGCTCATCGACCAGCTGCTGCACGCAGACGCGGTTCGATGCCGAAGTCCTCATCCGCCATCTGAAGTCAGGGGTTTCCAGCGTGAAGCACTCGTCGCTCATCGTGGGACGCATACGAGCACGGCAAAGCGTCGGAGCGACGTCGAGCGCGACCGAACGAGACCGTACGTCGGCACTTGCATCCGGACCAGGACGAGCCGGTCCTCGGTCCAGACGAGGACGTAGAGGTGGCGGACCGCCGTCAGGAGCACGACACCGACCACCAGATAGGTGACGAGCCTGAAGAGCTCGGGAAGACCAAGCGCCACAAGCGCGAGCCCTACGACCACCAGGACGAGGAAGATCACAGGCATCGGGAGGAGCAGACGGCTACAGAAGAAGACGAATCCCTCGGCGTCCTCGGAAATGCCGAGTTCGTCGGTGACCCGACGACCGGCGCGGATTCGGACCTTGCTCAGCACGGTGCGGAGGGTACGGCTCGCCTTGGGCTCGCACCTGCCATCGTCGTCGGCCCCGGCATCGCTGGGGAGCTCTCGTCGCTCAAGCCGATTGCCGCTGTGGCGGTCATGGATCCGAGCATCGGCAGTCGACAGCTCGACCTTAGGATGATGACTGCCGTGGACATCCCGCCGGAGCTCCGAGACGACCTCCTCCGCTACCTGTTCGCCACAAGCGCGGAGCGCACTCGCATCATCGGCGAGCTGGCTGAGCGGGCGGGCGGATGGCAACCTGCTGATCACATTTTCTACCTGCTCGGTGAGGTCCCCGAGATCGGCAAAGAGATGCGCGCCCCACGCTCCAACTCTGGGTCGAGAAGAACGGTCGATGCTTCCGAGATCGTCTCGACGGGCGAGGCGTAGGCGATTCGGGAATCGGATGTCGGGCGACTTGGCGACCGCCGGTCGACTGACTTGACCGAACGTCCCTTGAAAGCGGACCGTGGGTGAGTGTGGGACCGCGTCCTCCGGCTAGCCGGACGATCCCTTCTGTTGGATGACGTCAAACAGACAGTCCGGTGACCGGCCCTGACGCGGTCCCACACACCATCGCTGCGATGCCCGTGGGGGAGCGCCGCCGTCGGCCGCAGCCTCCTCGCGCAGCGATGGTGAGGCAACCGGTAAGCGAGCGGGGACTCCCATCTGAAGCTGTCCGGGCAGCAGTCTCGCTTCCGGCGGGTCACGTTACTGAGTCACCTGCTGGCGAAGCCACGATAGGGAAGCGCCCATCCGTAAGGCGACCACCAGATACCAGAGGCCGACCAGCGGTCCGACATCGACCAGACCCGCCTGCCCCGGGTTGTGCGGGAACCGTGCGAGATTCAGCCCGATGAGGGCGACCGCGATGACGAGTCCGGACACGGCGAACCCCGAGCCGAAGCGCGGGTGGCCTCGCATGTTCGCTGCGAGCGCCGCCGTGCCGATCGCGAGGAAGACGTCCCACGCGACGTCGAGCCCCAGTACGAGCCCGTCCCGGCCTCGGCCGCCCGCCCCCGAATCCCGAGGCGAACCACTCCTTGAGGGCCAGCTGAGCAAGGAGCATCATGGTGACCGCCGCCACACCGGCAGCGACGTTCGCGACGAGCCCGATGTCGAGCGTGACCGTTCGAGCTCGCGCCCGAAGGATCTCGTACACGCCCGCCGTTCCGATCGCCAACAAGGGGCCGAACGAGCAGACGATCAGGAGTGTGGGGACGATCGGCAGCGACGTCGCCACGATGAGTGAGTAGTCGATGACCGCGAGGACCCCGCACACGGTCCCCACCAGCACGCGCCGCCGAGACAGAGCGGCTCGACCTTCCGAGTACGACATGACAACGCCCCTGAGGAGAATCCATGGAACCGCACGAGTGGATCTGCACGACAGGGCTGGTCGACCCAAGAGCGCTGGGTCCGCCGACCTCCGCGAGCCTTGGTCGATGGGGTGATGCCCCTGACAGCGGACACAGGAGCGAGGGTGAGGGGGTCGCCTGAAACCCCGGCGCTGCCCACTCTCGGAGGCAACCACGTTCGACGAGCGGGGACCCCATCCAGCGCTACTGATCGCGTCTCCATCCGGAGCCCAGGTGCGCCCAGGAAGCCAGAGCACGACGAACGCGATACTCGATGCGCGAAGGACGCTCCGTTGACGGTCCATCACCAGGCGACTCTGGCTATGTCCCCATACGAGCGGATCGGCGACAAGTGCGGGTGGCCGCGCTAGGCTCAAGTCGCGGTTCCCGCAAAGGGGAGATGACCATGGAGGACCGGCGCACACGAACCACGACAGGTTCCGCCGCCCGCGATGTTCGGCTGGGGCCGGGCCAAGATGCTCGACGTGGGGCCGACCAGCTTGCCCACACCGAAGACCGGCTTCTCCGAGCGAACCTGCAGGGCTTCGTCGCCGCCTGGAAGGAACGGCTCCGGCGGGATTAGAGCGCGACGACCTGCTCCGCTACCTGTTCGCCACATTGGCGGAGCGCACTCGCATCATCGGCGAGCTGACGGAGCGGGACCCACGCATGGCCGACCTGCTCGTGGACCACGAAGCCGATCCTGATCTGCGTGAGAGCCCGAGATGGAGCTGTCGGCTGAGGGCTAGCCCTAGCAGGCCCACGTGCCCCCCTCTCCAGGAACGCACTTCCCTGTGGCGAAGGCGTGGCGGTCGCGTGTGGCTCCTGTCGCGTCGGTTCCACTTTGGTCGTCCGCCGGGCACTCTTCCTGCCATGGAAAGGCTCGCGGCGATATCGGTCCTCGTGGCGATCGGTGCTGCAGGGATCGCGTGGCTGGCGGCGCCGGCCGCTGCCCTTCCGATATTCGGTGGGCTCACGGGCGCGTTCGTCGCACATGCGGTTGGCGTACCAGAGGACCCGGAGGATTGGGCCCGGATGATCGCTACGGGTTTCCACTTCGGGGTATTGGCAGGTGCGCTGCTCGGGGTCGTGATCATCGTGCTCACGCTGTACCTAATCAAGAGCGAAAGGGTGTGGCGGGCGCGATGGCTGGCGGCGATCCTCTCGCTGTTGGCCGTGGTCGTCTTGAGCGTCTGGGTCCGCATCGGAATCGACCTGCTCGTGATCGCTGGACTCATGTGGTTCTCGCCTTCGGGGGCCAGATGGCCGGGGGAACGCGCATGGCCGGCGAAGGAGCGCCGACAAGACGAGGCTGGCCAGGCTCAGGTGTGACGGCGTTACCAGCTGCCCTCGTCCTGGGTCTTGGCATCTATGCGTTCTAATTGGCCGCGATGACCAACGAGACCCCGTGACGTCGGCAACGTTGACACTCGAAGGCGACCGCTTTCGACGCGCGGGGACTCCATCCAAGCTACTGATCGAGTTCCCGCCGGAGCCAAGAAACGCTCGGAGACCCGCAATACACCCACCGCGCGTGATACGCCGTTTGGAGGTCTCATTCGCGTGGCCAGGGTCTAGGGCTAGCTCGGGCGGCGACGACCCAGAGTTAAAGCGTGGGGCGCAGATCGCTTTGCCGATCTCGCGAACCTCACGAGCAGGTGGAAGGGCCGAAGGACGGTCGATGCTTCCGAGATCGTCTCGACGGGCGAGGCGTAGGCGATTCGGGAATCGGATGTCGGGCGACTTGGCGACCGCCGGTCGACCGACTTGACCGAACGTCCCTTGAAAGCGGACCGTGGGTGAGTGTGGGACCGCGTCCTCCGGCCAGCCGGACGATCCCTTCTGTTGGATGACGTCAAACAGACAGTCCGGTGACCGGCCCTGACGCGGTCCCACACACCATCGCTGCGATGCCCGTGGGGGAGGGCCGCCGTCTGCCGCAGCCTCCTCGCGCAGCGATGGTGAGACCGATCGAGGTCGGGAGCAAACCGCCAATAGAGTAGGTGTCCTGGCGGTGGTACTCCCCTTTGATTAGTCCTCGCCCTCCCACCCGTGAGCTCAGATTGAACCGCCCCGGGATTCCTGGAGGCTCCAGACCGTGAGAGGTTGGAGCCAATGCGACGACCAGGCAGGTATCCACCAGAGGTGCGTGAGCGCGCAGTGAGGATGGTGCTCGATCGTCAAGACGAGCACCCCTCGCAATGGGCCGCGATCCGTTCTCGGTCAGGGTCGCGACGTTCGAGGAGATCGCAGGGAAGACGAACACCTCGACCGTCCGCATCGAGGCCAACGCCGTCTTCATCGCAGCGCATCCTCGCGGTCGCGGAGGCGGTGGTCGGCTCGTAGGAAACGTCCCCACTCTCATCGACGAGTGCGTACGCGCTGTCAGGCCTATGGGGGTTGACACGCGGGGGTCCTGGCCCACAGTGTCACCCGAATGCAACAGGTTTCGGGGATCGCCCGCGTCCCCGCGTTCGCCCGCGGGAAGAGGGGTAGGTCACGTGAGGAGAGCGATCGCGCTCGCCGTGTTCGCGTCGCTGTGGGCCGTGTCGTCCTCGGCGCCGGCGCTCGCGCACCACGACGGCAGCCTAGGGGTGTTCCCGCCGGATGCCTCGCCGTACGGTATGACGTACCCGGAGTGGAATGGCGCCTACAACATCTGGGTGCAGGAGATCCCGGTGCCCGAGAACCCGCTGTTCGATCCATCCTCGCCTCGCAACTGCGAGCTGCAGCCCGGAGGCGATGTCGTGTTCCTCGGCGGTCAGGGCGCGGACTGCTCGGTGCCGGCTGATGCCGCGCTCGCTTTCAGTCCGGCGCTCGGGTTCTTCGAGTGCTCGACGGCGGAGGGGCTTGGCGAGACCTGGCGCGAGCTCCGCACTTGCGCGCGGGAGAACTTCGCGGCCAACATCAACCCGGACCTCTACCACCAGACGGTGCGGATCGACGGCGAGCGACTGGTGCATCAGCGACAGTGGGTCTCGCACACGCCGGGCGAGATCGTCGACTTCCCGAAGGACAACATCTGGGGAGCCGAGCCCGGGCTGAGCCGCTCGCTCACGAAGGGGTTCCTGTTCATCCTCGAACCGCTGGATCCGGGTGTGCACCGCATCGTGGTGATCGCCAACGACGAGGTCGTCGGCGATTTCCGGTGGGTCTGGAAGCTGCACGTCGAGGATTGAGCGAACCGGAGGACGCGCCGTTCCCGTTCAGCGGGGGCGGCGCGCCCGGGTGCCCGCGAGCTGCTCGACGACTCAGACCCAACCCGACGCTGATCGCGCCGCGCTGATCGGCAGGTTGTACGCCAGCGACGACGGCGAGTGGCTGGCCGAGCTGCTGATGGACCTCGAGGCGGACGACGACGTACGCGCTCGGTTCGAGATGGAGCTCTGAGGGGCTAGTCGAACTCGTCCAAGAGCTCGCCCACGCACACGCCTTGCCCATCGTTGTTCGCAGCTATGCCCGGACGCATGCGACCGCCTCCCAAGGAGCACAGGACCGGCTTCGCTCCTGAGAGGACGACGGAGACGACGAGCGCCCCACTGATGACCACGAGGGTTGACCAGCCTGTGACGCGAGCCGCCCGCGACCGCGATGTGAGACCGACGAGAATCGCGAAGATGATGACGAGTACGAGCAGGATCCCAGGCATCGACTCGTGACGGTAGCAACTGGCTCTGCCGCGGTCGAGATGATGAGCAACCGTCCGCGCGACAGGGTACGGTCAGAGGTGTTGCCCATGCTCATCCGCCAACTGCCCGCCGACCGCAAACGGCTCGGTCTGCGGGAGGTTCAGATGGCGGGCCGGCTGGGGCTCACCATGCGTGAGTGTGGGGATCTCGAGGCAGGCGAACTCCCTGTCACCAACGATCTGTTCGAGCTGATCTGCGACGTATGTGGCTGGCCGAGGTGATGGACCTCGAGGGCGAGGACGGCGAGCCGGCGCGGCTGCGGCTGGCGGAGTCGATACGGGGTGAGCTTGGGGCGTGAACGAGCCAAGGTCGAACGGGCCGAGAAGCGTCCCCACTCGCGTTGCCGCCGCCTTCTTACTCGTCCTCAGCGCATGCTCACGGCACCGCCCGACGACGGCGCTGTTACCAGCTCCAGGGATTCCTCACCGGCGGGTGAGCAGAGGTGCGACCTGGCTCAGGACCGAATGTTCGACATCGCGATTGAGCTCGAACAGATGATGGATCGGACCGCCCACGCGATCACCCACCTGGACATGGCCAGGTTCGCAAGTGGGGGGGAGTGGCTCGCGAAGACGAAGTCTCTCGAGCGGGCGCTCCTCAGCGTCGAGGTCCGCCTGATCGGAGCCAACAGTCCCGCTGAGCTTCGCCTAGCAGCGCACCTCTTGGATGAAGCCGTAGCCGCATGGCGTCGCGTCGTCGAGGACCCGCGTCTCGTGAAGACCGCCTTTGACCTCTCAGAAGCAACCAAGGCAGAGTTCGGGCCGCCGAGGCGAACCTGAGGATGCCGGAACGGAGCTAGGGAACCTCCTTTGCAGCGAGGCCGTGTAGCTCGACATGCGGGGCTTCCACGGCGCGGGGCTGCGGCTCGACCAGGACCGAGACTGCGCGATTCCGTCGCGAGGGTTCAACTCATCATTCGCTCGATCGTACGCTCGAGCTGAGGCCACGAGTCGCGGCCGGGGTAGGGCAAGAGCATCATCGGCCACTCCTGCATGCCCTGCGGCTTTGCTTCGTCTGGTATCGCCTCAAACGGAGGCCCCGATGTGACGTCAATTCCATTGAGCCGGAATTCGAACCCTTCGAGCTCCGAGTGGTCACTGAGCTCGGAGGGCTTGTCCGCGTCGGCTACAACGCCAAGCAGAAGGACCTCGACGATTACCCAAACTATCCCTGTCTCCTTCTTGCCGCGAAGCGTGAATCCGAGGAGGAAACCGTCGGATCCAAGCTCCATCGATTGGGGCACGGTCTCGTACAATCAGACGCGAGAAGTCCTCGCTGGAGAGAACGTCTTCGAACCTCAGATTCATCAGCGCGTCAACGAACGCCTTCGCTCGCATCGCACCCGCGCGGCAAGGGCGGAGGCAATCGCGAGTTCAATCTGAGTTCCCATGCAGCGTCTACACGCATGGAGGGTCCATCGTCGTGCTCGCGGGGACGGTCTCGGCTGAGCCGGTCGAACGCCGGGTAACGGGGTCCCTCACAGCCGAACCTCATGGACATCCGGTTGCCGCTAGTTCCGGTCCTGGGTGCCACTCACTCTGCGTCCAACCCCTCATCCCCGTTCGAACCTTCACCGGTAGGGTCGTGTCCCGTCAAGTGGTTGAAATCCGTCACCGCCATCCTCGGTTCTTCTCACGCGATCGCAGCGAGTAGCTCCTTCGGGTCCTCACCTCCCTCGAGTTCGTCGACCTTGGCCATCGAGCCGATCGCGAAGTAGCGACGATCGGCCACCTGCCACTCGTCGTCTTGCTCGGCGAGCAGCGTCCCGACCATCCGCATCAGCGAGTCCAGCGTCGGGAAGATCCCGATCACCCTTGTGCGGCGTTTCACCTCCTTGTGCAGGCGCTCGATCGGGTTGGTCGAGTGCAGCCGCCGGCGATGCTCGCGAGGGAAGTGCATGTGTGCGAGCACGTCCTCGGCCGCGTCCTCCGAGGCAGCTCGGCGGCCTGGGGGAACTTCGGCTCGAGCATCCGGGCGACGTCGTGCAGCTGGGTCATCGCCGCGCGCGTGATCAGGTGCGGAGAAGATCGAGCGAACGACCGCTGCCACCGTGTCCTGGGCGCCCTTGGGCACGGTCGAGAGCAGATTCCGCATGAAATGGACCCGGCACCGCTGCCACGTCGCACCGGCCAGGATCTTCGCGATCGCCTGGCGCAGGCCCTCGTGGGCATCCGAGATCACCAGCCGGACGCCCTTCAGGCCCACGCTTGATCAGGCGAACGAAGGAACGAGGTCCAGAACTGGTGGTCCTCGCTCTGGCCGGTGGCCGCACCCAAGATCGTGCGCTGTCCCTGGTCGTTGACCCCGATCGCGACCACGGTGGCGACCGAGGTGACACGGCCTGCCTGACGGACCTTGTGGAACGTCGCGTCGAGCCAGACGTAGGGGTGCTCACCGTCGATCGGGCGCTGCAGGAACGGACGTGACCTCGGTCGTCGAGCGACCTTGCAGATCCTGGAGACCTCCGAGCGGGAGATCCCGTCGATCCCGAGCGCCTTCGACCAGGTCGTCCACCTTGCGGGTCGACACGCCCTTGACGTAGGCCTCGACCACGACCGCGTGCAGCGCCTTCTCCGCACGCCGGCGGGGCTCGCAGCAGCGCGCGGGAAGTAGGCGCCGGCCGCGCACCTTGGGGATCTTGAGCTCGATCGTGCCCGACCCGGGTGTCCCAGCGTCCTGGTCCGGTAGCCGTTGCGGTAGGCAACGCGCTCCGGCGCTCCGCTCGTACGGTGCCGCCCCGATCTGAGACGAGACCTCGGTCTCCATCACGGCCTGGGCGAGCACCTTCACGCCGTCGCGCAGCAGATCGACGTCGTTCTCCTCGAGCAGCTTGCCGACGAACGACGTGATGTCCATCCTGGGGGTGGCCATCGTCCCTCCTCTTGACCTCGACCTGTCGTTGAGGATGGCGGTGGCCATCTACGTCACGGGGATTTCCACCCCGGAAGTCCACCTCGAAAGTCCACCACTTCTCGGGACGTTAACCGACCCCGTTGCCGTACGGAGACCGTGTCGGCCAAGCCGCTTCAGCGCCAATGCTTGCGACTATGACACAGGCACGTGGGCCGAACAACGTGGTGGTCCTCGCGGGCCAAGGCGCCGGGTGGATGGAGAGAGTGTTAGCCCACGCCTTTCTGTCTCAAGGGCTTTACGAACGCTCAACGCCGCGAAGAACAGCAACACCAGCGATAGGCCTCCCCGAAGAAATCGCCACTGTGGCGTCCTCCACAATGATGACCTGGCGAGCGTTGAGGTACGCGCTCAGCGTAGAACGCCAGCAAGTACGAACCAGCCGAGTGCCAGGATGCCGTCGGGCGATGAGGTCACCGAGATCCGGCTCTCCGTTTCGGAACTGACGCCCACTGGAGCGATTTTCCGTAAGCCCAACTTGCGCTCGCGAACCCTCGGAGGGAGCCGGTCTACCGAGCGCGGGGACCCATACGAACCAGTCTCGTCCTCCCTTACCGAGTCATGCAAACCTTGATGGTCGGTCCAGCCGTGAACGCAGCCCGGGTAGGGCAGTCGCGAGAGCGTTGGCATTTCGCTCGATTGGCTAACCGTGCCAGCACGGCGTAGCGTGCAGCTACCGACCGAAAGGAGATCTGTCATGGATCAGGTCTGTCTAGCGCTCCCCATCCTGCCCGGAAAGAGCGACTCGGCGAGGGCGTTCCAAGCGGAGCTCGACGGTCCTCGAAGGAACGACTACGACATCTCCGAGCGTCGGATCGGCATCACCAAGGAGGTTTGGTACATCGCCCAGACGCCAGCCGGCGACCTGCTGGTGGCGTACATCGAGAGCGCGGACTTCAACAAGGCGTTCTCGATGTTTGTGCAGTCGCGCGAGGATTTCGACCTCTGGTTCAAGGAGCGGCTCGCCGACGCTACGGGCGTGGACTTGAACGATCCGCCAGCCCTCACGCTTCCCGAGCTCGTTTCCAGCTACGAGACGCCTTGACCGACCGCTGCTCGGTGTAGAAGGCAATGGTCCAGGTCGGGCTGCTGGTGCGCGACCGGTTGCTCGTCGAGTCGGCGGTGCGCCGGGGCGCGCATCGTCGCCGTCGAGCCGAGCGACGACGCCGTTCGTATCGCCGTCCTTCGGGCAGCGTCGGCACTCCGCGACGACCTCCTCCGCTACCTGTTCGGCACGAGCGCGGAGCGGGCTGGCATCATCGCTGAACTCACCGAGCGCAACTCGTCGATGGCCGACCTCTGATGGACTTGGAGGCCGACGACGAGCTGAGGGCGAAGTTCGAGATCGAACTGCTGAGCGGACCGACGCCAGAAGCTCCATCCTGATAGCCCGCGAACACTCGGGGGCAACCGGTATTCGTGCGCGGGGACCCCATCCCAAGCTACGGATCGCGTTTCCATCCGGAGGCCCCAGGCCGACTAGAGACCGCGATAGGGAGATTCGCCGCGAGCGCTCTCCGACGCATCCAAAGGATGTATGAGGGCGGACCAACACCGATGATCAGGATGAAGCCGACGAGCACCCAGCTTCCGTTCGCAGCGACAACCACGGCGGCCATCAGTCCAAGGATCAACCAGATCCACACGGGGACCTTGGCGGCGGTGTCTTGGCATTCATCCACCACGAGACGGGCTGTTTCGGGATCTCGCACGGTGCTCCCCGTCCACATCGCCCGCATGGCGTCCTTCCTCTGCTGGTCTGACAAGCGCGTCGCGGCACTTCTCCGATCCGCGATGCGCCTCATCCAACGCGGACTGCTCATGGTCTGGACCATGTGCGGACGAACGCCTCCTGCATGAGATCCTCCGCTTCTGCCGTGTCATGCGTGACGAGCAGGAGGGCGCGGAACAGCCGTTCCCGCTCCGTCTCGAAGAACTCCTCGAAGGCGATCGAGGTCTGAAGACCTTCCTGCGACGCGGTCAGCACCGTGGTGTACTCGTCCATCGCTACCATGAACGCGCCGACGCCACCGTTCGCAGAGACGGCACGTGACCTTCTTCCTGAAGATCCGTCGCCTCTAGTGAGATGTGGGGTCGGAGACATCGGCCAGCAGGTAGGCGACCTCCGTCTCCCACTTCTCCGGGTCGGGTTCGGCGGCGGGGTCGGTCAGATACACCTCCAGACGAGACTCGAACCGATCACCCCGGTCCGTCTCCGACCACGCCCATTCGAGACCCTCATCGCGCGCCCATCGTTGAAGCGCCTCGTTCGCGTCGACCAAGCCGGCGTACTCGCCGGTGTACGTGAGCGTGCCATAGCGTCCAGCAGGTAGGACGGCCGCGAAGACCCGCCCGTGATCGGGGATGTGGGCCTCGACGGGAACCCCGACCTCGATCTCCAACCCCGCATCCATGTCGATCACGTTGTAGCGGAGGAACGGAGGGCCGGTCGGCTCGACGCCCTGGGCGTCCAGATCGGCGAACAGCTCTGGGAACGAGCCCTCGATGAATGCGCCGATCTCGCCCATCGCGACGGTTCCCCGGATCCCCACGTAGCGCTGCTCGCGGCGTTCGACGATCCTCGGCTCGCTGATCATCTGTGCCCCCTGCTTCACATTCCTACCGTGGCGTGCCTGCCAAGTCCAGGTGGGCCGAGGCTCCGGGTGCAGGTAGGAGATTGACCTGCAAGGGGGCACCGCGTACACGCTAGATCGATGGCGGGATGGAACGGGCTGCATTTCGACCCGCGAACCGACACCTGGTATCTCGACGGGAAGGCGGTTGAACCGTGCAGGGATTTCGCCGTGATCCAGCGGCGGTTACGAGAGATGAGGTCGGATCGATGACGACCACGCAGGAAGGAAGCGCGGCGACCCCCGGGGGGTAGTTGCTCCCGTCACGGGGCCGGGACTGGAGCCGGAAGGCGGGGGCCCCCACGTTCGACGCGGTGTCCCGATCGCGGACCACCGGGCTCGCGGGTTGCAGCTTGGTCCGTCCTATCAGGAGCCGCGTGCTCACAAGCTAGCGCGTGCCCCGTCCGTGTGCGACCGCCAATTCGACCGACTACCATCCGGCCTCGGGCATGCTCCGTAGTGAGATCGCCCGACACGGCGAACCGGCCTGAGCCGGGCACCCCCTCGCGCAACCGAGCCCTCAGATCGGGTCGTAGGGGGCGGCTGCGAGCAGCTGCTTCGCGGCGTGCATGAGTTCCGCGTCCGTTGGCAGGCTCAGATCGTCGATGCGCCCGACCGTCGCCATCCCGTGCGAGTTGGTCACGAACGCGCCGTCGAATGAAGCGAGATCGGCCACATGCACGGCTCCGTACCGCCACGCGAGCCCCCTCCGCTCGAGCTCGCGCTGGAGGACCTGCATCATGATGCCGCGCAGGGCGGGCGCGTCGGGCCAGACGATCTCGTCACCATCGATGAAGCCGATGTTGGTGATGGAACCCTCGGAGATGGCCCCGCCTGGCCCGACGAACAGGGCTTCATCGAAACCGTTGCCGTGGGCCAGACCTCGGTAATAGGACTGCCCGAATCCGGACGAATGCTTGATATGGGCGACCGGTCTCTGATACTCGACCGTCTGCAGGCTCTGTGGTTCGGCCGGCGCGGAGGCGGGCGGTCGCACGCTGACGATGACGGAAACGTCCTCCGCCGTGCCTGAGCGGAACACGTTGACTCGGACCGACGCGTCCGCGGTGTCGTCCGCGAGCGCGTGCCTGATGTAGCCACGGACCCGATCGCGATCGAGTCCGACGCCGAACAGCTCTCGGGTGGCGCCGTCGAGACGGACCAGATGGAAGTCCACACCGAGCGTGCGGCGGCCTCTGACCTGCATGGCGGTGAAGTGGCCGGAGCTACTCAGGTCGAGGCCCCATATCTGCTCGACGGTTGCAGCATGGCCGTCGATCTCGACCCGCGGGAGACGAACGTCGTCCACGGGCTGGGAGCCTAGCCTCGACCGCCCGCGACGACACCGTGATGATGCGCGGTCCGGGGGGTCGAGGAGACCGACCCGACACCGACCCGACGACCGGTGTAGGGTCGAGGTCTCGCTGAAGAGCGGGACGAGGAGGGGGTTTTATGAGGAAGTCGATCGTCATGGCGGTTCTGGTGACCCTGTTCTCGGTCCACGCCGCGCAGGCGGCGGGGCCGATCACCGTGAACGGTGCTGACGCGAACGGTGTCCGCGACCCCGGCGGGTGCGTGGTCCAGCCCGAGGGCACGGACATGCACGTCAACTGCACGTCGAGTCCTGACTCGGCGTTCGTCCGCTTCCGTTTCCTCGACGACGTCGGCGGAGTGAGAGCGCCGGCCACGGTCTCGGGGCTGCTGCGGGATCAGGATCAAGCGAGCTGCGCGATCGTTCGCTGGATGGCGCCGGTCCGCACGCTGCGCGTCGAGGTGCTCCCGGGCTGCTACGTCCACATCGTCTCGGTGACCTGGAGCCAACCCTGACGTAGGCCGCTCCGCGGATCGTTCCCAGCATTTGGTTCCTCCTTATCGGTTCGTTTGACGCCCGTGGGTTCTCATGGGTGGTGAAGTTCCTGACCGAAGGGAGGAGCGCACATGCTCCAGCAGGAGGAGGTCAAGGCCTCACCACCCATCAAGACCATCCCGGACGCCGCGCCCGGGCTGTCGAGGGCTGTGCCATGGCTCATCGCCGTGATCGCGGTGCTGACCATCGCGGTCGTGGCATTGGCCGCCGCGATCGTGGTGCCCCGATACCGTGTCACCGCGGACGAGCGTCTCGCGCAGCGCACGGTCGAGGCGTGGGCCTCGCCGAACGCGGCGGGCCTGTCGGCGCTGTACGCCAAGGATGCCGTCATCGTGCGTGCGGACGGCACCAAGGCCGTGGGTATCGACGAGATCGTCGCCGACGCGAAAGCTCTCAGGCCCGGCTACACGTTGACCCAGGCCGGAGGCGTCACCACCTCCCCCGATGGCTCGTTCGTGGCCGTCCCGTACCGCTTCTCCGGTGACGGCCGAGGAGCGGGAGTCATCGTGATCAAGGTCTCTGACGGCACGATCGCCCGTCAGTGGACCTTCGAGGCCGGCTGATCGATCGGCCCACTCGGAGAGCGACGATCAGTGCTCGTCCCAGTGTCCGTGGTGGAACCAGTGGCGATGCCCGTCGTGCACGTAGTCGACGTGATCGTCGTGAGGGACGGCCTCGTGGCCGCAGCCCTCCCCGTGCTCGTGGTCGTGGTCCTCGTGATGGTCGTGGTCGATCTCCTCGACCTCCCTCGGCTCGAACGCCTCGGGGTCCTGCCACATCCCCGGCGGGATCGTCGTCATCGGATCCTCCTCGTCGCGCGTCGACCGTTCCTATCACGGAACGGCTCGAGCCGTTCCCCTGATCAGGCGCTCGGGTCGATGGAGACGGCGACGATGGCGACGAGCATGGCGGCCGTGAAGACGTAGCCCCAGGCGATCAAGCCGTTCGGGGTCCGGATCTCATCGCGCTTCCACCGCTTGTAGTGGGCGAGGGCGATCCACCCGGGGATGGTGAGCAGGAAGCAGAAGCCTCCGACGACGCCGAGGATCGCGCCGGCGCGCTTCCACGTCGGTGCCGTCGAGAAGACCTCGGGTGTTGGTGACTGCGACGCGGGCTGGCGAGCGACGTCGGGCCGTGTCGGAAGCTCGGCCGTGGGCTTGCCCGTCCCCGTGGACCAGGAGTCTCCGAGCGACGTCATGTGGGTGGTATCGGGTGCGGTTCGAGTTGTCTTGAGCGACAACTGACTGGGGGCGTCCCTCGAGCGCCCGTTGCGAGGGGCTATCGATCGGTCAGGTCGCGAACCGACACGACGATGCCGTCGTGACGGTCAGGGTCCGTCCGCCGACCACGTCACGTAGACGCCTTCGCCGACCACGATCGGCTCGCCATCGATCTCCTGGACGACGATCCGTCCGACACCGTCGCGGCTCTCGGCCGCGAACGCGAACGCCGATCCGTCGGGTGCCCACGGCGTGGTGCTCTGCGCGTACTGGGTGAAGAACGGTGCGTAGTCGCGGAGCACCACGAGGGTGGGCGAGTGTTCGCCCTGCATCGCCGAGGTCTCGCGGCCGTTCCAGACCTGCCACACGAACGGGATCGTGTCGGGGGCCTCGGGTTGCGGAGCCAGCGCCAGCAGCCGTTCGCCGTCGGGGCTCCACCAGAACGTCATCGCCCTGACGCGCGTCGCCCGGCGTGTCGCCCCCGAGCGCAGGTCGACGACGCGCACACCGTCGTCGGGCTCCGCGGGGCGCCGGTCGAAGAAGTCTCCCTCGCCGGAGCCGAGCATCTGGTAGGCGACCGCGCCGCCATCGGGCCGCATCACGAACGAAAGCGCGCCTCGCCCTTCGACGAGGATGCGCCGTTCGTCATTCCCGACCTGCGCGATCAGCCGTTGCACACCGTTCGGGCCACGCTCGGCGAAGACGAGGGTCCGTCCGTCGGCACTCCAGGCCGGGGTCGAGAACAGCCCCGGCCGAGCGGTCAGCTCGGTCGATCGTCCGGTCAGCTCGATCTCTTCGAGGCGGTCGTACCCGGCGTGCGCGAGCACGCTCCTCCCATCGGGTCCCCAGGCGAAGTAGAGGAAGGGTGAGCCGCCCGCGACGGGCTGCGGGTCGGCCGCCTCGGGGCCGGCCTCGAGCACCCCCATCTCGACCGGCGTCTCGGGGTCGCCGGCGGAGCCGAGGAAGGCCACTCGCGAGCCGGTCGGATCCCATGAGAGGTAGTAGGGCACGAACGGCGTGGGGGAGACGACGGGGTCCTCGCCTCGGGGACCCGCGATCACGATCGCACCGACGCCGGGACCTGCGGAGCCGTCCCGGACGACCCACGCCAGCCTCGTGCCATCGGGGGACCATGACGGTTGCACCGCCGCGAGTGCCGGATCGCCCCCGCCGATCAGGTCGACGCGGTCGGAGCCGTCGGGGAGCATCGTGTAGAGGGCGCCGTCACCCTGCACCACGGCGAGTCGGCCCTCGGCCCGCACCGACGCGATCGGCGGCGCCTCTGCGGACGCCGCCGGGGACGGCAGCACACTCGAGGATGGATCCGCCCCCCGTCGCTCGCCCAGGGTGATCGTGCAGGCCGTCAGCGAGACGGCCACCGCCAGGATCGAGAGGCGGACGCCACGCAGCAACGGTGCCATCGTCCGACCGTACCCCAGGTCCGAGGGAACGTGACGCTCACTCGGGCGGCTCGGCGGTCGCGACGACGCCGAGGCGCTCGAACAGCTTCGCCGCCGTGGCCGCCCCCTCGGCCGCCTCATGGTCGTCGGGCCAGGTACTGGCGATCGCTGACAGGATCAGCGCTCGTTCGAGTTCCACCCCTTCGTCCTCTGCGAGCGCGAGCCCTCGGTCGAACGCTGCCCGCGCCTCGTCGAGGTGGCCGAGCCGCGCGAGCGAGAGTCCCCGCACCCGGTGCAGCAGCGTCGCATTCTGTTCGCCGCCGGGGGTCCCGAGCAGCCGGTCGGCCTCCGACGCGGCGTCCTGCCATCGGCCGGCCAGCAGGTCGCACTCGGCGATCCACGCGTCGGTCTGCGTCAGCTCGCGCTCGGCGTGGAGTTCGGCGAACGTGTCCCGAGCCTCTTCCAACCGCGCTCGGGCGTGCTCGGTGCGGCCTGCCCTGGCTTCCGCGCGGCCCAGGTACGCGAGGCAGTACGCGAGGCCGATGGTGTCGCCGGCGGCGAGGTATGCGCGTCGGGCTCGGCGGAACCGTTCCTCCGCCTCGTCGATGCGACCCTGGTCGGAGCGGACCTCGCCGACGTTGATGTGCCCGGTCGCCGCGTGCACCGAATCGCCGAGCCGCTCCTTGGCCGAGGCCATGCGTTCGTAGTCGGCGACGGCCTCGTCCCACCGGCCCTGGAAGTACGCCACGACCCCCAGGTTGTTCGAGGCAGACGCCGCTCCGTGGAGGTCGCCGATCGACTCGTAGATCTCGAGCGCCTCCCGGCTGTGCACCGCCTGATCGACCCGGCCGAGGTCGAGCAGCGCCCAGTCCTGCAGCATCAGCGCGTCGGCCAGGGCCTTGCGGTCGGCCGAGGTCTTGGCGGCCTCGATCGCGGGCCGCGTGAGCGCCAGGGAATCCTCAGGCCGGCCTTGGAACTGGCGGGCGTAGGCCTCGGAGACCTTCGCGGCCGCCCGAAGCCGCATCGGTCCCCACCCGCCGCGGCCCTCCAGGGTCCTCGACGCCTTGCGGGTGAGGCGCAGCATGCGGTCGAAGCTGCCCACGCGCTCGGCGACGTAGGCCTGTCGCAGCAGGAGGCGGGCCGAGCTCACCGGATCGTCGTGTCGCAGGCGCCCGGCGGCGCGGAACGTATCGCCGGCGGCCTCGAGCTCGCCCGCCCGGATCAGCGCCTCGCCGAGTGCCTCGGTCACCTCGGAGACGTCGTCGTCGCCGACGTCGCCGCATCCGCGGGCCGCGACGAGGGCCCGCCGGTAGTGCGACGCGGCGTCGGCGGGCGCCGCGCGTTCCCGCGCCCGGTCGCCCGCGATGCGCGCGTAGTGCCACGTGCGGTCGTGGTCGCCGGCCAGGGCGCAGTGCATCGCCAGCGTTGACGCCTGGTCGTCGAGGTGATCACCCGAGGTCCGTTCGAGCTCTTCGACGACGCGCGCGTGCAGCCGGCGCCGGAGTCGGAACGGCAACCCCTCGTACGCCGCATCGCGCATCAGCGCCCGGCGGAACCGCCGGTACCCATCGCCGTCGTCCTGGAACAGTCCGTCCAGCCGTTCCCACGTCTCCGGGCCCGGGGCCTCGGCGTCGTCGTCCAGGACCCAGGGCAGCGTCCTCGGGTGGAACGTGAGTCCGAGCACCGCGGCTCGCCGGACGATCGTCCGGTCGGCCGGGGAGAGCCGGTCGATCTCAGCCATCGCGGCGCTTTCGACCGTGTCGGGCAATCCCTCGACGCCCGATTCCGCCGCCGACCGCAGCAGGTCGAGCAGGAACTGCGGGTTGCCTCCCGACCGCTCGGCGACCGTGCGGATCACGTGCGGCGGGAGCGGATCGACGTCGCATGCGGCTTCCGCGAGCGTCATCACGTCGTCGCCGGAGAGCGCGGTCGGCTCGATGCGGATCGCGGTGGTCACGGCGGTCGGCGGGCGGTCGGGGGCCGATCCGGAAGCCGGCGAGTCGTCGCTCCGGCGTGTGACGAACGCACCCCACGACCGCTCGGTCTCGGCGCCCGTGAGTGCCGACAGCAGGTCGGTCGAGGCCTCGTCGAGGTAGTGGGCGTCCTCGATCACCATCAGCCCCGGCCGATCGAGCACCACGCCGAGCAGCCGCTCGACCGCGTCGTGGAGCTTCGACCTGCGGAACGACTCGTCGAGGGCATCGACCTCCGGCGTCGGATCGACCACCGCGTCGAGGGGCACGGCCAGCAACGGCAGCCACGGCAACAGCGACGGGTCGCCCTCGGCCACGACGGAGTGCAGCCGGCGCCCCACCGCATCACCCGGATCCTCCCACCCGCATCCCAGCGCCTCGCGGAGCAGTTCGCGCCAGGCCGCGTACGGGGTGCTGGCGGTGTACGCCTCGCAGGTCGCGTTCCACCGCAGGAAGCCCTCCACTCGGGCGAGGGTCTCCTCGATCAGCCGCGATTTGCCGATGCCGGGCTCGCCGACGATCTCCACGAGCCCTCCGTGTCCGGCTCGAACCCCCTCCAGCGCTTCCTCGAGCGTCCGGACCTCGGCGTCGCGCCCGACCAAGGGCAAGGCCCTCGTCGCCCTCACTCGGGCCCTGGCGACGTCGCCGACGGACCATGCCCGAACGGGAGCAGCCTTGCCCTTCACGGTGAACGGGGCGAGCTCCGTCGTGCGGAACCGGCTCGCCGAGCGGTCGAGCACGTCGGCGGTCGCGTAGATCTCGCCCGGCTCGGCCTGCGCCATGAGACGAGCGGCGAGGTTCACGGCGTCGCCCATCACGGTGTAGGTCCGGCGGTACCAGGGACCGATGTCGCCGGCGAAGACACCGCCGCGGTGGACCCCGATGCGCACGGGGATCGCGCGATCGCCGTCCGCGATCGCGCGCAGGGCGAGCAGCATGCGCTCCTCGTCGTTGCCCGTCACCGACGGCGCGCCCGCCGTGAGGATCAGCTTGCCGCCGTCGGCGTCGGCATCGGAGGCGAGGAAGCAGACCCCCTGCACGTCGACGGCCGACTGCACGTCGGCGACGAGGGCGTGCAGGTCGTCGGCGACCGTCTCGACCCCTTTCGACGCGATCGCCTCGTCGGTGCCGTCGAAGTGGACGAACGCGACGGTCACCGGCCGGTGTTCCGGGGCGCCGCCGCCCGCGGTCACGTGCCGTCGCACGGCCACCGAGAGGCACCCGGCGACGACGTCCGGCCCGACCTCGCGTGCAGGCGCATCCGGGGCGGTCGGCACCCCCGGCGGCTCACGTCGGAGCAGCACCCCCGGCCCTTTGGGTTCGCCGAGGCACCGTGCTGGAAGCAGCGCCGAGAGTTCAGGACTCACGAGGATCTCGCCGGCGCTCGCCTCGTGCTCCATCTCGACCGTCCGCGTCCACGCCGGCCCGGCGGCGATGAGCTCCCGGTGGGACGACCCAACCAGGAAGAAGTGGAACGTGCCGGTGTGCACGCCGACCGACATGCGCAGCTGCACCTTGGCTCCGGGCACGTCGATGCGTCCGACTTCCCGCAGGGAACGGCGCATCCACACGGCCGACCGGCAGGCCATCGCCTCGTGGTCCTCGCCCTGGAACAACAGGAGCAGGGCGTCGCCGCCGAACTTGATCAACCCGCCGCCGTTCGCGTAGGCGACGGCGAGGAGGTCCGTGAAGCACGTCTCGATCGCCTCCGTGACCTGCTCGGCACCCTCCTTGCCGTGCTTGGCGAGTCGCTCCGAGAGCTTCGTGAAGCCCGAGATGTCGACGAAGACGACCGTACCCTCGACGGTCCACGCGCGCCGGTCGGGGTACTCGGCGAGCTGGCGCAGCAGCAACCGAGGCACGTACGAGGACACCGGGAGCGCCTCAGCGGATGACGGCGAGGGAGGAACGGCCACGGACCGACGATACGAGTTGCGGGGCAGTCCCGCTACCCCCGGAAGACGGCCTTCGAGGCGTCTCGGTGTCCCCGACGTCCTGCACGCCCCCGGTAAGCTCCGCGCCGTGCGACTGGTGACCTGGAACGTGAACTCGATCCGGCAGCGGCTGCCTCGCTTGCTGGCCCTGCTCGCTCGCCACGAGCCCGACGTCGTCTGCCTGCAGGAGACGAAAGTGGCCGACGGCGACTTCCCGGTCGAGCCCCTGCTCGAGGCGGGATACGGCGCTCTCAGCCACGGACAGGCCGGGCGCAACGGGGTCGCGATCGTCTCCCGGCTCCCGCTGGAGGAAGCCGCGAGGGGCATGCCCGGTGACCCCGTGCCCGACGATCGCCGGCTGCTCGTCGCCCGCGCGGGCGACGTGACGATCGGGAGTGTCTACGCCGTCAACGGGAAGGCGGTCGGCGACCCAGCCTACGAGACGAAGCTCGCTTGGTACGAGGCGTTCGGCACGTGGGCTCGCGGGACGGTCGACCCGAGCAAGCCCATCGTGCTCGCCGGCGACTTCAACGTCGCTCCCGACGATCGCGACGTGTACGACCCGGAGCTCTGGCGCGGGCAGAACCTGGCGAGCGAGCCCGAGCGCGAGCGGCTTCGAGGGCTGATGGCTGCGGGACTCGAGGATCTCGGGCGTCGCGCTGCCGGTGACGTCGAGGGCCCCTTCACGTTCTGGGACTACCGCATGGGCGCGTTCCACCGTGGGTGGGGACTCCGGATCGACCTCGCGCTCGGCACGCCACCAGTGTGCGATCGGCTGGTCTCGGTGCAGGTCGACCGCGAGGAGCGCAAGCCCACGTCGGGTGAGGGCAAGCCGAGCGACCACGCGCCCGTGATCGTCGATCTGCGCGACTGACGCCGGTCCGCGCGCAGCATCCCGAAGCTCGAGGCACGCGCTCGGGAACGTGGTCCGGGTATCCTCGCGCCCGTGGAGCTGCCGGGCATGCTCGTCGATCCGAGATGGTTGCGCGCGCAACTATCTCACGGCGTGCCCGAGGACCTCGTGATCGCCGACGTGCGGTGGGTTCCCGATGGCCGCGCGCGCGACGCGTTCGACCTCGGACACGTGCCGGGCGCGATCTGCGTCGACGTCGACACCGACCTGGCGGCACCCCCGTTCGACGGGCCGGGGCGCCATCCGCTCCCCACGTCCGATGCCTTCGCGGCCACGATGTCCCGGCTCGGCATCGGCGACAGGTCGGCCGTGATCGCCTACGACGACGTGGGCGGGTGGGTCGCGGCGAGGCTGTGGTGGATGCTGCGAGTGCTCGACCGGAAGGCCGCCGTGCTCGACCTTCCCTCGCTGGACGCCTGGACCGACGATGGCGGTTCGCTCGAGACGGGCCCGCCCCGCGTCGCTGCCGAGGCCTCGTTCACGGCGGAACCCTGGCCCGCCGGGCGTGTGGTCGACGCCGACTCGGTCGGGCGAACGTTGCGTGAAGGCTCGGCGGTCGTGCTCGATGCGAGGGCGGGGGAGCGCTACCGCGGCGAGGTCGAGCCGTTCGATCCCGTCGCCGGGCACGTGCCGGGATCCGTCAGCGCCGAGTGGACGGGCAACCGCGACGAGGACGGGGGCTTCCTCGAGCCCGAGGCGCTCCGGCGCCGCGTACGAGGCGCTCGGCGTGCGTGGCGACGGCGAGGCGATCGCCTCGTGCGGGTCGGGCGTCACCGCGACGTTCGCGCTGTTCGCGATGGAACGTGCCGGACTCGGGCTCGGCCGGCTGTACGAGGGCTCGTGGTCGGACTGGGTCTCGGATCCGTCGAGGCCGGTCGCCACCGGGCCGGAACCGGGCGAGCCGTCGTAGGGGACGATCCCCCGGGAACCTCCCGTGCTCCCACATCCGGCACGCCGATGGATCGGGTCTACGGCCTGAGGATCCTGCCCGGTCACACCATGTCCGCGGGGTCGACCCGCTCGTCGTATTCGTCCTCGTTCAGGTGACCCGAGCGCGACGGCGGCTTCCTTCAGGGTCAGGCCGTCGTGGTGGGCCTTCTTCGCGATCGCGGCGGCGGCGTCATAGCCGATCGACGGTGCGAGGGCCGTCACGAGCATCAGCGATCTGTCGACGAGCTCCTGGATGCGCTCGCGGTCGGGCCGGAGGCCCTCGATGCAGAACTCGCGGAACGTGTGGCTCACGTCGGCGAGCAGCGCCGTCGAATGCAGGAAGTTGCGGATCATCACCGGCTTGAACACGTTGAGCTCGAAGTTCCCGAGCGAGCCGGCCATCTTGATGGCCACGTCGTTGCCCATCACCTGGCACGCCACCATCGTCGTCGCCTCGGACTGGGTGGGGTTCACCTTCCCCGGCATGATCGACGAGCCCGGCTCGTTCTCGGGCAGCACGAGCTCGCCGAGGCCACTGCGCGGCCCGGATCCCAGCCACCGGATGTCGTTGGCGATCTTCATCAGGCTCGCGGCGAGCGTCGCCTCGGCGCCACTCGCGAAGACGATCGCATCGTGGGCCGCGAGCGCCGCGAACTTGTTCGGCGCGGTCACGAACGGCAGGCCCGTGAGCCGGGCGATCTCCGCCGCGACGGCCTCGGCGAACCCCGGGGGGGAATTCAGCCCGGTCCCCACCGCGGTACCGCCGACCGCCAGCTCGTACAGGCCGGGCAGCACGAGCTCGAGCCGCTCGATGTCGGCATCGAGCTGCGCCGCGTAGCCGCCGAACTCCTGCCCGAGCGTGAGCGGCACGGCGTCCTGCAGGTGGGTTCGCCCGATCTTCACGATGTCCGCGAACTCCTCGGCGCGCGCCGCCAGCGCGTCGCGCAGTGCTCGCACCGAGGGGAGCAGCCGTTCGACGACCGCCGTGGCTGCCGCCATGTGCATCGCCGTCGGGAAGGTGTCGTTCGACGACTGCGACATGTTGACGTGGTCGTTCGGATGCACCGGGCGTCTTCGAGCCGAGCTCGCCTCCGGCCAGCTCGATCGCCCGGTTGGAGATCACCTCGTTCACGTTCATGTTCGTCTGGGTGCCCGAGCCCGTCTGCCACACGTACAACGGGAAGTGCCCGTCGTGACGGCCCTCGATCACCTCGTCGGCCGCCCGCACGATCAGGTCGGCGATCTCGGGCTCGAGCGCGCCGGAGGCGCGGTTCACGAGTGCGGCGGCCTTCTTCAGGATCGCCTGGGCGCGGATCACCTCGACGGGCATGCGGTCGGCCTCGGGGTGCCCGATCGAGAAGTGGTGCAGCGACCGCTGGGTCTGCGCACCCCAGTAGCGGTCTGCCGCGACGTCGATCTCGCCGATGGAATCGGACTCGCTACGGAACTCGCTCATCGTCTGCTCGGACCTCCGGGTGCCGATGCCTCCATCCTCCCAAACGACGATGAGCTCGGGACGCTGGGCGGTCGCAGGCGCTCAGGAGCCGGTCTCGCTCTCCGACGCGTCGTCCGGGATATCCACGTCGAGGAACAGGAAGTCGACGGTGTGTTGCACGTAGCGACGGGCCGAGGCGCCCAGGGCCGCGAAGACACGACGCGGCAGCACGACGTCGAGCTCGATCAACGCCATCCAGGCGTCGCGCGGGATCACCACGAGGGTGGTGGGCTCGACGGCGACGGCCGAGGCCAGTCGCGGGCCGCCGTCGAGCATCGCGGCCTCGCCGAACATGTCGCCCGGTCGCACGATCGCAGCGTCGATCTGGTCGCCGGCGGTGGGCACGAAGACGCGCACGCGGCCGGAGGCGACGACGTAGAACTCGGTCGCAAGATCACCCTGGACGAAGACGTGATGACCCGGAAGGCACGATCGTTCCTGGACGATCCCGGCCACCCTGTCGAGTTCACGTTCCGGCATCCCGTGGAAGAGCGCCGTCGACGAAAGGACCCTGAGGATCTCCTGCTGTTCCACCCTCGGATGAGCCTAGTCCAACCCCGGCTCCGGGTGCGGGCACGCAGCGGTGGGCGACCGGCGCATCTCGAGCCGCCGCCGTCCGTGCCATCCGTTCGATGCCGATCGTCGCTGGGAGATAGGCTCGCTCTGCGGGGCGGTAGCTCAGTCGGTCAGAGCAGGGGACTCATAATCCCTCGGTCGCAGGTTCGAGTCCTGCCCGCCCCACCTGCAGCGCAGGTCAGCGGCCATATAGGAGGGCCGCGATCTCCGCGAAGGACGGGACAGTCCGCAGGGGATCCGCGAGAGACCGTTTCGAGTGCCGCCGTGAACGCCGCTCGCAGCTTCCTCCGGATACCAGCATCCGCACCTCAAGCTGATCGACGTGCAGGCCGAGGTTGTGTCTCATGGGAACGACCGGCAAGTGCGCTCGAACGCTCTCCGAGAACCTGTCCCGCGTGGCGGGTGTGCGCCGCTGGCCCTGTCTGGCGATCGCGATCGCCTTGATCCTTGGGATCACACCGGTCGCCGCAGGCGCCGCATGTGTGAGCACACCTGCGGGGCTGATCGCCCGTTGGCCGGGCGACGACAGCACAGCCGATGTCGCCCACGACCGGAACGGCACCCTCGTCGGCGGCACCACCTACACCGCCGGCAAGGTGGGGCAGGCGTTCTCGTTCGACGGTGCGGACGACACGGTGTCGGTCCCCGATAGTCGGGACTGGAACCTCAGCGGCGACTTCACGATCGATACCTGGGTGAGCTTCAACGGTTTCAGCTGGCACTCGCAGGCTCTCATCGCCCACGACCAGGGATCGGGCCCCGTGCCGAAGTGGGTCTTCTGGTACACCGATCGTGGCGAGCTCGATTTCCACATCGGCACAGGATCGGGCTACGGCCCCGTGTCTGCGGCATGGAGCCCCAACCTCGCGGAGTGGTACCACGTGGCGATCACCCGCTCGGGCTCAGACTACGCCTTGTACCTGAACGGCAACGTCGTCGACACAGGAACGGAAACGGTCACGATCCCCGACGCGGCGAGCCCATTGACGCTCGGGTGGGGCGAGACCGACTGGTTCCTCAACGGACTGCTCGACGAGCCGGAGATCTATCAGCGTGCGCTGAGCGCTACGGAGATCAAGGCGATCTACGACGGCGGGGGCACCGCCCGTTGTGCCATCACGCGGTCCGATCTGTCCTTGACCGGCCCGGCCACTGCTTACCCCGGCGAGACGGTGACGATGAACGGCACCCTGCAGCTCTCCGACGGGGCGTCGGTCGACGCCGAGACGGTGGCGATCAGCCGTCAGACCGACGGCGGCAGTTGGGTTGCACTTCCGGACGTCACGACGGAGGCAGACGGCTCGTTCAGCTTCCAGGACGAGCCGGGCGCGGGAACGGTCGTGTATCGCGCGACCTTCGCAGGGGCGACCGATGTCTCCGCTGGGAACGGCTGGGCGACGGTGGAGGTCGGGAAGGGTACGTCGGTCCTCACGTTGTCGGTGACGAAGACCAGGATCACGCACGGCGACCACGTCACCCTCACTGCTCACCTCGAAGGCGGCTCGTCGAACCGCGTCGTGGCGATCCATGCGGTGCACGGGGGAAAGGACAAGACCATCCGCGAGGCTAGGGTCAACGACCAGAGCGATCTCTCGGTTCGCGCCGCCCCGTCCGGGACGACCACGTACTACGCCTCGTACGCGGGAGATCCGAAGTGGAACGCCGATACGTCGCCGTCGAAGACCGTTCGGGTCGCGGCGCGATGGGCGGTCAAGACGGTCGGCGGCTATGCGACCCGGGGCGGAGTCCGCCTCTATCACTACCGTCCGACGTGCGACACGGGGACCAGCACCGGGTGTCCGACGGCTGTCTTCACCCTCAGTCCGAACCATGCAGGGGAACGAGTCACATTCGAGGGGAAGTACTGCCGAGAGGGCAAGTGCTTCAAGGATACGGCGACGTTCCGACTCAACAAGCGGAGCCGGGCTTCGATCTACATCTCCTACGGTGATCGCACGGTGATCGGCTGGACGCTGTTCTTCCGGTTGAAGTTCAGTGGAGATGCCGATCATGTGAGAGTCGACGTCCGCCTGGGCGAAGACGAAGGTGACGAGCTAGCGGAAGCGCCGCCGAGCCCCTCGCCCGTGCCTTCGCGCGCGATACGGGCTCGGATGGTTCCGCAAGCCCAGTTGCGAATACCGCCATGGTGAGTGTGTAGCGCGGGGATGATGGTTGCGTTGCACCTCTTCACGGGCCGGACAACCGTGCCGATACTCCTCGCATGGAGCTAACGCGCACTGGCCTTCAGCGGACCATGGGGCGTGAGCCTCGACCACGAACCGGGATCGTGATCGGCTTCGCCTTCGTGTGCGCGTGCATCGGGTTCGCCGCTGGCTTCGTCGCTACCTTGAAGCTCACTGCGTGGGATTGGGACCGGACGTACTTCGGGGCCAACTCCCACGTGTTGGTGCTGGCTGGCCTGTTCGCTGGGAGCGTCGGCTGGTTCATCGGCGCGGTCATCGGCTGGTTCCTCTCTCGACCCGCCATTCAACCGAGCTATCAAGAGGCCCGGGGGTTGCGATCCTGGGCGGCGGTTCCCGCGGTGATCGCGGTCCTGGGTCTCCTGGGGGCAACCGCGAGCGAGGACCCAGAAGCCGTGGTCGGTCGAGCCATGATCCCAACGGGTGCGGCACTCGTGGCCGTGACCCTCTTGATGCTCGGGCAGCGAGGCAGATTCCGCCAGACCGGCGTGGTGATCGGTGCGATCGCGGCGATCGCGATCCTCGTGGCGGCTGGGATGCGCTTCAGCTCGTTCCTCCCTTACGACCACGCGTGGCTGGAGGGATGGCGACTAGTGCAGGCAGACGCCGAGAGCTTCGCCCCGAACCTCCTCGTGCTCGCGCCGCACGAGTGCCCCGACGTCCCGCAGGACGTCGGTGACCGCTTCGACAGCTTCGGTCAGGGGACAGGGCATGCCGAGCCCGTGTGGCTGGAAGGACATGTGCCGAGCTGGCTCCCAGAGGGCTTCGGGCTCCTCGCGTGGTACCGCCGCGGTGGCGGCACGGGAGGGGTCTGGGTCGACGAGCGCTGTCGACAGATCCGACTCGTGCTCTTCGAGGGCAAACCCGATGCTCTACGTTGGAGCCGCTTCCCCGTCGTTGACCGGGTCGGGGACTGGACCGTCTCATCCGGGTCGTGTCCGGGCGTTCAGGTCGCGAAGAGCCCGTGCCTCGAATACGTGGCGTGGTCTCCCGAGGTGCATGGTGAGGGTGAGGGGGAAGTCCTCGGCCTCGTTCTTCAGACCTTGGGGATCGACCGCGACATGAGCGACAAGATCGCTCTAGGGATCTCCGTCACCGATCGGGCCAGATACGGCTACCCCTCCTGATGGACTTGGAGTCGGACGACAATCTCCGGGTGCGGTTCGAGATGGAGTTGCTCAACCGCTTGTCGGTTCCTGCCCCTCGTACCTCGTCGAGGCTCTGAACCAACCCCCGACCCTGCGGCCAAGCCTGTACCTGAACGATTCCTGCATCGGGAAGGATTTCGGGACCGACAGGGATCCCTGGATCGGCGTCAGTCGGGTCGCCTCGATCAGCTCCGGAGTGATAGGGATCCCCGACCATGTGGTGCCGCCATCGCCCTTCGAGCGGTCGAGAATCATCATGCGCTCCACGATCTCCGAGCCCACCCAGTCGCTCCACCAGTCTGCGTGGGTCCTCGCCTCGTGCTCAACCTCGCACGTGTGGAACGACCGCGTGGCTGGCCGCCCCCGTGATGGTCTTGTACGGCGGCGTGTCGCGACCGCAGTCGAATCAGGTGTCAGAGAACTGCTCCATGGGGATTGAATCGGCGAGACAAGCAGCGGGCTTGACCTAGACGCCGCAGACTCCTCGGTGCAACGATTCGCCTCGCCATGTCGCAGAGATGGCAGCACCCAGCAGGGTCGATGAAGCCGGCCATTCGCGCCGCGAAGGTGGCACGGGTGTTGGCGATCGCCGCGTTGATCGTCAGCGTTCCCATCGTGGAGGTCTTCTGGGCCCTCGGCTGGGGCTGGAGGCGTTCGTGGGGGGACTGGGTGCTCATCGGCGGGTTCTACGGATCGGTCGCGCTCGCGTGCGCATCGCTGGTGTTGGCGATGGTGGCCCGGTACAGATACCTCCCCGTCCTCGGGACCGCCGTGCTCGCCGGCTTCAGCCTGGCCCTGTGGGCCTACGCGATCTTCTCGGCGAGGGTAGCGCGTATTTGGTAGCCACATGCCCGCCGGGCCGCGCACAGCGGACGGAAGCACAAGCCGTCAGGCAGGACAGGTGCGTGAGGGCTGAGACGCGCGTCGACCCCCGGGGGTCGGGGGTCCCGTCACGCTGCGCACCGCTCGGGGAACCGAAGGCCGGGGGCCTCCACGTTCGACGGGTGTCCCAGGTCGCGGACCACCGGGCTCCGGGTCCGGCTCGGTCCGACCGATTAGGAGCTGCGTCGTATCCAGAGCCTACTCCGTTCCCCGCCTACCTGCGACGGCATTGCGTCGTTCTTTGGTGCGGTGCCGTGAGGTGACGATCTGATGGCCGGGGAGTGTATCGACGCCGTGCGGCGTGAGCCCTTCTCGTCTCGGCTGGCGTGGTCGACCCCCGGCGAGAGTAGCTCCCGGCACGGGGCCGGTCCGGGAGGCCGACAGCCGGGGGCCTCCACGTCCTTAACAGGCTAGCGCGTCCCCCGGTTGCGTGCGACCCAGGTTGAGACGCGCTTCGTGTGGCGAAGGCGTGGCGGTCGCGTGCGGCTCATGTGGCGACACTTCCATCTCGGTCGTGCGCCAGGCACTCTGCGAGGCATGATGTTGCGGGCGATCGAGTCGATCCTGGGGCTCGTCGCGATCCGTGCTCGGCCTGGTGGCGCTCCTGTCCATGACCGTGTGGCGACTGGTGGTGTGGCGGGGTCCCGCACTGCGAGCGGCCCTGCATCTGGTGACGTGGTCGTGATCCCGGTGGACGATCCCGAGTTTCGATTCGTTGATGTGCTCGGTGAACCCGCCGCCCGTGTGCTGCTCCGCGTGCTTCGGAACAGCGACGCGGACCGCGCCACGCTGATCGGACGCCTGTACGCCCGCGAGGACGCCCGCTGGCTGGCTGAGTTGCTGATGGACCTCGAGGGCGAGGACGGCGAGCCGGCTCGACTGCAACTGGTGGATTCGCTGCGAGAAGAGCTGGCGCGAGCGGAGTCCTCGGCGGGACGTGATGAGACAAGGCTCGAAGGGCGACGGGTGGACGGGTCCTAATCGAAGAGCCGCATCGGCGCATCGAGGAGCCCGAAGTACCACGCGACCACCAACAGAGCCGCTGCGACCACGAGTGCCTGGACCGCTGTTCTGTTGAGCATGGCTGGGTTATCGGTATCGGAGGCGGGTGCTCTGTAGGCCTGGCCATCGAACGACGGCACGCCTTCACGCTCGTTGTCGCTGCTCCTTCACCGCCGCGGCTACCATCGACGCATGGAGCCGGGAACGCCTTCGCTCTCCGGAAGTCGGGATGCATCTCCCGCTCGACACGACCTGACCCGGTGGTGGCTCGCGGCGTCCGTCGTGGGGCTCGCCGCGGGCGGGCTGCTCACCCTGTTGCACGAGGACCGTGCGGCCGAGACGGCGTGGGCGATCACCACCGTCATCGCCGTCGTGCCGATCGCCCGTGACGTCGTGGGCGGCCTGCGACGCCGGGAGCCCGGGGTCGACCTGATCGCGTTGATCGCGATGGTCGCGGCCCTGGCGCTCGGTGAGTACCTCGCCGGCGCCGTGATCGCGCTGATGCTCGCGACCGGCCAGGCGCTCGAGGCCTATGCCGACCGCAGGGCCCATGCGGAGCTCTCGGCCCTGCTCGCGAGGGCCCCGCACGTGGTCACCCGCTACGAGGACGGTGGCCTGGTGACCCGGCCGGTCGACGAGGTCCGCCAGGGGGATCGGCTGCTGGTGAAGACCGGTGAGGTCGTGCCGGTCGACGGGGTGCTGATGGGCGACGCCGTGCTCGACGAAGCGGCCCTGACGGGAGAGTCGCGACCCGTCGATCGTCCGCACAGTGATCTGGTGAGTTCGGGGGCGGTGAACGCCGGTCCCGCGTTCGATCTCCGAGCCACGGCGACCGCTGAGGAGAGCACGTACGCGGGCATCGTGCGTCTCGTGCGAGCGGCACAGGAGGAGAAGGCGCCCGCCGTTCGCCTGGCCGACCGGTACGCTGCGATCTTCATCCCGGTCACGCTCGTGATCGCAGCCGGGGCGTGGGCGATCAGCGGCGACCCGCTTCGCTTCCTCTCGGTGGTCATGGTCGCGACCCCGTGCCCGCTGATCCTCGCTGTGCCGATCGCGATCGTGGCCGGCATCTCGCGGTCCGCCAAACGCGGCATCATCGTGAAGGGCGGCGGCGCGCTCGAGACCCTGGCGCGAGGCTCGGTGCTGCTGTTCGACAAGACGGGCACGCTGACGTCAGGCGTGCCCACGGTGGCCGACGTGGAGTCCTTCGGTGGGGTCGCTACCGATGAGTTGCTGCGGCTGGCCGCGTCGCTCGACCAGGTCTCGCCACACGTGCTCGCGACGGCGATCGTACGAGCCTCCCGTCAGCGCGATCTCGACCTCGTGTTCCCGGAGGCCGTGACCGAGAAGCACGGAGCCGGCATCGAGGGAGAGGTCGGCGACCGGCGCGTCGCGCTCGGCAAGGCGACGTTCGCCACGGGTGGGTTGCCGCTGCCGCGGTACGCCCGTGACGTCAGGCGACGGTCGATGCTGGACGGATCGTCGTGCGTCTTCGTGGCCGTCGACGGGGAGGTCGCGGGGGCGATCCTGATCGACGATCCGATCCGACCCGACACCCCGAGGGTGATCAGGTCGCTTCGGCGAGCCGGCATCCGGCGGGTCGTCATGGTGACCGGAGATCACCCGGACGTGGCGGACTCGGTCGGCGCCGCGCTGGGCGTCGACCGCATCCTGTCGGAGCGCGCACCCGGCGAGAAGGTCGACGCCGTCGAGACCGAACGTGAAGAGGGTGGCGTGATCATCATGGTGGGTGACGGCCTGAACGATGCCCCCGCCCTCGCATCCGCCGACGTCGGCGTCGCGATGGGTGCTCGCGGGGCCACGGCCTCGTCCGAGGCCGCAGATGTGGTGTTGGTCGTCGATCGGCTCGATCGGTTGGTCGAGGCGATGACGATCGCGCAGCGTTCGCGAACCATCGCGGTGCAGAGCGTGCTGATGGGCATGGGCCTCGCGTTCGGCTTCATGTTCCTCGGTGCGTTCGGATTCCTGACCCCGGTCGCGGCAGCCTTGGTGCAGGAGGGCATCGACGTCGCATCGATCCTGAACGCGCTCCGGGCGCTCGGTGGCGGCCCCCGTCCCACACGGCGTCATCCGACCACCGACGTCGCGCGGCGCTTCCGCAACGAACATCGTGACTTCGCGCCGGAGTTGCAGCGCATCCGCTCGGTCGCCGACCGTCTCGACAGGCTTCCGGCGGAGCAGGCGCGTCGCGAGCTCGAGGAGATCCGCTGGTTCGTGGTCGAGCGGCTTCCCCAGCACGAGGAAGAGGAGGAGGCGACCGTCTATCCGGTGGTCGCCCGGTTGATGGGCGGTGAAGACCCGATGGCGAGCATGGCGCGCGCGCATGTCGAGATCGCCCACCTCGCCCGAGTGTTCCGCGCGTTGCTGGACGACCTGCCGCCCGAGGGCCCGGGACCCGACGACCTGATGGACCTTCGCCGCGTGCTCTACGGCCTGCACGCGATCCTGCGGCTGCACTTCGCGCAGGAAGAGGAGGCCTACGCCTGGCTCGCCGCGGAGGAGGAGACCGACGTGCGCGGGTCCATCTCGTCTCGCGACTAGAAGTCCAGGTCTGCCGCGCCCGTCTCGTTGCGGGTCGTCGTCGAGCACGCGTTCCCGGCGCGGTCGGTCGCGGTGCCCGACGGTGTCCAGGACATGCCCGCCGCCCCGGCGGCCGTCGTGACGGCCCCGCTCGGTGTACCGAGCGTGATCGTGATCGTCGAGCCGCTCATCGACCATCGTGGAGACGGTGAAGTCCCGCGTCGGCGGTGGTGAAGTCGGTGCGGTTCAGGAACACGGTGCCCAACGGCAGCGTGGCCGTGTTCGCGGCGTTCCGGATCTGCACGCGGTCGCCACCGCCGTTCTGCACGAGGCGCACGGTCACGGTGGTCGATGATCCGGTCCAGCCCGCCAGAACGCTGTAGGGGTCCATCGGCTCGGAGAAGGTCAGCACGAGCTGGTCACCGGTCTCGGCGCGCCCCGCCGTGGTTCCACCGTTCACGGTCTGCACGTCGGAAGCCGACGGCGCGGTGTTGTCGACCGTCACCGAGAAGCCGCCCTGGGTCGCCCCGTTGCCCGCGACGTCGGTGGCGGTGATGGAGAACGACTTCGACCCGGCCGAGAGAGGATTGCTCGCCGTCTGCACGGCGCTCCGGTAGCCGTAGCTCACGCCCTCGACCGTGAACGAGCCGGCGCTCAGCGCGACGGACGTCGCGCCGGTCGTCACCGTGGACACGTTCGCGCGCACCGTGGCGACGCCGCTCGCCGGGCTCCCCTGATCGGAGACGTTCGCGTACACGTAGTACTGGCCGTTCTGACGCACGTAGCCGCCGACGCCGCCCGTGCTCTTCGCGATCACGGCCGAGCTCACCGTCGGCGCGGTGACGTCGTGGGGCGAGACCGTGAAGGCCGCGCTCGCCTGCGAGCCGCCGGACCCGACGGCGTACACGGTGTGCGCGCCGGCGGCGGTGAGCACCGGGATCGTCACGCTCACCGGCGAGGCGCCGCTGAACGGGATCGGGGAGTTCGTGACGCTCGCCGAGAGGACGGCGCCGGTGACGGGGTTGTCGAGCCGGAACACGATCGTCTCGCCGGTGACGAAGCTCGCCACGGTGCCTGAGAGGGAGTTCGGCAGCGTGGCCAGGGTCGTCGGGGGACCGAAGGTCAGCGAGGGTGCGGCGACGGTCACCGTGGCGCTCTCGGGACCCTCCGCGCCGAGCCACGCGTGATGTCTCGGGGTGACGGTGTAGGTCCAGGTACCCGGCGGCACGGCGGCCTCGGTGCACGAGAGCGCCGCGATCGTGCCGGCGCACGATGCGCCCACGCTCTGGGCGACGTCGGCGAGGTTGTAGCGCTTCACGACGTAGGCGTCGACCGGGGCCGAGTCCGGGAACGTCGAAGCCGCCCACGACACCGAGACGTTGCGGCCGCTGCACGCTCGCGGACGGTGTCGCGCCCACCGGCATCGAGACCGCGCGAGCGGAGGCGTCTCCGGCGCCGCCACTGCCCCACGCGGCCCACGCAACACCCGGGCGCGGCGATCACGGCGAGGGCGAGGACGACGGCGACGCCGACCCGGGCCCTCACGCCTTCACCGCCCGTCCGCGGTACGCGAGTCGGTAGCGGTGGCCTGCGCACGCCTGGGGAGCCCAGCTCCTCATCCTCACCTCGACGCGCACGCGGCGAACGGCCCTCGCCGGGATACGCTTGTGGCCCGCCCAGCGCCTCACCTTCAGGGAGTCCGCGGGGCAGGCCGCCGTGCCACCCTGCACCGTCGTGCGGATCTTGGAGAGTCGGATCGCGAACGGGTTCTCATTGCGGACCCTCAGCCGCATCCTCGTTCGCACACCGGGGAAGAGCCCGGTGACCGACCCGCGGATGTGGAAATCGGGCTGGGCCACGGGTGGTCGTCCGTCGGGGGACGTCGACGGGCCGCGACGGAGCTCGCTCGCCTGCGCGAATGCCGCCACCAGCAGCAGGCAGGCGACGAGGAGTCTTCGTCGCGACACGTCGAGAAGGGCTGCGCACGGGGACCGTTCACCTCCGTCCGGATGCGACGGGAGGGCGGGGGTGCCCCCGCCCTCCCGGTCGACCGGTGGTGCCGGGTTCAGGCGTTGCTGAGGCCCGTGAGCGTGACGGGGATCGTGAAGACGGCCCCCTGACACGTGGTGTCCGACGTGTTGTCCATCGCGACCGCTCCCGAGAGCGTGAACACGACGGAGCCGCTCGCCGGCACGTTCAGCGTGAGGCCGCTCCGGTCGGTGAACGTGACACCCGTGTTCGTGTCACATGCTCCGCCTGCGTCCGAGACGATCGTCCCGGAACCCTCGACGTCGGTGACGGTCACCGGGTAGGGGTTCGGGTTGTCGATCTCGAGGACCACGTCGCCGATGGCGCCCGGGTACAACGTGGCCGGGGTGATCGCCGACGCGTCCAGCGTGGTCAGGACCTGGGCGTTCGTGGCCTTCGCGTAGCCCGAGCCCGAGCCCGAGGCGGTCCAGGCCGCGAACGCGACGCTTCCCGCCAGCATGGCGCCCACGAACAGGGCGCCCACCGTGAACTTCTTCGTACCCCTCATGCGATCGTTCCTCCTCGCTCGACGCGAACTTCGTGCACGCCCGTGGTCCGGCGTGGCCGTTCGCTGGGGCATCGGCCGGCTCCACGCCGACCTTGAGAGCCGAGGTCGGGCATCGGCGGAGGAGTCTCGATGGGGATCCCGTTATGCCTTGGAAGGGAACCTTTGTCAGAGGGGCTCGACCCGGTCGCCGACACGGAGGATGCCCGGTGTCTCGACCCCCGCGTAGACGCCGAACGGCAGACCGCTGCCGGGGATGCGCGGGCGGTACTTCGCGATCTGGGTCAGGGTGTCCCAGTCCTTGAGCCCCGTCTCCGGATCCTGCGTGGTGACAACGCACCTCGGGATCTGGCCACCGACGCGGAGCGTGACCTCGCCGACCCGCACGGCCCTGCCCGCCCAGGAGTCCTCGTCGTAGGGGTCGCACGCCTCGAGCTCGAGGTTGATGCGGAACCTGCGAGGATCCAGGTCGTCGCCGCGGCGCCCTCGTTCGGCGAGGTCCCGAACCGATGCATCGGACACGAGCGTGAGTGGCTCGACGTCGATGCCGCCGTCGCCCTCGTCGCAGCGCAGCAGACGCACGTCGGCGCCGCAGTAGGCGGCGACGGCGTCACGGAACGGCCCCTCGACGGCGCGGGCCGCGACCCGGCGTCCGTAGAAGTTCGTGGTCGCGGCCTCGCCGAGCGCGTCGGCGGGCCCGGTGACCTCGGTGCCGTCGGGGAACCGCAGGCTCAGGCGCTCCTCTGACGGATCGTATGACGAGCTGATGCGCACCAGCGGACCGAACGTGCTCCCGCTGTACAGCTCGCCTCGGTCGTCGACCAGGTAGAAGCGGCGATCGTTCTCGATGCCGGCCGGCGTCACCGTCACGGTCTCGGGGTGTTGTAGCGCCGTGCCCTTCACGGGGGTGACGTTGATCCGGGCGAGCAGGCGCATCGTCGGCACACGGTAGCAAGTTGAGCTGGACGGCCCGTGGGGATAGCATCGCTGTGAGGCATCGTGTTCCGGGAGGGGACGTGACCACGACCGATCAGCGCCGGTCACAGCACGTGACGCTCGAGCTGCAGGCGAAGGTGCGTGACCACGCGCTCGCCGACCGGGTCGACGGGCTGGAGCGCGTGGTCGCCCGGGTCCACGCTCGTATCGACGGAGCCCTGGTCACGATCGTGCCCGCCGCCCACACCCGAGGCGAGGCCGGTCCACCACGCGACTGATGCTCCACCCGCCTCCCGAGCTCGGACCGCTCGCCTTCCTGCTCGGCACGTGGCGCGGTGAGGGCCACGGGGAGTTCCCCACGATCGACGCCTTCGACTACGGCGAGGAGATGACGTTCGAGCAGGTGGGGGAGCCGTACCTGCTCTACTCCCAGCGCGGCTGGCTCTCCTCGGACGGCACACCGCTGCACTTCGAGCGGGGCTTCCTGCGGCCCGGGGCTGCGCCCGCCGACGTGGAGCTCGCGCTGGCGCATCCGCTCGGGCTGACCGAGATCGCCGAGGGGGTGCTCGACGGGACGACGCTCAGGCTCGCGACGGGTGAGGTGGGGCGCACCTCCACCGGTATGGCGGTGCGCGGGTTGGTGCGCCGATATCGGGTGGAGGGCGATGTGCTCCGGTACGAGATCGACATGGCCACCGACGACACGCCGATGACCCGCCACCTCACCGCAGAGCTTCGGCGGCAGGCTGACTGACGTCGGCCGAACCCGAGAGGAACACCCGGAACGATGCGCCGCCACCGCGCCGGTCTTCGACCCAGGCGCGGCCGCCGTGCAGGGCGGCGAACCGCGCCACGACGGCCAGCCCGACGCCCACCCCGTGGTCGGGTGAGCGACCCTCCCCCTGCCGGAACGGCTCGAAGACCCGATCGCGATCGCCGGGCGGCACGCCCGGACCATCGTCCTCGACCACGAGAAGGGCACCGTCGTCCATGCGCTCGACGCGCACCCAGATCCGTGAATCTCCGGGCGTGTGGCGGACGGCGTTCCGTAGCAGGTTGTCGACGATGCGCTCGACCATCACCGCGTCCGCGGGGATCGTGAGGGGCGCGGTGTCGAGGTCGAGCCGGCGGCCGGCGACGGCCTCGGACCCCGCGACCAGCTCACGGACGGTGGCGCCCACGTCGAGGGGCGCCAGCGAGGCGATGAGCGCGCCACGCTCCAGGCGGTCGAGGTCGAGTAGGTCGGTGACGATGCGGTCGAGCCTCCACGCGTTCGCGGCGATCCGTGCCGCGAGGTCCCGCGCTTCCTCGTCGGGCAACACGATGTCCTCGCGCTCGAGCGTGCTCGCGAGCCCGAGGATCGCGGCGAGCGGAGCCCGCAGGTCGTGGGAGACGGCCCGCAGGAAGGTGTTCTTGATCTCGTCGGCCTCCCGGAGCCGGTCGGCGGCGCCCTCGGCCTCGGTCATGCGCTGCTCGGCAAGCTTCCTCGGCGTGATGTCGGTCATGACGCCTTGCCAGAAGGCGGGTTCGCCGTCGGCGTCACGCACCAGCGTGGCGATGTCGTGGAACCAGACGACGCGCCCGTCGCGAGCGATCATGCGGTACTCGATCTCGAACGGATCGCCGGTCATCTCGGTGCGCTGGTTCTCGGCCAGCACGCGGTCGACGTCGTCGGGGTGGAGCGATCGATGCCACACCGATGGGTCGGCGATCCACTCCTCCGGCGTGATGCCGAGCACGTCGATCACCCGCGAGTTGATGTAGACGACCTGCAGGCCGTCGTCGTTCACGTTCTCCGAGTAGACGATCGCGGGAAGTTGCTCCACGAGCGTCCGGTACCGGGTCTCGGCCTCGAGGACGCGCTCTCGGTCCCGGCGGCGTGCGGTGATGTCGGTCATGATCCCCTGCCAGAACAGCGGGGAACCGTCGTCCCCCCGGATCAACACCGCCTCGTCGTGGAACCAGACGACGCGGCCGTCGCGCGCGAACATCCGATAGTCGGCCACGAACGGGGCCTCGCCGTCGGCGACCCGCTCGTACTCAGCCCGCACCCTCGCCCGGTCGTCGGGATGGAACTGGCGTGCCCACGAAGTCGGGTCCGCGATCCACTCCTCGGGAGAGAAGCCGAGGGTCTCGGCGATCTGCGGGCTCACGTAGAGCAACGAGCCGGGCTCGCCGGGAACCGAGGGCGCACCGGCGTCGTCCGCCGCCGACGGCTCCGCCGATTCCAGGTACACGATCGCGGGCAGGCGTTCGACGACGCGCTGGAACCGTCGGTCGTCCTCCCGACGGGCCTCGTCCGCCTTCCGGTCAGCGGTGACGTCCACCATCGTGCCGCGAACCACCGGCCCGTGCGTGCCCTCGACGAGTCGACCGCGCGTTCGGAACCATCGTGCCACGCCGCTCGAGGTCGTGAGACGGTGTTCGACGTCGAGCGCCGTTCCCTCCCTCGCCGCGAGGAACGCCGCCGACACCTCGGTGCGGTCGTCGGGGTGCACCCGCTCGAGGAACGCTCCCGGCTCGGCGATCCACGACGATGCCGGCCATCCGGTGAGCCGTTCCGCCGCCCCGCTCACGAACCGCAGTGCCATCGATCGACCGTCGGCCTCCCACGCCACGAGGTCCAGGTCGCGCATCAGGGCCGCGAGGTCGTCGTCGTCATCGGGCGTCGTCACACGTTCGTCCTTCTTCGTCGCGCGGGTCCGGAGGCTGCCCCGTCACGAGGCTGCCGCGCCGCCGTCGGCGCGGGGATCGCTGCCCGCGTCGAATCCGTCGGGTCGCGCCCGGATCAGATGCGCATGGCCCACGGACCCGTCTCGTTCACCGACCGTATCGACGCCGTAGCCGGCGGTCTTCAGTCGGTCGAGCACGTCGGTGGCCACGTCGGCCTCCGCCACGACGTCGGGTGCGCCCGAGGCCTGCGACATGCCCCCCACGAGCCAGCGCGGTGCGGCCACCGCGTCGGCCGGGCTCATCGCGAGGTCGATCGCGCGGACCAGCACCATCGCGTTGATCTGGGGTTGCGCGTATCCGCCCATCGTGCCGGCGAGAGCCTCGAGTCGCCCCGCACGCTGCACCACGACGGGCATGAGGGTGTGGGCGGGCCGCTTCCCGCCGGCGAGCACGTTCGGGTGGCCGGGCTCGAGGGTGAAGCAGGCCCCTCGGTTCTGCGCGACGACGCCGGTGGCCGGCTCGAGCAGCCCGGCGCCGAACCCGTCGAAGAGGCTCTGGATCAGCGAGACGCCCCGACCCTGCGCGTCGGCCGTCACGAGCGCGACCGTGTCGCCGGAGCGGTGGAACGCATCCTCCGGGCCCCCAGGCACACCCTCACGGACCGTATCGGCGATCGCTCCGAGATGTCCGTCGTCGAGCAGGGTCGAAGGGTGCAGCCGCATCGTGTCGGGATCGGCGAGGTGCAGGTCGCGGTCGCGCGCGGCGGCACGGAGCACGTGGGCCAGCACGCCCGCGTCGGCTCCCAGCGGGTCGGGATCGATGCTGAGCCGCTCGACGAGCCGCAGCGCCTCGAGCAGCACGAAGCCTTGGGAGTTCGGCGGGTGGACGAGCACGTCGACGTCTCGGAATCGGGCTCGAAGCGGCGTGCCGAGATCGGCACGGTGGCCGGCCATGTCGGCGAGGTCGATCGGCACGCCGAGGGCACGGAGCCCGTCGGCGTATCGCGCGCCCACCTCGCCGCCGTACCAGGCGGACGGGCCGCCCTCGGCGATCGTCTGCAACGTCGCGCCGAGAGCGGGCTGCCGCACCGGCTCGTGCAGGGCGGCCGGCCGTCCGTCCGTGAAGAACACCTCGGCCATGCCGGTGTCGTCGACGAGTCGGTCGGCGTCCTCGGCGAGCGTCTCGGCGAGCGAACGCGCGACGTTCGTTCCGCCATATGCGTACGCGATCGCCGCGATGAAGGCGTCGGCCCACGGAAGGTTGGCGCCCTGAGCGTGCAGCGCGTGCCAGCCGCTCACCGCGCCGGGCACGGTGACGGAGAGCGGGCCGTGCTCCGGCATGCTGCCTCCGCCCCCTGCGGCGGCCGCCGCCGGGTCGGCCTCCGCGGGAGCCCGCCCGCTCGCGTTGATCGCGGTGACGTCGCCGGCGGGGTGCTGCACGAGTGCGAACAGGTCGCCACCCACCCCGCACATGTGCGGATACACGACGGCCAGGGTCGTGGCAGCGGCCAACGCTGCGTCGACCGCGTTCCCGCCCCGCTCGAAGGCGATGACGGCAGCCTCGGTTGCGAGCGTGTGTGGCGTGGCGACCGCCCACGTGCGCCCGGAAGCTCCGAGGTCCATGGATCAAGTCTGGCAGGCCCGGCCGGTACACGTGCCACGACCCGGACATGCGCATGTGCGTGTGCACCGTGAATCCGCCCGAGCACCGGAGCAGCAGGTGCTTGCCACGGGCCTCGACGTCGTCAACCCGCTCGCCTCCCGCCGCCAGCTTGTCGCCGTCCCGCCTCAGCCGCGGAGCGTGAGCCCACGGTAGCCTTCCGCGAACCCAACCTCTCGCAACCGCTCGGCATGCACCGACTCGACGGCCGGCGCCCCGTCGATGCGGCGAAGCTCGACACGTCGCAGACGCCCGTCCTTCACGAGCGACGCCACGCCGTCGGCCCACAGATCGGCGTGGGTCGCGAACGTCGTCAGTGAGCGAGCGCCCCGTTCGAGGAACGCGACGAGCCGGCCGTCGGCGAGCACCACGTAGGCGCCGGCGACACGGGCGGGGCGCCCGGCACCTTCGGGCCACGGCAGTGCCGCGCCGTAGGGTTGCGCGGGGTCTCCGGCGGCGAGCACCAGGGTGATCGGGTCGCCCTCGTCGCGTGCCGCCCTGAGCCGGTCGACGGCTCCCGGCATCGCGAACTGGGCGGCGCCGAGGCCGGCGACGAAGTAGCCGCGGCGGACCGTGCCGGCTTCCTCCATCGCCTTCAACACCGGGTAGATGGCGGCGAAACCCCCGGCCGTGCCCTCGGCGAGCACCGCCTCGCGGGTGACCACCCCGTGCCGGTCGAGCAGTTGGACCGCCTTCGCGTGGGCGGAGTGGGTAGGTGAGGCGGACGGCTCGACGAGCGACGTGGTGAGCGACCATCGTCCGGCGCCGGCGGGAGGACCGCCGCGCCGAAGGCCGCCCGGTCGTGGCCGGCGGCCCGGCTGGCGCGCGCGCACCTTCGCCGATCCCCCTCGAACGAACGCTCGCAACGGGGCGAGGGTGTCGTTCGTGACCTCGCCCGCCCAGACCAGGTCCCAGAGGGCCCTCAGCAGCACCCGCTCGTCGGCGGTGCCGGCGGCCTGCACGAGATCGGGCCAGAACGACGCTCCGCGTGCCGCGAGGTGCGCGCGGATCGCGTCGTGCAGATCGCCTTCGGGACGCACGCCCTCACCGGTCGCCGCAGACGCTGCGGCCGCACCGTCTCCGACCCGCCCGACGAGCAGCGCCGGCGCCCGGTCGCGGAAACACACCGTCACCCGCCCGTCGTCGGCCCCGAGCGGGCCCGAGCCCACCCAGACGAGGTCGCCGCTCGCGATCAGGGCATCGAGGTCGGCGGGGCGGTAGCCGAGCACGCGCGCGGGCAGCACGTCGGACTCGAGGATCGACGCTGGGAGCGAGGCGCCCTGCAGGTGTGCGATCGCCTCGACGAGGGCGTCGGACGCGCCGTTGGGCCGGTCGGCGCCCTGCCAGGCAGGCAGGAATCGGCCGAGCGCCGCAGCGTCGACGGGTTCCACCTCCCTGCGCAGGGCGGCGAGCGATCGCGCGCGGAGCCGGCGAAGGACCTCGGTGTCGCACCACTCGTGCTCGAGGCCACCCGGTGTGAAGCCGCCGCGCGAGATCAGCCCCTCGGCCTCGAGGTCGGCGAGCACCGGCGCGATGCGTTCGGGCGCGGCGCCGAGCCGGGCAGCCACCTCGTGGTCCGCGAACGGCGTGTGGGTGCGCGCGAATCGGGCCACCAGGTCGTGCAGGGGCCGCGCGACCGGCTCGGTGAAGGCCGCCGGCAGTCCCCTCGGCAGCGAGACCCCCAGGGCGTCGCGCAACCGTGCGGCATCGTCGACCGCTGCGAGGCGGTGGTCGCCGGCCACCCGCACCATCATCGCGCGCCCGTCGGAGAGCAACGATGCGCCCCACCCCTCGCCGTCGCCGTCCGAGCGAGCGTCGATCTCCTCGGAGGAGAGCGGGCCCAGATCGCGGAGCAGGTCGTGCACCCCGTCGGGGCCGCGCGCGCGCCGTCCTTCCGCGAGCCGTTGCAGCTCGAGGGCGACCTCGTCGATCGCGCGCGGGTCGAGCAGGTCGCGCAGCTCCTCGGATCCGAGCAGCTCGCGGAGCAGGTCCCGATCGAGCGCCAGGGCGGCCGCCCGTCGCTCGGCGAGCGGCGCATCGCCCTCGTACATATAGACGGCGATCCACCGGAACAACAGCGACTGCGCGAACGGCGAGGCGCGCTCGGTGTCGACCGCCACCAGCTTCGTGCGCCGGGCGCGCAGGTCGCCCATGACCTCCTTCAGCGCGGGCACGTCGAAGACGTCGCGCAGGCACTCGCGCGTGGTCTCGAGCAGCATCGGGAACGTCGGATGCTTCGCGGCTTCCTCCAACAGGTCTGCGCTGCGTTGGCGCTGCTGCCACAGCGGCGTGCGCTTGCCCGGCCGCTGCCGGGGCAGCAGCAGTGCCCGGGCGCTCGCCTCGCGGAAGACGCTCGCGAACATCGCGGTACCGGGGAGGGCCTCGACCACCGCCCGCTCGACCTGCTCGGGCTCGAACAGCAGGTCCTCGAGGGGGATGCGGTCGATCGCCTCGGGGAGCCGGATCACGATGCCGTCGTCGCCCCAGAGCACCTGGACGCCAGGGCCGAACCGTTCCTCGAGCCGGGCCTCGATCGCGAGGCCCCACGGCGCGTGGACGCGGTTGCCGAAGGGCGAGAGCACGCAGACCCGCCAGTCGCCGATCTCGTCGCGGAACCGTTCGACCACGATCGTGCGATCGTCGGGCACCGCACCGGTGGCGTCGCTCTGCTCCGACAGGTAGGCGACGAGGTTGTCGGCGGCCCACGCGTCGAGGCCCACCTCGTCGCGCAGGCGGGCGAGCGCGGCGTCGCGATGCTTCCCGCGCAGCTCACGCGTGAACGCGCCGATCGCTCGCCCCAGCTCGATCGGTCGCCCCGGCTTGTCGCCGTGCCAGAACGGCATCTTGCCCGGCTCGCCCGGCGCGGGAGAGACCACGACGCGGTCCCTCGTGATGTCGTCGATGCGCCAGCTCGACGCTCCGAGGAGGAAGACCTCGCCCCGTCGCGACTCGTACACCATCTCCTCGTCGAGCTCGCCGACACGGGTGCCGTCGGCCAGGAACACGCCGAACAGCCCGCGGTCGGGGATCGTGCCACCGCTCGTGATCGCCAGGCGTCCCGCCCCGTCGCGAGCCCGCACGAGGTCGGCCTGCCGGTCCCACACGAGCCGGGGGCGCAGCTCGGCGAACCCGTCGCTCGGGTAGCGCCCCGCGAGCAGGTCGAGCACCGCGATGAAGACGTCGTGCGAGAGCTCCGAGAAGTTCGCCGCCCGGCGGACCGACGCGTACAGGTCGTCGACCCGCCACTCGTCGACCGCGCACATCGCCACGAGCTGCTGGGCGAGCACGTCGAGCGGATCGCGCGGTACGCGCGTCTCCTCGATCGCACCGACGAGCATGCGCTCGGCGACCACGCTCGCCTCGAGGAGGTCGCCTCGGAACTTCGGGAAGATCTTCCCCCGGCTCGGCTCGCCGACCTGGTGCCCCGCCCGGCCGATGCGCTGCAGGCCGCTCGCGACCGAGCCGGGTGACTCGACCTGCACGACCAGGTCGACCGCGCCCATGTCGATGCCGAGCTCGAGGCTGCTGGTCGCGACGATCGCCCGGAGCTGCCCCGACTTCAGCGCGTCCTCGACCTCGAGCCGCTGTTCGCGCGCGATCGATCCGTGGTGGGTGCGCACGAGGTCTTCCTCGGCGAGCTCGTTCAGCTGCGCCGCGAGGCGCTCGGCGAGTCGGCGGCCGTTCACGAAGACGATCGTCGAGCGGTGGGCGCGGATCAGCTCGAGGAGCCGTGGGTGGACCGCGGGCCAGATCGACGTTCGGGAAGGCCCGGTGTCCGCCGGACCGCTCGCAGGCAGGTCCATCGGCTGGCCGAGCGAAGCCATGTCCTCGACCGGCACGACGACCTCGAGCTCCATCGGCTTGCGGTGCCCGGCGTCGACGATCGAGACGGGCCGGGTCGAGCCGTCGTCGGCATGCCCCCCGAGGAAGCGCGCGATCGTCTCGAGCGGACGCTGCGTGGCCGACAAGCCGATGCGTTGCGGCGGCCCCTCGGCGAGCGCCTCGAGCCGCTCGAGCGAGAGCGCGAGATGCGCTCCCCGTTTCGTGCCTGCGAGGGAATGGATCTCGTCGACGATCACGGTCGAGACGCCCCGGAGCGTCTCGCGCGCCGACGATGTCAGCATCAGGTAGAGCGACTCCGGGGTCGTGATCAGGATGTCGGGGGGGTGGGCGAGCAGCTGCCGGCGTTCCCGCGCCGGCGTGTCGCCCGTGCGCACCCCGACCACCGGCTCGTGCGCGAGCGCGGAGGCTCCATCGACCGCGCGCCCGGAGGCGCGGCCCCGCTCCGCCGCGTGCCGGATGCCTGCGAGCGGCGCACGCAGGTTCTTCTCGACGTCCACCGCGAGCGCCCGCAGCGGCGAGATGTAGACGACGCGGGTGCGCGCCTTCGGATCGGCCGGGGGAGGCTCGGTCGCGAGCCGATCGATGGCCCACAGGAACGCGGCGAGCGTCTTCCCCGAGCCGGTCGGCGCGAGCACCAGCGTATGCTCGCCGTTCGCGATCGCCTCCCAGCCCTTGGACTGCGCGGCCGTGGGGGCGTCGAACGACGCCGCGAACCAGTCGTGGACGGCAGGGGAGAAGGGTGCCTCGCGCACATCCTCACGCTACCCGGAACCTCCGACATGCGATGGCGGCCGTCGCCCGGCCCGACGATAGGATGCGGGCCATGCTCGGCCGGCCTTCCCTTCGCGGCGCCTCAGCACTGGCGGTGTTCCTCGTCGTGGTCTCGCCCGCGGCCGTCCTCGCACAGACACCCGGCGGCTCGACGCCGACCCCCCGCCCGGGCGCCGAGACCGCCGGCATCGAGGATCAGGTGATGCTCTCCGGCACGGTCGCGGTGCCCCGAGGACAGACCGTCGGCCAGGTGGTGGTGTTCCACGGGCGCGCGGTCGTGGCCGGGGTGGCGGCCGGCGACGTCGTGGTCCTCGACGGCCCGGTCGTGATCTCGGGGCAGGTGAGCGGCAGCGTCGTGGCGATGAACGGTCCGATCCGTCTGGCCGCCACCGCGTTCGTCGTGGGCGACGTGCTGGGTGGCCAGGGCGTGCGCGTCGACCCCGGCGCGCGCGTCGACGGCCAGGTCCAGGAGAACGTCTCGTTCACGCCGCGGGGAACGCTCGCCGCGCTCGGAGCCCTGCTGGGTGCCGTGGCCGTGGCGGTCTCGACCCTGCTGATGCTGCTGTTGCTGGTGGCGATCGCGCCGCGAGGGCTCGACCGGGTCGCGACGGCGGCCCGCACGGCACCGTTCGCCTCGTTCGGGTGGGGCCTGGTGCTCGCGCTCGGGCTGCCCCTCCTGGCGGTTGGCGCGGCGGCGTCGATCCTGGGCATGCCCCTCGGCATCGCCTTGCTGCTGGGGTTCGGGCTGATCGCCCTCGTCGGCTTCGCATCGGCCGTCTGGGCGGTCGGCCGCCTCGTGGTGCGGGAGCCGCGGGGCCGGGCCGGGGCGCTGCTCGCGGGGTGGGGCATCGCGGCGGCGCTCGGGCTCGTGCCGTTCCTCAACGTTGCCGTCTGGGTGCTCGGTTCGGTCTTCGGCCTCGGCGCCGCGACCGTCGCCGCGTGGCGTGCGCGCGGCGCGCGTTCGGGACGGGGGCGGCACCGGGCGGGCACCGTGGTCGCGCGTCGCCCGGCCGTCGCTCCTCGTCCGGAGGAGGTCCCGCAAGCCCTCGAACCGGCGGCCGCGTCCGAGTCGTACCCGTCGACCTCGGACGACTAGTCCAAGATGGACTAGCCGTCGGGCCGAGCCGACAGCCCGCAGTTGCGCTTCAGCGGCGGAAGAGCCTCGCGGCCCCGAGGATCGCGGCACCGACCACCGCCCCGAACGCCAGCGCTTGCGGCGTGGAGCAGAACACGCGAGCGCCCGGTTCGACCGTGACCTTGGGCGAGAGCACGAAGGCCACGAAGCTCCGCTCGCCGAGGGTCGCACCGCCGGCGGCCAGGACCGTCTGGGCGCCGCCGTTCATGATCGAGACGTTCCCGCCCACGAGCATCGGCCCGCCGCCGCCGTTGGTGACCGAGAGGTTCCCCCCGGCCGCGAGCACGCCGGCACCGCCGTTCGAGAGGTACAGGTCCCGTTCGGCCGCCGCCGCGCCGACGCCCGAGTCGCGGACGTCGATCTCCTCCGCCCTCACCACGCCGACCAGTCCTCGTTCCAAGCGTGCGGTATCCATCGCCGCCTCCTTCCGATCGCTCTCTCCATGCTAGGGTCCGCGCCGTGCCGGACACGACCGCAACCGCCGACATGATCCTGACCGGCGCCGACGTGTGGTGCGGCGACCCGGCTCGCCGCTGGGCTCGCGCCGTCGCGATCCGCGGCGGCCGCATCGTAGCGGTCGGCACCGTCGACGACGTGCGTGCCCACGCCGACCCGTCGACCGAGGTGGTCTCGCTCTCCGGGAAAGCGGTCGTCCCGGGGTTCCAGGACGCGCACGTGCACCCGGCGTTCGGCGCGCGGAACCTGCTCAACGTGAACCTGGACGACCTCCACTCGAACGAGCACTACCTCGCGCGCATCGCGGCCTTCGCCGAGGCGAACCCCGACCTCGACTGGATCGTCGGCGGTGGTTGGTACGGCCCGGTGTACGCGGAGACCGGTGGTCCGCGCAAGGAGGATCTCGACGCGATCGTGCCCGACCGGCCCGTCTTCTTGCTGAACACCGACGTGCACGGTGCGTGGGTGAACTCGAAGGCCCTTGAAGTTGCCGGCATCACCGCGTCGACGCCGGACCCGTGGGACGGCTACATCGTGCGCGACCCCGACGGCGCACCGACCGGCACGCTGCAGGAAGGTCCCGCCTACGATGTGCTCCGCACCGTCGCCGCGCAGCCGACGGTGGCGCAGTGGAAGACCTACCTGCTCAGAGCCCAGCAGGAGCTGCATGCCCTGGGCATCACAGGGTGGCAGGACGCGTGGGTCGAGCCCGACCTGCTGCGGGCCTACCGGGAACTCGCCGACGAGGACGCCCTGACGATGCGGGTCGTCGCGTCGATGTGGTGGGATCGTCACGGCGGCATGGAGCAGGTGGACCGGCTCGTCGAGCAGCGCGCCTGGGCGACCGGAGGCATGCTCCACGCGAACACGATCAAGATCATGCTCGACGGGTGCCCCGAGAACGGCACGGGGTCGATGCTCGATCCGTACGAGGGTGCCTTCGGCGAGCGGCACGGCAGGGGCATCCAGTTCATCGACGCCGACGTGCTCACCGATGCCGTGGTGGCACTCGACGCGCGCGGGTTCCAGGTGCACCAGCACGCCCTGGGTGACCGGGCCGTCCGCAGCGCGCTCGACGCGATCGAGGCGGCCCGCGCGGCGAACGGGTGGAACGACGCCCGACACCACATCGCGCACCTGCAGCTGCCCGATCCGGCCGACGTGCCGCGCCTGCGGCGCCTGGGCGTCGTCGCGAACCTGCAGCCGTACTGGGCCCAGCCCGATCCCGCGATCGAGCAGCTCACGACGCCGAGGGTGGGGGAGCGGGCGGCCCGCCTCTACCCGATCGGGGACCTGCACGCGAGCGGCGCGGTCGTGTGCATCGGCAGCGACTGGCCGGTGAGCACCCCGGACCCGTGGTTGGAGCTCGAGGTCGCGGTGACCCGGCAGGCTCCCGGCGACCCCGATGCCGGCGTGCTCGACGCATCACAGCGCATCGACCTGGGCACGGCGATGGCCGCCTTCGCCCGCGGCTCGGCGTTCGTGAATCACGACGACGATGCGGGAGTCATCGCGCCCGGCATGCGCGCCGATCTCGCGGTGCTCGACCGCAACCCGTTCGACCGCTCGATCGGCCCGATCGGCGAGGCGAAGGTCGAGATGACGATCGCCTCCGGCCGCGTCGTGTACGGGCGGTAGCGCGCCGGTCCCGCTTCCGAACCGTCGCCGGGCCTGCGCCGAACCGCGCCGGCCTGCGCCTCACTCGCCCCGGCCCGCGCCCGACCGAACCTATGCACGGATGCTTCGTTCCGATCCGGCTCGCCATCGGGCACGTATCTCCCGGCACACGCGACGCGAGGCGCGCTCGGGCAATCGTCCGTGCCGTTCCTCGCGAAGGGAGGGAACACGATGCGGAAGAGGATGATCGGCCTGGCCATCTCGGTGGCCACGGTCATGACGCTGGTGGGCGCCGGTTCGGCGCAGGCCGGAGCGAAGGACGCCACGATCAACGTGGTGCACGGCATCCCTGGATTGACCGTCGACGTCTGCGTGAACGGGGCGAAGGCGATCGAGGGCTTCGAGCCCGGCGAGTCGGTCGTCGGCGTGGCGCTGCCCGAGGGCAGCTACCGTCTGCGGGTGACCCCTGCCGGTGAGTCGTGCGGCGACTTCGTGCTGCAAGCGGTCGCGGCGCTGAAGGGCGGCCGCAACTACACCGTGGTCGCGAACCTCGACGACGAGGGCACGCCGAACCTGGCCCTGTGGAGGAACAACCTCTCCAAGACCGAGAAGGGCGAAGCTCGGCTGGTCGTGCGGCACACCGCCGCCGCTCCGGCGGTCAACGTGTGGGCCGACGGCTCCCCGTTGAACCGCGGCAGGCACTTCGTCTGGGGCGAGTCCCGCCGCTTCGACGTGCCGAAGGGCGACTACGAGGTGTTCGTGTCGCTCGCCCGTCAGAGCGATCCGGTGATCGGGCCCGCCGACCTGTCGCTCTCGGCCGGCACGAGCTACCAGGTCTACGCCTGGGGCAACGGGAAGGCGGGGTACGGCCTCGTCGTCATCCCGATCGAGGTCGGCCAGTCGCACTGAACGGCTGACGATCCGCGGGACCGAGGCCCGGCGGCTACGGCCGCCGGGCCTTTCCCCGTGCTCAGGCCTGAGGGTCGCGGTTCCCGCCGTACGCCACGAGGTCGACCTCGCGCTCCTCACCGGGCGCCCACCGGAGCGAGTCACCGGCGGGCAGGTCGAGTCGGAAGCCGCGCGCTGCCTCGCGGTCGAACTCGAGCGAGGGGTTCGTCTGCCAGAAGGGGAAGTGCGACGAGACGCGCACGGGTCGTCGTCCGGCGTTGCGCACCGTGAGGCGCCGTCGCTCCCGGTCGGGCACGAGCGGCACGTCGCCGTGGCCGAACCGGATGCCGCCGGGGCCGTCTTCCTGCGCCGGTCCGAAGGGCTCCCGGAGCACGATCAACCGGGTGCCCTCGTCCAGGAGCACCTCCACCCTGACCTCGGGCGCGATCGATGCCACGCCCTCGAGCACCGGCGTGTCGGCGGCGACCTCGCGCCCGGCCGCCACGACCTCCTCGTAGCCCAGGCCTTCCCGGGCCGCCATGTGCATCTCGTCGCAGACGAGCGCGATCGCCTCGGGAGCATTCAGCGGCAGTCCTCGCGCCAGGGTCGCCCGGGCGAGCTGGGCCGCGGTGAACACCAGGAGCCGATCCTCCTCGGTCGGGTTCAGCTGCATCGCGTCATCACGAGCCGAACCTTGGCCCACCGACGGCGACCTCGCAACTATCGTGTGTGGCGTGGTCCGTCTGATCCCGGTCGTCGTGCTGGTCGTGCTCGCCCTCTGGGGCATCCGGGTCGCGGCTCGGAAGGCGAACCAGCTCGCGCTGCGCAGGAGCCGCGCCCGCATCGTCGGCGCCGATCGGCCCGGGGCCTACGACTGGGACCGGCGGACCGATCAGCTCAAGCGTGAGGTCAAGGGCATCGGGGGGCCGAGCGAGGAGCGGGCCGAGATCGTCGCCTGGGTCGACGCACATTCAGGCGTCGAGGCATACGTCGAGCCGAAGACCGTGGTCTCGCCGCTGTCGGTGGTCTTCGTCGATGCTGACGGAGAGTGGCGGCGCTTCGAACTCGCCGAGGACCGGTTCCTGAAGGAGCTCGCCCGCGAGCGGCATCTGAAGGTCATGGATGCCACGAGGGTCGGCTACCCGTCGCGCATGCGCCGCCGCCCCCCGCCCGACGCCTGATCGCCTCGGGCGGGCATGCAGGGATCAGCCGTCGGTCGGCGTCGGCGTCTCGCGCTCGGCCTCGAGCGCTCGAGGCTGCAGGCGCACCGCGATCAGCGGGAACACCGCCACCGAGAGCACGCCGGCGCCCACGAGCGCGGCGGCGTTCTCCGGCAGCATCGATCCGTTCTGCAGGCCGATCTCGGTCAGCGCGACCAGCAGCGGCAACGCCGTCGCCGTGAGCAGCATCATCTGCACGCGACGCGGTGCCGGCAGGTCCTTCCGGTAGACGAACAGCGCCGGCACGCCGCGCACGACGAGCAGCAGCAGGAAGAATCCGAGCAGGCGCCCGGGCGACTCCACGATCGAGACGACGTCGAGGCCCATGCCCGACGAGACGAAGAACACCGGGATGAAGAACCCGTACCCGACGGCATCGAGCTTCCTCTCGAGCGACTCGACGTCACCGGGCGCCCATCGCTTCAGCACCATGCCGGCGAAGAAGGCGCCCAGCACGATGTCGAGCCCGAACTCCGCCGAGAGGAACAGCAGCGCCACCAGCAACATCACCGTGAGCCGAAGGGTCGTCTGCGAGGTCTCGTCCTGTCCCTCCTCGACGACGCGGCCGAACCGTGTTCCCTGCGTGAAGCGCGGCAGCACCGAGAGCGCGAAGGCGACGCCCGCCACGGCCGCCACACCGATGACCTCGACGATCGAGTTGTAGTGGCCGAGGAGCAACGCGATGCAGAGCACGGGCCCCATCTCACCGACGGCGCCCGCCGCGAACACGTATCGGCCGAAGCGTCCCTCGAGCATGTGGTGGTCGCGCAAGATCGGCAGCAAGGTGCCGAGCGCCGTCGTGGTGAGCCCGATCGCGACCGGCAGGAACGCCCTCACGAGCCCCGCGGCGTCGAGCGCGCCGACGACCGCGATCGAGATCACGATCGAGATGGCCCACGAGATCATCGCGAGCCGGCCGGGACGTTCCTTGAGCAGGGTGGGCTCCAACTCGTAGCCCGCCAGCAGGAACAGGAACCCCAGCCCGAGGTTCGCGAAGAGCTCGATGTCGTCGGGCTGCGCGAGATCGAGCAGCTCAGGCCCGATGATCACCCCGCCTGCGATCAGCAGCACGACCTGCGGGACGCGTCCCGGCAGGAACGCGACCAGGATCGGCGCGGCGGCCACGACGACCATCGCGGCGAGCAGCGATCCGAGACCCTGCACCATCGCCGCAGGCTAACCCTTGCCGCATCGTGCCGCCGGACCGACGCCGTCAGCTCGTCTGCTGCGCCATCCAGGTCCTGAGGTTCTCGATGTGAGACCGCGGCTCGATCCCGTGCTCGCAGGTCATCGGATCCTCACATGGGGGGTTCCCCTCCATCGTGAAGAAGTTGAACCGGCAGTCGGGGCAGTACACGTCGAGCTCTTCGGGCAGATAGGGGCAGTCGCCCCACGAGCACGAACGCACGCCCTCGCCGGTCGCGAGGTCGAAGCCGCAGCCCGGACACTGGCGGAATCCTTCCCATCGCGCCATGTCCTCGCCTCCTTCCACATGGAAGGCGTAGCGCGTCCACCGTGTTCGGTCCACGGCCGAACGGCCCCCCATGAAGGGCCGGGTGGATCCGTGGTGCTCGCACGCGGATCGTTGACGCCGGTATCCTTGCGAGCCGTGAGGCCGATGGACGGTGCCCTCGCCACGGGCGACCGACCGGGGTGTTCCCTGTGCGGCCGACCCACCTACGATCCCGACAAGCGGGAGACGCCGTGGGTGAGGGCGGTCTCGGGCGGGCGGCAGGTGCTGATCTGCCCGGCGTGCCAGGCGGAACGGCCGGACTGGGCCGAGGGCCTGGACCGCTGCCGCGAGTGTGGGGGAACGCGCCTGTCGGCGCAGCTCGGGGGAGTGGTGTGCCGCGCCTGCGGCCACACGGAACTCGCGTGAGGAACGCGGGCGCTTAGCTCAGCTGGCAGAGCGTCGCCCTTACAAGGCGAAGGTCGGGGGTTCGACTCCCTCAGCGCCCACCGGGGACTCGGATCGTGTGAGCGTCAGGTTCGGTCGCTCGTCGAGCGCTCCTTGCTCTTCTGCACCGCGCCGAGGATCGTCCGGATCCCGACGCCGAGGAAGATCAGATCGAGGATCATCTGTCCGGTGACGACGAGGCGGGTGGTCTCGCCCTGCGGGGACACATCGCCGAACCCGACGGTCGCGAAGACGGTGACGGTGAAGTAGAGGGCATCGGAGCGCGTCAACGGCTCGGTGAAGTCCGCGGGTTCGGCCCGTCCCATCAGGAAGTAGGCCGTCGCGAACATCAGGATGAACAGCGGCAGCACGACGAACAACGCCTCCAGCGCGCGTGTCTCCGGATGGACCGAGCGCAGGATCCTCCAGACCTCCCAGGCGACGAGCGCGAGGAAGATGACGATGCCGACGATGAGGCCACCCACGGCCGACGCGCCGGAGAGATCGTCGAGAGGGAGCAGGTAATACAGCGCCACGAGCACCGTGGCGGTCACGATCGCTCGCACGGCGGACAGGACGAGGTGCATCCACGTCCGCTCAGCTGCCGGAACATCTCCCATCCCCAGACCCCCTCTTGAGCCGACGCCCTACAGGTTCGATTGCCGCTTCATCCAACGCATCGCGAACCCGCCCCAGAGCGGCGGCAGGTAGAAGGTGACGAGCCGGAACGCGAGCGCGGTCGATGTCGCCGCCCCTTCGGGGACGCCGATCGCGATCAGCCCCGCCGTGTACCCGGCCTCCGCCACACCGACGCCTCCCGGTACGGGCATGAACCCCGCGAAGAGGCTCACGAACGTGTTCACGAGGATCAGCGCAGCGAGCGACGCCGAGTGCCCGAACGCGTGCAGGCAGACGCCGAGGATGATCGCGAGCATCACCTGTGCGATCAGGTTGCCCCCCAGCAACAGCACGACCTTCTTCGGATGGCGGAGTACGAGCAGCGCTTCCTTCGCGTCGGCCCACTGCTTGCGAAGGGTCTCCCGGAAGCCGTGGAGCTTGGCGCGCGTCTTCGGCACCAGGTAGGCGATGCCGAGCGCGAGCAGGACGAGGGCGACGGCGATCAGCACGGTCGTCCAGTCGATGCTCGATCCCTCGCTCGACGACCCGGACGATGTCGACGAGAGGCGGAGGCTCACCGCGTCGGTCGCCAGGATGACGACGATGAGGAGCACCTGGATCACGAAGGTGCTGAAGCTGTCGAGCATGCCGATCGAGAGCGCGCCAGCACCGGGCACACCGACGCGTTCCCAGAAGCGCACCTCGAGCGCGAGCCGGGCGGCGGAACTCGGCACCGCCAGGGAGATGAACTGGACCCCGTACTGAAGCATCAGCACGGGCCAGAACCTGATCTCGTGCACCGTCGCCCCCATCGTCGAGAACGCCTGGGGCACCTGCGAGATGGGCGACAGGATCAGGGCTCCCAACAGCCACCACCAGTCTGCGCTCTGGAACTGTTCGACGATCGTGTCGATGCCGATGTTCGCGAAGGCGGAGATCAGCGTGGAGGCGAGGAACGCGGCGACGGCCACCTTGAGCAGCGATCGCCACGTGACGCGCTGCAACGGCTCGAGAGGTGGGATCTCGGTGCCGGTGCGCTCGGCGATCTGCTCACGAAGCGCCTTCAGGTCGAGCTTCTGGTCGTGCAGCGCCTTGCGGGTCTCGAACTCGAACGCCGCGGGCTGCAGGAACGGCAGGATCTCGGCGAGGCCTTCGTCACCGATCACGGCGGCGGCGCCGTCGAGCGCGCGGTCGGTGTCGGCGGCGAGCGCCGTCGTCACCAGGAGCTGAGCTCGGTCGGTCTTCAACGCTCCCTCGGACGCCGCGATCTGCGCCGCGCCGAAGTCGGTGAGCGCCGGCGACCCGGCGTCTCGCACGACCACCGTCGTGGCGTCGACGTGCCCGTGCGAGATGCCGAGCTCGTGGAGGTCGGCGAGGACACGCCACGCACCGCTGATGCGCTCGACGTCGATCTCGTCGGCCTCGAGGGAACCGAGCATGCGGGCACTCGCATCGAGAACGAGGACGGCATCGCCCTGGTGGGTCTCGCCGGCCGCGAGCGCCGGCAGCACGGCCACACCCCCCCGTTCGGCCGCCAGCGTGACGAACGCTTCGTGTTCGACCTGTTGGAGCCGTCCCACTCGGACCCGCTTCGCGCCGCGATGCCAGATCGCGTACCAGGTCGCGGCCACGAGCTGACCGTCCTGGGCGTCCCGACCGAACACCTTGACCACCAGCGGCCGTCCCTGCGAGGTCGACGCGAGGGTGATCGCCACGCCCCGCGGCTGCAGCGCAGCGTCGCGTGTCGCGGTGGCGTCGACCCCGAGCTCTCCGAGCACCTCGGTCACTTGGTCGAGTGTGAGCCGCCCGCCCGGTGAGCCGAACAGCAGGTGCACCACGGCGGCCGATCCGAACCCGATCAGGAACCCCGCCAGGACGCCGATCGGGAGGGAGGCGCCGAGCGCGACGCTCGACGCCATGCCGATCGCGATCAGCCACCGACCGACCAGCCGCAGCGGCCGTGCCAGGTCGGGCGACGCCGTCACGATGACGGCGGTGGCGACGGCGATGCGGGTCGCCACGTAGATCGGCGGCGAGGTTGAGTTGATGAAGCCGTGGAGGCTCGTCGACGTATCGGTCCCCTCAGCGCCGCCCACGAGGATCGCGGCACCCAGCGCCGATCCCCCCGCCACGACCTCGAGGACGAAGAGGCGGGTGCGACCGTGCGCGACCAAGGGGAGGATCAGCAGGCACGCGGCCCAGATCAGGAGCAGGAGGTAGGCGACCTCCCAGAACCACCCGCCGAGCCCGGGCAACCCGGCGACGAGGTCGGTGGCGGCGGTGTCGATCGCGGTCGGTCCCGGAGCGTGGAACGACATGACGATCGCGCCCAGGATCGCCGCGCCCAGCAGCACGCCGTCCGTCGGCCGCCGAGATCGTGGAGCATCCGACGCCGACGAGAAGACCCTGAACCCGGCGGGCCGTCGTCGCTGACCGATGTCGGTCGACCCGCCGGACGCGTCGGACATCGCTGCCGGCACGGTTCCCTCACTCGCCATCCCAGGCTCCTTCATCGATCGTCGGTACGCTCGATCGCATCCCGGAGGCTCCGGGGCGTGTGGGGGGTGGAAGGTTCGGGGGAGCATCGGGGGTGAGCGTGGACACGTCGCCGCCCCGGATGGACCGCCCGATCCGGCCGGCGTCCTCGGCGAGGATCGCCCCCGCGCACATGCCCAGCACGACGCAGACCGCCGCGCCCGAGAACCACGTCACGAGCGCCAAGGCGATGCCGAAGAAGCCGAACTGCGCCTCGTTGTGCGTCACCATCATCGGCATCCAGACCGCCGCGGAGGCCGCGAACCCGGCCAGGGCCAGGCCCGTGATCACGCCGGTCGGTGCCAGCACGCGGGCCCGGACCTCGCCGAGGAGGAACAGCCAGGCCGTGAACCACCACAGCCCGGAGACCACCGTCAGCGACAGGATCGCGAAGAGCAGGGCTTCGGCCCCTCCGTCGAGCACGCCTCGCAGGGCGCCCAACACCGACAACATCGTCAGGATCGCCAGGAGCCACAAAGCCCCGCGCCAGTGATGTCGGACGCCGGCGCCCGGCGGGCGGCGCCAGGCGCGGAGATAGCAGCGCTGCAGCGACAGGGTGAACGAGGTCGCGAAGAGGAGCGTGAGCACGAGGCCGAGCACACCCGTGGCCTTGCGGACGTCGTCCGTCGACGAGAACGCCTCCCTCGCGAGGGCGAGCGCATCCCCCTCGATCCCGAATCGGGCGAGCACGGCTGTACGGATCGACGTGCGCAACGAGTCGGGCACGAAGGCGACGACGACGATCACGAGCGGGAAGAAGGAGACGAACGCCTTGCCTGCGAGGGCCACGCTCCGGTCGAGGAACTCGACCTCGAGCATCCGATCCCATGTCTGGCCGACGAGCGATCGCGATACCCGGGTCTGCAGTCCGGCCGTGCGTCCGTTCACGCCGGGCGTCTGCCCGTCGGCTCGCGCGTTCACCTCGTCGCCCATGCCCGTCTGCGCCGACTCGTCAATCCAGCAGGCTCTTCACGGTCGGCTGGGCCTTGTCGGCCACCACCTTGAAGAAGCCCCGTCTCCGGAGACGACCGATCGCGTTCCCCGCGATCACGGTGAAGGGCACCGCCAGGATCAGGCCGACGATGCCGGCGAGGAAACCCCCCAGCGCGGTGACGACGAGCACGACCAAGGGATGGATGTCGAGCGTGCGTCCCATGACCTTGGGCTCGACGAAGTTCTCGAGCGCGAGGTTCGCGACGAGCACCACCGCGAGCATGACGGCGGCGACCCCGACCCCGCCCTCACCGAGGGCGACGATCACGGCCAGCCCCCCGCCGAGGAAGGCGCCGATGTAGGGGATGTAGCCGCCCACGAAGTTCACGACGACGATCGTGAACACGAGCGGCAAGCCGAGCAGCAGGCTCGCGACACCGATCACCACCGACACGATCGCGGACATCACGGTGCGGCCCCGTCCGTATTCGCGCAGGATCCGGCACGCGTCATCGATGAAGTCGTCGACTTCACCGCGGGCCGGTGGATCGATCTGCGCTACGACGGCATGCCGCAGCCGTCTGCCGTCCTTGAGCAGGTAGTACATGATCAGCGCTCCGAGGATCAAGCCGCCGGCCAGGCCGACCAACGCGCTGAGTCCGGAGACCAGCTTGGTGAGGAAGCCTTCGGCCACGGCGGGAGCCGTCTCTTCGCTCGCGGCCCGGACATCCTCGAGCGTGGCCTCGTCGATGCCGAGCGAGCCCGCGTTGTCGATCGCCGCGTCGACCGACGCGCCGATCTCGTCGGTCTGGGCGACTATGCCCCGCGCGGTCGCGACCACGACGACGGTCATCAGCAAGAGCAGGCCGAGCACGATCAGACCGGCGGCCAGGGTGGGCTTGAGTCCGTGGCGCTTCAGCCTCCCGACCAGAGGCTTGAAGATGACCGCCAGGACGGCGGCGAAGAGGAGCGGCAGCACGATCTCGCTGACGGCACCCAACGCCGTGACGATGATCGCCGTCGCCACCACGACCCCGATGAAGCTCCACGCCCATGCCCCGATCTTGGGGACCGGGGCCAAGGGCGCCGAGCCGGGCGTCGAGGTGGCGTCGAGCGTGCTCGTGCTCGGCGGATCCGATGTGGCGCTCGTTGCCTCGTCGCTCATGGGTCCCCCCCTGAAAGCGAGTCTCGACCAGCTGGGCCGCGATATCGACGGTGAGGCGAGGCGGGTCGGGCCAGCGTTCTGGTCGGTTCGATCTCGCTCGGCCGACCGGCCTCGACCCATCATCCGGCAAGGCGATCGAGACCGCCTCGCACAAACCGCGTGAAGGTTGCCGGCGGCGCTTCACGCGGTCTGTGTGATGTCGCCGCCGACGTCGCATCGCACCATCTGTCTGACGGTCCACGAGGAGGCCGCCGACTGGAGGAGGTTGAGGGCGGTGGACTACATGGACCGCTTGCGCCGTCTGGCCGTCAGCGATGCCGAGTTCGTGGACGACCGAGCCGGTGGTTGCGTCGACGCCGAGCTCCTCGATCCGAAGACCCTCGCCCTCGTTCGGCTCGCCGCGCTGGTGGCGGTCGGCGGCGCAGGCCCATCCTATGGCGCCCATGCCGACGCCGCGGTCAGCAGCGGCGCCTCACCTGCCGAGATCGTCGATGTGCTGGTCGGCGTGGTTCCCGTCGTCGGGCTACCCCACGCCGTGGCCGCCGCTCCGAAGGTCGCGCTCGCGCTCGGCCACGACCTCGACGACGCGCTTGAGGGCTAGCCCCTCCGACGGCGGCTACCCGCCGAGCAGACCGATAGCCGTGGCCCGCTCGACCGCATCGCTTCGCGACGAGACGCCCAGCTTCCGGTAGATCGAGCTGACCTCCGAGCTCACGGTGTTGCGGGAGACGAAGAGTCGATCGCCGATCTCGCGCAGGGTGAGGTGCGTCTGCAGGTAGGGGAGCAACCGGAGCTCCGCCGGGGTGAGCGGCGGCCCGCCGCTCGCGGCGACCCGTCCGGCCTCGTCCATCAACGCCCGGAACTCCGCGACGTCGTCGACGAGCGTTCCCAGCGACGGCCGTTGGAGCAGGATGTCGTCGATCTCTCGCATCAGATGCCGGGCCGTCGTGTGGTCGTCGATCGCCCAGCACACCTTCGCCAGGTGCAGTCGCACACGGACCGCGAGCGCGGGCAGCACGAACGTCAGCGTCGGTCGGGCCCGCATCGCTTGCGTCAGATGCCGGTTGACGGCATCGAGGTCACCTCGATGGAGCGCGAGACGTGCGGCCCCGGCGAACGCGAGCACGCTCATCGCGTAGTCGTGCATGCGCCCGTGGTCGATGGCGGCGAGGGCTTCCTCGAGCCGGTCGGCTGCGTCGTCCCACAGGCCTCGATCCATCGCCAGGAGCGCGCGCTCGGACTCGCTGATGACGAACGCATCGGAGTTGCCCGCTCCCTTCGACACCGCCGAGGACTCCTCGAAGGCAGTCCTGGCTCGCTCGGTCTCGCCCGTGAGCAGGTACGCCTCTCCGGCCAGGCCGAGCGCCTGGTCGCGCCACGGACTCCACGGCGGCTCCTGGGCGACCGCGAACGTCGCGTCGGTCACCGCCTGCTCCGGCCCCGCGGGACAGAGGGCGGTGCGGAGCATCGCCCTCGCGGAGGCGAACGATGCACTGCCGTCCGCCGGGGCCAGCTCGAACGAAGCGCCATCGACGAATGTCGCCCATCGCTGGGTGTCTGCCGTGTGCCCGGTCATCGCCGCGACCCATGCGGCGAGCACGGCGAGCGGGGGGTACCCCTCGATGGCGTCGTCGCCGAGCGCCGACAGCCACCGCTGAACCGTAGACATGTGTCCGGCCGCATACGTTTCCAGCGTCAGGGACGTCGCGAGCTGCACGCTGCGCTCTCGCTCGTCCGTGTGCAGCAGATGGTTCAGGGCCATCGCCGACGACCCGTTCGCTTCGTACCAGTCGGCAGCACGCAGGTGGAGCTTCATGACGATGTCGGGCTCGGCCCGACCGAGTTCGCCTTCCAGGAACTCCCGGAACAGGGCGTGGTAGCGATACCAGCCCCGTCGGCGATCGAGCGGGATCAGGAACGTGTTGGACCGCTCCAGGCTCCGCAGCATCTCGTGCGATCCTGTCGTCTCGAGGACCGCATCGCAGAGCGAGCCGCTCACCTGATCGAGCATCGCCGTCCGCCGAAGGAAGCGCTGGGTCTCCTCCGGCAGTTGCATCACCGACTCGCGATAGAGGTAGTCGGCGACGTACCGGTCGTCACCAGAGACCGCGAGGGCATCGGACTTCCCGTCGCTCGCGATCAACGACGCGAGGTAGAGACCGACCGGCCACCCCTCGGTCCGTTCGATCACCGTGGCCGCCGAGTCGTCCGTGAGGCTGACGCTGGCCTCCGCGAAGATCTGTTTGGCGCCGGCGGGATCGAGGGCGAGATCCTCTGTCGCGAGTTCCAGCACATCGCCCGATGCTCGGAGCCTCGCGACGTGGGGTTGCTCGGACCGGCTCGCGGCCACGAGCTGCGAGCCCTGAGGGATACCGGCGATCACCACGCCCAGCACGTCGTGACATGCCGGCGACCGAAGCTCGTGTAGATCGTCGAGCATGAGCACGAACGCCGCTGGGCTCGTCCGCAACACGGACGCCAGGCGCGGAGCGGCGCGTCCGAGGGCCGATGTGCCGAGGCCCCCCATGTCGGCGATCAGGTCGGCGTCCTCGGGTGAGACCCGGGCGTACGCGGATGCAAGTGTGGAGAGCAGGACCATCGGATCGTCGTCGAGTCGGTCCAGCGACACCCAGGCCACGCGACGATCCTCGGCGTCGGCCCACTGCGCCAGCAGGGTCGACTTGCCGTAGCCCGCCGGCGCCGTCACGGCCACCACGCGGCGATCGCTCGCTCGACCCGAGGCGATGGTCGAGGCTCGGCTGACGGCCTCTGGACGTGGGTGCGGGATCGAGAGCTTCGCGTCGAGCAGCAGCCCGTCGAGCTCGTCGGTGCCTGATCCCTCGAGGTGATCCGCGGTCACCGGCGAATCCTAGGGGCTGCCGAGATGCGGCTCAACCCGTCGAATCACGCACCCTGCATGATGCGACCCATTCCCGTTCCGTGTTGGATGCGATATGCAGGCAGGAAGGTGCTTCGAGGAGTCGAGGGGGGAAGGCATGTCGCAAGAGCGCAGCTGTGGGGCAGTCGGTACGACGAGGACGGCGGCTCGGACCTTCGGGATCGTGGTGCTGCTGATCCTTGGACTCGTCGCCAGCGGGTGCGGTGGGGACGACGCGTCCAATGGCTCCCCGTCGCCCTCGGCATGCACCGACGTGATGGCGCTACAGGCCTCCCTCACGACGCTGACGCAGGTGGACCCGGTGAACGACGGCGTCGACGCCTTGAAGTCGGCCGCGGCCGAGGCCAAGACCGACCTCGAGGCCGCGCTCTCGGCGGTATCGTCCGAACTGAAGCCCGCGGTCGACCAGGTGAAGACGGCGTTCGAGGGCTTGGAGACGGCACTCAAGGGAGTGTCGTCAGCGGGCGGGCTCGGGGCGGCCGCGACCGAGATCGGCACCGCGATGACGCGGCTCGGGAGCGCGTCGACGAACCTGTCCGCGAAGGTGAGCGAGATCTGCTAGCTGCGGCGTGCGGGCGGTGACGAGGAGGTTCGTGGTGGTTGGGAACCAGGACATGCTGATCGTGCTCAGGGCTTCGTGTGAGAGTGACGGAGGGTGGCAGTGATCCTTCGACGGGTCGCCGCGGCGGTGGCGCTCGTGCTGCTGCTTGTCGTTGTCGTCGTCACGATCGTGACGTTGGCGGGCGACCTGCCCAGGCTCCTCGCGCAACTCGTGCTGTTCGCGGTCCTGCTGCTCGCCGGATGGGTGGCCGTGACCCGGTCGGGGCCGCGACGCGTCGTCGCGGTGATCGTCGCGGTGGTCGCGGTGGTCGCGGTGTTCCTCCTCCAGATCGGCGACGACGATCTCGATGGGCTCTCTCTCGGCCTGAGGATCGTCGCGCTGATCGTGGCCGCCGGGCTCGCCCGGTACGCGATCGGCACGACGACGCAGGCGCTTCGGGGAGCGGAGACGCCCGGTACCCCTGTCCCGCCCGCGGCGAACGGCGTGCTGTTCATGAACCTGAAGTCCGGGGGCGGCAAGGCCGAACGCTTCCACTTGGTCGACGAATGCCGTGCCAGAGGGATCGAGCCGGTCGTGCTCGAAGGTGGGCAGGACTGGGTGGCGATCATCCGCGAGACGGCGCCGAAGCACGACGTGGTCGGCATGGCCGGAGGAGACGGGTCGCAGGCGGTCGTGGGAAGCATCGCTGCGGAGATGGGACTCCCGATGGTGGTCGTGCCCGCCGGCACCCGGAACCACCTCGCACTCGACCTGGGGCTGGATCGGGAAGACGTCGTCGGCGCGCTCGACGCCTACGGCGAGGCGGTCGAACGACCGATGGATCTTGCTGATGTCAACGGGAAGGTCTTCGTCAACAACGTCTCGCTCGGGCTTTATGCGGCGATCGTTCGATCGCCTGATTATCGGGACGCTAAGGTCGACACGACCCTCGCGACGCTCCCGAGGGTCCTCGGCCCCGACACGGAGCCCTTCGACCTGCGGTTCGACGCGCCCGACGGCCACCACGACGGGGCGCACGTCATCCAGGTCTCGAACAACCCCTACGGCGACACGCTCGCAGCGCTCGGCAGCCGACCACGGCTGGACACGGAGCGGCTCGGGGTGGTGTCGCTCGTCATCGACGGCGATCGGGCGGCGAGGAGCTTCCTCGCGGCGGCCGCGACCGCTCGGCCCGATCGGTTCGACGGGCTCTCGAGTTGGTCGACACGGACCTTCGAGGTCTCATCGGGCTCACCGATCGAGATCGGCCTCGATGGCGAGACCCAGGTGATGGACTCACCGCTCCGGTTCTCGATCAGGTCCGACCCGGTCAGGGTCCGACTGCCCACGTCGGCGATCGGGTACTCGCCCGCCGGGCGGTCGCTCGGCTGGGCAGGGTCGACCAGAGCACTGTGGGCTGTGCTCCTCGGAAGACCGATGTCCCGGACGGCCTGACGAGTATCAAGCGGGATCGGGCGACCGGGCTTGGCGCCAATCCCTCTCTCTGCATAACACCTGCATAACAACCCGAAGGCACTCCAAGGTACTCAGCGGTACTCAACGACACACCGTTTCCGCTGCTCAACGCCCTGACCTGCCGATTCGTCTCGCCCTTACAAGGCGAAGGTCGGGGGTTCGAGACCCTCAGCGCGAGAATTCGTGCCTAGGAGGTAATTTCGGCCGACTGACTGAGCCGGATGGCCTGCGGGAAGAAGGGTCTGCAAGACAAGACATCCGGAATCGCCACCCTCTGTTCCGATCTTCACGTCGATATGGAGCCGCCCGCTTGCTAGGAACGAGTTGCTTGGAAAGCAAGGGCTCAACCGGCGCGGGTCCCCACAGCTAAGCAAGCACGGCGCCCTCCGAAAGCTCCGTGACTTGCAGACCCCGACCTTGGAGGCGCTCCGGTTGAGCTGCTGTGTGTCCGCCTGTGACAGGCACGGGCGCTTCGGGGCTCTCATTGGATTCGGGGGCGGCGGTGCGGAGCAGAGGTGCGATCCTGCAGTCCAGCGAGCCCCTCGGCCGCGAACCTCGAGAGCCACTTGTAGGCGGTGGCGCGAGAAACGCTCATCGCCTCGGCCGCGGCGACCGCAGACCATCCGTCCACGAGCACCCGCTCGACGAGCACTTTTCGCCCGAGCGGGGTGAGCTTCGCCCTACGATGGGCCACGAGAGCCTCCTTCCGGTTCGGAGTTCGGACAAACCCCAAACCGTGCAGGGAGGCTCTCGTCTGTCAACAACCTAGGTGGGAACTACACCTAGGCCGTCCTTGCCAGCCATCACCCCGGCAGGGTCATTCCGGGACAGAGCCAGAATGATAGAAGGTACGGCCCGATGCCCATGCCTCCTGTGCGGAGCTCGTGACGCCTTTGATCCACTCATCCCACCGGATGCGGTCGAGCTCGGCTTGGTTCGCCGCTTTGTCGGCCATCAGGTGATGGTAGCGCGTCGCCTGTGCGCGCCCTTGCGCCTGCCCAGTGCCTGTAGGCACTTGCCGCCGTTGCAGCCACTAGCGACGAGCACGCCTGCCGAGTCCCTACTGCTAGGTCGGGACGCCCGGCCGTCAGGATCCGCCCCGCATCCTTTGGAATGGGAGCAGGCCTACAACAACGAGAACAACGCCTAGAGCGACGACTAACCCGGGAATCACGAAGCTCTCACCCTCGGCCCGACGCCGCTCCATGTACGCCTCTGCATCCTGGGAGGACCCCTCGAAGACAGGGCTCCTTGTTCCCGCTTGCTCATCCACGTCGTACACAACGACCGTGTCGTCCGGCTTGATCTCGAGGCCGAAGTTGGTTCCCGAGCCGTACTCCTGCTCCAAGCTCCACGAGAACCAGCCCACCATCACCACAGCAAGGCCGACCAGCACTAGGAGAATCCGAGCCTTCCGGGAGCGCACCATCACCGCCTGGTGGCAGCCTACGTCAGCCTCGCTACTGCTGCTGTCGCTCGAGCACAGGGACGGCACGGAGGATGCCTGTGGGGCGCTGTGCGCCTCCCTTGCCGAGGCCGCGTTGACGACGCCGCGGTGGTAGGTCCGCTCGATCCATATGACCATCGCCAGGCGCAGCTCCTCCCTCGTACTCCATCGCGGCGTTGTCCCCGCAGGTCCCGGTCCGTCCCATCGAACCGATGAGGCCGTTCTCGCGGAGCGCTCGCACGAACCTCGCCGATCGGAACTGGGAACCTCCGTCCGAATGAACCACCGTGCCGCGGCAGCCTCGCAGCGCGGTGGCGTTGCGGAGCGCGGCGACCGCGAGGGTCGCCTTCATCCCATCATCGATCGAGTAGCCGACGATCCGGTTCGAGCAGGCGTCCTTGATCGCGCACAGATAGAGCTTGCCCTCGGCGGTCGGATGCTCGGTGATGTCGGTGAGCCACTTCGTTCGGGTGAGCCGCGGTGAACTCCCGGTGCACGAGGTCGTCATGGACCGCCGGCCCCGGTCTGCGCCCACGCCCACGTTGGCTCCGTTGTTGGCCGATCCGAGACGTCAGCCTGATCTCGGCCCTCTCCGCGGAGGGTGCGACGTACCGCTCGCATCCGTTCCGGGATCCGGACGGCGGCGGCGCCCTCGGGTACGTGACCCGGGCGTTCGCCCGGGAGACCGAAGTTACTCGCTGTTGGTTCGGCGCCCCGATGGTCGATGGTGACCGAGCGGCGCTCGGGTACTGGGCGCAGCTCCAGGAGGTCGAAGACGGCGACAACACGCTCGCGGGGGTGGGCATGCTCCGGTTCGACCACGATGGGCTCGTCACCGAGCACATCGACTAGTGGGTGATGGAGCCGGGCACGATAGGGCCTCCGCACGGCTGGGGTCGGCTCTCGTAGGGGGTCGGGCCTAGACTTGACCAGGCCGACGGAGGAGGGGGCCGAGGTGACCAGCGCAAGCTCCAGGACATTCATCGACGTGAAGGTGGGCGTGCGGTTCAAGATCGCAGCCCTGTGGATCGCCACGCTCTTCCTGTTCGCATACGGGGACATCTTCGGCTTCTTCAACCCGGGTCAGATCGAGGAGGTGATGGCCGGCGAGATCTCGGGGATCGCGATCACACAGGTCTTCCTCTTCGCGATCTCGCTCTACATCGCGATCGCGAGCGTGGATGGTGTTCCTCTCGCTGGTTCTGAGCCCCACCGTCAACCGCTGGACCAACATCATCCTGCCGAGCCTGTACCTCGTCTCGATCATCGCTGCGGCGATCGGCGAGACATCGGGGTACTTCTGGTTCTTGAGCGTCTCGGAGAGCGCCCTCCTGGTGCTGATCATCTGGTACGCGTGGACGTGGCCCAGGCAGGAAGAGGCACCCTGAGCCAGGCGACCTCGGACGCCGGCGGCGGCGCTGGTTGACAGGGCGTTCCGCCTCCGGAACGCTGCCGAATGTGGGCCTGAGCGATGTCGTGAGGTTCCTCCACGTTCTCTCGGCGTTCGCGTTCGTCGCCGGGCTCGTCGGGCGAGACATCCTGCTCGGCAGAGCGCGACGACGAACCAACGACATCAACGACGTTCAACGCTTGGTGGAGGCAGCGGGACCGTTCGAGCGGTTCCTCGTCATCCCCGGATCCTTCGCCGTGTTGGTCCTGGGGATCCTGACGTGGTGGGCGGAGGACCTTCCCCTCTGGGGGGAGGGAGCGCTATGGCTGCCGATCTCGCTGATCCTGTTCGCGACGGCCATCCCTCTCGTCCCGTTGATCTTCATCCCTCGGGGAAGGGTTTTCGAGTCCGCGCTGTCGACGGCCACCGAGGCGGGCAGGGTCACCCCGGAGCTCTCCGCCGCGCTACATGATCCAGTCGTCACGGCAGCGCGATGGTACGAGCTTGCGATGATCTTCGTCGTGTTGCTGCTGATGGTGACGAAGCCGTTCTAAGAGGCCGAGATCCATGGCCGCAGCGGGCGCCTTCCGATCAACCAGCCCCAGCGGATGTGAACGCGCCCGTCAGTGGGGACTCTCCCCCTGAGCTCATGTTGAGGTCGACGGATCAGGGTGTCTAGCAGACGACCGCACCGGATGTCATCAGCGCGAGAAGCAGGGAGGTCAAGGCACGCAAGCGGACACGGGTCGGGGCAACGTCCGATGGGCGCACCTACTCAACATCCTGACCGCCATGTTCCCCTGGCCCTGAACGAGGCGAAGGGTTAGAGGTTCGCGTCCCAAGGGCTGCCTTGCAGCGTGACGCGCGACCAGGCGCACACACGCTTCTGGCCTTTCGGCCCTGGTAACGCGGCGCGACGCGTGGCTACGCTGCGCTCCCCCGACCCAAGGACGCCGACATGCGACGGATATCCCTCATCATGGCACCGGTGCTCGCCATCCTCGCCTCGTCCACAGCCGCCAGCGCCACGCACTCCCTCGAGGTGACCACGAACGGAACGGCGATCCTCCTTTCGCCAACGCAGGTGCAGGTGAACGGCACGCTTACGTGCCTGGGGGCCGCTGCGTCGGGGAACGTTGGAGTTGTGCTCATCCAGCCTCCCGGCGACATCACGCTCAACGGGGGAGGCACGGCGACTTTCTCCTGTTCCGCCGCAGAGACGGTGTCGTGGTCCGTCGTCGTGATTGCGAACGAGTTCTCGACGTTCGTGACGGGTCAGGCTCGGTTCGACACCTTCGTGAACACGGACTGTTCGGACGAGGAAGTCGATTGCCCGAGCATCGGGGACAACGGCATCGTGCGCATCAGGGCCGGCGCGCCCACGTGCTTCGGCGTCCCCCCAACGATCACGAACACCGGTGATGAACGGATCGACGGCACTCCGGGCCCGGACGTGATCGTCGGCGATGGGGACCGCCAGATCATCTTCGGCGGCGACGGCGACGATCTCATCTGCGGGAGGGGCGGCAGCGACATCATCGATGGTGGCGGCGGGGACGATCGGATGTCCGGAGGGGGCGGACCCGATTTCGTCACCGGCGTCGACGGGAACGATGAGATCCGGGGCGGTCACGGGCGGGACGCCTTGAACTTCGGCGACGAGGAAGACGGTGACGACCTGGTGATCGGCGGCGGAGGCAACGACGACCTTCACGCCGGTGTCGGCGCTGATCGCCTCTTCGGCAACGACGGGAACGACCTGCTCCAGGAGGGCGAGGTGGATGTGCCGATCGTCGATCTCTTCTCCGGAGGGGCTGGGGTTGATACGTGCTCCGCGGGCGCGGAGGACCAGGTCCGCGGATGTGAGAACCCGTAGCGGCCACCCAGTTCGATCCACACGCCAAGCGATCCGTGTCATGTCTGAGCCGGTCTCGCCAATGAGCCGGTCGCCCTATCGAGCTCCCCAGACGACCAAGGGCTGGAGGAGGTTCTCGGTTCCTGGGCTAGCTGTAGTTCCCACCTGGGTTGTTGACAGACGAGAGCCTCCCTCCACGGTTTGGGGTTTGTCCGAACTCCGAACCGGAAGGAGGCTCTCGTGGCCCATCGTAGGGCGAAGCTCACCCCGCTCGGGCGAAAAGTGCTCGTCGAGCGGGTGCTCGTGGACGGATGGTCTGCGGTCGCCGCGGCCGAGGCGATGAGCGTTTCTCGCGCCACCGCCTACAAGTGGCTCTCGAGGTTCGCGGCCGAGGGGCTCGCTGGACCTCTTCCTGCGCGTGCGAACACGTGCGGGTGAGCTCATCCTCGAGCGCAGCTACTCGGCCAACGAGCTGGAGTTCGTCATGCGGGAGTTGCTGGCACCCGACAGGTACTCCATCTTGACCTACGAGCGCCCCTGTGAAGCCATGTGTCCCGAACCGGGCCAGACAAGCGCCCTCGACCCTCCGACGAATCGGTGCCGGATCAGCCTGACCGTCAAGTCAGGGGAGAAGTATCGGCTCAGAGTCACAACGGGGCCTGGCGTCGAGTGCCCACCATACTGACGGCGGGCGTTCGCCTCGCGCGTCGAGGTCGAGCACATAGCGTTCAAGGACTTCGACGGTGCCGAGGTCACGGTGCTCGGATGGCCGAGGGAGCCGACCCCATCAACCTAGCTCGCGTGGATCGCCGACTGCTCCGACCACGGCTGTCTCTGCATGGAGGTCCAGAAGATCTAGAGTCCAACCCGTGCCCGCCGGCTGACCCAACGGGCCGGGTGGCTCCTAGGGCTGGCTAGCGTGGAGATTCCTGCCGCCCTCCGCGATGACCTGACCCGCTACATCTGGCGTCAATCATGATCTTCGTCTTGTTCCAGGTCGATCTTCCAGATCTCTCCGCCCAGGGTGACGACGTAAGCGGTCTTCCCGATGATTTCGAGCGAGGTCGGCTGGTTCAGACGCCGCTCGACGACGGTGAAGCCATCTCCATCGACCTTGAGCAGCTTGCCGGTGTTCGGGTCCGCCGGCGACCCCTCGTCATGGCCGGGCGTGAAGTGGCCTTGTGCCAGGGCGAAGAGTTGGTGTCCCGCGCCGAACTCCACGTCCACGAGTAGCCGACCGCCAGTGGCCACGTCGGTGACCGCTCCTGACCTCGTCCGGAACGACACGATCTTGCCGTCCCGGGGCAGATGCGGCACCGGTCCGGCCTCCGCCATGTACACCGTCTTGCCGCGAACCTCGAGGCCGGTCGGCACGATGTTGCCGAAGGTGATCACCTCGGTGACCGTCCCGTCGAGGGTCACCCGCAGCACCCGGTTGTGGTGGCCGTCTGTCACCAGGAACCCATTGCGGTGCTTCTCCATGGCGTACTGGACCCCGGTCGGGACGAAGAAGTCCGTGGCGGGTGGATTGGCCAACGAGAATGCCCCGATGTCCGCGATGACGGTGAAGTCGTCCGGCCCGTCCACCCGGTAGATGCCGACGACATCGCTGCCCCCGACATCCGAGCCGACCAGCGTCACGAGCACGTAGGCGGTCCCGCTCTTGAACACGACATCCATCGCGCCACCGATGCCGACGATCGAGGGCGGCAGGCCACTCGCATAGGTCGTGACGTTCCCCGTCTGCGGATCGACCCGCGAGACACGGCCCGCTGCTCCTTCGGTGACGTACAGCGCTCCATCCGGTCCGACCGTGCTGCCCGATCCGCTTGCGAGTCCGGCGACCAGCAGTGTCGCGGTCGGCGCCGCCGTCGCCGGAGACACGATGGTCGCGGACGCCACCAAGATGGCGAGTCCGAGCGTCGCGATGACGCGGGATCCTCGCGTTGAGGTGAGACGGCTCATGACACCCTCCCGTCAGAGGCGCGAGCTTCCGTCAGACGGCTCCGCCCCTCTCTGCGGGCACCAGTGAGGGTTCGAAGTCTTCCCCTACGAGCCCCAGCGGGCAATCGGGCGAAGGAGTGACGGGCAGGGGGCTGACGGAGCATGGCCACAACGAACCACCCCTCTCACCCAAAGTGGGGGGCTGGGTCTCAGCGCAGAGAACGCCGCCTACCTTCTCGAGCCGTACCCCTGACCGAGCCCTTCGCTCGAGCCTCCCTGCATAGCAGCTGCATAACAAGCCGAGGGCACTCCGAGGTACGCAGCGGTACTCAACGGCACCGAGTTTCCGCAGGTCAACTCCCTGACCAGCACGTTCGTCTCGCCCTTACAAGGCGAAGGTCGGCGGTTCGACACCCTCAGCGCCCACCCTAGATCGCGTCAGCGCCACCTGAGGAGGGGGTCAAGGTAACCGTACGTACCCGTTCTTCATCTTCCACAGGAAGTACTTCTCGAACGCGATCTTGGCGGCGTGGTTCTGGGGGCCAGGGATCATCACGCCGTGCTTGCGCGGTGGCAGCATCTTGTCTGCCAGGATCGCGACGCCGTTGTTGCCCGCGTCCATGATGCACACGGCGGGGATGTCGCCGAACCCCTCCTCTTTCGTCGGTTCCTCGCCTCGGATCTGCGACGCGATGTTCGTCGCAGCGACGTGGGCCATCGTCTCGGCGGGGAACCCGGTCTTGGGCACGCCCACCGCGTTCGCGGTCTGCCACGGCGCGTTGACCGCGGCCGCGATGCCGACCGCGTAGACGTTCGGATCGCCGAGCGTCTGGTAGGTGTCCTTCACATCGATGAACCCCTTCGGGTTGCCGAGGCCGCTCGCCCTGACCACGTCGGCACCGACGAACGGCGGGACGACCATCGCGTAGCGGAACGGAAGCTTCTTACCGTCCGTGAGACGGATCTCGCCCGGCACGATCTCCTCCATCGCGACATCGAAGATGCCTTCGATGCCGGTGTGCTTGAAGAACATCCCGAGCATCTTCTCGCCGCCGGGGAGCCCACCGATGCCGAAGTGGCCCGGGAATGGCTCGGCGCTCGCGTACGAGACCGGCACCTTGAGCTTCTGCTTCTTCAGGTGATACGCCACGTTGAACACGAACTCGTAGGCGGCGCCGAAGCACGCGGCGCCCTGGGTCGCGCCGACCACGACGGGTCCGGGTTGGTTCAGGAACCGCGCCCAGCCCTCAGCTGCATCGACCGCGCCGTCGAGGGACGTGATCGAGTAGGCGTTGCCCTCAGGGCCGAGTCCGGGGATCACTTCGAAGTCGTTGAGATAGCCGGTGGCGATCACGAGGTAGTCGTACCCGTACTCGCCGCGCGAGGTCTCGACCTTCTTCGCCTCGAGGTCGATCGACGTCGCCTCGCCGTGGACGAACTCGACGCCGTGCGACTCGAAGGTCTTGGCCACCGGGAAGATCACGTCCTTGGCCTTCCGCTTCCCGAACGGGATCCAGATGAACGAGGGGTTGAACTGGAACCGGTCGGACTTCGACACAACGGTGATGTCAACCTCGTCGCCGAACTCTTGCTTCACGCTGAGCGCCGCGGTGAGCCCCGCGAAATTGCCCCCGAGAACGAGAACCTTCGGTGCCATCGTGATCCTCCTGATGTGTCGCCAGCTGCTGCTGTCGCCATCATCCACCCAATGCCGCACAACCACACGGCCGTCCGCAGCGCTCTGCGTAACACTTCGCGTAACAACGCACGGACACTCACGGGTACTGAGAGGTACTCACAGGTACTCGATTCAGTCTTCACAACGCTCTGACCTGCACGTTCGTCTCGCCCTTACAAGGCGAAGGTCGAGGGTTCGAGACCCTCAGCGCCCACCCAGAAAGTCCGCAGGTCCTTGCTCCAACAGCCGTCGAGCGATGGCTCCGAGGAGTCGGGATCGTCATGATCTGCGTGCCGGAAGGTCGTTGAGAAAGATCGCGAGGCGGTGTCGGATCGGGGCGGAGGTGTTCGTGGTACGAGTGAGCAACGCCCACGAGGGCGTTCCGTATCGCAGGAGGATGATCCGTATGCAGTACCTGGTTTCCGTGATCGACGACACGCCCGACTCCGCCACCTCGGACGAGATGACCGACATCGACGCCTTCAACGAAGGGCTCCAGGCGGACGGCCACTGGGTCTTCGCGGCCGGCCTCGGGGCGCCGAGCACGGCCACGGTCATCGACGGCCGGGGTGCTGAAGCGGTGTTCACCGATGGCCCGTTCGTCGAGACGAAGGAGTGGCTCTCCGGCTTCTGGATCATCGAGGCCCGTGACCTCGACGAGGCGCTGGAGCTGGCCGCCGCGGGATCGAAGGCCTGCAACCGCCGGGTGGAGGTGCGGCCGTTCCTGTGAGCCCGATCGATGTCGGTGAGGCGATCACCCGGGCCCATCACGAGGAGTGGGCCCGGGTGGTCGCCACCCTGACCAGGCACTTCGGCGATCTCGGCGTCGCCGAGGACGCCGCCGCCGAGGCCTTCGCGACCGCCGTCGAGCGGTGGCCGGCCGATGGCGTCCCGCCCAACCCGGGCGGCTGGCTGACCACGACCGCCCGCCGCAAGGCCCTCGACCGGATCAGGCGCGAGAACAAGCGAGACGACAAGCACAAGGAGGCGCAGATGATGTACGACGACGTCCCGCACGCCTCCTTGGGCGCCGTCCAAGACGAGCGGCTTCGGCTGATCTTCACCTGCTGTCACCCGGCGCTCGCCCCGGAGGCCCGCGTAGCGCTGACGCTCCGCATGATCGGCGGTCTGACCGTGCCGGAGATCGCCCGTGCCTTCCTGGTGCAGGAAGGCGCCATGGGACAACGGATCACCCGTGCGAAGGCGAAGATCAAGGTGGCTCGCATCCCCTACCGGGTGCCGTCCGCGGATGACCTGCCGGGACGAGTCTCCGGCGTGCTCGCCGTCCTGTTCCTGGTCTTCAACGAGGGCTACCTGACGAGCGGCCCCGACACCGACCCTGTGCGTCCCGACCTGACCGCCGAGGCCATCCGACTCGCGCGACTGCTTCGTGAACTGATGCCGGAGGACGGTGAGGTGGCGGGGCTGTTGGCGCTGATGCTGCTCACCGAGGCCCGTCGCGCCGCCCGGGTCTCGGCGAACGGCGAGCTGGTCACGCTTGGCGAGCAGGACCGTGAGGCCTGGGACGCCGCGCTGGTCGATGAGGGCCATCGGCTGGTGAGGCAGCGCCTGGCCACGGGCCAGACCCCGGGCCGCTACCAGATCCTGGCCGCGATCAACGCCGTGCACACCTCGGCCAGCGATGCGCGCGACACCGACTGGTCGCAGATCGTGGCCCTCTACGACCAGCTCGTTCATCTCGATCCGTCGCCGATCGTCGCCCTCAATCGAGCGGTGGCGATCGCGGAGATCGATGGCCCGGACGTCGCGCTGGCGATCGTCGACCGTCTCCAGGAGGAGCTGGTCGACTATCACGCCTACTTCGCGGCCCGAGCCGACATCCTGCGCCGGCTCGGCCGCAGCGAGGAGTCGCGGGCGGCGTACGACCGAGCCATCGCGCTGGCGGGCAACACCGCCGAGACGGCCTACCTGACCCGCCGCCGCGACCAGAGCTTTCGGGCAGCCTGTCGGATTCGGGCGGAGGCGTTCGTAGAACAAGTGAGAAGTCAGAAGAGGCTCTGCCGGAACAAGGAGGCATGGGATGACGCGGTACCTGATCTCGTTCGATGACGGCTGGATGACCTTCCCCGAGGAGGATCTGCCCGACGTGGCCAAGGCCGCGCACGCGGTGGTCCAGGAGGCCAAGGATGCAGGCGCGTGGGTTTTCGGCGGCGGACTGGAAAGCCAGCAGGCGAGCGTCGTGGCCACCGACGGGACGGTCACCGACGGCCCGTATCCGGAGACCAAGGAGGTCCTCGGCGGGTTCGCGGTCGTCGACGTGCCCTCACGCGAGGAGGCGCTGGAGTGGGCTGCCAAGATCGCCGTCGCCTGTCGCTGTGCACAAGAGGTACGGGAGCTCCTGCCCGACCCGAACGTCTGATCGATGAAGACCCGCCACGCCAGAGCAAGACTCGCCTTGGCCCCGGTCTGATCACGCGGGTATGCGCATCGACCTGAACTGGGTCTCGCCACGCTAGTACCAGAGGTCGGAGCCGCACACGCACGCCAGGACGACGCGTACCACCGCGTCGGTGGGCCCTGGATCGTGGGGTCGGGATGCTCACCCACCCTGCATAACAAGCCGGAGGCACTCCAAGGTACTAGGCGGTACTCAACGGCACACCGTTCCGCTGCTCAACCCCCTGACCTGCATGTTCGTCTCGCCCTTACACCGTCGGCGCGGGTCGGGGATGATCGAGGGGTCGCCGAGGGAGGACACAGCGTGATCTGCGCGAGGACGGTCTGCCCCCGAGGTAGCCTTCGACTACGCAGAAGAAGGAGGCGGTCTGATGTCCCAGTCAGGCACGGACACGGGCATCGGCTTCCGGGTAGCCCGGGTGCTGGTCCTGTTCATCTACGGATTCGCTATCGCCTGCACCGTGATCCTGGCGATGGCGTTCTTCCTCGAGCTGTTCGCCGCGAACGAGGGGACGCCGTTCGTCCGGTGGGTTTTCCGAGCGACCGACAGGATCATGCAGCCGTTCAGAGGGATCTTCCCTGCGGTCGAGGGCGAGAGTGGCTCGCTCTTCGATCCGGCGCTGCTCTTCGCGATGTTCATGTATTGGTTGTTCGCGCTGGGGATGCACGCGCTGATCGGTTGGATCGATCGGAAGATCGCGGCCGCCAGGTACCAGGAGCGGTGGGACACAGCTCACGGGACGACGACCACGCCGGCGGTGCCGCCCGCGCGCTCGCGACCACAGGACCCCGGTCCGGCAGGGTGAGCGGCGACGGACGAATCCCACCGCCACTCCACCATTTCCGAGACCTAGACTTGGAGCATGGCCTTCCGCTTCAACTCCTGGTACTCCTCCGCCGTGATTTCCCCGTCGTCGCGGAGCTTCGCCAGCTTGGCGACCTCATCGGCAGCCTAGTAGCCCTCGACCCGCCGCCGCGCCTCCTGGGACCGCTCGATGAGCTCCTTGTCTTGCGCGTCGAAGACGGTGACGAACAGCAGGGTGAGCACACTCGTGATCCACGGACCCCATGTCGACCCAGCAGGAACGTGGTTCCGAAGGCCGTCGGGAACTGTCCGACCCCGGCCAGGGTGCCCGTGAGGCCCTCCGAGGCATACAGGGTGGCGGTGACGGAAGACGACGTTGCGAGCAACGTGCGGAGGGTCTGATGAACCAATTCATCTCGGCGTCGGCAGTCGTGATGGAGGCCTGGCGATCGCTGGGGTTCTGTACGGGCGGTACCTTCGCTGGGTCTGGCCGCTCCTCGCCATGTTGGCGGTGTTCGCCGGACTGGTGCTGATCGCCGGCGCGGCGCTGTCGTGAGAGGGGGGCCGCAGGAGATGGATCCAGAGGAACGCACCGCCGTAGAGGGCCAAGACCCGCAGCCCTACGCACGCGAGGCCGGACGACGTCCTCGAGGCGATGGGCTCGAACGCCGATACCGGCCTGTCGACGGAGAGGTGGCATCGCGGCGCGGGACCTACGGTCCGAACGAGATCACGGCCGAGGAGCCGCCATCGACGTGGGCGATCGCCGCCGGGCAGTTCATGAATCCGATGAACATCATGCTCGTCGCGGTCACGGTCGTGAGCTTCCTGATCGGCGAGGTCTCGACCGGTGTGATCGTGGCGTTGCTGATCCTCTTGAACGTCATCCTCGGAACCCGACAGGAGCTCAAGGCGAGGGCGAGCGTCGACGCGCTGTCCAAGCTCCAGGTCCCGCAGGCGAAGGCTCTCCGCGACGGGGAGGTCACGCTGATCCCTGCGGTCGACCTGGTGCCCGGCGACATCGTGCAGCTCGAGGCGGGCGACATCGTGCCCGCGGACGGCCGGCTCGTCCGTTCGGCGACGTGTGAGACGCAGGAGGCGGCCCTGACGGGGGAGAGCGCACCCGTCGCGAAGGACGCGGCCGTGCTGCCGTCCCCGGACGTGGCGCTCGGCGACCGCTCGAACATGCTCTTCCAGAACACGTCGGTGACTCGGGGAACCGCGACGATCGTCGTCACCGCGACCGGCATGCAGACCCAGATGGGCCAGATCGCCGACGATGTTGTCGTCGGTCACGAGGACGAAGTCGCCGCTTCAGAACGAGCTCGACTCGCTCACGAAGGTCCTCGGGATCATCGCCTGGGGCGCGGTGGCATTGATCGTCGTGCGTCGGGGTGGCGCGCGGGATCCCCGCGGCGGATGTGCTGTTGCTCGGCATCGCGATGGCCATCTCCGCGATCCCGACGGGCATGCCGGCGTTCGTCTCCGGTCTCCTATCGCTCGGCGCGAAGCAGCTCGCCGAGGCGAAGGCGGTGGTCAAGAACCTGACCGACGTCGAGACGCTCGGCGCGACGAGCGCGATCAACACCGACAAGACCGGCACGCTCACGATGAACCAGATGATGGTGTCGACGCTCTACGCGAGCGGCGCGTGGTTCCACGTCGAGGGCGAGGGCTACCGGAAGACGGGTGCGATCACGTCGGTCGCCGGCACGCCCGTGCCCGACTTCACGCGGCTGGCGCTCGGGCTCGTGCTCGACAGCGACGCGACGGTCGCCGACGACGGATCCGTCGTCGGCGATCCCACCGAAGCAGCGCTCGTCGTGCTCGCGGCCAAGCTCGGTGTCGACGCCGAGGAGACCCGGCGCGCCTACCCACGACTCGCCGAGGTGCCGTTCGACTCGGACTACAAGTTCATGGCGACGTTCCACCGCTATCGGGACGAGGTCGGCGACGAGCACCTGATCCAGCTGGTGAAGGGCGGTCCCGACGTCGTGCTCGCCCGGTGCACGATGGCCGGCGGCCCGCTGAGCGGCTCCCAGACCCCGATCGCGGAGGCCCGTGCCGGGATCGACGCGGCGAACGAACGGATGGGCGAACATGGCCTGCGTGTCCTCGCGTTCGCCGCCCGCCTGGTCGAGGACGACGAGCTCCAGGCCATGGGTGAGGACCCGATGTCGTTGACGCAGGATCTCGCGTTCGTCGGGATGGTCGGCATCATCGACCCGCTCCGCGCGGAGGCGAAGGGAGCGGTTGCGACGGCCCTCGGCGCCGGGATCGACGTGCGGATGATCACCGGTGACCACGCGGTCACCGCTCACGCGATCGGTGAACAGCTCGGGCTCGGGCCCGGCGCGATCAGCGGCGCGGAGCTCCGGGCGCTCTCGGACGAGGAGCTGGTCCGGCGGCTCCCCGAGCTGCACGTGTTCGGCCGCGTGTCGCCGGAGGACAAGCTGCGACTCGCGCGCGCGATGCAGCAGCAAGGGCTCATCGTGGCGATGACCGGCGACGCCGTGAACGACGCGGCAGCGCTGAAGCAGGCCGACATCGGGGTCGCCATGGGCAGCGGCAGCGAGGTGACGAAGCAGGCAGCCCGGATGGTGCTCACCGACGACAACTTCGGGACGCTCGTCCAGGCCGTCGAGATCGGCCGCCGGGTGTACGACAAGGTCGTGTCGTACGTGCGCTTCCAGATGACGCAGCTCCTGTCGCTCGTCCTGCTCTTCATCGTCGCGACGGCCTTCGACATCAACGACGGTGTCGCGCTCACACCGTCGATGGTGCTGTTCCTGCTGTTCTTCGCGACCGCGGTCGGGGTCGTCGTGATCGCGGTCGATCCGGGCGACCCCGACGTGATGCATCGACCACCGAGGGACCCGAAGCTGCCGATCGCGAACCGGGTCGCGATCACGATGTGGCTGGTGTACGCGACGGTGCTGTTCGTCGCGGCGCTCGTGCCGCTCATCGCAGGTCCGGACCAGCCGAGCACCGACCACGCCAGCGTGTCGATGACGATGACGTTCGCGGTGATGGGCTTCGGCACCGTCTTCAACGCGATCACGAACCGTCGTGACCCGACCAGTGGGCTGGCACCGCCGATCGTGAAGGCCGTCGGGATCTCGATGATCACGGTCGTACTCGTGTTCCTGGCGACCGAGCTGCCGCACCTGCAGACGGCGCTGATGACGACGCCGCTGACCGGGCCGCAGTGGCTCGCGGTGATCGGCCTCGCACTGTTCCTGCCGCTCGTGGTCGAGGCGGGCAAGTGGATCCGCCGTCGGCGGATGCCGCAGGCTGGTCCGCTCGACGCTACGCGGGTGGTCGCGCCCGAGCGCGCCGTCGCCGGAGGGGCCGCGTGAGAACGCACTCGACACCGTCCTGAGCAAGGGCCTTCCCGGAGGCGCTGCTGAAGCTGGCGATGGACGCGACCGAGCCCCATGCGACGGCCATCGCTGAGCCCACCAACACGCCGACTAGAAGCTGTTCGGCGCCAGCATCCGCGTCATATCGACGGTGTCGAAGTCGGTGACGCCGTGCCGGGCCTTCCACAGCGTGACGGCGTCGTCGATCAGCGTCTGGGCGGTGGTACCGGTGTAGACGGTGACGCCGGCCGGGGTGTTGCCCGGGTAGGCCCCGGTGCCCAGCCAGCAGATCGTCACGTTCTCGTAGAGGTCCCCGGACCGCTCCGGCAGCATCGGGCCGTCCGCGTAGTTGAATTCCCCGACCATCGAGATGATCGTGTTCCGCATCACCAGGTACGGCGAGTTGGTCTGCATCTTGTAGATGTAGCCGGAGGTCGACACGTCCGAGGGCTGCTTGTGCCCGCCCGGCCCGGAGGTCAACTTCACGACGCAGTTCTCGACCGTCTGGGTGTTGGCCTCCACCTGGGAGCCGGTCTCGTCGTTTGCCCTGGTGGACAGCAGGGAGTGCGCGTCCTCGAACAGACAGTCGAACAGGTGCAGCTGGCGCTGCTCGTCGTTCTCGATGCCGTCGTCGCGGTTCTTCCAGAACCAGCTGTTGCGGATGTAGACGGTCCCGGTGGCGGTCCGGGTCCCGTCGCCGTAGACCCCGAACCCGTCCCAGGTGTTGTGGCAGCGGATGCCGTCGACGACGGCCCAGGACCCGCTGGCGAAGTACACCCGGGGGTCGCCGTCCATGTTGGCGTTGCCGATGATCTCGTCGTAGGCGAGATCCGGGTCCATGCCGTCGTCGATCAGGCCCTGGATATAGGAGCCGTGCTTGAGATCGGTCCAGCCCAGCGTGGTGGACTGGTCGCCGGTCACCTTGGCGCCGATGATCGCCGGGGCGGTGGCCGGCGTGGTGTAGCCCAGCCGGACCGGGCGGGAGTTCGTCTGGTGGTTGGTCGGCGTGCTCGGGCTGTTGTACCGGCCCGTCGGGTAGGTGTCCGGGCTGGTCGCGTCGCAGTCGAAGTGCCCGGACGCGGTGAAGTTCCGCATGTCCCAGGTCCTGGAGGCGCTGGGCGAGGCCTCCCAGTACCCGTTGCCGTCGCTGCCGAAGTCGACCCCGGTCGGGGCGGTGAGGTTCGCCCGGGCCAGCAGGTCGGCGGTGGGCAGACCGAGCGAGTAGCGCGGGTCCGTGGCCGGCTCGCCGCCGGCGTCACGTGCCTCGTCGTCAGCACTGCACGCAGCCAGCCCGAGGACGGCGACGCCGAGCACGCCGCCGCCGGCCCTGACCAGGAACAACCGCCGCCCGATAGCCTGAGTTTCGACCCCGCTCATGCCCCGATCGTGCTGCGGCGGTGCCTGCCCGTCAAGGCGACGAGCGTTCCGTGACATGAGCGCGTTACAGGGCGATGGTGCGCACCGCCCTGTTGATGGGCCACCCGTTAGTTGATCCCCGCGGCGATTGCGGACTCGAATCGGCTGAGGACGTCCTCGTCGCCGGAGCGCTCGAGCGTCCCGGCTGTGGGACGGTGCCACAGCCAGCAGTCGAGATCCGCCGCGGTGCCGGCCATCGTCGCGGCAACGTCGTCTCGGTGGTCGGTGTCGGCGATCGCCACGCCGAGCTCGTCGTAGGACACGTTGTCCGCCGGGTCGGTGCCCGCGAACCTGCCGAACCGGACCAACCACGCGTCGCCGGTATCGGTGGTTCGCAGTCGAAGCTCCGAGTCGCCCTCGACGGTGAACGTCCCCCACGAGGGGGTCCCGCCGTACATGACGCGAAGTGCCTCGTCCACTCCGTCGGAACTGAGCCACGGGTCCATCTCGCACTCGCGGCCAGCAGTGGTTTCGGCGTCGACGCGGTGGATCAGTGCCTCGTGTGCCTGTCGCCTGCGGATGAACCCGACCGTCTGATCGTCCGACCACGTCCACACGTGCGTTCCCGAAGGCGTCGCGGCGAGCACCTCCTGGAGCTGGCCACTCGCATCCTCGAAGAAGGCGAGAAGTCGTGCCCGGTCACCCGGCCGGGGAGGCTTCACCTCTTCGGCCTGCGATCCCTCGGTCAGGCGCTCGCGGACGATAGTGCCCCAGAACCACTGGACCTCACCGAGGTGCCACAGCAGATCGTCCGCGTTCCAGTCCGGACATGACGGGACCGCCGCTTCCGGCGCGGTCTCTCGTAGGACCTCGGCGAAACGGGCCGAGTTGCGAGCGAGGTGATCAAGGTAGTCCAGCACGAGGAAGACGCTACCGCATGCCTCCGATCATCCCCGTCGACGTTGCCGTGTAGGGCACGCCGAGCGGGTCGCACGACACCTGCACGCCAAGCCGAAGGCGGGAGTTCGACTTCCTCAGCGCCCATACGAAGATCTCCTGCTCCGCGGTCTACAAGAAGAAGTGGAAGCCCCCGCCGCCGACGCCGTCGGCTGGCCGAGCCTCACGCCTGGGCGCCGCGCCAAGCCTCTCTCAAGTGAACCCGGCGGCCGATCCGGAGCACAGCGCCCGCGTAGATCCGTCCGGCCAGCTGCACCATGCCGAAGACCGTGACCACGATCAGCGCCACCGACAGGACGATCTGCCACCACGGGACGCCGCCCTGCGCGAGCCGGGCGATCATCACCATCGGAGCGGTGGGGGGGAGCAGCGATCCCACGAGCGCTGCCACGCCATCGGGGGACTCGGCCGCGTTGAACGCGAGGATGTACCCCACGAGCAGGACCGCGGTGATCGGGAGCTGCATGCTCTCCGCCTCTTCCTGGCGCGAGACCAGCGAGCCCGCCGTCGCGTACAGGACCGAGTAGAAGCCGTAGCCCAAGGCGAACCAGAACACGATCCACGCGATCGTGCTCGGCGTCGTCTCGGGGGCCAGGGTGTTTTCCGAGAGCCGGAGCGCGACCACGGCGGACGCCGCCACGAGTGTGAACTGCGCCAGACCGACGAGTCCGATCCCGAGGACCTTGCCGGCGAGCAGCTCGGTGGGCCGGAGGCGAGAGAGCAGCACTTCGACCACCCGGCTGGACTTCTCCTCCACCACGCCGGTGAGCAGGAAGCCTCCGTAGAACGCGATCGCCATGAACAGCAACGCCAGACCGATCGAGGCCAGCACGACCCGCGCCGAGCGTTCCTGCGTGGCAGGCTCCAGGCTCCTCGACGGAAGGTCGAGAGGCTCGAGCCGTCGGATCTGCTCGGGGGTCAGACGGAGCTCGGCGATCGCCTGCCGCTGCTCCAGGGCTTGCACCACTGAGGTCACGATCGTCTTGAGCTCGCCATCGGCCTCCGCCTTCCAGACCAGCTCCCGCTGATCCACGAGCAACACCGACACTTCGTCCGCGCGCAAGGCCGCCCGCCCGGCGGTCTCGTCGGCGAACCCGCGCGTCTCCACGGAGAGACCGAGCTGCTCGCCGGACGCGCGAAGGAGCGCGGGGACCTCAGACGGGCTCTGGCCGACCAGGCCGACGGTCCGGCGGGGCTTCACGCCTCCGCCGTACATCTCGGGCACCACGACGATGGCGACGACGAGCAGGATCGAGATGAGGGTGGAGATCCGGAAGGCGCGCGAACGCGCCCGCTGGTTCCACTCGCGACGGGCCACCAGCCACAGGCGCCGCGCACCGCCGCTCATGAGCGCCCTCCCTCCGACACGGCCTCCAGGAACAGGTCGGTGAGCGTGGGAGGCTCGAAGCTGAACGCCGTGACCTCGCCGGCCCGACGCGCGCTGCCTAGCACCCCGTTGAGGTCCACCGACGCGTCAACCAGCACCCGCGCCCGGCCGTCGTGCCTGCTCGTGACGGTGTCGCCCGGGAGGACAGGCACCCATGGCTCGCCGTTCACATCGACCTCCAGCGAACGGTGGGGCGAGGCGGCCTTCAGTTCCTCGACCACGCCGGCCAGCACGATCCTTCCGTGATCGATGATGACGACGTCCTGGCACACGTCCTCGACCAGGTCGAGCTGGTGGCTCGAGAACACCACGGCGACGCCGGCCGCGGCGATCTCCTCGAGCATCTCGGCCAGCGACTCGACCCCGAGGGGGTCGAGTCCGCTGAACGGCTCGTCGAGCACGACGAGCTCGGGATCGTGCACGAGTGCCGCGGCCAGTTGGACCCGCTGCTGGTTCCCGTGGGAAAGCTCCTCGAGCCGTGCATCCGTCCTGTCGCCCAGGCCAAGACGCCCGAGCCATCTGACAGCCGCCTCCTTCGCCGCCGCCCGGTTCATCCCGGACAGCTCGGCGAAATAGGTGAGCTCCTCGCTGACCTTCATCTTCGGATAGAGCCCTCGTTCCTCCGGCATGTAGCCGAACCGGGCCCGCTCCTCGGGGCCGACCGGCTTTCCGTCCCAGCGCACCTCGCCCTCGTCGGGACGAACGAGGCCGAAGATCGCCCGCATCGTGGTCGTCTTGCCCGCGCCGTTCGGGCCGAGGAACCCGACGATCCGACCTCGTGCCACGTTGAAGGAGGCCCCGTCGAGCGCTGCCACGTCCCCATAGCGCTTCGTCAGATCACGGATCTCGAGCATCGCCGTCTCCCGCCACCTGCCAGCCTGGCACCGGTTCGGCTCGAGTTCGGGACTCGACAGTCCCGGTCGGCGAGGGTCGTTCGCGCGCAGGCACGCAACCTCATAGCTGATACGCCCCCTCACGTTCCTCCCGGGAACCACACATGGCCCGGACGCATCGGGCATCGCGCCTCGTCGCCGGAGCCCCGATGCCACGATGGGTTGAGAGAGGAGGCGTCTCATGGACGCGAAGACCGATGTGCTCGAGAACGTCGAACAGGCCAAGGAGATCATGACCGTTCGCAGGGTGTTCGGTGACCCCTACGAGAAGAACGGAGTCATGATGATCCCGGCCGCACGAGTCGGCGGTTGCGCAGGCGGCGGCGTGGGCGAGGGACCGGGTGATGAGGGATCCGGACACGTCAGCGGCTTCGGGATGAACGCGAGGCTGGCCGGAGCGTTCGTGATCAAGGGCGATGACGTGCAGTGGCGGCCCGCCGTCGACGTGAACAAGGTGATCCTGGGCGGCCAGGTGATCGCGATCGCCGCGTTGTTCCTGGCTCGCGCTGTCGTGAAGGCGCGCGCGACCTATCACCACGGGCCCGCAACGGCCTGACGAAGCGCCAGGGCGATCCCGACGGTGAAGACACTCGCCGGTGACGCTCGATGAGGGCGGCCCGCGGCCGACGAACGGTCCCGGCTATCATCCGCGGGTCGCGGTCGCGGCGCGTGGAAGGAGGCCTGCGACGGGGTTCCGGCTCGCCATCGCCATGGCATTCGCGTTCGCGATCACCAACGGGTTCCACGACGCCTCCAACGCGATCGCCACGCTCGTCGCGACGCGGGTCGCCCGGCCGAAGCAGGCGATCGTCCTCGCCGCGGTCTGCAACCTCCTCGGTCCGCTCCTCCTGGGTGCGGCGGTCGCCGATACGATCGCGACGATCGTGACCGTGCCGGCCGGCGAGGAGGTCACGGTCGTCGGCGCCGGCCTCACGGGGGCCGTGATCTGGAACGTGATCACCTGGTGGCGCGGGATCCCGTCCAGCTCCAGCCATGCACTCGTCGGAGGGCTCGTCGGCTCCGCCCTCGCGACGGCAGGCACGAGCGCCGTGAACTGGGGTGGGATCGAGCACGGACGACCGGTCGGCGCGTTCGGCGCGTTGATCGCGCTGGCGATCTCGCCGGTGCTCGGGTTCGCGGCGGCAGCCATGATCACCCGGATCGCCCGTCGCGCGCTCCGCAGAGCCTCGGTGCGGATCGACGGCGTGATCCGGAACGCGCAGTGGGTGACCTCAGGGTGGCTCGCCTTCTCGCATGGCGCGAACGACGCTCAGAAGGCGGTCGGCATCATCGCCGCGCTCCTGCTCGCCACCGGACGCACGACGTCGTTGCGCGCCCCCACATGGGTCACGCTGGCGTGTGCGTTCGCCCTGACGCTGGGCACCGCGATGGGCGGCTGGAGCATCGTCCGGACGATCGGGAGCCGGATCGTGCGCTTGCGGCCCCTCGACGGTCTCGTCAGCCAGGCCAGCTCGGCCGGGGTGATCCTCGCGTCATCGGTGATCGGCGCTCCCGTCAGCACATCGCAGATCGTCGCGTCGTCGGTCGTCGGGGTGGGCGTCGGGCGTCGCCGCACCCGCCACGTGAACTGGAGGATCGTGACCGGCATCGGCTTCGCGTGGCTGACGACGATGCCCGCAGCCGCCGCGATCGCCGTAGTCTCGCTCCCAGTCTGGAGGTGGCTCGCATGAGGGTTCCATGGTTCCTGCCCGAAGATCACGATGTGATCGGACTGCTCCGCGCGCAGGCCGCGGTCACGATCGAAGGGATCGAGGCGCTCGTCGGGTGGACGACCACCGGTGACGCCGGTGAGGCAGACCGTGTCCGAATGCTCGAACACGAGGCCGACGAGCGGAAGCGCGAGGTGCGGGCCGCCCTCACCGAGTCGTTCACGACGCCGCTCGACGCCGAGGACCTCTACACGATGTCCGAGCGGCTCGATGGGGTGATGAACGGCGCGAAGGACGCCGTGCGCGAGGCCGAGGTGATGGGGATCCCGCCCGACGAGCATGTCCGCGAGATGGCTGAGTTCCTGCTCGAAGGGGTCCGGCGGCTCGACGACGCTTTCGGCCGCCTCACCAAGCAAGGCGCGAAGGAGCACGGCCCGGCCACCGAGGCGGCGGACGCCGCGATCAAGGCACAACGGCGGCTCGAGCGAGTGTACCGAGACGCCGCCTCGGCCTTGATCGAGGTCGACGATCTCCGCGAGGTGATGGGACGCCGGGAGCTCTACCGTCGCATCTCCCGCGTCTCGGACGAGGTCGTCGAGGTCGCCGAGCGCGTCTGGTACGCCACCGTGAAGGAAGGCTGAGCGAGGGCTGCACTCGCCACGTGCCCATGACCTCATCCGCCCTCGGCGAGCATCGGCGACGTGGGCAGGTCGAACGTTGACACGACTTCGGAGCTAGCACGATGACCGAACCGCCCGGGGCGCTCGATGAGCGACAGCTCGCCGAGCGCGGGGGTCGACGTCGGAACGGTCCGCCTGTACACCCAGCTCGGCTTCCTCGACGCGACAGGATCGGCGTACACGAACGGCGATGTCGCGCGCGTCCGGGTTCGCAGCGCTCGTTCTCCTGCATCGGGCCGTGAGGGCCTGAGCCCGCTCGGGAGCTAGGTCGGGTTCAGCAACTCCGTCTCGAACCGCGCTCGCAAGTGGTCGTGGGCTTCGAGGCCCACGAGGAGGTCAGCCAGCCGAGCGTTGCGCCACGCCAGTTCGGCGATGATGGGCGTCCGTTCCTCGCTCGTCGCGCGCAGGTAGTGGATCAGATCGTCGCGAAGCGCGGGTGGGATGTTCATGCCACCAACCTTCCGACGAGAGCGAACGCGAGGAACCCGAGCGCGATCGTTCCAGCAAGCGCGTACGCGATATCGCTAGCTCGCGTCATGAGGCCCGCCGCTCCGCGGAATCTCTTGAGTGTCGAGCGGCTTCGCCGGCGCCGACGGTCCCAGCTGTTGGGGTGGCAGATCGAGCAGGCGATCGGCCGGGTCTAACAACATGATGGGCATGGTGCCCTCCCTGATCGGGGGGCTACCCACGGCCTCTTCGCGAGCGGTCCCGTTACAACCTTCGGTCCATCATCTCACTTAGGACCGGCCGTCGAACGGGCGGCCTTCCAGCGTGGGACCTTGGGGTCCCCGAGATCATGACGCTCGAGGAACGCTTCGGACCCTCGTGCTGTTCGCGTCACCTCGATCCCTCGAGGGCGCGCGATCGGCCGCCATCCGAGCCGTCGTCCGCTGGAGGAGCGACGCGCTCCAGGCCGCCGGTCTTGGTTGAGCGCCATCGACGAGACCGTTCATGTAGAGCGACCACGTTCCGGCCACTACCCGGCGAAGGCCGGGGGACGTGCACAGGCGGGCGCTCGCCGACGTGAGGCGGGTTCGCCGAAGCATCGCGGTGTGCACGGCCGCGGCACCGCCCATGAATGATCCGAAGCGTTCGTCGAGAGCGGCGGCATACGCCTCGCCGGCGCTCGCCGGGTGGGCCGACGCCGCCTCTGCCACGACGGCCTCAGCCGCCAGGCGCCCACTCACCATGGCCGGAGCGATCCCTTCGCCCTGCAGGGGGTTCACGAGACCCGCAGCGTCGCCGACGAGTAGCACGTTGTGCGCCGCGACCGGAGAGCCGATCCCGCCCATGCGAAGCCAACCGCCGATGACCGGGCCCGGCATGGACCGTGCCGGCAGGTCTCCGCTCGCTCGAAGCCGCTCGCTCAGCCGCACGAGGTCCTCATGCAGTCCGGCGGCGGGCCGACGGCGCCGCTTGAGCGCCAGGCCGATCCCGATATTGGCTCGACCATCCGCACCTGGAAAGAGCCAGCCATACCCGGGGAAGATCCTCCCCGGCTGCCGGTCGAGGAGTGCGAGCAGAGGGAGCGGCACGCGAGCTGACACGTAGCCGCGGATCGCGAACCCCCAGAGCGCAGCCTCGCGATCGAGCATGCCCGCGACGTGCGCGATCGGGCTCAGCGCCCCGTCCGCGCCGATCACGACGCGCCCTCGGAGGCACCTCCCGTCGCTCGCGGTGAGGATGTCGAGGCTCCCGTCTGCCGAGCGATCCGCTGCGACGATCCGAGCCGTTATCGGCGTCGCGCCCGCCGCGATCGCCTCGGTCCGAAGGACGTCGTCGAGGACTCGCCGAGGCACGATCACGCCGTGATCCGCGTACGTCCGTCCAGGGAATGCTGGCAGCCGTGCCCGCCCCCCTGACGGACCGACGATGACCATGTCGCTGCCTCGACCGAACTCGGGAACGCGAACGCCGAGCTCCTGCAGGATCTGCACGCCCCGTGGGCCGATCAGGTCGCCGCACGCCTTGTCCCGCGGGAACTCGGCCCTATCGACCAACGCGACTCGCGCGCCTGCTCGAGCGAGCACCAGCGCCGCGATGCTGCCGCCGGGTCCGGCACCGACGACGACCGCATCCCATCCATCTCGCACGTCTCGATCACGGCGCCGCGTGGGCCTGCTCACGTCCATGCGATGGTCCTCCCGATGTTGACGAGGGTCCGGTAGTGGCGTTCGCTCATCGGGGGGATGGTATGACGAGCGCCGGGCACGAGCATGCCTTCGTCGTCGTGGCTGCACGGAGGGTGCCGCACGCCCTCGTCGCTCTTCCGCGTCAGATCATCGTGCTGGTGCGGGCGGCAGCAGGCCGGTCATCGGATCCGTCAGGGCCTTCCTCTCACCCCGCGACCGAGCGAAGCCGCGTCTCGAAGGTCGGGCGCGCGGTGATCGGCCTGCTCATCGCATCGGCCGAGAGCGCCGCTAGGGGCCTGAGGACTTATCACCAGCTCGGTACGTGGGCCGACGACGCGCTCTTCGTCGCCGTGGGAACGCGGTCGGGCGATCGGGATGTAGAGAGCGGGGCTCCCCGAGACGCGCGCCTTGAGCGAGTAGCGCGCGCGGCGCAGAGAAAGGTCGTCGCGTATCGTTCGCTGCGGTCCGATCTCTTGGCTATGGGCTCTCGCACCCTTGGACATCGTCCTCGGAACCGGCGAGGCACGTGTCGACCCCGTGCCCGCCCGAGAACAGGTCGATCAGCGGGGTGTCCACCTCCCCTTCCGCGAGGACATCATCGCCCGCGTTACCGAAGAGGCGGTCGCTCCCGACCCCGGCGTGGAGAGCGTCGTCGCCGTTCCCGCCGAACACCTCGTCGTCGCCATCTTCCTCATCGCCGAAGTTCAATGAGTCCGCCCCCGCGCCGCCACGGATCACATCATCGCCGTCCACCCCGGTGATGAAGTCGTACCCGCACCTCCGGAGGTGCGGTCGTTTCCGCCCCCGCCGTCGATCATGTCGGTTCCGGCGTTGCCACAGATGAAGTCGTCGCCTTCGCCCGCGAAGATCACGTCGTGTCCGCCTCGAGCGACGATCACGTCGGTCTCGGGAGTGCCCTCGATCCGTTCATCGCCACCGTCTCCCACGATGGTCGCCGTCCTTCTGAAGCAGGTGGGCGGCTCTGCCGAGGCCGCGGGCGAGCCGCCCAGCGCCAGCGTGAGCGTCACCGCGATGCCCGGGACCAGCAGAGCGCAGAGACACCGGCGAGAGACAGATGCAGTGATCACGGGCCTCTCCTGTGGGTTGGGTGCCTGATCGTGCTCCGGACCCGTTGCGGTTGTCACGATGCACATCGGTGAACGGAGGGTGAATGTTGTCCGCGCACCGGGTCGATCATCGCGAACGAACCTGGACGTCGTCCCCGCGGGCGAAGTCAGATCGCCACCCAGGCTGGAGGCGAACTGCCGTACACATCTCTTGGATAACCGACCCGGTGAACGCCTCGGGGAAGGTTCCGTGAACATCACCCGAACCCAGTCACAGGGTTCATGGTGGCACCCTACGCTTCGTCCCGTGAGCTTCCCCGAGCGAGCGAGCATCCCGGTTGCCGGCGATCGCCTTACGGAAGCATCGCGGTCGCGCGCCCCGGCCGGCTCGGGACCGGGCGACGCGTCGGGATGGATGCGCTCCCTGTCCGAGCACTACGAGCGAGCCCGGCGACGATTTCCGTCCGACGAGCTCTGTGTCGTCTTCGACATCGACGGCACGATCCTCGACCTCCGCCACCTCGTCGTGCACGTATTGCTCGCATATGACCGGAGCCGCGGCACCGACCATTTCCGAGGGGTGGTCGCCAACGACATCACGCACCACGAGGACGACATCGACGACGTGCTCGCCTCGCTGGTGGTTCCCTCGATCGTTCGCGGTGACGTCGCCGGGTTCTACCGAACCCACCTGTGGGATCGGGCTCGGTGTTGGCGGCGAGCCGACCGTTCGAGGGGGTGTTCGGGGTGATCAGATGGTTCCAGCTCCAGCCCCGCACCCACATCGCTCTGAACACGGGCCGAGCGCACCGCATGCGCGAGCACACGTTGGAATCGCTCAACACCCTCGGCGCCGCGTACCGCGTCCGGTTCGAGCCCGATCTGCTGTTCACGGCGAACGGGGACCGCGATGTGCCATCGTCCAAGGTTGCCGCGATCGATGAGCTCCGGCGCCGCGGACAGCGAGTGGTGGCGGTGGTCGACAACGAGCCGGAGAACCTCCGAGCCATGGCGGCGGCCGACCCTGCGGGCGAGATCCTGTTCCTGCATGCGGACACGATCTTCAACTCCCAGCGCCTCCACCAGGATCGGCTCGTCGCCGGACGTGACTATCGGCTCCGCGAGCTCGTGCCGGAGCGCTCCTTCCTCAGCCGCGTCGAGTTCGTCTGGCATGGTGTGAACGACGCCGTGAACCTCGATCGGTTCCTCTCATCGGAAGTGCGGTGGGCCGAGATCGACGTGCGCCGCGATCCGCTCGGCCGACTCGTGCTCAGGCACGACGGGTTCGACGAGACACCGTGGCGACGCGATGAGCCGAGGCTGCTCGTCGCCGACGCGATCCGAGCACTCGCGGGAGCGAAACGATCGGTGAAGCTCGACCTCAAGGAGGACGGTTCGACGTTGACCGAGGCGATCCATCTCGTCGATGCGAGCCGGTTGGGCGACGATCGGGTCTGGTTCAACGCCGAGCTGCCCACCTTGCAGCAGCACGGGTTCGAGTCGCTGCGGGAACGGTTCCCCCGCTCGACGATCTCGGCGCCCGTGGACTTCCTCGCGCCGTTGCTGCTCGCCTCCGAGACGGCGGCCGATCACACGTTGCGCCTCCTGCACGCCTGGGGCGTCTCGCGACTCTCTCTCCGATGGAGCCCGCTGGCCCGAAGCCTGCTCGACGATCTCGAGGCGAGGGGGTGGGAGGTCAATCTCTACGGCGTCCCCGACCTCGAGGCGTTCCTCGAAGCGAGCGTCCTCCTTCCGACATCGGTCACCGCGGATTTCAACTTCCCGGAGTGGCGATACTTCGGTCGGGGGTCGGGCGCCGGCGGCCTGGTCCGTCGCTCCGACGAGTGAGTGTGCGTCGACTGACTCGTGACCGCCGTCAGCGGTCTCGGGTCAGGTCCTTCTCCCACATCGTCAGCACCTCGATGTACGCGTCGCTACCGCCGTCGTCACGCGGGAGTGTGGCGGCCTCGATGAACGGCTCCGACCGCCGTTCGCGCCAGCCCATCCAGGTGTAGATCGCCCGCGCCGCCGCGTAGTCAGGACCGATGCCGACGAAGAAGACCAGCCGCTCGACTCGTGCACGCCGCGCCTCCATCTCCATGCTCCGCATCAGGGCAGGACCGATCCAGCGACCACGCGCCCCCGGCGTCACCCACAGGTCCTCCCCCCATGCGGCCCCGCGGCCCTCCAGCATCGAATCGAGATCACGCTCGTCGGGGAGCTGCAGCTGGATATGACCCACCGGCTCACCGTTCAGCCACGCGATCAGGTACGGGCCGTGCCCATGGTCCTGGTGGAGGAGACGCTCCTCGTGAAGCACCCGAGGGCGGTCTGGGAACGCGGCGCAGAGCACGTTCAGCTGGCCCTGCGTCGCCCGGCGAACCTCGAGCCCGCGGGAAGCCTCGGTCGCGGTCATACCTGGATCGGCACCCAGGCGAGGAGGCGGGCCTCGGTGATGAGCCCCGTCAGGACTCGACCGGGCTTGCTCTCCCGCCTCACGACGAAGCGGATGAACACGTTGTCCTCCTGACGGTCCTTCGGTGTGGTCGGAGAGCGTATCCCGACCCTCTCGTCGCGAGTGATCCGGCTACCTCACCGGACGCTCGGTGGGTGAGTCGTTGGCAGGCATGACTGCCGGGCAGATGCTGGTCCTCGCCACCTTCGGATCCCGCTCTTCTTCTGGCGGATGTGACGCTCGTCACTGTTCAGGCCTGCAGGTCCGTCTAGTCTCGAACACATGTTCGGGTCCTATGCGAGTGCCGATCTTGACGACGACGGCCTGATCGGCGTGGCAGACGCCCTGAACCGTCACATCGCAGCGGCGCAGGTGGCCCTACTCGGGGTCATCGCTGAGGTCGATCGGCGGGGTGCATGGCGCGAGTCGGGCGCTCGAGACTTGGCGCACTGGCTCTCCATCCGCTACGGCATCTCGTGGTGGAAGGCCGACCGCTGGATCAAGGCGGCGACGGCGCTGCACGACCTGCCGGGTACCGCGGCTGCGCTCGAGGCCGGCGTGCTCGGCATCGACAAGGTGGTCGAGCTGTGCCGGATCGCCACGCCCGAGACCGAGGACGAGCTCATCGCGTGGGCGAGCGAGGCCACGTGCGCCACGATCCGGCGACGCGCTGATCTCGAGGTGAGAGCGGCTCACGACGAGACCGCGGAGTTCGAGAGGAACCGTTCCCTGCGTTACTGGTACGAGGATGGGGGGCGCCGTTTCGGCCTCGAAGCTCGCATGCCGTCGGCCCAGGGAGCGGTGGTCGCGAAGGCGCTCCAGCGGGTCGTCGATCAGATCCCCGTCATGCCGGCCGAACACGATGGGGCCTACATCGAGGCCCGACGCGCCGACGCCCTGCTGGCGTTGTGCTCGCAGCGCATCGCCGGCGACGCCGACGCCGACCGGGCGACCGTCGTCGTCCACGCGTCCCTCGAGGCGCTCGCGGGGCGGCGCAACGTGGAGACCGAACACGGCGCGGTGATGCCGCCCGAGGCACTCCAGCGTCTCGCGTGTGATGCTCGGGTCCAGGTCATCGCAGAGACCGACGCCGGCGACGCTGTTGCGTTCGGGCGCGCGAGGCGAGAGCCGTCGGCCTCGATGATGCGACAGCTCCGCCACCGCGACCGAGGCTGCCGCTTCCCCGGGTGCGGTTCCACGGCGTTCGCCAACGCCCACCACATCGTGTGGTGGTCGCGCGGAGGCACCACCGACCTCGAGAACCTGGTGCTCATCTGCGGGTTCCACCATCGGCTCGTCCATGAGCACGGCTGGACGATCGAGCGGACGGCCGAAGGAAGGATCCGCTGGTTCAGGGCCGACGGCTCCCGCTATCGCGGTGGGCCCGAGCGCGGAGTGATGCATGGGGATCACGACGGGTTCGTCGACACCGGCTGATAAGGGCCGTGCATCGTTGGGTCAAGCGCCACCAGTCCGAGACAGCTTCGAACGTCGTTCGCGACTACCTTCGAGCACATCCCGGGGACGCTCGCCGTCAGCCCCGGCGAGACACCCGCCGTGGTGGCTCGCTCTTCGCATGGCGTCCCTCGATGTCGACCGACCGGAGATCCTCGTCCCGCCGACCGGGTGCGAGGTCCCATCGCTCCAGCTCCGCCGTCAGTCCCTCGGAGAACGCAGCCAGGTCGGGGAGGGCGTCGGTGTCGGCCACGATGTCGAAGTTCAGCTGCCCCGCGTAGGAGAACACCCCGACGCTGAGGGTGACGTTCCCCTGGATGACTCCGATCTGGAACACCTCCAAGACCCTGGCGCCGGCGAAGAACATCGGCTTTGGGGGACCGGGAACGTTGCTCGTGAACACGTTGACCATCCGCTGCCGTCTCATCAGGGAGATGAACGCCCGCTGGACGAGGAGAGCGCCGGGGAGTGGCCCCAGCACGTGTGGCTGCCGCTTCCGCCGAGCCGTCTCCCGGGCGATCTCCTCCAGGCGTCGAACGGGGTCGGCTTCGCCCACCGGAAGGGGGACGATCATCACGGTGGTGAGGTTGCCCTGAGACGCTCGGTCTCCGGACCTTCGGAATGACACCGGGACCGATGCACGGAGGTCGAGGCCGGGCGCCAGCTCTCCCCGGCTGCGGAGCAGCTCCCGCACGCCGCCGGCGATCGCCGCCAGCACGACGTCGTTGATCTTCGCCCCGTGGGCGTGGGCGACCGCTCTCGTCCGTTCGAGATCTGCACGGGCGAGCAGCAGGCGGCGACGCTTGCCGGCCGGAACGTTCAGGGACGAGCGGGAGGCCAGTCCCTCGCCGAAGACCTGCTTCAAGGCGAGCGCGGCGGCCCCGAGTCGTCTGAGCCCCCGGGATGGGTGAGCGAGTCCGGAGCCCAGCCTGACGAGGGCCGCGCCCGAGCGAGTCGAGGTGTCGACGATGAGGTCCCACGGGTCAGGCGGGGGACGGGGGATCCAGGGTTGCACGATCGGGACAGGTGCCTCCGCGACGGCGTCGAATAGCGTTCCCAGGAGAGCCACCGACGCGATGCCGTCGGCGACGACATGGTGCAGGCGGATGAGCATCCCCACCTCGCCCCCGGAAAGCCCCGTGAGGAACCACGCCTCCCACGGCGGCCGCGACCGGTCGAGCGGCGCCTCGTTGAGTCCGACACACGTCTCCAGCAATGCCTCTTCATCGCCGGGTGGGGGGACGGAGCACGTCCGGACGTGCTCGGCGATATCGAAGCCGAGATCATCCACCCAGAACGGTCGCCCCAACCCGAGGGGCGGTCGGTGGAGCACCTGACGCAGCCGCGGTGCCAGATGGAGGCGTCGTTCGATCTCGGCTCGCACGACACCCAGCCGGAGCTCACCGTGAGGGTCGCATAAGGGCGCTCCGTCGAGGACGGCGAGGGCGGCGACGTGCATCGCGTGACCCCGAGCCTCGACCCGCAGGTTGCTCAGGTCCTGGGGGCTCAGTCGATCCAACGGCGCTCTCCTCGTGTGCACCGGCACCACACCTCCCGACCCACACTCGCACCGGCAGCCGGGGGCCGGCTGGGAAGATGGACCCCGAACGTGAGGCCGGATGACCCTCTAGCGGGGATCGTCCGTGAGCAGCTGGAGAGCCAACGTGGGGGTGTGCCTCAGCAGCCGCGCCCGCCCCTCGTTGCAGGTTCTACGCCCGAGAGATCGAGATCAGCTGCTCGATCGGGACGCGAAGGACCTCGGACCGCGCCGCGGTGAAGACCCAATCCTCGCCGTCTCGCTCGTAGAAGTCTGCCTCGAGCTCGGTCGTCTCACCGGACGCGTACGTCAGCAGGTAGCTGTGCATGTCGGACATCCTATGGCCGCCCGGATGCCGGCGTATCGACAGCCGTTCGTACCGGATCGAGGAAGACGACGTCGGCGGCGACCTGCAGTGGAGGCGCATCGATCCGGGACGGATCGGCGTGCGAACATGCGTGCCATGCCGGACCGACGGGATCTGGACGCACCGGATGAACTGCCGCTCGAGCCCCTGATCTGGACGCGCCGTCGGACGTTGGCGGCAGGTCTCGCCGCCGCCGGCGTGGTGGCGCTCCGACCGATCGCCGGCGTCGCGACCGCAGGGCCACGACCCACCACGATCCTCCCAGCGCCGACCGGCACCCTCGACCGGCAGATCACCGAGTTGATGGTGGCAGGCAGGATCCCCGGGCTGTCGGTTGCCGTGATCCGTGGCCACGAACTGCGGTGGTCGAAGGGGTATGGCTACGCCAACCTGTGGCGGGGCGATCCGGTGAGACGCGACACGCTGTTCATGCTCGCGTCGATCTCGAAGACGTTCATCGCCACCGCCCTGATGCAGGCAGTTGAGGACGGGCTCTTCGGACCCGACGACGACGTGAACGACATCCTGCCGTTCCCGGTGCGCACACCTCGGCACCCGAGGCGGGCGATCACGGTCCGTCAGCTCCTCACCCACACCTCGAGCATCAGGGACCGGTGGTCGGTCTGGGACGACCTCTACGCCGAAGGCGATTCTCCGATCGGACTCGGCGAGTTCCTGCAGGGATACCTCGTGCCCGGCGGAGAGGACTACCGGATGAGCAACTTCTTCGACGCGAAGCCGGGCGCGGTCTATCGCTACTCGAACATCGGCGCGTCGCTCGCGGCGTTCCTGGTCGAGGTCGCGAGCGGTGCCGGCTTCGACGCATGGTGCGACGCTCGCATCTTCGGGCCCTTGGGCATGACGCGGGCCGGCTGGCACCTCGCCGATGTGCCCGGTGAGGACGTCGCGATGCCGTATCGATGGTCGGAGCGGAGGGGCCGGTACGTGGGCTTCGGACAGTACGGCTATCCCGACTATCCCGACGGCGCCCTGCGCACCACTGCACCCCAGCTCGCGCGCCACCTCGGCATGATGATGAACCGCGGACGGTGGCAGGGCACCGCACTGTTGGAGCGTGGAACGGTTCGGGAGATCCTGCACTCACAGATCCCCGACGTGACGTTCGGACAGGGCCTGATCTGGTACCGGACCCGTACGAGCCGGCGTCTGGTGATCGGCCACAACGGCGGTGACCAAGGAGTCGCGACGGTAGCGTTCTTCGATCCGGCCGAGGATATCGGCGTGGTCGCGTTGGCGAACGGGAACTGGCGACGGGTCGAGGGGCGCTGGCCCCTGCAGCAGATCATGAACCTGCTGTTCGACCGCGCCGCGAGTCTGTAGGTCCCGAGCACCCACTTCCTGATCGATCACCCCGCCGGAGCCGCCTCACGACGATCGCTCGTCCGTTCACGTCTGGTTCGCGAGAGGAGCCAACACGCAGAACTCGTTGCCCTCGGGGTCGGCGAGCACGACCCATCGCTCCTCCCCGGTCTGGCCGACGTCGGCACGGGTGGCACCGAGGGCGAGGAGTCGATCCACCTGCGCGGGCTGGTCATCGGGGCGCAGGTCGAAGTGCAGGCGGTTCTTGACCGTCTTGCCCTCGGGGACCTTGATGAACAGGATGTCGGGCGCCACGTCGTTCGCCGGGCTCCCCTCGGGCGGCTCGATCACCGATCCCTCGTCGTCCTCGTCGGTCACGCGCCACCCGAGCGCGTGCGACCAGAAGCGGGCGAGTCCGCCGGGGTCGTGGGCGTCGACCGTCACGCACTGGATCCGGATGCCGACACTCGGTGGTCGCATTCATCGGCGCATCCTAGCCCGCGCCATGGATCGTGAACCGAGATCTCCGGCCGACCCACGAGGCCTGTAGGGTCACGCTCCGTGAGCGATCCGTACGTGATCCGGGAAGTGCGAGCTGAGGACGCTGGCGACGTCGCCGCCCTGTGGCGCGAGTTCGGTCGCGACTACGCCGACATCGACCCCGTCCGGTTCCGCGAACCAGCAGCGGAAGGGCTCGAGCAGTGGATGGAGGCCCGGATCGATCGGGAACGTGATCCGGACGCCCTCTGGCTCGTCGCCGAGAGCGACGGGGGTCTCGTGGGATTCGCGCAAGGCCAGATCTGGCATCCGGCCGATGACGCCGAGCGTCAGCTCATGACCGACGCGGGGGAGACGGTTCTGAAGGTCGACTCAGTCATGGTTGCCGGTCAGTGGCGCAGGCGGGGCGTCGCGACCTCGCTCATGCGCGCGGTCGAAGCGTGGGGTATCGACCGAGGTGCGACCGAGGCGGTCGTCGTCGCGAGCTCGGACAGCGATAGCGCGCTGCCCTTCTATGAGCGACGCATGGGCTACGGACGAACCTCGGTCGGCTTCTGGAAGCGCCTGTAGAGACTGCCCCCTCTGGGCGTGGCGGCAAGCCGTCGCCCTCACCGAGCACGCTGGTCGCATCTGCCGTGTTGCGATCGCCGGTGTTGACATGTGACCGTTTAGTCACCTATCCTCGGGCCGTGACCGACGACGACCGTGTGTTCAAGGCGCTCGCCGACCCGACGCGTCGCTTCCTGCTCGACCGGCTCTTCGAGCGCGACGGCCGCACGCTCACGCGAGCTCGAGTCCGAGCTGGAGATGACGCGCTTCGGCGTCATGAAGCACCTGCGGGTGCTCGAGGACGCGGGCCTCGTGGTCACACGCCGGCAGGGCCGGGAGAAGCTGCACTTCCTCAACCCGGTGCCGATCCGGCTGATCCACGACCGGTGGATCGACAAGTACACGGAGCGCCAGGTGTCGGCGCTCGCCGACCTGAAGCACGAGCTGGAAGGAGGAGACGGCATGACGACGAGCACGACGAGCAGCGACGCGGTGACCACCCAGGTCTACCGCGTCTACATCAAGGCGACGCCCCAGGCGATCTGGGACGCGATCACGAAGCCCGAGTGGACGCGAGCGGTACGGCTACGGCGGACAGGTCGGACTACGACCTGCGTCCCGGCGGTGCGTACCGTGCGCTCGCGAGCGACGCGATGAAGAAGGCCGGTGCGGAGATGGGGTTCCCGACCCCCGACGTCGTCGTCGACGGCGAGGTGATCGAGGCCGATCCGCCGCAGCGGCTGGTCCAGACCTGGCGGATGCTGATGGATCCCGACACTGGCCGACGAGGGCTTCACCCGGCTCACCTACGAGATCGCCGAGGGCAAGGGCGGCGATCTCCAGGCTCACCGTGATCCACGACCTCGAGGGCGCGCCCAAGCTGGCCGCGATCCTGGTCGCGGCCAGACGGAGGACGACCGGGGCCGGTGGCGGCTGGGCGTGGGTGCTCAGCGACCTCAAGTCGCTGCTGGAGACCGGATCACCCATGGACCCGAACGATCGCACTCAACCAGGGCTGAGTCCGAGTTCTGCGAGGGAAGGCCGCCCGGGGGCGGAGGGTCGCGATCGAGCCGACCCTCCGCCCCCGCCTCGCGTCCGAGGTCGGCTGCAGCCGCCGTTGCTCATGGCGTGGGTGGCACGCACCCGAGCGACGTCCCCGCCGCGTTCCACTCCGCGATCTCGCCGCTGCAGTCGGCGGGGTTGCCGCCCAACTGCACCTGACCGTTGTCGATCGGACCGCCGTAGACGCCTTGGTTGTCCAGCCTCGCCGTGTGCCGGTCGAGGCGGTCGAGCCGCCGGTTCGCGTCGGTGCGGAACCTGAGCAGCTTCGTGATCAGCTTCTCCTGCCGTTGGTTCTCGTCGCGGAGGCTCGCGATCGCACGGCGCTGACGGTCTGCACTCGCCTCGAGGACGTTCACCCGCTGCTCGAGGGACGCTCCTCGCTCTCCCGTGTCGGCGCCCGCGTTGAACGCGAACAGGCCGACGGCGAGCCCGACCAGCACCGTCAATGCCACGATGTTCCTCTGCATGGTGCCTCTCCTCTCCTCGAAGGGGAGTTCCTCCTATCCCTTGGAACGCAACCCTGTCAATCCGCCGGATGCCACGACACAAGGAGCGGGAGGCACGCTACGGCGACTCCGCGGACGACCTTCCCTGCGGAGCTCGTGCGGCTGAGTGGAACCGTCCAGACGAGCCGGGCCGGGAGATCCCTGGGAACGCGGTCGACGGGTAGCCTCGTGGGGATGCGAACCCGATGGATCGGATCGCTCGAGGTCTCCGTCGTGGGGCTCGGGAGCAACAACTTCGGCTGGCGCATCGACGAGACGCGGACGCGCGAGGTCGTCGACGCGGCCCTCGACGCCGGCGTCACGCTCCTGGACACCGCAGACATCTACGGCGATACCGAGAGCGAGGCGTTCCTCGGGCGAGCGCTGCGGGGCCGCCGCGATCGGGTGACCCTCGCCACGAAGTTCGGTAAGCCGGGCGATCCCGACATCGCAGGGGGCGCGTCGGCGACGTACGTACGCGACGCCGTCGAGGCGAGCCTGCGTCGTCTCGGCACCGACCGGATCGACCTCTATCAGCTGCACGAGCCTCGGCCTGAGACGCCGATCGCGGAGACGCTCGGCGTGCTCGACGAGCTCGTACGCGAAGGGAATGTGCGCGAGGTCGGGTGCTCCAACTTCTCCGCCGCGCAGCTCCGCGAGGCGGACGAGGCCGTCGCGGGCGGAGCCAGGTTCGTGTGCGTGCAGAACGAGCTGAACCTCCTCGATCGCGACGACCTCGGCGATGGGCTCGCCGAGGCAGAGCGCCTCGACATGGCCTACCTGCCGTACTACCCACTGGCCAGTGGGCTGCTGACGGGCAAGTACCGCCGGGGGGAGGCCGTCGCGGAGGGCTCGCGGCTCGATGTCTGGTTCGACGACCGGGAACGCGCAGAGGTGATGACCGACGATCGCTTCGACCGCATCGAGGCCTTGCAGGCATTCGTCGCCGATCGCGGTCACACCGTGCTGGACCTTGCCTTCGCGTGGTTGCTGGCGCTCGCTCCGGTGGCGTCGGTGATCGCGGGCGCGACCTCACCCGAGCAGGTGCTCGCGAACGTCGCCGCGGGGGAGTGGGTACTCGACGGCGCCGCTTTCGACGCGGTGCCGTAGCCTCGATGATGTCGCGCCTCGCCCCAGACGCGTGCACGACGCTCGGGGTTGCGGGAAGATGCGACGGCTCCCGTCCGAGCCGTTCGTCGCTCGGACACGTCCGCCGATCGAGGAAGGAACGCCGATGACATGGGTGCTTCGGAGCGCCGCCTCGACGCTCTGTTCGATCGTCGTGCTCGCGATCGCCGCGCCCGCGAGCGCAACCTACCCGGGCGCCAACGGCGAGATCGCGTACGCGCGGTACGGCGGCAAACCGGTGCCGTCGACGGTGCGCACGATCGGCCCGGAGGGCGCTCGTGGGCGCGTGCTCGCCCGTCCGGGCATCGGCCTCCCCGACGCGGAATGGTCCCCCGACGGCACCAAGGTCGCGATGGTCCTCGGCAAGGAGCCGAACCGCATCGTGATGCTCGACCTGCTCACCGATGAGCGCTCCCTCGTCATCAGATCCGACGACGTGCCGGACACGCGCTTCATCGACTCGCTCGGCATCTCGCCCGACGGCGATGAGATCGTCTTCTGCGCCGTCCCGCGAGGAGCCGGGAACGTGTCCCTGTTCACGGTCGGCGTCGACGGATCGGCGCTCACCGACATCTCCGGCCACCGGCAGGAATGCTCGCCCGACTGGGGCCCGACCGATCGCATCGCGGCCGAGGTCCAGGGGTACTCGAAGATCGTCACGATGGATCCCGACGGCTCGAACCGGGTCGTAGTGATCAGAGGCCGCGATGCCGACCGGGCGCTGATCTTCTCGTCACCGAGTTGGTCACCCGACGGCGCGCGCATCGTGGTCGGCTCGACGAGCGCCGACGAGGTCCGCCCCGACCTGTGGATCGTCGACGCCGACGGGTCGAACCTCGCCGCGCTCACCGACACCGATCGCAGGACCGAGCACGCGCCCATCTTCTCGCCCGACGGCGCGCGTATCGCCTTCCTCCGCGCGAACGCCCGCGACGGATACCCTCCGAGCGACATCTTCACGATGGCGGCCGACGGCTCCGACCTCCAGCGGGTGACCGACACGCCGAACCTCCGCGAGTACCCGCGATCCTGGCAAGCCCTTCCGATCACGTAACGACGGAACGACACGATGACGCGAACGAGACGAACGGTCGTGGCGGGCCGGCGAGCGTGCTCAGGCGCCGGGCTCGCGCTGCGGAGGTCCAGTAGACGCGCGGCGGCCCCCGGGTGATCGGGGCTCGTCGCGGTGCACCGCCGCGAGTCACCGAAGGCCCGGGGGCCTCCACTTCCGACGGGTGTCCCAGGTCGCGGACCACCGGGCTGCGTGTCCGGCTTGGTCCGACCGCACGGGGCCGCGTCGCCCTCGCACCCTAACGCGTTCCCGGCCTGTGCGCGACCCCCTCAGGCCCGAACCCGGTGACCTGACAGACTTTGTCACTCGGGAGAGCTGACCACCGCTTCCTCGCTCCCGAGCTGCCCGTCGGTCCCCGGGGCGACGTCGCGCCACGCTCCCGGCGGCAGTAGCCCGCGGTGGTGGAAGAACACCGCCCGTGCGAGCGCGCGGAAAGAGGGGCTGCTCAGCGCGAGGTCGATCAGCGCGTTCGGCGGCCCCAGGTCCATCGCCGCGCGCATCGGACGCTTCCAGGCGAAGGAGGGATACGCGTCCCGAAGGGCGCGGTCGAGGCCCGGGCCGCCGTCGAGCAGGTGGCTCGCGATCGCGATGCCGGCCGCGCGTCCGGATCGAAGGGCCGTATGGATACCGCCGGCGGTGAGCGGCGAGACGAGCCCGGCCGCGTCGCCCACGAGCGCCACATCGCTCGTGGCGAACGGCCGCACCACGCCGCCCACCGGGATCAGCCCGCCTCTGGTGCCCACGCGCCGGGCACCAGAGAGGTCGAACACCGTGGAGACACGCCTCAGGAACGCGCCGAGATCGGGGCGTGCAGGCGTACGGCACGCGAGCCCGATCTGGGTGATGCCGACACCCGGCACGACCCACCCGATGTAGCCGCGCGCGAGACGAGAGTCGAGGAAGACGTGCAGCCGCTCCTCGACGCCGCGCACGTCCAGGAACTCCACCTCCACACCCGACAGGAACTGGCGGTTCACGCCCAGCTGCATGTCGCGAGCCACGCGCGATCGCGGGCCGTCGGCGCCGACCAGCACTCGGCCGGAGCGTGACGGACCCTGAACTCCCGACCGCACCGGATCTCGGCGCCTGCTCGCTCCGCACGTTCGGCCATCGCTCGGAGCACGGCGGGCGTGTCGGTCGCGAGGAAGTAGTAGCCGGGCGCGTCGAGGTCGATCCATCGCAACGACGGCCCGTACAGGCGCACCCCGTGGATCCGCCGTGTGGCCTCGAGCGGGGGGTCCTCTTCGTCGGCGGCCTCCTTCACGAGCAGTCCGGTGGTGCGAACCGCGTGGCCGGGGCCGGGCTTGCGCTCCCACACCACGGTCCGCAGGCCTCGCGCTGCACAGGCATGGGCACACGCGAGCCCGGCGAAACCGGCCTCCGGCGATCTCCACGTCGATCATCGTGGGGAGCCTCACCCACGACACCGGACCGAGGGAAGCGCCGGCACCACATCGCCACGCCGGTAGCACACGTCTGCAGCCCCTCGAGCCCATGGAAGGCACGCCAGGGGTCGGCCGGGCGGGGCCCGACCCTTCCTCAGAGAGCGGCGGCGATCTGGTCGGCCCACTCGGAGATCGCGTCCCAGTCACGGAAGTCGCCCTCGGGCGCCTTCACCGCCTTCACGATCATGCGCTCGCTGAACCCGAGCTTCTCCCTGTCGAGGGCGCCGAAGAACAGGCGATGGTCGCGAGGAGCGATGCGGTCGCGGATCCCTCGGAGCTGCCGCGGTTGCTCCTCGTCGTCAGCCACCTGTTCGCCGAGCGGGCCGCTGCTGAAGAGCCAGACGGGCAACGCGGACAACGCGTCGCCATGGCGATCGACGAACTCGGTCGCCTCCTTCATCCAGGAACCGGCGTAGAGGGCGCTCCCGAGCACCACCGCCTGCGCCGCATCGACCCTGTCGATCTCGGCGGCGGGCCGAGCCTCGGCCGGGTGTCCCGCGTCCGTCAATCGGGCCGCGACGTGCCGGGCGATGCCCTCGGTCGACCCGTGCTTGCTCGCGTATGCAACGATGATCATGCGCCACCTTCCTGCGGTCGGGCCTCGGAGGGCATCAACGCCCTCGGAGAGCGAATGACGGTATCGCGATATTGCCCGACTTTCCGGGGGAATCCGCTTGTCGCTCACCCCCGGAGGGGGTACAAAGGTGCAGGTTCTGCGGACGCCGACCTCGATCGCCGATCTGAACCACGGCGCCTCCCCCCGCAGCCGACGAGGGCCTCATGTCGACTGAAGACCTTGCCATCCTGGCCGACGCGCTGACCTTCGCTTTGATCGTGACGGTCGGGGGCTTGTTCCTGTGGTGGGTGATCCGAACCACGTGGCGCCGACCGGCGCTGCAACGCGTCCTGAAGGTGTCGGTGACCACCGCCGCCTTGATCGCCGTCGGGATCGCCGGCGTCGCCGTGTGGGAGCCGGCGAACGAGGGGGTGACCAAGCTCGCAGACGCTGTGAGCGTCCCGGAGGAGAGCGGTCGTTCAAAGGACACGGTCCCGTACGACGAGATGCCCGTGGCCGACTACTCGGCGTTCTCGGCGAAGGGTCGTACCCTCCGTGTGGCGGAGCCGACGGTCGGTCCCCCCGGCGGAACGAGTTCGGTATCGCCCCCGGGAGGTGACCCCGGCGGCACCGGAGGTCCTCCGGGCGGCGATGGCACGACGACGGACCCCCCACCCTCGCCATCGCCTGCCTGCAACGACGGCACGGACAACGACGGCGACGGACAGACCGACTTCCCGGCGGACCCCGGGTGCGACAGTGCATCGGACAACACCGAGGCTCCGAACCCACCCCCGCCGCCGCCTGCCTGCAACGACGGCACGGACAACGACGGCGACGGACAGACCGACTTCCCGGCGGACCCCGGGTGCGACAGTGCATCGGACAACACCGAGGCTCCGAACCCACCCCCGCCGCCGCCTGCCTGCAACGACGGCACGGACAACGACGGCGACGGACAGACCGACTTCCCGGCGGACCCCGGGTGCGACAGTGCATCGGACAACACCGAGGCTCCGAACCCACCCCCGCCGCCCCCGCCGGCCCCTGACTGCAACGACGGAAATGACAACGACGGCGACGGACAGACCGACTTCCCGGCGGACCCGGGGTGCGACAGTCCGTCAGACGGCACCGAGGCCCCCGACCCGCCCCCGCCGGCCCCTGACTGCAACGACGGCAATGACAACGACGGCGACGGACAGACCGACTTCCCGGCAGACCCCGGGTGCGACAGTCCGTCAGACGGCACTGAGGCCCCCGACCCCGACCCATCCCCGCCACCACCTGCAGGCCCGAGCCGCCTCGGTCTTCAGCATCCGGGCGCGTGGATTGCCCGATCTCGGCTCGCGGGGTGAGGGCTGGGTCGCCCTCCAGTTCCTGCTCGTCGGGGCGTTGGTGGTCGCGGCGACGTTGGGGGCCGCGTGGCCGGACGCGTGGCACGCCCCGCTCATGATCGTCGGCGCCGGCTCGCTGCTCGCCGGGGCCTCGCTCGCGTTCGCGGGGAGCCGCGCACTCGGGCCGTCCCTGACGCCCCTGCCGCGCCCGCGGGAGGGCGCCAGGTTCCGTGACGGCGGTGCGTACCGACTCGTCCGGCACCCGATCTACGGGGGCGTGATGCTGTTCGCCCTGGGGGTCTCGCTGATGACTTCTCCCCTGGCATCGGTGCCGACGGCGCTGCTCGGGCTGGTGTTCGAGGGCAAGCGCGTCCGCGAGGAAGCCTGGCTGCTCGAGCGCTATCCCGAGTACGAAGGCTACCGGTCGAGGGTCCGTCGGCGGTTCGTGCCGTACGTCTGGTGATCATCGGTCGGGGCTGGCACCCGGCCACGCTCGGAACCGCTCCGTACACTCGACGACGTGGGTGACGATCAGTGACTCTGTTCGATGCCGTCGGCGGGATGCCGTTCTTCGAGGCGTTGGTCGATCGGTTCTACGAGGGGGTGGCTGCCGACCCGGTGTTGCTGCGCCTGTACCCCCAGCCCGACGACCTCGCGCCCGCCCGGCATCGGCTGACGCTGTTCCTCGCCCAGTATTGGGGTGGTCCCACCGACTACAGCGACGAGCGCGGGCACCCGCGCCTGCGCATGCGGCACTTCCCGTTCGCGATCGGCGTCGAGGAGCGTGATCGGTGGTTGGAGCACATGCGGGCAGCGGTGGCCTCGCTCGACCCGCCCGCCGAGATCGCGACGGCCCTGACCGACTACTTCGACATGGCGGCTGAGAGCCTGCGCAACCAACCGGCGTAGCCAAGTGGGTACGATGTCGCGATGCTGAGCCCCGATCTCGAGACCAGACTGAACGAGCAGATGCGCAAGGAATTCGCATCCGCCCACCTCTATCTCCAGATGGCGTCGCACTTCGGGTCCGCCGGCTTCCCCGGCTTCTCGACCTGGATGCGTGCCCAGGCGGCCGAGGAACAGGTGCACGCGATGAGGTTCTTCGACTTCATCCTCGACCGCGGCGGCAAGGCGGTGCTCGGGCAGATCGACGCGCCTCCCGAGGGGTACGGTTCGCCTCTCGAGGTCTTCGAAGCGTCGCTCGCGCACGAGCGCACGATCACCGCGTCGATCGACGGGTTGTACGAGGGCGCCGACCGGGCGACCTCGGCCTTCCTCGACTGGTTCGCGACCGAGCAGGTCGAGGAGGAGGCCACCGTCTGCCAGATCGTCGAGTCGTTGAAGCTCGCGGGGGACAGCGGTCCCGCTCTGCTGATCATGGACCGTGACCTGGGCGCGAGCTCAGCCGAGCCCGGCGTCGGCACCTGACTCGGAATCGGCGTCGGCCGGCACCGCGTCCCGTCGGTCCTTCACCTCGCGTCGCACCAGGATCACGTAGCCGACAGCGGCGATCGTCGCGAACACGAACCACTGGAACGCGTAGCTCAGATGGGGGCCCTCGGTGAGCTCGGGAGGCGGCTCCGGCACGGGAAGCGCTCCGGCGGCGGGCGACTGGGTCTGGAGCTGCAGGAACCAGGGGGCGAGATCGTAGGGCACGTCATCGCCGATCGCGCCGAGGTCGACCGTCCGCACGGTGGTGACCCGGTCCTCGCCCGCCTGCACCTCGCCGGCTCCACCCGGCTGATCGGCGAACACGATGCCCCCGACCTCGACGGTGCCCCCAGGCGGCAAGGCCTCCTCGACCGGGGGCTCGTCCAGTTCGAACGGCACCCAGCCACGATCGACGACGATGGCGCGCCCGTCGGCCAGCACGAGCGGTGTCAGCACATGGTTGCCGGGCCGCCCATCGAGCGAACGGCCGTACAGGATCACCTCGTGCTCGGTGTCGTAGCGTCCGGTTGCCGTCGCGCGTCGGTACGCGAGCGGGCCGCCTTCGGCGAGGAGGTCTTCCAGCGGGACCTGCGCGGTCGCGAGTCCCGCCGCGTAGCGATCGTTGAACTCACGGCGACCCTCGAGCCGGTCGAGTTGCCAGAAGGCGAGCAGCGCGCACACGACCGTCACGCCGATCGCGAACAGCGTGAGGCCGATCCACCGCGGTCGCAGCAGGAACCGGAGCATGTGGGCTAGGAGCCTTTCATCTCCTGGATCGTGTTCCCGCCGTCGACCACGATCGCCTGCCCGGTGAGGTAGCTCGCACGGTCGCTCGCGAGGAACACGACCACCTCGGCGACCTCGTCCGGACGTCCCGACCGCCCCAGCGGTGTGCGCCGACCGGCCGCGGCCTCCTCGGGGGTCTGCGAACCTGACGCGATCCAGCCGGGTGCCACCGAATTCACGGTGATGCCGTCCGGTCCGAGCTCGATCGCGAGCCCGCGCATCAGCCCGTCCATGCCGCCCTTGGCGGCTCCGTACCCGACCGATCCCGGGATCGCGACGAGCGGCCCGGTGACCGACGAGACCATCACGATGCGGCCCCACCCGCGTTCGATCATGCCCGCGACGAGCGGTCTCGTGACGTTGTAGGCGGTCTGCAGGTTGAGGGCGATGTCGAGGTCCCACTCGGCGTCGCTCACCTGCGCGAAGCTGTCGGTGCCCTCGCCGTCCATTCCGACGTTCACCATGCCGGCGTTGTTCACCAGGATGTCGACGCGACCGAACGACTGCAGCATCCGATCGACCATCGCCCGAGCTTGCTCGCGATCGGCGAGGTCGGCGACGAACCCGGCGGCGTCGGCGCCGTCGGCGTGGAGCTCGGCGGCCCGCTCCTCGATGCGATCGGTGGTCGATGCGACCCCGACGGCTGCCCCCTCACGCGCGAGCACCCTCGCGATGGCCATGCCGATGCCCGTCGGACTGCCCGCCCCGGTCACCAGCGCGACCCGACCACCCACCTCGCCGTGCACGACGACAGCCTAGCTGGCACTCAACTCCGGGGGGCTCTCGAGCCGATAACCTCCGAGAAGACGGGCGTATTGGGTCGGCCGGAGATCCCGGCCGGCCCGCGGCCGACCGACGGACAACAGGGGGTTCCCGCGATGATCCTGCGGCTGTATGCGAAAGCCCAGGTCTGGCGAGCGGCGATCCGCGACCGGGTGCTGGAGGACCGGGGCGCGACAGCCGTTGAATACGCGTTGATGCTCGCGTTCATCTTCGCGGTCATCTTCGGCGCTGTGCTGTGGATGGGGCAGGCTACGAACGCGCAGTTCGAGAGCGTCGACATCCCATAGGGCTCGCTGGGCGAGAGGCGACGATCCGACACCCGGGCTCCTAGCCGGGCTCCGGACCGATCGTGCACGCCCCGTGGCGTTGCGCGCATCGGCTAGGCTTCGCCGTGCCATGACCACCCCGCGATTGCTCGCCCTGCAGGAAGTGGATACCGCGATCGAGCGCCTCCGCGCCCGCCGGCAGGCACTGGAGCAGGGCGCGGTGGTGGCCGGTGCACGTGCCGAGGCCGACGCCGCCGAATCGCGCCTGGGGGAACTGCAGCTGAAGCTCGCCGAGCTCGGTCGCGATCAGACGCGGTTCGAGCACGAGATCGATTCGATGATGCAGAAGGAGAAGGCCGAGCAGACCCGCATGTACGACGGCTCGATCGTGAACGCGAAAGAGCTCGAGGCACTGCAACACGAGATCACGAACGTGCAGACGCGCCGATCCGATCGCGAGGACGAGCTATTGGCGTTGCTCGAGATCCGGGAACGACTCGAGGCCGAAGCTGCGGAGGCCGAACGTGTCTCGATGGGGTTGCGGGTCAAGGTCGACGAGGTCGTCGGTGCGGCCGGTGAAGAGCTCGCACAGGTCGAGGCCGAGCTGGCCGAACGTGCGGCCGAGCGAGAGACGATCGTTCCCGAGATCGAGCCGGACGTGCTCGAGCTCTACGAGGACCTGCGCCGCGTGAAGAAGGGCGTCGGGGCCGCCGCGCTCGTCGACGGTGTCTGCCAGGCCTGCCACGAACAGCTCTCTGCGGTCGAGCTCGACAAGCTGAAGCGGAGCGACGGCATCAGGAGGTGTGAGCACTGCCGGCGAATCCTGGTCGTGTGATCGTCGCCTGCGATGGGGCGTCGCGCGGGAACCCGGGGCCGGCAGGTGCCGGCGTCCAGATCACCGATGCCGACGGCGACGTGCTGGCTGAGGTCGCCGAAGGGCTCGGCGCGGCCACGAACAACGTGGCTGAGTACACGGCGGTGATCCGTGGGTTGGAGCGGGCCCGGGATCTCGGGGCCACCGACGTGCTGTTGCGGTCCGACTCGCAGCTGTTGATCAATCAACTCATGGGGCGCTACCGGGTGAAGTCGCCGCACCTTCAGCCGCTGCACCGCCGGGTCCGCGAGCTGGCGACCGGCTTCGACTCGATCAAGTTCGAGCACGTCCGGCGAGAACGCAACACGGAGGCGGATCGACTCGCGAACGAAGGGGTCGACGCCTGGCTCGCTGGCCACCGCTGACGTGGGGTGGTGATCAGCTGCGCTCGGCCGCGACCACCGCCCGCAACGGGATCTCGAGCGGCGCGGGATCGCCTGCTCCATCGAGATCGATACGCAGCGACGCGCCGCCGACCTCGCTGAGCGGTTCGAACGTCAGCGCCCCGTCGACGCGCTGGCCGGGTCCCACGTGGAGCAGTGGCGGCGACACCTCGACCACCTCGCCGATCACGGCACCGTCACGGCCGACGAGCGTGACGTCGGCCTCGTCGAGGGTCAGCGGCGCGCTCCCGGTCGCCTCGATCCGTACGAAGAAGCTCCAGTTCGGCACGCCTCCGAACGAGTCGAGTTCGAGCGCGACGCCCGGCCGTTCGTACCGCAGGTCGAGGCGCAGGAAGGCCGCGCTGACCGGGACGCCGAACCGGACGAAGTCGGTCACGCGCCAGACTCCGGGTTCCTCGGCGATCAGTTGGACCGGGCCGTCCAGGGGCACCGAGAACTCGAGCGGGTCTCCCTGGGAGGGCTGGGCCACCACGTCGACCTGCGCCGCGAGGTCGACCTCCAGCAGCGGCCCATCGGATGACACGAGGGCGGCCGGGCCGACGCCCCCGATCGTCGAGGTCGCCGTGATCTCGCCGGGGAACGCCTCATTCGTGACGCCGAGCCAGTAGGCCCATCGTCTGAGCAGCGGAGTGCCGGTGAGCGCCTCGAGGTCGTCGCCGCCGAGCAGCGTGGCGCGGTACGCCTCCACGAAGCGGAGCGTCACCGCTCGCACCTGTGTCTGGAGCACGGCGGGAGCGCCTCCGATCTCATCGGCCGCGGCGGGCCGGGCCGGCCCCGAGAGATCAGGCGCCGAGCACCCACCGGCGAGCGAGGCGCCGAGCACCAGGAACGCGATGATCCGCCGCATGATCGTACCGGAGTCTACGGCCCCGGGTATCCTCGGTCGTGGAGGAGCCGGCCGGGCGGCTGCGGGTGGTTTCGACCGCTCGAGGAAAGTCCGGACTCCGAAGGGCAGGGTGCTGGCGAGAGCCAGGCGGGGGTGACCTCGCGGACAGGGCAACAGAGAGCAGACCGCCTGGTGCGGTGTCAGCCGCATGAGGTAAGGGTGAAACGGTGCGGTAAGAGCGCACCAGCGCGGCGGGTGACCGTCGCGGCTGGCAACCCCCACCCGGAGCAAGGCCGAGCAGGCAGCGTTCGAGGACGGCCCGTCCGAGCTGCCGGGTAGGCCGCACCGGGCCGGTGAACGGCCCGGCGGCGACGTTTCCGGCGTCGCCGAGAGAGATGGTCGCCGGCGGGGCGCGAGCCTCGCGCACAGGATCCGGCTTACAGGCCGGCTCCTCCACCTCTGGGATGCTCGTTCGATGGCTGACCAGATCGTCCGGCCAACGCCCGAGCAGGTCGCGGCAGCGGATGGCCGGACGATCCCCGACGTGCTCGCTCGCGGCCTCGATGTGGTCTTCTGCGGGATCAATCCGGGGTTGTACTCCGGCGCTGTCGGGCACCACTTCGCCAGACCGGGCAATCGCTTCTGGAAGGCGCTGCACCTGGGCGGGTTCACCGACCGTGTGCTCGCACCCTCGGAGGACCGAGATCTGCCGCGGTTCGGGTGCGGGCTCACGAACCTGGTCGCCCGAGCGACGGCCGGGGCCTCGGAGGTTGGAGCTGAAGAGCTCCGCGACGGCGCCGAGCGCCTCGCCGGCGTTGCCCGCGAGTTCGCCCCGAGGCTCGTCGCGATCCTCGGTATCGGCGCCTACCGCACGGCGTTCCGGCAACCGCGTACCGGGCTTGGCCCCACCGCACGGATGCTCGGCCCATCGGCGGTGTGGGTGCTCCCGAACCCGAGCGGGCTGAACGCGCACCATCAGGTCGACGATCTCGGGATGCGATTCGCAGAAGTCCGAAGGGCGATCGGTTCGCCTCCCGGTTGAGGCGTCAGTCGTCGGCGGTCACGAGGCCGTGGTCGAAGGCCCGTTGGAACTGCGTGGCCGCGTGGTAGCTCGATCGCACGAGGGGGCCTGCCTCCACGTGCGCGATGCCCATGGCTTCGCCCTCGCGCGCGTGGCCCGTGAACTCGTCGGGATGCACCCAGCGGTCGACGGGCAGGTGCTGCGGGGTCGGCTGCAGGTACTGCCCCATCGTCAAGATGTCGCAGCCGGCGTCGACCAAGTCGCGCATCGCCTCGGGCACCTCGTCGGGGCGTTCGCCCATCCCGAGGATCAGGTTCGACTTCGTCACCTGCCCCGGGCGCAGACGTTTCGCGATGCGCAGCACCTCGAGGGAGCGCTCGTACCCGAAGGCCGGACGGATGCGCCCGTGCAGGCGGCGCACGGTCTCGAGGTTGTGGGCGAAGACGTCGGGCTCGGCCTCGAGCACGGTGGCGATGTCGCGTTCCCCTCCCTTGAAATCGGTCGGCAGCACCTCCACGCCCACACCCGGGACGGCATGCTTCACCCCTCGCACGGTGGCTGCCCACATCGCAGCGCCACCGTCGGGAAGGTCGTCGCGCGCCACCCCCGTGAGCACGACGAAGCGAAGGCCCATCCGCGCCACGGCTTCCGCGATCCGGGCAGGCTCGTCTGCGTCGATCGGGCCGGGTTTCGCCGTCATCACGTCACAGAATCCGCATCGTCTGGTGCAACGTTCGCCCAGGATGAGGAACGTGGCCTCGCGATCCTCCCAGCACTCGTGGATGTTGGGGCACATCGCCTCCTCGCAGACCGTGTGCAGGTCGAGGTCACGCATCAAGCTCTTGAGCTCGGTGGCGTTGGGGCCGGAGCGCAGTCGCACCTTGAGCCATGGAGGCTTCCGCTCGCCTCGAGCGTTCACGCCGGTCTCCGCCGCCCCGTTCGACACGGAGACGATCGGGAGGTGGAGGCGGCGATCGCGCGGATTGTGGTCGCGGGGCTGCATCAGGTTCGAGTGTAGCCGTGGTTCCTCGCACGACCGACGGATACTGGCTACATGATCGCTGCCGCGCTGGGAACCGCCGATTGCGAGCGGGTAGGATCGGGCGCCCTCGCGCAACCGGTGAACGCGCTGTCGAGCCTCGCGTTCTGCGTCGTGGGCCTCTGGATCGTCGCCCGGGCCTTCCGGGCCGAGCGCGGCCGCCGAGCCGAGCTCGGCGTCTTCGGGGCCGCGGTGTTCGCCAACGGGGTCGGGAGCTTCGCCTTGCACGGCCCTCAGCCGGGCTGGAGCCGGTGGGCGCACGACGCCGCGATCGTCGCCGTCTTGCTCTTCGCGGGCGTACACGCGCTGACCAGTCTCGCCGGGTGGCCTGTGCGTGATCGGCTCGCCCTGTTCGTGGCGATCCTGGCGTTCGCCGTGACGACGATCGCCGCCACGCCAGACGCGTCGTACGCATGGTTCTTGGTGGCCGGCATCGTCGGGGGTGCGGGCGAAGTCGCGGCGGTGCGGGCGGGCTACCGGCCCTGGCCGATCCGGGGCCGGGACGCGCGCACCCTCGCCTGGCTGCTGGCCGTCTCCGCATTCGTGGTCGGAGCGGTGGCGTTCTTCCTCGGGCGGTCGGACAGCCCCGTGTGCGATCCCGGCACTCTGCTGCAGGGGCACGGGCTGTGGCACGTGCTGCAGGCTCTGGCCATGGGCGGCTACGCATTCGCCGCGATCGAGCTGTGGTCGGGACCGGACGAGATGATGTCCCGAGACGGCGGGGGCGAGGGGGTATCCTCCGCCACAGGCCGCACCTGAATCGGCGCCCGGCCGGAGGGAGGGTGATGGACGAGGAGCACGGCGCCGAGGCTCGCGCGCCGGATCCCGACATGCCGGCCGATGGTGGGCGGAGGCCGATCCCCGTGCGGATCCAGCCGCCCCCGTGGCGTTGGATCATCACCCTGCTCGCGGTCGTGTTCGCCGCATGGCTCGTGGCGTCGGCCGCGACGACCTTCCTGCGGCAGCTGTCGACCCTGTTGACCTGGATCGTGGTGGCACTCTTCGCCTCGTTCGCGCTGGAGCCCGCCGTGGACTGGCTGGCTCGGCGCGGGTGGCGGCGGGGACTGGCCACCGGCGTGATCCTGCTCGGGGTGGCCGTCTTATCGATCGTGATGGTCGCCTTGATGATCCCGCTCGTCGTCGATCAGCTCCGCGCCTTGATCGAGGCGGCGCCGGACATCCTGGCCACGATCAGCCGGAGCACCGAACGCTGGTTCGGGGTCGAGGTCTCCCAGCGCACGATCGAGGAACAGCTTCGCAGCGCCGATTCCAACCTCGCCGGGTTCGCGACCGACATCGCGGGCAACGTGTTCGGGTTCGCATCGTCGCTGATCGGGGCGGTGTTCATGTTGCTCACGATCGGCCTGTTCACCTTCTACCTCACCGCCGACGGTCCCCGGTTCCGTCGGACGTTGCTGTCGGTGTTGCCGCCCGAACGCCAGCACCGCGTGTTGTGGACCTGGGAGGTGGCGATCGAGAAGACCGGTGCCTACCTCTACTCGCGTCTCTTGCTGGCACTGATCTCGGGCGTCACCACGTTCGTGGCCCTCACGGTGCTCGGCATCCCCTTCGCGGTGCCGCTCGCGGTCTGGATGGGCCTCGTCTCCCAGTTCATCCCCACGGTCGGGACCTACATCGCGATGGCGTTGCCGTTGCTGGTGGCGGCGGTCGAGAGCCCGCTGAAGGCCCTGATCCTGCTGGTGTTCTTCACCGCGTACCAACAGATCGAGAACTACCTCCTCAGCCCGCGTATCACGGCCAAGACCATGGAGCTGCACCCGGCCGTCGCGTTCGGGTGCGCGATCGGCGGCGCGAGCATCGCCGGTCTGATGGGTGCCTTCCTGGCGCTGCCGATGGCCGCGGTCGTGCAGGCCCTGATCTCGAGCGCGCTCGACCGACACGACGTGATCGAGACCGACCTCACGCGCGAGATCGATCCCGATGAAGCCAAGCAGGAGCACGGACGCCAACGCCGGCAGGCTCGTGAGCGAGGGGAGGGTCTGGTCGGCTCGCTCCGCAAGCGCTTCGCCGACGACGAGGCCGACGACCCGGACGACGGCTAGGTCAGGCGCCGGCGTCGGCGGCCACCTGCGAGGGAGCCTGCTCGGTTCGCTCCAGCCGGTGCTCGCGTTCGGGTCCCGACGGCAGGAAGACGCGGAACGACGCGCCGCCGCCGGCGCGATCCTCGACCCAGGCCCGTCCCCCGTGCAGCTCCGCGAACCGCCCCACGAGCGAGAGCCCGACCCCGGTGCCGGGGGAGTGGGGCGTGGCGGTAGGCCCCTGGCGGAAGGGCTCGAAGATCGCTTCGCGGAGATCCGGCGGCACGCCTGGCCCGTCGTCCTCGACGATCACCGTCGCCCCTCCGTCGGTCGGCGAGACGCGCACCCAGACGCGACATCCGGGAGGGGTGTGGCGAACGGTGTTCATGACGAGGTTCTCCACGATGCGCTCCAGTTTCGGAGCGTCGGCCGTGATGACGGCTGACTCGAGGTCCAACTCGACCGACCGGTCGGCGAGCGCGTCGAGCGCGTCGACGGTGGTCCTGGCGAGCACGGCGAGGTCCAGGGTCCGGTACTGCGGCTCGACGATGCCTCGGTTGAGGCGGTCGATGTCGAGCAGGTCCTTCAACAACCGGTCGAGCTTCCTGGCGTTCGTGGCGAGCCGCTCCAGGAGGTCGGTGCGGTCTTCCTCATCGAGCTCTGGAGCTCGCTCGAGGGTGAGTGAGAGTCCGAGGATCGATGTCAGGGGGCTCCGAAGCTCGTGCGAGACGGCCGCGAGGAACGTGTTCTTCATCTCGTCGAGGGTCCGCAGGCGCTCGGCTGCATCGCGCTCGCGCCGTTCCGATTCGCGCAGGGCTTGCTCCGCAAGCTTGCGCTCGGTGATGTCCATCAGGACCCCCTGCAGGTACGCGGGACTCCCGTCGTCACCCGTGATGAACGTGGTCTCGTCGTGCACCCAGATCGTCCGCCCGTCTCTGGTCGCCACGCGGTACTCCGCCCTCCACGGCTGCAGGCTGGACACCGCTTCGAGGTATGAGCGCCCGACCTCCTCGCGGTCCTCGGGAATCGTCGCTTTCAGCCACGCCTCGGGGTCGTCGATCCATTCCCGGGGCGAGATGCCGGTGATGTCTTCGATCTGCGGACTCACGTACACCGTCCGCATCGATCGATCGGCGCGATCGAGGTAGATCGCAGCCGGAACGTGCTCCACGATCGCCCGGTAGCGCTGCTCCGCATCGGTCAGTCGCCAGGCGCTCTGCTCGCGTTCGATGGCCGCGCCGAGGGTGCTCGCGACGACCCGGATCGAGTCGACCTCGGCGGGCTGCCAGTCGCGGGCCGTGACGCAGTCGTCGAGACCGATGTAGCCCCACCACGCGCCGCCGACGTGTACCGGCACGATGATCACCGAGCCGATACCCGCCGCCTCGATGACCGTGCGCTCGCCGTGGGGCAGTCCTTCCGCCGGACCGCGGATCACACCGCCGTCGGAGAGCACCTGGACCCATCGATCGAACTCCTGCCCATAGGGGGTGGGGCCCGACGGGGCGCGGTCGAGCGCATCGGGCGCGTCGTCGACGAGCCAGGCATGGCGCAGCACCACCTGCAACCCGTCGGGGTGCTCGAGGTTCTCGAAGACGGCCGCCCGCGTGACGGAGGCTGCTTGTCCCAGCCGGAAGAGCACGTCGTCGATGCAATCCCGCCACCCGGGCGCCCGGAGGAACCGCTCCGCGGAGTATCCGGCCGCCTCGAGGATGCGGTCGCGGCTCGCGAGCGCCTCCTCGACCACCTTGCGGTCGGTGATGTCGGTGAGCACCCCCTGCCACACGCGTTCGCCGCCGGGCGTCTGGACCAGGAACGCATGGTCCTGCACCCAGACGATGCGGCCGTCCTTCCGGACGATCCGGTGCTCGATGTCGTAGGCGTCGCCGGTCTCGTTGGTGCGGTTCGACTCGGCCACGACCCGGTCCCGATCGTCTGGGTGGAGGATGCGCATCCATAGGCCGGGGTCGGCGAGCCGCTCCGTGGGCGTGTAGCCCGTGAGTCGCTCGTACTGTGGGCTCACGTATCGGGCGGTCACCATCTCGTCGAGGGCATCGACGTAGATCACGGCAGGCAGCTGTTCCACGAGGGAGCGATAGCGTTCCTCCGCTTCGCGGAGGCGCGCCTCCGTCTCCTTCCGGTCCGTCACATCCTGGATCACGCCTTGCCAGATGGAGGCGTCGTCGCCGCGGTGCACGACCGTTGCCGTGTCGTGCACCCAGACCGCGGTGTCGTCCTTCCGCACGAGGCGGTACTCCACGTCGAACGGTTCACCCGTGCGGTCGGTGCGGCGGGCCTCGGCGATCACGGCGGTTCGGTCATCGGGGTGGATCCGGGATTCCCACATGCCGGGGGAGGCCCACTCCTCCTGGGTGAAGCCGGCGAGCTCCAGCACCCTCGGCGACACGTAGTCGACGCGATCCCCCTCGAGGTGGTCGTGCACGTCGCTGCGGTAGGTAACCACCGGCAATTGCTCCACGAGTGACCGGTAGCGTTCCTCGGCCTCACGCAGGGCCTCCGCCGTCTGACGCTCGGCGGTGACGTCGTACATCACGCCCCGGTAGCGGACGCCCCCGTCGTCGGAGACCGGCACGGCCTCGTCCCGGACCCACACCTCGACGCCGTCCGTGCGACGGATGCGGTACTCGGCGACGAACCGGTCGCGGGCCGCCACCGCGTCCGCCCATGCCGCGAGGACACCATCGAGGTCGCGGGGGTCCACCTGTCGGCTCCATAGAGCTGGGTCGTCGAGCCACTGCTCCGCCGTGAACCCGAGGAGCCGTTCGATCTGCGGGCTGATGTATGCGGCGGGCACGCTGCCCGGCTCGTACGCCGGATCCCACGCATAGGCGACGGCCGGCACCTGTTCCACCATCGCCCGGTAGTTGGCCTCGTTCTCCGCGCCCATGCTCCCGTCCGTCCCGCGGAGGCGGGACACGACGGATCCGGCCCGCGCGATCAAGGGTTCGCGCCGGCTCGTCCACGGTCCTCGGTCGGACCCGGGCAGGTTGTCGCTGTGACTCACCGTCGTTGCGGGTATCGACGGGTTCGCGGGGCGCCTGAACCGTTCCGGCGCACCGAACCGCGAAAGGTTCGGCCGATCCGGGGCCGGCTCAGGAGTGGGCGAGCCCGCGCATGCGCCGGTACACCTGGTCCGGTTCCGGCTCCATGTAGAAATGCTCCAACGGTGTGGCGAACGGCATCGCGGGGATGTCGGGGCCCCCGATCCGAACGATCGCCGCGTCGAGATCGAACATCGCCTGCTCGGCGATCGTGGCGGCGATCTCCGCCCCTGCCCCGTAGGTCCGGTTGTCCTCGTAGACCACCATCGCCCGTGATGTCCGGCGCACCGACGCGAGGATCGTCTCCATGTCCAGCGGCGACAGCGAGCGGACGTCCACGACCTCGACCGAGACGCCCTCGTCCTCCTGCAGCCGGGCGGCGGCGTCGAGGCAAGTGTGCAGGGCGTAGCCGTAGCTGACGCAGGTCAGCTCGGTGCCCGAACGCTTCACGTCGGCCCGCCCGATCGGCACGGTGTGCGGTTCGTCGGGCACCTCGCCGGTGATCGCGCGATACGTCTTCTTGTGCTCGAGGAACAACACCGGGTCGGGGTCGGCGATCGCCGTTCGGAGCATGCCGGCCGCATCGGCGGGGGTCGCGGGCATCACGACCTTCAGCCCTGGGACGTGGGCGAAGAACGCCTCGATGGACTGCGAGTGGTAGAGGGCGCCATGGATGCCACCGCCGCACGGTGTGCGGATCACGAGTGGGCATGAGAACGCGCCGTTCGATCGGTACCGGATGCGGGCCGCCTCGGACACGATCTGGTCGAAGGCGGGGTGGATGAAGTCGGCGAACTGGATCTCGGCCACGGGCCGGAGCCCTCGCAGGGCCATGCCGATCGCGACGCCCACGATGCCCGACTCGGCCAGCGGCGTGTCGATCACGCGTTCCTCGCCGAACTCTGCCATCCACCCGGCGCTGATGCGGAAGACGCCCCCTCGGTTCCCCACGTCTTCTCCCAGCAGCACGATGCGGTCGTCCGCGGCCATCTCGTCGTGCAGGGCGTCGCGGATCGCCGTGACGACGTTCTTCTCGGTCGTCGTCATCGCTCGCCGGACCCGGGCTCGGCGGGTTCGGCGTACACATGCCGGAGCGCCGACTCCGGTGCGGGGTCTGCCGCCTCCCAGGCCGCGGCGAGCGCCTCGTCGATCTCGGCCTTCGCACGGTCGCGTGCCTCTTCGGCGCCGACGTCGTCGAGCACGCCGTGCGTCCGCAGGTACTCGCCGAACACGTGCAGGGGATCGTGGTGACGCGCTGCCTCGACCTCGTCGCGCGGCCGGTAGGTCTTGTCGTCGTCATCGGAGGTATGGCCGAGGAAGCGGTAGGTCTTGCACTCGATCAAGGTCGGCCCTTCGCCGGCGCGGGCGCGTTCGTGGGCCGTCTTCATCGCCCCGTAGCACGCGAGCACATCGTTTCCGTCCACCACGACGCCGGGGAAGCCGTACCCCTCCGCGCGGTCGGCGACGTTCTCGATCGCCATCTGCTTGGACTGCGGCACGCTGATCGCGTAGTGGTTGTTCTCGCAGACGAAGATCACGGGGAGCCGATGGATGCCGGCGAAGTTCAGCCCCTCGTGCCAGTCGCCTTCGCTCGTCGCCCCGTCGCCGAACCAGCATCCGACGACGGCATCGTCGCTCCGGTACTTGATCGCATAGGCGACGCCGGCGGCGTGCGGCACCTGCGTGGCGATCGGCGAGGACCCCGTGATGATGTCGAGTCCGGCGTGTCCCCAGTGCGACGGCATCTGGCGACCGCCCGACGACGGGTCGTCGGCCTTGGCGAAGATGCCGAGGAAGACCTCATAGGGCGTCATGCCGGCGGTGAGCACGACGGCGCCGTCCCGGTAGTAGGGGAGCCATACGTCGACGCCCCGGCGCATCGGCCACGCGGTGCCCACCTGGCAGCCCTCGTGTCCCTCCGAGGGGACCACGAACGGAGCGCGCCCCATGCGGTTCTGGCGGAGCGCCGCCTCGTCGAGCAGGCGCGCCGTGAGGATCAGGCGGTACATCTCGCGCAGGTCCTGGTCGGTGAGTCCGAGCGCCCCGTGTGGGGTTGACGCTACCCGAGCCGACACGTGCCTGCGACCTCTCGCACCGTGTCGCGAGCATACACCGCGACCCCGGCGCCACTTCGTTGCCACCGCATACCCCCCCAGGGTATAGTGGCGTGACGGCGAAGGAGGCGTTGAGCATGCAGGATCCGGTCTGCGGCATGACGGTCGACCAGACGAGCGCGGCTGCGGCGTGGGAACACGACGGTCGCGTCTACCTCTTCTGTTCCGTCGGGTGCATGGAGCGCTTCCGCGGCGACCCCGACCGTTTCCTGGCGCTCGACGACGACCGGCGGCACATGTGAAGGGAGCGGGCGTGTACGGCTACGTGATGAACAAGAAGGCGCTCCAGGACCGGCTCCGCAGGATCGAGGGCCAGGTGCGGGGTCTGCAGCGCATGGTCGATGAAGACCAGTACTGCATCGACATCCTCACCCAGCTGAGCTCGGTGCAGGCGGCGTTGAAGGGCGTCGGGATGGGGTTGCTCGACGACCACGTCCGCCACTGCGTCCGCGAGTCGATCGAGCAAGGGAGCGGCGACTCCAAGATCGAAGAGCTGATGGCCGCCGTCGGCCGGCTCGCCGGCAAGTGACGCGGTCATGAATACCGCCACCGACCTGCGCGAGGTCGTGCTCGATATCGAGGGCATGACGTGCGCCTCGTGCGTGCAGAAGGTCGAGCGCGCGCTCGATCGGGTCCCAGGTGTCGACGGGGCCGCGGCCAACCTCGCCTCCCGCACGGCGACGGTCCGCACGAAGAGCGAGGAGCTGGGACCGCTCGTCGAGGCGGTGCGAGGCGCTGGCTACGGGGCACGTCCGCACGCGCAGGAGCGTTCGGCGCGCGACGAGGTGCGTTCCTACAGGGCTCGGCTCGTCGTCGCGGCGCCGCTCACGCTCGCGGTGCTGTGGCTGACGTTCGCCGTGCCGGACGCGGCGTGGAGCCAGGAGCTCGCATGGGCGTTGTCCACGCCGGTGGTCTTCTACTCCGGGTGGCCGTTCATCCGGTCGGCCGCACGCTCGGCGCGCCACCGCGCCACCACGATGGACACGCTGATCGCGATCGGCTCGCTGGCCGCGTACGGGTACAGCGCCGCGGCCGTGCTCGCGGGCCGCGCCGATCAGTACTTCGATACCGCGGCGGTCATCGTGACCCTGATCCTCGTCGGCAAGGTGCTCGAGGCGAGAGCACGCGCGAGTGCCGGCGACGCGTCTCGAGCGTTGCTCGAACGGGGCGCGAAGAGCGCCACGCTGTTGATCGACGGCGAGGAGCGGCGCGTGCCGATCGACGAGGTCGACCCGGGCCACCTGGTGGTGGTCCGACCCGGCGAGACCATCCCGGCGGACGGCGTGGTGAAGGAGGGCTCGTCGTGGGTGGATCTCTCACTGCTCACCGGCGAGTCGGTGCCGGTCGACGTATCTCCCGGCGACGACGTCGTGGGCGCGGCGATCAACGGCCACGGTCGGCTGGTCGTCTTCGTGACGAAGGTAGGAGCGAACACCAAGCTCGCCGAGATCGTCCGCCTGTTGCAGACGGCCCAGGGTTCGAAGGCCCCCGTCCAGCGTCTCGCCGACCACATCTCCGCCGTCTTCGTCCCCGTGGTGCTCACGATCGCCGCCGCCACGTTCGTCGGGTGGCTCGCTGTGACCTCGGCCACTCCCGGTGAGGCCATGCTGCACGCCGTGGCGGTGCTGCTGATCGCCTGTCCGTGCGCGCTGGGGCTCGCGACCCCCGCGGCGATCATGGCCGGCACGGGTCGCGCGGCAGAGATCGGGGTGCTGTTCAAGGGGGGTGAGGTCTTCGAGGTGGCCCGGGGGGTTCGGGTGGTGCTGCTCGACAAGACGGGAACGGTGACCGAGGGAGAGATGGACGTGGTGGCCGTCGTGCCCGCAGGCGATGGCGACGGGCCCGGGCTGCTCGGGCTCGCTGCGGCAGCCGAGTCCGGCTCGGAGCACCCGATCGCCGCGGCGGTCGTCAAGGCTGCGCGCGAACGCGGCATCCTCGTACCCCCGGCGACCGGTCATCGCGTCGAGCCCGGCGCCGGGACGGTCGCGGTCGTCGACGGCGTCCAGGTCCGGGTCGGGCGGCCCGAGGGACTGCCGTCCGCGCTGGCGGACGATGCCGAGCGGCTCTCCGCCGACGGCCTCACGGTCTTCGCCGTGTGGCGCGAGGGCGTCGCGATCGGGCTGGTGGCGGTGGCAGACCGAGTGAAGCCGGAGGCGTACGACGCTGTGCACCGCTTGCGGGGGCTCGGGCTCGAAGTCGCCATGGTGACGGGCGATCGACGATCCACGGCCCGGGCGATCGCGGCGAGCGTGGGCATCGACCGCGTGATGGCCGAGATGTACCCCGAGGGCAAGGTCGACGAGGTGAACCGGCTGAAGGGGGAAGGCAGGATCGTCGCGTTCGTCGGGGACGGACTGAACGATGCGCCGGCACTGGCGGCCGCTGACGTCGGCATCGCGATGGGCGGCGGCACCGACGTCGCGCTGGCGGCGGCCGAGGTGAACCTGCTGGGCGGATCGCTCTCGTCGGTCGCCGACGCGCTGGCGCTCGCCCGGCGGACCTATCGCGTGATCGAGCAGAACCTCTTCTGGGCGTTCTCGTACAACATCGTGATGATCCCGCTCGCGGTGTTGGGCGTGCTCGACCCGATGTGGGCGGCCGGCGCGATGGCCGTTTCGAGCGTGACGGTGGTCTTGAACGCCTTGCGCCTGCGGCGCTTCGGCGCGACGCGGATCGATGCGGGACATGGTCCTCGTTCGGGCGCGCCCGTCGCTGCCGCAGGCGTGTGAGAGGCTGGCTTCCATGAGGGATGTCAGCGACATCAGCGCGACGCAACCCCACGTCGTCGACGTCACCGACGCCGACTTCGAACAGGTCGTGATCGAAGGGTCGAGCGAGCGGCCCGTCGTGGTCGACATGTGGGCGTCGTGGTGCGCTCCCTGTCGAACCCTCGGCCCGATCCTCGAGAAGGTCGCCGGCGAGCGCGACGGCGCGTTCCTGCTGGCCAAGCTCGATGTCGACGCCAACGCCGTGGGCAACGCGCTGCTCCAAGCGGTGCAGAGCCAGGGCATCCCGACGGTCGTCGCGTTCCGCGACGGGCAACCGGTGAGCATGTTCGTGGGCGCCTACCCGGAGCAAGAGGTGAACCGGTTCGTCGACGAGTTGGTGCCGACCGAGGCCGAGCTCGAGGCCGATGAGGCGCTCGCCGACGAAGCCGCGGGCGACCTGAGCTCGGCCGAGTCCGGGTACCGCGAGGTACTCGAGAAGGATCCTGAGAACAGGGACGCCGCGGTGGGGCTGGCGCGGATCCTCCTCGGTCGGGGCGAGGTCGACGGGGCACTGGCGCTCGTGGAACCGCTCGTGCCCGACCCGGATGCCGAGCGGCTGATGGCCGGCATCCGGGTCCGCGACTGGGCCACGCTCGACGCTGACGCCGCACTGGCCCTGCCGAGGCGCGCCGCCTCCGAGGGGCGTTGGCGGGAGGCGCTCGACGGCCTGCTCGCCGGCTTCGACGACGACCCAGCGGCGGCGAGAGAGGCGATGGTCGACGTGTTCGCGACGTTGGGCGATGACCCGTTGGTCGCCGAGTACCGACCGAAGCTCGCCGCCAGGCTGTTCTAGCCCGTCCTCGGACGAGATACCGAGATGACCGACGTCCACGACCACATCCGGGACTTCTGGGATCGTGACTCGAGCACGTACGACGTCTCGGCTTCTCACGCCGTCTCCGACCCCCTCGAGGCCGCAGCATGGCGAGCAGCGATCCGCCGGGCGCTGCCCGAGCCACCAGCGTCGGTGCTCGACGTTGGGGCCGGCACGGGGTCGCTCAGCCTGCTCGCGGCCGAGCTCGGCTACGAGGTGACCGCGCTCGACCTGTCCGAAGGCATGCTCGGGAAGGCGCAGGAGAAGGCGGCCGCGCGCGGGCTCGCGCTCTCGTTCGAGGTCGGGTCGGCTATGACGCCGCCGGGCGGCCCCTTCGACGTGGTGATGGAGCGCCACGTCCTGTGGACGATGCCCGATCCGGTGGGCGCCCTCGGTGCCTGGCGCGCGGTGACGGCCGAGGGCGGCCGGTCGGTGCTGTTCGAGGGTGTGTGGGGATCCGACGCGCCCGTCGATCGAGCGCGTCGCCTCGCGGCGGACGCGGCGCGACGGCTGATCCAGGTTCCCGACCATCATCACGCGCCATATCCAGAGGAGATCGTGGCCCAGCTGCCGCTCGCGCGCATGTCCTCTCCGACGCCGCTCGTCGAGGCCGTGTACGAGGCCGGCTGGACGGGCGTGCGCGTCCAGCGTCTCCGCGATGTGGAGTGGGCCGCTCGGCTGCACGAACGCTGGCCGCTCGGCTGGCTCGAGCACCGTCCACGCTACGCGCTCGTGGCGGATCGCGGCTGAACGATCCGCGGTTCGCTCAGGCGGTTCGCTCAGGCGGGCACGGCGGGGTGCAGACGCATCGCCTCGCTCGCGGGCGCCGGCGTGTAGTCGAGCCCGAACACCTCGGCGAGGTGGCGGCGCACGGTCGGGCGGACCTCGTCGACCGAGATGCGTCTGCCGGCCAATCCGCTGAGGGAGGTGACCCCGTTGTCAGGGAGGCCGCACGCGACGATGCCGCGGAACCATGACAGATCGGTGTCGCAGTTGAGCGCGAACCCGTGCAAGGTGACCCGCGTGCGCATCAGGCGCACACCGATCGCGCACACCTTGTCGTCGCCGGCGAAGACCCCGGTCTGCACGTCGTGGCGCCGATGGAGCTCGATGCCGAGGTCGGCCCCGGTGCGGATGACGGCGTCCTCGAGCCCACGCAGGTAGCCCGCGGCATCGGGCTTCGCCGCCAGATGCAGGATCGGGTAGCCCACGAGTTGTCCTGGTCCATGGAACGTGAACGAGCCACCCCGGTCGATGTGGTGCACCTCGGCGCCGTGAGCCAGCGCCTCGTGCTCGGTCCAGACCAGATGCTCCGGTCTCGCGCGCCGGCCGGCGGTGAACACCGGCGGATGCTCCAGCAGGATCAGGGCGTCGGGCGCCTCGCCGGCGAGGCGCCGCTCGGCGAGGTCGTGCATCATGTCGTTGGCGACGTCGTAGGGCACCGGCGCGGATGGCTCGAACAACCACGTGGGGCGGGACACCTGGCTCAGACCCCCAGGTCTTCGGCGAAGTCCCACGCCTCGAGGTTCTGCTTGACCCGAGTGAGGAACCTCGTGGCGATCTCGCCGTCGATCAAGCGGTGGTCCCACGACATCGAGACGTAGACCATGCTGCGGACGGCGATCGCGTCTCCCTCGACGACGACCGGCCGCCGCTGGATGCCGTCCAGTGAGAGGATGCCGACGTTGGGCTGGTTGATGATCGGCACGCTCATCAGCGACCCGTACGGTCCCGGGTTCGTGATCGTGAAGGTCGCCCCCTGCACCTCGTCGGGCGTCAGCTGGTGCGATCGCGCGCGCGCCGCCAGGTCGGCGATCGCCCGAGCGATGCCGACGCTGTTCATCACGTCGGCATCGCGGATCACGGGCACGATGAGCCCCGCGTCGTAGCTGACGGCGATGCCCATGTGCACCGCGCGCGGCGTGACCATGTCATCGCCCACGATGCGCGAGTTGACGGCCGGATACGCCTGGAGCGCATCGACCGTCGCGCGAACGACGAACGGCAGGTACGTGAGCTTCACACCGTGCGCCGCGAGGAAGGCCTCCTTCGCGCGCTCGCGAAGCCGCACGAGATGGTCGACGTTCACCTCCACCATCGTCCAGGCTCGAGCCGTCTCGTTCACCGACGCGAGCATGTGGGAGGCGATCGCCTTCCGGATGTGCGACATGGGCTCGACCGTCTCGCCCCCCGCCGCGGCCACCGCGACCGACGGCGGAGCCACCGGAACCGGCGCAGCACTCGGTGCGCGTGCCGGTGCCGCGCCGACCCCCGACGCCACGACGGCCATCACGTCGGCCTTCGTGATCCGTCCACCGGTCCCGGTCCCGGCGATCGTCGACAGGTCGATCCCGTGCTCCTGCGCGAGCTTGCGTACGAGCGGTGACAGGATCTGCGATCGGGGACCTCGATCCGGCACCGAATCAGCCCGGGCTCCTGCGGGGACGGTCGCAGGCACGGAGGCGGGTGGGGCGGACGCGTCGCTCGCGAGCTGGCCCGGCGCACCCCCGCCGGGCCCACCGCCTTCCCGGGGAGACGACGGGGCGGGCGACGCCGCAGCCGCACCGGCCGGAGCCCCTCCGCCCGCCGTCGCGTCCTCGCCGGACGCGATCTCGGCCAGCTCGGTACCCACCGGCACCGTCTCGCCCTCCGCGACGAGGATCTTCGTCACGATGCCCGCGACCGGCGAGGGCACCTCGGTATCGACCTTGTCGGTCGAGATCTCGAACAGCGGTTCGTCGCGCTCGATCGTCTCGCCCTCGGCCTTCAGCCACTTCAGGATCGTGCCTTCGACGATCGTCTCGCCGAGCTGGGGCATCTGGATCGATGTCATCTGGTCCCTCCCACGCGCGGGGCGTGCATCACCAGGCGGACAATTCCTCGACCGATCGCTCGATGTCGGCGACCTGCGGCAGGAACGCGTCCTCGAGCGTGGGGGCGAAGGGGATCGGCATGTTCGGCGGTGCGAGCCTCGTCACGGGCGCGTCGAGGTGCTCGAACGCCTTCTCGGCGATCGTCGCGCCGACCTCGGCGCCGATGCCGACGAACCGATAGGACTCGGTCACGACGAGCGCGCGCGAGGTCTTCGCGATCGAGCTGAGCACGGTCTCCTCGTCGATCGGGTGCACGGTGCGCAGGTCGACCACCTCGGCCGAGATTCCACGTTGGGCCAGGCTCTCGGCGGCCTCGAGCGACTTGTGCACGAGCGCGCCATACGTGACGATCGACACGTCGGTGCCCTCGCGCTTGACGTCGGCCTTCCCGATCGGCACGAGGAAGTCGGGATCGGTCGGGACCTGCTCCTTGATCCGGCGGTAGATCCACTTGTGCTCGAGGAACATCACCGGGTTGTCGTCGCGCACCGCTGATTTCATCAGGCCCTTGGCGTCGGCGGGGAACGCGGGTGCGACGATCTTGATGCCCCCTCCGTAGGCGAACCACGGCTCCGGGTTCACCGAGTGGAACGACGACGCGCGCACGTAGCCGCCCGACGGCCCGCGGAGCACGACCGGAAGCGGCACACCTGACCGATAGTGGTACCGGCCGAGCACGGTCGAGATCTCGTCGAAACCCGACGACATGAAGTCGGCGTACTGGAACTCAGCGACCGGCCGCAGCCCTTCCATCGCGGAGCCGACCGCCATGCCGACGATCGTCTCCTCCGCGATCGGGGTGTCGATCACCCGGGTCGAGCCGAAACGGTCGAGGAACCCCTCGGTGACCTTGAACGCGCCTCCGTACACGCCGATGTCCTCGCCGAGCATGTACACACGCTCGTCCCGCTCCATCTCTTCCCAGAGGGCCTCGGCGATCGCGATCAGATACGTGGCCTGGCCGTCATCGGTGCGTTTGCCGCGGGGCTCGGCGCCGTGACCTGCGGCACCCGATTCGATCTGGGCCGTCGTCGCCATCAGCCGACCTCGGTGCCGCCGCCGCGGCCGGGTTCGCTCGTCCAGTAGCCGTCCTCGACCCACTGGCCCTTGGTGGCGTCGCCGGGCTCGGGGAACGGCGAGGCGAGCGCGTACTCGTAGCCGGCCTCGAACTCGGCCTCGACGCGCCGCATGAGCTCGTCGATGTCGTCCTTCGTGACGACGCCCTCGGAGAGCAGGTACTCCTCGAAGTTGCGGATCGGGTCGTGGTTGGCCATGTACTCCTGGAGCAGCTCCTCGGCCATGTACTTCGCCGGGTCATGGCCGGCGTGTCCCCGCCACCGGAGCGACACCGACTCGATCAGGGTGGGTCCCCCGCCTTCGCGGGCCCGTTCGACGGCCTCACGGGTGATCTCGAACACCTCCAGCACGTTGCCGCCGTCGATCCGCACGCCGGGGATGCCGTAGGCGACCGCTCGCTCCGCGATCGTCGGGATCGCGAACTCCAGGGCGTTGGGTGTGGAGTAGGCGAACTGGTTGTTGTTCACCACCCAGACCACCGGGAGCCGATGGATCGCCGAGGTGTTGATCGCCTCGTGCCACCGTCCGTTCGACGTCGAACCATCGCCGCAGATCGCAAGCGCCACGTTCGGCTCGCCCTTGAGCTTGTAGGCGAGGGCGGCCCCCACGGCGACCGGGTATGCGATCGGCAGGTGCGACATCACCGTGAATGTCTTGTTGCCGTACCAGTCGCCGATGTGGCTGTTGCCGTCGCGTCCTCGCGTGTACCCGTCGATGCGCGCCCAGAACTGCGCCATCACCCGGTGCAACTCGAGCCCCTTCGTGAGCTGGGCCGTCAGGTCGCGATGGGTCGGGAACAGCGAGTCGTCGGGACGCAGCGCCCACGCGGTGCCGACGTGGGTTCCTTCCTGCCCGCGACCGGAGTAGATCGCGCCGGGCAGGCGGCCCTGGCGGTAGAGCGCCTCCATGCGCTCGTCGAAGTAGCGGCACAGTTTGAGCATGTGCAGCATCTCGACGAGCTCGCCGTCGGGCAGGGGCCGTGCCGCGCTCGTCGTCTCGGGGACGGCGCCCGGGTCGACCTCGGTGGCCACTCGTTCGCTCCTCACGGGGTGTGCAGAGGCTTGCCGACGAGCGCCAGATGCGCCTCGCCGATGCCTTCTGACAAGGACGGGTGGGGGTGCATCATCGCCGCGACTTCGTCGGGCAACGCCTCCCAGTTCACGATCAGCATTCCCTCGGCGATCAGGTCGGTCACGTGTGGGCCGATCATGTGGACGCCTCGCACCGGTCCGTCGTCCTCGGCGACGAGCTTCACGAAGCCGCCCTCACCCAGCATGTTCGCCTTGCCGATAGCGCGGAAGTCGACCTTGTCGGTGACGACGTCGAGGCCCGCCCCGCGAGCCTGCGCCTCGGTCAGGCCGACGCTCGCGATCTCAGGCGAGGAATACGTCACCTTCGGGATGCGCACGTAGTCGATCTCGGGCACATCGATCCCCGAGATGCGCTCGGCGACCGCGTAGCCCTCGGTGAAGGCCACGTGGGCGAGCTGCAAGGGCGTGGAGGCCACGTCGCCGATCGCCCAGACGTGGTCGACGTTCGTCCGCAGCTGCGTGTCGACGTTCACGGATCCCTTCTCGTGGATCGAGACGCCTGCCTCCGCGAGGCCGAGACCCTCGGTCACCGGTCCTCGGCCCGTCGCGACGAGGCAGACGTCGGCGGACACGGTCACGGCGCCGCTGCCGGCGTCATAGGTCACCTCGACCACATCGCCGCTGTCCTTGACCTCCCGGACCGAGGCCCCGACAGCGGTCGTGATGCCGCGCTTGCGGAAGGCGCGGGCGATCTCTTTGGAGACCTCCTCGTCCTCGAGGGGCGCGAGCAGGGGGAGGGCTTCGACGAGGGTGACCTCGGCGAGGAACGAGCGGTAGAGCGATGCGAACTCGAGCCCGACCGCGCCCGCCCCGATCACCACGACCGAGGTGGGGATGCGGTCGAACCAGAGCGCCTGGTCGCTCGTGATGATGCGGTCGGTGAGTGAGAGCCCTGGCAGCAGCGAGGGCGCCGAACCCGTGGCGATGACGATGTCGTTCGCGTCGATCCTCCGGCCGTCGACGTCGACGGCGGTCGATCCTGGCACGAGGCGCGCGAGCCCCGTCACGACGTCGATCTTCCGGGCCTTCACCAAGCCGGTGACGCCATTCACGAGCTTGTCGACGACGGCATCCTCGAACGTCTTCACCGCGGACCAGTCGGGCTCACCCGAAGCCTTGATGCCCCACTCGTCGGAGCGATTGATGGCATCCATGACCGCGGCCGACTGCAAGAGCGCCTTCGTGGGGATGCAACCCCTGAGCAGGCAGGTGCCGCCGAGACGGTCGTCGCGTTCGACGAGGGCCACGCGGTGACCGAGCTGCGCGGCGCGGAGGGCGGCGGAATACCCGGCCGTCCCCCCTCCGATCACGGCTACGTCGTACGCATCACCCATCCGTCGGGCCAGTCTACCGGGCTTCTCCGTAGCGGCTAGGATGCCCGGCGTGGACGAGCCCGCGGAGCTGAAGCACACCCCGCTCGAGGCGGATCACGAGGTGCTCGGCGCCAAGCTCGGCCCCTTCGGCGGCTGGCTGATGCCGATCGAATACGCGGGCGCGCTGAAGGAGCACGAAGCCGTCCGCGAACGGGTCGGCTTGTTCGATCTCACCCATCTCGGCAAGGTCGACGTCACCGGCCCGGGCGCGATGGGCATGCTCCAACGGGTCGTCACGAACGACCTCGGACGAGCGGCGGTCGGGGAGGCGCTCTACAACCTCGTGCTGAACGAAGGCGGAGGCGTGATCGAGGACCTGATCGTCTACCGCCTCGACGATCAGCGGTACTTCGTCGTCCCGAACGCGGCCAACGCCCAGCGGGTGCTGCAGATCCTCGAGGAGACGCCCGCCGACGAGCGTGTGCACCTCATGTACCACCAGGACTGGTGCTTCCTCGCCGTCCAGGGGCCTGGATCGGTGCACGTGATGCAACGCCTCTTCCCAGAGGCAGGCGATCTCGCGTTCATGCAGTGCGCCGAGTCCGAGTACAAGCGCCGCCCCGTGATCGTCACCCGTTCGGGCTACACGGGCGAGGTCGGATTCGAGCTGTTCACGTTCCAGGACGTCGCGCGCGACCTCTGGAGCGCGCTCCTCGAGGCGATGGAGCCGTTCGGGGGCATGCCCTGCGGGCTCGCTGCGCGCGACGTCCTTCGACTCGAGATGGGGTATCCGCTCTACGGTCAGGACCTGTTCGAGTCCGTGACCGCGTTGGAGGCCGGCCTCTCGTGGGCGGTCTCGTTCGACAAGGGCGAGTTCCGCGGGCGGGCATCGCTGTTGCGCCAGCGGGACGAGGGACTGCCGAGCCGTCTCGTCGGACTGCGTATGCGCGAACGACGGCACATCCCCAGGGCGCACTACCCGGTGTTCCTCGGCGATCAGCTCGTCGGCGAGGTGACCTCGGGCACCTTCTCCCCGCTGCTGCAGACCGGCATCGGGCTCGCCTACCTCTGGCCCGCCGACGTGGCGTCGGCGGGCGACGCGGTCGAGGTCGACATACGGGGTCGGCGGGGCGTGGCCGATGTGGTCAGACGCCCGTTCGTCGACCGGAACCCGCGCTGAATGGATGGGCTAGCGCGCCCGGAGCTTCCCGCCCGCCGCCTCGACCAACTCGTCGACCGACGAGCCGCCGAACGACGTGTGACGGATCAGCCGGTCGAGCAGGGCCCCCGCCCTCGCGCTCTCCGGGGTCACGGCGACCACCACGTAGAGCCCCGACGCGGGGATGCCGAGTTCGCGCACCGGCCCGTACCCGGGCGCCGCGACGAAGTAGGCCCAGCGGGTCGACGCACCCCGCACCCGGCACGTGCCCTCGCCGCGCGCCACGTAGTCGCCACGGGACGGGCCCTCGAGGGTGAACGTCGGACTCCGGTCGAGGAACACGTCCCGCGTCTCCGCGACACAACGCTCGGAGTGCGTGAGCGAAGACAGCACGGGACCGGTGGCGGCCAGATAGTAGAAGTCGGACGGCATGCCCACCTTCGTCGAGTCGACCCACGTGGCGGACATACCGGCCACCCCTCCGTCCATGCGACGCCAGCGCTCGGGTTGCGGCGACGCCAGGAAGCCGCCTCGGAACGCGTCGCCCCTCGCGGGGTGCGCTTCCCAGCCGTCGGGCACGATGGCGGCGACGGGACCCGCGCTCACGTGACTGAACGGTGAGGGCGAGGAGAGGACGCGGATCGGCTCGGCGAGGGCCGGGGGGTCGGCAGGCGAGGGTGCGGCGCACCCGATGCCCGTGAGGGCGATGGCGACTCCCAGGATGGTTCTCCGCATGCGACCCCTGCGGCGAGGATAGGCGACCTGGGTCGCCGTCGCCACAGCCCTCCCCGGGGGGTTCGGACGATCGTCCGGTCGACCGGCCCCGAAGGCTAACCCTCGCGGGACCCGTCACGCGCGGTGGCGATCGATGCCGCCTTGCCGCGCGCGTCACGCGGGGGGATGCAGAAGGCGACACGGGTGCCGCCTCCGGGAAGTGGGTCGGTCCAGAGCGTGCCGCCGTGCTCGACGATGAGCTGGCGCGCGAGGTGCAACCCGACGCCGACGCCCGCCTTCTCCTTGCGGAGCACCCCCTCGCCGGTCGAGAAGGGCTCGTCGAACGAGCGTTTGGCCACGTCGCGGCCGAGCCCCTCGCCGTGGTCGGTGACCGTCACGACGACGCCTTCGTCCAGATGTCGTGCCGACACCTCGACGGGGCCGCCGGCGGGGGAGTATCGGCAGGCGTTGTCGAGCAGCTCCTTGACCACCCCCGCGATGCGCGACTCGTCCGCCAGCGTCTCGAGCGGTGCCGTGACCTCGGCGAGGATCGAGACATCGGGGTGCGCCGACCGGGCGTCGTCCACGGCCCGGCGGACGAGGGGGGAGAGGTCGACGTGGGTGAGCTCGAGCTCGAACGTTCCTCGTTCCAGCTCAGAGATCGTGATGATCTCGTCGACGATGCCCATCAGTCGGTCGAGGGAGTCCTGCAGCTGCTCGAGGAACTCGGCCCGCTCCTCCTCGTCCACCCCCGGGTTCCTGAGCACGTAGGCGATGCCCTTGGCGACCGTGACGGGCGTGCGGAGCTCGTGGGAGATGTTCGAGAGGAAGTCGGCCTTCGCCGAGGTCCCCTGTGCGACCGACCCACGGAGCTCGTCGAGTTCGTCGCGCAAGTTCGAAGAAGTCTCGATCGCGCCGGTGAGCTCGCGGGCGAGCGACGAGGCGATGCGTGGCGACACGGCGACCGTCCGCCCGCCGGCGACCGCCCGGGCGAGGGCGAGCACGGTGCCGGCGTCATCGTCGACCGAGGCGAGTCCTGCGGCGCCGGCCGAGATCGCGCCGGCTGCGAGGGCTGCCGCGTCCGGGCCGATGCGAACGATCGTGCGAGAGGTTGGCGAGGAGTCACCCAACCGCGCGAGCAGCCCGACGCCACGGGCTCCCTCCATGTCGAGGCGGCAGATCACGACGTCGGGATGTGTCCGCGCCGCGACCTCGACGAGGCGCGATGCGTCGGTCATGACGTCGAGCACGAGATCGACGGCGACGGCGGCCTCGACCTGCAGGTCGGCGACCGCGGTCGCCGTGTCGCAGAGCAACACGGTCGGGGACATGTGGTTCCGATATCGGCCTCACGCGGGGAAGGTTGAGACCGAGGCCGACCGGCGACGCTAGGCGACGCTAGGCGACGCTAGTGGACGATGCCGGTGCGGATCGCGATGGCGACCGCCTGTGCGCGATCGTTCGCGCCGAGCTTCTCGAAGATGCGCTCGAGGTGAGTCTTCACGGTGTGCGGGGAGATGCCGAGCTCGGTCGCCACCTGGCGCGTGGTGGAACCGTCGGCCACCTTCTGCAGGATCTCCCGTTCGCGCTTCGACAGGGGCGTCGACTTCGGCGTGTCGCTGTCGCCCAGCCGGACCTCTTCGATGAAGGTCTTCGTGAGCTGCGGGTGGATGACCGCGTTGCCCTCGATCGCGTTGCGGGCCGCGTCGACCAGCGCATCGGGTGAGGCGTCCTTCAGAAGGTAGCCGGAGACGCCCGCCTGGATCGCTTCGCTGATCGCCCCACGCGATTCATCGATCGTGATCAAGATGACCTTCGTGGTCGGGGCCGCCTGACGGATGCGACGCGTGGCCTCGATGCCGTCCATGCCCGGCATGCGCACGTCCATGAAGACCACGTCGGGCGTGAGCTCCCGCGCGCGCTCGACGGCTTCCTCACCCGTCGACGCCTCGCCGACCACGACCACGATCTCGTCGGAGAGTTCGAGCGCGGTGCGCAGTCCCTCCCGGGTGACCGGGTGGTCGTCCACGATCAAGGCGCGGATGGGCGACTCGGGCGACATGGGCGGATGCACTCCTTCACTTGTGGGGAAGTACCGGTACGCTGTTCAGGATAGGCCGAGTCGAGTCAGGATGCGCGCATGCAGGAAGAGATCACGGTTGACCCCGGAAGCGACGCCCTCGCGGCGCCCGTGGGCGCCTCGTCGGACACACGCGAGGCGGTCTTCGAAGCGCTGAAGAACGTCTACGATCCCGAACTGGGTCTGAACATCGTCGACCTCGGGCTCGTCTACGAGGTTCAGGTCGGCGACGACGGCGGCGTCGACATCCAGTACTCCCTGACGACGATGGGTTGCCCGATCGGCCCGATGATCGAGGATCAGATGCGGTCGTTCCTGCGAGGCATCCCCGGGGTCGAGGAGGTCCGGCCGGAGTTCGTGCTACGGCCGCCGTGGACCCCCGAGATGATGTCCGACGAGGCCAAGGCCGCCCTCGGGATCTTCTGAGCTCGCCAAGGCCGGCTCGAGGCGCGCGACGTTTGACGTGGGGCTTGCAGATGCGATACGTATCGCATCTGCGATTCCGACCGGGGAGACGTGATTTGGTCCGGACGAGGTGCATCGGGGAGGTGGCGGCCATGATCCCGTCTCGCCTGTGCTGTCCGATGCCCGGCGTCGTCCGGGAGACGCCCACGCCCCGCGGCCCTTGAGCCACCGTTCCGGGATCCATCAGCATCACCCACCCGACGGCCGCATCCCGCGGCCGTCGTTCGTTTCCCCGTTCGGGGAGGGAAGGACCGATCGACATGGCGGACTATGCGAAGCCCGACGTGCTCGTCAGCACCGACTGGCTCGAGGAACACCTCGACGATCCAGGCGTGCGAGTGATCGAGGTCGACGAGGATACCGAGGCCTACGACAAAGGCCACATCCCCGGCTCCATCACGTGGAATTGGACCACCGACCTGCATACCGAGGTGGGTCGGGACTTCCGGGATCAGGCGGGCTTCTCGCGGCTGCTGTCGGAAGCGGGGGTCGGCGATGGCACGACCGTGGTGCTCTACGGCGGCAACAACAACTGGTTCGCCGCCTACGCGTACTGGCTGCTGAAGCTCCGCGGCTTCGACGACGTGAAGCTGCTGAACGGCGGGCGCAAGAAGTGGGAGCTCGAGAGCCGTGAGCTGACCCAAGACGCGCCGAGCGTCGTCGCCACCGGGTTCGCGATCTCCGGGGGCGAGCGACCTGAGATCCGCGCTCTGCGTGACGAGGTGATCGACGAGGTCGGCGGTGCCAGCGGGTTCGTCGACGTCCGCTCGCCCGAGGAGTATCGCGGTGAGAAGCTCGCGCCCGATCACCTCCCGCAGGAGCAGTCGCAGGTGCCGGGGCACATCGCCGGCGCGGCGAACATCCCGTGGGCGAAGGCCGCGAACGACGACGGCACGTTCAAGAGCGCGGACGAGTTGCGCGAGCTCTACGAGGCCGAGGGCATCACACCCGACAAGGAGATCATCGCGTACTGCCGGATCGGTGAGCGCTCGAGCCACACCTGGTTCGCCCTGCAGGAGTTGCTCGGCTACGAGCACGTCAAGAACTACGACGGATCGTGGACCGAGTACGGCTCGTTGGTCGGCGCGCCGGTCGAGCTGGGCGGCTGAGAACCTTCGACGCTCAACCGTGAGGAGCCGGGGCTCCGTGCCCCGGCTCTCGCGGGGCCGGGCCAGAGTGCGGGTTTGATCCTGAGGGAGCGGTGGCGGGGACGCCTGCGAGCAGGTTGGCGGCGGCGCCGATCGCCATCCCCAGGCCGAACCCGCCGAGGACGTCGAGCGGGTTGTGAGCGCCGAGGTACATCCGGGCGAAGGCGACGAGCACCACGACGGCCCAGGGGACGATGCGCCACCGACCGCGGAGATAGGGGGTAATCACCCAGGCCAGCCCCGTCACGAGCACGACGTGCCCCGAGACGAAGGACACGCCCGAAGTCGGGGTGCTCCCTCGGACGATCGCGTCGGGCTCGGTCACGCCCGGGCGTTCCCGATCGACGAACTCCCAGATGAGGCGCTCGCCGATCAGCTTGAAGAGGGTGACGAGCCCCGCGGCAAGCGCGAGGCGATAGCGCCGGAGCACGAGGGCGACCAGAGCGACGACCGGCCCGATCGCCAGCACGCCCAGCAACTGGGCTGTATCCATGACCGGTTCCATGGTGTCCGGCAGGCCGTTGATGGCGTCGAAGACACTTCGTTCGACCCCGCCGACGCGACCGGTCGAGGCCGGGATCGCGCAGAGAGCCAGCAGGGCCAGGCCTCCCAGGACCGCCCAGACGTCGCTCCGACGCCGCGTCACCATCGCCAGAGGCGCACCGCCACGTCGCCGGCGACCAGCACCAGGATCGATCGGACCGCCCAGGAGTCACCGGTCGTCGCCGCGACCGCGAGGGCTCCAACGGCGATGAGGGTCGCGAGCACCCTGATGATCGGACCCTTCGAGGCGGACGGTTTCCCCTTGGCGTCCATGTGACTCCCCCCTTCGTCTGATGACGGAAGGCTATGCAACGTGTAGAGGCGGGCGCAAATCCGACCTGCCCGGTGGACTTTAGGCCTCACCCGCGGGTAGCATCGGATGTGTTCGCAGCACCGCCGCCGGGCGGTGTCCGACGATCGACGCGCGAGGAGCCGCCACCGATGGCCGTCACCCAGGAAGAACACCTCGAAGAACTCGCCAAGGGCTACCGCTTCGACTGGAAGGACCCGTCCCATGCGGTCTTCGAGCCGAAGCGGGGCTTGAACGAGCGTGTCGTCGAGGAGATCTCGGCACTCAAGAGCGAGCCGGACTGGATGCGGAAGTACCGCCTGAAGTCGTTGCGGTACTTCGACATGCGCCCGATGCCGTGGTGGGGGGCCGACCTGTCCGACATCGACTTCCAGAACATCTACTACTTCATCCGCTCGACCGAGAAGCAGGCCGCCAACTGGGACGAGCTGCCGGAGGACATCCGGGGGACCTGGGTCAAGCTGGGCATCCCCGAGGCGGAGCAGAAGTACCTGGGTGGCGTGAGCGCGCAGTACGAGAGCGAGGTCGTCTACCACAAGATCAAGGACGAGCTCGACCAGATGGGCGTGCTCTTCACCGACATGGACAGCGCTCTGCGCGACCACCCGGACCTCGTTCGCGAGCACTTCGGCACGGTGATCCCGGCGAACGACAACAAGTTCGCCGCGCTCAACTCGGCCGTGTGGTCGGGTGGATCGTTCATCTACGTGCCGCCCGGCGTGCACGTCGACATCCCGCTGCAGGCGTACTTCCGCATCAACGCGGAGAACATGGGGCAGTTCGAGCGCACGCTCATCATCGCCGACGAGGGCTCGTACGTGCATTACGTCGAGGGGTGCTCGGCCCCGATCTACACGAGCGATTCGTTGCACTCCGCCGTCGTCGAGATCAAGGCGATGAAGGGCGCGCGGGTGCGGTACACGACGATCCAGAACTGGTCGACCAACGTGTACAACCTGGTGACCAAGCGCGCCGTCGCCCATGAAGACGCCGTCATGGAATGGGTCGACGGCAACATCGGCTCGAAGGTCACGATGAAGTACCCGTCGATCTACCTGATGGGCAAGGGCGCGCGCGGCGAGGTGCTCTCCGTCGCCTACGCCGGCAAGGGTATGCACACCGACGCCGGTGGCAAGGCGATCCACGCGGCGCCGTACACGACGAGCGTGATCACGTCGAAGTCGGTCTCGAAGGACGGCGGCCGAACCGGCTACCGGGGACTCGTGAGGGTCGAGCCCGGCGCACATCACGCGAGGTCGAACGTGCGCTGCGACGCGCTGATCCTCGACGACGAGAGCCGGAGCGACACGTACCCGTACATCGAGGTCGAGGAGGAGACCGCTGCGCTCGGCCACGAGGCGACCGTCTCGAAGGTCGGCGACGACCAGCTCTTCTACCTGATGAGCAGAGGGCTGTCAGAGGTCGAGGCCACCGCGATGATCGTGAACGGCTTCATCGAGCCGATCACGCGCGAGCTCCCGATGGAGTACGCGGTCGAGCTGAACCGCCTCGTCGAGCTGCAGATGGAAGGCTCGGTCGGGTAGCTCCCCTCGATACCTCCAGCGCAACGACGGGTTGGGTGAATCCGACCCCCCGGGTAGCATTTGAGGCGTGACCACCGAGACCAGTCCCTACACGACCTTCGACGGGCCCGCGCTCGCGTCCCTGCCCGAGGTCGCCGGGTTCACCGGCGACCTCCGCACCAGGGCGTTCCGTGAGTTCGAGTCGCTCCCGACACCCTCGCAGGAGACCGAGGAGTGGCGCTATACCGACCTCTCCGACCTGCACCTCACCTTCGCGCCCTTCACGCCTGGGGGTGGACCCGAGGCCGTCGACGCCCACGGACTCCTGCAGGCGGCGGGTGCCGGTGAGCGCGCCGGGCTGATGATCCAGCGCAACTCCGAGGTTATCTCCACGCAGCGTGGTGAGAGCCTCGCCGCCAAGGGCGTGATCTTCACCGACCTCGACGCGGCCGCGGCCGAGCACACCGACCTCGTCGAGCGCTACCTCTACGACCTCGTACCGACGAAACGCACGAGGTTCACGGCCCTCCACGCGGCGTTCCGCACGGGGGGCACGTTCCTCTACGTGCCTCGCGACACCAAGGTGGATCTGCCGCTGCAGACGCTCACGTACGTCGATGTCGACGGGGCGGCCGTATTCCCGCACACGCTGATCGTCGTGGAGCCGGGCGCCGAGGTGACGTTCATCGAGCGATTCGCCTCCCCCGATCTCTCGCGCGCGTTCAGCGACGCGATCACCGAGATCCACGTGGGTGACGGCGCGCACGTGCGCTACGCCGCGATCCAGGACTGGGGTGCGGGTATGACCCACCTCGCGATCCAGCGTGCGCGCACCGGGCGTGACGCCGACCTGCGAACGCTCTCGCTCGGGTTCGGCGCCGACCTCGCCCGGACCGAGACCGAGGTGGAGCTCGCGGCGCCCGGTGGCTTCAGCGAGCAGCTCGGCGTGTTCTTCGCCGACGGCGACCAGCACTTCGATCACCGCTCGAGCCAGGAGCATGTCGCTCCCAACTGCACGAGCGACCTGCTGTACAAGGGTGCGCTCCGGGATCGCAGCCGTGCCGTGTACTCAGGGTGGGTCTACGTGCGTCCCGGCGCGCAGAGGACCGATGCGATGCAGACGAGCCGCAACATCGTGTTGAGCGAGCACGCGAAGGCCGATGCGATCCCGAACCTCGAGATCGAGGCGAACGACGTGAAGTGCGGCCACGCCGCGAGCGTAGGGCCCGTCGAGGAAGAGACGCTCTTCTACCTGGAGTCCAGAGGCATCGCGCACGACGAGGCTGAGCGTCTGATCGTGACCGGGTTCTTCCAGGAGGTGCTCGATCGCGTGCAGATCGACGAGGTACGCGAGGGCGCCGAGGCGGCGATCGAGGACGAGCTCGAGCGAGGGATCCGATGAGCGCCGCCGTTCGCGTCTGCGAGACCAAGGATGTCGCGCCCGGCGAGGCGCGCCGATTCACGCTCGACGGGCGTGAGATCGCCGTCGTGAACCTCGGCGAGGAAGGGTTCCGCGCCCTCGACGCGATATGCAGCCACGCGAAGTTCCACCTGGACGAAGGTGAGGTCGACGTCGACCTCGAGACGATCGAATGCCCGAAGCACGGGTCGACCTTCGACCTGAACACGGGCAACCCGAAGACGCTGCCCGCGACCCAGCCGGTCGACACGTTCCCGGTATCGGTCGACGGCGGCGACGTGATGATCGAGGTGTGACCAGACGATGAGCGACAACGGCAACGGCACCACCCCCGCGACCCTCGAGGTACACGACCTGCACGCGACGGTCGAGGCCAAGCAGATCCTGAACGGCATCGACCTTGTCGTGCGGCAGGGCGAGACCCACGCGCTGATGGGCCCCAACGGCTCGGGCAAATCCACGCTCGCCAACGTGATCATGGGCCGCCCCGGCTACGCGATCACCGGTGGCAGCGTGGTCTTCAACGGCGAGGACATCACCGCGCTCACGCCTGACCAGCGGGCCAAGCGCGGGCTCTTCCTCGCGATGCAGTACCCGACCGAGGTGCCCGGGGTGAGCGTCGTGAACTTCATGCGCACGGCCTACCAGGCGGTCAAGGGCGAGCAGGTGGGAGCCCTCGCGTTCCGCAAGCACATGAAGGAGCAGATGGACCGGCTGGGTATCGACGACGCCATGGTGAACCGCTACGTGAACCAAGGCTTCTCCGGCGGAGAGAAGAAGCGGAACGAGGTGCTGCAGCTCGCGGTGCTGCAGCCGCTGATCGCGATCCTCGACGAGACCGACTCAGGCCTCGACATCGACTCCTTGAAGCTGGTTGCCGAGGGAGTGAACGAGCTCGTCGGTCCCGGCCTCGGTGTGCTGTTGATCACCCACTACCAGCGCATGCTGAACTACATCACGCCGGACAAGGTCCACGTGATGATGCGGGGGCGTATCGTGAAGTCCGGTGGCGCCGAGCTCGCTCACGAGCTCGAAGCGAAGGGGTACGAGGGCATCCGCACGGAACTCGGCCTCGAGGCGGAAGTCACCGCGGACGTGGGGTAGCGACACTCGAGGGAGCGGGGACCATGACCGAACACGCGGAGGCCACGGACGAACGGATGGGCGGGCTCGACGTCGAAGCGATCCGTCGCGACTTCCCGATCCTCACCCGCACGGTGGGCGAGCACCCGCTCGTGTACCTCGACAGCGCGGCCACATCGCACAAGCCGAACCAGGTGATCGAGGCCGAAGCCGACTTCTACCGGTGGCACAACGCGAACGCGCACCGGGGCATCCACATGCTGGGCGAGGAGGCGACCCAGGCGTACGAGGGCGCGCGCGCCACCGTGGCCCGGTTCCTCGGCGCGCCGGAGCCCGAGACGATCGTGTTCACGCGCGGTGTCACCGAATCGATGAACCTCGTCGCACAGGGCTGGGGTCGCACCCACCTGCATGAGGGCGACGAGATCCTCATCACCGAGATGGAGCACCACTCGAACATCGTGCCGTGGCAGATGACCGCAGCCGTGACGGGCGCGACGCTGCGATACATCCCGCTCACCGACGACGGCCTGCTCGACCTCTCGCAGCTCGGCTCCCTGCTGACCGAACGCACGAAGATCCTGAGCGTCACCGGCATGTCGAACGCCTTGGGCACGATCACGCCCCTGCGTCAGCTCGCCGACGCGGCGCACGCGGTCGGCGCGATCATCGCGGTCGACGCGGCGCAACTCGCGCCACACTCGCCGATCGATGTGCAGGCGCTCGACGTCGACCTCCTGGGGTTCACCGGCCACAAGATGCTCGGGCCCACGGCGAGCGGGGGTCTCTACGGCAAGACCGGCGTGCTCGAGTCGATGCAGCCGATGCTCGGCGGCGGCGAGATGATCCACGAGGTCTTCCACGATCACAGCACCTACAAGTCGGCGCCGTTCAAGTTCGAGGCCGGCACGATGCCGATCGCCCAGCAGGTCGCCCTCGCTGCCGCGATCCGATACCTCGACGCGCTCGGCATGCCGAACGTGCGCGCCCACGAGGAGGAGATCACCCGTTACGCTCTCGATCGCCTGCTCGACGCGGGCGCGACCGTGTTCGGGCCGAAGGATGCGAGCATCCGCGGCGGCGCCGTGAGCTTCTGGTTCAAGGACGTGCACCCTCACGACCTCGCGACGATCCTGAACGAGGGAGGCGTCGCGATCCGGGCGGGGCATCATTGCGCGCAGCTCGTGATGCGCCGCTACGGTGTGCCGGCGACCGCCCGCGCGTCGTTCTACGTCTACAACACGAGAGACGAGGTCGATGCGCTCGTCGATGCCCTCGATCACGCGCAGGCCATCTTCAGCTGACCCCGACGAGAGAGGGAACCGTGGCGCTCGACGACATCTACAAGGAAGTCATCCTCGACCACTACAAGAACCCCCGGAACAAGCGCGAGCTGCCCGGCGCCGAGCTCCAGTGTCACGCGAACAACCCCCTGTGTGGCGATGAGATCACGGTCTTCGCACACGTCGAGGGCGAGACCGTCGCCGAGGTGACGTTCCAGGGGGCGGGGTGCTCGATCAGCCAGTCGAGCGCCTCGATGATGACCGAGGCGGTGACGGGCGCCGACATCGACGACGCGAAGGCGCTCGCGGCCGACTTCCGGGGCATGATGGCCGGTGATGTAGGGCCCGACGAGGATCGCTTCGGCGACCTCGTGGCACTCAAGGGCGTGGTGCAGTACCCGATCCGTATCAAGTGCGCGGTGCTCGCATGGGACGTGCTGCAGGACGCGCTGGAGGGCGCCGGCAGCGCCAGCGGCGCGCAGCCGCACACGATCAGCTAGGTCCTCTAGGCTTCGCGGCGTGAAGCCCTGGCAGAAGCCGTCGCTCGACTGGCTGTTGGTGCTGGTGCCGGTCGCCGTGGCCCTCGAGCTCGCCGGAGGCAACGAGCTCGCGATCTTCCTGACATCGGCCGCCGCGATCCTGCCGCTCGCCGGGTTGATCGGACGCTCGACCGAGCAGCTCGCCGTGCACACCGGACCCCGCATCGGCGGCCTCGTCAACGCCACGTTCGGCAACGTGACCGAGCTGATCATCGCGGTGTTCCTGATCCTCGACGACAAGACCGAGGTCGTGAAGGCTTCGCTCACGGGGTCGATCCTCGGGAACCTCTTGCTCGTGCTGGGGTTGTCGTTCCTCCTCGGGGGCTTGCGCCACTCCGAGCAGCACTACAACGCGAACGCCGCATCGGTGCACTCGACGTCCCTCGTGCTCGCGGTGACCGGCCTGTTGATGCCGGCCCTCTTCGCGCTCGGCTCGAACGGCGACGACCTGCTGCAGCGCGAGGTGGTGAGCGGCATCGTGGCGGCGGTGCTGATCGCGCTCTACATCGCCGCGCTCGCGTTCACGCTCGTCACCCACGAGCACCTGTTCCGCACGCCGTCCGAGGGCGAGGAAGCCGCATGGTCGAAGCGGCGCGCGGTCGGCATGCTCGTCGTCTCGACCGGGCTCGTCGCCCTGATGGCGGAGTTCCTGGTCGGCTCGCTCGAGCCGGCGATCGAGGACCTCGGGCTCTCGGAGTTCTTCGTCGGCCTGATCGTGATCCCGATCATCGGCAACGCCGCGGAGCACTCGTCGGCCGTGCTCTTCGCGCTGCGCGACAAGGTCGACGTCACCTTGGAGATCGCGATCGGCTCCTCGACCCAGATCGCGCTGTTCGTCGCGCCGGCACTGGTGTTCATCTCGCTCGCGGTCGGTCACCCGATGGACTTCATCTTCTCGACGTTCGAGGTCGCCGCGGTAGCCCTCTCGACCATATTGGTCTTCATGATCTCCAGCGACGGCCGAAGCAACTGGTTGGAGGGCGCGCAGCTGACCGGCGCCTACGTGATCATGGCCATCTCGTTCTTCTTCGTGGAGCACCTGTGAGCTTGCGGCGCATCCTCGTCGTGGTGGCCGCCCTCGCCGGGGTCACGGTGTTCGCCGCATCGCCGGTGCTCGCCCAGTCCAGCGAGCGCATCGTCGACTACGGCGTCGCGATCGAGATCGACGACGACGGCACGCTCACGATCGTCGAGACGATCGACTACGACTTCGGCGCGTCCACTCGCCACGGCATCCTGCGCGACATCCCGACGCGCCTGCGGTACGACGACACCTACGACCGCATCTACCCGCTCGATGTGGTCAGCGTGCGCGCATCCGAGGGCACGCCTGCAGGCTACGAGGTCGAGTCGGCCGCGGGAGGCATCACGCGCATCCGCGTCGGCGACGCCGACATCGAGATCACGGGCCGGCACACCTACGAGCTCACCTACACGATCGAGGCCGCGCTGAACGGTTTCCGCGATCACGACGAGCTGTACTGGAACGCGGTCGGCACGGAGTGGTCGGCGCCGATCGAACGCGCGACGGTCCGGGTGCGGGCGCCGGCCGACATCACCCAGGTGGCGTGCTTCCAGGGCTACGAGGGATCGACCCTGCCCTGCCAGAAGGCGGTGACCGGCGGCACCGATGCGCGGTTCGCGCAGACCGGGCTGGGTCCGCACAGCGGTGTGACGATCGTCGTCGCCTTGTCGAAGGGGGCCGTGCCCGAGCCGGTGCCCGTGCTCGAAGAGCGCTGGTCGGTCGGCCGGGCGTTCCAGCGCACGCCCGCCACCCTCGGCGCCACCGGGCTGCTCGCAGCCGCCCTGATCGCGGGTGTGGGCGCCTTGGTGTGGCGGCGAGGCCGTGACCGGCGGTTCCGCGGCTCGCAGGTCGACCAGGTGATGGGCAACCCCACCGGCGAGCACCAGGCCGTGCCGCTGCTCGAGGCCGACGCCTCGGCGCCGGTGGAGTTCGCGCCGCCCGACGATCTCCGTCCCGGCCAGATGGGCACCCTGGTCGACGAGCAGGCCAACGTGCTCGACGTCTCGGCGACGATCGTCGATCTGGCCGTTCGAGGATTCCTGATGATCCAGGAGATCCCCAAGGAAGGCTGGTTCGGCAAGCCCGACTGGCGGCTGATCCGCCTGGAACAGTCCGACGACCAGCTGCTCGCCTACGAGCGCCGGCTGCTGAACGGGCTCTTCCAGGACGGCACCGAGGTCACGATCTCCGAGCTCAAGAACACCTTCGCGAAACGCCTCGAAGGGGTGCAGGAGTCCCTCTACGCCGACGCGGTGCAACGCGGGTGGTTCAGCGAGCGCCCCGACAAGGTGCGCGCGAAGTGGTACGGGCTTGGGGCGCTCGCGCTGATCCTGGCGGGCGGAGCCGCGTTCGCCCTGGCCGCGTTCACCCACTGGGGATTGCTCGGGCTCCCGCTGATCGTGGGCGCGGTGCTGTTGCTCGCCACGGCCTCGCACATGCCGGCGCGCACGGCCAAGGGCACCGCGCTGCTGCGTCGCGTGCGAGGCTTCCGCACGGTGATCGAGACAGCCGAGACCCACATGTCACGGTGGGCCGAGAAGGAGTTCGTCTTCACCAGGTTCTTGCCGTTCGCGGTCGTCTTCGGCTGCACCGACCGATGGGCCAAGGCGTTCGAGGCTCTCGGCATCCAGCCCGACACGTCCTGGTACGTCTCCACGCGGCCGTTCGTGTTCGCGGAGTTCTCGGATTCGATGGAGGGATTCACCGTCACGACCGGCGGCACGATCGCATCGACGCCGTCGGGCTCGGGCTCGAGCGGGTTCTCCGGCGGTGGCTTCTCGGGCGGTGGTGGCGGGGGCGGGGGCGGCGGAAGTTGGTGACCCGAGCGAGCTCGATCCGCCGCCGCGCCCGGGGCGCTCTCTCGGTGCATCCTTAGGATTGTCCCGACATGCAGATCGTGTTCAGCGAGGACGGGCGGGACTTCCATCGCCGGGGATGGCACGAGCTCGTGGAAGCCGACCCCGCCGGGACGTTCTTCCATACCCCGGCGTACCTGAAGCTGTACTGGGAGGAGTTCGGCGAGACTCCTGAGTCCCTGCTGCTCGCCTTCGCCGAGGAGGACGACGGCACGCAGGTCGGCGCGGTCGCGTTCGAGCGGATGGGGGAGACGCTTCGGTTCCTCGGCGGCACCGAGGTCACCGATTACATGGGCCCGGTCGGCTTGCCAGATCGTCAGGACGCCATGGCGAAGGAGCTGTGGACGGCGCTGCTCACCCGCGGCGACTGGCGCGAAGCGGACCTGCGAGGTCTCGCTCGAGGACCGGCCCTGGCTCGGCCTGTTGCGGGACGCGGCCGCCGCGGCCGGTTTGGCGGTCGTCGAGACGGACGACCAGAACGGGGTGGCCCCGTTCCTGCCGCTTCCGTCCACCTGGGAGGCGTACCTGGCGACCCTGCCCTCGAAGTCCCGTCACGAGATCAAGCGCAAGGCCCGCAAGCTCGCCGAGGAAGCGGGGGAGTTCCGCATCGTCACCGCGGACGGTCAGACGATGATCGCGCTGCTCGACAGGTTCGTGGAGCTGCACCGCATGTCCGAGGGGCCCAAGGGCGTGTTCATGGTGCCGGGCATGGAGATCTTCTTCCGCAGGCTGGGCGAGGCCTTCTGTGCCGACGGGGTGTTCCGGCTGACGTTCATCGAGGTGGGGGGCGAGCTCGCAGCCGGCACGATCGGGTTCGTCTGGGGCGGCACGTCGTACCTCTACAACTCGGCGTTCGACCGCTCGTGGGGCAACCTCGCGCCCGGCATGGTGCTCGTCGCCGAGGACATCAGGCTGGCGATCGAGGAGGGGTGCACCGGATTCGACCTGCTGAAGGGCGACTACGAGTACAAGTACCGGTTCGGGTCCTACCCGCGAGCGGTGAAGCGACTCGTCGTCGCGCGCTGAGGGCCGGCGCTACGGGAACGACCGGAGATGACGCAGCACCGTGTCGGCGAGCTGGCGGTCACCGCCGAGCACCACGTTGCCCGACGAGAGCACGTCGTCGGGCTTGAGCCGCTGGCCGGCGACGAGCGCGAGCTGGGGCGCGCGACCGGAGATCGTCGCATCGGGCTTCCTCTTCGAGGCGGGCACTTCGCCGCCGCCCAGGCCCCAGTGCCACGAGCCCTCGCCGGCGCCCTCTGCGTCGACCTGCACGGTGAGGCCCGACAGGTCGTGGCCCGCCCGCCCGAGCGACCACGGAAGCATGCGGACCCCGAGGTCGATCGTGAGGTTGACCGGCCAATGCTGATAGTGGGGGCCGAGCCCGTTCGTGGCACGGACGTCCTCACCGTGCAGCCACCACTCGACCACCCTGGTCTGCACGAGGTACCGAGCGGCGATCGGTCCCGCGACGTAGTCGTAGCGCCTCGCTGCCCAGTCGGCGTCGTCGATCGTGGTGCAGTGCGTCAGGAAGGAATCGGCTGCCCGACCCCAGAGCGTCAGGACCTCCCTCGTGTCGAGCCCGGAGCGGCGGTTCACGGTCCACGCGTTGAACGCGTCGATGTCGAAGGGAACGTCGGGGTGCTCGGCACGCCACTCGTCGAGCTCGGCGGCGGGCTCGCCGGCCACCAGTTGGGCGGCGATCGTGTCGCCGGCGGCCAGGTGCGCGAGCACGTCGCGGTTCCACCATCCTTCCGCCGCGCTCGGCTGCTCCCACGTCTCGGGTTCGGCGTACTGGATCATGCGCCCCAGACGCTGCCGCTCGGCGTGTGCGACGCCCAGCAGCTGCTCGCGACCAAGGCTCACGATGGTCCTCCTCGACGGGCCGGCGACGATATCCACGGTGCTCGGCGCGGCGCGTGCCGAGCAGGCCGGCGGGCAGCGTAGCATCCGAGCGTGCGCATCCTGCTCGCCCCCGACAAGTTCCGCGGAACGCTGACCGCACGTCAGGCGGCCGAGGCCATGGCGTCCGGGTGGCACCGAGAGCGGCCGGACGACGAACTCGAGCTCGTGCCGATGGCCGACGGCGGCGAGGGAACGATGGGGGCGCTCGTCGAGGCGCTGGGTGGCCGGATCGAGCCCGCGACGGTCGCCGGGCCCCTCGGCGACCCTGTCGACGCCGCCTACGGCGTAGCCGAGGGGCCCGACGGCAGGGTCGGGGTGGTGGAGATGGCCACCGCGTCCGGTCTGGCAGCGTTGGATGCGCGGCGACGGGATCCGCTGCGCGCGACGACGCGGGGGACCGGCGAGCTCATGGCGAGGGCGATCGATGCCGAGGTCGGCCGCCTCGTCGTCTGCATCGGCGGGAGCGCGACGAACGACGGAGGCGCGGGCATGGCCGCCTCGCTCGGGGCGCGCTTCCTCGACGGCGCCGGAAACCCGATCGCCGACGGGGGCGCGGCCCTGGTGGATCTCGCGCGCATCGACCTGTCCGGGATGCATCCGGGGCTCGCCCGGGTCTCGGTCGCCGGCGCGTGCGATGTGAACAACCCGCTCACGGGTCCCGCGGGCGCGAGCGCCGTGTACGGGCCGCAGAAGGGGGCCGGCCCCGCCGACATCTCGATGCTCGACCACGCGCTCGGGCACCTGGCCGCGATCGTCGAGCGCGATCTCGGTGTCGCGCTGAAGGATGAGCCGGGCGCCGGGGCGGCGGGTGGGCTCGGGTTCGGGCTGATGGCCTTCTGCGGGGCACACCTTCGCCCGGGCGTCGAGGTGGTGATGGACGCCGTGAACCTCTCCGATCGCATCGCGCGGGCCGACCTGGTGATCACGGGGGAAGGCTCGCTCGATGAACAATCGCTGCACGGCAAGGTCCCCGCAGGTGTCCTCGGGGCATGTGAGCTCGCCGGCGTGCCGGCCGTGATCGTGTGCGGACGAGCCTCGATCGCGCCGCGGGGCGTACCGGTGGTTTCGCTCGTCGAGCGGGTCGGGGAGCGAGCCGCGCTGACCGACGCGCGGCTCGCGCTCGGAGATGCCACCCGGGATCTCGCCTCGCGCGCTAGCGATCTGACGGGATCATTCGGATGAGCGGCGCGATGGACCGGTTCGCCGAGGCCGCGGGCGTCCTGGGGCTGCATCCGGAGACACGGCGATTCCCGGTAGGGACGAAGACCGCAGATGACGCGGCGCGGGCGATCGGCTGCGACGTGGGGCAGATCGTGAAGTCGCTGGTCTTCATGGCCGACGATGCTCCCGTGCTCGCGCTCACGTCGGGCTCCAACCGCGTCGACGAGGCCAAGCTCGCGGCGGCGGCGGGGGCCGGCGAAGCACGGCGTGCCACCCCCGAGGAGGCCCGGGCGGCGACCGGGTTCGCCGTGGGTGGCACCCCGCCGTTCGGTCACACCGACCGGGTGCGCGCGTTCTGCGACGAGGACCTGCTCGGTCACGACGAGGTATGGGCCGCCGCCGGCACGCCCGACGCGGTGTTCCCGCTCACGCCCGGGGAGCTGGTGCGGGTGAGCGGCGCCGCCGTCGTCGACCTCGCCGTCCGCTGACGATGGTCGTTCTCGACCCTGCAGGTAGGGTTTCCGGCCTGACGAGGGTAGACTTGCCTGGTCAACCCCCGCGACACCCAGCCCCGCGAACCGGAGGAACGATGATCACGCTCACCGAGAACGCCGCCGGCAAGGTCAAAGAGCTGCTTGCCGAAGAAGGCCGCGACGACATCGCCCTTCGTGTCGCCGTGCAGCCCGGAGGCTGCTCCGGGCTGCGCTACGCGATGTACCTCGACGATCAGGTCAGCGAGAAGGACCAGGCCGAGGAGCAGTTCGGCGTGCGGCTCGTGATCGACAAGATGAGCGTGCCGTACCTGTCGCAGGCGACGATCGACTTCGTCGACACGCTGGAGCAGACCGGCTTCACGATCGACAACCCTGCGGCGCAGGGTGGCTGCGCCTGCGGCAGCTCGTTCCACTGAGCCGCCGATCCTGACCGCCCGACCCTGACCCGCCGGCCTGGCCGCCACCGGCTCGACCCGGGCCGAGCGCCGATTCAGGCCGCCGCGACGGCGTCGAGCCCCGCCCGGAACGCCTCGGCGATCTCCGCGATCTCGTCCGCACCGATCACCAGTGGCGGTGACACCGCGACCGCGCCGGACACCAGCGGACGGACCAGCATGCCGGCGTCCCGGCACGCCATGGCGAGCCGCGCTGGGAGCCCGGGATCGTCGGCGACGAGGTCCTGGCGAAGGTTCACGGCGGCGAGCACGCCGATCCCGCCGCGCACCTCCTCGACCAGCTCGTGGTCGGCGAGGGGCTGCAACGCCTCGAGCAGGGGGGTCTCGAGCTTCAGCGCCCGCCCGCAGAGGTCCTCGCGCTCCATGATGCCAAGGTTGGCGAGCGCCGCGGCGGCGACCGTCGCATGGCCGCTGTACGTGTAGCCGTGTCGCCACAAGCCTGCGCCCGGCTTCCAGAAGGGCTCGGCAACCCACGGGGCGGCGATCACGCCCCCCATCGGCAGGTACCCGCTCGTGATGCCCTTGGCACACGTGACGATGTCGGGATCGAGTCCGAACCGCTTGGAGGCGAACCAGTCGCCGGTGCGGCCGAAGCCAGTGATCACCTCGTCGGCCACGAACAGCACGCCCGACTCACGGCAGACCATACGCGCCGCCTCCAAGTAGCCGGGCGGAGGAGGGAAGACGCCGCCGGCGCCGATGACCGGCTCGCAGAAGAACGCGGCGACCCGGTCGTGCCCGTCGGCCTCGATCGCGGCGCGGAGCGCGTCCGCGTCGTTCCATGGAACCTCGGTGACGTCCTCGATCAGCTCCCCGTGACCGATCGCGTTCGCCGGGATCCCGGCCAGCGAGGTGCCCGCCGTGTGCATGCCGTGGTAGGCCTTCTCCCGCCGGATCAGCACGGTGCGCCCGGGCTTGCCACGCAGTTGCCAGTAGCGCCGCGCCATCTTCGTGGCGGTGTCGATCGAGTCCGAGCCGCCGCTCGTGAGGAAGACCTTCGAGTCCGCGACCGGCGCGAGCGAGGCCACGAGCTCCGCGAGAGCCTCAGCGGGGCGGTTGGTGAGGTCGCCGAACGCGGAGTACGTGGGCAGCTCGCGCATCTGCACGGCGACGGCCTCCGCGATCTCGGTGCGCCCCCAACCGACGTTGCAGTACCAGAGCGAGGCGGTCGCATCGAGGTAGCGCCGGCCGGTGTCGTCGACGACGTAGGCGCCTTCACCGCGCACGATCGTGGTCGCGCCGTTCGACCCGACGATGCCCATGTCGGCGAAGGGGTGCCAGAAGCTGGTCATGGCTTCGACGCTACCAGCGTGTTCGAACGGCTCCGCGCACCGCCGCGGCCTGCTCGGGGCTCGAGGTCACTCCGGTTCGTACGCGAGGTTCTCGCGGAGCCAGCGTTCGGTCTCGGCGAGGCTCTGGCCTTTCCTGCGGGCGTAGTCCTCGACCTGGTCCTTGCCGAGCCGGCCGACGTTGAAGTACCGGGCAAGGGGGTGCCCGAAGTAGAGCCCGGCGACGGTCGCCCCGGGGGTCATCGCGCAGGATGTGGTGAGATCCATGCCCTGGTCGCGGGCGCCGAGCAGGTCGAAGAGCGTGCGTTTCTCGGTGTGGTCGGGACACGCGGGATACCCGAAGGCGGGGCGGATGCCGCGGTAGCGCTCCTCGAGCAGGTCCTCGCCGCTGAGCGACTCGTCGGGGGCGTACCATGTCCGCCGCACCTCCCGATGCAGCCACTCGGCGAACGCCTCCGCGAGGCGATCCGCGAGCGCCTTCACCATGATCGCGCGGTAGTCGTCGTGATCGGCCTCGAACGTCTTCGCGAGCTCGTCGGCGCCGATGCCGGCGGTGACCGCGAACCCGCCGATGTGATCGGTGAGTCCGCTCTCGGGAGGCGCGACGAAGTCGGCGAGCGAGCGGTTGGGGCGCTCGTCGTCCTCGCCGTGGTCGACCTGCTGGCGCAGCATCGGGAAGACCACCCCCGAGTCGAGCACGATGTCGTCGCCTTCGGCCTGTGCGGGCCAGAAGCCGTAGACGCCGCGGGCCTGCACCGATCGGTCGGCGACGATCGCATCGAGCAGCTCGTTCCCGTGCTCGAAGAGCTCGCGCGCCGCCTCGCCCTGGTGCGGGTGGTCGAGGATCCGTGGGTACCGGCCTTTCAGCTCCCATGCGGTGAAGAAGAACGTCCAGTCGATCACCTCGCGCAGCTCGGCGAGCGAGGGTTCCACGACCTGCGCGCCGGTGAACGGCGGGGGAGGCACGTCGTCGGCGCGCCACTCGATCGGGGTTCTGTTCGCGAGCGCCTTGCGGTAGGGCAGCAAGGGCGTGCGCTCCCGCTCCGCATGCAGGTCGCGCAGCCGCGCCTGGTCGACGCGGTTCTGTGCGTCCAGCTCGGCCTTGCGCTCGGTGTCGAGGAGCTTCGAGACGACACCGACCACGCGTGAGGCGTCGACGACGTGCACGACGGGTTCCTCGTAGGCAGGCGCGATCTTCACCGCGGTGTGCTGGCGTGAGGTCGTCGCGCCGCCGATCAACAGCGGCAGGTGCATGCCCCGGCGCTTCATCTCGGTCGCCACGTTCACCATCTCGGTGAGCGACGGTGTGATCAGCCCGGAGAGCCCCACGATGTCCGCCCGCTCGGCGACGGCCGTGTCGAGGATCAGTTCCGCCGGCGCCATCACTCCCAGATCGATCACCCGGTAGTTGTTGCAGCCGAGCACCACCCCGACGATGTTCTTGCCGATATCATGCACGTCGCCCTTGACCGTCGCGGTCACGAGCGTGCCCTGGGCGCGGCCGGCAGCCGGGCCGAGCGTGCGCTTCTCCTCTTCCATGTAGGGCTCGAGGTACGCCACGGCCTTCTTCATCGCCCGGGCCGACTTCACGACCTGGGGCAGGAACATCTTTCCGGCACCGAACAGGTCGCCCACGATCTGCATGCCGTTCATCAGCGGGCCCTCGATCACCTCGAGAGGGCGGTCGTAGCCCTGGCGGGCCTCCTCGGTGTCCTCGACGATGTAGTCGACGATGCCGTGCACGAGGGCGTGGGCCAGCCGGTCCTCGACCGAGCCCTCGCGCCACGTGAGGTCGTCCTCGCGCGCCAACCCTCCGCCCTTCACGGTGTCGGCGAACGCGACCATGCGCTCGGTCGCGTCGTCGCGGCGGTTGAAGATGATGTCTTCGACGTGCTCGAGCAGGTCCTTCGGGATGTCCTCGTAGACCTCGAGCTGACCGGCGTTGACGATCGCCATGTCGAGCCCGGCTGCGATCGCGTGATAGAGGAAGGCGGAGTGGATCGCGCGGCGGACGGGTTCGTTCCCCCGGAACGCGAAGCTCAGGTTCGACACCCCGCCCGAGACCCGCACGTCCGGGTGCGCGCGCTTGATCTCGCGCGTGGCCTCGATGAACGCCTTCGCGTACTCCGCGTGCTCCTCGAGTCCCGTCGCGACCGCGAGGATGTTCGGGTCGATGATGATATCGGTGGGGTCGTAGCCCGCGTCGTCGGCGAGCAGCCGGATGGAACGTGCGGCGATCTCGACCTTCCGCTGGACGGTGTCGGCCTGCCCCTTCTCGTCGAAGCACATCACGACCACGGCAGCACCGTAGGTCCTGATCATGCGTGCCTTCTCGAGGAAGTCGGCCTCGCCTTCCTTCAAGCTGATCGAGTTCACGACGCCCTTGCCTTGCACGCACTTCAGGCCGGCGAGGATCGTCTCCCATCGGGAGGAGTCGATCATCAGCGGCACACGCGCGATCTCGGGCTCGACGGCGATCATGTTGAGGAACCGGGTCATGGCCGCCTCGCCGTCGAGCAGGTCGGCGTCCATGTTCACATCGAGCATGTTGGCGCCCGACCGCACCTGGTCGAGCGCGACCTCGACCGCGGCCTCGAAGTCGCCCGACTCGATCAGGCGGCGGAACTTCGCCGACCCGGTCACGTTCTGACGCTCGCCGACCATCACGAACCCGGTGTCGCTGTGGATCGCGAACGGCTCGAGCCCGCTGTATGTCGGCACCCGGTCGTGGAACGAGGGCACCGCGCGCGGCGTGAGGTCGCGCACGGCCGCGGCGATCGCCATCGTGTGGTCGGGGGTCGTGCCGCAGCAGCCGCCCACGATGTTCACGAGGCCCCCCTCTGCGAACTCGCGGAGGAGACCGCTCGTGACCTCGGGCGTCTCGTCGTAGCCGCCGAACGCGTTCGGCAAACCGGCGTTGGGGTAGCACGCGACCGGCGCGTCGGCGATGCGGGCGAACGCCTCGACGTAGGGGCGCATCTCGGCCGCGCCGAGCGAGCAGTTGATGCCCACCACGACCGGATCGGCGTGCTCGATCGAGGTCCAGAACGCCTCGACGGTCTGGCCCGAGAGGGTACGGCCGCTCCGGTCGACGACGGTGACGCTTATCCAGAGCGGGAGGCCCGGTACCGCCGCCTTCGCCGCGGCCACCGCGGCCTTCGCGTTCAGCGTGTCGAAGATCGTCTCGATCAGCAGCAGGTCGACCCCGCCATCCTCGAGCGCGCGCATCTGCTCGGCGTAGGCCTCGACCACCTCGTCGAACGTGACCGCACGGAAGCTGGGATCGTCGACCTTGGGCGAGAGGGAGAGCGTCACGTTGAGCGGCCCGATCGATCCGGCGACGAATCGCTCGCCCCCGGCGCGGTCGGCGGCGTCCCGCGCGAGCCGGGCGCCCTCGCGGTTCATGTCGACGACGGCGGCCTCGAGGCCGTAGTCGCGCTGGCCGAACGAGGTCGCGGTGAACGTGTTCGTGGTGGCGATGTCGGCGCCGGCCGCGAAGTACGCGTCGTGCACCTCGGCCACGACCTGAGGCCGGGTGATGTTGAGCAGATCCGGGTCGCCCTTGACGTCGTGGTCGTGGTCGGCGAACCGCTCGCCACGGAACTCCTCCTCGGTCAGCCCACGCCCCTGGAGCAGCACCCCCCATGCGCCGTCGAGCACGGCGATCCTGCTGCTGAGCAGGCCCTCGATGCGCGCGCGGGTGTCCATCCGTCTCACCCTAGCGGCGGCCCCTGCGACCGGCCACACGCGCGGGCTCGGGCGATCGAGGAGCGACCGCGGCCGACCGCCGATCCCCCACATGACGGGAGGCCGTTGGCTCGCCGACCCGACGGCGGGGTAGGCTGCGTCTCATGAGTCAGAGCTTCCCCGACATGCTTCGACGTGAGTCCGGGCGCAAGGGTGCCCGCCGGCCCGAACAGGCGATGCGGCGCACGAAGCGTCAGTCGGCAGCGGCCCTCGCCGGTGTCCCGATGTTCTCGGACTTCTCGAAGAAGCATCTCCAGCGCCTGGCCGCCGACACCGACGAGCTCACGTTCGCTCCCGGCGAGGCCGTCGTGCGAGAGGGTGACCTCGGGGAGACGCTCTTCGTGGTGCTCGAGGGCGAGGGCAAGGTGCTCCGAGGGAGTCGGAAGGTGGGCACCGTGCTCCCGGGTGACTTCTTCGGAGAGCTGGCGGCGATCGATGCGCAACCGCGGTCGGCCTCGGTCGTCGCCGTGACCCCGCTACGGGTGCTGCGGTTGTTCCGTCGACATCTGATGGCGTTGCTCCGCGACGAGCCGCAGGTCACGCTGAAGCTGCTGGACGGCATCGTCCGCCGGCTGCGGCAGGTCCAGCGGGACGCCGGTCGGCGTTAGCCGGTCAGACGGAGCCCGCCGACGACGGCGTCCAGCTCCGCCAAGGTCTCTCCGTCGAGGACGAGATCGCCTGCGGCGGCGTTGGACCGCACGTGATCGGGGTTCCGGCTACCGGCGATCGCGGCTGTCACGCCGGACTGGTGCACGTTCCATGCGAGCGCGAGCTGTGGGAGGGTCGCATCGAGCCGCTCCGCGATCGGTCGGAGCCGGTCCACCACGGCGAGGGCCTTCGGGAGCACGTCGGGGCTGAACAGGGCGACCTCGTCGGGGCTCGGCTCGCTCTCCTCACCGCGCCAGTCCCCCCGGGGGAACGTCGTCTCGGGGGTGATCGCACCGGTGAGGAGCCCGAACGCGAGCGGCCCATAGCTGAGGACTCCGGTGCCCTGCTCACCGCACCAGGCGATCAGGTCGGCTTCGTCCCGATGCAGCATCGAGAACTCCGGTTGCAGCGAGTCGACGTGGCGGATCGCCTCGCACCGCTCGATCAGGGCGCGGTCGAAGTTCGACACGCCGATCCAACGAACCTTGCCGCCGTCCTGCAGCTCGGCCATCGCACCCCACGACTCCTCGACCGGCGTGCCACGCGAGTCGGGCCAGTGCAGCTGGTAGAGGTCGACCGCGTCGGTGCCCAGTCGATCGAGCGAGGCGTCGCACGCGGTACGGATCTGCTCCGGGCGGAAGCCGGAGCCCTCCGATCCGGGAGCAACCTTCGACGCCACGATCACCTCGTCGCGACGGGCGGCGATCGCGCGGCCCACCAGGGACTCCGACACGCCGTCCCCGTACACCTCCGCCGTGTCGATCCAGTTGATGCCGGCGTCGAGGGCGGCCCGCATCGCCTCGATCACGGACACGTCCGACGCGTTCGGCCCCCAGGCCGTGCCCCCCGCCTCCCACGCGCCGTAGCCGACGACCGACAAATCGGGCCCCTTCGCTCCCAGCCGATGTGTCCTCATGGTGTGAATCTACCCGCCGGTGGCCGACGCGAGCCCGAGGCGGCAGTACGCTAGGGACGACCCCCCACGAGGCAGACCCCCATCGGCCGAGAGAGAACCTCATTCGGAAGGAGCATCGGTCGGCACGGCCGGACGTGGCATGACCAAGACCGTCGAAGAGAGAGAACGCGTCGTCGTTCGGTTCGCGGGGGACTCGGGCGACGGCATGCAGCTCACCGGAGACCGTTTCACCTCCGCCACCGCGGTGCTCGGTAACGACCTCGCGACGCTTCCCGACTTCCCGGCGGAGATCCGCGCTCCCGCCGGGACCGTGCACGGGGTCTCGGCCTTCCAGATCCAGTTCGCGTCGAGTGACATCACGACGCCCGGCGACCACGCCGACGTGCTGATCGCGATGAACCCCGCCGCCCTGAAGGCGGACCTGTCGAAGGTGGAGCCCGGAGGCATCGTGATCGTGAACGAGGACGCGTTCACGCAACGCAACGTCGAGAAGGCCGGGTATGCCACCGACCCGACATCGGACGGGACCCTCGACGGCTACCAGGTCTACCGGGTGCCGATGACCTCGATCACCGTGCGCGCAACCGAGGGCGTCGGCATCGGCAAGAAGGAAGCGGAACGGGCGAAGAACATGTTCGCCCTCGGCCTCGTCTCGTGGATGTTCGGGCGTCCGACCGAGACCACGCTGAACTGGCTCGAGCGCAAGTTCGGCGGCAAGCAGGAGATCTACGAGTCGAACGTCGCGGCGTTCAAGGCCGGCTACAACTTCGGCGAGACCACTGAGCTCTTCGCGCACTCCTACTCGATCGCCGCGGCACCGGTCATGCCCGGCACGTACCGGAACATCGCCGGGTCGACCGCGCTGTCGTGGGGGCTGATCGCCGCGTCGCAACAGAGCGGGTTACCGCTGTTCTACGCGAGCTACCCCATCACGCCGGCGTCGGAGCTGCTGCACGAGCTTTCGCGACACAAGAACTTCGGAGTGATCACGCTCCAGGCCGAGGACGAGATCGCGGCCGCCAACGTCGCCCTCGGGGCCGCGTTCGCCGGGCATCTCGCGGTGACCGGCACGAGCGGCCCCGGTATGGACCTGAAGGCGGAGACCCTCGGCCTCGCGGTGATCATGGAGCTGCCCATGGTGATCGTCGACGTGCAGCGCGGCGGACCGTCGACCGGGCTGCCGACCAAGACCGAGCAGGGCGACCTGCTCCTCGCGATGTTCGGACGCCACGGCGAGAGCCCGCTGCCGATCGTCGCGGCGTGCTCGCCTGCAGACTGCTTCGCGGTGGCGCTCGAGGCGTCGCGCATCGCCGTGCGGTACCGGACCCCGGTGATCGTGCTCTCCGACACGTTCCTGTCGAACTCCTCCGAGCCGTGGCGGGTGCCCGACGTGGAGGACCTGACCGTGATCGACCCCGACTTCGCGACGCCCGACGGCGACGGGTTCCTTCCCTACGCTCGCGACGGCCGTCTGGCACGCCCGTGGGCGCGCCCCGGCACACCCGGCCTCGTGCACCGCGTCGGGGGGCTGGAGCGAGAGGATCGGACGGGCAACATCAGCTACGACCCCGAGAACCACGAGCGCATGACGCACCTGCGCCAGGCGAAGGTCGAGGGCATCGCGGCCGACATCCCGCCGCTCGACGTCGACGACCCTTCCGGCGACGCCGAGCTGCTCGTGCTCGGATGGGGCTCCTCACTCGGCACGATCCGTGCAGCGGCCACACGGGTGCGCGATGCGGGCGGGAAGGTGGCCACGGCGCACCTGCGCCATCTCAACCCGTTCCCGTCGAACATCGGAGAGGTCGTGACGGGCTATCGGAAGGTGCTGATCCCCGAGATGAACCTGGGGCAGCTCGCGATGCTGATCAGGGCGAGGTTCCTCGTCGACGCGAAGAGCTTCACCAAGGTGCAGGGACTCCCGATCTTCGCGGAGGACCTCGAGGAGGAGATCCGGCGGGTGCTCGATGAGTGACGTGATGGCGACGCTGACGAAGAAGGACTTCACCTCCGACCAGGAGGTGCGGTGGTGCCCCGGCTGCGGCGACTACGCGATCCTCTCAGCCGTGCAAGGCTTCATGCCCGAGCTCGGGATCGAGCCCCACAAGACGGTGTTCGTGTCAGGCATCGGTTGCAGCGGTCGGTTCACCTATTACATGGACACCTACGGCGTGCACGGCATCCACGGACGGGCCCCCGCGATCGCGACGGGCATCGCGACGGCGAACCCAGACCTGAGCGTCTGGGTGGTGACCGGCGACGGCGACGGCCTGTCGATCGGCGGCAACCACCTGATCCACGCGCTCCGCCGGAACGTGAACATCAAGATCTTGTTGTTCAACAACCAGATCTACGGCTTGACGAAGGGTCAGTACTCACCCACGAGCGAAGAGGGGAAGGTCACGAAGTCGACGCCGTTCGGCTCGGTCGACCACCCGTTCAACCCGATCGCCGTCGCGCTCGGCGCCGAGGGTACGTTCGTCGCTCGCACGATCGACAACGACCGGCAGCATCTCACCGAGGTGCTCCGGCAGGCCGCCGCGCACCGAGGCACGGCCTTCGTCGAGATCTACCAGAACTGCAACGTGTTCAACGACGGTGCGTTCGACCTGCTGCGCGAGAAGTCCGAGGGCGTGCACCACCAGATCCGGCTGGTGGACGGCGAGCCGATCATCTTCGACGAGGGCACGAAATGCGTGATCGTCGGTGACAACGGACGCCTGCAGGTACGGCCGACGGCCGAGGTTGACCCCGATCGCATCGTGGTGCACCAGGCAGGCGGACGGCCTTCGCTGCCGTTCGGGCTTGCCCACCTGTCGCTCGGTCCGCACGAGGCCACGTGCTTCGGTGTGTTCCGCAACTTCGAGCGCCCGGTCTACGGGGAGGCGATGTACGCGCAGCTGCAGAGCGCCGAGGAACGGCTCGGCAAGGGCGACCTCGGTCGCCTGCTCCACGGCGGCGACACCTGGACCGTGTCCTAGGCGGGATCGGGCGGGCGGAACCGGGAGAGCGCGTCGCCGGCGCTCCGCGCCACGTCGCGGAGTCGCTCCACGACGCCCGGCAGCACGTCGAGGAACGCCTGGACCTCTGCGTCGGTGCTGCCCACACCGAGCCCCACGCGGAAGCTGCTCACCCCCGGGAACCCGATGCGCTCGAGCACGGGGGAGGCGTCGCCGGGCTGCCCCGAGCAGAGGGAGCCGGCCGAGAGGTGCAGACCCCGGTCGTCCAGGGCCATCATGAGCGTCGGGGCGTCGAGCCCGTCCACGCTGAAGCACACCAGGTGCGGGGTTCGATGGGTCGGATGGCCGTGCACCGTCGCTCCCGGGACCGACGCGGCGATGCCTTCACGGATACGGGCCGTGAGGGCCCACTGGCTCGCAGCGGTGTCCCGCATCGTGGCGAGCGAGGCTCGAAGGGCAGCCGCCATCGCCGCGATGCCCGGGGTGTTCTCCATGCCCGACCGACGCTTGCGCTCACGGTCGTCGCCGCACGGGTACGCGGTGACGCCGACCCCGCGCCGCACGAAGAGCGCACCGACGCCCGGCGGCCCCCCGAACTTGTGGGCCGAGCACGACAGGAGGTCCACCCCGAGGGCCTCGGCGTCGACCGGAAGCCTGCCCACCGTCTGGCAGGCGTCGGTGTGGAACCGCACTCCCGCTTCACGAGCGAGCCGCGCCGCCTCGGCGATCTGCTGCACGGTGCCCAGCTCGTGGTTCGCGTGCTGGACGCTCGCGAGCAACGTGCCCGGTCGCCGTACCTCGGCGGCGTACCGGTCGAGGTCGATGCGGCCGACCCGGTCGACGGGGATCTCGACGACCTCGAACCCGTCGCTCTGCAGCACGTTGCCCACGCCGCCCACGGCCGGGTGCTCGACGGTGCTCACCACGATGCGGGAACCCAGCTCGCGAACCGCACGCACCCCACCCCAGATCGCGAGTGCGACCGACTCCGTGCCGCCAGAGGTGAAGACGATCTCATCCGGCTGGGCCCCGAGCGACTCGGCCACGACGGCGCGCGAGTCGTCGAGCATCGCTCGTGCCGCCCGGCCGGGAGCATGGATGTTCAGTGGGTCTCCGAAGGTGTCGAGCGCTTCGATGAACGCGTCGCGCGCCTCGGGCAGCAGGGGAGTGGCCGACGCGCCGTCGAGGTAGATGTCGGTGGTCATTCAGATCGCTCGGCTCCCGGTTGCGTCACGCCTTCCTGGAACGCGACGGTCGGCGGGTTCCTTCCCGCCGGCCACCGTGTCGCGCACCGTCGGCTACGGGGTCGCGGGTTCCTTGTCCTTCAGGAACACGCCCCAGTACAGGACACCGGCGATGATGCCGCCGGCGATCGGGCCGACGATCCAGACGTACCAGTCTGCCCAATCCGTCGTGGCCAGGGCAGGTCCGAACCAGCGGGCCGGGTTCATGGCCGCACCTGTGTAAGGGCCGAATGCCATGATGCCGAACGCGATCACCAGCCCGATCGTGAGTCCGGCGGTCTTGGAGAACGGCCCCCGATCGTCGATGGCGGTGCCGAACACCGCGAACACGAGGAAGAAGGTGGTGACGGCCTCGATCAGGATCCCTTTGCCGATCGCGATGCCGTCGCCGAGCGCCGGGATGCCACCACCTCCGGCGTCGAAGAGCTCGGTGGGGAGCAGGAACCGCAGCAGGAACGCGCCCGCGACGGCGCCCGCCACCTCGGCTCCGATCAGCACTCCGGCCCGCGTCGTCTCCAGACTGCCCGTGACCCAGAGTGAGATCGCCACGGCGGGGTTCACGAGTCCTCCGGAGATGTGCGCCGTGATCGAGACCATGATCGCGAGCACGAGGCCGTTGGCGAGCGCGACGCCGGTCAGATCGAGCTGACCGTTCGCGTTCAGGATCACCGCTCCCGACCCGACGAAGATGAGGGCGAAGGTGGCCACGAACTCCGCCACCGCCGCCTTGGCCGTGTCCTCCACCGGTCTCCTCCTCGATCGATCGATCGGACCAGGGCTGCGTGATGAGCGGACCCGACCGGTCGTCCGATCCGGCCGGGTCTGTAGGCCCCGGCCGCGCGAGCCTATCCGGTGCTCCCTGACCAGGCAAAGACCGAACCGAGTAGCATCCAGGCCGTGGACGTCCTGTTGGTCTCACCCGATCCCGCGTCACGAGATCTGATGGCACTGGCCGTGCGCAGCGTCGAGCGAGCCCTCGGCACCGAGCTGCGGTTCCGGGCCGCGGCCAACGGCGAGCTCGGCATCAGGGCGGCCATGCGGGACAGGCCCGAGGTGATCGTCGCGGACGAGATCGCCTCCCGCGCCGGCGCCTTCGCGCTCGCGAAGGGGTTGCGAGACGATGCGCAGCCGTACACCGGGGTGATCGTGATCCTGCTTGAGCGCAAGCACGACGCCTGGCTGGCGAGATGGTCGGGGGCCGACGCCTGGTTCGTGAAGCCGGTCGATCCGTTCGAGCTGGCCGATCGCCTGCTCGAGCTGGTGAGCGAGAAGGAGAGTGCGTGAAGATCAAGGGCATCGACAAGCGCAACGGACGGGAGTTCCTCGTGGAGCAGGTGATCGAGAACGGCGGCACATCGCCGTGGGACGGCCGGCCTTTCAGCGCCGACTACGCCGTCACCCTCGTCAACGCTCTCCGCGACGCCGAGGAGGCGGGTTCGAAGCTCGAGGAAGCGCTCGAGCAGATCGCCGACCTGCGGCCCGACTTCACCCTGGACCAGGACTCGGTCCTCGGGCCGCTGAAGGCCCACCTCTCCCGGCTCGGCCAGAACCTGGTGCAACAAGGCTGAGGTCGCACGTGAAACCGACGACCGGCGAGAACGGATTCGGGGTCGAGCTGCGTCAGGATCCCGACGGCTGGCGCGTCGCGATCGTCGACGCCACGGGCACCGTCGTCTCGGAGAGGGCCTGCCGGGATCATCTCGAGGCTCGCACCTACGCCTCGACGGTCCGTCAACACGTCTACTGGCTCTCGCCGACACGCTTCCGCGAGTACTACCGTCTCTAGTGACATGGGATTCAACTACCAGCAACCGGGCAAGGTGAAGAAGGCCGATCTGGCGATCTTCGTCGGGGCCCTCGCGGTCATCGTGGCACTGGTGATCTGGGCGATCTGGTAGCGGCGACGATGACCGACGACGTCGCGCAGCTCGACTTCTGTTACCTCACGACCACCGGACGTGTGACGGGCAGCCCGCACCGGATCGAGATCTGGTTCGCGCTCGCGGACGAGACCGTGTTCCTCATGGCGGGCGACCGAGACCGGAGCGACTGGGTCCGTAACATCATCGCAACGCCCGACGTGGAGCTCGAGCTCGGAGGGCGCAAGCGCTCGACCACGGCTCGGGTGGTCGACGACGGCAGTGCGGACGACGCAGCGGCTCGTCGCCTGATGCTCGAGAAGTACGCCGCTCGCGACGCGGGCGACCTGACCGAGTGGGGACGCGAGGCGCTGGTGATCGCGGTCGACTGGCCTTCAGGCGTCAGCTACACGTCGCTGATCTGACGAGTCGCCCCGTGTTGTGCACGGGCCGTCAGCCGAGCGAGACGCCATGGCGTGCTGCAGCTTCGGCGATGTCCTCCAGGCGCGCACCCTGGGCGAGCAGCGCCGCCATGTCACGGGCGAACCCATGTCATGACGGGCCTGCCGGTCAGCCCTCGTCGAAGCCGAGGGAGAACAGACGCTCGAGGTCGTGCTTCGAGTACACCTGGAAGCTGATCAGGGTCTCGGTTCGATCGACGCCTTCCACCTTGGCGATGCCGCCGGGGATCACGCTCGCGAGCTGGTCGTGCGCCGAGACGCGCACGATCGCGATCAGGTCGAACTCGCCGGCCACGGAGTAGACCTCGCTCACGCCGTCGATCTCGGCGATCGCCTGTGCGGCTTCAGGGATCTCGTCGACCTCGCACTGGATCAGGACCACGGCGTGCACGGCGGTCATCGTTCCGGCTCCTCTCGGGTCCGTTCCCGCACGATCTTCATGCCCGCTCCAGCGCCACGGCGAGGCCCTGGCCGCCCGAGATGCAGAGGGTGGCCAGGCACATCGTCAGGTCGCGGGCACGCATCTCGTATGCGAGCGCCAAGATGATGCGGGCGCCGCTCATGCCGATCGGATGCCCGACCGAGATGCCTCCGCCCTTCACGTTGAGGCGGTCGCGGTCGAACTTCAGCTCGCGCTCGCATGCGATCACCTGGGCCGCGAACGCCTCGTTGATCTCGATCAGCTCGAAGTCGTCGATCGTGCACCCGAGCCGCTCCATCACCTTCTGGGTCGCGGGCACGGGTCCGATCCCCATGATCTCAGGGGGCACGCCGGCCCAGGACATCGCGGTGATCGCCGCGAGCGGCTCGCGGCCCTCAGACTTCGCGCGCGCCTCGCTCATGAGCACCAGGGCGGCCGCACCATCGGTGATCCCGCTCGAGTTGCCGGCCGTGACGCTGCCACCGTCGCGGAACACGGGCGCGAGCCTCGCGAGCGACTCCATCGTGGAATCGGGCCGAAGGTGCTCGTCGTCGGCGATCGTCACGGTCTTCCGACCGACCGTCGCCTCGACGGGGAACATCTCCGCAGCGCGCCCGTCGGCGCCCGCGATCGCCTTCTGCTGGGACCGAAGGGCGAACTCGTCCTGTTCTCCACGCGAGATGTCGTACATCTCGACGAGGTTCTCGGCCGTCTCACCCATGATCAAGCCGCACAGGGGGTCGAGCAGTCCGTCGCGGTACATCGCGTCGACGACCTCCGTGTTGCCGAGCCGGTGACCGAGTCGCATGTCGGGAAGCAGGTACGGCACACGCGTCATGTTCTCGATGCCACCGGTGAGCACGACCTCGCTCTCACCGAGCATGATCTGCTGGGCGCCGAGCTGTGTCGCCTTCATGCCGGAGCCGCAGGCGATGTTCACGTTGTAGGCGCTGACTTCCTTGGGCACTCCGGCACGGATGCTGACCTGGCGTCCGGTGTTCGGACCGTTCCCCGCCTGGCGCGCGTGACCGACGATCGTCTGGTCGACCTGGTCGGCCTCGACGTTCGCGCGACGCAGGGCTTCCGTCGCCGCCAGTTCGCCGAGCCGTACGGCGGGGGTCTCGGCGAACGAACCGAGGAACCTGCCGACCGGGGTTCGGGCGCCTTCGACGATGACCGCTCGTTCCATGGGCGTCAGTCTAGCGGTGGCGCCCTCGGCGGCCCTCCCGGGGGTGTGGCGACGAGGCTTCGCGCAGGCTGGCGAGCACGCGAGCCAGGGCGGCGCCGCCCTCGACCGGCTCGGCCGGCGCGATGTCGCACACGACGACCCGCGGGTGGTGCTTGGCGAGCCAGGATCTGACGGCCGCGAGTTCGTCGGCGCGCTCACGAGGGCAGGGCGAGGTGATCGCCTCGCCGCCGGCACCTGGTGTGACGAGCGAGCCATGATCGAGCCGCAGCGACCGACCGTCGAGGGTACGGAGCTCGAGCTGCCCTGCACCCATGAGCCAGGCGTCGAGACGCGAACGCCACAAACCTTCGGCCAGGGAGCGCAGTCGGTCGCGGACCGAGGCGGCTTCCTCGTACCGTTCGGCGTCGGCCAGCGATGTCATGCGGCGTTCGAGCGCTTCGAGGAGCTCGCCCGGGCCGGTGCTCAGGGAGGAGACGAGCCATCGGACGAGCTCTCCGTAGCGTTCGGGATCGGTGCGCCCGTCGCACGGGGCGACACACCGGCCCATATCGGCGAGGGCACAGGGCGCGAACCGCGTCGTGGCGCCCATCGAGGTCGCGCAACGGCGGATCGGAACCGTCTCCTCGAGGGCCTCCTTGGCGAGGCGGGCGCGTGCGGAGTTCCCGAACGGACCGAGGTACAAGCGGCCGTCGTCGGGCTTCGCCGCGTGCACGACCTTGAGGCGTGGCCACGCCTCGGAGAGGTCGAGGGCGAGGTATGCGCCGCGACGCCAGGTCTTGCCGCGACGGTTGTACTTCGGCTCGTAGCGCCGGATCAGGCGAGCCTCGACGACGAGGGCCTCCAGCTCGCCGTCGCATCGGATGCCGTCGACCGAACGCACCTCATCGAGCAGGTTCACGATCCTCTTGCGCTCGTCGCCGTAGAAGTAGGATTTCACGCGGGCACGCAGGTCGTTGGCCTTGCCCACGTACAGCACGCGCTCGTCGCGGCCCCGGAACAGGTACACCCCGGGCGCGTGGGGGAGCGAGTCGGCCAGCGCGATCTTCCCGAAGTTGGGGCGTCCACGCGCCCGCACCGCCTCTTGGAGGTCGCCCATCGTCAGGATGCCCAACCGCCCTCCGAGGTCGAGGAGTCCGTGAAGCACCTCGCCGCACGTCTCGGCGTCGTCGAGCGCGCGGTGCGTGGGCTTCGCGCGTGTTCGGAAGTAGTTGGCGAGCGTCTGCAGCCTGACGTTCGGCACGTCGGGCCAGACCACCCGGCGCGCGAGCCGGGCGGTGCACACCAGGGGCCCCGGGAGCGGCGGGTACTCGAGCACGTCGCAGTTCGCGTTCAGGAAGCCGAAGTCGAACCGCGCGTTGTGTGCCACGAAGACGGACCCTCGGAAGAACTCCAGGAACGTGGGCAGCACGTGCTCGATCGGCGGCTCGCTCGAGACGAGGTGGTCGTCGATGCCGGTGAGGTGGGCGATGTACGGCGGGATCGGCTGCCGCGGGTTCACGAGCGTCCGGAACGATCCGAGGCGCTCGCCGGCCCGGTACTTCACGGCGCCGATCTCGGTGATCGCATCGTCGGTGGGAGAGCCCCCCGTCGTCTCCAGGTCGACGACGCAGAACGTGACCTCGGACAACGGCACCCCGAGCTCGAGGGTGGTCTGGATCGGTTCGGCCAGCACGGGCGTCGCCTCCGTCGGAAGGGGCCGAACGGGAGCTGGAGGGTATCGAACAGGTGTTCGATGGTCAAGAGCATGCCACGGGGAAGAGGTCACGTCGCGATGGTGACGGTGGGCACCGACACGCCGTCGGCGCCTCTCCCTAGGATGATCCTCATGCGACACGGAGTGACGGTGCCGAACATCGGGGACCTGGACCTCCTCCTGACGATGGGCCGTGAAGCGGAAGCCGCCGGTTGGGACGGGTTCTTCCTGTGGGATCACATCCGGTTCTCCGACACGTTCGACGTGTCGGTGCACGACCCCTGGATCGCGCTGGCGGCGCTCGCGGCCACCACCCAGCGGATCCGGCTAGGCCCGCTGGTGACGCCACTCGCGAGACGCCGTCCGTGGACGGTGGCCCGCGAGACCGTGACCCTCGACCACCTCAGTCGCGGCCGCGTGGTCTTCGGCGCCGGCCTGGGGTTCCCGCCCGACGTCGAGTTCGGCGCGTTCGGCGAGCCGACCGGTGATCGCGAACGTGCCGAGCTGCTCGACGAGGGCCTCGCGATCCTCGGCGGGCTCTGGTCGGGCGAGCCGGTGACCGTCGAGGGGAAGAACTACATGATGGATGGCGTCCGGTTCCTGCCGCAGCCGGTGCAGCGCCCCCGGATCCCGGTCTGGGTCGCGGGCATGTGGCCGAACCGCGCGCCGTTCCGCCGCGCCGCACGGTGGGACGGCGTGTTCCCGATCGCCGTGGTCGACGACGGACCGTGCCCGATCGGACCTGACGCATTCGCCGAGGCGCTGGCGTTCACCCGTTCCCTACGGACGTCGGACGCGCCGTTCGACGCGGTCGTCCAGGGTGCGCCCGACACCGAGCCCGGAGAGTACGAACGTGCGGGTGCGACATGGTGGTTGCTCACGGATGACGGTGGCCCGGGATGGGCGGAACGCATCCTGGGGGAGATCGGCGGCGGTCCCCCGCGGTGACGCAGGAAACCGGCTTCCCTCAGCCGGCCGGGTAGAGCGCACGCTCGACCAAGAGCGCGAGCAGCTGCTCGACGGCGAGGTGGCACTCCTGGATGTGCGCCGTCACGTTCGACGGCACGCGGATCGCGGCATCGGCGAGCGGCGCGAGCATCCCGCCCGACGCTCCCGTCAGGGCGACGACGCGCGCGTCCTGTGACCTCGCCTGCTCGGCCGCGCGCACGACGTTTGCCGAGTTCCCGCTGGTGGAGATGGCGATCAGCACGTCGCCGGCGCGCCCGAGCGACTCGACCTGGCGGGCGAAGATGCCTTCGACGCCGAAGTCGTTCGCGATCGCGGTGATCAGCGACGAGTCGGTCGTGAGCGCGATCGCCGGGATCGAGGGGCGCGGGTTGTCGATCGTGAGCGTGCTCACGAACTCGGTGGCCAGGTGCTGGGCGTCGGCGGCGCTGCCACCGTTCCCGCAGATCAGGAGCTTCCCCCCGGCCGAGAGCGATCCGATCAGGATGCTCGCAGCGCGGAGCACGTCGTCGAGGCATCCGGCCTCGACGCGTTGCAGGGTCTCCGCGGCATCCAGGAGGTAGGACCGTGCGATGCCGCGTTCGTCGTTGATCACCCGGTCTCCTGTTCGACGAGCGCCGTGATGATATCCGCGGCGGCCGCCAGGTCGGGCACGACGTGGTCGACGAGGCCCTCCCGCTTCGCCTGTTCGCGCTCCTCGGCGCCGTGACCTGTGAGCACCAGGAACGTCGTCGCGCCGATCGCGCGCCCGAGCCCCGCGTCGCCCGCATGGTCGCCGACCACGAACGACCCGGCCGGATCGAACGAGAATCGCTCGGCCGCGTCCAGGGCCAAGCCGGGGGCCGGCTTGCGACAGCCGCAGCCGTCCTCCGGGGCGTGCGGGCAGTGGAGCACCGCGTCGATCCCCGCGCCTTCTGCCTCCAGCATCCCGAGTAGGCGGGCATGGATCGCCTCGAGCTCCTCTGGCGGAAGCAGCCCCCGGCCCACGTTCGCCTGGTTGGTGACGACCACGATCCCGAGCCCGAGGGCCCGCAGGCGTCGGATCGCGTCCGCGGAGCCGGGGATCAGTACGAGCTCGTCGGTCTGCGAGAGATGACCGACCTCCTCGTTGATGGTGCCGTCGCGGTCGAGCAGCACGAAGCGTCGCGGGGCCCTCACGGTGGAGGTCGTCACGGACGGGTGGGCGCCCAGTGGCGATCGCCGCGGCGCGCCCGCACGCCCTCGGGGTCGACCTCGAACGGCGCGAACTGGCCGCCCATCGTCTCGAGCGCCGCGCGCACCGAGGCGCGTGCTTCGGGCGGCGTCGCGATCAGCAGGTAGCCGCCGCCGCCGGCGCCGCAGATCTTCCCACCGGTCGCGCCGGCCGATCCCGCGGCATCGAGCATCGCCTCGATCGGCGTCTCGTCGGCGATGTGGGGGTTCATGCGCTTCTTCGACTCGAAGGCCTCGCGCAGCATCGCGCCGAGCCGCGCCAGGTCACCGCCCTCGATCGCGTCGCGCATCGCGAAGGCCATCTCCCGGAGCTGCTTCATGCCGAGCAGGGTGTCCTCGCGGCCGGCCTCGAACATCTCGATCTGCCGGTCGATCAGACCGACGTTGCTCCGGACCGTGCCCGTGTAGCAGAGCAGCAGGTGCTTGCGGAGTTCCTCGAGTGCGTCGGGGCCGACGTCGACCGGCGTGACCTGCACCCCGTCGCGACCGAACTCGATGAGGTTGAAGCCACCGAAGGCTGCCGCGTACTGGTCCTGCCATCCGCCCGAGATGCCGAGATCATCTCGCTCGATCGCATAGGAGAGGCGCGCGATCTCCTCGGGCGAGAGCGGTCGGTCGTCGAGACAGGCGAGCGCCGCGACCACGGCGGTGACGAGGGCCGATGAACCGCCGAGTCCGCTGCCCGGTGGAGCTTCCGACTCGATGTCGACGTCGAGACCGACATCGACGTGCATGCGTTCGATCGCGGCCTTCGCGAGATCCAGGATGCCGTCGTACTCGGGTCCCCCATCGAGGCGGTACTCCACGAGGTGGCCCAGGTCGAGCGAGCGCACGCGCACGTGGCGGTCCGGGCGTGGCGTGACGGTGACCCGCACGTAATGGTCGATCGTGCTCGATAGCACGGCCCCGCCGTGCTCCTCGTACCAGTGCGGGAAGTCCGTGCCGCCGCCCACGAAGCTGATGCGGAGCGGAGCGAGCGCGTTGACGGGGGCGAGGTCGGCGTGCGTCGGCACCCGGTCAGTCTAGGCGTGCGTCCTCGGCCGCAGCGCCCCGCGGGCTCCTGCCGCTGGGAGGTCTCAGGCGACCTGTCGTTGCAGTCGGCGGCGCTGTTGCTCGGTGAGGCCGCCCCACACGCCGTAGCGCTCGCCGTTCTTCAGTGCCCAGGCGAGGCACTCCTCGCGGATCCGGCACGTGTTGCAGAACGTGAGGGCCGGGCCGGCTTCCTCCTCGGAGACCGGGAAGAAGAGGTCGGGGTCGACGCCGAAGCACGCGGCACGATCCTGCCAGTAGTCCGGAGGTGAGGGATTGGGCGGTAGGACGCTGACGTCGACGTTCGGGAACCGCTGGATCCTCACTGATCGTTCCTCCCCCTCGGAGCGACCCGCGGGCGAGGCATCGAACCGCGGGACCCGATTCATAACAGAGGGGCGGGCGTGAGCGGAAGGGGTCGAAGGCCCGCATCGGTAGATAGGACAGTCGTGGGACAGGAAATGACTCGAACGGGCTAGTCCGTCTAGCCGACGGGGCGTAGTGCAGGTCCGCTCTCGCTGCGGAGCAGACCGTCGCGAGCATCCCATCGGATCGTTGCCAGGAGCGAGGTGCCATCGCCCCCATGGCCCATCGCGGAGCTGGTCACCCTGCCCACCGGATGGCCGCGTTCGTCGAGGACCTGGGTGCCGGCCCCGATCGAAGCGTCGGCGCTCAGATGGAGGAGCACCCGCGGGGGGTGGCCGAGGTTCCTGACCCGGGCGACCGACTCCTGACCGAGGAAGCACCCCTTCGTGGCGTCGATCAGCGACGACAGACCCGCCTCGGCAGGGATCGACGTCCGGTCGAAGTCGGGCCCCATGCGCGCGACCCCTCGCCGGATGCGCCACACCTCCACGGCGTCGAGGCCGACCCGGACCCGGCCGTGCGGCGGTGCGATCCCCTCGCCGAGGTCGGAGAGCCGGTCGACGCCCTCGCCCAGCACCGATGGGTGGAAGCCGGTCACGGCGGGCTCGTCGGGGCGTCCCGGGAGGGCGATCAGCCGCGCCGATCCCGAGCGATCCTGCAGCCACACGTCCGAGGACAGGACGTAGCGGGCGAGCGCCTCGCCGACGTCCTCTCCTTGATCGGAGGGTTGCAACAACCAGAACCCGTCGTCGTCCGACGCCACGTGCAGATCGGCTCGGATGTGTCCGGCGGGATCGAGCAGCAGCGTCCGCCTGGAGTCCCCGGGGCCGAGCGATGCGACGTCGGTCGTCACGAGGTCGTGCAGCCAGGCACTCGCGTCGCGGCCACCGACACGCACCATCCGGAGCGAGGAGAGATCGACCCACGCGTGACCCCCGTCCAAGGCGGCGAGCTCGTCGGGGGGTGCGGTGAGAGGTGGCATCACTCTGGCAGGATATCGGCGCTGTGGAAGTCCCCCGCACCCTGCTCGTGACGAACGATTACCCGCCCCGCGTGGGCGGCATCCAGCGAACGCTCGAAGCGCTGGTGCGACAGCTGCCCGAGGATCGGGTGTCGGTGTTCTGCCCCGACTGGGACGGGGCTGCGGCCTTCGACGAAGGGGCCGGATACCGGGTGTTCCGCCAACCCGAGCGATCCCTGCGGCCGACGCGCGACGTGGGCGCGCGGGTCGAGGCGGCGGCACGCGAGATCGGCGCCGAGGTGGTGCTGTTCGGGGCGACGTATCCGCTGGCGCTGCTCGGCCCGAGGCTCGCCTCGAAGCGAATCCCCGTACCTCGCCGCCGCACACGGATTCGAGTACTGGTTGTCGATCGCCCCTGGAACTCACTCGGCCATGCGATACGCCACCTCGAAAGCCGCGCGGGTTCCGGTGATGTGCAGCGAGTTCGTCGCTCGCACGGTGCGCACGGCGGTGCCCCGGCGCGTGCCGGTCTCCGTCTTGTATCCGGGCGCCGATATCGACGTCTTCCGGCCCGATCTGCCCACCGACGATCTGCGCGAACGGCACGGGCTCGGTGAGCGGCCGTCGGTCGTGTGCGTGAGCCGGCTGGTGGCTCGGAAGGGGCAGGACGTGCTGATCCGGGGCATGGAGCGCGTTCGCCGGCGGGTGCCGGAGGCCACCCTGGTGATCGTGGGGGCTGGGCCCTACGAAGCCAAGCTCCGCGAGCTCGCGGGCGACGCGCCGCCCCACTCGGTCGTGTTCGTGGGGCAGGTCTCCGAGCAGGATCTCCCTCGCTACTACGCGCTGGCGGACGTCTTCGCGATGCCGTGCCGAACCCGGCTCGCGGGGATGGAGGTGGAAGGGTGGGGCAACGTCTTCATCGAGGCCGCCGCCTGCGGCAGGCCCGTGGTCGTCGGCGACTCCGGAGGCGCCCGTGAGGCCCTGGTCGACGGTGAGACCGGGATCCTGGTCGACGGCCAGGACGAGGTCGCGGTCACCTCGGCCGTCGCCGACCTGCTCGCCGATCCCGACCGCGCCCGGGCCATGGGCGAGGCCGGCCGCGCGCGGGTGATGCGCGATCACACGTGGCCGACGATCGCCGGCCGACTCGTGGCCTGGCTGCAGGCCGCGGCTCGCTGAAGGAGAAGCGGCGTCTTCCCTCGCGCCGCGGGGAACGGAGGGTACCCTGGCCGCATGGGAACCGCCCCGACCGGCGGCGATCGTCGCTGCCCCGACTGCGGCGCGCTCGTGAGTGCCGATGCCGATTGGTGCGGTCAGTGCTTCCGGTCGATGAGGGAACCCGATCCCGAGCCGCTCACTCGGCCGGAACCGGTCACCTCCGGAGTGGCACGTGGAGAGTCCGTCGGCATCGCCGAGACCGGTGCGAGACCGACGCCGGCTCCGACGTGGCCGTGTCCGACGTGCGGTGAGGCGAACGCGATCGAGCTCGACGCGTGCGCGGTGTGCGGCACGACGTTCGCCGCCCTGATGCGTCAGGACGAGATCCCGCCTCACGTGGAGCCGAGGGAAGCCCTGGTCGCATCGCTGCAGTTCCCTGGGCTCGGCCACAAGAAGGCAGGTCGCGCCATGGACGGTCTCGCCCGCGGCGCGTTGTTCGGTGTGCTCGCGGTCATGGCGCTCGTCGTGCTGCTGTCGGGGGTCGACACGCCCGCGAGCCTCGGCGTGCTGGCATTGTTCCTGGGTGGGGCACTGGTCGTGTACGGGGGATCGGCGTGGGAGGCGCACCACATCGCCGACGGTGGAGAGCCGCTCGTCTCGTCCAGGGCTTTGTTGTGGGCGACGGTCGGCGTGATCCTCGGCTCGATCATGCTGCTGGCCGTCTCCGTCGTGTCGGTGGCCAAACGCTAGGATTCCGCGCGCGATGGAACACGCCGAAGGCTCGATCGTGATCGAAGCGCCGCTCGAGGACGTCATGGAGGTCATCGAGGACTACGAGTCCTACCCGGAGTGGGCCGACGTGCGCTCGGTCGAGGTGCGCCGGCGCGGGGAGGGGGGCCGAGCCACCGAGGTGGCGTTCGAGGTCGACGTGCCCGTGCTCGGCAGGGCCGCCTATACGCTCAGCTACCAGTACGCGCCGGGCGACACCGGACTCTCGTGGACGACCAGCGAAGCGCGCGGCGCGATCCGAGACATCCGCGGCGAGTACCTGCTGCACGACCTGTCCGACGCCGAGACGAAGGTCACCTATCGGCTCGGGGTCGAGCTCGGGGTGCTCGTGCCCGGATTCCTGCGCAGCGAGGGGGCGAAGCGCGTGATCGAGAACGCCCTGGAGAAGCTGAAGCGCCGGGTCGAGATGGGCTGAGCCCCGGCGCCGGAGCGAGCAGCATCCACCGGCTAAGCTGGCGCCATGCGTGTCGTGTTGTTCACCGGCAAGGGCGGGGTCGGCAAGACGACGATCGCCGCATCCACCGCGGTCCGTGCGGCCAGGTCGGGGCATCGCACCCTCGTCATGTCGACCGACCCCGCGCATTCCCTCGCCGATTGCTTCGAGGTCGAGATCGGCACCGCGCCCACCGAGATCACGCCGAACCTCTGGGCGGTGCAGATCGACGCCCAAGAGCGGCTCGAGGAGAACTGGCGCGAGATCCAGGACTACTTCATCCAGTTGATGAACTGGGCCGGCACCGAGACGATCCAGGCCGAGGAGCTGACGGTGATACCGGGGCTCGACGAGATCTTCGCCTTGATCGACGTGAAGACCCACGTGGAGAGCGGCGCCTACGACATGTTGGTGGTCGACTGCGCGCCCACGGCCGAGACCCTCCGTCTGCTGTCCCTGCCGGAGATCATGAACTGGTACATCGAGCGGATCTTCCCGGTGGAACGCCGCATCGTGAAGACCGTGCGGCCGATGCTCTCGAGGATGACCTCGCTGCCGATCGCCGGCGACCAGGTCTTCGCCGCGGTCGAGCGGCTGCACCGCAACCTCGACGCCGTGAAGCAGATCCTCACCGACGAGCAGACCTCGTCGGTGCGCCTCGTCGTGAACCCCGAGAAGATGGTGATCTCGGAGGCGCGGCGCACCTACACCTACCTCGGCCTGTTCGGATACCGGGTCGACGCGGTGGTCGTGAACCGCATCCTCCCCGACGAGGTGAACGACCCCTACTTCGGCAAGTGGAAGGACATCCAGGCCGAGCACCTCGCGACGGTGCACGAGTCGTTCGAGCCCGTGCCGATCCTCGAGGCGCGGTTGTTCGACCGCGAGATGGTCGGCGTGCCGTTGCTCGGCGAGATGGGCGCCGAGGTCTACGGCGAGCGTGACGTCACCGCCGTGCTCTACCACGACGACCCGATCCGGGTGCGCAAGCGCGGGGAAGCGTACATCCTGTCGATGCGTCTGCCGTTCGTCTCGCGCGACGACATGGACATCCACCGCCGGGGCGAGGAGCTCTACGTTCGCGTCGGCTCGTACAAGCGCAACCTGATCCTGCCTCAGACCCTGAAGCGGCTCGTCGTGCGCGAAGCGAACTTCGCCGGCGACCACCTGGAGATAGTGTTCGGTCGTCCCCTCGCAGAGGGGGACGAGGCACCGGCTCCCGTCACGTGACCGCGCCGAGGCTCGCCGTCGGCATCGACGTGGGCGGCACGAAGATCGCGGCGCTCCTCGTCGACCGAGCCGGTCGGGTGGTGGCCAGGGAGGTCCGTCCGACCCCCGCGGACGACCAGGATGCCACCCTCGATGCGATGGTGGACGAGATCCGTGCCCTGCTGTCCGACGAGGTCGGGGCGGTCGGCATCTCCGCCGCAGGGCTCATCGACCACGACGGTGTGATGCGGTTCGCCCCGAACCTCGCGTGGCGTGATGTGCCGCTCGCGGCCCATGTGGAGCAGGCGCTGCAGCTGTCCGTGGTCGCCGACAACGACAACAACGCGGCCGCGTGGGGTGAGTTCCGGTTCGGGGCAGGGCGCGGCGCGCGCCACCTGTTGCTCGTCGGCGTCGGCACCGGCATCGGCGGCGGCATCGTGCTCGACGGGCGCCTGTATCACGGCGCGGCGGGATTCGCTGCCGAGATCGGACACATCGTGATGCAGCCCGACGGCCCCGAGTGCGGCTGCGGGAACCGGGGATGCTGGGAGCAGATGGGCAGCGGCACCGCGATCACACGTGCCGGCTCGGCGGCGGTCGCGAGGCATCCGCACTCACATCTCGTCGAGATGAGCGGGGGCGACCCCGCCGCGGTCACCGGGCCGATGGTGACCGAGGCGGCCCGTGCCGGCGACCCGGTGTGCAGGGGCATCCTCGTCGAGGCCGGGTACTGGCTCGGCCTCGGCATCGCCGGGTTGGTCAACGTCCTCGACCCGAACGTGGTCGTGGTCGGGGGCGGCGCATCCGAGGCCGGAGACCTGCTGCTGGCACCGATCCGCGACTCGTTCGAACGCCACGTGGAGGCGCTCGACCGTCGCCCGAACGTCTCGATCGTGCAGGCACAGCTCGCCAACGATGCCGGAGCGATCGGCGCGGCAGCCCTGGCGTTCGAGGCCATCGACGGGGGCGGCGGGGGGACCGCGGGATGAAGCTGGGCGTCTCGCTGCCGGTGTTCACCGACGACCCGGCGCGACCGCTGGCCATGGCCGCCCGCGCCCGAGCGTTGGGGATCGACGGGGTGTTCGCGCCCGATCACCTCTTCCCGCCGGTGTTCTACCCGCCGTCGGGACCGGACCGTCCCGCCTTGGAGGCGTTCTCGCTCTTGTCGGCCGTTGCCGCGAGGGAGCCGGGACTCCACGTCGGCACGCTGGTCGCGCGTGTGACCCTGCGCGCTCCCGGCATCCTGGTCAAGCAGGCCGCCGCCCTCGACGCGATGTCTGGAGGGCGGGCGATCCTGGCCCTGGGCACCGGCGATCGCGCCTCAGTGGACGAGCACGAGCGGTTCGGGATCCCGTTCCCCGGGGTCGCGGCGCGCATCGCGATGCTCGAGGAGACGGTGGAGGCTGCCCGCGCCCTCTTCGGAGGCCGCACCTGGTCGGGAGGCGAGCAGGTCCCGCCGCTCAGGGGGCCGCTCCTCCCGCCCGGCGAACCCTCGATCTGGGTCGGGGGACTGTCCGAGGCCGTCCTCGCCGTCGCTGCCCGCGTCGCCGACGCCTGGAACGGATGGGGGCTCGACGCCCACGCGTTCGAGGCCCGGGCGGCGCGCCTGCGTGAGCTGGCGAACGGTCGCGCGGTCGCGCCGACCTGGGGCGGCATCGCGCTCGTCGGGGAAGATCGGGCGTCGCTCGCGCGGCTCCTCGACGAGCGTGCGCAGCGCCGCCTGCCCCTCGACGGCGTGTGGACCGGCACGACCGACGATCTTCGGCGCTTCACCGACGGGGTCCGCGCCGCCGGAGCGGCATGGTTCGTGGTGTTACCCGTCGGCCCCCCCGACCGGCTCGACGTGATCGCGGACGCGCTGGCGACGTGAACAGCGCGGAGCTGAAGCGAGCGAAGCGCACGGTGCGCCGGCGGGTGCTCGAGGCGCGTGACGAGGTGTCTGAGGCCGAGCGCAGCCGGCTCGCCACCATCGTGACGCAGCGGTTCCTGTCGTTGCCTGAGGTGCGGGGTGCCCAGACCGTGCTGGCGTTCTGGTCGTTCGGCTCGGAAGTGGGGACCGGTCCCCTCATCGAGGGACTCGTCGCGCGAGGTGCGACGGTCGCTCTGCCGCGCATCGTGGGAGGGGAGCTCGAGGCGCGGACGTACCGACCGGGAGACGCCGTGACCGAGACCTCGTTCGGGGCGATGGAGCCTGCCGCCGGGGCATCGGTGGAGCCGGCATCGCTCGACGTGGTCGCGACCCCCGCCGTCGCGTTCGACCGGGACGGACGGCGGGTCGGCTACGGCGGCGGGTACTACGACCGCTTCCTGCCCCGGACGAGGCCTGACACGACGAGGATCGGCCTGGGGTTCGGCGTGCAGCTGCTCGCCGAGGGCGAGTCTCTGCCGGCCGGGCACTTCGATCTGCGCGTCGATGTGGTGGTGACCGAGTCGGAGACGGTCCGGTGTCCTCGGAGATCGTGATACCGGCGGCGCCACCGGCGCAAGCTCGCGCCTTGCCCTGGCGCCGGGCGTCGTTCGCGGCCCTCGACTTCGAGACGACCGGCCTCGACCTGCGCTCCGATGTCGTTGTCTCCTTCGGTGTGGTGCCCGTGGAGGGCGGTCGGGCGCAGATGCGCGGCGCGGTGCACCAGCTCGTGTCGCCGAGCGTGCCCCCCTCGCCTCGCTCCCAGACGATCCACGAACTGCGGCCCCAGGACCTCGCGGGTTCGCCGGTGATCGCCGAAGCGCGCGAGGCGCTGTCGTCGGCGATCGCCGGCCGCTTCCTGCTCGCATGGTTCGCCGACGTGGAGGTCCACTTCCTGTCGGCGGTCTTGGGGGGATCGGCGAGGCGGTGGCGTCGGCGCACGATCGACGTGCGGACCCTCGCGATCGCGGTGGACGGCGCGCCGCGCACGATCCGGACCAGGCCCGGCTACGGGCTGACCGCGACGGCCGAACGACTGGGCATCCCCGTGGCCAACCCGCACGAGGCGTTGGACGATGCGCTCGTCACGGCGCAGCTGTTCCTGGTCCTCGCGTCCAAGGTGCCGCATCGGCCCGACCCCGCGGTGCGGCACCTACTGCGGCTCGCGGGCGCGACCCGCCCATCGAAGCGACGCCGTCGCTGATCCGGGGCAGCGTGTTCCCGCAGGTCGTAGGGGCTGCGAGCCCGTCGACTTGAACAACCGTTCAATCGTCTGGTAGAACCCGACCACGGGCCCCGAGCACGGGGCTCTCGCGTGTGCCCGGTTCCGGGCAACGGCGTGCGAGGAGGCGCGGGTGGCACAGAGCAGGGAGACGGCGTTCCACTCGATCACTTCGACCAAGGCCGCCGGCTTCATGGAGGAAGCCGGGTGGCTCTGGGTCACGAACTACGGTGACGTCGACGCCGAGTACCGGGCCGTACGCGAAGGCGTCGGCATGTGGGACCTCTCCCCGCTGAACAAGTGGGAGTTCCGAGGTGCCGAGGCGCTCGAGGCCGCCCAGCGCGTACACACGAACGACGTGCTCGGCATGCGCGACGGTCAGGTCCGCTACGGTGCCTTCGTCGACGAGGACGGGCTGGTCGTCGACGACGGCACGGTCTTCAGGCACTCCGCCGAGCACCTGTGGGTGTGCACGAACGGAAACGACCGGGCCGAGTACTTCGCCGACGCCACGAAAGGTCTCGAGGTCGAGGTCGCCTACATCGCGCCCGAGCTGCCGAGCATGCAGATCCAGGGGCCGGAGAGCCGAGACCTCATGCGCTCGATCGTCGCGGGTGCCGACGTCGACGACCTGAGGTACTTCACGTTCTTCCCCGAGCCGGTCACCGTCGGGGGCGCGCCCGTCTGGCTCTCGCGCACCGGGTTCTCCGGCGAGCTCGGATACGAGCTGTTCCTGCGGCCGGAGCACGCCCCCCCGGTGTGGGAAGCCGTCGAGGCGGCCGGTGCGGTGCCATACGGCGTCGACATCATCGAGCCGATCAGGGTCGAGACCGGGATGATCGTGACGGACTACGACTACGAGCCGCATCGGCGGAGCCCCTTCGATCTTGGCCTCGACCGGCTGGTGGCGCTCGAGGCCGAGGGGGAGTGCATGGGCGCCGATCATCTGCGCGCCGCGGCCGCCGATCCGCCCAACCGGTTCGTCACGATCAGGCTCGCAGGGACGACGCTGCCCGAGTACGGGGCCCGGGTGACCGTGTCCGGCGAGGAGGTCGGCGTGCTGACGAGCCCGGCGACGAGTCCCTTGCTGGGGCCGATCGGGCTCGCGATCGTGCGCACCCCGTCGGCGAGTGTCGGCACCGAGGTCGCCGTCGAGATGCCCGACGGGAGCACGGTCACCGGCACCGTCGACGTGTCCGCGATCTACGACCCGATGAAGGAACGTCCGCGCGCATGAGCGCGCGGGAGGCGATGACGAGGAGGGGTTGACATGACCGAGGACAAGCGATCGCCCCTGCACGACTGGCACGTCGAGCAGGGGGCGGACATCATCTGGGAGGACGGCTACCCCTGGGCGATGCACGAGGGGGGCGATCCCCTCGCGGAGTACGAGGCCGTGCGGACGGCCACCGGCATCTGGGACCTCTTCTCGACGTGCAAGTACGAGGTGGGAGGCCCCGATGCCGCACGCCTGATCCAGCGTCGCTTCACGAACACGCTCGCCGGCATGCAGAACGGCTCGGTCCGCTACGGCGCGTTCGTGAACGCCGATGGGCTGATGATCGACGACGGCAACGTCTACAAGCTCGCCGACGACCGGTTCCTGGTGATGATCAATTCCGCGGGTATCGATGATTGGTTCCGCGAGACTGCCGAAGGTCTCGACGCGCGGATCGACCACAAGACCGACGACTACGCGATGATCGCCGTGCAAGGCCCCACGTCGCAGGAGACCCTCCAGGGCCTGACCGACCGTGATCTGGGCGACCTGCGGTACTTCCGTTTCTGGCCCGAGAAGACCGCGGTCGCCGGCGCCGAGGCCTGGGTGCTGCGCACCGGGTTCAGCGGCGAGAAGGGATACGAGGTGGTGGTGGCGCCGGGCGACGCCCGCCAGGTTTGGGATGCGTTGATCGCCGCGGGTGCGACCCCGTTCGGCCTCACCGCGATCGATCTCGCTCGCACCGAGATCGGCCTGATCATCATCGCGGTCGACTACGACCCCGGCGAGATCTCCCCGTGGGACCTGTCGATGGACCGGTTCATCAGGACCGACACCGAGTGCGTCGGGGCCGATGCGCTCGCCGAGCGCGGCGCGAGCCCGCCGAAGCGCTTCAAGACCCTGAAGATCGATGGCGACGCGGTGCCGGACTACGGTGCCACGGTCTCGAAGGACGGCCGTGAGGTCGGCATCGTCACGTCGCCGGCATCCTCCCCGCGCCTCGGCACGATCGGCCTCGCGATCCTCGATGCCGACGTCGCGAACGACGGCGAGAAGGTCGAGGTGGCCGTGGAAGGTGGCACGACGCCAGCGACGGTCGAGGTGCTGTCGCTGCTGGATCCGAACAAGGAGCGTCCACGCGCGTAGTCCGCGCCTCATGGTGATGGATCGGCGGGCGGGCCGGACGGCCAGCCCCGTCCCTATGCTGGGGCTCATGACGGAAGGGACGCTCTACGGCGCCGTGCCGAACTACAGCGAAGGGCGCCGCCGGGACGTGATCGACGTGATCGTCGAGGCGATGGCGGTGCCCGGCGCACGCGTCGTCTACGCCGAGGCCGATCCGGATCACCACCGCCTCGACACCACGGTGTTGGGCGATGCCGTCGCCGTTCGGGCGAGCGCGATGGCCGGAGCCGTCGTCGCCGCCCGACGGATCGACATGCGGGAGCACCGCGGGGGACATCCGCGCATGGGCGCCGTCGACGTGATCCCGTTCATGCCGGTGCGTGGCGTGTCGATCGACGACTGCGTACGCCTGGCTCGGACGTTCGGACGCGAGCTGGCCGAACGGCTCGACCTGCCGGTGTACCTCTACGGCGAGGCGGCGCTCACGCCCGAGCGGGTGTCGCTCGCCGAGGTGCGACGAGGCGAGTACGAGGGGCTCCGGGACGCCGTCGCGCGCGGCGAACGTCTCCCGGACTTCGGACCTCGTGAGCTCGGGCCTGCCGGGGCCACCGCCGTCGGGGCGCGGAAGCCGCTCGTCGCCTTCAACGTGTACCTCGATGGCACCGACGAGCGGGCCGCGAAGGAGATCGCCCGCGCCGTGCGCGAGTCGAACGGAGGGCTCCCGGCCGTGCGAGCGATCGGGTTCGCGGTGCCGGAGCGGGGCGGCGTCGTGACCGTCTCGATGAACCTCGTGGATCACGAGGTCACCGGGCTGCGCGCGGCGTTCGACGAGGTCTCGCGACTCGCCGGGCCGCATAGCATGACGGTAACGGACTCGGAGATCGTCGGCCTCGTGCCCGCGGCGGCACTCGGGGAAGGCGACGTCGACCACCTCCGGCTCTCAGGGTTCGACGCCGATGACCAGATCCTGGACCGCCTCGTCGGCGACGGTGACCGTGGCGATCCCCCCGACGCGCCGGAGGGCGACGAAGACCCCGCGGACGACGGAAGGAGCACGACGTGATGGACGGTTCGCCGATCGGCGAGATGACGGTCGACGGGTTCTTGGCAGGTATGGCCTCGAAGGCTCCGACCCCGGGTGGCGGGGCGGCGGCCGCCGTCGCCGGCGCGACCGGGGCGGCCCTGATCTCGATGGTCGGGCGTCTCACCCTGGGCAGGGCGGGCTTCGAGGATCTCGAGGAGCGGATGGCCGCGCTCGTGGAGCGTGCCGACAGCGCGAGGGAGGAGTTCCTGGAGCTCGGCGATCGGGACGCCGAGGCGTTCAGGGCCGTGATGACGTCCTTCCGGCTCCCGAAGGAGACCGACGTCGAGCGCGCCTCGCGGACCGACGCGATCCAGCGGGCCCTGGAGCACGCCGCGGGGGTGCCGCTCGAGATCGCTCGCCGGGCCGAGGACCTGATGGAACTCGCCGAGGACGCCACCGCGATGGGGAACCCGAACGCGGCGAGCGACGGCATGTCCGCCGCGGCGATGCTGTTCGCGGCCGTCCTCTGCGCGCGGGCGAACGTCGAGATCAACGCGACGTCGCTGCACGAGGCCGCGCGCCGCCAGGCGCTTCTCGACGAGGTCGCGGGCATCCGCGAACGTGCCGAAGCCCTGCTCGAGCAGTGCCGCACGGCATTCGGGCTCCGGTTGTCCGGGTAGTCCTGGCCTCCACCGGGCGGCCCGCGTAGGCTCGCGACGTGCGCATCGACGCGATCGTCTTCGATTGCGAGGACGCTGCCCCATTGGCGCGGTTCTGGGCAGCCGCACTGGGATGGCGCGTCGCGCCCTACGAGGCGGATGAGATCGCCCGCCTCGCCGACAAGGGCATCGACGACCCCGAGGACGATCCGAGCGTCATGGTGGAGCCTCCCGACGACGAACATCCTGGGCTCCCCGTGCTGTTCTTCACCGAGGTGCCCGAGCCCAAGGCAGGGAAGAACCGCGTGCACATCGACGTCGTCGCCGAGGAGACCGTCGACGACGAGGTGATCAGGCTCGAGGGCCTCGGCGCGACGCTTCGGAACTGGGCCGAGGAAGAGGGCAACGTCTGGGCCGTGATGCTCGACCCCGAGGGCAATGAGTTCTGCGTGATGCCGCCCGAGGACTGACCGCCTACCCAACGATCGTGTCGATGTCCTGCACGAAGCCGATCAGCCCCACGGCCGTGCCGGTCGCGAGCACGACGAGCGCGATCGTGCCCTCGCCGGTGATGTCCCCGACGCGGTTGCCGTTCTCCGTGAGCATCCCGATCGTCGAGTCGTCGGTTGCCATCGCGCTCAGTCGCATCACGAGCCTGGTACCGAGCCCGCCGACGACGATGCCCGTGATCACCGCCGAGACGACGGACGATGCGAGTCGCAGGATCGGCGGTTCTGCGAGTACGGTCGCGGCTCGACCTCCCGGGGTCCGTTCCGTCGAGACCGCGACGTCCGTCATGGCGCCATCATCACCCGGGGACGGTGCGTTCGCGGGAAGGCAGCCATGCCCGACGACGGTGGTGCTGGCTCACCTGCGAAGCCGACCGAGGCGAGGGGACCGAGAGTCGGTGGAAGCGACCCGGCGCAGGTTCACGTGACGACCCTCCCTCGCCTCGACGGCATGTGCGTGGTCACGGGCCGCTAGAAGAGGCCGACGGTGCGGCCGTCCGCGTCGATGTCGACGTTGTGGAAGGCGGGCGTCCTGCCGTAGCCCGGCATGCGCTGCATGTCGCCGCAGAGGGCGACCACGAAGCCGGCGCCCGCGCTCGGCACCACGCCGCGCACCGGCAGCCGGAACCCGCTCGGCCGGTTCAGCATCAACGGGTCGTGGCTGAGCGACAGGTGTGTCTTCGCCATGCAGACCGGCATCTCCCCGAACCCGAGGTCCTGCATGCGTGCGATGTCCTTCTCGGCCTGGGGCAGGTAGTCGACCCCGTCGGCGCCGTAGATGCGCGTGGCGATCGCCTCGATCTGCTCCTTCGAACCGGCACCCGTTGCCGTGAGGAACCGGAACGAGTTCGGCTGCTCGCACGCCTCGACGACGGCGTTCGCGAGATCGATCGCGCCGTCGCCGCCCTGCGCGAACGCGCGGTTCACGACCACGGTCTCGGCCCCCGCCCCGACCGCGAGCTCGCGGATCAGCTCGATCTCCGCGTCGGTGTCGGTCGGGAAGTTGTTGATCGACACCACGCACGGCAGGCCGTATTGCCGCACGATGTCGATGTGCGCCGAGAGGTTCTCGATGCCCCGCCGCAGGGCGTCGAGATCCTCGTTCCCGAGGTCGGCGAAGGGCATGCCGCCGTGGGACTTCGTCGCGCGGACGGTCGTGACCAGCACCGCGGCGCTCGGCGTGAACCCGCCTGCACGGCAGACGATGTCGCAGAACTTCTGGAAGCCGAGATCGCTCGCGAATCCGCCCTCGGTCACCACGTAGTCCGCGAGCTTCAGCGCCACCCGGTCCCCGATGATCGAGTTGTTCGCGTGCGCGATGTTGCCGAACGGCCCCGCGTGCACGAGCACAGGTTGTCCCTCGAGCGTCTGCACGAGGTTCGGTTTGAGGGCATCCTTCATGACCACGGTCATCGCACCGGCGACCTTCAGATCCTCGGCCGTGATCGGCTTCCCGTCGTGGGTCGAGGCGACGACGATGTTTCCGAGTCGCCGGCGGAGATCCTGGAGGTCGGAAGCGAGCGCGAACACGGCCATCACCTCGCTCGCGGCCACGATCACGAACGAGTTCTCACGGGGATAGCCGTGCGCCCTGCCGCCGAGGCCGACGACGGTGTAGCGCAGTTCGCGATCGTTCACGTCCAGCGTGCGGGGCCACGTGATCGACTGAGGATCGATGTCGAGCTCGTTGCCGTGGTACACGCTCGCGTCGAGCGCCGCGGCGAGCAGGTTGTGGGCGGCCTGCACGGCATGGAAGTCCCCGTTGAAGTGCAGGTTCACCTCTTCCATCGGCACGATCTGCGCGTAACCCCCGCCGTTGCCGCCGCCCTTGATGCCGAAGACGGGACCCATGCTGGGCTCCCGCACGCACAGCATCACGCGCTTGCCGATCTTCCCGAGCCCTTGGGTGAGCGAGACGCTCGTCGTGGTCTTGCCCTCGCCCGCCTTCGTCGGGGTGATCGCCGTCGTGATGATCAGCTTCCCGTCGGGTCGGCCCGACAGCCGGTCCAGGATCGAGGGGTCGATCTTCGCCCGATGAGGTCCGTACTGCTCGAGCTCGGCGGGCTCGATGCCCGCTGCGGCGGCGATGTCGGCGATCGGCTGCAGGGCGGCTTCTTGCGCGATCTGGAGTCCTGACTTCATGACGGCGTCGGATCCTCCCGTGAGACGTCGGCGTGGCACCGGACGATACGACCCTTGGTCGCGCCGGTTCAAACGCAGGTTGCGGACGGCGCGACCGTGCGTCGGGCGGGCGGCGGCGGCCGGGACCTGCTGAACTGATGCGCGTTCGCCGTTCGAAGGAGGCCACGTGGACGCCGACCCGCTCCGCAGAAGGATCGCCGCAACTGATGCCCGAGGTCCTCGACGACCTGCGGTCGCTGGTTCGCATCCCGTCGATCGCGTTCCCGGGGTATCCGGAGGCGCCGGTGCACGAGATGGCGGAGCGCACCCTCACGCTCGTCCGGGAGGCGGGGTTCGCGGACGCGGCGCTGCACGACGTGCCGTGGGGATATCCGCCGATCGTCGCCGGAGTGCGGGGGCCCGAGGATGCCTCGAGGAGCGACGCGGCGGGCCCCGGGACCGGCTCGCCCACGGTGATGCTTTACGCCCACTACGACGTGCAGCCGGCTCCCGAGGACCAGGGGTGGACCAGCGATCCGTGGACGCCGGTCGCGAAGGACGACGGCCGCCTCTACGGCCGCGGCGCGGCCGACGACAAGAGCGGCATCGTGATCCACGCCGCGACGATGCGGGTCTTCGGCGGGCGTCCGCCCTGCACGGTGCGGCTGGTGGTCGAGGGCATGGAGGAGACGAACTCGAACCTGGAGGCGTTCGTCGAGGAACACCCCGAGCTGTTCCGGGCCGACGCCGTCGTCGCCGCAGACATGGGGAACCTCGAGGTGGGGGAGCCCACGGTGACGACGTCGCTGCGCGGCGAGGTCTCGTGCATCGTGACCGTCTCGACGCTGCGACACGCGCTGCACTCGGGGGTGTTCGGCGGGCCCGCGCCCGACGCGATGATCGCGCTCGCGCGACTGCTCTCGACCTTGCACGACGACGAGGGCAACGTCGCCGTCGACGGGGTGAGCGGCGCCGACTGGAGCGGCATGGAGCCGTCGGAGCGCGGGTTCCGCACCGGCGCCGACCTGCTCGACGGGTCGGCGCTGATCGGCACCGGATCGATCGGGTCGAGGCTGTGGTCGAGACCGAGCATCAGCGCGATCGGCATCGACACGACCTCGATCGAAGGTTCCTCCAACGTGTTGCGTGCCGAGCGCCCGGGCGAAGCTCTCGATGCGCATCGCGCCGGACAGCGATCCCGACCATGAGCTCGATGCGCTCGTGCATCATCTCGAGTCCCACGTGCCTTGGGGAGCCGCGGTCGAGGTCGAGCGGGTGAAGTCAGCCCCGGCGTTCCGGTGCGCCACCGACGGACCGGCTCACGCCGCGGCGCGCGCCGCCCTCGAGGAAGCGTTCGGGAAGCCGGCCGGTCAGGCCGGTTCGGGAGGATCGATCCCGCTCCTGCAGACGCTCGCGCGGGTGAACCCGGACGCCGAGTTCATCCTCTGGGGGGCCGAGGACATGGCGGGGGCTCGCATCCACTCGTCCGACGAGAGCGTCGATCCGACCGAGATCGAGCGGATGATCCTTGCCCAGGCCCTCTTCCTGCGTCGCTTCGCGGCCGCCGGCGCGTGACCACGGGCCTCGACGTGACCGCAGGCGTCTCGCAGCCGATACTGATGTGATGGCCGAGTCCGACCAGCTCCGGCGCAACGTGACCGAGGTGCGGGTGACCGCCGTCAACGACGGTGTCCGGAGCCGGCGCCCCGACACCCTCGCCACCGAGGAACCGATGGAGGTCAGGGCGGGCGGTCCCGGCCAGGAGGCGCGCGCGGTCGCCGTGACGATGCGGACGCCGGGGGCCGACTACGAGCTGGCGGTCGGCTTCCTGTTCACGGAAGGGCTGGTCGCCCCCGGCGACGTGCGGCGGGTCGCCTACTGCGACGAACTCGGCGACGGGGAACAGCGCTACAACGTCGTGACCGTCACGCTCGACCGACCGTTCGACCACGACCGGCTGCACCGGAACTTCTACGCCACTTCGTCGTGCGGCATCTGCGGGAAGGCCGCGCTCGACGACGTGGAGGTGCGCTGCGCGCCCGTCGGCGAGGGACCGATGGTGACCGCCGACGTGCTGGTCTCGCTCCCCGATCGCCTGCGCGCCAAGCAGCGCGTGTTCGACCGCACCGGAGGGCTGCACGCGGCGGGCCTGTTCACTCCCGGTGGCGAGCTGGTGACGCTCCGCGAGGACGTCGGCCGGCACAACGCCGTCGACAAGGTGATCGGCGAACAGGTGCTCGCCGGGCGGGTGCCGCTCGGTGGACACGTCCTGCAGGTGAGCGGGCGAGCAAGCTTCGAGATCGTGCAGAAGGCAGCGGTGGCCGGCATCCCGATCGTGAGCGCCGTCAGCGCGCCCTCGTCGCTGGCGGTGGAGGCTGGTGAGCGGTTCGGCATGACGATCGTCGGATTCGTGCGCGACGGTCGCTGCAACGTGTACACGCACCCGGAACGCGTGGGCTAGACCGCTGCCCGGTCGCCGTCGGGTGGCGGTGGGTCGGCACGGGCCACCGGCACCCGCATGTGCCAGTCGTAGACGACGCTCGTGCCGAACAGCAGATCCTGCAGGGACGCGTTCCGCTTGCTCACCGCGCTCCAGAACAACCCGAGCGGGAACGCCACACAGGTCACCGCCCGGAGGAACGCCCTGGCGGTATGGATGTCGACACCCCCCGGCCCGAGCAGCCGCAGCCCCATCAGCCGCATCCCCGCGGTTCGCCCGTTGCCGGTCCAGGAGATCGTGAGCACGATCACCGCCACGACACAGCCGACGACGGCCGCCTGGGGCAGCGTGGCTTCCGGGAACGTGAAGCGAGCGGGGCTCCGCAGGAACCGGAAACCGGCGACCCCCAGGTAGCCGATGCCGAGCAACGCAGCGACGTAGGCCATGTCGATCACCATCGCCCCCGTCCGCGAGACCACGCCGGCTCGCAGGCCTTGACGCTCGCCCGCCCCCGCGGGGAAGACTCCGGAGCGCGAGGTGATGGCGCCGCTCATGACGGCCCCTCGTGATCGACGTCGGGAGCCAGCAGGTCACGGGCCTCGCGCCGGAGCACCTTGTCCACGACGTGCGAGACGAGACGGTCCGCGTTCATCCCCTGGACCCGAACCGTCGTCACGGTCTCGTTCGCCATGATCCCGGACGACTCTCGGACCAGGCGCGGCAGGTCGATCTCGTCGATCACTTCCTCGGCGATCTCAGCCAGGTCGAGACGGTCGATGATCGCAACGAGGTCGGTCCTCGCGATCACCCGGTCCACGTCGACCCGATCCACGATCGTCTCGACCGGGAACGACCCGGCGAGGCGCTCCATGTCCACCCGCGCCACGATGGCGTCGACGTCGACCTTGGCGACGATCTCGTCGATGTCGATCCGATCGATCACGGCCTCGAGGTCCACACGGTCGAGGATGCGATCGATGTCGACGTCCTCGACGATCGCGTTCACGTCGACCCGTTCGCGCACGAGGGCGGTGAGGTCGACCTGGTCCGCGAGTCCCTGCGCGATCTCCGGCACCAGCACCCCGAGGAACGACGTCGCGGCCTCGACCATCTCGGCCTGCGTCGTCTTCCACTGGCCGTCGAGCACTCGGGCGGCGCCGGCCGCCATCTCGCTCGCATCCTTCGCGAAGCGGGGCTCCACCAGCCAGGTGATCGCCGGTCCGATCGTCCGGGCCATCTGTGTGGCTGCGCCGGCCGCGGCCTCGGCGGCGGCGACCGCGGCGCCGAGCCCGGCGCCCGCGAGCGTGGCCGCCGGGTCCTTCTGCCCGGTCGTCTCCTCGTCACGTGGCATGGTCGAACGGAGCGCGTCGGCGAAGGCCGAGGCGCCCGCCGCGAACAGGCCGGCGCCGACGCGCACGCCCTGCTCGACGAGCCCGGCGACCTGCAACCCAGGCAGCGGTCCTGGGGGAGCGTCGTCCTCGTCGTCCGCCTCGGCGTCGGCGGCGATCGCCTCCTCGTAGCTGATCTCGTCGTCGGTCGGCGAGGGGGAGTCCTCAGCACCCGGCAGTCGCACGACGTTGTCCGGCTCCTCCGGATGATCACCGATCGGGATGTGGTCCATGTGCACATCATGGCGCACGCCTGCAGCAGCTCGCCACCCGGGTAGGTGCGTCGCACACGGGAGCGCCGGATGCCGGCCCTCGCAGGAGGTCGTCTCGGATGCGGGCCTCGACCCTCGGTAGCGCCGTGCTGATCATCGCGTGTGCCGCACCGCCGTCGACGAACCGCGACGTCGCAGCGCGCCCGGCGAGACTCGATGGTCCTCGACGCACGGGGTCCTGAGGTCGGTTCGACCCCTCCACCGCGGTCGCGATGCGACCTCGTCTCGCCCGCGCGCCGTAGAATCGAGGCGTTCGGACAGATCCGGGCCGGAAGGAGAGATGCACGTGTCGATGAGCACGACGCTCACCCGCTTGACCGAGCCGATGGTTCGCGAGAACGGCGAGCTGCGCGTGGCCACCTGGGACGAGGCCCTCGATCGGGCCGCCGAGGGACTGCGCCGCGCCGTCGATCGCAATCCGGGCTGGGGCACGGGGGTGTTCAGCTGCTCGAAGGCCTCGAACGAGATGAACTTCGTCGCAGGGAAGTTCAGCCGCCAGGTCCTCGGCAGCAACAACATCGACAGCTGTAACCGCACCTGACACGCGCCTTCGGTGGTCGGTCTGGCCACCGTCTTCGGTGCCGGTGGCGGTACCAGCTCATACGAGGAGGTCGAGAACACCGACCTCATCCTGCTGTGGGGCTCGAACGCTCGGGCCGCGCACCCCATCTTCTTCCACCACGTCTTGAAGGCGGTCAACCGAGGGGCCACGTTGATCGTGGTCGACCCCCGGCGCACGGAGTCGGCCGAGTGGGGTGACCTGTGGCTCGGCATCGACGTCGGCACCGATATCGCACTGTCGAACACGATCGCCCGGGAGATCGTCGCCTACGACCTGCAGCACCACGCGTTCATCGAGGGGGCCACGGTCGGGTTCACCGAGTACGTCGACTCGATCATGGACTGGACCCTCGAGCGCGGTGAGAGGGTCACGGGCGTGCCCGCCGACGTGATCCGCGAGGTCGCCCACGCCTACGCCAAGGCCGATCGCGCGATGATCTGCTGGACGCTCGGCATCACCGAGCACCACAACGCCGTCGACAACGTGCTCTCGCTGATCAACCTGAGCCTGCTCACCGGCCACGTGGGCACGTACGGCAGCGGCGTGAACCCGCTGCGCGGTCAGAACAACGTGCAGGGCGGCGGCGACATGGGCGCGATCCCGAACAAACTCGCGGGCTTCCAGGACATCGAGAAGGACGACGCCGCCCGCGCGAGGTTCGAGGCCGCGTGGGGCGTGCCGATCATCCCGAAGTACGGGTGGCACCTGACGAACATGTTCCAGGCCATGGAACGCGGCGACCTGACCGCCGTGTACTGCATCGGCGAGAATCCGGCCTCGAGCGAGGCCGACAAGGAGCACGCTGTCGAGCTGCTGAAGGGCCTCGACACGTTGATCGTGCAGGACATCTTCATGACGAAGACGGCCGAGCTCGCCGACGTCGTGTTCCCGGCGTCCAACAGCGCGTTCGAGTCCGAGGGCACGGTCACGAACTCCGAGCGACGGGTGCAGCGCGTTCGCAAGGCGCTCGATCCGCCCGGCGACGCGAAGGACGACATCTGGATCATCAACGAGCTCGCGAACCGCATGGGCGCCGGCTGGGGCGAGGTCACGTCCGAGGAAGCATGGGACGAGCTGCGGTCGCTCAGCCCGATGCACGCCGGTATGAGCTGGGACCGTCTCGAGGAGCTGGGCGGCATCCAGTGGCCGTGCCCCGACGAGACCCACCCCGGCACGTTGTTCCTGCACGCGAGGCTCTGGGAGTTCGACGACCCCGAAGCCCAGGGATCGAAGGCGCCGCTCTCGATCGTGATCGACGATCCGCCGGTCGACGAGCTGACCGATGAGTTCCCGATGCGCCTCACGACCGGACGTCGTCTGGACTCGTTCAACACTGGCGTGCAGACGGGGGGGTACACATCGCCCCTGCGGCGCGGCGAGACGATCGACGTCTCGCCGGAGGACGCGGCTCGGTTGGACCTCGCCGAGCAGGAGTGCGTGGTGGTCTCGAGCAGGCGCGGGTCGCTCGAGGTGCCTGTGCACGTCGATCCGGCGCTGAGGCCCGGCCTCGTGTTCATGACGTTCCACTTCCCGGACGAGGTGGACACCAACGTCCTCACGATCGAGGCGACCGACCCGAAGTCGGGCACCGCCGAATTCAAGGCAGCGGCGGTGCGCATCGACAAGATGCCTGCGACGGAGACCACTGGCTCGGTCTCCGGCGGGGGCGGCGAGTAGCATCCTGGCCGTGACCACCACTCGCCTGCCGGCGGAGGCGCCGTGGATCTGAAGCTGATGCAGGCCGCTCCGACGGCCGAGGAGCGTGCCGCCGTCGACGGGCTGCTCGGCTTCCCCGAGAGCTCGTGGGGCGGCGCCGTCGAGCGGACCGAGTTCGACCACCGGGTCGCCCGGGGCGGGCGCGAGGTTCGCGACGATCGCCACCTGCTGCTGCCGGCGCTGCATGCGCTGCAGGGGGCGGTGGGCTGGATCAGCCCGGGCGGCATGAACTACGTCTGCGAGCGGCTCACGGTGCCGCCCGCCGAGGCCTATGGCGTCGCAACCTTCTACGCGATGTTCAGCACCGAGGAACGCCCGACGACGGTGGTGCACATCTGCGATGACATCGCCTGTCGACGACGGGGCGGCTCGGCGATCCTCGAACGGATGCAGCGATCCCCGGCCACGACGGTCGCGAGTCCCTGTCTCGGACTCTGCGAGCACGCGCCTGCTGCGCTGATCCAGATGGCCGGACCCGGCGGGAGCGACACCGCGCTCGCGCCCGTGACCGATCACGCGGAACGGGTGTTGACCGAGGGCGGCGCGTTCACGGCCGGCGTCGCGGGTGTGAGCGCCCCCCAGCGCCGCGACGGGCTCCGACTCCTGCGGCGGGTCGGCGCCGTCGATCCGTCCTCGATCGATGACTACCGGGCGCAGGGTGGGTACGAGGCGCTGCGCCTCGCGCTCGAGCACGGCCCGGAGTGGACGCTCCGCGAGGTCACCGACTCGAAACTCTTGGGCCGCGGCGGGGCCGCGTTCCCGACCGGGGTGAAGTGGAAGGCGGTCGCCGAGCAGCCCGTGCACCCGCACTACTTCGTGTGCAACGCCGACGAGAGCGAGCCCGGCACGTTCAAGGACCGGGTCGTGATGGAACAGGACCCGTTCGCGGTGATCGAGGCGCTCACGATCGCCGGCGTCACGACAGGGTGTGAGCTGGGCTACGTCTACATCCGCGGCGAGTATCCGCTCGCGACCGAGCGTCTCACGCACGCGATCGAGGAGGCACGCCGTCGCGGCTTCCTCGGCGACGACGTGATGGGCCATGACGCTCGGTTCGACATCGAGCTCCGGCGAGGTGCAGGCGCCTACATCTGCGGCGAGGAGACCGCGCTGTTCAACTCGCTCGAGGGCAAGCGGGGGGAGCCGCGGAACAAGCCGCCGTTCCCCGTGCAGCGAGGCCTGTTCGGCAAGCCCACCGGCATCAACAACGTGGAGACCTTGATCAACGTGCTCGAGGTGCTGCGCATCGGCGGCCAGCGCTACGCCGAGATCGGCACCGAGGGATCCTCCGGCCCGAGGCTGTTCTGCCTCTCGGGCGATGTCACGAACCCCGGCGTCTACGAGCACGAGCACGGTGTTTCGTTGGGCGAGGTGATCGAGGCGGCGGGCGGCGTCCGCGGCGGCACCGGGTTGAAGGCCGTGCTGCTCGGCGGCGCGGCGGGCGGCTTCGTCGGCCCCGACGCGCTCGACTCGCGTCTCACGTTCGAGGACGCCCGTGCCGGCGGGTACACGCTGGGCTCGGGCGTCGTGATGCTCTTCGACGAGTCCGCCGACCTCACGGACGCGTGCCTGCGCATCGCGCGGTTCTTCCGCGACGAGTCGTGCGGCCAGTGCGTGCCCTGCCGGGTCGGCACCGTCCGCCAGGAAGAGGCCCTGCACCGGCTCGTGCAGGGTCGCACGCTGGGCTCTCGGGAGGACGAGCTGGCCCTGCTGGAGGACGTCGCCCAGGTGATGCGAGATGCATCGATCTGCGGCCTCGGCCAGACCGCGGCCAGCGCCGTGCAGTCCGCGATCGCGTCGCTCGGCGTCTTCCGGGAGGGACCGCGATGAGCGTCGTGCCGCTCGAGCCGCCGCGACGCCTGCTGACGATGACGGTCGACGGCGTCGAGATCCGCGTGCCCGAGGGCGCGACGATCCTCGACGCCTGCCGGGCGCAGCAGATCGACACGCCCACGCTCTGCTACGCCGACAACCTCACGCCGGTGAACGCGTGCCGGGTCTGCGTCGTCGAGGTGGAAGGCTCCCGGACCCTCGTGCCTGCCTGCAGCCGCACGGCCGAAGACGGCATGGAGGTCACGACGGACACCGAGCGCGTGCGACGCTCGCGCACCCTCGTGATGGAGTTCCTCGCGTCGAGCGTCGAGATGGATCTCACGAGCCCCGACGTGCACCGCTGGATGGACGAGTACGAGGTGCAGCCGGAGCGGTTCGGCGCCGTGATGCCCGAGCTGCCCGCGGGCGAGCGCGACGCCCGTGGTCCCGGCCACCACCACGAGCCCTCCGATCCGACCGTGGCCGAGGGCGTGGCCCAGCCCGTGAAGATCGACAACGAGCTGTACGTCCGCGACTACTCGCGGTGCATCCTCTGCTACAAATGCGTCGAAGCATGCGGCGTCGACGCGCAGAACACTTTCGCGATCGCGGTCGCCGGGCGGGGGTTCGACGCGCGCATCTCCACCGAGTACGCCGTGCCGCTCGATGCATCCGCGTGCGTCTACTGCGGTAACTGCATCGGCGTGTGTCCGACCGGCGCCTTGATGTTCTCGAGCGAGCACGAGATGCGCGAGGAAGGCTCGTGGAACGAGCAGGAGCAGACCGTCACGAACACGATCTGCCCCTACTGCGGCGTCGGGTGTGAGCTCGAGCTGCACGTGCAGGACAACGAGATCGTGAAGGTCACGAGTCCGTGGGACCACTCGGTCACGAACGGCCACCTCTGCATCAAGGGCCGGTTCGGCTTCGCCTACGTGCAAGCCCGCAAGGAAGAAGACCCCACCCGCCGCCGGAAGTCCACGGATCGAGGGGCGACCTAGTCTGAGCCAGACTACTGGTCTCGCGAGCGGCGTGGTGCTCGCCGGTGGCCGGTCCTCGCGATTCGGCGGTGACGACAAGCTCGCCGCGATGCATGGCGGCATGCCGCTGCTGCACCATGCGGTGCTCCGGGTCGCAGAGATCACCGGCGACGTGGTCGTCGTGTTGGCGCCCGGGGCGCCGGAGCCATCCATGCCGCCGGGGGCGCCGGTTCGGTTCGCGCGGGACCTCCGCGAGGGGGAGGGGCCGCTCGCGGGGGCCGTGGCGGGCCTGGGTGCGGTCGATCGCGAGCTGGCGGTCCTCGCCGCGGGTGACATGCCGGGCCTGTCGACCGCCGTGATGCTCGAGATGCTGAGGGTCGCCGGCACGGCGCCGGTCGACGGGGTGGCCCTGCAGGACGGCGACCGGTTCCGCCCGCTGCCCGTGGTCGTCCGGGTCGCTCGCGCGAAGGATCTCGGCCACGCCCTCCTGCACGACGGGGAACGATCGTTGCGCGGGTGGCTTCACGCGATGCGCGTCGCCGTGATCGACGAGGCGATGTGGACGGCGCTCGATCCCGGCCGCGGATCCCTCCGCGACGTCGACGAGCCCGGCGACATCGCCCCGGCGTAGGGTGACGGCGTGAGCCATGTCGTGCCGGTGCGCGTCGGACCCTTCGAGGTCACGGCCGTCTGCCAGGGGTTCGCGCCTCTCGAGCTCGCCGACGAATGCCCGGGCAACGACGTCGACTGGCCGGCCGAGCGCGAGCGACATCCGTGGGCGTTCCTCGACGAGCGGTCGTGGCCGTGGCACGTCCACGGGTTCGTGGTGCGCGGGCCGGGAGGCACGGCGATGGTCGACACGGGGGTCGGCGCCTACCCGCCCTACCGGCCGTGGGCCTCGAACTCGGGCGTTGCTGCGGCGGAAGCGTACGCCGCTACTGGCGTCGACGTGGCGGAGGTACGCCTCGTGGTCCTGTCCCACCTGCACGCCGATCACGCCGGCGGCGCCTGGGCCGGCGACGCGCCACGGTTCCCCAACGCTCGGTACGTGCTGCACGAGGCCGATCTCGCGTTCTTCACCGAGTCGCCCGATCCCGACGGTTATGTGGCGGTCACAGAGCTCCGGCGGATCGAGGCGCTCGGCATGCTCGACGCCGCCCCTGACGATCGTGAGCTGGGACCCGGCATCCGGGTCGTGCACACGCCCGGCCACACGCCCGGCCACCGGAGCGTGATCCTGGAGGCCGGGGAGGAACGCGTGTTGCTCACGGGCGACCTGTTGCACCTGCCGGTGCAGGCCGCGCACCCCACGTGGCCGTCGAGCCACGACGAGGATCCGGGGACCGGCGCCGCTTCGCGCGCCTCGATCCTCGGTCGTGCTGCCGGCGATGGTTGGCTCGTGGGGGTGCCGCACTTCGCTCGCCCGTTCGGGCGGGTCGACGACGCGGGATGGCGGTCCGTCGGTCCCGCCGACGCCGGGGTCGACGCCCCCTGACCCCCGTGAGCGGGTTGGGGTAGGCTCCGCGGTGAAGAGCGGGGACGGCGTTCTCGGAGCGTAGGTCCCGAGGCGCGTTCGCCTCCGCGCATCAGAGACTCCCGACGCACGACCGGCCTTCGAGCCGAAAGGAGTTCGTCATGGCGAAGCGACGTGTTCTCATCATGGGAGCCGCCGGTCGCGACTTCCACAACTTCAACACCGTGTTCCGCGACGACGAGGAGACCCGGGTCGTGGCGTTCACCGCCACGCAGATCCCGTTCATCAACGACCGGAAGTACCCGGCCGAGCTCGCGGGACCGAACTACCCCGACGGCATCCAGATCTACGATGAGTCCGAGCTCGTGCGCCTGATCGGCGACCTCGAGGTCGACGACGTCGTGTTCAGCTACTCCGACGTCTCGCACGAGTACGTGATGCACAAGGCGAGCGAAGTGCTCGCGGCCGGCGCGAATTTCGTGCTGCTCGGGCCCAACGACACGCTGATCCGGGCGACGATCCCGACCGTGGCCGTCACGGCCGTGCGCACGGGCGTGGGCAAGAGCCAGACCACCCGTGCGATCGCCGGTGCCCTCCGGGACGCGGGGAAGACGGTCGTCGCCGTTCGGCACCCGATGCCCTACGGCGATCTTGCGGCCCAACGTGTGCAGCGCTACGCGGAGCTCGCCGACCTCGACCGCTACGACTGCACGATCGAGGAGCGCGAGGAGTACGAGCCGCACATCACGAGTGGCACCGTGATCTACGCGGGCGTCGATTACGGCGCGATCCTCGAGCAAGCGCAGGCCGAGGCCGACGTGCTGCTCTGGGACGGTGGCAACAACGACCTGCCCTTCTACACGCCGGACGTCTGGATCACCCTGGTCGACCCGCTGCGCGCCGGCCACGAGCTGAGGTACCACCCCGGCGAGGCGAACCTTCGGGCGGCCGACGTGATCATCGTGAACAAGATGGACTCCGCCACGCCCGAGCAGGTGGCCCAGATCGACGCCACGATCGCCGAGGTGAACCCGGCGGCGACCGTGGTCAAGGCCAACTCGAAGGTCACCGTCGACGACGCCGACGCGATCCGCGGCAAGAGGGTCCTCGTGGTCGAGGACGGGCCGACCCTCACGCACGGCTCGATGAAGATCGGCGCCGGGGTGGTGGCAGCCGAGCGCAACGGTGCGGCCGAGATCGTCGACCCCAGGCCGTGGGCGTTCGGCACGATCGCGGAGACGTTCGAGAAGTACGACGTCGGCGCGGTCCTGCCGGCGATGGGCTACAGCGAGGGACAGCTCGCCGAGATGGAGAAGATCATCGACGCGGCCGACGTCGACCTCGTCGTGATCGGCACCCCGATCGATCTTCGACGCGTGATCGACATCCGTAAGCCCGCCGTACGGGTGCGCTACGACCTGGACGTGCTGCCCGGGTCGCCGCAGCTCGCCGACGTGCTCAAGCCCGTGCTCGGCTGAGCCGAGGCGGGAGCGGAGAGCGCACGGCACGGATCGATCGCGCGAGGATCGAGGAGGCGAGCGCATGGAGCGGGTCGTGGTCGCCCTGGGCGGCAACGCCTTGCTCCGGCGGGGTGCCGAGGACACGTTCGAGGAGATGTACCGCGCGTGTCGTGAGGCGGCCGAACATATCGCCGACATCGCGGTGGCCGGGTGGCAGGTGGTGGTCACCCACGGCAACGGGCCGCAGGTGGGCCGGATCTTGCTGCAGCAGGAGGCCGCCGCCGGGTCGGTGCACCCGATGCCGCTCGACGTGTGCGGCGCCGAGAGCCAGGGCCAGATCGGCTACCTGCTGCAGGTGACGATCGGCGACGTCTTCTTCGAGCGCGGCATGGAGCGTCCCGTGGCGACCGTGCTCACCCTCACCCGTGTCCGGCCCGATGACCCCGCTTTCGCGGATCCCACGAAGTTCGTCGGGCCCTACTACGAGGAGGCCGAAGCCCGTCGTCTGGAGGATGAGCGAGGCTACACGATGAAAGCCGATCCTCACGGCGGGTGGCGCCGTGTCGTGCCGAGCCCGCACCCCTACTCGATCGTGGAGACGCCGGTGATCGCTCGGCTCGTGGCCGACGACGTGATCGTGATCGCGAGCGGGGGTGGTGGGGTGCCGGTGATCGAGGACGGTCCCCGGCTGATCGGCAAGGAGGGCGTCGTCGACAAGGACCTCGCGGCGGCGATCCTCGCCAAGGAGGTCGGCGCGACCACCCTGCTCGTGCTCACCGATGTCAAGAAGGTGCAGCGGGGCTACGGCTCGTTCTACCCGGAGGACATCGACCGCATGACGGTGACCGAGGCGCGAGAGCTCCTGAAGAAGGGCGAGTTCGGCTCCGGGTCGATGGGGCCGAAGGTGGAGGCCGCCGTGGGCTTCGTTCGTGACGGGGGCACGCGTGCGGTGATCGCCGATCTGCACGACGCGCCCCAGGCGCTGGCGGGCGAGGCGGGCACCGAGATCGTCGCGGCGGCCGGCGACGGTTGAGGCCGCGGGCTCAGTCGCGGCCTCGGCGGTCGCGACCAGGGTTGCGGAACTGGTTCGCGAACACGTAGAGGGCGAACACGCCGACGGTGCCGGCCAGCAACACGAGCAACCCGATGAAGACGGCCTCGAGCGGGCCCTTGATCACCGGGAAGAAGTCCGAGAGCAGGTGCATCGGTCGACCATCGCCTCCTCGCATCATCCTACCCAGCGATCGCCCTCCCGACCGACCGCGGTTCCGCGGCCGCCGTGCTCGCCTACCCGGGGGGCCGGTATCAAGCGCAGACGCGAGGGTTCCGATGATGTTCCGGTGGCAGGATGACCGCGGACCGGAACCCGAGCGACGGAGCGGAACGGCACATGGCGGATGAGGACCGGGTCGAGGGCTCCCTCGGATTCGAGTGGGCCCACACGGCGGCGGTCGATCCTGAGGACGGTCCCCCCGAGTCGGCGCCGGACGACGACGGCGCGTACGAAGACAGCTGGTACAAGATACTGAAGGCGAAGGCGGCAGGGTCCGAGGGGTCGTGACATCGCCGCGAACGCCCGTCGTAGGCTGTCCGCCATGCGACTGGGACTGCTCACAGGAGGCGGGGACTGCCCCGGACTGAACGCCGCGATCCGGGCCGTCGTGCGCCAGGCGCAGGACGAGCACGGTGCCACCGTGTACGGGTTCCGTGACGGGTGGCGCGGCGTGATGGGCGGTACCGCCGACGAACTGACCCGCGACGAGGTGCGCGGGATCCTGCCCCGGGGCGGCACGATCCTGGGGACCTCGGGCGTGCAGCCCTTCCGCACGACCCACGGCATCGACCGCGTTCGCGAGGCGATCGACGTGCACCAGCTCGACGGCTTCATCGCGATCGGCGGTGAGGGCACGATGGGCGCCTGTGCGGCGATGCCGGAGGTACCGGTGATCGGGGTGCCGAAGACGATCGACAACGACATCGCCGGCACCGATCACAGCATCGGCTTCCAGACGGCCGTGCAGATCGCCGCCGACCTGATCGACCGGCTGTACAGCACGGCCGAGAGCCACCAACGCGTGATGGTGTGCGAGGTGATGGGCCGCACCGCCGGATGGATCGGGCTCACCGCCGGCATCGCCGCCGCCGCCGACGTGATCCTGTTGCCGGAGCATCCGTTCGACATCGAGCTGGTCGCGCGGCGCGTGAAGCAGCGCATGCTCGAGGACAGGCGGTTCTCGATCGTGGTGGTCTCGGAAGGTGCGGTCCCCGTCGAGGGGACGATGCAGGTTCCCGACTACCCCCTCGATCCGAACGGGTGGCCGCGGCTCGGTGGCATCGGCAGCCTGGTCGCGCAGGAGCTGGCCTCGCGTATCGGTGTGGAGTCGCGCATCACGGTGCTCGGCCACGTGCAGCGGGGCGGGTCGCCCGTCGCCTACGATCGCGTGCTCGCGACGCGACTGGGGATCGCCGCGGTCGAGGAAGCCGCTCGCGACGCTTGGGGATCGATGGTCGGAAGCATCGGGCAGGAGGTCGTGACCACCCCGATCGTCGAGGTCGGCAGGGCGCCGCGGGTGGTGCCTCCAGAGCTGTGGCGCGTGCCACAGGTCCTCTGCGACTGAGGTCCGGCTTCCCGACTTCCGGCCTCGGGCTCCCGTAGGCTTCCGTTCATGCGATTGGGCATCATGACCGGCGGCGGCGACGTGCCGGGTCTGAACGCCGCCATCAAGGCGGTCGTGACCCGGGCGGCCTCCGAGGGCCACGAGATCACCGGCATCCGGCGAGGGTGGGGCGGTCTGCTCAACACCGATCCCGACGACATCGAGACCGTGGCCGCGAACTCGCTGCCCCTCGATCCCGGTGTCGTCCGGACGATCGACCGGACGGGCGGCACCTTCCTGCACACCTCGCGCGCGAACCCGGCGAAGGTGAAGGCGGTCGACGAACCCGCGTTCCTGGCCGAGGGGCGCACCGACGACGGACCGCGCGACCACACGGCGCACGCCCTCGAGGTGATCGAGCGACTCGGGCTCGACGCCCTGATCCCGATCGGGGGCGACGACACGCTCTCCTTCGGGCTGCGCCTGCACCAGGAGGGCGTGCCCGTGATCGCGATCCCCAAGACCATGGACAACGACGTGCACGGCACCGACTACTGCATCGGCTTCTCGACCGCGGTGACGCGAACGGTGAACTTCGTGCACCAGCTGCGCACGAGCGCCGGATCGCACGAGCGCCTGGCGGTGGTGGAGGTGTTCGGCCGGTACAGCGGCGAGACCTCGCTGGTCTCGGCCTACCTCTCCGGTGTCGAGCGCGCGATCATCTCCGAGGTGGCGTTCGACGTCGACCGACTCGGCGAGCAGCTGATGCGAGACAAGGCGGCGAACCCCAGCAACTACGCGATGATGACGATCTCCGAGGGCGCCACGCTCGCCGGCGGCGAGATGGTCCAAGGGGGGCCCGAGGACGCCTACGGGCACCGCAAGCTCGGCGGCATCGGGCAGCTCACGAGCGCCCTGCTGAAGGAACGCACCGGCTCCGACATGATCTATCAGCAGCTCGGGTACCTGATGCGCTCGGGCTCGCCCGACTCGCTCGACCTGATGGTGGCGATCAACTACGCCGTGATGGCGGCCGACCTCGCGATCGAAGGGGTCGCCGGGCGTCTCGTCGCCCTTCGCAACGGCAACTACGTGAACGTGCCGCTCACGGTGCTCGGCCAAGGCGTGAAGCGGGTCGACGTCGATGCGCTCTATGACCGCGAGGCATACCGCCCCAAGATCCGCCACGTCGACGGCAAGCCGATGTTCCTGTACTGACCGCCAGGGGATCGTCCGCCGTCGATAGACTGCGGCGATGGCACGATTCCGGGTCGACCTGCGCTCCGACACCGTCACGACGCCCTCCGGGGCGATGCGGGCCGCGATGGCCGCGGCGGAGGTCGGAGACGCCTGGTACGGCGACGATCCCACGGCCAACCGGCTGCAGGAGCTCGCCGCAGACCGCCTGGGCAAAGAGGCTGCGCTGTACGTGCCGACGGGCACGATGGCCAACCAGATCGCCCTCGCGCTGCACGTCCGCACGAACGGTCATCTCGTCGCGTGCTCGGCCGCCTCGCACGTCGCCACCACCGAGGTCATGACGGCCGCTGCCATGTCGGGCATCGCGTTCCGGACGGTCGATCCCGGCCCGCGCGGATGGATCGACGCCGGCCAGGCTCGCGACCTGCTCGAGCCCGACACCTTCTACGACGTGGAGGCCGTCGACCTGCTCTCCCTCGAGAACACCCTCGGCGGTGCCGGCGGGCGCGTGATGCCGGTCGATGAGTTGCGAGCGGTACGACGGGTGGCCGAGGAGGCGGGCACGCCGATCCACCTCGACGGGGCCAGGTTGTTCAATGCGGCCGTGGCATCCGGGGTCGACGCCGCGGAGTTCGCCCGCGAGTCCGACACGGTGATGTTCTGCGTCTCGAAGGGACTCGGCGCCCCGATCGGCTCGCTGTTGTGCGGGCCCGCCGACCTGATGCCGGAAGCGCGCAGACTGTGGATCCTGTTCGGCGGCGCGTGGCGCCAAGCGGGCATCACGGCGGCGGCAGGCATCGTGGCGCTCGAGCACGGTCCCGAGCGCCTTCACGAGGATCACCTCAGGGCGCGTCGTCTGGCTGAGGGTGTCGCCGAGATCCTTCCCGGTGCGATCGATCTCGATCAGGTTGCAACGAACATGGTGTTCGTCGACACGGAAGCGGTGGGACTCGAGCTGCTGGACGTGGTCGGGTGGCTCGGGGCCCAGGGCGTGGGGGTCACCCATGGCGCCGGCAAGGTGCGCATGGTGACCCACGTCGATGTGGACGACGAAGGCGTCGGTGTGGCGCTGGACGCGTGGAAGTCCGTTGCTGCCTCGGTCGAGACGGGGAGCCTGGCGGACCGCGTGTGATCCGGGTGCCGTGACGCTACGAAGGAGGGCTGATGGGTCTGTTCACCAAGAACTACCCGCCGGAGATCGCCGATCGGGTGCCGCCGGGCCAGCGCCTCGTGAAGACCTGGCCGGTGCTGCATTACGGGCCGATCCCGGCCTTCGACGGTACGAACTGGGATCTCGAGGTCTCCGGGCTGGTGGAGCACCCGTTCCGGCTCACGTACGAGGAGCTCCGCGCGCTGCCGAGCGTCACCGTCGACGCCGACATGCATTGCGTGACCGGGTGGACCACGCTCGACAACACCTGGGAGGGCGTGCCGTTCCGCACGATCCTCGAGCGGGCGCATCCGACGCCTGAGGCGAAGTGGGTGATCGCCGAGTGCGCCCTCGGGTACACGTCGGACCTCTCACTCGAGGCGATGAGCGGCGACGACGTGCTGCTCGCGTGGCGCAACCACGGCGAGGACCTGACGCCCGAACACGGCTGGCCGCTCCGCCTCGTGGTGCCCAAACGGTACGCGTGGAAGAGCGCGAAGTGGCTCACGGGTCTGCGGTTCAGCGACCGGAACGAGCGCGGATTCTGGGAGGAGCGTGGCTACCACGTGCACGCGGAACCGTTCGCCGAGGAGCGCTACAGCTACCAGGAGGGCCCGAGGGCGGAGCTCGAGCCCTAGGGGGCCAGGGACCGGAGCGCCGCGATCTGTTCGGCGTGGTCGGAGGCGTCTCCCGGCGTCTCGAGCACGAACGCCCAGTCGGCGGCCTCCGGCCGCGCCAGCAGCGCCCCGAACCCCTCGCCACCGATGTGGCCGTGGCCGATCCGTGCGTGCCGATCCCGGCGCTCGCCGCGCCCGAACGCGGAGTCGTTCGCGTGCACCAGCCCCACGCGGGTCGTCAGCCCATGGGCCAGGAGCTCGTCGAAGAGGCCCTCGACGCCTTCCGGAGCATCCAGGCCGTAGCCCGTCGCGAACAGGTGGCATGTGTCGAGGCACACTCCGACCGACGGATCGGCCACGCGGTCGAGCAGCCCGGCGGCCTCGGCGATCGAGGAGGCGACGGCGCCCCGCGTGCCCGCCATCAGCTCGACCAGCACGCGTGTCCTGTGGGCCGTCGCAGCGACCTCGTCGATCGTCGCCGCCGCCCGCAGGAGCACCTCACCGGGATCGTCCTCGCCGCCGTTGCCCGCGTGCAGCACGAGCGCGTCCACTCCGAGGGCGTCGCAGGTCTCGATCGTTCGGGTCGCGAGGGCGCGGGCCTTTGCGAGGAACGATGGGTTCGCCGAGGCGATGTTCACGAGGTAGGGGGCGTGGGCGACCAGAGGTCCCAGACCGCTCGACGCCCACCCCTGCCGGAAGGCCTCCGCCTGCTCGGCGGTCTGGTGCGGGCCGGCCCAGGCGCGCGGGTTCGAGAGGAAGACTTGGGCGCACTCGGCGCCCCTGTTCCGGCACTCCTGCACGACGCCGCTCGTGGCCTCGGATCCGCGGCGCACGTGCGCCCCGAACCTCACAGCAGGAAGAGCTGGACCGTGTCGCCGTAGCTGACCATCACGCCGGGCGCAGGGCTCTGGGTGATGACGACGCCGGTGCCCCCCGGCAGGTCGGTGAACGAAGCCTGCAGCCCGTACTCGGCCGCCCGGTCCTCGGCCTGGGCGCGGGTGAGCCCGATGAAGCTCGGGGCCTGGAACCGCTCCGGACCGAGCGACACCTTGAGCCTCACCGTGGACCCGTAGGGCGCATCGGAGCCGGCCTTGGGGGAGACGCCGATCACGAACCCACGGTCGATCCCGTTCGAGAACGTCTCCTCGACGGTGACGGCGAACCCGTCCCGCTGCAGCAGCACGGTGGCCTCGTCGACGCTCATCTCCGCGACCCGGGGCACCGCGACGGGGGCATGCCCGCGGCTGAGCACGACCTCGACCGTGCTGCCGGAGGGAACCATGCCGGTGTCGAGCTGCTCGACCACGCTGCCCTCGGGGATGTCGTCGTCGTAGCGGCGCCTGGCGACGGCCACGTCGAGACCCTCTCGCTCCAGGACGGCTCTCGCCCGTTGGAGTGTCATCCCTTGGACCTTCGGCGCTCGCACGGGCGGCGGGCCGAGCGACGGCACGACCGTCACGGTCTCGCCGCGTTCCATCGTGGTGCCCGGCGAGGGTTGCACGCGCAACACACGCCCGTCACCGACGCGATCGGAGTATTGCCCGTCGGCGATGCGGACCGTGAACCCGAGGGCGGAGAGCTGGTCGCGCGCCTGATCGAGCGGCGTACCCACGAGATCGGGGACGTCGGCGCGGTGAGGGACGACGTAGGTCCATACGCCCCACGCGGTCGCGACGACGGCGGCCAGGAGCGCCAGCACGCCGAGACGCTTCCGCCAACGGCGTCGCTTCGTCCGCTCGACCCGCGCGATCGTCTGGGTGGTGGTGTCGACCTCGACATCTTCCGGCGCCTCGCCGAGCCGGACCACGTCGGTGGTCGTGCCGGCGGTCGGTCGTGGCACCACGTCGGTCGAGTGGTCGACGATCGAGGCGAGCGCTCGTGCGGACGGCAGCGAGGGTGCGATGGCCTCGAGGTCGCGGCGCATCTCGACGGCCGACTCCGGCCGCAGCTCTCGGTCGCGGTCGGTCGCGCTCGCCACGAACCCGTCGAGCTCGGCCGGGATCGCCGGCACCGTGGCACTCGGACTCGGCACGCGGCCGGAGAGGTGCTTGTACGCGATCGACATCGCGGTCTCGCCTGTGAACGGCAGCTTCCCGGTCAGCAACTCGTAGGTGACGATGCCGAGGGAGTAGAGGTCGCTCCTGGGATCGGCCGGCTCGCCGCGGATCTGCTCGGGTGCCAGGTACTGCACCGTGCCCGTCACGGTGCCGGCTTGGGTCTGGCGGCCCTCGGCGTAGGCACGCGCCAGCCCGAAGTCGGCGACCTTCACCACGCCCTCGGTCGTGACCAGGATGTTCTCGGGCTTGATGTCGCGGTGCACGATGCCCTGGCGATGCGCGTGTTCGAGGGCGAGCAGCGTCTGCCGGAGGACCTCGGTCGCTTGGGCGGGCTCGAGCCGGCCGTCGCGGTTCAGCAGGGCGCGGACGCCTTGGCCCCGCACGTACTCCATGACCATGTAGTAGATGCCGTCGACGGCGCCCCAGTCGAAGACGGCGACGATGTTCGAGTGCGACAGCCCCGCGGCCGCGCGAGCCTCGGTGCGGAACCGGTCGACGAAGGCCTGGTCGCCGGCGAGCGAGCGGTGCAGCACCTTGATCGCGACCTCGCGAGCCAAGACCGTGTCGCGGGCGCGGAAGACCTCGCCCATGCCGCCTGAGGCGATGCGTTCCACGATGTGATAGCGCCCGTCGAGCGTGACGAGCGCATGGCCTTTCGGCGCGCCCGGGGGGGCCGGCTGCGTGATACTCCTGGACGTGGTGCCCTCCTGCGGTTCGGGGAAGCGCTCTCTTCGGAGGCGCCTGAGCGGATCGAGTCACGGAGCGCCGCATGGATCGCGTCGCGGCACCCGCGCGAATCGTATAGCCGGAAAGGGGCTGGATCGTGGAGGTTCGGTCAACTGCATCGCCGAAGAGCACGCCGACGAGCGGACCGACGAGCCGATCGACGAGCCGGCCCACGAGTCGGCCCATGAGCCGGCCCATGAAGCCAGGGAAGAGATCGGGGCCGAACTCGACCGGATCGAGGCCGCCGTGGCGGCCGGGAACACCGATCTGGGCGCCCTCGGCTTCTGGAAGGTCGTGCAGCGCATCAAGCTCGACCGCTTCCTCGTCGACGAGCACGCGGACCGGATCGGGAGCATCGACACGGCCGCGTTCCGGGCGGCGGTGAAGCTGCGAACGTCGGTCCGGGTGGGGAACGCCCTGTTGGCCCTCGGCACCGTGGCGGGCGCGCTCGCGGTCGGGGCCGCGTTCACGTGGCAGACGCCGGCATGGAAAGGCCTGGCGCTGATCGCGGCGGGCGTGATCTGGGCGATCTCGCTGCACTCGCCGACGCACTGGCTCGTGGGGTACCTGATCGGCATCCGGTGGACCGACTACTTCCTGGGGGGACCGCTGCCGCCGAGGCCGGGGCTGAAGTCCGACTATGGCTCCTACCTGCGGGCCGACCCGGATTCCAGGGCGTGGATGCACGCGAGCGGCGCGATCGCCACGAAGCTCGCGCCGTTCATCGCGCTCGCGTTCTGGCCCGCGTCGAACGCTCCTTGGTGGGCCGCGGCCGTGCTCGCGGGCCTCGGCGTGCTGCAGATCGTGACCGACGCCGCCTTCAGCACGAAGACGAGCGACTGGAAGAAGTTCCGGCGCGAGAAGTCGATCGCCCGGGAGCGGCGCGCGGCGTTGGCGCCGGGCGCTCCGTCACCCGAGGAAGCCAGGGTCACCGGCGGCTCGCAGATCCCGCAGCCCGCACCGCCGGTCTTTGCGGCCGAACCCGTCGATCGCCGGCCGGGCTGATCGAGGCCCGGGCCGCGGTGGCCCCGGCCGCTCGCCGCTAGGGTGTGCGCCGTGGATCTCGTGTGCGTGGGCGACGTGATGCTCGACATCCGGGTCGACGCCGAGACGCTGAAGCGCGGTGGCGACGTGCACGGGAAGGTGCGACTGCAGCCCGGCGGCACCTCGGCCAACGCCGCGGTCTGGGCAGCCTGGGCCGGTGCGACCGCCAGGGTGATCGGCCGGGTCGGCGACGACCTGCAGGGCCGCACCCTGCGGGCAGCCCTCGAGGAACGGGAGGTGGACGCGGCGCTCATCGTGGACCCGGAGGCTCCGACCGGAACGATGCTCGTCGTGCACGAGCCGGGAGAGCGTTCGATGGTCGCCGATCGTGGCGCCAACGCTCGCCTCGTTCCCGGCGACCTCCCGGCGACGATCGAGGGCGAGGCCGTCCTGGTCTCGGGTTACCTCCTGCTCCAGGAACCGGGCCACGACGCGGCGGTCGCGGCGCTCGCTCGCGCAGGCGGGTCATTCGTCGCGGTCGAGGCCGCATCATGGCCCCTCGTGGAGGCCTTCGGCGCCGACCGGTTCTTGGAGGCGACGTCGAGAGCCTCGGTCGTGCTCGCCAACGACCGCGAGGCGGAGGTGCTCACCGGCCGCCGCGGTGACGTCGCCGCGGCCTCGCTGGGTGAGCGCTACCGCGTCGCGGCCGTGAAGATGGACCGGCGCGGCGCTGCGCTCTGCGTGGACGGCGTGGTGATCGCCGCGCCTGCGGAGCCGATCGACGAGGTCGACCCGACCGGGGCGGGCGACGCGTTCGACGGGGTGCTGCTGACGTCGCTCGCGCTCGGGTCGTCGGGCGAGGAAGCGCTCGCTGCGGCCTGCCACGCAGGCGCACTCGTCGCCTCCAACGGCCAGGCCTGGCCGCGAAGGGTGCCGACGCATGGGTGACGTCGTCGCGATCGCCGACGAGATCCGGCAGGCGTTCGAGTCTCGCGCCGGCATCGTGGCCCTCGAGACCAGCGTCATCGGTCAGGGTCTGCCGGTGCCACGCAACCGGGAGTGCGTCGAGCGTATGAGCGACGCGATCAGGGTCGCCGGCGGCGTGCCCGCATGGGTCGGAGCGGTCGACGGCAGGCTGGCGGTCGGCTTGAGCCAGGGTGAGCTGGCCCGCTTCTGCGAACCGGGCGCGGCCACCAAGGTGGCTCGCCGCGACCTCCCGGTCGCCCTCGCGGGCCGGACGCCTCGGCGCGACCACGGTCAGCGCCACGATCTGGGCCGCGGCACGCGCCGGCATCGTGGTCGGGGCGACGGGGGGGATCGGCGGCGTGCACCCGGGCCGGCATCCGGACGTGAGCGCTGACCTCCTCGAGCTCGCTCGAACGCCGGGGCTGCTCGTGTGTTCCGGGCCGAAGTCGATCATCGACCCGGTCGCGACCGCCGAGAAACTCGAGGAACTGGGGGTCGCGACGGTCGGCTACGGGGTCCGGCGCCTTCCTTCCTTCCTGGCGAGCGAGGCGCCCGTCGAGCTGGAACACCTGGCGGACTCGCCGGGAGATGCAGCCGAGATGCTCGAGGCCTCGCTCGCCCTGAGGACCGGATCGACGCTGCTCGTGTGCAACCCGGTGCCACGCAGGGTCGCGATGGAGGCGGGCGAGGTCGCCGAGGCGGTCCACGAGGCCGAACGCCGGGCCGACGAGGCAGGGGTCTCGGGCAAGGCACGAACGCCGTTCCTGCTGGCCTCGCTCGCCGAGATCACCGGCGGCCGGAGCCTCGAGGCGAACCTCGCGCTGCTCGAGGACAACGCGCGAGTGGCGGCCGAGATCGCGGTCGCGCACGCGACGACCGGGTGAGGGCGACCGCGTGACCGCCGCGCGACCGACACGGGTCGCTGTCTGGGCCGGCGCCGCCGGTCCCGTCGGCTTCCTGCTCGTGGCGTTCGTGCTCGCCGTGGTTCGCGGTGACGTGATCGACTCGTACGGATGGGTCAGCTGGCCGAGCAGCATGGCCCTCGGCGGTGTGCCCGGGCTGCCGATGATCGTGGCGTTCGTCTGGCTCGGCGGGTGCTACGCGGTCTTCGCGCTCGAGGCGCTGAGGCCGTCCGGCATCTCGCCCCCCGCCGTCGCCGGGTACCTCGTGACGGCGACCGGCGACCTGCTGCTGGCGTTCCCGACCGATGCGACGGGGGACCCGACGTCGTGGCACGGCTCTCTCCACCTCGTCGGGGTGATCGTGGCGACCGCGGGCACCTTGATCGTGGGCACCGCCCTCCTCGTGGCCACCCGCGGCCGGACCGCATGGCGACCGCTCCGCCCCGCTGTCGCGATGCTCACCGCCGCCGCGTTCGTGGGCATCGCGGGCGGCTTCGACGAAGCCTGGGCCAAGATCGTCTACGTGGTGGGCATCACGGCGCCCGCGGCGGTGGTGCCGTGGTGCCTCACCCGGGATCTCGAAACGCGCACGCCTAGGGTGCGGCCGTTACCTGAGCCAGGTCTTCCCGATCGCCTTCGAGAAGTGCCAGGCGTAGCGCAGGCTCTTGGGCTTCTTCGACTCCCCGCCTCGCCGGGTGAGGAACGTCACGGGCACCTCGACGACTCGCGCGCGCTGGCGCAGGGCCTCGATCGTGACCTCGGAGGTCCAGAACTGATCCTGAACCAGGATCAGTTTCCGCAGGGTCTCGGCACGCGTGGCCCGGTAGCCGCTGGAGATGTCGGTCACGCGCTGGCCGGTGAGGATCGTGACCACCCAGGAGAAGAAATGCACACCCGCGTGACGGATCAGCGAGCCGCCGCGCTCGAAGTCTCCGAGCATGCGGGAACCGTTCACGTGGTCGGCCTGGTCCTCGACGATCGGAGCGATCAGTGTCGGGATCTCCTCGGGCAGGTGCTGCCCGTCGGCGTCGAGGCTGACGACGATGTCGGCTCCGAGCTGGAGGGCGATGTCGTAGCCGACCCGGAGCGCCATCCCGCCGCCACGCCGGATCGGCAAGACCGCCGCGAGCGCTCCGGCCACGCGCGCGGCGTCGGCGGTGCCGTCGTCGGAGTGGTCGTCGATCACGATCGGCACGACGTGGTAGCCGGAGACCTCCTTCGGCATCGCCTCGATCACGGCGCCGACGTTCTCGGCCTCGTTGAAGGCCGGGCAGATCGTGATGACCTTCGGTCCCGCCGGCACCCGCCGCTCGGCTTCCGCCCAGTCGAACCGCTCGACCGTGAGCGATTCGACGAGCTGCTGGATCGCCCGCTCGGATCGGTCGGAATGGCCCTGGAGCCGGAAGAGGAGCAGGAACAGCACGACCACCGCGCCGAGCAACAACGCGACGAGCCGCCGGTTGTTGCCGGCCTGGAAGTTGAGCGTGTCGAAGACCGGATCGAACAGGTTCGGCAGCGCCGCGAGTACGACGACCCCCGCCGCCGCGATGAACGCCGTGTACAGGCTGAGTCGGCTGATGTTCCGCCGCTGGTACGACCTGGCCGCCACCAGGAAGAACGCGATCGCGGCCGCGCCGGCGAGCAGCCGCAGGGCCCACATGTCGCTACGAGACCGAGCTCTCGCTCGTGGTCAGCTGCCACCGGTCTCGCGGCAGGATGTGGTCGGCGATCGCGCGGTGCTTGAACCGCTCGATCTCGGCGAAGACCGACTCGATCAGCGTCTCCGAGAGCAGGTGCGGCTTCAGGCCGAGGTCGAGCAGCTTCGTGTGCGCCGGGTTGTAGTAGTGCTCCTCGAGCTCGAACCGCGGGTTGTCGATCGGCTCGACGGCGACGTCGATGCCGACCTCGGCGCCCGCCTTCTGCACGAGCTGGGCGAGCTCGAGGATCGAGAACGACTCGGTGAACTGGTTGAACACGCGCATCTCCCCGCGCTCGGCCGGATGCGCCACGGCGAGCTCGATGCACTGCAGCGTGTCGACGATGTTCAGGTAGCCGCGCGTCTGGCCGCCCTTGCCGTACACGGTGAGCGGGTGCCCGATCACCGCCTGCAGGCAGAACCGGTTCAGCGCCGTGCCGAAGACGTCGTCGTAGTCGAAGCGCGTGAGCAGCCGGTCGTCGAGGCGTCGTCTCGTCGGTGTGGATGCCGTAGACCACGCCCTGGTTCAGGTCGGTGGCGCGCAGCCCCCAGACCCTGCAGGCGAAGTGGATGTTGTGGGAGTCGTGCACCTTCGACAGGTGGTACATCGACCCGGGCACCTTCGGGAACGGCAGGTAGTCCTCGCGTCCGTTGTGTCGGATCTCGATGAAGCCTTCCTCGATGTCGATGTTGGGTGTGCCGTACTCGCCCATCGTGCCGAGCTTCACGAGGTGCGCATCGGGGGTGATGTCGCGGATCGCGTAGACCACGTTCAACGTGTTCACGACGTTGTTCGTCTGCGTGAACACCGCGTGCTCGCGGTCCTTCATCGAGTACGGGGCGCTCGGCATCTCCCCGTAGTGCACGACCGCCTCGGGTTGGAACTCCCGGAACAGCCCCTCGGTCACGCCCCAGTCGGTGAGGTCGCCCTCGGTGGAGCCGATCTCGAGCCCGGTGACGTCCTTCCAGGCGGCGATGCGATCGGGCAGGCCCGCGGCGATCGGTGTGAGGGAATCGGACCCGGCCTCCCGATGGGCGGTGCGCCGCAGGTAGTTGTCGATCACGTGCACCTCGTGGCCGCGGCTGGAGAACCGCATCGCGGTGGGCCACCCGAGGTAGCCGTCACCGCCCAGGATCAGGATGCGCATGTCGTTCCTTTCGAAGGGGAGTCGCGCCGGAAGGTCGCCCGATCGTACCAATCGGCCGGTGCGGCGACGTGGCCGGCGACACGATCGTCGCAGGTCAACGGGGCCGTCGGCCGTCTCGCAGGTCGGGCCGAGCGCTCGAGGGTCAGGCGAGGTCGGCGAGCGCCTCGAGCACCCGGTCGACCTCGCCGGCGGAGTGGTAGTGGCAGAAGCCGATGCGCACCGCCCCGCCCGACTCGAGCAAGCCGAGGCGCTCGAAGAGCTCGATCGCGTAGTAGTGCCCGTCCCACACGAAGATGCCGCGCTCGGCGAGCGCCTTCGCCGTCTCGCGCGGATGCCGGTCGCCCACGCGCACCGCGAACGTCGGCGTGCGTTCGGCGAGCCGCGCCACGTCGTCGATGCCGTACAGCCGCACCCCGTCGATGCGGGCGATGCCCTCGAGGAAGCGGCGCGCCAGCTCACGCTCATGGGCCCCGATCGCGTCGAATCCGGCGACGATCGCCGCCCGCCTGCTGTCGTCGGCCGGCTGCGTGCCCACCTCACGGCCGGTCGTGGCGCCGATCTCGGCGAGGTAGTCGACGGCCGCCACGAACCCTGCCATCGCTTCGTGGCTCTGCGTCCCCGTCTCCCATCGTTCCGGTGCGCCGTAGTGCTCGGCGGGCCGAACCCGGTAGGGATCCCAACCCTCGATCACCTCGGGGGTGGCGGCGACCAGGCCCATGTGCGGGCCGAAGACCTTGTAGGGAGAGACCGAGACGAGGTCGGCGCCGAGTACTGCGAGGTCGATCGCGCGGTGCTGGGCGATGTGCACGCCGTCGACGGCCACGAGCGCGCCCGCGGCTTTGGCTCGAGCGACGAGCATCGCCGAGGGCGTCACCGTACCGACCGCGTTCGATGCAAGCGTGAAGGCGACCAGCCGGGGGTCCCGATCGAGGGCCGCGTCGAACGAGTCGAGGTCGAGCGTGGCGTCGTCGGGCGTGACGTCGACCCAGGTCACGCTCGCTCCCGCATCACGGGCCGCGAGCACCCATGGGCGCACGTTGGCGTCGTGATCGAGCCTCGTGACCACGATCTCGTCGCCGGGACCGATCCTGCGGGCGAACGATCGAGACAGGTGGAAGAGCAGTGAGGTCGAGTTCGCCCCGAACACGATCTGCCCCGGGGAGACACCCACGAGGTCGGCTGCGGCGCGGCGCGCCGCCGCGACCGTCTCCTCGAGCTCCTGGCTCGCGGCGAACACGCCGTCCATGTTGGAGATGCCGCGTCGATACTGGTCCGCGACGGCCTCGATCACGGTGTCGGGCACCTGCGAGCCGCCGGGCGCGTCGGCGTAGACGACGGGCCGACCGTCCTGCTCGCGCTCGAGCGCAGGGAACCTGGCGCGCAACACGGAGAGGTCGGGCACGGTCGTCACGGGCATACACTCGCGTGTCGCGGGTGCCGCCGACAACCGGTCGCGTCTGCCCCCGGACGCGTCGAAGGCGCCCACCGGGGCGCCCTCGACACAAGCCCGAACTGACGTGCTAGACGGAGCGGTTCAGCTCCCCTCGCAAGCCGTCTGCGGTGAGCGCCTCGGTGCGAGCCCGCAGGTCGAGATAGAGCAACACGCTGATCAGCGCCGAGAACGGCGCCACGATGATCTGCGCGACGGAGCTGAAGATCCACGAGACGAACCAGTTGTCGCTGATCGCGCTGCCGATCGCCCCGATGATGCCCGCCACGACGGCGGCGATGATGAAGGTCAGGACGATCAACCCGAACGCGTGCCAGAAGTGGCCCTTGACCAGGTTCCACGAGCGACCCATCGCGTCGGTGCCGCGCCGGTTCTCCACGACGAGCGCCGGGATGGCGACGGCGAACATCACCGCCAGGAAGATGCCTGGAAGCACGAACAACAGCAGACCGGCCAGGACCGCGAGGCCGACGAGGATCGAGATCAGCAGCACGCTTCCGAACCGTGCGAAGCCCCACTTGTACGAGGCGTCGATGTCGACAGTATCGCCGATGCTTCCCTGCGCCGCGCCGCGCATGATCGCGGCCTGCAACACCGCGGAGATGATCACGCCGATCACGGCGGCGATCGCGCCGACGAGCAGCGCCGCGCCGGCGGACTGCGTCGTCACCTCGATCTCCTGGCCCAGGATCACCTCGGTGGAGGTCTCGGGAGCGAACACGACGCCCCCGAGGAAGGCGCTGATGAACGTGAGCGGCACCACCACGATGGCGACGATCATCAACAGGCTCGCGGCGTTCGCTTTGTAGATCTCGAAAGCGGTGGTCAGGATCTCGCCGATCCCACGTGGTGGGAGGCCTGGTCCTCCTGCGCCTCCCTCACCGCCGGGCGGCGGCGGAGGCGGGGGCGGGGTGGTGAAGCCACCCGAGTTGTCCATGATGGATCCCCCTTCTCTGAACGGACGGCGGCATCCTACGTCGGGGGTTTCCGCAAGTGTGGGAGGGTCGCCGCAGTCGTGGGCCCCGGTCGACCTGGTTGGGCGTCGAGATCGAGCGGCCCCCATGCCGGGTCCGGGCGCCACGCGGCCCAATCGAGGTCGAACGGCGGCTCGCCCAGGAGCACCTGCTCCACGGCTCGTTCCCCGGCCCAACGGACGTCGTGCGACTGGCCCTCGGTGAGCATGCCGCGTTCGACGGCCTCGGGCGAGCTCGTGCTCGTCCTTCCACTCGTAGGTGTCGCGTGCAGGAGGGATGCGCACGTCGAGGAACCAGTCCGTGTACTCGAAGGCGCCGTCGTGCTCGCGCAGCGGCGACTGGATGTTCACGTAGTAGCCCTCGAAGCGCCAGCGCGCGTCCCAGCTGAGCAGCACGGCATAGGCCGTCTCGGGCAGGGCGAACGAGAGCACCGGACGGTCGAGCACCGCGGGCTCGAGCTCCCAGTCTCCTTCGGAGAAGCGAGCCTCGCCGAGGTGCCGCGGATCGTTCAACCACCGGGAGCCCGGGGAGAAGTAGAACGCCCGATGGTGGTGGGGCACGTCCTCGACGACGCGGACGGGGCGGGCCGCGAGCGTACGACCCTGCCAGACCTCGCGCAGCGTGACGACGGTGCCCGGCGCGAGCGGTTCCGGCTCGCGGCCGTTGCCGTCGCCGATCAGTCCAGCCGCTCGGCCAGGGCCGTCAGGATCCGCTCCGCCGCCCACTCCAGGTCCTCCCGTGAGACGCAGAGCGGGGGTGCGAGGCGCACCGTGGTCTCGTGCGTATCCTTGGCCAGCACGCCCATGTCCAGCAGGCGCTCACACGTCTCGCGCGCCGGCGATCCGTCGGGGACGAGCTCGATCCCGATCCAGAGGCCCCTGCCTCGCACCTCGGTGACCACGCCCGGGTGGGCCTCGGCGCGGAGTCGCTCGATCAGCTCGGTGCCGAGCTCGTCGGCTCGGCGCTGATACTCGCCCGTGCGAAGCAATCGCAGCACCTCGAGGCCGATCGCGCAGGCGAGCGGGTTGCCGCCGAACGTGGAGCCGTGCTCCCCGGGCCGGAACACGCCGAGCACGTCACGGGTCGACACCACCGCGCTGATGGGGACGATGCCGCCACCGAGCGCCTTGCCGAGCACGTAGACGTCGGGCACGACGTCCTCGTGCTCGCAGGCGAACGTGCGTCCGGTACGACCGAGCCCCGACTGGACCTCGTCGGCGATCAGCAGCACCCGATGCTCGTCGCAGAGCTCGCGCGCGCGCCGCAGGTAGCCTTCGGGCGGCACGATCACACCGGCCTCGCCCTGGATCGGCTCCAGGAGGAAGGCCACCACGTCGGGCTCGGCGAGGGCGCTCACGAGTGCCTCCACGTCGCCGTAGGGCACCGTGTCGAAACCGGGGGTGAACGGCCCGAACCCGCCCTTCGCGCTCGGGTCGGTCGAGAAGCTCACGAGCGTGATCGTGCGCCCGTGGAAGTTGCCGCTGCAGGTGACGATCTTCGCGCGGTCCTCGGGAACGCCCTTCACGTCGTATCCCCAGCGGCGAGCGGTCTTCACCGCGGTCTCGACCGCCTCGGCGCCGGAGTTCATCGGGAGGACCATCTCCATGCCGCAGAGCTCGGCGAGCTCCTGGCAGAAGGGCCCCATCTTGTCGTTGTAGAAGGCGCGGCTCGTCAAGGTGACCTGGTCGAGCTGGGCGTGCGCGACGGCGATCAGGTCGGGGTGCCGGTGGCCGAAGTTCAGCGCCGAGTAGGCCGCGAGCATGTCGAGGTACCGCTTGCCCTCGACATCGGTGACCCAGGCGCCCTCGGCCGCCGCCACGACGATCGGCAGCGGGTGGTAGTTGTGGGCGGAGTAGTGCTCGATGAGGTCGATATGCGCCTCGGTACCCAGCGCGACATCGTCGGTGGGGGACAGCTGTTCGTCGGGATCGGCCACCGTCGTCATCGCTGCCCTTCCGTGTCGGACCCGGTGCGGGAGAGCGCCGGGTGTCCGGGGCATGATACGGCGGTACCGGGCGGCGGAACACCGCACAGGATCGATGCGGTCGCGGCCGTCAGCTGTCCCGCTCCTCCGTCTTGACGGATGTCCGAGCCCGGGCGTACATTCGTCCCTCGTTCGAACGTATGTTCGATTCAGTGTCTGTGAGGCCCATCACGGTGACGAAGCGATTCGACGAGGAGATCAGGGTCGAACGCGACACCGGCATGCCGAGTGCGTTCGAGTGGCGGGGCAAGCGCTACGAGGTCGCCGACGTGATCGGGCGTTGGAAGATCGAGGGCCGATGGTGGTCCGACGGCCGTGACCGCGAGTACTGGCGGGTCGAAGCACGCGGCGGGGCGGTCTGGGACCTCTACTTCGACCGCGGCAAGGATCGCTGGCACATGGAACGTCTGTGGGACTAGCCTCAGGGCACGGTCTCGAAGGCTTCCCGGTGGAAGCCGGGGTCGAACGCGAACGCCCGATCGATGCGTTCGGCTCGCATCATCTCGAAGCTCGTGCGATCGACGAACGTCGAGCGACGGCTGATGCCGGCGAGGTAATCGAGGAACGTTCGAACCAGATCGGTGCCCAGCCGACGATCACGCGATGGCATCATGATGGCATCGTTCGTGCACCTCGACGTGCGGTCGTGCTTCTCCCTGAAGGAAGGCGCATTCACGCCGGAGCAGCTGGCCGCGCGAGCAACAACGCTCGGCCTGGCGGCGAACGCCGCCGAGTCGCATGACAGACCGGTCGTGGCCATGACCGACCGTGACGGGCTCTACGGCGCCGCGCGGTTCGTGCGGGCGTGCGAGGCCGAGGGCGTGCGGCCGATCCTCGGTGCGTCGATCACCGTGCGCGCGTCTCAATCGCTTCCGGGCGACGCGCACGTCGTGCTGCTCGCCGCCGACGACATGGGGTACGCGAACCTCTGCCGCCTCGTCACCGACGCGCACATGTTGGGCGAACGCGGCGACCCGTGGGTCGACCCCCTCCAGATCTGTGCGCACGCCGCCGGGCTCGTCGCGATCGCCGGGCCTCGGTCGCACCCGGGACAGGCCGCCGTCGCGGGTCGTGTCGAACACGCCGCGCGGCTGCTCGATCCGTTCCGAGAGGCGTTCGGACGTGAGCGGTTGTTCGTCGGCGTCGAACACCGGCTCGAGCTCGAGTCGAACGACGAGGTCCGTGCGGAGCTCCGTCTCGCCGAGCGCATCGGGGTACGCGCCGTGGCGACGAACCCTGTACGCTACCTGGATCCCGGCGATGCGTTCGTGGCCGACGTGCTCGAGTGCATGCGGCGCATCGTGCCGCTCGCCGAGACGAACGTGACTCGGCGCAACGCCGAAGGTTGGCTGAAACCCGCCGCCGAGATGCGCGCGCTCTTCGCCGAGCGAGCAGACCTGTGCGACGCGACCCTCGAGATCGCCGACATGTGCCGCTACGACCTCGGGCTCGGGCGTATCCATTTCCCAGACTTCCCGACGCCGGAGGGCCGCAGTGCCGACGCCTTGCTCGCCGAGCGGTGCTGGCGGGGCGTACATGAGCGAGGCATGCGCGAGGACGAGCCCCTGCGCGACCGGCTGCACCACGAGCTCTCGATGATCCGTCGCATGGGGTTCGCGGCGTACTTCCTCACCGTGGCGGACATCGTCGCCGACGTGAAGGCGATGGGCATCCGGGCGGCGTGCCGGGGCTCGGCCGCCGGGTCGCTGGTCTGCTACCTGACCGGTATCTCCGACGTCGACGCGCTCCGCCACGACCTGTCGTTCGAGCGGTTCATGAACCCGATGCGCAAGGACCTGCCCGACATCGACGTCGACGTGGAGTCGGCCCGCCGCGAGGACGTCTACGACATGATCCTCAGCCGTCACGGCACCGAGCGCGCCGGTTGCGTCGCGATGATCGACACCTATCGCGCACGCTCGGCGATCCGCGAGGTCGGCAAGGCGCTCGGCCTGCCCGAGGGCGAGGTCGGCACGGTCGCGAAGTCGTTCCCACACATCTCGGCCCGGCACCTGCGCGAGTCGATCGACCGCCTGCCCGAGCTCCAGGGCATCAACCTGCACTTCGAGCAGATGGAACGCCTCATCCGGGTCGCGGAGCGATTGGCGGGGTTCCCGCGGCACGTCGCGCTGCATCCGTGCGGCATCGTGCTCGCCTCGCACGACCTCGTGGAACGCGTGCCGCTCGAGCGCAGCGCGAACGGTCACCGCATGATCCAGGCCGACAAGGACGACGTCGAGCTGCTCGGGTACCTGAAGCTCGACATCCTCGGCGTGCGCATGCTGAGCTCGATGCGCCACGCGCTCGACGAGATCGCGCGCACGACAGGGGAGAAGGTCGACCTCGACCGCATCGCGCTCGACGACCCCGCCACGTTCGAGACGATCCGTGCCTCCGACACGCTCGGATGCTTCCAGATCGAGTCGCCCGGCCAGCGGGAGCTGCTGCAGAAGCTGCAACCCACCCGCTGGGAGGACCTGATCGTCGACATCTCGCTGTTCCGGCCCGGGCCGGTGAAGTCCGACATGATCACGCCCTACCTGCGGCGGCGGTCGCGGTTCGAGCGGCCGACCTACATCCACCCCGGTCTGCGCGGGCCGCTGCAGGAGACGTTCGGGGTGATCGTCTTCCACGAGCAGGTGATCCGCGCCCTCGTGGCGCTCGCCGGCTACACCGAGACCTACGCCGACCACATCCGGCGACACCTCGACCGCGAGGAGATGCTGCCGGGGTTCCGTGCGGATTTCCTCGAGCGGGCCACGGCTCGCGGCGTCGACCTCGGGGCCGCCGAGGAGATCTGGCACGCCGTGACCCAGTTCGCGTCGTTCGGGTTCTGCAAGGCGCACGCGGCGGCGTTCGCTGTGCCGACCTACCAGAGCGCGTGGCTGAAGGCGCACTACCCGGCGCATCTGTACGCGGGCCTGCTCACCCACGACCCCGGTATGTATCCGCGCCGCCTGATCCTGGAAGACGCGAGGCAGCACGGCATCCCGATCCTGCCCCTCGACGTGAACGCCAGCGAGCCCGAGTACGTGGTGGAGGTGGTGGAGGGCACCCCGTCCGGCCATCGACCGGATGGAGCTCGCGAGTGCTCGGCAGGGGCCTCCCTTGCGGCACCTGCGGTCAGAAGAGGGAGGTCCTTGCCGAGTCGCGTCGAGCGAACGGGAACGACGCATCCGGCTACCTCGCCGGGTGGGGGAGACGCCGCTCCGGTCTTCGGGGTCAGGCTCGCTCTCCAGGACGTGCACGGCATCAGCGACGCCGAGATCCGCTCGATCATGACGGCGCGTACCGACCGGGCCTTCCGCGATGTCGGAGACTTCATGCGGCGCACCACCGTGAGTCGGCCGGTGACCGAGGCGCTCGCGCACGCGGGCGCGTTCGACGCGCTGGCACCTCGAGGGCGCATGCAGCAGCGCCGCCGTCACCTCTACGTCGCGATGACCGCCGAGCCCGAGCGGGAGGGCGACCAGCTCACGCTCGCGATGGGCGCCGACCCGGCCGAGGGCCACGTCTTCAAGGACTACTCCGACGCCGAGGTCGTACGCGCCGAGCTCGAGGTGATGGGGCTCGATGCCACCCGGCACATCGTGAGCTTCTTCGAACCTTTGTTCGCCGACCTCGGGGTGACGCGCGCGAGCGACCTGCGCCGAACCCGCGGCGGCTCGAAGGTGATCGTGGCGGGTGTGAAGGTCGCGTCGCAGACCCCGGCGATCCGCAGCGGCCAGCGCATCATCTTCCTCACGCTCGACGATGCGACGGGACCGGTGGAGGTCACGGTGTTCGAATCGGTGCAGCCGAAGGTCGTGAAGACCGTGTTCCACGGGTACGCGCTGGCGGTCGGGGGGGAGCTGCGTCGCACCGGGGTGGGCGGCGTGAGCGTGATCGCCGAGGAGGTCTGGGATCTCTCGACGCTGCACCGGGCGCGGGGCGAGGGGCGCCTGCGCGAGGCCGTGCGAGGCGAGGTCTGGAGCGAGGTGCGAGGCTCCGGCTCCGGGGCGGCGCCGGCCGCCGGCACCGGGCCGCGCATGCTCTGGCACGCGAGCCCCGGCTCCGCGGGATGATGGGACCCATGAGCACCGGATCGCGAGGCCACGCGTTGCCCGACGAGCGTCCGGCCGAGCCGATCCTGCACGCCGACCTCGACGCGTTCTACGCCTCGGTCGAGGTGTTGAAGGACCAGTCCCTCGCCGGGAAACCGGTGATCGTCGGCGGCATCGGTGGTCGGGGGGTGGTGAGCTCGGCCTCGTACGAGGCCCGCGAGTACGGGGTGCGCTCGGCGATGCCCACGGTACGCGCGCGGCGGATCTGCCCCGACGGAGTGTTCGTGCCGCCCGACTTCCAGGCCTACCAGGCGCACTCGAACAGGTTCCGCGAGGTGCTGCTCTCGCACACGCCACTGGTGGAGCCGATCTCGCTCGACGAGGCGTTCCTCGACGTGGGAGGCGCCACGATGCTGTTCGGCGAGCCACGCGAGATCGCCGTGCGCATCCGTGCTGCGGTCGAACGAGAGGTCGGCGTCACGTGCTCGGTGGGGATCGCGCCGACGAAATTCGTGGCGAAGCTGGCCTCCGACCACTGCAAGCCCAACGGGTTGCTCGTGGTGCCGGCGGGAGGGGTGACCGGGTTCCTCGAGCCGCTGCCGGTAGGTCGCCTGTGGGGCGTGGGGGAGAAGACAGGCGAGGTGCTCGGGCGTCTGGGCGTGCGCACGATCGGGGACCTCGGCCGGACCCCGGAGTCGATCCTCGCGCGACTGCTCGGCGAGCAGAACGCCCGGCACCTCTCCCGGCTCGCACACGGCATCGACGATCGCGACGTGGTGCCCTACGAGGCCCCGAAGTCGATCGGACACGAAGAGACCTTCGAGCACGACATGGACGACGACGTGACGATCCTGCGCGAGCTGCTGGCACTCTCGGGGAAGGTGGCATCGCGCCTGCGGGCCGACGGGTACCACGCTCGCACGATCACGATGAAGGTGCGGCTCGCGACGTTCACCACCCTGACCCGGTCCAAGACGATGTCCGACGCGACCGACGTGGGGGCCGACCTGTACCACACGGTCGCCGGCCTCTACCGTGCCCTCCCCGGAGAGCGCCGCCGGGTGCGACTGCTCGGCGTGCAGGCCAGCGGCCTGGTCCCCGCCGGGGCCGAGCAGCTGGCGCTGCTACGGGGCGAGCGCTGGGGCGACGTCGAGCGCGCGGTCGATCGCATCGAGCTCCGCTTCGGGCGCGGTTCGGCGATGCCCGCGTCGCTGCTGGATCGCGCCCGCCGCGAGACCTGAGCTGCGAGGGTTCCCACGTCGGGAACCCTCCTTATAATCGAGGTGTCCGGAGGTACATGGATGCCACTGAGCGAGCACGAACAACGCATCCTCGAAGAGATCGAGCGTCGTCTGGCCGAGGACGACCCGAAGCTCGTCGAGCAGGTCGGCCGCACCGACCTCTATACACACCTGGCCCGGCGCATCCGCCTGTCCGCGGTCGCATTCCTGCTGGGGTGCGTGCTGTTGCTCTTGTTCGTCGTCAGCCCGTGGATCGCGGCGGTCGGCTTCGTCATGATGGTGGGGTCGGCACTGCTGATCTACCGGTACCTCGGCCAGCTCGGCCGCGACCAGATCCGGGCGATGCAGACCGACGGCGGGTCGTTCACCGGCATCATCGGGCGGCTGGCGTCGCGCTTCCGGCCACCTGCGCCGAGCGACGACGAGTAGCGTTCGGCGACCTCGGCCGGCTCCTCCCGTCGTTCCCTAGCCCATTCGGGTGGTTCCGCGACCATCATGACCTCGCGGCTTGCCGCTGTTCCGCGCACTGTTGTACAACGGGGGTCCCCCTTCCCCCTGGGCGCGAGTCGTCGGCCGGTGCTCGAAGCACGAGTGTTCGAAGCTGCCGTCGGCGATCCGTGCCGCAACGTGGAGGCCGGCAGTCGAGATCGAAGGGGCACGCGTCCGGATGGAGGGATTCACCACCCACCAGGCCTGCAAGTTCACGGGCTGCACGTCGCGTCAGCTCAGGTACTGGGACCAGATCGGGTTGGTGCAGCCCTCCGTGCAGGGAACGGGCGGACGCCCGGGGGTGCCGCGCCTGTACGCCTTCCGAGACCTCGTCGCCCTTCGGGTCGTGAAGTCGCTGCTCGACGGCGGCATGTCGCTGCAGCGCGTGCGGCGCTCGTGGGAGTTCCTCAACAAGAAGGCGGGCATGGATCGGCACCTGTCCGAGGTGAAGCTCGTGACCGACGGGCAGAGCATCTTCAAGATCTGCCGGCGCGACGGCGAGGTCATGGATGCCCTGCGCGACGGCCAGATGGCTTTCTTCGTGGCGATCGACGACATCGCGTCGAGCGTGGAGACCGACGTGAAGCAGTACCGCGAGGATCGCGAACGCTTCGTCCGCGCCCTGCGCGAGGCCGCGGCACACACCGCCACCGGCACGTCGTAGCTCGCCCCGGTCCCTCGGCCCTTCAGCTGGCCCGTTCGTCGCTCAGCGCCGCCGATACAGTCCCGTGATCCGCTGCGACAGAGCCGTTCCGCGTCGCAGGTCCCGGAGCACGCCCGCGGCGGCCCGGGTCGCGGCTCGAGCGTCGTCCGTTCCCGGTTCGCGAGCTGAGTACGCCGCATCGCGGGCGAGCCTCGTCAACCGCTCGAGGTCGCCGTCGGACAGCGCTCCCGATGCCGTCACCGCCGCCCGGTACTCCTCGATCGTCTGACCAGGGGCGCGCGGGTACCCGAGGTCGGCTGCGCGTTCGGTGAACACGTCGTAGGTGGTCACGATGAGGCGGCGCGGCGCGGGCCCGGCCCGGCGGAGGCGCCGGCGGCGGCGCCACGCACGGACCGGCGGTACGGCCGCCAGTACGAGCACGACGACCGCGAGGGTCGCCACGAGGGCGTTGCGTCTCGTGAACGGCCCTGGATCGGGGGAAGCGTTCGCCGTTCCGAAGACGCTGGCCGCGTTCGTCGTGGCGGGGGCGGCGTTCGCTCGTTGGATGAACTCGCCTCGAAGGACACCGAGGCCGTCGCCCTGCGACGAGGCGCCGCCCCGTCCGCCTCCCGGATCGACGGGGACGCAGGATCCGCGGCGGTAGCTCACGCACTCGTCGGCCGTGCTCGGGTCGAGGTAGGGGTAGCCGACCGTGTTCTGCCGGTTCGGCGTGGGCTCGAAGGGGAGCCACCCGAAGGATGGGAACAACACCTCGACCCACGAGTGCGCGTTCTCGGTCGTCACGGTGAGCCGCTCGGCGGAGCCCGAGAACGCGCCCGGGGTGAACCCAACCGCAAGCCGGGCCGGGATACCGAGCGATCGCAGCATCACCGCCATCGTGCTGGAGAACTGCTGGCAGAACCCGACCTTCGTCGTGGTGAGGAAGTCGACCATCGCCGCCTCGCTCGAGGAGCCCGGCACGTTCACGTCGTAGCTGAAGCCGTACCTCGGATCGGCGAATCGATCCTGGATCGCGATCACCGCGTCGTAGGTCGACTCCGAGCCGCGGGTCCACTGCCGGGCGAAGGACGAGATCGGTTCCGGCAGATCGGGCGGGACCTGCGAGTAGCGTGCGCTCTGCGTCGTTGCGACGAGCGGTTCGGCCCGGAGTTGCTCCGGGGTCGGCCGCACGACGTCGGCGACCGCGGTGTACGTGACGCCGGCGTCGACCCCTCCGTCGAGGAGGATCGAACCGCCCTCGGGGTCCCACCGCATGCCGTCGAGGTCGGCGTCGGTGGATCGGGGCGGGTACGGCAGCGGCAGCCAGGGCAACACCAGCTCGTTCGCGGTCGTGAACGAGACCTCGGTCGTCTCCGGCAGCCCCAACGGAGGTGTGGTGGTCTCGAGGGCTGCCCCCGGTGCGATCTCGAGCGACGGGGGCTCCGGCTCCGGGCTCCAGAACCGCCCGTCGAAGTTCGGCAACGCGACCATGCGCCAGTACAACGGGATCTGTGTCTGCACCTCGAACACCGCCGTGACCTCGTCGCGCTGCAGGCTCGACTGCACCGAGACGAGCGGATCGATCCGGACACGATCGTCATCGGTGGTGGAGAAGTCGATGAGTCCTCGTGCGCCGAAACCCGGGAGCAGGATCGGCGCGACGGCCGCCACGAGCACGGCGGCACCGGCTACCCTGCGCGCCCCGCGTCCCGCCGCAACGTCGAGGCGAGCCGCTCTGCCGGGGCCGGTCCAGACAGGCCCCCAGCCCTGCACGCGGCGCATCCCGTCGGCGAAGAGCACCGCGGTCGCGGCCACCAGGAACAACAACCCGAAGATGGGCCGAACGGTGTCCTCGAGCACCGAATCGGCGAAGCCGACGAGTGCCACCGGAGGAAGCAGTGCGAGCAGAGGGCTGCCGGCGCGGAACGCGAGGGCGTGCGAGGCGAACACCGCGGCCCAGATGCCCGCGACGGCCGCTAGCATCAGCGGGGCCAGCGGTGGCGACGGCGCCACCTGCACGCGGGCCTGTTCGCCGACGAGCGCCGCCGCGTCGACGGCCGCTCGCAGGGTGTCAGGCGTCGGGAGTCCGTACCAGGTCGTGCCGGGGAACACGAGCAATCCGACGGCCACCGCCAGGCCGACGGCGCTCACGACGGTGGCGAGCACCAGGTTCCGCCGTTCGAGCACGGCGGCGATCGACGCCGACGCCAGGCCGGCGGCGAGCAGCCGGAAGGTGGCCGGGTTGCCGGCGAACACGCGGCCGAGCGCGAGCGCGGCCGTGGCGGCGACGAGCGCCGTCGCGACACCGGCGATCACACGCTGCGTGCGAGCGGACGTTCCTTGGGTGCGTGCCATCGATCCTTCAGTTTGGTCGCGGGGGTGAGCACGATGCAGTCCCAGCCTGCGCGGGCGAACGAGAGGTGTGCCTGGGTCGCGCGTCCCTCGAGCTGCGCGGCACGTCCCGGCGGCAGGGTCTGCGGATCCACGGGATGTACGAGCACCACGAGCCTCGGCCCGAAGCCGGCGCCGGCGCGGATCAACGACGCGAGCTCCCCGGGGGCCGGGGGCGCCGAGACGAAGACGAGCGAGGTGTCGGCAGACGCGCCCGCTCGCAGGTGCGCGAGCGACGGGCCGATCGAGCGCGCCTGCGCGTGTGAGATGCCGGAGAGCGCGTCGAGGAACCGTTCCTCGCTCACGGCCGCCGGAGGGTTCTCCGCGGTCGCCAAGCGGAGGGTGAAGCCCCGTTGCGCGAGCATCACGCCGAGCGTGGCCGCCACCGAGACCGCTCGCTCGAACGCGGGGGAGTGCATCTGCCCGATGGCTTGGCCGCGGTTGTCGAGGAACACGAGTCCACTGGCCCGCCGCGAGGACTCGTCCTGGCGGATCATCAGCGCACCGGTTCGCGCGACCGACGGCCAGTGGATGCGTCGGAGGTCGTCACCCTCCTGGTATTGGCGCATCGTGTAGTACTCCTCGCCCGTCCGGAAGAGCTGACGCGCACGTGAGGCCCCCCAGCTCTGCCCGATGGCGCTGTCGGGCGTGGCGAACAGGTCCTCGATCTCCGGGGTGACGAGCAGGTCGTCTCGCTCGTCGAACTCGAGGCGCTGACGGGTCAGTGCGAAGGGATCGGAGACGTCGACCGTGAGCGGTCCGAGCCGGTAGCGGCCACGGGTCTGCGGCAGGACGGTGTAGGACACGGCCTGGGAGGTGCGCGGCTGGATGCCCGAGACCACGAGCCTGGCGGGACGGCCGAGTGCGGCGGGGAGCCGGTCCTCGACGAGCAGGAACGACGACGGCACCGGGGCATCGTTCTCGACGTCGATCCGCACGGTGACCCGGGTGCCCGGGGCGACCCGCACGTCGGAGAGCCGCCGGCGGATGCGGATGCGGGTGCGTCCCCAACGCACGAACAACCCCGCGAGGAACGGCAGCGCCACGAGCCCGATCGCCACCGCCTCGAGCCCGGAGGAGCCCACGATGCGGGCCGCGACCCACATGGCCAGGCCGGCGCCGAAGACGACGAGTCCCCGGCCCGACGGCATCAGGGGCTCTCCGCGACCGGCACCGGCACCTCCGCGAGGATCTCCTGCAGCACGACCTCGGTGGAGCGGCCGGTCATCACGGCGTCGGCCGTGACGATGATGCGATGGGCGAGAGCGGGCGCCGCGAGCACCTTCACGTCGTCGGGGACCACGAAATCGCGCTCCTCGGCCGCCGCGTACGCGCGGGCGGCTCGCATGATCATGATGGAGGCGCGAGGGCTGGCGCCGAGGTACACGTCGCCGTGGCGCCTGGTCGCCTCGACCACATCGACGATGTAGCGTCGCAGCGCCGGCGCGACGTGCACCTCACGCGCCTGTGCGATCATCTCCGCCACCCCCGGGGCGTCGGTCACGGCATCGATCCCCTCGAGCGGCTGTTCCCCGGTGGTGTGGCTGCCGAGGATCTCCGTCTCGACCTCGGCGCTCGGGTAGCCGATCGAGAGCCGGAGCATGAACCGGTCGAGCTGTGCCTCGGGCAGGGGGTAGGTGCCCTCGTGCTCGATCGGGTTCTGCGTCGCGATCACCATGAACGGTGTGCCGAGCGGGTGGGTCTGCGTGTCGATCGTGACCTGGCGCTCCTCCATGCACTCCAGGAGTGCGGATTGGGTCTTGGGCGAGGCGCGATTGATCTCGTCGCCGAGCACGATGTTCGCGAAGATCGCGCCGGGTTTGAACTCGAAGTCGCGCTGTTCCTGGTTGAAGACGTTCACTCCGGTGATGTCGGTGGGAAGCAGGTCCGGGGTGAACTGGATGCGGCGGAACGAGCAGTCGATCGATCGCGCGATGGATTTCGCGAGCATCGTCTTCCCGACGCCCGGCACGTCTTCGATCAGTAGGTGCCCCTCGGCGACGAGGGCCACCAAGGCCAGCCGGATCTCGCGATGCTTGCCGCGGACGACCCGTTCGACGTTCGTCTCGATCTCGTGGAACCGCGCGGCGAACCGCATCCAGCCCTGCGAGCGTTCTTCGACCTCCACCCATCACCTCCGAGGCAACCCGTTCATCGTACGCCACCCGCCGCGGACGATGACCCCCGAGCCGAGCGATGTCGTCACACGTCGTGTCACGCGTCTACAGAAGCACGCACCCTCTCGCAAGTTGAACCGGTGCTCGACGTCGGGCGGAGGCCGGGTACGAGGCGGCGGCCGGACCGTCGTGCGCGGACGCCCCGCGCGGCCCCTATTCGCAACTCCAGGCATCGCGCTCGGCCCGGCCGCCGTCCCGGCCACAGATTACACGGATGTGATTCGCCGCGTCGAGGGCCTTGTTCCTCGGACTCGCGGCTAGACTGCGTGCCATGGGACGCGCACTCGTCCTCAACGCGACCGATCTTCCCTTGGCGGTGGTTCCCGCACGCCGAGCGGTGGTGCTCGTCCTGAAGGACAAGGCCGACGTCGTGATCTCGAACGGCATGATCTTCCATTCCGAACGCCTCGTGATCGAGGCGCCTTCGGTCGTTCGACTGCGCCGGTACGTGCGCGTTCCGTATCGGCCGCACGCCCCCCTCACCCGCCGGGCCGTCTTCGCCCGCGACGAGTGGTCCTGCCAGTACTGCGGCGCGAGCGCGGAGAACCTCGATCACGTCGTGCCGCGGTCCCGCGGGGGGCTCCACGTGTGGGAGAACGTGGTCGCGGCGTGCCGCCGATGCAACGCCAAGAAGGAAGACCGCACCCCCTCGGAGGCCGGCTTCCACCTCGTGCGTCAGCCCTTCGCGCCACGCGACGGTTTCCATCTCACGCTGGGACACCTCGAACCGGGCTGGGAGTCCTTCCTCCTGTAGCTCACGCCGCGGGCCCTGCGCCGTTGCGCGGCACATGACTCCCCTCGGTTGGCACCGGTACTTCCTTCGAGTCGCCCGAACACATGTTCACGTTGACGCAGTGGAGCGTCAGTGGCATAAACGTGTGGCTTAGTGGAGGAAAGGGGAGGAGGCGTGGCCGAACTGCTCGGCACGCACAGCTACCAGCTCGACCCGAAGGGCAGGGTCTCGCTGCCGGCGAAGTTCCGGGCCGCGTTCATCGACGGCTGCTGGATCACCGTTGGCCAGGACCGCTGTCTCTACGTCTTCCCCAGGGCCGAATGGGAGCGTCGTTCCGACGAGGTCGCGTCCTTCCCCCTTTCCGACAACGACGGCCGTGCGTACGCGCGGATGTTCTTCGGCTCGTCCGATGAGGCGAAGCTCGACGGACAGGGACGGGTCACGATCCCGCAGCGCCTCCGCGAGGCCGTCGGCATCGACAAGGAAGTCGTGGTGCTCGGCGTGCGGGAGCGGATGGAGATCTGGGACCGCGCGACGTACGAGGGCTACACCGCCGGCTTCGCCGACGCGTACCAGACCGGTGCGCTCGATCCAAGGAGGTAGGGCGCACATGGCTTCACCGGTCACGGGTCCAGATAACGGCGAGCCGAGCAAGCTCGGCATCGAGGTTCGGCAGAGCCTCTCGCTGATCGGCTTGACCGCCTTGACGCTGCTCGCGTCGATCGGCATCGGGATCCTCGCCGGACAGCTGGGCTGACGTGGAGGAGCCGGGTGATGAGGGCGCGGGTGCTGGCGGGCACGAGCCCGTCATGGTCGCCGAGGTGGTGCGCTTCCTCGTCGATGAGGCGCCCCGCAGTGGCACGGTGGTGGACATGACGCTCGGGGCCGGCGGCCACACCGCGGCGCTCCTCCGCGGGGGGGCCGATCGGGTGATCGGGATCGACCGCGATCCGGACGCCGTGGCGCTGGCCGGTGAGCGGCTGGCCCAGTTCGGTGAACGCTTCCGCGCGGTGCGGCGCACGTTCGAGGAGGTGGACGACGAGGTGACACGCGGTCCCGTCGACGGCGTCCTCTATGACCTCGGAGTCTCGTCGATGCAGCTCGACCGGCCAGAACGCGGCTTCAGCTATCGGGACGACGGTCCGCTCGACATGCGCATGGCCGGGGCCGCCGACGCCGAGCCCTCGGCCGTCGATCTCGTGAACCACCTTCCCGAAGCCGAGCTCGCCGACCTGATCTTCGAGTACGGAGGCGAGCACCGGTCGCGCCGGATCGCCCGGGCGATCGTGCGACAGCGTCCGATCACCACGACCGATCAGCTCGCCGGCGTCGTCGTGGGCGCGCTGGGACGCCGACCGGGGGGCCCCCACCCCGCGCGCCGGACGTTCCAGGCGCTCCGCATCGCGGTCAACCGGGAGATCGAGGAACTCGCCGCCTCCCTGCCTCGGGCGGTCGGGCTCCTCGCTCCCGGTGGCCGCATGGTCGTGATCGCTTACCACTCGCTCGAGGATCGCGTGGTGAAGACGACGTTCCGTGAGGACGACCGCCTCGACGTCCTCACGAAGAAACCGCTACGGCCGTCCGCCGAGGAGGTCGCCCGCAACCCCCGCGCGCGAAGCGCGATGCTGCGAGCCGCCGAGCGAACGGGATCGGCGGCGTGAGCGTTCCCGCGCGCAGACTCCCCGATCCCGGGCGGTCCGGCTCCGATCCCCGGCCGGCGGTCCCGCCTTCGTCCATTCCGCACCACTCCCATCCCGCTCGTGCCGCGCATCCCGCGCGGCCGCCCGCGGCGCGCCCGAACCCCGCTACCCCTCCCCAGCGTCGGGCGCGCCGCGGGTCCACCCCCGCCTTCTGGCTGTTCTCCGCGGTGCTCGTCGCCGGTCTCGTCATGGTCGTCGTCGCCTTGAACGCGTTGGTGGTGAACACCACCTATCGCATGACCGATGTCGAGGAGCGTGTGCGATCGCTCCAGGACGATCACGAAGAGCTGGACATCGAGGTTGCCCGGCTTTCGTCACCCTCCCGTATCGCCGATTGGGCGGACGCCGTCGGCATGGTCGTCCCCGGGCCCGGCGAGTCGGTGATCCTGCGGGTGCCGGGCGAGTGGGGCGCTCGGTGACGCGACCGCCGGTCGGTCGGCTCGTGGCGATGCTCATCGTGATGATGCTGGCGTTCTCCGGCATCGTGGTGCGGCTCGTGTTCCTGCAGGTGCGTGACAACCCGCAGCTCGAGGCGTTGGGCATGCAACAGCGGATGAAGACGATCGAGCTGCCCGCCCAGCGCGGGGAGATCCTCGATCGTTCAGGCGTGCCGCTTGCGGTCACTCGCGAGGCCCGCGACGTGTACGTCGACCCCACCTACGTGACCGACCCGGTCGCAGAGGCGGCGACGATCGCCGACGTGCTCGACCTGCAGCCTCGCGAGGTCCGAGCGGCGCTGCGGAGCGACGGCACGTTCGCCTGGATCGACCGTCAGGTCGATCTCGAGGTCGCGGAGGAGCTCGAGGCGCTCGCCTTGCCGGGCATCGGGTTCCTCGAGGTGCCGAAGCGCTACTACCCGGCGGGGGCCCTCGCCCCGCAGGTGCTCGGGTTCGTGAACATCGACGCGGTCGGCGCCGCGGGCTTGGAGAGCGCCTACGACGAGCAGCTCGCGGGCATGCCGGGAGAGCGCACGGTCGAGCTCTCCGCCGACGGCCTGCCGATCTCCAACGGCCTCGACACGGTCCTCGAGCCGGTGCCCGGCGCGACGATGATCACGACGATCGACCGCCAGATGCAGTTCATGGTGCAGGCCGCGCTGGAACGCGCCGTGCGCGCCAACGGGGCGCTCGGCGGCACCGCCGTCGTCATGGACCCCACGACGGGCGAGGTGCTCGCCATGGCGACCTACCCGTGGTTCGACCCCAACGACTTCAGCGAGGCTCCGATCGAAACGATGCGCAACCGCGCGGTCACCGACGCCTTCGAACCCGGTTCGGTGAACAAGATCATCACCGCGGCCGCCGCGATCGAGACAGGCGCGGTCTCGCTGGACCAGCGGTTCCGCGTGCCGGCGTCGATGCGCGTCGGGCCGTTCACGATCCACGACTCGCACACGCACCCGATCGAGTCGATGACGATCGGGGACATCATCACGGAGTCCAGCAACATCGGCGCCGCCCTGATCGCCGAGCAGGTTGGCAGCGAGACCCTCGCCGACTACATGCAGCGGTTCGGGTACGGCCGGGCGACCGGCATCGGGTTCCCCGGTGAGGCCGCGGGCGTGTTGCTCGCCGGCGATCAGTGGGACGAGGTGATCCGCGCCACCGTCTCCTACGGGCAGGGCATCTCGGTCACGCCGCTCCAGATGGCGAACGTCTACGCCACGATCGCGAACGGCGGCGTGTGGCAGCAGCCACGCCTGGTGCGTGGATTCGAGCGGCCCGACGGCTCGTTCCGCGAGACGGCGACCCATCGCAGCCGAAGGGTCGTGCGCGACGACACCGCCGAGCTCCTCACGCGCATGCTCGCAGCCGCGGTGGAGGAGGGCACCGGCGTCAACGCGCAGATCCCCGGCTACCAGGTTGCCGGCAAGACCGGCACCTCGCGCAAGCTCGACGACCAGGGCCACTACGTCTCGCGGTACATGGCGTCGTTCGCCGGCTTCCTGCCCGCTGCGAGTCCACGCGTGGTGATCGCGGTCTCGATCGACGAGCCCCGCACGGTGTACGGGGGGCTCGCCGCCGCTCCGCTGTTCCAGGAGATCGCCCGCTACGCGATCCAACGGCTCGCGATACCCGCCGCACCTCCGGTGGCACTGCCGCCGAACGCTCAGGGACCTTCCTGATGGGCGTGGCCTGATGGACGTGGCTTGATGGACGCGGGCCCGCGGCCGGGACCGCGGGTAAGCTCCCGACCGGTGGCACCCGCCTTCCCCCCGATCCCGTTCTCCGCCTTGCTCGACGGTCTGCCGGAAGTGGAGACCCGCGGCGACCCCGCCGTTTCGGTCCTCGACGTCGTCCACGACTCCCGCTCCGTGACCCCGGGTGCGTTGTTCTGCTGCGTGCCGGGGGAGAGGGCCGACGGGCACGACTTCGCGAGGGCGGCGCTCGACGCAGGTGCGGCTGGGCTGCTGGTCGAGCGTTGGGTCGACGTCGCTGCGGCGCAGGCTCGGGTGCCCTCGGTTCGCGCCACGATGGGCCCGGTTGCCGCCCGCGCTTTCCGCGAGCCCGCCGCCGCGATGACGATGCTCGGTGTCACCGGCACGAACGGCAAGACCACGATCACGTACCTGCTCGAGGCGATCGCTCGCCGGGCGGGTCGCCGCACCGGCGTGGTCGGCACCACGGGGGCCCGGATCGACGAGCACCCCGTGCCGATCGAGCGCACCACCCCGGAGGCGCCCGACCTGCACCGGCTGCTCGCGCGCATGCGCGATGCCGGCGTCAGGCGTCGTCGCGATGGAGGTGTCGTCGCACGCCCTCGAGCAGCACCGCGTGGGAGCGGTCGTCTTCGACGCCGTGGCGTTCACGAACCTGTCGCAGGATCATCTCGATTACCACGCGTCGATGGAGCGGTACTTCGCCGCGAAGGCCATGCTGTTCGATCCCCAGCATGCTCGACGAGGCGCGGTCAACGCGGACGATGCCTGGGCCCGCCGCCTGCTCGAGGCGCCCTCGATACCGACGACCAGCTTCGGGACGACCACCGATGCGGAACTCGTCGCGACCGAGATCGAGGTGTCGCCGTCCGGACTATCGTTCCACGCGGGCGGGCTCGTCGTCCGCTCGTCGCTCCGCGGTGCGTTCAACGTGTCGAACTGCCTGGCCGCGATCGCGCTCGCTCGTTCGGTGGAACTGCCCGACGGCGCGATCGTGGAGGGCATCCGCGATGTGCGCGAGGTTCCGGGTCGTGTGGAGCCGATCGACGAGGGACAGGAGTTCCTCGTGGTGGTGGATTACGCGCACACGCCGGATAGCATCCTCGGCGTGCTGCAGGCCACGCGCCCGCTGGCCTCGGGCCGGCTCATCGTCGTGTTCGGTTGCGGTGGAGACCGCGACCGCGCCAAGCGACCCTTCATGGGGAAGGCCGCGACCTCTGCCGCCGACCTCACGATCGTCACCACCGACAACCCGCGGTCGGAGGACCCGCTCGCGATCATCGCCGAGATCGAGCCGGGAGCCCGTGAAGGGGGCGGCGCCTACGTGGTCGAGCCCGACCGCCGCGCTGCGATCGGGCTCGCCGTGCGCCGGGCTGTTCCCGGTGACGCCGTCGTGATCGCAGGCAAGGGCCACGAGATCGTCCAGGAGCTCGCCGACGGGCCGGTGGCGTTCGACGACCGCATGGTGGTGCGCGAGGAGCTCCGGCGACTGTGGGGCCCCTCGTGATCGCCCGGGCGCTCTCGACGATCGCGTTCGAGGTCGGCGGGCGGCTCGACGGCGAGGACGCCACGGCGGAGCGTGTCGCGACCGACTCTCGCGATGTGGGCGCTGGGGCGCTGTTCGTCGCGCTGAGAGGCGAGCGGACCGACGGAGCCCTGTTCGTGCCCGAGGCATTCGAACGTGGCGCTGCCGGCGTGCTCGTGCACGAGGGCACCCCATCGTCGGGCCCGACGATCGTCGTCGGCTCGACGGGCGATGCACTCCTGCGCCTCGCGTCGGCGGAGCGGGACCGCATGGCGGGCCGCGTGGTCGGCATCGCCGGCGCGAACGGCAAGACGAGCACGAAGGACATGGCGGCGGCCGTGCTCGCACGCCGCTACGGCGTCCACGCCAGCCCTGGGTCCTTCAACAACGAGATCGGCCTGCCGATGACGCTCCTCGGCGCGCCCCACGGCGCCGAGTGGATCGTCGCCGAGCTCGGGGCCCGCAGGAAGGGCGACGTCGCGCTGTTGTGTGAGGTCGCTCGTCCCGAGGTCGTCGTGGTGACCAACGTCGGCGTCGCGCACCTGGAGATCTTCGGGTCGTGGGAGGCGATCGTCGAGGCATCGGCGGAGCCGGTCGAGGCGGTCCCGCCGTCAGGGCTCGCAGTGCTCAACGCCGACGATCCGGTCGTGACGGGCTATGCATCGAGGTGCCGCGGGCGGGTGATCACGTTCGGCGTGCACCCGAGCGCCGACGTCCGTGCCGAGGACGTCGTGCTCGACGAGGCCGGCGTCGCCTCGTTCATGATCATCGACGGTGACAGGAAGCAGCCGGTGTCGCTCGCCGTGGCCGGCGAGCACATGGTGTCGAACGCCCTTGCTGCGGCGGCCGTCGGGCTGCAGCTCGGCGTGCCGATCGAGGCATGCGCCGCAGCGCTCGGCGAGGCGCGTGTGTCGGGTTGGCGCATGGAGACCTTCACGACGCCCGGTGGTGTCCGGGTGGTGAACGACGCCTACAACGCGAACCCGGAGTCGATGGCCGCGGCACTCAAGGCAGCCCGGGTGATCGCCCGGGACGCGAGGCTGATCGCCGTGCTCGGGCACATGGCCGAGCTGGGCCCGATCGCCGACGAGGAGCACGAACGCCTCGGGGAGCTCGCGGCGCGTCTCCGCGTGGAGCGGCTCATCACCGTGGGGACGGATGCCCGCCTGATCGCGGTCGCCGGCGTGCGCGAGGGCGTCGAGCCAGACAACGTGGCGGCCTACGACGATCCGGGTGACGCGCTCGCCGACGTCCGGACCCATGCGCACCCGGGCGACGTCGTGCTGTTCAAGGGGTCGCGGGTCGCGGGCCTCGAGACCCTTGCGGAGGCGCTGCGGTGATCTGGATCCTCGTCGCGGGCGCGGTCGGGCTCTCGGTGACGCTGCTGGGCACGCCGATCGCGATCCGCGCGTTCACCGTCTGGGGTTGGGGTCAGCGCATCCGGGAAGACGGCCCCCACACGCACATGGAGAAGATGGGAACACCCACGATGGGCGGGCTCGTGATCCTGGCCGGTCTGCTCCTGGCGTACCTCGCCACGCGGTTCACGGACGAGACGAGCTTGACCCCCGCGGGCATCGCGCTCGTCTTCGCCGCCGTCGGGTTCGGCCTCGTCGGGTTCCTCGACGACTTCATGAAGGTGCGGAACCGCCGCTCGCTCGGGCTCACGAAGATCCAGAAGTTCGGTGGCACGGCGATCGTCTCGGTGCTCTTCGGGTTGATCGTCGCGAACACCTCCGACGAGACGGGCATCTCCACGAACCTGTCGTTCATCCGTCCCACCACGATCTCGCTCGGCGTGGTCTTCCTGCTGTGGGTCTTCCTGATGCTGACGGCGTCGTCGCATGCCGTGAACCTCACCGACGGCCTCGACGGGCTCGCCGCCGGATCGAGCACGCTCGTCTGCGCCGCCTACGCCTTCATCGCGTTCTGGCAGTTCCGCCATCTCTGCCTGGGAGCCGTCGGCCTCGAGCGGCCCGGCTGCTTCGACGTGAACGGGGCGGTGATGCTCGATGCCGCGATCGTGGCCGCCGGCATGATGGGCTCGCTCGCCGGGTTCCTCTGGTGGAACGCCGCCCCGGCCCGCATCTTCATGGGCGACACGGGCGCGCTCGCGATCGGCGGCCTGCTCGGCGGCCTGGCGATCACCACGAACGCCCAGCTGCTGCTGGTGATCCTGGGCGGGCTCTTCGTGATGGAGACGATGTCGGTGATCCTGCAGGTGATCTCGTTCCGGGGATTCGGCCGGCGCATCTTCCGCATGTCGCCGATCCACCATCATTTCGAGCTCCTCGGCTGGCCGGAGTTCACCGTGATCGTGCGGTTCTGGATCGTCGCCGGGCTCTGCGTCGCCGTGGGCCTCGGCCTGTTCTACGCGGACTTCATCCGGCTCGGAGGACTGGAGTGAGCGGGCGCTTCGCGGGGGAGCGGGCCGTGGTGGTGGGCGCCGGCGTGGCGGGCTCCTCGGCAGCGCGCGTGCTCGCTGCGGAGGGCGCCGTGGTGCGGGTCACCGAGACCCGTCCCGAGCCGGAGCTCGCGGCGGCGCCGGCGCTGCGCGCCCAGGGCATCGAGATCCTGGCCGGTGGTCACGACCCGTCTCACCTCGATGGCGCGACCCTCGTGGTGACCGGGCCCGGAGTGGCGGAGTCTGCGCCGGTGCTCGCGTGGGCGCGCGAGCGGGGGTTGCCGCTCTGGGGCGAGATGGAGCTGGGCGCCCGGCTGGCCGACGTGCCCTTCGTCGCCGTCACGGGCACGAACGGGAAGACCACGACGACCGGCATGATCGCCGCCTGCTTCCGCGCAGCGGGGCTCGACGCTGCCGCGTGCGGCAACATCGGACATCCGTTCCCCGAGGCTGCGCGTGAGGGGCACGAGGCGCTGGTGGTGGAGTGTTCCTCCTTCCAGCTCCGCTTGCAGGAGTCGTTCCATCCTCGCGTGTCGGTGCTCCTGAACCTCGCACCGGACCACCTCGACTGGCATGGCTCGTTCGAGGCCTATGCAGCCGCGAAGGCACGCATCTTCTCGCGGCAGGGACCGGGCGACACGCACGTGGGGAACCGTGACGACGCGGAGGCGGCCAAGCGGTCGGCCGAGGCTCCGTGCGACGTTGCGTGGTTCCGCTCCGGCCCGCCCTCCGATGGCGAGGTCGGCTACGACGACGGGATGCTGCGCTCGCGGTTGTCGGACGACCCGGCGGACCTCGGCCCTGCGGACCTCGGGAAGATCGAGGGTTCGGAGGGGTTCCGCGCCGATGCAGCCGCCGCGGCCGCCGCTGCGTTGGCCTTCGGCGTCTCGGCCGAGACGGTCCGAGAGGGACTCACCCTGTTCGAGCCCGCCGCCCATCGCGGGGAGACCGTGGCCGTGGTCGACGGCGTGCGGTTCATCGATGATTCGAAGGCCACCAACGTGCACGCCGCCCTCGCGGCGATCGACGGGGTCGACGACGCCGTGCTGATCGCGGGCGGCACCGCCAAAGGCGTGGACCTGGCGCCGCTCTCGACCCGGGCCGGCAGGCTCCGCGCGGTCGTGGCGATCGGGGAGGCAGCGCCGGAGCTCGTCCGCGTGTTCGACGGCCTCCGCCCGGTGGTGCGGGCCGGCTCGATCGAGGAAGCGGTGCAGCGTGCCTTCGATCTCACGGAGCCAGGGAGCTGCGTCCTGCTCGCGCCGGCCTGCGCGAGCTGGGATCAGTTCACCGGGTATGCCGAACGAGGCGACCGGTTCGCCGCTGCCGCGCGGACGATGCAGCGAGAGGTCGGGGCTCGTGGCCCGGCGTAGGTCGACGTCCTCCACGACCGGGCGGGGTGGTGCCCATCTGCGGGTCGTCCGGGAGGTGGGACGTCGCCCGTCCGACGCGATGCACGCTGCCCGGGTCAGCATGCTGCTGCTGCTCGGGCCGACCGCGGTGCTGACCGTGCTCGGGCTCGCGATGGTCCTGTCGGCCGGGTCCGTCTCGGCGACGCAGGGCTACGACGGCAACCCGTTCTGGTACTTCCAGCGCCAGGGCATCTACGCGGTCGGTGGGGTGGTCGCGCTCCTGGCCACGGCCAAGCTGCCGCACGCCGCCTGGAAGAAGCTGGCGGTCCCGATGCTCGTGGCTGCGGTGCCGCTGATGCTCATCTCTCTGCATCCCTCCGCTGGCACGTCGCTCTACGGTGCCTCTCGGTGGATCGACCTCGGCCCGCTCACGGTGCAGCCGTCGGAGTTCCTGAAGCTGGCGATGGTCGCGTTCACCGCCACCGTCCTCACCAGGAAATGGACGAAGCTCGACGACCCGGCTCACCTGCTGATCCCGCTCGCCCCCGTGGTGCTGCTCGTCGCGCTCCTCGTGATCATGCAGCGCGATCTCGGGACGACCGTGATCATCTGCGGGACCGTGTTCCTGATGCTGTTCGCGGCCGGCGTGCGTCTGCGGTACCTGGTGATCACTGGCGTGGTCGCCCTGGCCGGTACCGCGTACCTGATCTTCGGCGAGGCCTACCGGCGTACGCGGTTCGTGGATTCGTTCCTCAACCCCTGGAACGATCCCGAGGGCGCGGGGTTCCAGCTGATCCAGGGTTTGATCGCGTTCGGCTCCGGCGGCTGGACCGGCGTGGGTCTCGGTGCGAGCAGGCAGAAATGGGACTACCTCCCGAACGCCCACTCCGACTTCATCTTCGCGATCCTCGGCGAGGAGCTGGGGCTGCTCGGTGCGCTCTTCGTGATGGCGATGTTCGCGATGCTCCTGTACGCGGGCGTTCGCATCGCGATCGCCGCGCCCGACACCTTCGGCCGCCTCCTGGCCGCCGGTATCACCGGGTGGATCGGTATCCAGACGATCGTCAACATCTGCGCCGTCACCGGGCTCATGCCCATCACCGGGGTGCCGTTGCCGCTGCTCTCGTTCGGAGGCACCGCGCTCGTCGTGACGTTGGCGGGGGTCGGTGTGCTCGCGAGCATCGCGCGTGCCGGGGCGACCGCGTCAAGCTCGAGGCGGAAGGTGACGCCACGGGGGCCGTCCCGCGCCGGTGCGCCGCGCGCCGCGACGACGGGCCGCACGAGCGCCCGGTCCGGCGCCCGCGGCGCATCCGGGGCGCGCAGCCGGGGGAGGGCCTCGGCCGGGAAGGGCGCCCGATGAGGGTCGTGATGGCGGGCGGCGGCACGGCCGGGCACGTGTTCCCTGCGATCGCGGTCGCCGACCGTCTGCGCGAGAAGGGCCACGAGGTGCGATTCGTGGGGTCGGGCTCCGGGCAGGAAGCCTCGCTCGTGCCCGCGGCCGGCTACCGCTTCGAGGCCGTCCGGGTCGAGTCCGCCCAGCGGCGGCTCTCGGTGGGGTCCGCTCGGGCGCTGTGGCGCTCGGTGCGCGCGGCGCGAGCCGTGCGCCCCTTGATCCGATCGGCGGACGTCGTCGTCGGCATCGGCGGGTACGCGAGCGCGCCCGCGATCCTCGCGGCCCGGATGTCGCGTCGACCCATCGTGTTGATCGAACAGAACAGCGTGCCGGGGGTCGTGAACCGCGTCGGCGCCCGATGGGCCCGGGCCGTGGCGACCACCTTCGAAGCGACGGCGGCGCGACTGCCTGCTCAGACACGCGTGGTCCGCACCGGAAACCCGATCAGAGAGGCGGTCGCCGAGGTCGCGACGCACGGCGCCGCTCTGCGAGCGGATGCGTTCGATGCGTTCGATCTCCGGGCCGAGCGCAGGACCGTGTCGGTGTTCGGGGGCAGCCAGGGCGCACTGCACCTCGACCGCACCGTGGCGGCGGCGATCGAGCCCCTGCGACGGCGCGCCGACCTGCAGCTCCTCGTCGCGGCCGGGCCCGGTCGCGAGGACGAGGTCGTTGCGTCCTCGGAGAGCTCGGGCGACCTGCTGGTGCGAGTCGTCGGTTTCATCGAACGCATGGACCTCGCGCTCGCGATCACCGATCTCGCCGTCTCGCGAGCCGGTGCCGGCCATCTGGCCGAGCTCTCGGCCTGCGGCGTGCCCGCGATCCTCGTCCCGTACCCTCACGCGACCGAGCACCACCAGGAGGCGAACGCACGCGAGCTCGAGCGGGCCGGCGCCGCAGAGGTGCTGCTGGAGGCCGACATGACGCCCGCCCGCCTCGCGGAGCGGGTGACGGCCGTGCTCGGCGACGAGGCTCGGCTCCGGTCGATGGGCGACGCCGCGCGCGCGTGGGCCCGTCCCGACGCGGACGAGCGGATCGCGGGGCTCGTGATGGAGGCGGCGGCATGAGGAGGTACACGCCGCCCGAGGGAAGCATCCCGACGCTGGCGGTGCCGAGCCTCGAAGGGGTCGCTACGGTGCACATGATCGGTGTCGGCGGTGCCGGCATGCGGAACCTCGCCCGGCTGTTGCAGGCGAGGGGCATCCGCGTCCGGGGTTCCGACATGAAGGACTCGAAGGGCATCGCCGAGCTCCGTGGCGCCGGAGCCGACGTGTGGGTCGGGCACGATCCGGACAGGCTGGGGTCTCCCGACGCGGTGATCGTGTCGAGCGCGATCGCTCCGACCAACCCCGAGCTCCGGGTCGCGAAGGAGCGGGCGATCCCCGTGTGGGCTCGCCAGCAGGTGCTGGCTGCGCTCGCCCGCGGCACGCGAGCGGTCGCCGTGGCGGGAACGCACGGCAAGACGACGACGACCTCGATGATCGCCGTGGTGCTGGAGCGCGCCGGCCGTGATCCCAGTTACCTGATCGGCGGAGATCTGAACGAGAGCGGGAGCGGGGCACGATCCGGCGCGGGCGACCTGTTCGTGTTCGAGGCCGACGAGAGCGACGGCTCGTTCCTGCTCGCTCGCCCCGCCGTCGGCGTGGTGACCAACGTCGATGTCGACCACGTCGACTTCTACCCGGGGGGAGCCGAGGAGATCGAGGCAGCGTTCGGACGGTTCGTGCGTGGCTGTGACCAGGTCGTGGCATGTGGCGACGACTCAGGGGTGCGGTCCGTGCTCGCCGACACGACAGTGGCGGCGCTGCGCTACGGCACGGCTCCGGGCAACGAGCTGGTGGTCACCGTGGACGAGCTGGGACCGAGGGGTGCCCGCGGACGCGTCCGCGACGGGCAGGGTGGCGAGGGTTCGCTCCGCCTCCAGGTGGATGGGGTGCACAACCTGTTGAACGCGGCCGCCGCGGTCGCGGTCGCGACGCTCGTGGGCGTGCCCCTCGAGGTCGCCGCCGATGCGGTCGCGGCCTACGCGGGGGTGCACCGGCGTTTCGAGCGGCGCGGCAGCGCTCGGGGAGCCGACTTCTACGACGACTACGGTCACACGCCGGCCGAGATGCGGGTGACGATCGAGACGGCGAGACGCCGCGAGCCGACGCGCTTGATCGCGCTCGTCCAGCCACACCGTTACTCTCGGGTGCAGGCCCTCTGGCGCGAGCTGGGCGAGAGCGTGGCCGGGGCCGACCTGGTCCTCGTGACCGACGTGTACGGGGCTGCACAGGATCCTATCCCGGGTGTGACCGGCAAGCTCGTGGTCGACGGGGTGTCGCTCGCGTCGCCGGAGACGCCGGTCGTCTACCTCCCGCACCGCACCGACGTGGTCGACTTCCTTGATCGAGAGATCCGCGACGGGGACCTCGTGATCACGATGGGATGCGGCGACGTGTGGATGCTCGGCGACGCCGCTCTCGCCAGGCTGGGGGGGAGCGCGTGACCGACCTGTCCAGGGGCGAGGCGATCCTGCGTACCGCGTGCGGCGACCGGGTCCGCACGGCGTTCCCCATGGCGCCGCTGACGACCTTCCGGATCGGAGGGCCGGCAGCCCTGTACGTCGAGCCCGGGTCCGAGGCTGACCTGGCAGCCGCGAGCGAAGCGATCGTCTCCGCCGAACTGCCGTTCGTGGTGATCGGGAAGGGCTCAAACGTGCTCGTCTCGGACCGAGGGTTCGATGGGCTCGTGCTCCGCCTCGGCCGCTCCTACCGATGGACGGCTCGCGACGGCGAGCGGCTCGTGGCCGGCGGCGCGATGCCGCTCCCTGCCCTCGCCGGCGTCGCGCTCCACCACGGGCTCGAGGGTCTCGCCTTCGGTGTCGCGATCCCGGCGACGCTCGGCGGGGCGGTGAAGATGAACGCGGGCGCGCACGATGGCGAGATGGCCGACGTCGTGACCGCGATCGAGGTCTACCGGCTCCGTTCGCACCTCGCGGAGCACGTGCCGGCCGCTCTGGCCGGATTCACCTATCGCCGCTCCGATCTGCCGGACGATGCGATCGTGACCGGTGCCACGTTGAGCCTGCATGAGGGTCGGCCTGCGCGCATCCGCGCCGCGATGGACGAGGCTCGCGAGTGGCGCCGCCGGACGCAGCCCCTCGCCGAGCCCAACTGCGGCAGCGTCTTCAAGAACCCTCCCGAGGACCACGCGGCGCGACTGATCGAGGCCGCCGGCCTGAAAGGGCTCCGCGTGGGCGGCGCGGAGGTCTCTCTCAAGCACGCGAACTTCATCGTCGCCGGCCCGGGCGCGAGCGCCGAGGACGTCCGGACGTTGATCGGCCACATCCAGCGGGAGGTCGAGGCGCGCGCCGGGGTGCGTCTCGAGCCGGAGGTCCAGATGATCGGGGAGTTCGATCATGCCGCCGGATGAGCGCGGAGTGCACGGATCTCACGGGGGCTCGGACGGCGCCCCGATCGTCGTGGACATGAGCGAGCCGACCGTGGACATCCAGGCCGCCATCGACCCGATCGTGGTCGACGCCGCCGAGCCGATCGTGGCCGACGAGGGTGCGTCCGTGATGACGCCGCACGCAGAGGTCGACGAGGCACACCGTCGACGACTGCGCCGCTGGGCCATCGGAGGGGGCGTGCTGGTCGCGATCGTGACCGGTGGGGTCGCGCTGAGCTACACGTCGCTGTTCGCTGCACGTGCGGTCGACGTCCAGGGTGAGACCCACCTCGGTCCTCGAAGGGTGCTGCGCATCGCCGGTGTGGGAGCGGGTACGAACGTCGTCCACCTCGACGAGAGCGCGGTGGAGGCTCGACTGGAAGCTGAGCCCTGGATCGCGGAGGCGACGGTGACGGCCGAGATGCCGGCGACGATCACGATCGAGATCGATGAGCGGACGCCGGTCCTCGTCGTCGTGGCCGGCGGCGGGGGGCTCCGGTTGGTCGCCGAGGACGGCACCGTGCTCGGTCCCGCGACGCGCAGCACGGGGTTGCCCGAGTTCGCCGTCCAACCGGGAGCGACCCTCGTGCCCGAGTCGCTGCGGTCCGCCGCCGAGGCGACCGGAGCGATGGCGCCGCTGCTGCGGGCGAGGGTGACGAGCGTCAGCGTTTCCCTCGACGGTGACGTGTCGCTCGTGGTCGACGGCGACGTGTCTGTGCGGTACGGACCCGTGCACGAGGCGGCCGCCAAGGCCCAGGCCCTCCGGGCGATCCTGGCCTTCGCCGAGCGTGAGGGCAAGGAGCTCCTTGCCGTCGATGTGACGGCTCCGGTGGCGCCCACCGCGAGTTTCGTCGGGTCGTACCGTCCCGTGGTCGGTCCGGATCCCTCTGCCGACGCCACCATGCGCGGAACTGATATGACCGAGCGTAGCGGGAGCCCTTCGCCCTCGCCCTCGTCGCAGGGTCGGTGAGACTGTCATCCAACCCGACAATCAGAGGGAGTCGCAGACTTGACGGACCTGCGGATCCTTAGTAACTTGCCGGACTCTACGTCATGTAGATATAACAATAACGTTGCAGTTGACAGTGAGGGTTGTTCGTAGACGACGGCAGAACGATATCTCCAATCTGATCCAGGATCTGATCCCAGGTCGATCGGGTGCTCGACCCGATGGAGGAAGGCAGACAGATGGACGTTCCCCAGAACTACCTCGCCGTGATCAAAGTGGTCGGCATCGGCGGAGGCGGCGTGAACGCGGTGAACCGCATGATCGAGGCAGGCCTGCGGGGCGTCGAGTTCATCGCGGTCAACACCGATGCGCAGACGTTGCTGATGTCGGACGCCGAGGTGAAGCTCGACATCGGACGAGAGACGACCCGGGGTCTGGGGGCCGGCTCCGATCCCGAGGTCGGCAAGGGTGCCTCCACCGAGCACGCCGATGAGATCGAAGAGATCCTCAAGGGCGCCGACATGGTGTTCATCACCGCCGGTGAGGGCGGCGGCACGGGAACGGGGGGCGCCCCGGTCGTCGCCGAGATCGCCCGGGGACTCGGCGCTCTCACGATCGGGGTCGTGACCCGGCCGTTCGGGTTCGAGGGCCGGAAGCGCGCGACCCAGGCGGACCTCGGCATCACCGAGCTGAAGAAGGCGGTCGACACGCTGATCGTGGTGCCCAACGATCGGTTGTTGCAGGTGGCAGATCCGAGCATGCCGATGGTCGAGGCGTTCCGCATGGCCGACCAGGTCCTGTTCCAGGGTGTCGACGGCATCACGTCGCTGATCACCACGCCGGGTCTGATCAACCTGGACTTCGCCGACGTGAAGTCCGTCATGGCCGGCGCCGGATCGGCGCTCATGGGCATCGGTCTCGGCAGCGGCGCCGACCGGGCCACCGAGGCAGCGAAGTCGGCGATCTCGAGCCCGTTGCTCGAGTCATCGATCGACGGTGCGAAGGGCGTGCTGTTGTCGATCGCCGGTCCTACCGACCTCACGCTGCACGAGGTGAATCAGGCCGCAGACGCGATCACCCGGGTCGCGCACCCCGACGCGAACATCATCTTCGGCGCGGTCGTCGACGACGCGCTCGGCGAAGAGGTGCGCGTGACCGTCGTGGCCGCGGGCTTCGACAAGGTGGCACCGAGCGCCACCGGCGGGAACCAGTTCGAGTCGAGGCTCTCCCGGTTGCTCGAGGAACCGGTCCGCGGCGAGCAACCGGCAGGGGGTCGCGAGCCGCTGCCATCGATCCTCGCCGATGAGGTCGACGACGACTCCGACGTCTTCACCACCGGCGAGCAGGAACCGCAGCCATCGGTCTCGTTCGACGCGGAGGAGGACCTCGACATCCCGGACTTCCTGAAGAGCTGACGAGCAGCACCTTGCTCCGCGCGGCCCCGCGAGGGCGGGGAGGTGCACACGCGAGGAGGCGCCCTTCCCCCGCCTCTTGGCCGAGAGACCTCCCCGCCCTCGCCTCTCGTTCCGGCCTCGACGGCGTCGCCCTCGCCCCGCCGCAGGCCCTGGCCGATGGCCCATGGCACGATGGGACGATGCACGGAACGCGCGACGAGATCCTCGAGAACCTCCACACGATCCGGTCGCGGATCGATCGGGCGTGCGACCGATCGGGGCGGGACCCGGCCGGGGTGGTCCTCGTGGCGGCTGCGAAGACCCAGCCCGAGGAGCCGATCCGGTGGGTGGTCGAGGCCGGGGTGACCGCGATCGGCGAGAACTACGTGCGCGAACTGCGTGAGGTCAGCGAGGCGGTCCGCGGCGCCCGGTGGCACTACATCGGCGCCCTGCAGACGAACACGGCGCACCATGTCGCTGCGCTCGCCGACGTCGTGGAGACCCTCTCGGGCGACCGGGCGATCGACCGACTCGCGAGACGCTCCGCCGAGGCCGGCCGGAGGCTCGATGCCCTCATCGAGGTCGACTTCACCGGGGAGCGGTCAGGCGTGTCACCCGACGAGGTGGTCGTGCTCTCCGACCGCGTGGCCCGGCTCGAAGGGCTCCGGTTACGCGGGTTGATGACGATCCCGCCGATCGGCGTGACCCCCGACGACGCCAGGCCGTGGTTCCGCCGGCTGAGGGAGCTGGGGTTGGCCGTGCAGGAGAACCACCCTGACGTGGTGGACTTGAGCATGGGGATGTCGTTGGATTACGAGGCTGCAGTAGAGGAAGGCGCTACGATGGTCCGCATCGGAACGGCGTTGTTCGGTCCCAGGGAGCTGTGAGGAGCCGCGCGCGGCGCCGTGACCACGGCCGAAGAACATGACCGAAGAACATGAGAGGAACGGAGATGGCCGGCGTGTGGAAGAAGACCCTGAACTACCTAGGGCTCGTCGAGGAGGACGAAGACTTCGTCGACGACATGCCCGAGGCCGATCCTGCCCCCGTGCGCCGCATGCGGCCGCAGGCCGTGCGCGAGGTGCCGGCCGAGGCCGAAGGCGTGGTCCGCACGATCGCGTCGCCGCGCCCCGTGTCTGCCGGCATGAGTTCGATCCACAAGTCCGAGCCGAAGCGCTTCAACGAGGCACGCGAGGTGGCCGACCGGTTCAAGGACGGCACCGCGGTGATCATGAACCTGCAGTCCACGGAGGACGCGATCGCGCGCCGTCTCGTGGACTTCGCGAGCGGGTTGGTCTACGGGCTCGATGGCAAGATCGAACTCGTGGCGAACCGCGTGTACCTGCTGACCCCCGCCGACGTCGAGGTCTCCGCCGAGGAGCGTGAGCGCATCGCCGGCACGGGGTTCTACAACCAGTTCTGACCGGTGGGCGAGGGTGGGCGGGCCTTCGCCGGACGCGGTCGACCGTCATGGCTGCTAGCCTCTGCACCCGATGATCGCGGCATCCCCCGTCATCCGGCTCGTCTGCCTCGCGCTCACCGTCGTCTGGATCGTCCTGTTGATCCGGGTGGTGCTGAGCTGGGTGCAGCTCGCGGGCTGGCGTCCCCCCGCGACCGGACCGTTGCGCTCGGCGTACGAGATGCTGTTCGACGTGACCGAGCCGCCGCTGAGGGCGCTGCGCCGCATCGTCCCACCGGCCGGCATGTTCGACCTGTCGGTCGTCGTCGCATTCATCGTCATCTTCGTGCTGCAGACGGCGCTCTGCTGATCGAGGAGGGGTTTCATGGGCAAGGAAGACACGACCGCAGGTGAGGGCACGGCCGTGCCCGCACGCACCCTGAACGCGCTCGAGATCCAGCAGAAGGAGTTCCGCGTCTCCCGCTTCGGCGGGTACAAGATGCGTGACGTCGACGAATTCCTCGATCAGATCACCGACGCATTCTCTGCGCTGACGGCCGAGAACGAGCGGCTGCGCGCCGGGGCCGCGCCGGTGGTGGGCTCGCCCGATCTCGACGACGTCTCGCGCCAGGCCGACGAGATCATCGCGCGTGCCCGGGCCGAGGCCTCCCGCCTCACGGGGGAGGCGAAGACTTCGGCGGCTGGCGCGCTCGTCGCCGCCGGCGGCCCGAAGGACCGCGCCGCGGTGAGCGCGTTCCTCACCAGGGAGCGAGAGTTCCTGCAGTCGCTCGCCGGGCTGGTGCAGGAGCACGCGGAAGCGGTGAAGGGCATGGCGAAGCCCGCGCGGTCCGTTCCCAAGGAACCGGTGCGGGCGACGGACGCGAAGGCCGCTCCGGCGGTGACCCAGAGCCCACCCGAGCGCGACGCATCCGAGCGGAAGGAGACCGAGGCCGCCCCACGGACCGTCGAGGCCGTCGACGACGATGCGGGCCCGACGCGGCTTCCGGAGAGCGACGACACCGTGCGCATCGAGGAACCGGCCGCCGCCCGATCGTCGCGCGGTGACGCCGAGCCCGAGGGCGACCGCTCGCTGCGCGAGCTGTTCTGGGGCGAGGACTGAGCGAGCCGAACCCGGTCCCCGCGCCACGGTACGGGCGCGACGTCGCGCTCCGCTACCTCGCGGCGCTCGCCCTGGGCGCCATCTGTCTCGTCGCCCTCGTGGCTGGCCTCCTGGCGGAGGGAGGCACGACGCTCGTTGGCATGGCGATCGTGGCCGCCGTGCTGTCGCTCGCGACCCTGGCCGACGCCACGCTCAAGCGCGCGGCGGCGAAGCGTAGTCGGCTCGCCGGAGGCTGATCCGTACCGCTTCGCCTTCGATCTCGGCGTCGATCGTCGGGCCGTCGACCTCGCCGTGGATCAGGTCGACGGCGAGTGTCTCCCGGGCCACGGCGTCACGATGGGCGGCGAGCGCCTGGGTCACCGTCGGTCCCGCGTCGATGCCGAGCTGGATGCGGTCTGAGACCTCGAGCCCGGCGGCCTTGCGCGCATCCTGGACCGACCGGACGAGCTCACGGGCCAGACCCTCGCGGCGGAGCTCCTCGGACAGGTGCAGGTCCAGCGCGACGGTGATGCCGCCGTCGCTCGCCACACCCCACCCCTCGCGGACATCTTGGGTGAGGTCGACGTCGTCCGGGCCGATCTCCACGTCGCCGGTCGACGTGGGAACTGTGACGCCATCACCTCGGGCGAGCGCGCCGGCGATCGCGCCGTCGTCGTCGGCGAGCGCGCTCGCCACCTCCTTCACCCGGGATCCGAGGGTGGGGCCGAGCCGTCTGAAGTCTGGCTTCGCGTGCCACCGGCCGAACGACTCGGAGGATCCGGCGAACACCACGCGGTGCACGTTGAGCTCATCCGCGATCGCGTCGAGCAACGATCCGATCGCGCCATGATCGCCGGGCAGATGCACAACGGCTTCCGACAGCGGCTGGCGCACCCTGGTCCTGGTCTCCGTGCGGATCGTCCGGCCGAGCCCGACGATCGAGCGGGCGGCGGCCATCGCATCGTCGAGGGCGTCGTCGATCGCCGCCTCGTCGACGGTCGGGTAGTCGGCGAGGTGCACCGAGACGGGTCTGCCGCCACGGCCGGCGGCGAGGTTCCGCCACAAGGCCTCGGCGATGAACGGCGTGAACGGCGCGAGCAGGGTCGCGACCGCCACGAGGCACTCGTGCAGCGTATGGAACGCCGCCGCCGAGTCGCCGCCGCCCTCACCTCCGGGGTTCCAGAAGCGACGACGGGAACGCCGCACGTACCAGTTGGACAGGTCGTCGACGAAGCGCTCGATCCGGCGGCCCGCGCCGGTGGCGTCGTAGGCATCGAGGCCGTCGCGGGCGGCTCGGACCGTCCGCGCGAGCTGCGACAACACCCACCGGTCGAGGAGAGGCCGCGCGGAGAGGGGAGGCGGGGCCCCTCCTGGGTCGAACCCGTCGGCCACCGCATAGGTCACGAAGAACGAGTGCACGTTCCACAGGGTCAGCAGGAACTGGCGCAGGACATCGTCGAGCACGTCGTGGCCGATGCGCCGCGATGCCCAGGGCGAGCCGTTCGTGATCATGAACCAACGCAAGGCATCGGCCCCCTGACGATCGAGGGCCTCCCACGGGTCGAACATGTTGCCGAACGACTTCGACATCTTCCTGCCGTCGGCGGCGACGATGTGACCGAGGCAGACGACGTTGCGGTAGGCGGTCGAGTCGAAGTGCAGCACGCCTTCGGCCATGAGCGTGTAGAACCAGCCTCGCGTCTGGTCGATCGCCTCGGAGATGAAGTCGGCGGGGAAGTGGCGCTCGAACTCCTCGATGCCTCGGCCGAGGTCGGGGTGGTATCCCCACTGAGCGAACGGCATCGCGCCGGAGTCGTACCAGGTGTCGATCACTTCAGGGACGCGTCGAGCCTCCTCGCCGCAGTCCGGGCACGCGATCGTCACCTCGTCGATCGCAGGTCGATGCGGGTCGACCTCGCGAACATCACGTCCTGCCAGCTCGCCGAGCTCGGTCAGCGAGCCGACCGCGCGGAGGTGACCGGCGCCGCATCGCCAGATCGGGAGGGGGGTGCCCCAGTAGCGCTCGCGCGACAGGGCCCAGTCGACGTTGTTCTCGAGCCAGTTCCCGTAGCGCCCGCGCTTGATGTGCTCGGGGTACCAGCCGACCCGTTCGTTCACGTCGAGGAGGCGGTCCTTCACCTGGGTGGTGCGGACGTACCAGGAGGTACGGGCGTAGTAGAGCAGGGGCGTCCTGCAGCGCCAGCAGAAGGGGTAGTTGTGCTCGTAGGTCTCCGAGCGGAGCAGCACCCCTCGCTCCCGCAGGTCTTCGACGATCCTCGGGTCGGCGTCCTTGACGAACAGGCCGCGCGCGAACGCGGGAGCGAGGTCGGTGAACCGTCCGTCGTCGGCGACCGGCTTGTGCACGGGCCACCCCTGCGCGAGAGCGACCGCGAGATCGTCGGGGCCGAACGCGGGCGCCAGGTGCACGATGCCGGTGCCGTCGTCCATCGTGACGAAGTCGCCCGCGACCACGCGGTGCGCCCCATCCACGTTCTGGTACGGGGGTTCGTAGCGGATGCCGACGAGCTCGGCCCCGAGGTACGAGCGCGTGTCGATGCCGCCCTCGCCCAGCACCGTCTCCCGGAGGGGGGCCCCGACGATGAGACGTTCGCCGTCGAGCTCGACCTCGACGTACACGGCCCTGGGATCCACGGCCGCGCCCGTGTTCGACGGCAGCGTCCACGGCGTCGTCGTCCACACCACGAGTGAGGCGCCGATCAGCGAGGCGTCGTCGGCTTCCCTCACGGGTAACCGAAGGAACACGCTCGGGTCCTCCACCGTCTGGTATCCCATGGCAACCTCTGCGTCGGACAGCGCGGTGCCGCAGCGCGGGCAGTACGCGGTCACCTTGTCAGCCTCCTGCAGCAGACCGCGATCGAAGAGCGAGCGGAGCGACCACCACACCGACTCGACGTACTCGGTGTCCATCGTCCAGTACGCGTCGTCGAGATCGACCCAGTATCCGATCCGCTCGGTGAGCCGCTCGAACTCTCCGACGTACCGCTTCACGGAAGCCCGGCAACGCTCGTTGAACTCGGCGATCCCGAACGCCTCGATGTCGCGCTTGCCGGTGGTGCCGATCTCCTTCTCGACCTCGAGCTCGACCGGCAGGCCGTGGCAATCCCAGCCGCCCTTGCGGGGCACCAGGTGCCCGGTCATCGTCTTGAATCGCGGGAACACGTCCTTGAACGTGCGAGGTTCCACGTGGTGCACGCCGGGTTTCCCGTTCGCCGTGGGGGGTCCCTCGTAGAACATCCACAGCGGGGCATCGGCGCGGGCGGCGAGCGACGCATGGAAGACGTCGTGCTCCTTCCAGAACGCGAGGATGTCGCGTTCGAGCTCCGGGAAGTCCACCTTCGCGTTGACCGGCTCGAACGCCATCTCGGATCCTCCTGTCCCTCAGCGGGGCCGACCGCACGCTCCCCGAGGCCCATGCGAAACGCCTCGTCCCATCGGTGCCGGGACGAGGCGTCGGGCCCCGCGGTACCACCCAGCTTGCCGGGGCCCTCTCGACCCCCGGCCGCTCACGGCCGCCGTCACGGCCTCCCGCGATCACGGGCGGGACCCGGCTGCGCCTACTGGTCCTCGGTGAGCCCGTGGACGGTTCGGGCAGCGGCTCGGGGAGGATGGTCGCGAGGTGCTCGGCGCCGGGCTCCCACCACCCCCGGCTCGCTCTGGCTCCACGGATCCCGCGATCGTGTTCCCGTCGTCGCCTGTACCGGGCATGCTACACCTCATGACCAGCCTGACGGTGCGCGTGGCCCCTCGATCGAGACGGACGGCCGTCGAACGCGCATCCGACGGCGGGGTGCTCGTGCGGGTCCGGGCAGCCCCGGAGGGGGGCAAGGCGACCGCCGAGGCGGGGGAGGCGATCGCCGAGTGGCTCGGCATCCGCAAGGGGCGGGTCACGCTCCGGACCGGAGGGCGGTCCAGGATCAAGATCTACCTCCTGAACGGGGTTGCCGCAGAGGCGCTCCGCACGGCCATCGATGCCCTCTGACCAGCGGAAACAGGATTCCAGCAGCCCCATCTGCTACCCTTCGCCGACCATGGCCCAGACCAAGCTCACGCCCAAGGAGATCGGCGACCTCAAGGGTCGCCTCGAAGAGGAACAGGTGGAGCTGCGCGACCAGCTCGTGACGATCGAGGAGGAGGCTTTCGCGGCCACCCAATCGGAGCTCTCGGGCGACGTGGGCCTCGACGACGAGTCGGCAGACGCGGGCACCGCGACGTTCGAGCGTGAGAAGGACCTGTCGATCGAGAACAACGTCCGCGACCTGCTCGCGAAGATCGACCGTGCGCTGAAGCGCATCGCCGAGGGGAGCTACGGCACCTGCGACCGGTGCGGCAAGCCCATCGAGAAGGCGCGGATCAAGGCGCTGCCCTACGTCGACCTCTGTATCAAAGACGCTCAAGCGCAGTCGCGCCGGTAGGCTCCGGATGGACCGCGCTCTTCGACGCGGTGCGATCTGGCTCTTCGCGGCGGCGGCGGTCGTCTACCTCGCTGACCGGGTCACGAAGATCTGGGCTGAGGGGCAGCTCCCGAACGACCCGATCGAGGTGATCCCGGGCGTGCTGACCTTCCGTTTCGCGACGAACCCCGGCGGCGCCTTCAGCCTCGGTCAGGACCTGCCCTGGTTCTTCGTGCTCGCAACGCTCACGGTCTCGGTGCTGATCGTCGTCACCGCGTTCCGGCACACGAACATCCTGACCGCGGTCGCGCTCGGGCTAGTGCTGGGTGGCGCGCTCGGGAACCTCACCGACCGCATCACGCGGGGACCCGGGTTCTCGGGACACGTCGTCGACTTCATCGACCTGCAGTTGTGGCCGGTCTTCAACCTGGCCGACAGCGCGATCGTCGTGGGCGCCCTGCTCCTCGCGTACTGCTCCTTCGCGGGCGACCGCCGCGCCGAGCGGCTGGACTCCGCGACCGATGGGCGTTGAGACGTTCGACGCCGAGCCCGGCAGGCTCGACGCCGTCGTGGCGAGGCTTGCAGGCGTGCCGCGCGCCGACGTGCAGCGGGCGATCGCCGACGGGCGCGTGCTGGTCGACGGGCAACCGCAGCCCAAGTCGTTCCGGCTCGAGGGCGGCGAGCGCGTGCTGGTCGAGCTACGCACCCCTGAGCCGCTGGCGGCCGAGGGTCCGCCGGTGCCGGTCCGATACGAGGACGACGACCTGTTGGTGATCGCGAAACCCGCGGGATTGATCACCCATCCGACGCAGCAGCGGCGCGCGGGCACGCTCGTGAACCGCTTGCTCGGCATGGGGATACCGCTGTCGAGCGCCGGAGGCGAGCTTCGGCCGGGCATCGTGCACCGTCTCGACGCGGGGACATCGGGACTCATGCTCGTCGCGAAGACCGACGAGACGCACGAAGCCCTCGCCGGCATGATGCGGCGTCACGACGTCGAGCGCGCGTATCTCACGCTCGCGCGTGGGTCGGTCGAACACGAGACGTTCGCGGTCGACGCGCCGCTCGGTCGGCGTGCGGAGCGGATCGTCGTCGACCGCAGCGAGGGTCGCGAGGCCCAGACCGGCTTCGAGGTACGGGAACGACTCGCGGGCGCCACGCTGCTGGAGGCCACGCCTCGGACAGGGCGTACCCACCAGATCCGCGTCCACCTGCACGCGATCGGTCATCCGATCCTCGGCGACCGCGCCTACGGTGGCTGGGGCGAGGACGCGAAGGCCCTCGGGCTGGATCGTCCCTTCCTCCATTCGTGGCGCATCGCGTTCGACCACCCGGTCACGGGGGGGCGCGTGGAGATCGAGGAGCCGCTCCCCGACGACCTTCAGCGGGCGCTGCAGCGGGCCCGCGACCTGCGACCTTGACGCCCCCCGAGGCCGGGCGTAGGTTGAGGCTTCGCTCGAATCACATCGGTGTAGTTCTCCACAGCGATCCGGGGCGCTGTGGATATATTCCTCGCGAGGAGTCGACACGCCGCAGATGACCGACAGCAGCGACACCTTCGTCCACCTGCACGTCCACTCCGAGTACTCCCTGCTCGACGGGGCTGCACGGATCGAGCCGCCCGCAGCCAACCCCGGGGCCCCCACGATCTTCAGCGAGGCGGTCCGGCTCGAGATGCCCGCCGTCGCGGTCACCGACCACGGATCCATGTTCGGTGCCCTGCGGTTCTTCGAGTCGGCCCGGGCCGCGGGGGTGAAGCCGATCATGGGCGTCGAGGCCTACGTGGCACCGGGCTCGCGGTTCGACCGCAACCCCGGCGAGAGCGAAGAGAAGTACTACCACCTCACCCTGCTCGCTCGGAACGAGGTCGGCTACCGCAACCTGCTGAAGCTCGTCTCCGCCGCCTACCTCGAGGGTTTCTACCACCGCCCGCGCATGGACAAGCAGCTGATGGCCGAGCACGCCGACGGCGTCACCTGCCTGTCGGGCTGTCTGTCGAGCGAGGTCTCGGTGCAGCTGCTGAACGGCCAGGTCGAGCGGGCGCGCCAGACCGCCGGGGAGTACCGAGACATCTTCGGCGCCGAGCACTACTACATCGAGGTGCAGGACCACGGCATCGGCGACCAGCGCAGGATCCTGCGCCAGCAGTTCGACCTCGGTCGCGACCTCGGCATCCCGGTCGTCGCCACGAATGACCTGCACTACACCCTGAAGGAAGACGCGAAGCCGCACGACGTGCTGCTCTGCATCCAGCAGCAGAAGGTGCAGACAGACCTGAAGCGGTTGAAGTTCGACTCCGACGAGTTCTACCTGAAGAGCGCCGAGGAGATGCGTCACGTCTTCCGCGAGGCGCCCGAGGCGTGTGACAACACGCTCCGCATCGCCGAGTCCGTCGAACTCGATCTGGTCTACGGCGACCGCGCGCCTGCCGACCAGCGGTACCACCTGCCGCGCTTCGAGACCCCCGGAGGCATCGACCGCGACGCCTACCTCCGGCAGCTCGTGGACGCCGGGGCGCTGGAACGGTACGGCGAGGTCACACCCGAGATCCGCGAGCGCATCGACCACGAGCTCGACGTGATCACGAGCATGGGTTTCGGCGGCTACTTCCTGATCGTGTGGGATCTCATCCGGCACGCGCGCGAGCAGGGCATCCGCGTCGGTCCCGGGCGTGGATCGGCGGCGGGCTCCGTCGTGAGCTACTGCCTGCGCGTCACCGACCTCGATCCGCTGCGGTACGGGCTGCTGTTCGAGCGGTTCCTGAATCCCGAGCGCATCCAGATGCCCGATATCGACATGGACTTCGACGAGCGTCGGCGCGACGAGGTGATCCGCTACGCGACCGATCGATACGGCGCTGACCACGTCGCGCAGATCGTGACGTTCCAGACGATCAAGGGGAAGCAGGGCATCCGCGACGCCGCGAGGGTGCTCGGGTTCCCACCGGTCGTCGGCGATCGCCTGTGCAAGATGTATCCGCCGGCCGTGATGGGCCGCGACTACCCGATCGAGGACGCGCTGCGGCTCTCACCCGACCTCGCGAACGCCTACGAGCGCGAGCCCGAGGCCAAGGAGATCATCGAGACAGCGCGCGCGCTCGAGGGCCTCCGGCGCGAGGACTCGGTTCACGCGGCCGGCGTGGTGATCGGCGATGCGCCGCTCGTGAACTACCTGCCGCTCAAGCTCTCCAAGGACTCCCGCGACGACTCGAAGAAGGTCGTCACGCAGTTCGACATGAACGGGGTCGAAGCGCTCGGGCTGCTCAAGATGGACTTCCTCGGCCTGCGGAACCTGTCCGTCATCGAGGACACGCTGCGGCATCTCCGCGCGCGAGGGGTCGAGCTCGACATCGACCACGTGGCGCTCGACGACGAGGCGACCTACCGCATGCTCCAGCGCGCCGAGACCACGGGCGTGTTCCAGATGGAATCGGCGGGCATGCGCAACCTGATCAAGGTGCTGAGGCCAGACCGGTTCGAGGACCTGATGGCGCTCGTCGCGCTGTATCGACCCGGACCGCTCAACAGCGGGCTGCACACCGAGTACGCCGAACGCAAGCACGGCCGGCGCCAGGTCACCTACCCCCACGATGACCTCGAGCCGATCCTGCGTGACACCTACGGCGTGATGATCTACCAGGAACAGGTGATGCAGGTCGCCGTGGCGCTCGCCGGGTTCTCGATGGGCGAGGCCGACACGCTGCGCAAAGCGATGGGCAAGAAGAAGCTCGACGTGCTCATGCCGTTCAAAGAGAAGTTCATCGCCGGCGCGGTCGACAAGGGATACCCGCAGCGGCTCGCTGCCGACCTGTTCGAGATGATCGTGCCGTTCGCCGACTACGGGTTCAACGCTTCGCATGCGTGCGCGTACGGATACGTGGCGTACCAGACGGCCTACCTGATGGCGCATCATCCCGTGGAGTACATGTCGTCGATCCTCACGTCGGTCAGGGACGACAAGGACCGCAAGCCCTACTACCTGTACGCATGTCGAGGCATGGGCATCGAAGTCCTGTCCCCCGACGTGAACGAGTCCGAGACCGACTTCGCCCCGGCGCCCGGCGAGACGCCCACGATCCGATACGGGCTGTCGGCCGTACGCAACGTGGGGGAGGGGGCGGTGACGAAGATCATCGAGGCTCGTCGCACGCAAGGACCGTTCACCTCGTACTCGGACTTCTGCCGCAAGGTCGACCCGTCCGTGCTCACGAAGCGGGTCTTCGAATCGCTGATCCAGGCAGGGGCGTTCGATTCGCTCGGCTACACCAGGCAGGGGTTGCTCGAGGGCCAAGATCGAGTTTCCGCGCCGATCCTCGCCGAACGCAAGGCTGAGGCCGCGGGACAGTTCTCCCTGTTCGGCGCCGGGGACGAAGGCGATGCGCGCGACATCGACGAGTCGGTGCTCGAGGCCCAGGAGTTCGACAAGCGCACCCTGCTCCGCCTCGAGAAGGACATGCTCGGCCAGTTCGTGACCGACCATCCACTGCTGGAGGTGCGCGAGGGGCTCGCGGCGAAGTGCACGCATGAGATCGCCGACCTCGAGGCCTTGGGCGACGGCGACCTCGTCACGATCGGGGGCATCATCGGCGCGGTGGCTCGCAAGTACACGAAGCGAGGCGAGCCGTACGCCCAGTTCCGCCTCGAGGGCCTCGCGGGCGGCGTCGACGTCGTGGCCTTCCCGAGTGTGTATGAATCCGTGCCCGGCATGATCGAGACCGATCGCATCGTGCTCGCGAGCGGGCGCATCGATCTGCGGGGACGCGAGCTGCAGATCAGGGCCACCGAGGTGCGCGAGCCCGATCTCGGGGGCTCGGCGGCGTCGGCGCACGTCGCCGACGCGCTCGTGGTCGACCTGACGGCCGCCGCGTGCACGCCGTCGGTGCTCGCGAAGCTGAAGGAGCTGTTCGAGGGCCATCCCGGCGGCGCGCCGGTGCGGGTGCGCTTCCTGTCGTCCACGGGTGTCACACCGCTCGAGGTCGGCACCTACCGGGTCCACCCGGCGGGGCCGCTCCTGGGTGAGCTCCGGTCGCTGCTCGGCGGCGACGCGGCCAGGGTCGAGCGTGATCCGATCGTTTGACGCCCGGCGCGCCACCCGGTCGAGGTGGTCCAGCGAAGACTAGTTCGGGTTCACGTCGAGGCCCGGGCCGCCCACCCCGGCATCGAGTGCGCGGACCAGCGCGGCCTCGCATCGGAAGATCGCCCGGACCTCGGCGAGACGGTCTCCGGCCCCGGCGATCTCGAGCAGCGCCTGTCGCTGCGGGACCAGGCCCGGCGTGGCCGCGGCCAGCAGGTAGCTCGCCGCGACGGGGTCACTCGGCACCGAGGGCACGTCGTTCGAGGCTTCACGGGTGACGTCCAGATACCGCGTGAGGGCCGAGACGGCGCTCTCGACGTCGTCGGTGCCGGCCCCGCCCTCGTCGGGGAACGGCTCGACCATCCAGGTGGGGTAGGGCTCGTGACGTACCGGCTCGATCAGCGCGATCCGGTCGCGCCCTGCGATGCGCAGCCGGTGGGTGCCATCGTCGTCCCGCACGTGCGCCTCGATCGACACGGTGACGCCGACCCGGTTCGCGTCGTAGGTGCCCCCGACCTCCTGACCGCGCCTGATCGCCACCACCGCGAACGATCCCGACGGCAGCACGTCCTCCATCATGGCGAGGTACCGTCGCTCGAAGACCCGCAGGCTCATCGACTGGCCCGGGAACAGGACCGTGTGCAGCGCGAACACCGGAAGATCCATCGCGGCCATGATGCCAGCCGGTGGCGGTAGGGTGACCGCCGATGAGGTTCGAGGTCATCCCAGCGATCGATGTGGCCGACGGCCGCCTCGCCCGCTACACCCCCCTGGGACCGAAGCCCGTCGCCGCCTTCGGAGGCGACCCGGTCGAGGCCGCGCGTGCCTGCGTCGAGTCGGGCGCGAGGTGGGTGCACGTCGTCGACTTGGACCTCGCGTTCCACGGAGGGGCACGGAACCTCGACGTCATCCGGGCGATCGCCGCGCTCGGGGCGTCGGTGCAGGCGAGTGGCGGCATCCGCACGCCGAGCGAGGCGCACGATGCGCTCGACGCCGGCGCGCACCGAGTGGTGCTCGGGTCGGCGGCGCTCCGCGACGAGACCGCAGCACTGGACGTGATCGGTCTCCTCTCCGGTCGTCTCATCGCGGGGATCGACGTCGAGGAGGGGCGGATCCGGTCGAGGGGGGCGGATCCGGTCGACCTGCCTCTGGCAGAGACCCTGGGATGGCTGGTCGCCGGAGGCGCACAGGCCTTCCTCGTGACGGCCGTCTCGCGGGTCGGCTCCCTCGAAGGGCCCGACGTCTCGGTCGTCAGGCGGGTCGTGCGGGCGGGACGTCCGGTCCTGGCGGCGGGCGGGGTCACCACGATCGAGGACCTGCGCGCCGTCCGACACGCGGGTGCGACGGGCGCCGTGGTCGGGCGCGCCGCGGTGGAGGGTAGCCTCGACCTGGCCGCTGCGTTGGACATGGGCTGAGTCCGAGTGCGCGTGGCATCGTCGGTAGACTCGCGAACCCGATGGGTTTCCTCACCGACTTCGTCACCGACGCTCGGCGCCGACTCGACGAGCGACCGCTCGACGAGGGAGCCCTGCTGGCGCGTGCGCAGGTCCGGCCTCCGGCGCGGGACTTCCTCGCCGCCCTGCGTGCCAGCCCTCCCGCCCTGATCGCCGAGGTGAAGCGCGCCTCGCCGAGCGCAGGTTCGATCGCCGACGACGCCGACCCGGTCGCACAGGCGATCGCCTACGCGGACGGGGGCGCCGCATCGGTCTCGGTGCTGACGGAGCCGCGGCACTTCCACGGCTCGCTCGCCGATCTCGAGGCGGTGCGGGTCGCGGTACAGGTTCCGTTGCTGCGCAAGGACTTCCTTGTGCATCCGGCGCAGGTGATCGAGGCACGGGCGCACGGAGCCGATGCGGTGCTGCTGATCACGGCGGTGCTGACCGACGACGAGCTCGCCACGATGCTCGCGGTCGCCCACGACCTCGGCATGGGTGCGCTCGTCGAGACCCACGCCGACGACGAGCTCGAACGCGCGCTCGCGAGCGGGGCCGAGGTGATCGGGGTGAACGCGCGCGATCTCGAGTCGCTGGAGATCGAGATCGACCGCACGCTCGAGCTGGTGCGGCGCGTCCCGGATGATCGGATCGCGGTCTTCGAGTCGGGCGTGAGGACCCGTGCCGACGTCGAGGCGGCGGTCGACGCGGGAGCATCTGCCATCCTGGTGGGCGAGGCCCTGATGCGGTCCGGCGACCCACGTGCTGCCGCGCGTGCACTCGTCGCGCCGCGATGACCGATCGGAAGGGTGAGGTTCCAGACATGAGTCCCGAGACCGCCACGCTGCCGCAACCGACCGTGCCCGACGCGCGCGGGCGCTTCGGCGCCTACGGCGGTCGCTACGTGCCTGAGGTGTTGATCCCCGCCCTCGACGAGCTGGCCGAGGCATGGGCGAGCCTCCGCGACGATCCGGGGTTCCGCGAGGAGCTGGGAGCGCTGAGCCGCGACTTCGTCGGGCGCCCGACCCCGATCACCCGCGCAGCCCGCCTCTCGGAAGAACTCGGCTACGACATATGGCTGAAGCGCGAGGACCTCGCGCACACGGGCGCGCACAAGATCAACAACGCGCTCGGGCAGGCGTTGCTCGCGAAGCGGCTGGGGAAGCGGCGCATCATCGCCGAGACGGGCGCCGGCCAACACGGCGTGGCGGCCGCGACCGCGTGTGCGCTGCTCGGGCTCCCGTGCGTCGTCTACATGGGGGAAGTTGACACCCATCGTCAAGCGCCCAACGTGGCTCGCATGAAGCTGCTCGGCGCCGAGGTCGTGCCGGTCACCGCGGGAACGAAGACCCTGAAGGAAGCCGTGAACGAGGCGCTGCGTGACTGGGCCGCCACGGTGACCGACACCCACTACATCATCGGCTCGGTCGTCGGACCGCACCCGTTCCCGCAGCTCGTGCGGGACCTGCAGCGGGTGATCGGCGACGAGGCACGGGTGCAGCTCGCGGAACGGCTCGACGCGGGCGGGCCGGATCCGGATGTCGTGGTCGCGTGCGTCGGCGGCGGCTCGAACGCGATCGGCATGTTCACCGCTTTCGTGGGCGCCCCCGGCGTCCGGTTGATCGGTGTGGAGGCGGGGGGGCGCGGCATGAACCTGGGGGAGCACTGCTCGTCGATCACGCAGGGGCAGCCTGGGGTGCTGCACGGCGCGATGACCTACCTGCTGCAGGACCCCGACGGGCAGATCGTCGAGACGCACTCGATCTCGGCGGGCCTGGACTACCCGGGGGTCGGGCCGGAGCACTCCTGGCTGCACGACGCCGGCCTCGCCGAGTACGTGAGCGCCTCCGACGACGACGCGCTGGCCGGGTTCCAGGCGCTCGCTCGCACCGAGGGCATCCTGCCGGCCCTGGAGCCCTCGCACGTGATCGGCTGGCTGCTGCATCGTCCGCTGCCCGAAGGCGCCCGCGTGCTGGTCTGCTTGTCCGGCAGGGGCGACAAGGATCTCGACACCGTGCTGTCCGCCCTCGGGTCGACCACCTGATGGGCGTCCTGGAAGCCGCGCTCCTGGCGCGCCGCGAGCGGGGTGGCAAGGCCTTCGTGCCCTATCTCACCGGCGGGTTCCCCGGGGTCGATGCCGGCCTGCTTCGGGCGGTCGCCGACGTGGGAGCCGATGCGATCGAGGTCGGGGTGCCGCACTCCGATCCGGTGATGGACGGCGGGGTGATCCAACAGGCGTCGTCGACGGCCCTCGCCGAGGGGGCGCGGCCGGCCGACGTGCTCGCCACGATCCGCGAGGCGGCGCTCGACGTTCCCGTGGCGGTCATGACGTACGTCAATCCGGTGCTGCGGCGGGGCATCGACGCGTTCCTCGACGACGCCGCGACTGCGGGAGTGGCGGGCATGATCGTGCCGGATCTTCCGGTCGACGAAGCGGAGGCGTTCGATGCGGCCTGTGCCGCGCGGGACATCGATGCGGTCCTGCTGGCGGCGCCGGGGGCCGCGCCGGCCCGGCTCGCGATGATCGGCGCCCGGGCGCGCGGATTCGTGTACTGCGTCGCGACCTACGGCGTGACCGGCGCCCGGGACCGACTGGCCGGTACCGCGCGAGACCTCGTCTACGCGTCCTACGATCCCGTCACCGACCTCCCGCTCCTCGTCGGCGTCGGCATCGGCACGCCCGAACAGGCGACGCGAGTCCTGCGCGTTCGCCGACGGCGTGATCGTGGGCAGCGCCCTGATGTACCGTCTCGTCGAGGGCGACCGCGACGGCATGCTCGAGCTGGCGCGCGACTTCCGAGAGGCGATCCCCGTCGGCTGAGGCTGCGGCGGAAACCCCGGATCCCCGCATCCCCGCCGTGGTTCCCGAACGTATGCACGTGCAGGCTGGTCCGACGAGCGATTGGCCTCGAGATGCGGGATGTGGTACCAACCACCCCGTCTCGAAACACGGAGCGAAAGGGGGCCCTATGCAGCGTCGAACCTGGTTCACGGTGGTTGCCACCGTAGCCGCGCTCGCCCTGGTGGCGAGCGCATGTTCGAATGACGAAGGCGGCGGCGATGCAGGCGGTGGCAGCGAGACCGCGGCTGCCGATGAGTTCGGCTCGGTCGAGGTGGCGGCGGGTGAACCGCTCAACATCGGAACCTTGTTGGTGATCTCGGGCGCCGACGCGGCGCTCGGCCAGGACAGCCAGAACGGCGCCGTCCTGGCGGCCGACTACCTCGACGGGACCTTCGACGGCACCGCCGGGCAGCTCCTCGGCCACGACATCAAGTGGACGCACGAGGACGACCTCTGCACGGCCGAGGGTGGCCAGGCGGGCGCGACAGCGCTCGCGGCCGACCCGTCGGTGGTGGCGGTCATCGGCACGAGCTGCTCGAGCGCCGCGCTCGGTATCGCCGACACGATCTTCTCGGAGAAGGGCATCCTGCTCTTCTCACCGTCCAACACGAACCCGGCGCTGACCTCGGAAGAGGCACACCAGCCGTTCTACGCGCGCACGGCGCACAACGACCGCATCCAGGGTGCGATCGTGGCCGAGTACGCGTTGAACGAACAGGGCGCCACCAAGCTGGCGACGATCCACGACGAGAGCCCGTACACCCAGGGCCTGACCGCCGCAGCCGCCGTCAACTTCGAAGCCGGTGGCGGCACCGTGACGGTGCAGGAGCAGATCAACTCCGAGGACACCGACTTCAAGCCGCTGCTCCGTTCCATCGCCGAGACCGACCCCGACGTGCTGTACGCGCCGGTGTTCGTGGCGGCGTGCTCGCTGATCCTCAAGCAGGGCGCGGAGATCATGCCGGACGTCACGATCATGGCGTCGGACGGTTGCATGAGCACCGACACGCTCAAGAACGCGGGCGACGCCGTCGACGGCGTGTTCCTGTCGTCGCCGGACGTCACCGTGTTCGCGGAGGGGGATTTCTACTCGAACGACTTCATCCCCGCGTACAAGGAGCAGTTCGGCACCGCGCCGACCTCGATCTTCAACGCGCACGCGTTCGACGCTGCGAACGTACTGTTCGACGCGATCGAGCAGGTGGCGGTGGAGAACGACGACGGCTCGTTGTCGATCCCGCGGACCGCCCTGCGCGACGCGGTGTTCGCGACGTCGGGCTACGAGGGCCTCACCGGCATCATCACCTGCACCGAGCTGGGTGACTGTGCCACGGACGTGACGATCGGCATCTTCGAGGGCCCGAACTGGCCCATCGAAGGTGGGGCGAAGCCCGACACACCGGTCTACACCGACACGAAGTCGCTGGACGACGTCCTGTAGTTCACGAACGACGGAACGGACGGTCCCCGGGCGGGCCGCGGAACGCGGCTCCGCCCGGGGACCATCTGCACGGGGGGGCGGACGAGGGTGTCGAGTTCCGGGTCCGCGCGGGTCGCGGACGTGCAGCTCAGCGCCTTCGCCCGGCTGCCGTGGCGCCGCATCGTGCTCGGGGTGCTCGGGGCCACGATCGCGTTCGTGGTCGTGGTCGGCGCTTACAAGACGCTCACGTTGCCCGAGGGCGAACGCTACTCCGGGGATTTCTGGATCGACCAGATCGTCAACGGCATCGGCCAGGGCGCGATCCTCGCGTTGATCGCCCTCGGCTACACGCTCGTGTACGGCATCCTCCGCATGATCAACTTCGCGCACGGCGAGGTCTTCATGGCAGGCGCGTTCATCTCGTACTTCTTCGCCGACGCCTATGCGAAGAGTGGCTTCCTGAACTCGAGTCCCTACCTCGCCCTGTTCATCTTGTTCGTGGTGTCGATCGCTGCCTCCACGATCGTCGCGGTGCTGCTGGAGCGCATCGCGTACCGGCCGCTGCGGAACGCGCCGCGGTTGGTCCCCCTCATCACGGCGATCGGCGCATCGCTGTTCATCTCGAACGCGTTCCGCGGGTTCTTCGGCCCGCAGCCGCGCGGGTACCCCCGTCCGGCCGTGCTCGAAGGCTCGATCGATATCTTCGGCATCCCCGTCTCGAAGGTGCAGCTCCTCGTGTTCGTGACCGCGATCCTGGCGATGATCGCGCTGCAGCTCTTCGTGAACCGCAGCCGCACGGGTCGGTCGATGCGCGCCGTGGCCGAGGACAGCGAGATCGCGAGCCTCATGGGCATCAACGTCGACCGCATCGTGGTGATCACGTTCATCGTGGGCGGTATCCTCGCCGGCATCGCGGGCGTGCTCTTCGCGCTCGCGTTCGAGCAGGTGCAGTTCACGATGGGATTCCGTCCCGGCATCGCTGCGTTCACGGCCGCCGTGCTCGGTGGCATCGGCAGCATCGGCGGCGCGGCGCTCGGGGGATTCCTGCTCGGCGTGCTGCAGGCGATCGGGCCCCCGCTGCTGCTCACCGGATTCGGCATCCCGAGCCAGTTCTCGCTCCGGGACGCGTTCGTCTTCCTGATCCTCGTCCTCGTGCTGGTCTTCCGGCCCGGAGGCCTGCTCGGTTCCGGCGAGGCGGAGAAGGTCTGATGCGCACCGCGGTCCGCACGGGGGCCATCGCCGGCAGTGTCACGATCTTCCTGGCCGCGGTCGGCCTGATCGGGAACTTCACCACGCTCAACCTGATCGGGGAGCTCATCACGTTCGCCGGCCTGATGCTCGTCTCACCGCCTCTGCTCGTGGGCTACATCAACGCCCAGTCGCGGATCGAGGCCGGCAAGACGATCGAGCCGACGGTCGTCCAGGCGGCCACCGTCGGCACCGTCGCCGGCGTGGCCGCGGGCGCTGTGTTCGGCGCCTTCGTGGTCTTCGTCGACGCCTTCGGGGTCGAGCGGATCCGGGCGGTCTTCATCAACATCTCGCCGACGCTGATGGACTACCTCACCGCCGGGCGGCCCGCGCTCGTCGCCGCCGCGATCATCACCGCCATATCGGGTGCCGCGGGTGGCGCGGGCGCCGCGTATCGGAGGCTCCCTGCCAACGTACGGCGGCCACTCGGGTCGGCGGTCTGGATCACCCTGCTCTTCGGCTTCCTGCAGCGGATCATCCCGATCGCCATGGACGAGCTCAGCGTCGAGCGCGATTGGCTGTACAGCAAGGTCACCGGCGGGCTGACGTGGCTCGGCGCGATCGTCGTCGCGACGGCCGCCGCCGGCGCGTCGGTGCTGAAGGCACGGAAGGGCGACGCGATCCGGAGGGCGGTGCGCTTCCGCCCCGGCGGGGGGAACGATGAGGTGGCGGGCCCTCGGATCAGTCCCGCCGCGATCGTCCTCATGCTCGTCGGACTGGGATCGTTGCTCGTCGCACCCTGGGTGCTCGGATCCGTGATCTCCGAGGTGCTCGGCACGGTGATGGTCTTCGCGTTGCTGGGGCTCGGGCTGAACATCGTCGTCGGCTACGCGGGCCTGCTCGACCTCGGGTACGTCTTCTTCTTCACCCTTGGGGCGTACTCGTTGGCGCTGTTGACCGGCGCCACCCTCAACACCTTCATCGGGTCGAGCGAGCCCGTGATCGCGCTCAACCTCAACTTCTACGTCGCGATCCCGGTGGTCGTACTGATCGCCGCCGTCGCCGGCGTGTTGATCGGCGCCCCGGTGCTGCGGCTCCGCGGCGACTACCTCGCGCTGGTCACCCTCGGGCTCGGCGAGATGATCGTCGTGCTCGTGACCAGCCCGTGGCTCGAGCCCCTCGTCGGCGGGCCGCAGGGCATGCGGGACATCACGAACGCGGCGATAGGGAACTTCGGCTTCCGCGAGCCGCAGCACTTCTACTACCTGGCGTTCGCGTTCGTCGTGCTCGCGCTGTTCGTGTCGTGGCGACTCGCGAACTCGCGGGTCGGCCGGGCCTGGACCGCGCTCCGAGAGGATGAGCAGGTCGCCGACGCGATGGGCGTGAGCACGATCTCCTACAAGCTGCTCGCGTTCGCGATGGGCGGGGCGATCGGGTCGGTCGGCGGTGCGCTCTTCGCGGTCAAGATCGGCTCGCTCACGCCGGCGAGCTTCACGGTCCTGGTCTCGATCCAGGTGCTCGGCATCGTGATCCTCGGCGGCATCGGCAGCCTTCCGGGCGTGATCACGGGTTCGCTCGTGCTGGTCGGACTGCCCGGTCTGCTTCGTGAGTTCGAGGAGTACCGGCTGCTCGCGTACGGCGCGGCGCTCGTCGCCGTGATGCTGCTGCGCCCGCAGGGCTTGGTCCCGAACGTGCGGCGGAGCCGCGAGCTGCACGAGGAGGACCGAGAACAGGACAAGTGGGCGGGAGACGTGACGCGCCGACGAACACGCGGCGCCGCCCATCACGCCGCTGGGGGAGGGGGCGGGATGAGCCTCCTGCTCGAGGTCGACGGCGTCACGAAGCGGTTCGGGGGCCTCAGCGCGCTCAACGAGCTCTCGTTCGAGGTGCAGGAGCGCGAGATCGTCTCGATCATCGGCCCGAACGGCGCGGGCAAGTCCACCGTCTTCAACGTGATCACCGGGCTCTACCCGCCCGACGAGGGCGACGTTCGCTTCGGCGGCGAGTCGATCGTGGGGTTGTCGCCCAACCGCATCACCCGGATCGGCATCGCGCGCACGTTCCAGAACGTGCACCTGTTCCCGAACATGACCGTGCTCGAGAACGCGATGGTCGGACAGCACTGTCGCAGCAAGGCCGGGATCTTCGGATCGATCCTGCGGACCCGCGGGGTCCGTCGCGAGGAAGAGGCGATCCGCGATCGGGCGAAGGAGTGCCTCGGCTTCTTCGGCCCGCGCCTCGCCGGGTATCGGCAGGACCAGCCCGCGTTCACGCTGTCCTACGCGAACCGGCGCCGACTCGAGATGGCACGGGCGCTCGCGACCGACCCGCGCTTGATCCTGATCGACGAGCCGACCGCGGGGATGAACCCGCGGGAGACGCTCGAGCTCCGCGACCACATCGTGCGCATGCGCGACGAGCTCGGCCTGACCGTCCTGGTGATCGAGCACGACATGCGGGTGGTGAAGGGCGTCTCCGATCGCGTCGTCGCCTGCGACTACGGCCGCAAGATCGCCGAGGGCACCTACGAGCAGGTGGCCAACGACGAGCAGGTGATCGAGGCGTACCTGGGCCTCCGGCACGAGGATGTCGGATGACCGAGACGGCGGTCGCGACGGACGATCGTGCCCCCGTGCTCGAGCTGCGGAACGTCTCGACGCACTACGGCCTCGTGTCGGTGCTGCGCGAGGTCGACATGCACGTGTTCCCGGGCGAGATGGTCTGCCTGCTCGGGGGCAACGCGAGCGGCAAGAGCACCACCCTCAAGACGATCCTCGGCTACGTGACGCCCTCCGAGGGTGAGGTCGTCTTCGAAGGTGAGCCGATCTCCGGGTTGCCGACCTCCGAGATCGTGCGCCGCGGCATCTCGATGGTGCCGGAGAACCGGCGGCTGTTCGCCGACATGACCGTCGACGAGAACCTCCAGCTCGGCGCCTACCTGCGCTCGGACAAGGAGAAGGTGGCCGGCGACCGCGAACAGGTGCTCGAGACGTTCCCGCGGGTGCGCGAGCGGCTGAAGCAGAAGGCAGGCACGCTCTCGGGCGGCGAGCAGCAGATGGTGGCGATGGGGCGGGCCCTGATGGCCGACCCCAAGGTGTTGCTGATGGACGAGCCCTCGATGGGCCTCGCGCCCGTGCTCGTGGAGCAGGTCTTCGAGATCATCGAGACGATCCGCGAGCTCGGGCGCACCGTGTTCGTCGTCGAGCAGAACGCGAACATGGCCCTACAGATCGCCGATCGCGGCTACGTGATCCAGACGGGCGAGGTCGTGCTCTCCGACACGGCCGAGGCGCTGTTGAACAACCCGCAGATGCGCCAGGCTTACCTGGGCGAACTCTAGGCCGGCCATGCCGGTGCCGTTCGTCGACGCCGACGAGCTGTCCCGGCTGCTTCCCGTGGCGGCGGCGATCGATGCGCTCGAGGCAGCGTTCCGCCGCGGCGACCCATCGGCGACCCCGTTGCGCTCACACGTATCCACGCCGGCCGGCGGTCTGTTGTTGATGCCGGCGGTGGGGGAGCCGGGGGTGGGGGTGAAGTTGGTGACCCTCACCGAGGGGAACCCCGCCCGGGGTCTGCCCTTCATCCATGCCCTGTACGCGCTCTTCGACCCTCGGACGCAGGCGCCCCGGCTCCTGGTGGACGGCGCGGCGCTCACGGCCCTGCGGACCGCCGCCGTGAGCGCGCTCGCGACCCGGCTCCTGGCTCGCGCCGACGCCCATCGCCTCGTGATCTTCGGCGCGGGGGTGCAGGCCACGTCGCACCTGGAGGCGGTCACGGCGGTGCGCGCGATCGACGAGGTCGTCGTGGTGACGCGGACGCCGGCGCGCGGGGAAGCTCTCGCCGAGCGAGCGTCCTCGATGGGGGTGCGCGCTGCGCTTGGATCACCCGACGCGGTCTCCGCTGCGGACGTCGTCTGCACGTGCACGACCGCATCCGAGCCGCTGTTCGAGGGCGCGGCGCTGGCAGCGGGGTCGCACGTGAACGCCGTGGGCGCCTACCAGCCGGCGGCGCGGGAGATCGACACCGAGACCGTCCGACGAGCCCGGGTGGTCGTCGAGACGCGTGAGGCCGCCATGGAGGAAGCCGGCGACCTGCTGATCCCCATCGAGGAGGGTGCGATCGACCCGGGTCACATCGCGGCCGACCTCCAACAGGTGGTCCGAGGGGCCGTCGTCCGGACCTCGGACGGCGATGTCACCCTGTTCGAGTCCGTGGGGCTCGCGTTCGAGGATCTCGCGATCGCCGGCGCGCTCGCCGGCGCGGTAGACGCCATCACGTGAGGGGTGCCGGGAGAGGGGGTCGAACCCTCACGAGCCGAAGCTCACGGGATTTTGAGTCCCGCGCGTCTGCCAGTTCCGCCATCCCGGCCGGAGCCTCCATAGACTAGCGGCCGCCCCTCAGATGACCTCCTCATGCCGGCCGCTCCCGCAGCTCGTCGTCGCCGTCGCGCTCGCGACGGCGCTCGGCGCCTGCACGATCGCAGGCCCCGACGATCCACCCACCACTCGCATCGCGTTCTTCCAAGACCTCTCCGTTCCGGAGCACGTCGACCTCGTTTCACCCTCGTTCCTGGCGCTCGAAACGGTCATCGAGCGGCGGGCGCAGGGGCGGCCGAGCCCGGTCGAGATCGTGCAGTTCGACACCGGGGGCGACGAGGGTGCCGCCACGGAGATGGCGAGCGAGGTGGCCGCAGACCCTTCCTACGTCGCGGCCGTCGCGGCGCCGTTCTGGGAGGAGCCGCCTGAGGTCGCGCGCATCCTCGCGGATGCGGGCGTGCCGACGGTCAGCCTGTCCCCGGTGAGCCCTTCGCCCTGGCTCCGGGAGCCGAGCGACCGACCGCCGGGAGAGCCGCTCGAGCTCTGGCGGAGGTTCGTGCCCGACCAGGCGTCGCAAGCCGCGATGCTCGCCGACCTCGCCGCACGGACGAACGCCGAGGGCGAGCGGGAGCCCGTCTGCCTGATCGAGGACGAGAGCGCCTACGGCATCGGCCTGCTCGAGGCGATCGAGGCGAGGCTGGGGGCATGGCCCAGCACCACGGTGACGGCGGCCGACGCCCCGGCGGCGGTGGCGTCGTCGGGGTGCGAGGTGGTCGTCTGGGGTGGGTTCCCGCCCGCGGCGCGAGAGCTCGCGCGGGCACTCCGAGAGGCGGGCGTGGCACGAGGCCGCCCCGTCGATCTGGCGGGGGATGCCATGAAGACGGTGATACCGCCGACCTCGCCCAGCGGCGACGGTGTCGTGGTGGGGTCGGTGGCCTGCCCGTGCGTCGACGTGACCCTCGAGCTGGCGCTCGCGAGCCGCCGGTTCGTGAACGCGTACCAGTCCGAGCACGGCCTCACGCCCGGTGTCTACGCGGCCGAGGGCTGGGACGCCGGAAGGTTCCTCGCGCAGGCGGTCGAGTCCGGCGCGACCGACCGAGCAGCGATGCGGGCGAGGTTCGCGACGCTCATGGCCTACCAGGGCGTCGGGCGGCGGTACGTGTTCGACACGACGGGGGAACTGCTCCGGCCATCGGCCGGCCTGTACGTCGCCTCCGGCACCCGTTGGCTGCCGCAACCGGTCTGACCGCCCGCGATCGTGGGGCCGCTCGCCCAGGGTCGTCGGGGGAAACCGTCTGCCTGTTCGCCATCCCGGTCGGGCGATAGGCGTACCCAGAGTAGAAGAGGAAGACGGCTCAGGTCGGCGGGGGAGCCCGGAGTTGCGGTTCGCGCGATGCTCGACCTATAGTCCGCAACGTGTTGGCGGGGCGCCTCTTGCGCGCCTCTCGGAAGGGGGCTCGATGCGGAAGCTGCAGATCCGACGACCCTGTCTCGCGTTGCTCGCCGTCGTGGCGGCTGGTGGCCGCGGCCGTCCGCGTCGCCAAGAGGAAGCTCCGAGTGGTGACGGGAGTGCCGCGGAAAGCGACCTGCTCGCGAGGATCCAGGAAGACGGAGTGATCACGGTGTCGACCGACCCCGCGTACCCGCCGCATCCGAACTGGTTCCAGGGACCGACAACGAGTACGAGGGTTCGACATCAGCGTCGCGGACGAGATCGCCAAGCGACTGGGCGTGGAGATCGAGTGGGTCACCCCATCGTGGACGGCCATCACGTCGGGCGGCTGGTCAGATCGCTGGGACATGAGCGTCGGATCGATGACGGTGCTCCGCCCACGGGCCGAGGTCCTGTACTTCACGGAGCCACTATTACACGCCCCGGCGGGCGTGGCCGTGCACGAGGACAATACGTCGATCCAGAATCGGTCGACCAATCTTGACGGCAAGTCGATCGGTGTGTGCCGGGTCATGCACGTACGACTTCTTCCTGCAGAAGACGCTCGCTGCCCCGGGTGTCGAGTACGACTTCGTCGATCGATCGACCCGGACATCAACGGTTTCGAGACGGACTCGACCGTGATCCAGGACCTGTACTTCGGGTGAGGGGTTCGACCGGATGCCGTGGTCTCAGGGATGGGGATCCTGCAAGGGGCGATCGACAAGGGCCAGCCGATGGGGCTGGTGGGCGACCCGCTCTTCTACGAGCCGCTGTCCGTGGCCTTCGACAAGGCGTCGCGAGCTCGATCAGGCGTCGCTGTTGACCGCCGTGGGCGGCATCGTCGAGGAGATGCACACCGACGGCACGATGAGCGAACTATCGATGGAGTGGTTCGGAGAGGACCTGACGGTCGACGCGGCGGCGGCCTAGAGGCGCGAGCGCCGGCCACTTCACGAGGGGAACGGGGGGATCACGTGGCGACGCAGAGATGGGCGCCGGGGCGACCCGGCCCCCGCGCCGGCCCCGTCCGGCGGGGGGAGGCGGGAGGGCCTCGCGCCAAGCCAGCGCCAGGGTTCCCTTCCGGTTGAAGGTCGCCTCGTCTGGGTCGTGATCGTCATCGTCCTGGGCTTCCTCTTCACACCGCGGGCTTCAACCCGGAGTGGATCCGAGAGAACGCCTGGTTCATCGTCCGAGGGCTGCATCACCGTGCTTCATCGCCGTCGGCACGATCATCCTCGCGATCATCTTCGCTCTCCTCGGTGCGCTCGCCCGCCTATCGCGCAGCCCGGTTGCGTTCGGCGTCGCCGGCTTCTACACGTCGTTCTTCCGCGGCACACCGCTGCTGGTTCAGATCTTCCTGATCTACTTCGGCGTCGCTGAGATCGGCGTTCGCATGCGTGGGACGTCGCTCGAGACGTTGGGCAACCTCATCACCCTCGATGCCATCATCGCCGCCATCCTGGCGATCGGACTGAACTACGGCGCCTACATGACTGAGATCTTCCGGGCCGGCATCCAGTCGGTGGGCCACGGGCAAGCCGAGGCCGCCGATGCCCTCGGCATGAACTACGGTCAGAAGATGCGGCGGATCGTCCTCCCTCAAGCGATCCGAGTGATCATCCCGCCGACGGGCAATGAGTTCATCGCGATGACGAAGGACTCGGCTCCCTGGCGTTCGTCGATCGGGGTCCTCGAGCTCTTCCGGCGGGCGGATCTTGTCGGGCGAGAGGACGTTCCGGAGCCTGGAGGCCTACCTCCTGGTGGCGGCCGTCTACTGGGCGCTCACGGCGATACTTCACGTTCTTCCAGGCACGGCTGGAACGGAAGATGGGCCGGGGCTACGTGCGAGGCGAACACGACGACGAAGAGCCGGAAGAGCGAGGTCGGGGGATCCGGAGCGTCGTCCGTCGACGTCCCGATCGTCGAGCGCGTCCGGCGGGCCGGAGCTGGAGGGACAGCGGCATTGACCGAGTTTCACAGCGGTGAGTCCGTCGTCAAGGTCAAGGACCTCCACAAGTCCTTCGGTGATCTCGAGGTCCTCAAGGGCATCGACATGGAGGTCGACAAGGGCGAGGTCGTCGTCATCTTCGGCCGCTCGGGCTCGGGCAAGAGCACGCTGCTGCGCTGCGTGAACTTCCTCGAGGACCCGACGTCAGGCGTCATCGAGGTGGCGGGCGTCAGGCTCGAGGGTGGCCACCGCACGAAGGGCAAGCGTGAGCAGATCCGCCAGCTACGCATCAAGGCCGGCATGGTCTTCCAGCGTTCAACCTGTTCCCCACCATGACCGTGATCGGCAACGTGATCGAGGGGCCGGTCACGGTGAAGGGCATCCCCGAGGCCGACGCACGCGCGATGGGTCTCGACCTGCTCGATAAGGTCGGCCTGGCCGACAAGGCCGATGAGTACCCGATCCGACTCTCGGGCGGGCAGCAGCAGCGCGTGGCGATCGCCCGGGCACTGGCGATGGAGCCCGAGGTCATGCTCTTCGACGAGCCGACCTCGGCGCTCGACCCAGAGCTGATCGGCGAGGTGCTGGCGGTGATGAAGTCGCTGGCCACCGACCTGCACATGACGATGATGGTCGTCACGCACGAGATGGGGTTCGCGCGCGAGGTGGCGAACCGGATGATGTTCTTCCACGAGGGCGTGATCCTCGAGCAGGGCACCCCCGACGAGATGATCAACCACACGAAGTACCCGGAGACGAAGAAGTTCTTCGAGGCCGTCCTGTAGGGTTCGACGACCGCGCCAGCTCACGCCACGACGGCCTCCAGGCTCCACCCGTGGTTCAGGGTGCGGGCTTCGCCGCGTGAAGTCTCGACCACAGGTTTCGGGATGGGTCGCGGCGGGCCCGGAAACAGATGACGGGCCGCGATGCCCCTCGGGTTCGATCACGCCTTCCCCATACGCGATCGTCCCCTGTCGAGCAACGCGGCCCGTCAAGCTGCGGTCCCGAGCGACCCGGCCGGTCCGGTTTCCCGATCCTGCCCGCGGCCTCGCGGGACCGTCGCGAACGATAAACGCGAGGTTGAGACCTGTCAACTCGACGAAGGTGCTGCCTCACAAACGGTTCGGCATGAACCTGCAGGTCAGGGGCCTCCCGGATCGCGCCCTCCGAAAGAGTGACAGGACCGCGACGTGATCGGGATCGGTCATCACTCCACCGTGAAGGTGGTGAACATGCCTTCCTCGTAGTGGTCGGCCAGGTTGCAGATCAGGGCGTACGTGCCGGGGTCGAGGTCGACGCTGAGCTCGGCCGTCGACCCGGCCGTGACATCCTCGACCTCGTCGACGAGTTCCAGGCCGTCGGTGATCGCCACGCCGCTTTCCACCGGCAGGCTCGACGGGTCCACATCGCCCGAGAAGATCTCGAACTCATGGGTCGTCGGACCGTCGTTCGTCACGGCGAAGTCGATCGGACCCGCCGCTGCGCTGGCCGGGTCGAGCGAGATCTCCCAATCGCGCATGGCGACCGCGATCGTCGTGCCCTGGCCGCCCTCGTCCGTGTTCGAGGTGCCGTCCCCGCCGCAGGCGGCGCCGGCGAGCGTCAAGACCGCCGTCGATACCGAGCGCGGCCGTACGACGAGATCCGAACATGTACCCCTCCTCGTGATCGTGCGGTGTCCGGCCACCCCGTGGTGACCCGTTCAGGCTGCGGTCGTCGATGTCGCGGTCGCGGGTGCCGCCGCGGGGCTCCTCAGCGGCCGGCTCCGTTGCGGCCAGAGCACGTACAGGCTCATCGGGACCGCGTAGACCAGCCAGACGACCACCTCGGCCACGGTGGGCACGGGCTGCAGCCCGAGCATCCCCGTGATCAGCGACGCACGGATCGTTCCGGGAGCGACCAGCCAGCTGATGTCGAAGGCGGGGTGCTGGAGCGCCGTGACGACGCCGGCCTCAGCGAGCGAGTGCACACCGCTCGCGAGCAGCCCGGCGGCGACGAGCACGAGCACGAACCCCGTCAGGCGGAAGAATCGGCTGAGGTTGATGCGAACGCCGCCGCGGTAGATCGCGTACCCGAGGGCCACGGCGACCGTCACACCGAGCACCGCGCCCAGACCCGTGGCGACCGGGTCCGACGAGCTCTGGAACGCCGCCAGCATGAAGATCGCGGTCTCGAGGCCCTCCCGGAGCACCGCGAAGAACGCCATGCCCACCAGCGCCAGCACCGATCCGGTCAGCAGGGCATGGTCGAGCGTGGGTCCTCGAGCTGGGCCTTGAGGTCGCGCGAGTGCCGGCGCATCCAGACGACCATGTACGTGACGCCGGCGACCGCGAACAGGCCGAGATGCCCCTTCCAGGATCTCACGCTGCTTGAAGGGCAGCGACTCCCCGATCACGCGGAGCACGATCGCCACGGCGGCGCAGAGGGCGATCGCGACGACCACGCCGAGCCACATCGGGCGAAGTGCTTTCCGATCGCCGCGCTGGATCAGGAACGCCGCGATGATGCCGACGATGAGCGACGCCTCGAGGCCTTCACGGAGCCCGATCACGAACGTGGGCAGCATCCGGGTCGATCCCCCCTCTTCTTCCTCCCGCTTCCGGCTTCCCGCATCCGGTGGAGCCGTTCGCCTCACCCGGCGGATCCCGGCAGATGTTCGCTGGTCCGAACATCAATCCTTCGGTCGACGAAACCCTATCCAGGAAGTCGGATTCCCGTCAAGGTCGTTCGGATACGAATCATGATGCATCCGCGACCCTGGGTCAGGCCGGCTCGACCCAGAGGTTGTCGGCGAGGTGCGACACCGAGCGCGACCGGCTTCTCGGCGGCCGTCAGGCTCATCGAGCCGTCGGGTCCGATGCCGTCGACGCGGATCTCGGCCGCCCGGCATCAGTCCCGAGTCCTCGAGGAAGCGCATCACCGCCAGCTCGAGCTCGAGGTCCTCGGTGAGGCGACGCAGGGTGACCGTCCTCCCCGGCTCGACGTCCGTCAGGGCGACGAGCGAGGTGACGTCGACCTCATGGCTCGAGCCGGGGATCGGATTGCCGTGGGGACATGCACCGGGATCGTCGAGGATCGCCACGAGCCGCTCCTCGACCTGCGCGGAGATCACGCGCTCCCACACCTCGGCCTCCTGGTGCGCCTGGTGCCAGGGGAGGCCGATGATGTCGATGAGCAGATGCTCGGCGAGCCGATGACGCCGCACGAGCGCGATCGCCATCGCTCGCCCGCTCTCGGTGAATCCGAGCGTGCGGCCGTCGGCCTCGAGCAGCCCGTCGGCGACGAGCCGCTTGACGTGCTCGGAGACCGAGGGCCGGCTGACGCCCATCCACCGGCCGATCTCCGCCTGCACCATCGGGAAGCCCTCCTCTTCCAGCTCGTAGAGGGCCTCGAGGTAGTCGGCCGATGCGTGTCGCGTCTCCGCGGGTGCGGCGTCCGTCGTCATGGGCGGAGACTACGATACGGATCGTGGCCCCTTCGGAACGCAGCGCCGCGACCGCACGGTCCGCCGACACACCCCGTCGGCTCTTCCTGCTCGACGGGCACTCGCTCGCGTATCGCGCGTTCTTCGCGTTGCCGCCCACGCTCGCGACCTCGAGCGGCACCCTGACGAACGCCGTCTACGGCTTCACCAGCATGCTGATCAAGCTGCTGGCCGAGGAGAAGCCCGACCTGGTCGCCGTCTTCTTCGATTCCGGGGCGCCATCCATCCGGCTGGCCAAGGACGCCGAGTACAAGGCCGGCCGGCGTGAGACGCCCCCAGGACTTCACGTCGCAGCTCGGGCTGATCGAGGAGGTGCTCGAAGCGCTGCGCATCCCGGTGCTGCGCATCGCCGACGGCAACGAGGCCGACGACGCGATCGGCACGCTCGCCCTGCGAGCGCACGAGCAGGGGGTCGACGCCACGATCGTCACGGCCGACCGCGACTTCTTCCAGCTCGTTCGGCCCGGCGTCACGGTGATGTTCAACCGCAAGGGCATCAGCGACATCGTGCGGTACGACGAGGACGCGGTCACCGAGCGCTACGGCATCACGCCCGCGCAGTACCTGGATTTCGTGGCGCTCAAGGGCGACACGAGCGACAACATCCCCGGGGTGCCGGGCGTCGGCGACAAGACCGCCGCGAAGCTCGTGCACCAGTTCGGCAGCGTCGAAGAACTCGTCGCGCACACCGACATGCTGAAGGGGAAGCAGAAGGAGAACGTCGAGGCGTCGGCTGACCGGCTCGGCCTCAACAAGGAGCTGGCACGCATCGACACCGACATCGAGCTGCCGGTCTCGCCCGACGACTGCGTCATGGGGGAGTGGGATGCCGACGAGGTGCGTCGGCTCTTCACCTCGCTCGAGTTCCGGTCGTTGTTCGACCGGCTGCAGGAGATCGGGATCATCAAGCCCAAGGTCGACGTCGCCGAGCTCGACCTGCGTGAGGTCACGGCCGGCGAGCTGCCGTCCACGTGGGCCGGCGGGGGACCGGTCGGCGTGCGTCTCGACGCCGACGACGACGCGGTGCGCGGCGCGGCGATCTCGGCGGGCGGCGCGCAGGCCGCCTACGCCGCGCTCGATGGGGTCGCGCCGCTCGAGGCGTTCCTCGCGGACGCGCGATGTCCCGAAGTGGACGCACGACGCGAAGGCGCTCGAGCGGGTCGCGCTGCGCTCCGGCAGCCCGATCGACGGTGTCGCGTTCGACACGATGCTCGCGGGCTACCTGCTCGATCCGGCATCGGCCGACTATCCGTTGCGCACGCTCGCCGAGACCTACCTCGGCGCCGACGTGCTCGGGGCTGTCGAGGGAACGGAAGAGGAAGGCCAGCTCTTCGCCGACGCCCCATGGCGCACGGTGGCCGCCGAGGCCGCGGCGATCGCGCTGCTCGCTCCCGTGATGGACGAGCGCATCGAGCGGCAGGGGCTGCGATCGCTGCTCGATGACGTAGAGCTCCCGCTGTCGTCCGTGCTCGCCCGGATGGAGGCCCGCGGCATCCGGCTCGACGTCGACTACCTCGAGGAGATGGGGGAGTCGGTCCGCGATCGCATGGCGACCCTCAAGGCCGAGGTGTACGCACACGCCGGAGAGGACTTCAACCTCAACTCACCGCCGCAGCTGCGGAAGATCCTGTACGAGCAGCTCGGCCTGCAACCCGGCAAGAAGACCCCGAAGGGCGAGCTCTCGACCGACGCGAGCGTGCTCGAGAAGCTCCGCGACGCCCATCCGATCGTCGACGCGCTGCTCTCATGGCGCGAGCTCGACAAGCTGAACTCCACCTACCTCGAGGCCCTGCCGCGGCTCGTCGACCCGCGCGACGGACGTGTGCACACCACGTTCGTTCAGACCGCGGCGGCCACGGGGCGGCTCTCGTCGACGAACCCCAACCTGCAGAACGTGCCCGATCCGCACCGAGCTCGGCCGTCAGATCCGGCGCGCGTTCGTGCCGGGCGAGGACGCCCAGGTGCTGCTCGTGCTCGACTATTCGCAGATCGAGCTGCGGATCCTCGCCCACCTCTCCGGCGACGAGGGGTTGCGCGCGGCCTTCGAGAGCGGCGAAGACATCCACACGGCGACGGCGGCTCGCGTCTTCGGCCTGCCGGTCGACGCCGTCGACCCCGGCTCGCGCTCGCGAGCGAAGATGGTGAACTACGGCCTCGCCTACGGGATGAATGCATGGGGCTTGGCGCAGCGGCTCGACATCGCCCCCGACGAGGCGCAGGAGATCATGGACGCGTACTTCGCGTCGTTCCCCGCCATCCGCGAGTACCTCGACCGCCAGGTCGGACACGCCACGGTCGAGGGCTTCACCGAGACGATCTTGGGCCGGCGCCGATACATCCCGGAGCTGCAGGCCGCGAACCCGCGCGTGCGCGACTTGGGTCGCCGGCAAGCACTGAACGCCCCGATCCAGGGGAGCGCCAGCGACGTGTTCAAGGTCGCGATGATCAAGGTCGACGAGGCGCTCCGCGAACACCCCGAGCTCGACTGCCACATGCTGCTCACCGTGCACGACGAGCTGGTGTTCGAGGTGCCGGAGATCGGCGTCGAGGCTGCGGCCGAGATCGTGGCGGATCGCATGGAGCACGCCGTCGACCTCGAGGTGCCGCTGCGGGCCGACGTCGGCTGGGGCACGAACTGGTCCGACGCCGCGCCCGCCGGCCACTGACCCGGCGATCGCGTCGAGGACCTCGCGGGCTCGATCGCTCGGGCACGATCTTCGACAGAGGCCGACGTGACCTAAGGTCGTGCTTCGAGTCGCTCGTTTGACGGCGTTTCCGCTGGACACCTACCATCCCTGACGGCCGTGCGTCGCTCGCACGCGCCCGGGCACAATCCCAGCCGGCCCGGGTGTCGCGTCGCATGCGCCGGAAGGAGACCACCGACATGAGTGACGAGACGACGGCCGCCCCCGAGGCGACCGAGACCGAAGCGGCCCCTGAGGCCTCCACCGAGGAGGTTCCCGCCGCTGACACCGGCACCACCGCAACGGCACCCGAGCCGACGCCTGCTGCGCCGACGATCGAACCGAGGCCGGCGGCCAACGCCGCCCCTCCGACCCCGCCGCCCGCCGACGGCAAGGACTACACGCCCGAGGAGCTGATCCAGGCGCTCGAGGCGTCGTTCCGCGACTTCACCGACGGTGACATCGTCGAGGGCGACGTGGTCAAGATCGACCGCGACGAGGTGCTGCTCGACATCGGCTACAAGAGCGAAGGCGTGATCCCGAGCAAGGAGCTCTCGATCCGCCACGACGTCGATCCCAACGAGGTCGTGAAGGTCGGCGACCACATCGAAGCCCTGGTCCTGCAGAAGGAGGACAAGGAAGGCCGCCTGATCCTCTCGAAGAAGCGCGCGCAATACGAGCGCGCGTGGGGCCGCATCGAGGAGGTCATGCACTCCGGCCAGCCGATCAAGGGTCCGGTGATCGAGGTCGTGAAGGGTGGCCTGATCCTCGACATCGGCTTGCGAGGGTTCCTGCCGGCGTCGCTCGTCGACCTGCGCCGCGTGCGCGACCTGCACCCGTTCGTCGGCACCGAGCTCGAGGCGAAGATCATCGAGCTCGATCGCAACCGCAACAACGTCGTCTTGAGCCGGCGCGCGTTCCTCGAGGAATCGCAGAGCGAGGGGCGCAAGAAGTTCCTCGAGGGGCTGCAGAAGGGCGAGCGGCGCAAGGGCACGGTCAGCTCGATCGTGAACTTCGGCGCGTTCGTCGACCTCGGCGGGGTCGACGGCCTCGTGCATGTGTCCGAGCTCAGCTGGAAGCACGTCGACCATCCTCAGGAGGTCGTCACGGTCGGCCAGGAGGTCGAGGTGGAGGTGCTGGACGTCGATCTCGAGCGCGAGCGTGTCTCGCTCTCGCTGAAGGCCACCCAGGAAGACCCGTGGAAGGAGTTCGAGCGCACGTCGAAGGCCGGCGCGATCATCTCCGGTCAGGTGACGAAGCTCGTGCCGTTCGGTGCCTTCGTGCGCGTCGCGCAGGGCATCGAGGGGCTCGTGCACATCTCGGAGATCTCGCACGAGCACGTCGACACGCCGGAATCGGTCCTGTCGGTCGGTGACGAGGTACAGGTCAAGGTGATCGATGTCGACGTCTCACGTCGCCGCGTGAGCCTGTCGATGCGCCAGGTCTCTGCGCCGACGCCGCGTGAGCCCGAGATCAGGGCCGAGCCCGACGCACGTCGGGAGCCGACCCCCGATTTGGTCTCCACGATCCAGATCCCCGACGACATCCTCGCGGCGGTGGCCGAGGCCGACGCGGCCCGAGCGGCAGAGCCCGAGGACACCTCCGCCCCCGCTCCGGCGGAGCCCGAGGCCGCCGAGGAAGCCACAGCCGAAGGAGCCGCGGTCGAGGAGGCCGTGGTGACCGGGGTGGAGGAGGCGGTCGTCGAGGAAGCGATCGAGGAGGCGCAGGTCGAGGAGGCGGTCGACGTCGCGGTCGCCGAGGCAGCCGTCGACGATGCGATCGTCGCGGAGGCCGAGGGCGACACCGCCACCGCCGAGGCCGATGTCGAGGTCGCCGAGGCAGCCGTCGAGGCTGCTGAGGAAACCGCCGACGAAGAGGTTTCGCTCGAGGCGATCCTCGAGGATCTGAAGCGGCGCGAGGGCCGCTCCGAGTAGCGGCCGGGCCGGCCGGCGGTTCGGCGTGTTGCTGGTCGGCCTCACGGGCGGCATCGGCTCCGGGAAGTCCACCGTCGCGCGCATGCTCGCGCGTCGCGGCGCCGTCGTACTCGATTCCGACGTGCTCGCTCGCGAGGCCGTGGAGCCGGGCACGCCCGGGTTCGACGCGGTGCTCGCGCGCTTCGGTGACGTGCTGACCCCCGACGGATCGATCGATCGTGCGGCGCTCGCCGAGGTCGTCTTCGCGGACGAAGTCGCGCGTGCCGACCTCGAGAGGATCGTGCATCCTGAGGTGCGTCGGCGTATCGCCGAGTTCGTGGCGGCCCGTGCCGACACCGATGACGTCGTCGTCGTCGACTCGCCCCTGCTGATCGAGACCGGGGCGCACGAAGGGTTCCCGATGGTGGTCGTCGTGACGGCTCCGATCGGCGCGCGCATCGCGAGGCTCGGGGCTCGCGGCATGTCGGAGGACGACGTCCGGGCCCGCATGGACGCCCAGATGCCGCTCGAGGAGAAGGCGGGCTACGCCGACCTGGTGCTCGACAACGGCGGTACCGAGGCCGAGCTCGAGGACCGGGTCGACCGGCTCTGGGCCGACCTGCGCGTGCGGGCCCTATCATCGCCGGCGTGAGGTTCCGAGCGGTCCTGTTCGACGCGGGAGAGACCCTGGTGCATCCGGCGCCGTCGTTCCCAGAGCTGTTCGCGCGGATCGTCCGCGATGCGGGACACGAGCGCGCCCCTGAGCTCGTGGCCGCGGCGAGCGCCACGGTGCTGCGCCGGTTCAGCGAGGCTTCCCGAGACGGCGATCGGTGGACCCTGTCGCCAGAGTCGTCTCGAGCGTTCTGGCTCGGGGTGTACGAGCGCATGCTCGAGTCGCTCGGCCTGCCCTCGACCGACGGGCTGCGCGAGACCCTCTACGAGGGGTTCACCGATCTCAACAACTACGCGCTGTTCGACGATGTGCCCGACGCGCTGGACGCCCTCGCCGCGGCAGACGTCACGATGGGCATCGTCTCGAACTTCGAGTCGTGGCTCGACGACCTGCTCGTGTCTCTCGGCGTGCGCGACCGGTTCCAGGTGCGGGTGATCAGCGGCGTCGAAGGCGTGGAGAAGCCGGATCCGCGCATCTACCGCCTGGCGCTCGACCGCGTGGGGGCGCCGGCCGGCGAGGTCGCCTTCGTCGGCGACAACCCGGAGTTCGACATCGTCCCGACGTCGGCGCTCGGCATGTTCCCGATCCTGCTCGACAGGCGAGGGCGGCACGAGGGGCATGACGGTGTTCGCATCACCGACCTGCGCGTTCTCGTCGACGTCCTGGAGGCCGTGTGAGCGAGCGGCTGTTCGACGTCGCGCGGGCCGAGGCGGCGCTGCCGATGCTCCGGGAGGTGCTGCCCAGGGTCCGCGACGCCCGCCGGGCGCTGATCGACGCGAGCGAACGGATCACTGCTGCGGTCGCGGCCGACGGCGGCGGGGTCGCCGGCGGGGACTGGTTCGCCGCGCAGGAACGACTACGCGCCGACCTCACGACGCTGGCCGACGAGGGCATCCTGCTGCGCGATCCAGAGACCGGACTCGTCGACTTCCCGGCAGAGCGCGAGGGCAGGCGGGTGTTCCTGTGCTGGCGACTCGGGGAAGACCGGGTCGCTTGGTTCCATGAGCAGCACGCCGGGTTCTCCAGCCGGAGGCCGCTGTGACCGTCGCGGCCCGTCGACCGGCGCCACCCGTCGCCGTGGTCCTCGGCGCGGACATCGATCGGCCGCCGCCCGGTATCGATGCCGCGAACGACGTGACCGAACTCCGATACGCACCCGGCCTCGACGCGCTGTCGCGATTGCTCCCTGAGGCTGACGCCCTCTTCTCCTGGCGGGCCGACCCCTCCTGGCTCCCGGCCGTCTGGCCCGCGGCGGCCCGGCTCCGGTGGATCCAGACGGCATCCGCGGGGGTCGACATGCTGCTGTTCCCGGAGCTCATCCGGAGCGATGTCGTCGTGACGAACGCGAGCGGGGTGTTCGAGGAGCCGATCGCAGAGTGGGTGATCGGCGCGATGCTCGCGTTCGCGACCGGTCTGCACCGATCGATCGTCGACCAGCAGCGGGGAACGTGGACCTCGGGGCGGACCACCGAGCGGCTCGCGGGAGCACGGCTCGTGGTCGTCGGTCCCGGTCCGATCGGACGAGCCGCCGCGACCCGGGCGCTCGCGCTCGGCATGTCGGTCGCCCTGGTGGGGCGAGAGCCCCGGCACCACGAGACGTTCGGCGACGTGCTGGGCGTCGATCAGCTCCACCGGGCGATCGCCGACGCCGACCACGTGCTCGACGCCCTTCCGTTGACGGATCGCACCCGCGATCTGTTCGATGCTGCCGCCTTCGCGGCGATGCCGCAGCGGGCTCGCTTCTACAACGTCGGCCGCGGCGGCACGGTGGACGAGCCCGCGCTCGTCGAGGCGCTCGGAGCCGGCACGATCGCCGGGGCGGCCCTCGACGTGTTCGCCGCCGAGCCCCTGCCCCTCGACAGTCCCCTGTGGACGATGCCGAACGTGATCGTATCGCCCCACATCAGCGGCGACGCCGAGGGCTGGGAAGCCGAGGTGGTCTCGATCTTCGTCGAGAACGCACGCCGGTTCGCCGAAGGGGAGACGCTCGCCAACGTCGTCGACAAGGAGGCCGGTCACGGCGTCGGCGAGCCACCGTCGCCGGGCGCACGAGGATTGCCGCCCGGCGCTTCGGCCACCTAGCCTCGCTGCGACATGCGCGAGCGGGTGATCGACGTCCGGGGCCTCCGCAAGACCTACGGCGACATCGAAGCGGTTCGGGGCATCGACCTGCACGTCGACCGCGGCGAGGTGTTCGCGCTGCTCGGTCCGAACGGCGCCGGCAAGACCACGACGGTCGAGATCCTCGAGGGGTACCGCGACCGCAGCGCCGGCGAGGTCGGCGTGCTCGGGGCAGATCCTGCGTCCGGCGCCACCGACCAGAAGCGGCGCATCGGCATCGTGCTGCAGTCGACGGGGGTCGATCCCTTCCTCACCGTACGGGAGACGGTGGAGCAGTACGCGGGGTACTACCCGGCGCCACGAAACGTCGACGAGGTGGTGGAGCTCGTCGGACTGGCAGAGAAGCGCACGACCCGCGTGAACAAGCTCTCGGGCGGTCAGCAGCGCCGCCTCGATGTGGCGGTCGCGCTGGCCGGTGACCCTGATCTCCTGTTCCTCGACGAGCCCACGACGGGGTTCGATCCCAACGCGCGGCGGAACGCGTGGGAGATCGTGAAGAACCTCGCCGCGATCGGGAAGACCGTGTTCCTCACGACGCACTTCATGGACGAGGCGCAGTACCTGGCGCATCGGGTCGCCGTGATCACGCAGGGGGAGGTCGTCGCCGAGGGCACGCCCGACACGATCGCCGGGCGCGATCGCATGCTCGCACGCATCCGGTACCGACCGCCCGAGGGCGCCCCGGCCCTTCCCGAGTGGGGACAGGTGTCCGAGCCCGACGGATCGTTCACGCTCCGGGCCGAGGACGCGACCAAGGCGGCGCACGAGGTGGCGGGATGGGCGCTCGAGCGTGGGTTCTCGTTCGAGCTGTTCGAGGTCACCTTGCCCAGCCTCGAGGACGTCTACCTCGAGCTCACGGGCGGCGAGGGAGGCGACGCATGAGCGCTCCTGCGCAGGTGCTCCGGCAGTTCCGCTTCACGAACCTCGCCTTCTGGCGGAACCCCGCCTCGGCGTTCTTCACGTTCGCGTTCCCGCTGTTGTTCCTGGTGATCTTCACGTCACTGCTCGGCGGCAACGACATCACGCTGGCGGGCACCGACCTCGAGCAATCGAAGTACTTCGTGATCGCGATGGCGGCGTTCGGGGTGATCTCGGCCTGCTACACGAACATCGCGATCACCACGGTGTTCAACCGCGATGCGGGCATCTTGAAGCGCGTGCGAGGCACGCCCCTGCCGGCCGGCGCCTACCTCGCCGCCCGCGTCCTCCACGGCATGGTCGTGGGCGCGATCCTCGTCCTCATCACGATGGCCTTCGGGAAGGTCGTCTACGACGCCCCGCTGCCCACGGGCGTGGCCGCGCTGCAATTCCTGCTCACGTTCCTCGTGGGGTCGCTCTCGTTCGCAGCCCTCGCACTCGCGTTCACGGCGATCGTGCCCAACGCCGACGCGGCGCCGCCGCTCGTGAACGCCTCGATCCTGCCGCTGCTGTTCCTGTCCGGCATCTTCATCCCGCTCGGCGACCAGGCCCCCGACTGGATGCGAACGATCGCCAACGTCTTCCCGGTCAAGCCGTTCGCCGACGCCCTGTTCGGAAGCGCCTTCAGCGACGTGGCGGTGCAGACGCCGGCCGGATCGGTGTACCCGTTCTCGTTCGTCTGGTCCGACCTGCTCGTGGTCGCGGTCTGGGGCATCGCCGGCCTGATGCTCGCGGTGTTGTTCTTCAGCTGGGAGCCGCGGAAGTAGGTCTGCTAGGCTCCGCGCGTGCCGGCGAAGGGGGAACGCCGGCGGCGAGCGGGTAGCTCGAGGGGGTCATGAGATGCGCAAGATCGTGATCGGGCTGGCGGCGTTGTTCCTCGTGGCCGCCGCCTGTGCGGACGACACCAGCACATCGGAGCCGGGAGGCACGACCGGATCGTCGGCGACCGCCGCCGCGACCGCGGCCGACTGCCTCACCGCGAACGCCGATTCGCTGCACGCGGCCGACACGCTCACGATCGCCACCGACAACCCGGCGTTCCAGCCGTGGTTCGCCGGCACCGGCACCTACGAAGACTGGAAGGCCCAGCCCAGCAGCGGCACGGGGAACCCCGCAAGCGGCGAAGGCTTCGAGAGCGCAGTGGCCTACGCCCTCGCCGAGCAGCTCGGCCTGAGTGCGGATCAGGTGACGTGGACGCCCGTGAACTTCAACGAGTCCTACAAACCCGGCAACCGCGAGTACGACTTCTACATGGGGCAGGTCTCGTACTCGCCGGAGCGAGCCCAGGCCGTGGCCTTCAGCGACGGCTACTACGAGGTGAACCAGGCGCTCGTGGCGAACAAGGGGACGCCGATCACCGATGCCGCCACGACCGACGACCTGAAGCCGTACAAGCTGGGGGCACAGATCGGGACGACGAGCTACCAGTACATCGTCGACGGGATCCAGCCCGACCAGCAGCCGGCGGTCTTCGACAAGTCGGTCGACGTGATCCAGGCACTGAACAACGGGCAGATCGACGGCTACGTCGTGGATGCCCCGGCGGCTTACGTGAACGTCCTGATCGGTCAGGCCAAGAACGGCGTCGTCGTCGGGCAGTTCCCGAACAGCGGCGAGTACTTCGGCGTGACGTTCGACAAGGACAGCGCGCTCGTCGGATGCGTGAACCTCGCGATCGCCGAGCTGAAGGACGCCGGCACCCTCGCCGACCTCCAGGCCCAGTGGCTCGAGAACCTCGACTACGCGGTGATCGAGTAGCGCGCCGACGGCGCTGAGGCCATGGCCACGCCCGGCCCGGAGCTGTACCAGTACCAGCCCGGGGACCCGAGACTGCCCGAGGGCGACCACAGGTCGAAGCTGCTCGCGCCGCTGCGTGCCGAGGGCGGCAAGAGTGTCGCGATCGCGATGGTGAGCACGGTGACCTTCTTCCTCGTGCTCGGACTGATCATCGTCAACTCGCCGGGCTGGGCCGAGGTGAAGCAGGCCTTCTTCAGCCGCGCCCAGTTCAAGGAGTCGTTCCCGGGGATCGCCCGGGCGTTCCTCGTGAACGTGCGGCTGTTCCTGCTCTCGGAGGTCTTGATCCTCGCCCTCGCCCTCGTGATCGCGGTGATGCGGAGCCTCCCGGGCCCCGTCTTCTTCCCGGTCCGGCTGCTCGCGGTGATCTACACGGACCTCTTCCGCGGTATCCCCACGATCCTCGTGATCTACATGCTCGGGTTCGGCGCCCCGGCGCTGGGCATCCAGGGCGTGCCTAACTCACCGTTCTTCTGGGGGGTCGTCTCGCTCGTGCTCGTCTACTCCGCCTACGTCGCCGAGGTCTACCGTGCGGGGATCGAGTCGATCCACGGCAGCCAGGTGGCGGCGGCGCGGTCCCTCGGGCTGTCGCGCGGCCAGTCGATGCGGTACGTGATCCTCCCGCAGGCGGTCCGTCGCGTGATCCCCCCGCTCCTGAACGACTTCATCGGCCTCCAGAAGGACACCGTCCTCGTCTCCCTGATCGGGGTGGTCGAGGCCTTCCGGACCGCGGGGATCGACAGCGCCGCCACGTTCAACTTCACGCCGTACGTGGCGCTCGCGGTCGTCTACCTGGTGATCACCGTACCGATGACGCGGTTCGTCGACGCGATGGTCGCCCGCGACCGGAAGCGCCGCCAGACGGGGGACGCACCGTGACCACCGAGGCCGTCCGGATCGAGGGGCTGGTCAAGCGCTTCGACGAGCTCGAGGTCCTGAAGGGGATCGACCTGTCCGTAGCCGAGCACGAGGTGATCTGTCTGATCGGCGCCTCGGGCTCCGGCAAGTCGACGATGCTCCGATGCATCAACCTGCTCGAGCCGATCGACGCGGGCCGCATCACGGTCCTCGGACAAGAGATCACCGCGCACGGCGTCGACGTGAACGCGATCCGACGCCAGATCGGGATCGTCTTCCAGTCGTTCAACCTGTTCCCGCATATGACGGTCATGCGGAACGTCACCCTCGCGCCGATCAAGGTGCTGAACCTGTCGGCCGCGGACGCGGAGTCTCGCGCGCGCGAGCTGCTCGAGCGGTTCGATCTCGAGGACAAGGCCGACGAGTACCCCGACCGGCTCTCCGGTGGCCAGCAGCAGCGCGTCGCGATCATGCGCGCGCTCGCGATGCAGCCCGACATCATGCTGCTCGACGAGGTCACGAGCGCCCTCGACCCCGAGCTCGTGGCGGAGGTGCTCGACGTGATCCGCGAGCTGGCCGATGCCGGCATGACGATGCTGATCGCGACCCACGAGATGGGTTTCGCTCGCGACATCGCCACTCGGGTCTGCTTCCTCGACGAGGGGGTGATCGCCGAGCAGGGGCCGCCCGCGCAGATCTTCGGCGACCCTCAGCTGGAGCGCACGGGGCAGTTCCTCGCGCGCATCGTCGCCGCGGGACGCATGTAGCGGCGACCGTCAGATCGATCGATCGGTCGCCGCGCGCTCGACCGCCTCGAGGTCGTCGATGAAGGGGAGGGCGCCCAGCGCCTCGAACGTGGGTCTCGCCCGCGAGAGCATCTCGTGAGCCTCCGCCGTCCGTCCGAGCGTCACCAGGCAGCGGGCCGCCCCCACGTGGCACAGGGAGACTTCGAGCGGGAAGCCGTATGCCTCCCAGGCGGCAGCGACCTCCGAATGCAGCCGCAGCGCGGACTCCGGATCGCCCCAGGTCTCCTCGAAGACCGCACGTCCCGTGTCGTGCGACAGTCGCAGTCGCTTCGACGACACGCCATCGTCGTGATCGACCGCGACGAGCTCGGCCGCACGATCGCGTTCCCCGGCGCCGGCGAGCATGCGCACCGCCAACGGCAGGAAGCCCGTGCGGAAGGTCGGCTGCGACGCCGTCGAGGCCGTGAACGCGTCGAGGTGCAGGAGCATCGTCGTGGGGTCGTCCTCGGCGGACGCGACCTCGGCCGCGAGCAGGAACGACGGTGCAAGGTACTCGACCGTGCCGAGCAGCGAGGCCCGGTCGAGCAGTTCCTTGGCGCACGCCTTCGCCGTCTCGTGATCGCCGCGACGCAGCGTCACCCATCCTTGGAACTGCACCGCGACCGATCCCGGCTGGGTCTCGCCGCCGTGGTCGGCGTCCCACGCGCGCAGCCAGGCCGCCGTGCCGAGCACGTGATCCCACTCACCGGTGTCGAAGAGCGGCTCGAGCACGCCGCCGCGCGCCCAGGCGTACGAGGTGGCGAGCCCTCGCGACTCGCAGAAGACCGCCATCTCCTCCCAGACGGGTTGAGAGGCAGCGGGTCCACGGTGGTACCAGAGCTCATATGCGAAGTTGTTGTAGGCGACCGCGGTCTCCTCACCGAGGCCGTGCTCGTTGCCGATCCGCAGCGCCTCACGCAGATCGTCGAGCCCGGCTTCGTCACCCAGCTTGCTGCGGCTCGCTCCTCGATACTGCATCGCGAGCACCTCCTCGCGATGCAGGCCCATCTCGCGCGCGAGCGTGAGCGCTCGTTCGGACCACGACACACATGCTCCGAGATCGCCCACCACCCAGAGGTGACCGGCCATCCGCGTGGCCGCATGCGCGAGGGCAGGGCCGGGACGGTGTGCCTCGAGCACGGCGATCGCCTGGGACAACAGCGGCCCCTGCCCCTCGATGTCGCCCCGCTCGAAGCGGGACCTCGCGAGCATGACGGTCGCGTCGGCTGCTCCGATCTCGTCGTCGAGCTGCGCGAACAGATCCACGGCCGTCCGGAAGTCGTCGTCGGCCTCATCGAACTGCCCGCTCACGAGCGCGGCGCTGCCGGCCCCCACGAGGGTGCGCGGTCTCCTCGGGTCGTCGCCGGTCATCAAGCCGAGCGCGCGACGAGCGTGGGCGAGCGATCGTCCCGGGTCCAGACCCGCGGCATGGCCCGATGCCGCCAGCAGGTGGACCACCGCCTCGACGCCCATCACGGCCGCCATCGGATCGCCGGCGGCGGCCGCGAGATCGTGCGCCTCCGCGTAGTGGTAGGCGAGGCGCTCCTCGCGGTCGGCGCCGCCCGCGCCGAGCGCGGCCGAGAGCCATCCGGCCACCGCACGGTGTTTGCGGGCCCGGTCTGCCCTGGGGATGCGACCGTAGGCCACGTCGCGCACGAGCACGTGCCGGAACGAGTACTCGGTCTGGCCCGCGACCGACGTCGTCTTCACGCGCCGCAGCACCTCGCGCTCGACCAGGTGCTCGAGGGCTGCCCGTGCCTCGTCGTCCGGCGTGCCCGTGGTCGTGGCGACCGCGCCGGGCCAGCACGTCAAGCCGACCACCGCGGCGTCTTGAGCCGTGGACCGTAGGCCGGCGGGCAGCGCGTCGAGGCGGGAGGAGAGGAGCGCCTGGATCGTCGAGGGCAAGGCGACGACCTCGGGGTGGGCCTCGACGACGCCGTCTCCGCCTCGAGCGTGGTCCCGCAACATCCGCATGAACTCCTCTGCGTACAAGGGGTTGCCTCCCGCGCGTTCGACCACGGCCTCCGCCACCTCGGCGGTCAGCGTGTCTCGGTCGCGAAGCGCGGCGACGAGCTGAGCGGTCTCGCCATGCGACAAGGGTGCGAGCTGCATCGTGGTCGCTCCCGGCCGGTCGCCCCATCCCGGCCGCACTTCGTACAGCTCCCGTCGTCCCGCGACCACCACGAACAGCGACACGTCGCCCACTCGGTCGAGCAGAAGCTCGAGGAAGGCGAACAAGGCCGGCGAGGCGTCGTGCATATCCTCGAACGCCAGGATCGTCGGGTTCTCCCGGGCCAGCAGGTCGACGTAGGTCGCCCAGACGGAGAACGACTCCTCGCGGGAGGCGTCCTCAGCGGCGGTCGCCTCGGCGGTCACCAACGGCAGCAGGTAGCGGCCGAGCCGGGAGGCCTGCGCTCGATCCCCGCTCACCCGCAGGAGCGTCTCGTCGAGCTTGGCCGCGGCGACCTCCGGCGCATCGGAGTCGAGCACGCCGGCTTCGGCCTTCACGATGTCGGCGAACGGTGCGAACGCGCTGGTGTCGCCGTAGGGGAGTGGCCGGCCGACACGCCATCGGACGAGCTCCGGCAGCTCGTCGGTCGCGACCGAGAGCTCGGCGATCAGGCGGCTCTTCCCGAGGCCGGCGTCGCCCACGAGCGTCACGAGGCGCGGGCGATGATCACGCATCGACGACAGGAACTCGACCCGCAGGGTGCGCAGCTCGTCGTGGCGGCCGACGAACGGCGCTCCCAGCGGATCGGGGGCCTCGATCGCGACCCGGCCTCGCGGTTCGATCGGTGCCCAGATCCGGAGCGGCTCCGACTTCCCCTTCACCACGATCGGCCGCAGAGCCTCCCATCGGAAGTCGAACCGCGTGGTGAGGAAGGTGGACTCGGCCACGACGATGCCGTCGGGCGGCGCGGTGGACTGCAGGCGCGAGGCCGTGTTCACCACGTCACCCGTGACCCTCTCGCCGATCCGGGGCCCGCGGCCGAGCGAGACGACGACCTCACCGGTCGCGATGCCGACTCGGAGCGCCAGGGCGAGCGCGTCCTCCAGTCGCCGCTGCTGCACCGCCTCCCTGATGCGAAGCGCCGCGCGCACCGCCCGCTCCGCGTCGTCCTCGTGGGTGACCGGTGCGCCGAAGACCCCGAACACGACGTCACCGACGATCTTCTCGACCGTCCCGCCGAAGCCTTCGATCTGCTGCCGGAGGAGCTCCTGGAACGGCCGCAGCGTGGCGGTCACGTCTTCGAGGTCGGCTCCCGGGCCGAAGTGCGACTGGAAATCGGCGATGTCGGCGAAGAGCGCCGTGATGAGGCGGCGCTCCTCGCCGGCTGCGTCGAGGGGGGTGCCGCACGCGATGCAGAACCGAGCCTGGCCTGGGTTCTGCGCGCCGCAGTTGGAACAGATGCGCACGCCCCGAGTGTACGGAGCCGCGCCGGCCGGTTCGGGCGGCGACCGCTCCGCTACCCGCGCCCCACCGTTCGCTGGAGGACGCGACCGCCCAGGTGCCGGGTGACCTCGACGTCTGCCCGCGAGCCGAGCTCGGGCCAACGACCGCGCGGCACGCGATCGGCGGTCCATGTGAGGTCCCCGGTCGTGCACAGCTGAGCGTCCTCGGTATCGGTGAGGGTCGCTTGGGTGTCCTTGTAGGTGCCGTCGGCGGTCTGCGAACGGAACACGCCGGCGATGTGCAGGGCCTCCGAAGGGAACACGATAATCGAGCGTGAGCCTGCGTCCTTCGAGCCGATGACCGACACCTCCGAAGCCCCACCCGGACAGATAGTCGATCGTGCTGGCGTCCTCACACAACAGCTCGACCTTGATGAGCATCTCCTTCAGCGACAAGCGCCCATCATCGGCGACCCGGATCAGGAAGCCGATCCTGGTCCCGGCCGAGGTCTCCCCGCGGTAGGCACGGAGCCGTGCCGCCGAGGCGGGCGACGAGATCGCCACCACCGAGATGACGGCCATCGATGTGATCAGCAACCGGCGCATCGTGAGCCTCCTCGCGAACGGGTTGCCGCATCGTGACACTGGGCCGGTCGGCGGAACATCGGCCGAACGTCCGATGTCGGTCGGGGGACCTAGACTTGGCCCGTGCCCCCGTTCACCTTGCAGTCGGAGTTCAGGCCGGCCGGCGACCAGCCGAACGCGATCGAGCAGCTCACCGCCGCCGTGCAGACGGGTGAGCCGCACGTCACGCTGCTCGGCGCCACCGGCACCGGCAAGACGTTCACGATCGCGCACGTGGTCGACCGCATCCAGCGGCCCACCCTCGTGATCGCGCCGAACAAGTCGCTCGCCGCGCAGCTCGCCAACGAGTTCCGCGAGGTCTTCCCCGACAACGCGGTCGAGTACTTCGTCAGCTACTACGACTACTACCAGCCCGAGGCGTACATCCCGACCACCGACACCTACATCGAGAAGGACAGCTCGGTCAACGACGAGATCGAGCGACTGCGGCACTCCGCCACCGCCGCCCTGCTCGGGCGCCGCGACGTCCTGATCGTCGCGAGCGTCTCCTGCATCTACGGACTCGGCTCACCCGAGGAGTACGAAGGCCAGATCCTCCGGCCGTACAAGGGCACCGAGATCCCGCTGGAATTCGCGATGCAACGGCTCGTCGACATCCAGTACTCGCGCAACAACGTGAGCCGCGCGCGCGGCACGTTCCGGGTGCAGGGCGACACGCTCGAGGTGTTCCCGCCCTACGAGCAGGCCGGGTTCCGCGTCGAGTGGTGGGGCGACACGATCGAGAAGATCTCGAAGTTCGACCCGGTCACCGGTGAGATCGTCGACGACCAGATCGTCGACCTCACCGTGTTCCCGGCGTCGCACTACGTCGCGAGCGAGGACCGCATGAAGCGCGCCCTCGTCACGATCGAGGAAGAGCTGCACGAGCGCCTGGCCGAGCTCGAGGGCCAGGGCAAGCTGCTCGAGGCCGAGCGGTTGCGCATGCGCACGAGCTACGACCTCGAGATGATGCGAGAGGTGGGGTTCTGCAGCGGCATCGAGAACTACTCGCGCCACATCGACGGGCGCAGCGCAGGCACGGCGCCGTACACGCTGCTCGACTACTTCCCCGACGACTACCTCGTCGTGATCGACGAGTCGCACGTGACCGTTCCACAGCTCGGGGGCATGTACGAGGGCGACCTGTCCCGGAAGTCGACGCTCGTCGAGCACGGGTTCCGGCTGCCGAGCGCGATCGACAACCGTCCTTTGCGCTTCGAGGAATTCGCCGAGCGAGCAGACCAGGTGGTGTACATGTCGGCGACCCCGGGACCGTACGAGCTCCGCAAGTCCTCGACGGTCGTGGAGCAGATCGTGCGTCCGACCGGGCTCGTCGATCCCGACGTCCAGATCCGACCCACGAAGGGACAGGTCGACGACCTGATCGAGGAGATCCGTCGCCGTTCCGAGGCCAACCAGCGCGTGTTGGTCACGACCCTCACGAAGAAGATGGCCGAAGACCTCACCGACTACCTCGTCGAGATGGGCATCCGGGTGCGGTACCTGCACTCCGAGGTCGACACGCTCCAGCGCATCGAGATCGTCCGCGACCTACGACTGGGCGAGTTCGACGTGCTCGTGGGCATCAACCTGCTCCGCGAGGGCCTCGACCTGCCCGAGGTCTCGCTCGTGGCGATCCTCGACGCCGACAAGGAGGGCTTCCTGCGGTCGGAGACCTCCTTGGTGCAGACGATCGGCCGCGCCGCCCGCAACGTCGACGGCACGGTGCTGATGTACGCCGATCAGATCACCGACTCGATGAAGGCGGCGATCAGCGAGACGCAGCGGCGACGCCAGATCCAGATGCGCTACAACACCGAGCACGGCATCGACCCTCAGACCGTGCAGCGAAAGGTCACCGACATCCTGCTGTCCTTGCGGGGTGAGGGCGATCCGAAGGCCACCGCGCCGATGAAGCCCCGCCGGCAGCGGGCCGCCCGACCCGAGATGCCGACCGAGGAGCTGGAGCGGCTGGTGCAGGGTCTCGAGGAAGAGATGCATCAGGCGGCGAAGGACCTGCGCTTCGAGTACGCCGCGAGGCTCCGCGACGAGGTGCACGATCTCAAACGAGAGCTGAAGCAGCTTCGGGAAGCCGGCGTCGCCTGAACGTCACCGCCATCGCGGTCCCCGCGCCGGTGCAGCGGCTCAGTCGGCGCGGTGGCGGTAGAAGTCCACCTTTTCGGGCTCGAGGGGTGTGTTCCCGAGGATCATGTCTGCAGCCTTCTCGGCAGTCATCATCACCGGCGCGTAGATGTTCCCGTTCGTGACGTAGGGCATCGAGGAGGCGTCGACGACGCGCAGCCCCTCGAGGCCGCGCACCTTCATCGTGAGCGGGTCGAGCACCGACATGTCGTCGACGCCCATGCGCGCGGTGCACGAGGGGTGCAGGGCGGTCTCGCCGTCCTTCGCGACCCAGGCCAGGATCTCCTCGTCGGTCTCGACGCTCGGCCCGGGCGACATCTCACCCCCGTTGAAGGGGTCGAACGCGGGCTGCGTGAGGATGCTCCTGGCCACCCGGATCGCCTCGACCCATTCGCGCCGGTCCTGGTCGGTCGAGAGGTAGTTGAAGCGCAGCGCGGGATGCACGCGCGGGTCGGCGCTCTTCAGCTTCACCGAGCCGCGCGCGTCCGAGTACATCGGCCCGATGTGGACCTGGTAGCCATGGTCGCCCGAGGGCGCCGAGCCGTCGTAGCGGATCGCGATCGGCAGGAAGTGGAACATCAGGTTCGGGTAGTCGACGTCGTCGTTGCTGCGCACGAACCCGCCCGCCTCGAAGTGGTTCGTCGCCCCGAGCCCCGACCGCAGGAACAGCCACTCGGCGCCGATGAACGGGCGACGCCACATCTTCATACCGGGTGCGATCGAGACCGGCTGCGTGCACGAGTACTGCACGTACACCTCGAGGTGGTCCTGCATGTGCTCGCCCACCCCCGGGAGGTCGTGGACCACGTCGATCCCGAGGGCCTGAAGCTCCGCGGCGTTGCCGACCCCCGAGAGTTGCAGCAGCTGCGGCGAGTTGAAGGCGCCGCCACAGAGCACGACCTCGCCGCCCATCGCGCGCTTCGGCGAACCCTCGCGTCCCTGCGTGTACTCGACCCCGATCGCCCGAGTGCCGTCGAACAGGATCCTCGTCACGAAGGCGCGCGTCTCGACGTCGAGGTTGGGGCGCGACATCACGGGGTGCAGGTAGGCGCGCGCCGCGGAGAGCCGGCGTCCACGGTGGATCGTGCGGTCGAACGGCGCGAAGCCCTCCTGGCGGAAGCCGTTCACGTCGTCGGTGAGCGGATACCCGGCCTGCTGCACGGCCTCGAAGAACGCGCCGAACAGGGGAGTGGTCGCGGGGCCTCGTTCGAGCACGAGCGGCCCGGCGTGCCCGCGCATCTGGTCCGTGCGGTCCGAGGCAAGCGCGCGCTCCATGCGCTTGAAGTAGGGCAGGCAGTGCGAGTAATCCCACGTCTCCATGCCCGGGTCCGACGCCCACCGCTCGTAGTCGAGCGGGTTCCCGCGCTGGAAGATCATACCGTTGATGCTGCTCGACCCGCCGAGCACCTTCCCTCGTGCATGGTAGACACGGCGGCCGTTCATGTGCGGCTCGGGCTCGCTCTCGTACTTCCAGTCGTAGTACTTGCTGCCGATCGGGAAGGCGAGCGCCGCCGGCATGTGGATGAAGACGTCCCAGATGTAGTCGGGGCGTCCCGCCTCGAGCACCAGGACGCGGTTCGAAGGATCGGACGAGAGTCGGTTGCCGAGCGCACTGCCGGCCGACCCGCCCCCGACGATCACGAAGTCGTACCGCCCACCCATCCGTGTGCCTCCTCGCGCTCTGTCGCCGACCGCGCGAGCATGCACCAGCGGCGCGCCGGCTGCACCTCGAGCGTTGCCCATCCCGCAACGCGGCGATGGCCGTTCGCGGGTAGGGTTCGGCGCGTGGCTCGACTCGTGATCCGCGCGCCGCTCGCATGGCTCGGTCCCGGGCGCGCGACCCCCGACGTGCAGGTGACCTGCGAAGGCGGATCGATCGCGGAGGTCGGCCGCGTCCACCCTGTGTCCGAGACCGACGAGCTCGTGGTCGCCGACGGCTTCCTCCTGCCGGCGGGCGCCGACCGCCACGTGCATCTCGAGCTCGGTGACGCGGCGACGATCCTGCGCCGGGGCGTGGCAGCCGTCCGCGACCTGGCGTGGCCCTCGGACGCGATCTTCCCGATCGCCGAGGCGTCGGAGATGCCCGGCTTCAACGGTCCGCTCGTCAGGGCGGCCGGTCCGATGCTCACCGCTCCCGGCGGGTACCCGACGCAGGCCTCGTGGGCCCCCCCGGGCACCGGCCTCGAGCTCCCCGACGGGGAGGCGGCCGCGGCAGCGGTGGCGGACCTCGCGACGAGGGGCGCGGTCGCTATCAAGGTCTCGCTGAACGCCGAGGCGGGGGCGACGCCGAGCGACGCGGCGCTCGCGGCGATCTGCGACGCGGCGGCCGAGCACGACCTGCCGGTGACGGCGCACGCGCAGGGGGCGGGGCAGGTCGCACGGGCGTTGGGCGCCGGCATCGGCGAGCTCGCGCACACCCCGTGGACCGAGCGCCTCGACGACGCGACGATCGCCGCGGCCGCGGCTCGCCAGCGATGGGTATCGACGCTCGACATCCACGGCTTCGGCCGCGACACCCCCGAGCTCCGGTGCGCCCTCGACAACCTGGCGAGGTTCCATCGCGCGGGCGGGGAGATCGCCTACGGCACCGACCTCGGCAACGGCCCGATCCCGCCGGGGGTGCACGTCGACGAGCTACGGTGGCTGCGCGCCGCCGGACTCACGACCGAGGAGGTGCTCCAGACGTTCGTGCGGGCTCCGATCGAGATCGGAGCCCCCGCCGATCTGCTGGTCGTTGGGGAGAGCCCCTTGGGCGACGTCGCGGCGCTCGACGACATCAGGCTCGTCGTCCGGGCGGGACGGATCGTCTCCGCGCGGTAGTCTGCTTCAGACTACTCGGCGTCGATCCCGGCTCAGCGCGAGGCCATCACCGCGAGGAGCTCGTCGAAGCAGCGGTCGACATCGGCTTCCGTGTTGAAGAAGTGTGGGCTGATCCGCAGACCGTCGCCACGGAAGTCGGTGCACACGTCGCGAGCCAGCAGCTCGTGGCAGATCGCGCCCGCGTCCTCGCCCACCCGCACGTTCACGACGCCCCCGCGCTCGTCCCGCGAGCGTGGCGTGCGCACCTCGAGCCCGGCCTCGTCGGCCCGCGCGATCACGTGGTCGGTCAGCTCACCCTGCCGTGCGCGGATCCGCTCGACCCCGACCTCCGAGATCACATCGATGCCCCCCTGCGCGAGGAAGAACACCGGCGCCGGGGGTGTGCCGTGCTCGAGCCGGCGCGCGGTGGGGTGGTACGCGAGGTGCTCCAGGTCGAACGAGAACGGCTCCTCGGTCGCGAACCAGCCGGTGACGGCGGGTTCCAGGGACGGCAGCAGCGTCGCGCCGCGCGTACAGGAACACCATGCCCGGGCCGCCGCACATCCACTTCAGCGAGCCCGCGGTGTAGAGGTCGCAACCCAGGTCGTGCAGTTCGAGCGGCACGATGCCGAGGCCGTGGTAGTCGTCGACGAACGAGAGGGCTCCCCGATCCCGCGCCAGCGCGCAGATCGCCGCAGCGTCGACGATCGCGCTCGACCGGTACAGCACGCGGTTCACCATCACCAGGGCGGTGCGCTCGTCGATCGCCTCGTCGTAGGCCTCGAGCGGGATCGTGAGCTCGTCGGGAGAACGCAGCCAGACGATCTCGGCTCCCGTCTTCGCCGCCCACGCGAGCCAGACGTGCCCGTCGGTGGGGAAGTCGAGCTCGCTGAGGATCACGCGGTTGCGTTCACCGCGCAGGTCGATCGCCGAGGCGACCGTCGCGAGCGCCACCGAGATGTTCGTCGTGATCGCGACCTCGTCGATGTCGCATCCCGCCAGCCCCGAGAACGACCGCTTCAAGCCCGCCATGGCCGGGAAGATGTCCTCGAACCACACGTGGTCCGGCGCGCCCTTCGTCGCCCAGGCGTCGAGGTAGTCCTCGAGCAGCGCACGCGAACGATGCGAGATCGGCCCCAGGGAGGCGCTGATCAGGTACGTCTTGCGATCGAGCACCGGGAACTCGTCCCGGTAGGAGACGAGGTCCCGGTCAGGCGTCGTCGGCGGACCCCGTCGCTTGGGCCGCATCGTCGCCCGCCTCGGCCGTTTCGGACGGTTCGTCCTCGCCCACCGGTTCGTCCTCGCCCACCGGCTCGTCTCCATGGTGCTTCCGATCATGCTCGAGCAGGTAGTCGACGTACATCGGGCGCAGGGCCTCGCCGAGCGGACCGGAGTCGGCGTCGTAGAGCAGATCGTTCAGCAGGGCCAGAGGACGGCGGACGTCGGTCTTGCTCCGCTCGTCGTCGCCGATGACTTCCTCGGCCACGGGGAGCGCCTTCAGCAGGTCCCAGAAGAACCCCACGTCGAGCCGGCGCTTGGCGAGGGCGAGTGTGCGATCGTAGAGATCCTCCGTCGGCAGGGCTTCGAGTTCGGCGCGGGTCGTCATGCCAGGCAGCCTAGCGTCCGTCGCCCGTGCCTGGCAGGAACCGCTCGAACCAGGCAACCGTGCGGGTCGCGAGGTCGAGGATCGCGGGGAACTCACTCACGCCGTGCCCCTCCTGCGGGTACAGCACCACCTCGGCCGGCACGCCGCGCTCGCGGAGCGCGCGGTAGAACTCGACGGCCTGTCCCACGGGGGTCGCCCGGTCGTGACGCCCCGAAGTGAGCAGCACGGGGGTGGTGACGTTCGCGGCGTGCAGCACCGGGCTGCGGCCCGTGTACTCCTGGGGCACCTCGTGCGGCTGCCCGCCGAGGAAGTCGCCTACCCACGCGCCGAGGCTGCTGTCGAACCGCTCGGACCACCAGTCGGTCACAGGGGAGATCGACACCGACGCCTTGAACCGCTGATCTTGCGTCGGGATCCATGCGGCCATGAACCCGCCGTAGCTGCCTCCCGTCAGGACGAGACGGTCGGGGTCGGCGAGACCGGCTGCCACCACGGCGTCCACCCCGGCGAGCACGTCGTCGACGTCGAGCCCACCCATGTCGCCGACGACCCGGCCGGCGAACCCTTGGCCGTGGCCGGTCGACCCCCGGGGGTTCGGCTCGAGGATCGCGAACCCGCGCGAGAGCAGCAGCGCATCGAGGACGCCGGGGAACCGGTCGTCGGTACTGCCGATCGGGCCGCCGTGCACGTCGAGCACGAGCGGGAAGGGCCCCTCGCCCGGCGGCAGCGTGAGCAGACCCTCGATCTCGAGGCCGTCGGTCGAGGTCCAACGCATCCCTTCGCGCCGGCCGATCGCTCCGAGCACGACGTCGTGACCGGCGTGGCGCGGGGCGGCGACCTCGCGCTCGCCCTCGCCGTCCACGACGACGATGGACGGGGGCCGACGGTGCGACGACGTGAGCACGGCGATCCCGTCCCCGAGCACCGCGCCGCTGGGGTGATAGAGCTCGCCGACCGACCCCTCGGTCGCCCAGATCTCGCGGACGACACCGCCCGCCGACGTCACTTCGAGGGCGACCGACGCAAGCCCACGGCGTCCGAAAACGACCAGCCGTTCCTCACCCAGCCAGACGGCGCGCGACGCGTCGACGTCGCCGAGATCCACCGGCGACATCGCACCCGAGGCGACGTCGATCAGCCGCAGGTCGCCGCAGACGACGACCCGGTCGCTGCAGACGGCCTCGATCACCGCGGCCGTCGCGCCCGACGGCGAGCCCGCGACCCAGCCGAACTGCACGTCGCTCGCCGCCAGCGGTCGCTCCGAGCCGTCGGCCAGGTCGATCAGGGATACGCCCGCCCCGTACCAGGCATCCTCACCCGCACCGTCCGACGAGACGGCGACGGCGTGGCGGGCGCCGCACCAGTCCGCTTCCCAGACGTTGCGACCCTCGGCCGAGATCCGGCGCGCCTCGCCGCTCGAGGCGTCGATCAGCCAGAGCGACCGCCGTTCCGCGTCGCCGTCGTCGATCGACTCCACGTCGGGCACCCACGCCGGCACGTCCTGCTCACCGCCGAGGGTGCCCGACCCGAGCGCGTCGGCCTGCTCCGCGGCCCTGCCGGCGACCCCGACGAGGATGCGCGCGCCGTCGGCCGACCACCGATGCCACTCGACGGCGCCCGGCAGGGTCGCGAGCCGTCGGGCCTCGGCGGGCAGATCCGAATCGAGCACGTACAGCTGGTGCCGCCCCTTCTCCGCTCGGTCGGAGCGGAAGCTCAGCTGCGTGCCATCGGGAGACCATCGCGGTTCCGAGTCGTCGTTCGTCCCCTCGGTGATCTGTCGGAGCCCGCCGCCGTCCGCGGCCGACCAGGCAGATCCGGCCGAGGGCGTGGCCCTCCAGTCGGTCGAGTCGCTGGCCTCGGAACGCGAGCCATCGGTCGTCCGGGGAGGGAGCCGGGTCCCCGGCGGGGGTGGCCGTGCCGAACCCCGGCTCGAGCACCGAGCGGAAGAAGGACTCGACGTCCTTGAACAGTGGCGTCTCGCGCAGGTCTCGTTCCATCGGGGGAGGATAGGTGGTCCGATCACCCCGCGTTCCGGGACCTCAGACGATCGCCGTCGCGATCCAGAGGTAGAGCAGGATCGAGAGCAGATCCTGGATCACCGTCGCCAGGGGGCCGCTCCCGAAGGCGGGGTCGACCCCCGCCCTGCGGAATAGCGCCGGCAGGGCCATGGCGACCACGCTGGCGACACCGCACGCCGCGAGCAACGATAGAGCGACCGCGATCGCCACGTCGGGGTCCCCACGCCACCACAGCACGAACGGGAAAGTCAGCGCCGCCAGGGTGAGCCCGATCAACAGTCCGGTCGCGGACTCCCGACGCACGACCTCGCGGATGGACACTCCGACCGAGAGGCCACGGATGATGAGCGTCTCGGTCTGGGTGCCGACGGCATCGGCCATGTACACGATCCCGGGGAGGAAGACCGCGAGCACCGCGGCACGCGCGAGGTCCGCCTCGTAGCTCCGGACGAGCACGGCTGAGGCCGCGGCGCCGGCGAGCCCGATGATCAGCCACGGGAGCCGATGGCGCAGCCGCCGTCCGATCGACTCGCGGCTGGAGATGCGGGCCTCCGACGTGTCGTGCAGCGAGCCACCCAGGCGCGACAGGTCCTCTTCGTGCTCAGCGGCGAGCACCGCCAGGAGCGCATGGGGGGGAACCAAACCGAGGAAACGCCCGTCCGCGTCCTCGACGGCCACGGTGTGCGCGAGACCGTTCACGACCTGCCAGGCCGCCACCTCGGGGTCGGTCTCGGGCCGGGCGCGCGGCGGGTCTGGGTCCATCAAGGCAGAGGCGATGGACTCGTCGGGGGCCGATAGCAGCGCCTCGATCGCGAGGAGTCCCGCCATACGCCCGTCCCGCAGGACCGCCACGGCGGGCGCCCGGTGAGGCGGCGACCCGCGCAGCCCGGCGCGGATCTCGCCGATCGACGCATCGATCGAGGCGACCGGCACGTCTCGCTCTGCCAGCGCTCCGATCGTCCTGGCGCGCGCGACGCCGGCCCTCGTCAATGTCGACATCGTGCATCCTCCTTCGGCGATCCCGGCTTGGGCGATCCCGGCGATGATCCAGGACACGCTACGACGCTCCCCCGAGGGTGTCGCCGTGCGCCACTACACTGACTCACCGTATGGGCACCGACCTCCTCGTGATCCACGGCGCCCGTGAGCACAACCTCAAGAACGTCACGCTCGAGCTCCCCCGTGACCGCTTGATCGTGTTCACCGGGCTGTCCGGCTCCGGCAAGTCGTCGCTCGCCTTCGACACGATCTACGCCGAGGGACAGCGCCGGTACGTGGAGTCGTTGTCGGCCTACGCACGGCAGTTCCTGGGACAGATGGAAAAGCCCGACGTCGACTTCATCGAGGGCCTCTCCCCGGCGATCTCGATCGACCAGAAGTCCACGTCACGCAACCCTCGCTCCACGGTCGGCACTATCACCGAGATCTACGACTACCTGCGCGTCCTGTACGCGCGCGTCGGGCACCCGCACTGCTTCAACTGCGGCCGCCCGATCGGGCGCCAGACGCCGGACCAGATCGTCGACCAGGTGATGGAGCTGCCCGAGGGCACCCGGTTCCAAGTGCTCGCACCGGTCGTCCGGGGTCGGAAGGGGGAGTACGGCAAGCTCCTCGACGAACTCGCGCGCAAGGGCTTCCCACGCGCGCGCATCGACGGTGAAGTCCGCGAGCTCTCCGAGCCGATCCGCCTGGCGAAGACCTACAAGCACACGATCGAGGTCGTCGTGGATCGGCTCGTGGCCAAGCCCGACATCCGACGGCGGGTGGCCGACTCGATCGAGACCGCCCTCGAGCTCGCCGAGGGCATCGCGTCGATCGCTGTTCAGACCCACGACGAGGGAGAGGAGCTGCAGAACTTCTCCCAGTCGCTCGCCTGCACGCACTGCGGCCTCTCGTTCGACGAGATGGCGCCGCGCAACTTCTCGTTCAACTCGCCGTACGGGGCGTGCCCGACCTGTGACGGCCTCGGCACCCGCCTCGAGGTCGACCCCGAGCTGGTCGTGCCCGACACCGACCTCTCGGTGCGCGATGGGGCGTTGGCGCCCTGGGCGAGCGCGACCCTCGAGTACTGGAACCGCGTGCTCGAGGCTGTCGCCGACGCCCACGGCATCGACCTGGAGACGCCGTTCCGGCGGCTGCCGAAGCGACAGCGCGACGTGCTGCTGTACGGCAGCGACGAGCAGGTCCACGTGCGCTACAAGAATCGGTACGGGCGGCAGCGCTCCTACTGGACCAGCTACGAAGGCGTCGTCACGAACGTCGAGCGTCGCCACCGAGAGACCGACTCCGAGTCGCAGCGCGAGAAGCTCGAGCAGTTCATGCGCGAGATCCCATGCCGGGCGTGCAAGGGCGCGCGCCTGCGTCCCGAGACCCTCGCGGTCACGGTCGCAGGGCTGAACATCGCCGAGCTCACCGACCGCTCGATCCGCGATACCCTGACGTTCGTCGAGTCGATCGATCTCAGCGAGCGCGAGCTCATGATCGCCGAGCGCCTGCTCAAGGAGATCCGCGAGCGGCTTCGGTTCCTCGTCGACGTGGGGCTCGACTACCTCTCGCTCTCCCGTCCGGCCGGCACGCTCGCGGGTGGCGAAGCCCAGCGTATCCGCCTCGCCACGCAGATCGGATCGGGCCTCGTCGGCGTGCTCTACATCCTCGACGAACCCTCGATCGGACTCCACCAACGCGACAACAAGCGGTTGATCGACACCCTCGTGCGCTTGCGCGACCTCGGGAACACCCTCGTCGTGGTCGAGCACGACGAGGCCACGATCCTCGAGGCCGATCACATCGTCGACATCGGTCCGTTCGCCGGCGAGCGTGGAGGCGAGATCGTGTACTCGGGAGACCTGAAAGGACTGCTCGAGTGTGACGAGTCGCTCACAGGGGCGTTCCTCGCTGGTCGGCGACAGATCGCCACCCCGGAGGTGCGGCGTCAGCCGGGTGAGGCTCGGCTGCGTCTGGAGGGGGTGAGGGAGCACAACCTGAAGAACGTGACCGTCGACGTCCCACTCGGCCTGTTCGTCTGTGTCACCGGGGTCAGTGGCTCGGGCAAGTCGACCCTGGTGCAGGATGTGCTGCTGCGAGCCCTGATGCAGAAGGTGTACCGCTCCCGGCTGCAACCCGGGAAGCACAAGAGGCTCGTGGGGTGGGAGCAGGTCGACAAGATCGTCGACATCGACCAGTCGCCGATCGGGCGCACCCCGCGGTCGAACCCCGCCACATACACCGGTGTCTTCGATCACGTGCGGAAGCTGTACGCACAGGTGCCCGAGGCGAAGCTCCGCGGCTACCAGCCTGGCCGGTTCTCCTTCAACGTGCGTGGCGGGCGGTGCGAGCACTGCGCCGGCGACGGGCAGATCAAGATCGAGATGCACTTCCTGCCCGACGTCTACGTCACGTGCGAGGTGTGCAAGGGCCGGCGGTACAACCGCGAGACGCTCGAGGTGAAGTACAAGGGCCGGTCGATCGCCGACGTGTTGGAGATGAGCGTGGGCGAGGCGCTCGAGTTCTTCCAGCACATCCCACCGATCAAGCGACACATGCAGACGCTGTCCGACGTCGGGTTGGGGTACGTGAAGCTCGGCCAGCCGGCACCCACGCTCTCCGGTGGCGAGGCCCAGCGCATCAAGCTCAGCTCCGAACTGCACAAGCGGGCCACCGGCAGCACGCTGTACGTGCTCGACGAGCCGACCACCGGCCTGCACTTCGAAGACGTCCGCAAGCTCCTCGCGGTGCTGCAGCGGCTCGTGGCCACCGGCAACACGGTGCTGGTGATCGAGCACAACCTCGACGTCGTCAAGACCGCCGACTGGCTGATCGACCTGGGCCCCGAAGGCGGCGATCAGGGCGGCTCGATCGTCTCGGTCGGCGCTCCGGAGGCGATCGCCGCCGACCCCGACTCGCATACGGGGCGGTTCCTGGCCGAGGTGTTGGAACGTCCGCAGCTGCCGCTGCGGCCGGCCGAGCGGTCGATGCCGTAGCGCTCCTCGCGGTTCGCAGCAGGCGTCCCGAGGCTTGCTAGTATCCCCGCCGACGTGTCGAAGCGACTGCTGATCTCCGTGTGCGCCGCAGCGCTCGTGACGGCCGCGTGCGGATCGATCCCCGAGGGTGAGGTCGTCGCCGGCGAGGGTGCGCGGTTCGTGCCGTTCGTGACGGAGTTCCTCGACGACGCGGGCCTCGGGAACGCGATCGCCGTCGACGCCGAGGGTGTCCCGTACACCTCGTACTTCATCTTCCCGGCGGTGCTCAAGGAGGGCGAGATCCCCGTGGGCCGCCCGCTCGGGGCGCCGTACATCACGACCGACGACGAGGAGCCCAAGGACGGCGCGGCCGTGGGAGTCGCGAGCCTGTCCGCCGACGGGGTCTGGACGAGGGGAGCGGTCGCGCAGGTGCGCGAGACACCCACCGGCGTCTACATCCCTTACGGGCCGGCGTTCGAGCGGTCGTTGATCGGAGCCACGGCGGAGAACACGAACGGTACCGACATCGCGATCGACGAGGCGGGCGCGAGGCACGTGGTCTGGACCGGGACGGACGGCGTCTACTACGCCAGCAGCACCGACACGTCCAGCGTCGAGCGCGTGTACGACTACGGCTCCGGCCTGCGCCATGCGGGGCCCATCGGTCGGCCGTCGGTCGCGGTCGATGCCGATGGTGTTCCCTGGGTCGCCTACACGGTGAACGCGGGCGAACAGGAGGTGCGGGTCGCGGTCGGCACCGACGACGGGTGGGACACCCAGACGGTGGCGTCGATCCCACAGTGCGCCGGGTGCCCACAGCCGCTCCCGACGCAGATCGGCGTGACCGCCGCCGGGCCCGCGGTCGCGTGGGTCGACACCGACGCGAGGGCAGTCATGGTCTCGACGCTCGAGGGTGCGGAGTGGACGCCCGCCGAGGTGATCGGCGACGTGTCGGGCGAAGGCCTCGACTTGGCGGTCGACGCCGACGGCAACGCGCTGCTGACCTTCTACGACGGCGAAGGTGGCGTGCACCTCGCTCGCCAGGACGGTGCCTCGTGGTCGGTCGCGAAGATCGCCGATGCGCCGCCGCTCGACGATGCCGGCAACGGGAACCTGGCGCCGATGACCGGGGTCGCGGTCGACGACGAGGGCGGCCTGGTCGCCGCCTGGGAGGGGCCCGACGGCGTCGTACTCGCGACCTCCGACGACGGGACCACCTTCACCCCGCTCGAGACGCTCGATACCACCGGCGGCCGTTCCCCTTCGGTCGGGGTCTCGCCGGACGGCGCCAACGTCTTCGTTGCCTGGTTCGACCCGGACGGCGAGAACCTCCGCTTCGGCGTGCAGGGCGACCTCGCGGAGCTCGCCGTCGCGGCGCCCAGCCCGACGATCGATCCCGGCGACATCCCCGCGCCTCCCGTCGACGGTGGCGGTGAGTGCGGCGCCGACGGCGAGATCCTGCTCGACATCGTGGCGAGCGGCATCGCGTGGGACACGACCTGTCTCGTGGCGCCCGCCGGTGAGGCGTTCACGGTGAACATCGACAACCAGGACGCGGGTATCCCGCACAACTTCGACCTGTTGACCGAAGAAGGGGGCGACCAGATCGGCGCGACCGAGGTGCAGCCCGGTGTGGTGCAGGAGACCCTGGACGTCGATCCGTTGGACGCGGGCGAGTACTTCTACATCTGTGATGTGCACCCGACCATGACGGGCAACCTCGTGGCGATCGAGGTGAAGTGAGGCCATGCGTTCGCCGGAGGTGTCCGGCGACGCGACTACGATGACCGGGTGACCCTCACCCGACCGACCGCCGGCGACATCCCCGATCTCCCGGGTGCCTATCTCTTCCGCGACGGTGACGGGCGCGTCGTCTACGTCGGCAAGGCGCGGTCCCTCCGGAAGCGGCTCGCGAACTACTGGGGCAAACCTCTGCACCCCCGAACCGAGGCGATGGTGCAAGCCGCCGAGAGTGTCGAGTGGATCGTCGCCGGCGGCGAGGTCGACGCGCTGATGTTGGAGTACAACCTGATCCAGCGTCATCGGCCGCGGTTCAACATCCGCTACCGCGACGACAAGTCCTATCCATACCTCGCGCTGACCGTGGGGGAGGAGTGGCCGCGGGCTCAGGTGCTCCGCGGCGTGAAGCGGAAGAAGGTCCGGTACTTCGGCCCCTACGGACACGCATGGGCGATCCGCGACACGCTGGACGCGCTGACTCGGGTGTTCCCGGTGCGAACGTGCTCCAACGCGTTCTTCGACCAGCGTGCCCGCGCGAAGCGACCATGCCTCTACTTCGACATCGGACGCTGCAGCGGTCCGTGCGTGCCCGAGGTGAGCGGGGTCACGCAGGAGACCTATCGGGCCGACGTCGACGCGCTCGCCGACTTCCTCAGCGGGAACACGAAGCCGGTGATGCAGCGCCTCGACCGCGAGATGCGCGAAGCGGCCGAACGGCAGGAGTACGAGCAAGCGGCGAGGTACCGCGATCAACTCGGCGCGGCGAGGCGCGCGCTCGAGGCGCAGGAGATGGTGCTGGACCGCCCCGAGAGCATCGACGTGATCGGTATGGCCGACGACGAGCTCGAGGCCGCGTTCCAGGTGTTCATGGTGCGCGGTGGACGCGTGCTCGGTCGCAAGGGCTGGGTCGTCGACCGGGTCGAGGAGCTCTCCCGCGAGGAGCTCGTCGCGTCGTTCGTCCGCCAGCTCTACATGGAGCGCGACGAGGTGCCGCCACGGGTGCTCGTCCCGGTCGAGCCCGCCGACCGCGACGTGCTCGAGTCGTGGCTCGGTGAACGACGTGGCACGAAGGTCCACATCGGCGTGCCGGAGCGCGGCGCGAAGCGCCGTCTGCACGAGGTCGTGACCCGCAATGCCGCGGAATCGTTCCATCGGCACAAGCTCCGGCGAGCGTCCGACTTCGGCGCACGCTCGCGCGCGCTCGCGGAGCTCGCCGACCGCATCGGCCTCGAGCAGGCACCGCTCCGCATCGAGTGCTACGACATCTCCAACCTGGGGCCCACCGACACCGTCGGTTCGATGGTCGTGTTCGAAGACGGGCTGCCGAAGCGGTCGGACTACCGCCGGTTCCAGATCAAGGGCGTCGCCGGACAGGACGATCTCGCATCCATGGAGGAGATGCTCCGCCGCCGGTTCATGCGGCTGCTCGAGGAGCGGGCGGAGAGCCCCGCCGCGGGCCGCCGCTTCTCGTACCCTCCGGCCCTGGTCGTCGTCGACGGTGGCCGGGGGCAGCTGAGCATGGCCTCCAAGGTGCTCGGTGAGCTGGGTCTGTCGATCCCGCACGTCGGGCTCGCGAAGCGACTCGAAGAGGTGTACTTCCCCGACCATCCCGACCCGCTGCTGATCCCGCGCGGCTCGGAGGCGTTGTTCGTCCTGCAGCATCTGCGCGACGAGGCGCACCGGTTCGCGGTGACCTACCATCGGCAGAAGCGCGAGAAGCGCGCCCTCGCCTCGCCGCTCGACGAGGTCCCCGGCGTCGGGCCGGCTCGCAAGAAGGCCCTGATGAAGCGGTTCGGTTCGCTCGCCCGTCTCCGCCGGGCCGAGCCCGAGCAGATCGCCGAGACCCCGGGCATCGGGCCGGAACTGGCGGCCGCGATCTTCGAACGGCTCCACGCGAGCGAGCCCGCTGCCCGCCCGCTCGTGACCGCCCCGGGCCTGATGTCCGACGGGAGGGTCAGCGCGTGACGGCCGACGCGATGCCGACGGGCTCGGTGCCAGACGCTGTCTCCGACGAGCCCGCAGCCGGGCCGGGGTTCCTGCTGATCACCGGGCTGTCGGGCGCCGGTCGTTCGGAGGCTGCGCACTCCCTGGAGGACCTCGGGTACTTCGTCGTCGACAACCTGCCGCCGGCGCTGCTGTCCACCATGGCCGAGCTGGTCTCACGGCCGGGCGGCCCGTCTCGCGTGGCGATCGTGGTCGACGCTCGCGGCGGCGTCTTCTTCGGCGAGCTGTCGAAGGCGCTCGACGAGCTGCAGCAGCTCCGGGTCGACTACCGCATCTTGTTCCTCGAGGCCGCCGACGACGACCTGGTGAACCGGTACGAGGCGACCCGCCGCCGACACCCGCTCGCCCCTGCCGACCGGGTGGTCGAGGGCATCCGCAAGGAACGACTCATGATGGAGAGCCTGCGTGGCGACGCCGATCTGATCATCGACACCAGCGGACTCACACCGCACGACCTGCGCGATCGCATCCGCGACGCGTTCTCCGATGCGCCGCCGGAGCATGGTCTGCAGGTGTCGATCACGTCGTTCGGCTTCAAGTACGGCACGCCGCGCGACGCCGATCTCGTGCTCGACGTGCGGTTCCTGCCGAACCCGCACTGGATCGACGACCTGCGCCCGCTGCCGGGCACCGACGACCGGGTCCGCGAGTTCGTGGCCGGTCTGCACCAGTACCGGGCGTTCATGGAGCGGCTCGAGGCATTGCTCGAGGTGGTCGTGCCCGGCTACGTCGCCGAGGGCAAGTCCTACCTCACGGTGGCCGTGGGGTGCACCGGCGGGCGGCATCGCTCGGTGGTCGTCTCCGAGGAGCTGGGACGCTACTTCGTCGATCGCGGGCTGCCGGTCACCGTGGCCCACCGCGACCTCGCCCGGTCGTAGAGCGGCGCACCGCGCGACATGCGCACCCCGGGGCCTTCGCCCGGTGCCGATGCCCGGGGCCCTGACTAGGATGGGCTCAGACACCTAGGTGCTGACCACACCAACCGCTGAGGAGGACTCCCTGATGAGCGTCAAGATCGGCATCAACGGATTCGGCCGCATCGGCCGCAACTTCTTCCGGGCCGCGAAACAGCTCGGCCGCGACTTCGACTTCGTGGCGGTGAACGACCTCGGAGACGCCACCACGATGGCGCACCTGCTGAAGTACGACTCGGTGCACGGCCGCTATCCGGGCGACGTGGCCGTCGGGGCCAACGGGCTCGTGATCGAGGGCGACGAGCTACGGGTGCTCGCCGAACGCAACCCGGCGGACCTCCCCTGGAAGGAGCTCGGGGTCGAGATCGTGATCGAGTCCACGGGCATCTTCACCGACCGCGACGAGGCGGCCGCCCACCTGGAGGCCGGTGCGCAGAAGGTGATCATCAGCGCTCCAGCGAAGAACGAGGACCTCACGATCGTGCTCGGTGTGAACGACGAAGCGTATGACCCGTCGAACCACCACGTGATCTCGAACGCTTCGTGCACCACGAACTGCGTCGCGCCGATGGCGAAGGTGATCGACGACGCCTTCGGCATCGAGCAGGGCTTCATGACCACCGTGCACGCGTACACGAACGATCAGAGCATCCTCGACCTGCCGCACAAGGACCTCCGTCGCGCACGGGCCGCCGCCGCGAACATCATCCCGACCTCGACGGGCGCCGCGAAGGCCACCGGCCTCGTCCTGCCGCATCTGAAGGGCAAGCTCGACGGCATGGCGATGCGCGTCCCTGTGCCTGACGGCTCGGTCACCGACCTCGTCGTCACCGTCTCCCGTGACCTCACGGTCGACGAGGTGAACGCCGCGTTCGCTGCGGCGGCCTCGAGGGGTTCCCTCGCCGGCAAGCTCGTGTACACCGAGGACCCGATCGTCTCGAGTGACATCGTCGGCTCGCCTGCCTCGTGCACGTTCGATGCCGGCGCCACGATGGTGATGGGCAACGTCGTGAAGGCGGTCGGCTGGTACGACAACGAGTGGGGATACTCGAACCGCTTGGTCGACCTTGCCTCACTGGTCGCGTCGAAACGCTAACGCGCCGACGGGAGACGCCGTGAGCCTGCGAACCCTCGACGATCTCGGTGACGTCGACGGGTCGCGCCTGTTCGTCCGCGCGGACTTCAACGTGCCGCTCGACGTAAGCGGGGTGGCCGACGACGCACGCATCCGTGCGACGCTGCCGACGATCCGCGAGATCCGGGAGCGGGGCGCCGGGCTGGTGCTCGCCTCGCACCTCGGTCGTCCCGGAGGCGAACGTCGAGACGACCTTCGCCTCGCACCGGTCGGCGAGGCGCTCGCCGCGCTGCTGGGGGAGGCCGTGATCTCGCTCCCCGAGACCGCGCCGTCCGAACTGCCCGATGCCCCGATCGTGCTGCTCGAGAACCTGCGGTTCGATCCGGGCGAGGAGGCCGACGACCCGGTGTTCGCAGGCCGGCTCGCCGATCTCGCCGACGGGTACGTCGATGACGCCTTCGGCGCTGCGCACCGGGCGCATGCGAGCGTGTCGGCCCTGCCCGAGCTGATGCTCGCGAGTGGCCGCCCGGCGGTCGCGGGACGTCTGATGCAGCGTGAGGTCGAGGTCCTCGCACGCCTCCTGCACGATCCCGCTCGGCCCTACGTGGCGATCCTGGGGGGCGCGAAGGTCGGCGACAAGCTCGGCGTGATCGAGGCGTTGATCGACCGGGTCGACGCCTTGCTGATCGGCGGCGCCATGGCGTTCACGCTGATCGCGGCCGCCGGCGGCGAGGTCGGCAACAGCCTCGTGGAACGGGAACGCTTCGACGATGTACGGGCGGCGAGGGCGCGGGCGAGCGAGGGCGGCGTGCTGGTGGAGGTGCCGCAGGACGTGGTGGCAGCCGCCGGGATCTCATCGCAGGCCGAGCGGCGCACGGTGCCGGCGTCCGAGATCCCCAGGGGGCTGATGGGCCTCGACATCGGACCCAAGACCGTCGAGGAGTACTCGCGCATCGTGGCCGACGCGAAGACGATCCTGTGGAACGGCCCGATGGGGGTCTTCGAGCTCGAGCCCTTCAGCGCCGGGACGAGAGGAGTGGCGACCGCCGTCGCCCACGCCGACGCGTTCAGCGTGGTCGGTGGCGGTGACTCTCTGCTCGCCGTGAAGAGGGCTGGGCTGGCCGACGCCTTCGACCACCTGTCCACAGGTGGCGGCGCGTCGCTCGAGTTCCTCGAAGGCCGTGCGCTGCCGGGCATCGCGATCTTGGAGGAGGACCGGTGACATCACCAGCGACCGAACGGCGGCCGATCATCGCGGCCAACTGGAAGATGCACAAGACGCATCTCGAGGCGATCCAAGCCGTGCAGAAGCTCAGCTACCTCCTGAACGCCGACGACGCCGAGCGGGTCGAGGTGGTGATCTGTCCGCCGTTCACCGCGCTCCGCTCGGTCGAGACGCTCCTCGACTCCGACAGGTTGCCGTACGGACTGGGAGCCCAGAACGTCCACTCGGGCGAGAAGGGGGCGTTCACCGGCGAGGTATCCCCACCGATGCTGCAGGCGCTGAAGGTGGGTTACGTGATCGTCGGGCACTCAGAGCGCCGTCAACTCTTCGCCGAGGACGACCTCGTCGTCAACAAGAAGGTACGGGCGGTGCTCGCCCACGACATGACCCCGATCCTCTGCGTCGGCGAGACGCTCGAGGAACGCGACGCCGACGGCACCGAGACGAAGGTGAGCCAGCAGATCAGGCGAGGCCTCGACAACGTGAGCGCCGAGCAGGCGTCGACGGTGGTCGTCGCCTACGAGCCGATCTGGGCGATCGGGACCGGGCGCAACGCCGAGCCCGTCGACGCCGGCCGTGTGGTCGAGGTCATCCGGGCGGCCATCGCCGAACGCTACGGTGACGAGGTCGCACGGGCCGTGAGAGTGCAGTACGGGGGAAGCGTCAAGCCCGGCAACATCCGCGGGTTCATGGCCCACCCGGAGATCGACGGGGCCCTCGTGGGCGGAGCGAGCCTCGACCCGGAAGAGTTCGCCCTCATCGTGAAGTATCGCTGAGCTGGTGGGGGAGACGAGAAAGGACCCTGCGTGACGACGTTGCTCTACGTCTGCCTCGACGGACTCGGCGACGACCCGATCCCCGAGCTCGACCACCGCACCCCGCTGGAAGCAGCCGAGACCCCCGAGCTCGATGCGCTGGCGGCTCGCGGTGCGACCGGCACGGTCGTGACCGTCGGGCCGGGCATCGCGCCCGAGTCCGACATCGGTGTCTTCGGCATCCTGGGCTACGACCCCCACGAGGAGCACCCTGGCCGTGGGGTGCTCGAGGCGCTGGGCATCGGCATGGACCTGCGCGACGGCGATCTCGCGTACCGAATCAACTTCGCCACCGCCGCCTGGCCGGAGATCGTCGACCGTCGGGTCGGGCGGGATCTCACCAGCGAGGAGGCGCACGCCCTCGCGGACGAGGTGAACGCCACCCTCGAGCTGCCGGGGGCCACGTTCGACCTGCGCGCGACGATCGAGCATCGCGGAGCGTTGGTGATCCGGACCGACGACGGCGAGGCGTTGTCGGCCGACGTGACCAACACCGACCCGGCGTACGAGCGCCGTGGACACCTGGGGGTCGCGCTCGAGACGTTCGAGCCGCGCGTGGCGACCGCCGTGGCCCTCGAGGCGACCGAAGCCGCCGAGCGTGCCGCGGAGCTCACGAACGCGTTCGTCGAGGGATCGGCGCGCATCCTCGACGTCAGCGAGGTCAACGCCCGGCGCCGGGACGCGGGGAAGCTCCCCGGCAACCTCATCCTCACCCGCGATGGCGGCGACCATCTCCCGCGCCTGCAGCCGATCGCGGACCGGTTCGGGGTGTCGTGGGGGTGCTTCGTCGAGATGCCAGTCGAGCGAGGCATCTCGATCGCACTCGGCATGCATCCGGTCGACGCGCCGAGGCTCGATGCGTCCGGCTTCGGCCCCGAGGCGGAGGAGCGTTACGCAGCGTGGGCCCACCTCGCCACCGAGGCCCTCGGTGAGTATCAGGCGTTGTACGTGCATATCAAGGGCCCCGATGTGCCGGCCCATGACGGCCGCGCCGAGGACAAGCGCGACGTGGTGACCGCGATCGACCGAGCGTTCTTCGGCGAGGTGCTTCCTCGGCTCGGAGCCGACACCATCGTCGCGGTCACCGCCGATCATTCGACCTCCTGCCTCCGTCGGGCGCATACGGCCGACCCCGTCCCGCTGGTCGTGAGCGGGGGGCCGGTGCGTCCCGACGGCTCGAACTCGTTCGGCGAGCGTGCCTGCGCTGACGGGTCGCTGGGGGAGCTGCTCGGCCCGCAGATCCTGCCGCGGCTGAGCGCGTTGCTCCGGAGCTGAACACCCGTGAGTCGCTCGGGCGGAGAGAGAACGACGTGAGCAAGCCGAATCCCCGCCGCCGGATCTTCCGTATAGTCTGGCGGGAACCCTGGTGGCTTGTGTGCGAGGTAGATCGCCCGTAGCATCGAAGGCCCGGATGCAGAGAGGGGACGACTGAGTGGCGCAGATCGGTGTCGAGCCTGAGGTCGTCGAACCGGAATCCCAGCCCGGCACCCAGAGTCCCTCCGCCCCCGCGATCGCCGGCCGCAGCCCGAGCCAGCTGTTCTGGAGCCGGTTCCTCCGCGACAAGTTCGCGATCGCGGGCCTCGTCTTCATCGCGCTCATCACGCTGCTCGCGCTGCTCGCCCCCGTGATCGCCGAGCATGTCGCCCACCACGGACCGAACGAGATCTTCGTCTTCGAGATGACGACGTCCGCGGGCATCCCCAAGGGCCCGAACAAGGCGTTCTGGTTCGGAGCCGACAACGCGGGCCGCGACCTGTTCGTTCGCGTCCTCTACGGGGCGCGTACCTCGTTGTTCATCGCATTCGTGGCCACCGGCGTCGAGATGGTGATCGGCATCACGCTCGGCATCATGGCGGGGTTCTACCGGGGCAAGGTCGACACGGCGATCTCGCGGTTCAGCGACATCGTGCTCTCTCTCCCCATCCTGCTGCTGGCGTTGGGTCTGGTGTCGGCGTGTGGCCTGCAGAAGAACGGATGTCTGGGAGGACTGATCAAGCCGGGACTGCTCCTCGTCAGCTATGTGATCGCGCTGTTCTCGTGGCCCTACCTGTCGAGGATCGTACGCGGCCAGGTGCTCTCGCTTCGGGAGAAGGAGTTCGTCGAGTCCGCGCGGGCCCAGGGTGCCTCGAACGGCCGGATCATGCGGCGCGAGATCTTCCCGAACATCGTCGCTCCGGTCCTCGTCTACACGACCCTGATCATCCCGGCCAACATCTTGTTCGAGGCGGCGCTGTCCTATCTGGGGGTGGGGGTGCCACCCTCGATCCCTTCGTGGGGTCGGGAGCTCTCCGACGCCACCACGTTCTTCGAGGTGGCCTGGTGGATGATGCTCTGGCCGGGCGTCTTCCTGCTCGCCACCACCCTGGCGTTCAACCTCGTCGGGGACGGGCTGCGCGATGCCCTCGATCCGCGCGCGGCCGCGATGTCGTTCAGGCGGCAACACCAGCGTCGCCAGGCGGGCAAGGCGAAGAAGAAGGCGAGGAAGGACCAGATACCCACGCACATCGCTGGCGAGCAGGGCGTGTGACACACGCCGCGGACGGATAGTTAGAGAAGACGGTTCGATACCGGGAGGTGGACCTGATGAGGAGTGCGCTGAAGACCATCGCCTTCGTGGCCGTGCTCGGCCTCGTGGCGACATCCTGCGGCGGCGGAGGGGACGAAGGTGGTAGCCCGACTGCCTCGGCGGAGGCCGGGGCGGAGCCGCAGAAGGGCGGGACGCTGAACGTCGCGATGAATTCGGACGTCACGCACACGATGGACCCGCAGATCGAGTACTACCAGTTGCCCTTCGCGTACTTCCGATGCTGCTTGCTCAGGACGCTCTACAGCTACAACGGGCTGGATGCGGAGCATCAGGGCACGGAGGTCTTCCCGGATCTCGCGACCGATGTCCCACAGGTGTCCGGCGACGGGCTCACGTACACGATCAAGTTGAAAGAGGGGCTGATGTACGCACCCCCCCTCGAAGACGTCGAGATCACGGCTGGGGACTTCATCCGACCGATCGAGCGCGGATATACGGTCGGCGGACCCTACATGGGTTACTACGACGCCATCGAGGGTGCGACGGAGTACGCGTCGGGAGACGCCGACAGCATCTCGGGGATGAAGGCGGTCGACGACTACACGCTCGAGATCACGCTCACCGAACCCATCGGCGACTTCAACTACCGGTTCGCGATGGCTGCGACCGCGCCGATCCCGCCGAACCCGTCCGACCCGAAGGCGAAGTTCGGTGTCGCGGAGGGACATGACGAGAGCTACGGGCCATTCCTGGTGGCGATCGGCCCGTACATGTTCGAGGGCTCTGAGAACCTCGATTTCTCGAAGCCGGCCGACGAGCAGGAGCCGGTGTCCGGGTACCGCACGGCGCGCTCGATGCTCCTGGTCCGGAACCCGTCGTGGGCCCAGGACGATCTGCGGAAGGCCTACGTGGACGAGATCGACGTCTCGATCCAGCCGGGGGCCGAGGGGTCGGTCCTGCGAGAAGGCGGTCGATCAACGACGAGTACGACACCACGTTCGAGAACGGCGTCACACCCAAGACGCTCCAGGACTTCACGACGGACCCGGAGCTGGAGGATCAGATCTTCTACAACCCCAGCTACGGCAACTACTACCTGTCCATGAACGTCGCGGTCCCACCGTTCGACGACCTCGCCGTCCGGAGGGCCGTCAACTTCGCGGTCAACAAGGAAGGGTGGCGTCGCTTCTCGGGCGGTGAGGTCAGCGGCTCGATCGCCACCCACTACACACCCGATTCGTTGCTCGGCGGTCTACTCGACGATTACGACTACTACGCGACCCCGAACAACGCCGGCGCCGACAGCCCGGAGGGCCTCGCATCGGCGATGGAAGAGATGAAGCAGTCCCCGTACGACACCGACCAGGACGGCATCTGTGATGCGCCCGAATGTGAGGGCGTCCTCGCGATCGGGGTCGTGGGGACCGAGTCCGAGGCCGCAGATGCGCTGATCGCCTCGAACCTCGAGAAGATCGGCATCAAGCTGGATCTGAAATCCCTCGAGAACTCCGCCGCGTACAAGCAGATCTTCGACCCGAAGGCGCACGTGGCGATGACGATGTTCTCGGGCTGGCTGATGGACTACCCCGATGCCTACACGTTCTACTGGTTCACGAACTACGGGGCGAACATCCTCGACCAGTACAACACGAACTACACGATGATGGGCGCCACGCCGGAGCAGTTGAAGAAGTACGGCTACGACGTGACCTCCGTTGTCGGGATGGATGAGAAGATCGACGAGTGCATCGCGCAGGCCGGTGATGCGCGCGTGCAGTGCTGGGCAGACGCCGACAAGATGCTGAACGAGGAGGTGGCTTCATACGTGCCGCTCGTGATCAGCCAGAACGTCAACATCGTGTCGAGCTGCGTGACCAACTACCAGTGGTCAGTGTTCGACAGCGGGACGGCGTTCGATCAGGTCGCGCTGAAACCCGGGTGCGGAGAGTAGCCCGACGGACTGGATCCCATGGACGGGGCCGGCCATGGCCGGCCCCGATCCCGGGATCCGATGAGGTGCGAGGGTCGTGGGACGGTATCTGATCCGCAGGGTGTTGTTCATGATCCTGGTCCTGTTCGTGGTGACGCTCATCACGTTCATCATCTTCGTGAAGATCCCGAGTACCGACCCGGTGATCCGTGCCGTCGGGAGGCACCCGAGCCCGGAGCTCGTCGCGCAGGTCCGGCACAAGTTCGGCCTCGATCAACCTCTTCCGGTGCAGTACTGGAAGTTCGCGAGGGGCCTGGTCCCGGTGCCGGGGCTCTGGCTCAACGAAGACGTCTACTACTCCTACGGCAACCGGGTCGCCGTGAAGGAGGAGATCAAGATCCGGATGCCGGTGACGCTCACGCTCACGATAGGGGCGTCGATCCTCTGGGTGGCGATGGGGGTGCCGATCGGGATCGTCTCAGCCATCAAACCCGGGAGCCTCTTCGATCGCGCCGGCATGCTCTTCGCGCTGTTCGGAGTCTCCGTCCCGGTGTTCTGGTTGGGCCTGGTTCTGCTCTACCTCTTCCACTTCCAGTGGGCGATCTTCCCCGGAACCGGCCTCCCGCGGGACGAGTCGATGATCGAAGCGGTGTTGCAAGGCAGGTTCGTGCTCCCCTGGATCACGCTGGCGTTCACCTCGGCTGCCTTCTACTCGCGCCTCACTCGGTCGAACCTCATGGAGACGATGGGCGAGGACTACATCCGAACGGCTCGCGCCAAGGGGATGCCTGAGCGCCGCGTGATCGGCAAGCACGGCCTTCGCAGCGCCCTGACCCCGCTCGTCACGATGTTCGGGCTCGACTTCGCGTTCCTGCTGGGCGGGGCGATCATCACCGAGAACGTCTTCGCGCTGCCCGGGCTCGGGCAATACGCGATCGAGGGTATCTACACCGCTGACTTCCCGGTCGTGATGGGCGTCACGGTCATCGGCGCCGTGTTCATCGTGATCGCGAACCTGGTCGTCGACATCGCCTACGCGGCGCTCGACCCCCGGGTGAGATACGCGTGAGCCACGGATCGAGCCGCCGCGATGCCTGAGCCCGTCCTCGACGTACGAGACCTCCACGTCTCGTTCCCGACGGAAGATGGCGTCGTGCACGCGGTCGACGGCGTCTCCTTCTCCGTGATGCCCGGTGAGACGCTCGGCGTGGTCGGGGAATCGGGATCGGGGAAGAGCGTGACGTTCCTGACGGTGATGGGACTGATCCGCTCGAACCAGGCCGACATCACCGGGGAGATCATCTTCCAGGGCGAGGATCTGCTCCGCCTTCCGGCGGAGGAACTCGAAGGGCTCCGGGGAGCGAAGCTCTCGATGATCTTCCAGGACCCGCTCACCTCCCTCCACCCCTTCTACAAGGTGGGGTACCAGATCGCCGAAGCCATCCGGCTGCACGAGAAGATCACGAAGTCCGAGGCCGAACGCCGAGCGGTCGACATGCTCGATCGGGTCAACATCCCCCAGCCTCAGGATCGAGCGAAACAGTACCCCCACGAGTTCTCGGGCGGGATGCGCCAACGAGCGATGATCGCGATGGCACTCGCGCTGAATCCGGATGTGTTGATCGCGGACGAGCCCACGACGGCGCTCGACGTGACGGTGCAAGCGCAGATCCTGAGCCTCATCGACACCGTGCAACAGGAGTTCAACGCGGCGGTGGTGATCGTCACGCACGACCTCGGCGTGGTGGCGGAACATTGCGACGACATCCAGGTGATGTACGCGGGCAAGGTGGTCGAGGACGGCCGGACGGACGACATCTACTATCGGCCGCACCATCCCTATACGTGGGGCCTGCTCGGCTCGATCCCGCAGGTCGGAGATGAGACGGAACGCCTCCACCCGATCAAGGGGCTCCCTCCCTCGCTGATCCACGTGCCCTCCGGGTGCGCGTTCCATCCTCGATGTCCCTACGTGTTCGACCGTTGCCGCGTCGAGGTCCCAGCGCTGCAGCCCGCCGACGGGTTCCATGCCTCCGCGTGCCACCTGCCCCTCGAGGAGAAGGAGCGGATCGCCGCCCAGGAGGTGCTCAGTCCTCGATGAGCGTTCAGGCGCACGAGCGAACCGAGCCGGCGGGCGCCCCCGCCCGAGAGCCGCTGCTGCGGCTCGAGGGCGTGAAGAAGTACTTCCCGATCACGCGGGGGATCCTCTTCCAAAGGCACATCGGAGATGTCCATGCCGTGGACGGGGTGGACTTCGAGATCTACCCGGGTGAGACCCTCGGACTCGTCGGCGAGACCGGGTGCGGCAAGTCCACGCTGGCGAGGGTCGTGATGCGCCTGCACGATGCGAGCGCCGGACGGATCCTGTTCGAAGGGCGTGACATCACGAAGGCGCGAGGTGGTGAGCTCCGGGAGATCCGGCGGGACATGCAGATGGTGTTCCAGGACCCCCAGGCGTCGCTCAATCCCCGCAAGACGATCGGGACGATCATCTCGGATCCCTTCCGGCTGCACCGGATCGTGCCGAAGCACAAGATCAAGGGCGAGGTCCAGGAGCTGATGGAGCTCGTGGGCCTCAACCCAGAGCACTACAACCGGTACCCCCACGAGTTCTCGGGTGGTCAGCGGCAGCGGATCGGAGTCGCCCGTGCACTCGCGCTTCGGCCGAAGCTGATCGTGTGCGATGAGCCCGTGTCCGCGCTCGACGTCTCGATCCAGGCACAGATCCTGAACCTCCTGGAGGACCTTCAGAGGGAGTTCGACCTCACCTACCTGTTCATCGCGCACGACCTCTCCGTCGTGAAGCATGTCTCCGACCGCGTGGCCGTGATGTACCTGGGCAAGATCGTCGAGACGGCGGATGGCAACGCGCTGTACGAGCACGCGAGGCACCCGTACACCGATGCGCTGCTGTCCGCTGTACCGGTCGCCGATCCGAAGCGCGCGAGGCTGAAGAGACGGATCATCCTCGAGGGTGACGTCCCGTCCCCGATCGACCCGCCGTCAGGGTGCCGCTTCCATCCGAGGTGTCCCCGGAGCAAGGCGCTCGCGAAGGAGCAGGGGCTGGCGTCGGAGGTGGTGCCGGTGTGTGCGGAGGAGGAGCCGCCGCTCGCCGAGCAGGATCTGCCGACGCATGTCGCCGCGTGTCACTTCCCTGTGGCGGACCGTACCATCGAGGCTGGCACCGAAGGCTGAGCGCCCGACCGCGCGGAGAGACGACACTCATGCTGAATACCATCGTCATCGTGATCGACGTGATCGCGGCACTGTTCCTGATCCTCACGATCCTGCTGCACTCGGGACGAGGGAGCGGGTTGTCCGACATGTTCGGGGGCACCTCGACGCTCTCCGGCGGCACCGCGATGGAGCGCACCCTCGACCGCATCACGGTGGTCACTGCCATCGTCTTCGGGCTCTGCACGTTCTGGCTCGCGTGGCAGTGGAACCCGTAGGGGAACGCGCCCGGCCGGGTTGGTAGGATTCGCGAGCCCACGTCGGAGTGGCGGAACTTGGTAGACGCGCTAGGTTGAGGGCCTAGTGCCCCTTGCGGGGCGTGGGGGTTCAAATCCCCCCTCCGACACCATTGACACCTTCACCGTTCCCGAGCGCCTGATAGGACCTCGTGGGGTCGAGGGTGAGCTCGCGGATCAACTCACCGTCTTCGGTCACGATCCGCACCTCGAGGCCCGCGACGAGCATCAGAACCCGAGCCCCGGCGTGGCGCCTGCCGACCTTGATGTGCATGAGCCTGGAGTCGTGGCGAAGCGTCACGGCCCCGCCGGCGTCGATCCGGTCCTTGCGCACGCGGTAGGTGGCTTCGATCACCGGCCCGCGAGGGTGGTCTTTGGGCCGGGCCGCGTAGGCTTCGGCGGGTGGCCGCCTGCCGATCGCCCGGTGGGGACGCACCTCGTTGTAGTAGGCGCGGAACCGGTCCAGCAGGGCTTGCAGCTCATCGACGGTGGTCGCAGGGTCCTGGCAGGCCAGCCACTTCTTCTCGGTCTGGTGGAAGCGCTCCACCTTGCCGCAGGTCTGTGGGTGGTAGGGGCGGGAGTGGATGTCGCGGATCCCGAGCCGGTCACACTCGAGCTCGATCGCGCAGCGTCCACCACGCGGGGCCGCCGTGAACACCGCGCCGTTGTCGGTGAGCAACTCGGCCGGGAACCCATGGGCCGCACCGGCCGCATGGAAGCTCGCCACGACGTCGGCGGCCTTGAACACCCTGCGAGCATCCGATCCCACCAGGAACCGCGAGTGGTCATCGATCGCGTTCAAGATCTCGATGTCGGTCCCGTCGGCGAGCGCGACGTGCGTGATGTCTTCCTGCCAGCGCTCGTTGGGCATCTGGGCACAGAAGCGGATCGAGGCTGCCTTCGGACGCTTCTGGGGCTGGGGGGTGACGAACCCGCGTCGGGTCAGGATCCTCCAGATCGTCGCGACCGCAGGAGGCTCGTGTCCGCGACGCTCGAGGTGGTAGGCGATCGTGTGGGCCCCCGCGTCCAGGCCTTGGTCGGTCAGCTCCTTACGCAGCTCGACGATCTCGTCCTCGACCGCCTCCGGTGTCCTGGCTCGGTTCGAGCGCGGTCGCCGGCTGCGCGGGGTCAGACCCACATCACCTTCGGCCTCGTAGCGCCGCACGAGCTCATGGACCCACTGACGTGACAGACCGTAGTCGCGGGCCACCTCCGCCTTCGCACGACCCTCCACCGCCACGGCGGTGACCACCAGCCGAGCCTGCGATTCCGACATCGCTCCACCCCCTCATCGGGGTGTCAACGATGTCGCGAGACACCTGTCAACTATGTCGTGAAACCAAACACCCCCTCCGACACCGACCGACCTGCAGGAACGCGGGGAGCTACGGAACCGCCCTCGGCAAGAGGCGTCTTCTATTGGATCTTCTATGCGCTACGAGTGAAGAGCGAGCCCGCGTCATCGGAACATGGACGGAGCGGATATACCCCTTTCTGGCGGCTCAGCGGCGTTGATCGAGCGCGAGGATGTTGCCGTCCGGATCTTTGAACCAGGCGGCTCGCTGTCCCTCGATCTCGGCGATACCACGGTCGTCCGTCTTCAATCCCGGTAGGTCGTACCGCTCGAACGTGATCCCGCGTTCCTCCAGCTCGTCGAAGGCGGCGTCGAAATCCCCGACCACGAAAGCCATGTTCGTCGCCTGGTTGGTGCCCGCGAAGCTGGACGGGTAGACGAAGAACCACGTACCACCGGTCTCGTACCTGATGCCGTCGGGCCGCTCTTCCTTGAAGTCGAGGCCGAGGCTCTCCTCGTAGAACTTCCTCGCTCGACCAAGGTCCGACACTGCGATCGCCGCGTGGGCTGCCACGTCACGCATCCACACCACCTCCTATGTCCCGAATCTACTCCTTCGGGTCCGATGCCGGGGGTCCTCCTCATGGCGCGGGTCTCGGCGATGCTCTCACTGCCACCGCGGGTCCTTGAGTAGCCTCCTGACCCCCATGGAGCCCCTTGCAGGCGACCCGTCCTTCCACCGGGCGGGGATCCATCATGCCTTCGTACCGGTCGCGACCTGCCCGAGAAGCTGGAAGCAGCGTGTCTCGAGCCTTTCGGGCGCGATGGGCGGGCAGGACGCCAGCGGCCCGTCCGCCGGGCGATTCCTCTTCTCGGACCTCCCGCCGGACGGGTGGGATGCTGCACGCCCTGCCCGATGTCCGCGAGGATGAGCCCTGGCCTGCGGCGCGGGCATCCGCCATTCGGCGTAAAGAGAGTGGCGACCTTGTAGTCGGGCGGGGGCCTGGGTGAGGTGCAGACGGTGACCGTCTCACTCGGCAGCGATGCGCCACTCGCTACGCAAGACGGCTCGGTAGACCTGGCCCGCCTTCGCCTTCCCGCCGGTCGCGTCTTCGATCGCCTGGGCTCTGGCGTTCCGCGCCGTAAGGCCGGGTTTCCGCTCGACCTCGCCCACGACCTGCCATCTGTTCGTGCCGACCTGACGGAGCACCACGTATGCCGGATTCGAGGCTGCGCGGCTCATCGTTGGGTATCTCCTTCTCGCCTGACCGTGGGACGGGACTCAGGGAGTCTATGACTTCGCGATTCTTCCGATGATGTGAAGGGCATAGTGGGCATCACTGACCTCATCAGGTCGCGGCGACCGCGACCGCCCACACGGCGACCATCACCACGCCCGCCGCCAGTTGCACCGCGATGCCCAGCCCGACCCCTTTGAGCGCTTCCCAGGTCGCTGCCCACGCCGACCCGAGACGCCGTTGACGGGCGAGCTCGGCCACGAGCACCCCCAGCGGGAACCCGATCAGCGCCCCGACGACCGGAACCACGAAGAAACCGACGACGAGTCCTACAGCGCCCGCCGCGAGGACCCATCCGGGGACCCCGCCGGCGGCGGCCCTGCGGGCGGGGAGCACGTTGGCCAGCGCGATGCCGGCGACGCCGACCAGTGCCATGACGCCGAAGACGACCCAGGCCGTCACCCCGCCTCGCTGGAGCGCCCAGACGAGCCCTGCCCCGGCCACGAGCACGAGGCCCGGGAAGACCGGCACCACCACGCCGACGAGGCCCACCAACATGACGATGGCCAGGACCGCTTCCAGGGGCGACACGCTCGCAGCCTACCCGGGCGGTATGTCGGATCGGTCGCGTCAGACTTCCGATCCGGGCTACACTCGATCTCGATGAGTTAGCGGGACTCCCTCGTGCACGGCGCGCCTTCCTCAAGGCGCCTGTGCGGTGTGCCCACCGGTCGCCCATGCCCTGCGGAGGTCCCGCCGATGTTCAACCCTCGATCGATCGATCCGATCCGCGCCGTTGCCCCTAGCGGAGGCATGCGATGACCACGCTCGAGGTGCGCGATCTCACCGTGGAAGCCGGGGGCCTCGCCGTCGTCGACGGTCTCTCGTTCTCCCTGCGCCGGGGCGACAAGATGGGCATGGTCGGCAGGAACGGAGCGGGGAAGACGAGCACCCTCCGCGTGCTGGCGGGGGAGCAGCCTCCCGCCGCCGGGTCCGTGGTGCACCGTGGCGCCGTCGGGTACCTCAGGCAGGATCCGCGCCAGCACCGTGAGGACGACGACACGCAGGCCCTGCTCTACGTGCTGGAGGCCCGTGATCTGGTCGGGCTCGCCACGCGGGTCGAGAAGGCAAGGGTCTCGCTCGAGGAGGATCCGACCGAACGCCGTGTCGCGCGGTTCACGAGGCTCGAGGACGAGTACCGGTCCGCCGGCGGCTACCATGCGGAATCCGAGGCGCGGGCGATCGCGGCGGGCCTCGGGCTCGCGCAGGATCGCCTCGCCCTGCCCGTCGCCGCGCTGTCGGGCGGCGAGCGCCGGCGGCTCGAGCTCGGCCGCATACTCTTCGGCGGATCGGACCTGCTCCTTCTCGACGAGCCGACGAACCACCTCGACCTGGACGCCAAGGCCTGGCTGATGAAGTTCCTGGCGACCTACGACGGGGCATTGCTCGTGGTCAGCCACGACCTCGGCCTGCTCGACGCCGCGATCACGCGCATCCTGCACCTGGACCGCGACGGCGTCGTCGAGTACCGGGGCACCTACTCCCAGTACCGGGAGGCGCGGGCTCGCGACGAGGCGCGCCTCTCGACACTGGCGTCACGCCAGGATCAGGAGATCCGGCGCCTGCGGACACTCGCCGATTCGATGCGCGGTCAGACCCAGCGTCGGGCCCGAGTGGCCCGATCGCTCGACTCGCGCCGCGAGCGGCTCGAGGAGCGCCGCGTCGCGGCACCGTCGCGCGAGCGTTCCCTGCGGTTCCGATTCCCGGAGCCCCCGCACTGCGGACGCACGGTGGTGACGGTGGAGGGTCTCCGCAAGTCCTACGGGGCCGGCCCGGTCTTCCGGGACATCTCCTTCGACCTCGGCAGGGGAGAGCGGTTGATGATCATGGGCCTGAACGGTGCCGGCAAGACGAGCCTGCTCCGGATCCTGACCGAGCAGACCGAGGCCGACGCTGGAGACGTCCGCTGGGGACAGGACGTGAGCCCGGGCTACTACGCCCAAGAGCACGAGGGCATCGCCGACGGGATCGATGTGCTCACTCACATGCGGGCGGCATCCTCGGCCGACGATCAACAGCTGCGCGGCTTGCTGGGCATGTTCGGCCTGTCGGGGGCGATCGCGTTCCAGGACGCCGGTACCCTCTCGGGCGGGGAGAAGACCAAGCTCGCACTCGCCCAGCTCGTCGCGGGTCGGAAGAACCTGCTGCTGCTCGACGAGCCGACGAACAACCTCGATCCACCGTCGCGCACCGCGATCGCCGAAGCGCTGCGCGGATGGCCGGGAGCGATGATCCTCGTCAGCCACGACCCGGAGTTCGTCGAGGCACTGGCCCCGGAGCGGGTGCTGATGATGCCCGAGGGGGACGTGGCGTACTGGGAGGACGACATGCTCGAGCTCGTCGCCCTCGCGTGAGGACCGTGGCCCCGGAACATCGATCGGGGATATCCTCTGCGCACCTGCGGGTCACGGAGGAGCGAATGCGTCGATGAGCGACAACGGAACGGCGGATCTCGCCTTCGTCGGCGGCCCCGTGTACACGGTCGACGCGGCACGAACGTGGGCGCGGGCGGTCGCGGTGCGGAAGGGTCGGATCATGGCCGTGGGCAGCGACGATGCCGTTCGCGATCTCGTGGGGCCGTCCACCGAGATCGTCGACCTCCGAGGACGCATGCTGCTGCCAGGGTTCCAGGACGCACACGTGCACCCGGTCGGAGGCGGCCTCGACATGCTCCAGTGCGACCTGCACGACCTCTCCACCCAGCAGGGGTACCTCGACGCGATCGCGCGCTATGCCCAGGCGAACCCGGACCGGGAGTGGATCCTCGGCGGGGGATGGTCCATGGACGTCTTCCCGGGAGGCACACCCCACAAGGAACCACTCGACGCGATCGTGCCCGATCGTGCGGTCTTCTTGCCCAACCGTGACGGGCACAGCGTATGGGTGAACTCACGGGCCCTCGAGCTCGCGGCCGTGACGTCTGAGACGCCGGACCCTGCCGACGGACGCATCGAGCGCGCCGATGGCGGTGCGCCGTCGGGAACGCTCCATGAGGGCGCCGCCGACCTCGTCGGGCGGCTGGCACCCGACCCCACGGTCGACGAGGTGTACGAGGGACTGCTCAAGGGGCAGGCGTACCTCCACTCACTGGGCGTCACGGCCTGGCAGGACGCGATCGTCGACGACTCAAGCGCGTTCGGACGCAACTACCGGGTGTACCTCGATGCCGCCGGGCGTGGGGACCTCACCGCCCGAGTGATCGGGGCGCTGTGGTGGGACCGCCACGCGGGGGCGGAGCAGATCGAGCATCTCGTCGACCTTCGCGAGCGCGGCCGAGTGGGGAGGTTCGCAGCCACGAGCGTGAAGATCATGCAGGACGGGGTGTGCGAGAACTTCACTGCCGCCGTGCTCGACCCCTACCTCGACGCGCACGGCCGCGCGACCGAGAACCGAGGCATCTCCTTCGTCGACCCGGCTGCGCTGAATGGGTACGTCACCGAGCTCGACCGCCTCGGTTTCCAGGTGCATTACCACGCCCTCGCCGAACGAGCGGTCCGCGAGGCGCTCGATTCGATCGAGGCTGCGCTGGCCGTGAACGGGCAGAGCGACAACCGTCACCACCTGGCGCACATCCAGGTCGTGCACCCCGACGACGTGCCACGGTTCCGGCGGCTCGGCGCCGTGGCGAACGCACAACCACTGTGGGCGGCCCACGAAGGACAGATGGACGAACTCACGATCCCGTTCCTCGGGGACCCACGATGGCGATGGCAGTACCCGTTCGCCAGCTTGGTGCGATCGGGGGCGGTGCTCGCGATGGGCAGCGATTGGAGCGTCTCGAGCCCCGACCCGCTCGAGGAGTTGCACGTGGCGGTGAACCGCGTGATGGCGAGCGACTACCCGTACCGCGTCGAGAACCGCGAGGTCTTCCTGCCCGACGAACGGCTCGACCTCCCGACGGCGATCGCGGCCTTCACGATGGGCTCGGCGTACGTCAACCATCTGGACGACCAGACGGGATCGATCGAGATCGGCAAGGCCGCGGACCTGGTCGTGCTCGACCGCGATCTGTTCGAGCACCCCGTCTCGGAGCTGAGCGATGCACGGGTCCTGCAGACGTTCGTGGAGGGCTCGCCCGTGTACGAGGCGGCCGGCGCATGAAGCCCCGACCCGCGCCCGGGATCCGATCGCCCGCGCGCCCCCTGATCCTCCTCCTCTTCGTCCTCTCCACCCTCGCCGCGCTCCCGGCCTCGGCGACGCCGGTCGTCTCGCGTGGCCTCGTCTATCGATGCACCCTGACCTCGACGCCGAGCGGCGGCGAGATCACCCTGAAGTTCCGGCTCCGCACGAACGAGGCGCGGCACGAGTGGCGCGTGCGGCTCTTTCACGAGGGCGAGCGGGTCTACTCGAGGATCCGAACCACCAACGCCGCGGGGGACCTCACGGTCGTGCGGACCGTGGACGACCGGCCTGGCCCCGACGACGTGCGCGCACGCGCTCGGGACCTCGAGCGGGGGGTGATCTGCGAGGTGGAGTCCCGGATCTGAGGCGCGCTGACCATCGGTCGAACGCATGCCTGGGACAGCGTACGAGCCGATGCTAGCCTCCACCGATGCCCGACGCTCCGCTCGATCCAACGCTGCTCCAGCCCGTCCTGGCGCCTCGACTCGGCCAGTCTCGAACCTTGCCGTCGGACGTCTACACGTCGCAGGCTGTCTTCGACTGGGAGGCAACGCATCTCTTCGAGGGAGGGTGGGTGTGCGTCGGCCGCGCCGACGACCTCGCCATCCCCGGTGACCAACGAGCGTTCCGCATCGGGAGGGAGGGCATCCTCGTCGTTCGCGACCTCGAAGGGGGGCTGCGGGGCTTCTACAACACGTGCCGGCACCGCGGTCACGAGCTGCTCGAGCCGGGAACCTCTCGGACCTTGCGCGCGATCAAGTGCCCCTACCATGCGTGGGTCTACCGACTCGACGGAAGCCTCGGAGCCGCACCACGCTTCGGAGACATCGAAGGTTTCGACAAGACCGAGTACCCGCTCATCGCGGCTCGTGTGCACGAGTGGGGTGGCTGGGTGTTCGTGAACGCCGACGGCGACGCGCCGCCGTTCGAGGAGTACGTGGGCAACCTCGACGAGCTCGTCGCACCGTGGGAGACAGGACGGCTGTTCGTCGCCGAGACCCATGCGTACGTGGTCGAGGCCAACTGGAAGACGATCACCGAGAACTACCACGAGTGCTACCACTGCCCGTCGATCCACCCGGCCCTCTGCGACGTGACCCCGGTGGACTCCGGCGAGAACCTTCCTCACGACGGCATGTGGGTGGGCGGCAACATGGAGCTGAAGGGCTTCGCACGGACGATGTCGCTGACCGGCGAGTCGCACGGAGTGCCGATCCGGGGGCTCAACGATCGGCAGCGACGAGAGGTCTTCTACTTCGGCCTGTTCCCGAACCTCCTGCTCAGCCTGCACCCCGACTACGTGATGACCCACCGCATCGAGCCGCTCGGGCCCGGTCGCACCGAGGTCGAATGTCAGTGGTTGTTCCCGCCCGAGGCGAAGGATCGACCCGACTTCAGCCCCTCGTACGCGAGCGAGTTCTGGGACATCACGAATCGCGAAGACTGGCTGGCGTGCGAGTCCGTGTACCGAGGGCTGCAGAGCGGTGGCTTCCGCCAGGGTCCGTTCGCGTGGAACGAGGATGAGGTGCACATCTTCATGGCGATGGTGGCGCAGGCCTACGTCGACGGACGAGCCAGCAGGCCCCCGCAGGTTCAGGAGCCCGATACCGCGGATCTCTGACCCAGGGACATGAGGCCTGCTCCTCGAGCCGGCGGCTCGGCGTACGATTGCCCACCGACCGCAGGAGGGAGTAGCGATGACAGAGCCGTTCGACATGGGCCTGGTACAGCGAGGTGCCCGGAACCGGCGCACCCCGTACTTCGAAGCCACGCAGAAGTACGGGCCCAAGGGCTTCACGGTCTACAACCACATGTACTTCCCGATCCGCTTCGACACGTTCGAGGCAGAGTTCGATGCCCTCCTGAACGCCGTGACCCTGTGGGATGTCTCAGTGGAGCGCTGTCTCGAGATATCGGGGCCCGACGGCTTCCGCTTCGCCCAGCTGCTGACGCCCCGCGACCTCTCGAAGTGCGCGGTGGGGCAGGCGAAGTACGTGCTGATCTGTGACAGCGACGGCGGCATCGTGAACGATCCCGTGCTCACCCGAATGGACGAGAACACGTTCTGGTTCGCCCTGGCCTCGAGCGACGCGTTGCTGTTCGCACGCGGCCTCAGGAACGCCTACCCGGACCTGGACGTGACGATCCAGGAAGCCGACGTGGCTCCGCTGCAGGTGCAGGGCCCGCGGTCGAAGGACCTGATGGTCAAGCTGCTGGGAGAGGGCATCCTCGATCTCAGGTACTACTTCTGGACCGACGCGAAGATCGCCGGCGTGCCCGTGGTCGTCACGCGCACCGGCTGGACATCGGAGGTTGGCTACGAGGTCTACACGACCGACACCTCGCGTGGGAACGAGGTCTACGAGGCGATCATGGAGGCGGGTCAGGAGTTCGGTATCGCGCCGACCGGCCCGAGCGACATCCGACGCATCGAGGGCGCCATCTTCAACTGGGGCGCCGACATGACCTACGAGAACAACGCGATCGAGATGGGCCTCGATCGCCTCGTCGACTGGGACACCCTCTCCGACGACGCCTGCATCTCGATGGCGGCCCTTCGGACGATCCGCGACGCAGGGGTCGAGCGCCGGATCGTCGGCGTCGAGTTCGACGGCGACCCCTTCCCTGCGCTGAACAACGTCAAGTGGCCCGTCTCGTCGCGAGGCACGCAGGTCGGCAAGGTCACGTCGGCGATCTACTCGCCGCGACTCGAGAAGAACATCGGGTTCGCATGGGTGCCGTCGGGGCTCGCCGAGCTCGCGACCTCGCTGGACGTGGCTTCCGAGTGGGGGGCTCGCTCCGCGACGGTCGTGGACATGCCCTTCGTCGACCCGAAGAAGACGATCCCGGTCTCGTAGTCGAGGTCGGGGGGAGGCCTCTCCTGAGCGGGCGTTCAATATCGGCGCCGCAGGCAACCCTGCGGCGCCGACTTGCATCATGACCCGTGACTGAATCATGATTCAATCTTGGGCGCCGGGCACTCGCCCGGCCTCGACATCACACGGAGGCCGACACCATGGTGAACGAACGACAGGAGATGCTCGAGAAGAGCGCAACGCTGTACTTCGGTCCCTGGTACCGGCAGTCCCCGTTCTTCAACGCAACTCGGCGTGCGGGATGCACCTCCTACGATGTCTACAACCACATGTACCTGCCCGCGTACTACGACGATCCCGAGACCGAGTACTGGGCCCTGGCGAACGGCGTCACGATGTGGGACGTCGGCGTCGAGCGCACGATCGAAGTCAGCGGACCCGACGCCGACCGACTCGTCGACTCGATCACGTGCCGTGACCTGACGAACTGTGCGGTGAATCAGGGCAAGTACATGCTCGTGACCGCACCCGACGGATCGATCGTGAACGACCCCGTGCTGTTGCACGTGGCGGAGAAACGCTGGTGGATGCAGCTCGCCGACTCCGACGCCGGTCTCTACGCACTCGGCGTCGCAGCAGCCGGCGGTCTCGACGCTCAGGTGACGACGCCCGACGTGCACCCGATGCAGGTGCAGGGGCCGCTCGCCGCCAAGACCCTCGAGAAGCTGGTCGGCCCCGCGATCTACGACATCAAGTACTACTGGATCGAGGAGTTCGACATCGGCGGCATCCCCGTGATGATCAGTCGCACGGGCTGGACGGCGATCCCGGGCTTCGAGGTCAACCTGCTCGAGTACTCGAAGGGCGACGAGCTCTGGGACACGATCGCCGCCGCGGGCGAAGAGTTCGATATCCGGCCGATCGCACCGTGCGAAGGCAGGCGCATCGAAGCAGGCATCTTCAACTACGGATCCGACATCCGGCTCGGCGACACTCCGTTCCACGTCATGGGGCTGGAGCGTCTCGTCGAGGAGCAGCCGCAGGACTACATCGGCAAGTCCGCCCTGGAGGCCCTGCGTGAGGAGGGCGTCGATCGCAAGCTCGTCGGTATCGAGCTCGACGGCGACGAGCTGCGTGCGGAGATGTCCGAGTACTGGACCGTCTCGTCGGACGGCAAGGAAGTCGGGCACATGACCGACGCCGTCTGGTCGCCGGGTCTCAAGAAGAACATCGGCTTCGTGTGGGTGCCGATCGCACTCGCCGGCCCGGGCAACAGGCTCGACGTCGAGACGGAAGACGGCGACCGGATCGCGGGCACGACCGCCGCGATCCCGTTCGTCGACCCGCGCAAGGAGAAGCCGGCAGGCGTGCTCAAGAGCTGACGCTGGAGCCGAGATGAGGAGGCACCGGAACATCATCGCCATATCTCAGCGTTCTCCCAGGTGAACCCCCTAACGTCGGGGTGCCGAATCACGCGTGTGGATGCGATACCCCCGAACGGGAGGACCCCCTCGATGAGACGAACGATGATCGTGCTGATGGCCGTGCTCGCCGTCGCGGCGAGCGCATGCTCGGTATCCTTGGGCGACAAGGCATCCCAAGGCGATGGCACCGCCGGATTGAGGAGCGCCGGTACCTCGACCGAGCCGATCGATGCCGGCAAGGAGCCCGTGGCAGCGGTCGTCGAACGCGTGCTGCCCGCAGTCGTGAACGTGACGACCGACGTGTATCAAGCCGACGGTAGCTCGGGCCAGGGGGTCGGCACCGGATTCATCGTGCGTGAGGACGGCGTGATCGTGACCAATTGCCACGTCGTGGAGGGTGGGTCGCGACTGACCGTCTTCCTCTCCGACGAGCAACGCACGGAGTACGAGGCCCATCTGATCGGGGCCGACTGCCTGAACGACGTGGCCGTGCTCGACATCGACGAGGAGGGCCTGCCTACGGTGCCGCTCGGCGACTCCGCGGGGTTGCGGCTCGGCCAGCGGGTCGTCGCGCTCGGCTACGCGCTCGGTCTCGAGGGTGGCCCGACCGTGACCACCGGCATCGTCTCGTCGCTCGACCGCACGATCGAGGCGCAGGACCCGAACTGTGTCGCAGTGCGAGACGAACGCACAGGGTGTTCGTATCCGGACGTATCCGAGCGTGATCCAGACCGACGCTGCGATCAACCCCGGGAACTCGGGCGGACCGCTCGTCGACATGGCCGGCAACGTGGTCGGCATCAACTCTGCGGGCAACGAGCAAGCCGAGAACATCGGCTTCGCGATCAAGATCGCCTTCGTGAAGGACACGATCGAATCCTCGATCGACGAGCCCCTCGCGGCGACCGGATACTTGGGCGTCTCGACGGCCCCGATCACCGCCGACCTGCGGTTCCAGCAGGGACTCGACGTCGAGTCCGGGGCCTATGTGGTGGGAACGCTCGCTGATGGCCCGGCCGCCGGGGCCGGCATCGGCGAGGGCGATGTGATCGTCTCGGTCGACGGGAAGGCGGTCGCATCCCCCGAGGACCTCGGAACCGTGCTCGACCGACTGTCGCCGGGTGACACGGTCTCCATCGACCTGGTCGAGGCCGGCGGCGGCACGCGAACGGTCGAGGTCGAGCTGGCGGCTCGGCCACTTCCGGTCGAGATCCCGTAGCGCGATCCGAGGGGCCGGGGCCCGTGCGTTAGCCTGGACCCCGTGAAGGTGAAGCTCCGCAACCCCGACCGGGAGGTCGAGGTCACCGGCGGGCGCGTGATCCGCGAGGTCCTCGACGAGCTCGGCGTGAACCCGGACACCGTGCTCGTCATCCGTGGCGGTGAGCTCGTGACGCGACACGACCGCGTGGCCGACGACGACGAGCTCGAGCTGCGCCCGGTCATCTCCGGGGGCGCTCCGTGAGGTGCACGCGCTGCCGTGAGCCGGCGGTGGTCGAGCTCCGCCGACACAACGCGGCGTTCTGCAAGGACTGTTTCCCGGTGGTGTTCAGGGAGCAGGTCCGCAAGGCGATCCGACGCTTCGACATGATCGATCGCCACGATCGGGTGCTCGTCGCTGTCTCGGGGGGCAAGGACTCGCTCGCCCTCTGGGACGTGCTGCTCGATCAGGGTTACGACGCAACGGGTCTGTACCTCGGGCTCGGCATCGGCGGGTACTCCGATCGATCGCACGACCTGACGGTTTCATTCGCCCGCGCGCGCCGCGCCGAGTTGCGGGTCGTGGACATGGCGTCCGAGCACGGTTTCGGCATCCCTGCCGCCGGGCGCCGCGGCTCTCGCTCGACGTGCGCCGTCTGCGGCCTCTCCAAACGGTACGTCTTCAACAAGGCCGCGCTCGACGGCGGTTTCGACGTGATCGCCACCGGCCACAACCTCGATGACGAGGCCGCCACGCTGCTCGGCAACACGCTGCGTTGGAAGACTGAGTACATCGCGCGACAATCGCCCCTCTTGCCGGCGAAGCAGGGCATGGTCAAGAAGATCAAGCCTCTGCATCGGCTGAGCGAGCTGGAGACCGCCGCCTACGCCTTCCTGCGGGGTATCGACTACGTCGTAGAGGAATGCCCACTCGTCGCGGGCAACACCCAGCTGCGGTACAAGGACGCGATGAACGGGATCGAGGCCGCTTCACCAGGAACGAAATCGCAGTTCTTCCTCGGGTATCTCGATCGCGGCATGCCGCTGTTCGCGCGGGAGGGTCACGCCGAACTGCGCCGATGCAGATCGTGCGGTCAGCAGACGACAGGACGGTTCTGCGCGTTCTGCCGGGCCAAGGCGCAGATCCTCGGGCGACGGCTCGATCCGTCCGAGCCCATCGAGGAGATGGACGACCGTGAAGTTGCTGAGGCACTCGCCGACGAAGTGCTGCCGGCTGAGATCTACCCCGGAGCCGGGCCATGAGCATCCCGTTCGAACCCGGTGACCGGATACTGCTCATCGACCAGCGGGACCGCACGTACCTGTTCCGGCTGGAGGCGGGTGGCACGTTCCACACCCACAGCGGGACCTTGGCCCACGACAGCGTGATCGGCACGGTGGAAGGTTCCCGTTTCGAGACGTCGAAGGGCATGGTCCTCGTGGCGTTCCGGCCTCGGTTCGCGGATTTCGTCCTGAAGATGCCCCGTGGCGCCCAGGTCGTGTACCCGAAGGACCTCGGCCCCATCGTGACCTACGCCGACATCTATCCGGGAGCGCGTGTCCTCGAGGCCGGTACCGGGTCGGGCGCCCTCACGATCGCGCTCTGCCGCGCGGTGGGGCCGGAAGGCCGCGTGGTGTCCTACGAGCTCCGGGACGAGCACCGCGACACTGCCGTCGCCAACGTCGAGGCGTTCTTCGGGAAGCTGCCCGATCACCTCGAGATGCGGCGTGGCGATCTCTCGGAGGTCGTCGCGTCCGACGATCGCTACGACCGGGCGGTGCTCGACATGCCCGAGCCTTGGGCGCCGCTGGGTGCGCTCAGCGAAGTGCTCGACGCCGGGGCCGTCTTGTGTGCGTACCTGCCCACCACGATCCAGGTGCAACAGCTCGTGCTGGCGTTGCCCACCAAGGGATTCCAGCACATCGAGACCTTCGAGACCCTCAAGCGAGGGTGGCACGTCGCCGAGCGGAGCGTCCGCCCGGACCACCGCATGGTCGGCCACACGGGCTTCCTCTCCATCGCACGCCGCGTGGCGTGACTCCATCGCACGCCGCGTGGCGTGACTCCATCGTACGCCGGCGGAAGGCGGGCGGGTGTCGGCGGCTGCCGGTAGCGTCGTCGTCGGAACCCCGGGTCAGAACTACCTTGGAATGGGCATTACACGTTCGACGAGAAGTTCCGTATCTCTATAGGAAGGACTCGACGAACGCTCCACAGGAACGGGGGAGCCGGGGTTACCATCCGGCTCTACCCGCTGGAGGTGACACCCATGGCGGATCGAGAGCAGGTCGAACGGTACGACGCGCAGGTCCACGAGCTCCAGAGCCAGGTGAAGTTCCTGGAGGAAGAGGTCGGCCTGCTGCGTCGCCGGCTCACGAACGCACCTCGGCAGGTCACCGTGCTCGAGGAGAAGCTCGTCGAGACCCGTGAACAGCTCACCCGAGCCGTCGGCCAGAACGAGAAGCTCGCCGACGCGTTGCGTGCGGAGCGCGACAAGATCGAGGCGCTGGCCGAGGAGGTCGAGAAGCTCTCGCAACCTCCGGCTTCGTTCGGTATCTACCTCGCGAGCAACGACGACGGCTCCATCGACGTGTTCACCGCCGGCCGCAAGATGCGGGTCATGCCCGCGCCCGACATCGACGAACGCTCGTTCCGACCGGGGGTGCAGGTCGTCTTGAACGAGTCCCTGAACGTGGTCGAGGTGCTCGAGCCCGATCGCGCGGGTGAGGTCGTGAAGGTCAAGGATCGCCTCGGCGACGACCGGGTGATGGTGGTCGGCCGCGGCGACGAGGAGTACGTGGCGCACCTGGCCGGCGAACTGCTCTCCACCCACGTCCGCGCCGGCGACAACGTGTTGTTCGACCCCCGCGCCGGGGTCGCGACCGAACTGCTGCCGAAGGAAGAGGTCGAGGAGCTCGTGCTCGAGGAGATCCCCGACGTCAGCTACGAGGACATCGGCGGCCTCGAAGGGCAGATCGATTCGATCCGCGATGCCGTAGAGCTGCCGTTCCTGTACGCGGAGCTCTTCGCCGAACATCAGCTCGAAGCCCCCAAGGGTGTCCTCCTCTACGGCCCTCCCGGCTGTGGCAAGACCCTGATCGCGAAGGCGGTCGCGAAGTCGCTCGCGGAGAAGGTCGCCGAGCGCACCGGCCGGGCGGATGCTCGTAGCTACTTCCTGAACGTGAAGGGACCGGAGCTGCTCAACAAGTACGTGGGCGAGACCGAGCGCCAGATCCGCGAGATCTTCATCCGTGCCAAGGAGCGCAGCGAGGAAGGCCTCCCCGTCATCGTGTTCTTCGACGAGATGGACTCGATCTTCCGCACGCGAGGCTCGGGCATCTCGAGCGACGTCGAGTCGACGATCGTGCCCCAGCTCCTCAGCGAGCTCGACGGCGTCGAGACCCTGAAGAACGTGATCGTGATCGGCGCGTCGAACCGCGAGGATCTGATCGACCCGGCGATCCTGCGTCCGGGCCGCCTCGACGTGAAGATCAAGATCGAGCGTCCGAACCAGCAGCAGGCCGCCGACATCATGTCGAAGTACCTGCATCCGGTCGTGCCGATCCACCCCGACGAGGTCGGCCGCTACAGCGGGGACGCCCAGCAGGCGTGCTTCCGCATGATCGAGAAGACCGTCGAGCAGATGTACGACCAGAGCGACCGCAACCGGTTCCTCGAGGTCACGTACGCCAGCGGAGACAAGGAGATCCTGTACTTCAAGGACTTCAACTCCGGGGCGATGATCGAGAACATCGTGCGGCGAGCGAAGAAGGACGCGATCAAGCGCTTCCTGTCGACAGGGGAGAAGGGCATCAAGAGCGAGGACCTGCTCATCGCGATCCGCGACGAGTTCAAGGAGAACGAGGACCTGCCCAACACCACGAACCCGGATGACTGGGCTCGCATCTCAGGGAAGAAGGGCGAACGCATCGTGTACGTCCGCACCCTGCTCGGTCACGATGGCGATGGACGCCAGGTCGAGCGCGTGAACGCCGGACAGTACCTGTAAGGTGGCCGCGTGGCCATCCCCAAGGTCTTCGGGACCGAGACGGAGTACGGCATCGCCGCGGTCGGTGCGCCGGATTTCAACCCCGTCCTGTCCTCGTCGCTGCTGATCTCGACCTACGCGGGGTCGCTGCGCCGCATCCGGTGGGACTACGAACAGGAGTCACCACTGCGCGATGCACGCGGCTTCGAACCCGTGCCCGCCCGCGAGGGAAGCGACGAGGACCTTGGCCTCGCGAACGTGATCCTGCCCAACGGGGCCCGCTACTACGTCGACCACGCCCATCCGGAGTACTCGACGCCCGAGTGCATCACCCCGCGCGAGCTCGTCGTGCACGACAAAGCAGGAGAGCGCATCCTCGAACGTTCCCTTCACGAGGTCGAGCAGGCGATGCCGAGCGCGCCTCCGCTCTCGATCTACAAGAACAACTCCGACGGCAAGGGCAACAGCTACGGCACCCATGAGAACTACCTGATGGACCGGGCGACGCCCTTCGGCGACATCGTGCGCGACCTGACGCCTTTCTTCGTCACCCGCATCGTGTTCACGGGTGCGGGGAAGGTCGGTGCCGAGGCCCCGTGGGACGAGCGAGGCCGGGCGGTCTACCAACTCACCCAGCGCGCGGACTTCTTCGAGACCGAGGTTGGCCTCGAGACGACCCTGAAGCGGCCGATCATCAACACGCGCGACGAGCCCCACGCCGATCCCGAGCGATATCGGCGGCTGCACGTGATCGTCGGCGACGCCAACCTCTGCGAGGTCTCGACGTTCCTCAAGATCGGGACCACCGCGATCGTGCTGAAGATGATCGAGGATGGGTTCCTCCCCGACCTCTCGATCGCCAACCCCGTGCAGGCGCTCCATGAGATCTCTCGCGATGTCACCTGTACCCATGAGGTCGCGCTCGCCGACGGCAGGCGTGTCAACGCGGTGCAGCTGCAGTGGGAGTACCTCGAGCACGCGAAGAAGTTCGTCGAGCGCGAGGACGACACGACGGAGAACCGCGATGTGCTGGACCGCTGGGAATCGGTGCTGACCGCCCTCGAGACCGACCCCTCATCGCTGCATCGGGAGCTCGACTGGGTCGCGAAGCATCGCGTGTTGCAGGCCTACCGCGATCGAGACGGACTCGAGTGGAACGATCCCAAGCTGCACGCGATCGACCTCCAGTACCACGACGTGCGGCGTGACAAGGGGCTCTACTACCGGCTCGAAGCGAGCGGGAAGGTCGAGCGCCTCACCACCGACGAGGAGGTCGAGACCGCGGTGATGAACCCACCCGTCGACACGAGGGCGTACTTCCGTGGCCGATGTATCGACAAGTACCCGGACGCCATCGCGGCAGCCTCATGGGACTCGCTGATCGTCGACACCGGTGCCGATGCCTTGCAGCGCATACCGATGCGAGAGCCCCTCCGCGGCACCAAAGCGCACGTCGAGGAGTTGCTCGCGACGAGCGACGATGCCGCCTCGCTGGTCGCGAAGCTCCAAGGCTGAACGCGCCGCAACGACGCGCCTCGCCCTGCGGGACTCCAGACCTAGGCCGAACGTTCCGAAACCCCCGGTAGGATAGGGCGCATCGAAAGGAGCCGTGCCGTGCCGCAGGAACAGGAGCAGAGGAAGGTCCAGCGCAAGGGCGGCGGTGGCGATGAGACCGACGCCGACGCCGGCCAGGTGCAGTCGTCCTCCAAGGCCGCGGAGCTGAAGGAGGAGATGGACGACATCCTCGACGAGATCGACTCGGTGCTCGAGGAGAACGCCGAGGAGTTCGTGAAGAGCTACGTGCAGAAGGGCGGGGAGTGACCGACAGCATCCTGCCCTTGTCGGGCGCGTCGTTCGGCGCGAACCCGAGCTTCATCGACCTGCTCCGAGACACCCGGCCCGAGACGCTTGCCCACCTGCAGCAGAGCATCTCATCCGAGGCGGCGACAACGGTACCGCACGGCACGACGGTGTTGGGCCTGATCTACGCGGACGGCGTGCTGGTCGCCGGCGACCGGCGCGCGACCGCCGGATACACGATCGCCGACGATACGATGCGGAAGGTCTTCGCCGCCGATGACTACTCCGCGATCGCGATCGCCGGGGCCGCGGGCATGGCCGTCGAGATGGTCCGGCTGTTCCAGCTCGAGCTCGAGCACTACGAGAAGCTCACGGGCGATCGACTCTCGTTGGAGGGCAAGGCGAATCGGCTGGCACAGCTGATCCGGCAGAACTTCCCTCTCGCGATGCAGGGCCTCGTCGTCGTCCCCTTGTTCGGCGGGTTCGACGTGCGGCGCGACGCAGGGCGCTTGTTCTATTACGACGCGACCGGCGGCCGTTGGGAGGAGGAGGACTACCAGGCGACCGGCTCCGGCAGCCAGCCGGCGAAGAACTCCCTCAAGAAGCGCTGGCGTGAAGGGCTCACCCGCGCCGAAGCGGTCAAGATCGCCGTCGAGGCGCTCCTCGATGCCTCGGAGGACGACGTGGCGACCGGAGGTCCGAGCGTGTACCGACGCATCTTCCCGATCGCGCTCGCCGTGACCGCCTCGGGTGCTGACGAGGTGCCCGAGTCCGAGGTGGCAGCGGCCGTCGACGCGGTGCTCGAGGAGCGTGGCTGATGTCGTTCATGCCCTACGTCGCCCCCGAGCAGATGATGAAGGACCGCTCGGAGTATGCCCACAAGGGCATCGCCCGCGGACGCTCCGTGATCGGACTCGAGTACTCCGACGGTCTGCTCTTCATCGCCGAGAACCCGAGCGCCACGCTGCACAAGATCAGCGAGATCTATGACCGCATCGCGTTCGCGGGCGTGGGCAAGTACAGCGAGTTCGAGGACCTCCGCATCGCCGGCATCCGCCTCGCCGACCTCCGCGGCTTCTCCTACGGTCGGGAGGACGTGAAAGCTCGTGACCTGGCGAACGCGTACAGCCAAGCGCTGTCGAACATCTTCACCCAGCAGATGAAACCCTACGAGGTCGAGATCCTGGTCGGAGAGTGCGACGGCGACGCGTCGGGCACGGCGATCTACCACATCCTGTTCGACGGCTCCGTGACCGACGAGCACGAGTTCGTCGCGATCGGCGGGCACGCCGAAGATCTCATGGAGTCGCTCCGCAGCCGATTCTCCTCTGGCTGGGAGCTCGCGACCGCCGTGAAGACGGCGGTCGAGGTACTCGGCTCGCCAGAGAGCCGCACGATCGATGCAGACGCGATCGAGGCCGGGGTGCTCGATCGCACGCGCTCGCACCGCCGGAAGTTCCGTCGCCTCGAAGAGCCCGAGATCGCCCAGCTGCTCGCCGGCTGACCCCCGACACCCCCGAAACGGACCGACGATCGTTTCCCGAAGGACCCCGGTCGGCCCTTCTCCGTGCGTGGCCCTCGGCGACGTGAGGCCGCGGCGATCGGCGTCCTCCCGGCGTTCCCGTCCACCCGACGTAGGCTTTGCTGGTGGAACGGCGAATCTTCGGGCTCGAGAACGAGTACGGCGTGACCTGCACATTCCGGGGTCAACGGAGATTGTCGCCCGACGAGGTCGCCCGGTATCTGTTCCGGCGGGTCGTGCACTGGGGACGATCCTCGAACGTCTTCCTCGAGAACGGCGCACGCCTCTACCTCGACGTGGGCTCGCATCCAGAGTATGCGACGCCCGAGTGCGACGTCGTGAAGGAGGCCGTGGCCCACGACAAGGCAGGGGAGCGCATCCTGGAGGCGTTGCTCGGGGCCGCCGAGATGCGGCTCCACGAGGAAGGCATCTCAGGCCAGGTCTACCTGTTCAAGAACAACACCGATTCTGCGGGCAACTCCTACGGCTGCCACGAGAACTACCTCGTGGGCCGGCACGGCGAGTTCGCACGCATGGCCGACGTGCTGATCCCGTTCTTCGTGACGCGACAGGTCTGGTGCGGCGCCGGGAAGGTGCTCCACGGCCCACGCGGCGCCCAGTTCTGCATCGCACAGCGAGCCGAGCACATCTGGGAGGGCGTTTCGAGCGCCACCACTCGCTCGCGCCCGATCATCAATACCCGCGACGAACCCCACGCCGATGCCGAGCGTTTCCGGCGACTGCACGTGATCGTCGGTGACTCCAACATGAGCGAATGGACCACGTTCATGAAGGTCGGCATCACCGACCTCGTGCTACGGATGGTCGAAGGCAACACCGTGATGCGGGACCTCTCGCTCGAGAACCCGATCCGGGCGATCCGCGAGATCAGCCACGACACCGCCTGCACACGGAAGGTGAAGCTCTCGAACGGGCGCGAGCTGTCGGCCCTCGAGATGCAGACCGAGTACTTCGAGAAGACCGAGCGGTTCATCGAGCGGCGAGGTGCCGATGAGATCTCGAAAGTGCTGCTGCGCGAGTGGCGGGAAGCGCTCGACGCCCTGATCGACGGGGAGCCCGAACGGCTCGCGCGCAAGGTCGACTGGGTGACCAAGCGCATCATGATCGAGCGCTACATGGCCAAGCACGACCTGGCGCTCGCGTCGCCCCGCGTCGCCCTGCTCGACCTGGCCTATCACGACGTCAACCGTTCTCGCGGCCTCTACTACTTGCTCGAGAAGGCGGGCAAGGTCGATCGGGTCGTGGCTGACGCGCAGGTGAACCTCGCGATGCGGGAACCTCCACAGACCACGCGCGCGAAGCTCCGTGGCGACTTCATCAAGCAGGCGAAGGCGAAGCGCCGCGACTACACCGTGGATTGGGTGCACCTGAAGCTGAACGATCAGGCGCAGCGCACGGTCCTCTGCAAGGACCCGTTCCGAAGCGTCGACGAGCGCGTCGAGCAGTTGATCGCCCACATGTGATGGGTCTGGTGGACACCGTCCTCTGGCTCGCGGGTGAGACGTTCATCAACTGGGCTTCGACCGCGGGTTGAACGCCTTCGGACGACGGGCCCGTGGTCGGGCGCGCCGAGCAGAGGGAGCAGGCACCGTTCCCTCAGATGCCGTAGAGCAGTGTGGCGACGGTTGCCACGCCCAGCGCGAGCCCGGCGCAACCCAGGCTCGCGACCACCCAGAGCGGCAGGGGGACGAACCCGCCGGTGACGAGGTGTCGTTCCACCACCCGCTGTCTCACGGCTCCGTAGACCATCAGGAAGATGCCCAACAGGCCGTAGCCGATGCCGAGCAGGCGGTAGACGCCCCGGTCTGCATCGAGCAGCGCGGGGAGCAGTCGCCCCACGGCGAGACTCACGGCGATCGCCGCCAGACCCGAGCGCAGCCAGGCCAGGAACGTGCGCTCCTCCGCCAGGAACGTGCGCCGCGTGGCATCGATCGCGGGCTCCCGTGCTGGATCGGACGTCGTCACGAGACGCATCGTGACATACGAGGGGCCCAGGGCGCCGCTCAGCGCCAACGCCGATTCCCCGAGGCGATCCGTCCGGCGAGCACGCCCGTCGCGGCGGCTGCCAGCTCATGGAGCGTCGACACGGTCACATCCCGCTCGCCGAGAGCCGCCCGGGGATCGACCTCGACCACGTGATGCGTGATGAAGAGCCCGAGCTCCGCAGCGACCGATCGCACCTCCTCACGCAGCGCCCCGTCGACGGACGGGATCGCGACGTCCACGTCTACCCAACACCGCCCGAACACGATCGCCCCCGCCTCGCGGTCGTCTAAGGGAACCACGGGGAGCGGACGGCCGCCGAGCACCCGAGCGACGACCAGCGTGTCGCCCGCCGCATCGACGGGCGAGACCACCGTTAGGACCTCGGCGGTCCCCGCGGCCTCGAGCAGTCCGGCCCCCAACCATGCTCCGGATCCGACCCGGACGAGTGAGACCGATGCCGAGCCGGCCCGTTCCGCTCCCGCCCGCACGACTGGCTCCAGCGAGGCCGTCGTGAGCACCACGACCGGGATGTTGCGTAGGCCGCCGGGATCGATCTCGCCGGTGAAGCGGCCCAGAGGCACGCGGACGCGCTTGGTGTCGAGGCCGACAACGACGTCGGCGATCGCCTCGATCGTCCCGTCGGGGAGAGGCTCGGTGCGGATCACGAGGGTGCTCGGTCGTTCGTCATCGCGAGGCTATGATGCCCGACGATGACGGGCGAGGAACGCATGGAGCCGCTGGAGCGGCTGCTGAACCTCGTCGGTCTCCTGCTCGAGACGTCCACCCCGCTCACCTTCGAGCAGATCCGCGACACCCTCGACGCCTACCGAGCGGACAAGGTCGACAGCGCCAAGCGCATGTTCGAGCGCGACAAGGACCAGTTGCGAGAGTTCGGCATCCCGCTGCTGCTGGTCGACACCGACGTATGGGGGACCGAGCAGGGATACATCATCCCGAAGGAGGAGTACTACCTGCCGGAGATCGCGTTCACCCCTGAGGAGCTGGGCGCCCTCTTGGTCGCGGCGCAGAGTGGCGGGGAGAACACCCGGGCGGAGCAGGCAGCGCGCAAGCTGCTCTACGGCGCCGACGGCGGAGTGCTCGCCGGTCTCGCAGGGGGGCCGCTGGCCTCAGGCTCTGACGCCCGCAGCGTCTTGGTGATCGACTGCGCGGACGCGGCGCAACGCCGCCGCCGCGTCGCGTTCGGATACCGGACCTCCTACGGTCAGACGGGCCGCCGGGTCGTGGATGCGTTCGCCATGGTCTTCCGCGGCGGTCATTGGTACCTGGTCGGCCACGATACCGACCGCGATGACCTGCGGGCATTCCGGCTGTCTCGATTCACCGACGATCTCGAGGACCTCGGTGAGGGCGGCGACCCGCCGGACGGGTTCCGCGCGGCCGACCACGTGCAGGCGGGGCCGTGGGCCGCGGAGGCCGAGGATCACGCGGAGATCGCGTTCTCGCCTGGGGTCGCGTGGTGGGCCGTGGGGTCGTTCGCAGGAGCTCTGCAGACGGGGGTCGAGGACGACGGCTGGGTCGTGGTCGACGTGCCGATGGCCGAACCCGGACTGCTCGCATCGCTCGTACTCCAGTTCGGCCCGGACGCCGTCGCGCGTGCGCCCGACGTCCTTCGTGACGAGATCATCCGCCGGCTGGAGGCCGTGGATGACTGACGGCCGGCGAGCCGGCGCGCCCAAGACCGCGGAGCGATTGGGGCGGATGCTCGTGATCGTGCCGTACCTGGTGCAGCATCCGGGATCGACGCTCACGGAGGTCGCCGCGTTGTACGACGTGCCTGCTGATCAGCTGCGGCGCGACCTCGATCTGCTCTTCATGTCGGGGCTGCCTCCGTACGGTCCCGGCGATCTGATCGACGTGGACGTCGACGAGGACGGGCGGATCTGGATCACGATGGCCGACCACTTCTCCCGGCCCCTCCGCCTGACCCGCAACGAGGCGTTGGCGCTGTCGCTCCGCGGCGCGGAGCTGCTTGCGATGCCCGGCCTGCCCGAGGCGCCCGCGCTCGCGAGCGCGCTTCGGAAGCTCCGTGAGGAACTAGGACCGGAAACCGCCGGGAGCGACGGCGCGATCGCGACCGCCGACGCAGGCCGGCCGGCCGCGCATCTCGACGCCCTTCGGGCGGCCGCACGCGAGCACGAGCGGCTGACGATCGAGTACTTCGCGGGTTCGACCGGGGAGTGGACGACGAGGGCCGTGGAGCCGGAGGAGGTCTTCTCCGCCATGGGCAACTGGTACGTGGTCGCGTGGGACGTCGCTGCCGACGACGAGCGACTCTTCCGGGCGGATCGGATCCGGGCCGTGACGCCCACGGGCGACTCGTTCGAGCCACGAGGCCTCGAGGGCGCGGGGCGCCCGCTGTACACACCCACCGGGACGGAGGTGCCGGTGCGTCTCCGTCTCCACCCGGGTGGCAGGTGGATCTCGGAGTACTACGCCACCGTCGACGCCGTGGAGCGGGATGACGGCTCGATCGAGGTCACGCTGCCGGCCGCGCGATTGGGATGGGTTGCCGGACTGCTCCTGCGGGTCGGTGACGACGCCGAGGTGCTGTCACCGGCTGAAGCGGTGGATGCCGTTCGCACGCTGGCCGCTCGCACGCTCGCCCGATACCGCTGAGTCCGAGCCGAACGGCCCCCGAGGGCGATCCGACGCCCCCCCGGAAGATGACCCGAGTTGGGTAGCCCTTATCGAGCGGAAGCCTCTCAAGCCTCGCCGGGAGGGGGCCGATAGCTCCCGTGAGATGACAACGATCCGGACAACGTGCCCAAGGTGTGGAGAGGTGGACATGGGCCCCGAGGCGATCATGCTCTCGGTGCGCCAGAGCGGACGCGAAGGGAGCTACCGCTTCACCTGCCCCAGCTGCGCCGACGACGTCGAGAAGCGCGCCGACCGCAAGATCGTCGCCCTCCTCGTCTCCGCTGGAGTCGACATCGAGCAATCCGAGAGCGATCAGCTGCTCTTCGACGACGAGGAGCCCGACGACCCACGCGGACTCATCCCGCGAGGCCCGGCGTTCTCGATCGACGACGTGATCGAGTTCCACTACCTGCTCGAGGATGACCGCTACATCGAGGAGTTCCTGGCCTCGAGCGGTGGCACCGGCTGACTCCTCTCGGGCGCGTGCTCCCGCGACACCCTCGTGTAGCATCGCCGCGTGACCACGTGGCTCCTCGTCTGGTTCGTGATCGGCATCGTCTCGACGATCGCGGTCATCGCCTTCCTGATCGCCTTGATACGCCACCTTCTCGTCCTGGGCCGCACGGCTCGCCGGATGCAGGATGAGCTCGCCCCTATCGTGCAGGAGATCTCTGCCGAAGGGGTGCGGGCGAGCGATCGGGCCTCGCGCCTTTCACCTCCTCGCTGATGCCTCAGAGCCAGGTCTCGAACTGAGGCCTCGACGGTAGGATTGGACGGGCGCCAGCCCACCACACCATGCTCAACATCGGACCGCCGGAGCTCATCCTCATCTTCGTGATCGCCCTCGTCATCGTGGGCCCCCAGCGGCTGCCGGAGCTCGGTCGCACGATCGGCAAAGGGTTGCGCGAGTTCCGGAAGATGCAGGATGAAGTCAAAGACATGGTGAACACGGGCATGGGCGAGGACTTCAAGCAGACGGCCGCGGAGCTGAAGCAGACGGCAGCTGACCTGAAGAGCGCGACGGACGTCCGCTCGGCATTCCGCAACGACGCCCCGAAGGCCAGACCGCACGGGCCCGTCAGGGCCGACACCCCTACCGGCCCGGTCTCGGCCGACGAACCACCTTCGCCCCCGACTTCCGACCCCCAGGCCGACAGCGAAGACACCGGGCCCACCGCGTGAGGCCCGCTGCATGACCCTGATCCCGAGATTCCTCCGAAGGTCGGAGGCCGAGCGCACCGGCACGATGACGGTGATGGAGCACCTCGAGGAGCTCCGTCGGCGCATCGTGATCGCGTTCTTCGCGATCCTGGCAGGCGCGGTCGTCGGGTGGTTCCTCTATCCAGCCGTGCTCAACCTCCTGCGCGACCCCTACTGTCAGTTCTGGCTCGACAATCCCGACCTGAGGGCGACCGACACGTGCGCCCTGGTCTTCAGCAGTCCGGTCGATGCATTCCTGACCAAGCTGAAGATGGTCGGGTTCCTCGGGCTGATCGTCGCGCTGCCCGTGGTGCTGTACCAGCTGTGGGCCTTCATCGTGCCCGGGCTCACGAGTCGGGAGAAGAAGTGGTCGATCCCGTTCATCCTCACCTCGACCGCCCTGTTCATCGCAGGTGCAGCGTTCTCGATCTGGACGCTGCCGAGGGCGCTCGAGTTCCTGCTCGGCTTCGGTGGGGAGGGCGTGAAGCCGCTCATCTCGTTCGACACCTACGTCGGGTTCGTCACGCTGGTGACCCTCGCATTCGGTGTGTCGTTCCTGTTCCCGGTGATCCTCGTCTTCCTCGAGGCGGTCGGCGTCCTCACCTGGCAGCGACTCGCGTCGTGGCGCCGGTGGGCGATCCTGGGCATCGCTGTGTTCGCCGCCGTGATCACCCCCAGCGGGGACCCGTACACGATGCTCGCGATGATGATCCCGATGTATCTGTTCTACGAGGCCTCTATCATCATCGGTCGCATCATGAAGCGGTCGTGAAACGATAAGGACTGACATGGCCATCAAGGGGAAAGGGAAGTCGAAGCAGCGCTCCGCGCCGAAGGCGCCGAGGCGTGAACCCGTGCAGTTGGCGACCCCGTTCCTCCGCCGGCGGTGGGTCCAGGCGACGGCGGCGTTCCTGTTGGGCATCGCGGCCATGACGCTGTTCGTGTGGGTGACGAATAGCCTACGCGCGGGGGATGCCGAGGCTGAGACCGACGCCCGAGCCGCCGACCGACGGGCGGCGGCCACCGGGTACCAGCAGGCGGTGCAGGGAGCCTTCGGCCAGGTCGGCGTGGTCAACCCGGGCCTGCCGCCGGCCGTGTTCGTCGACATGGATGCGGCGCTGAACAAGCTCGCGAAGGGGAAGCCCCCCGCTGACGCTGAGGCGACGTTCGAGGCCGGGTCGAAGGACGCCGCAGCCGCGGCGAAGTCCCTCGCGTCCTTCGACGTCGTCGCGACCGTCAAGGACCAGGGTTTCCAGCCGCTCGAGGTGGCCGCGTTCACCGCCTCTGCGGACCAGCTCGGGCGGGCGCTCGATCTGTACCGCAAGGCGGCCGACGTGGCCGCGGCGGCGGTCGCTACCGGAGGCGACGAAGGCGAGCGTCTCGCGGGGATCGCGGTCGAGCTGCGCGACTCGGCGCGCATCGAGCTCTCCGAGGGCTGGACTCAGTACCTCTCGGCCCTGCGAGCGGGGGGTGTGAACGAGACTCCAACCACCGGCGGGATCGTGCCGGAGCTGCCCGGCGGCGGCGGCTAGCGCAGGAGGGGCCGTGGGGACGGCGCCGGTGGTGGTCGTGGCCAACCCCATCGCCGGACATGGCAAAGGCGGACGGCTCATCGGTGCCGTCGACACGACGCTTCGTGAGCTCCGCGTCGAGCACGAGATGCGGGTGACCGGCTCGCCAGCGGAGATGGAGTACGCGTGCCGCGACGCCGCAGAGCTCGGAGCCGAGATCGTCGCGGTGATCGGGGGGGACGGCACCGTCTCGTGCGCCGTGAACGGCTTGCTCGGCACCGGCGCCGCGCTGGCCGTGCTCCCGGCAGGGACCGGGGACGACTTCGCCGCCGCGATCGGCGCGGGGAAGTTCCGGCGCGCCGTGCGCCTGCTGGCGAACCCCAGGCTGGCACACGTCGACGTGGTCCGTGTGCGTTCCGGCGACGTCGATCGGGTCTTCGTGAACGTCGCCGGGGCCGGGTTCGACTCGGAGGTCAACGAGACGGCGAACGCGATGACCCTGAAGCTCGGCGGCACGGGAACGTACGTGGCGGCTCTGGTGAAGACCCTGTCCCGGTTCACGCCGGCCCGGTACGACATCACCGTCGACGGCGATCCGCTCTCCCTCGACGCGATGCTCGTGGTGGTGGGCAGCGGCATCGCCTTCGGAGGCGGCATGCGCGTCTTGCCCGATGCCTCGATCGTCGACGGGATCATGGACGTCTGCATCGTCGAGGCCCTGTCCAGGACCGCCTTCCTCCGGGCGTTCCCCAAGGTGTTCGTGGGCCGGCACACGAGCCATCCCAAGGTCCGGATGCTGCGCGCCACCCACGTGTCGATCGCGGCGAACCGCGGGCTGCAGGTCTACGCTGATGGGGAACGCGTGGGCCCGCTGCCTGCGTCGTTCGAGGTGGTGCCCGGTGCGATCCCTGTCGTGGTCGGACCCGATGCGAAGGGTGTGCGATGAGCGAAGCAGCCGATGGTGTGATCTTCATCCATGCGTTCCCGCTCGACGGACGCATGTGGGATGGGCAGATCGACGGGCTCGGCGGGCGCTGGCCGGCGATCGCCCCATCGCTCCCGGGGTTCGGCGGCGCCGCGGGGGTGGGCGACGTGATGACGATGGGCGCCGCCGCCGGGCGCTGCGTGCAGGCGCTCGACGCAGCCGGTATGGAGCGGGCAGTCGTCTGCGGTCTCTCGATGGGAGGCTACGTCGCGTTCGAGCTCTGGCGGATGGCGAGGCAGCGCATCGCGGGAATCGTGCTGGCCAACACCCGCTCAGGTGCCGACACCGAGGAGGCTGCCGACGGACGGCGGCGCCTCGCGGCTCGTCTCCGCGACGAGGGGAACGGCTTCCTCGTCGCGGAACCACCGCCGCTGCTGGGGCCGGGCGCCTCCGATGAAGTGCGAGCGTTCGTGCGCGACTCGATCGCCGATCAGCCAGCCGCATCGATCGCGGCCGCGGCCGAAGGCATGGCCGAGCGGCCAGATTCCACCCCCGACCTCGGCACGCTCGATGTCCCGGTGCTCGTGCTCACCTCGACCGAGGACACCCTGATCCCGGCCGCCGTGACCTTGGAGATGGTGCCGCACATCAGGGGAGCGCAGGCGGTCACGATCAACGGTGCGGGTCACCTCTCGAACCTGGAGGCACCCGCCCTGTTCGGCGAGGCACTCGAGGGCTTCCTGGCGGGATTCCGCCTCGCTTGATCACGGCTGACGCCGGTCCGACGCGGGGGCAAGAGCGGCGCGAGCCACCCGTACACTGGCTGACGTGGTCACCCCGCAGGCGTTCGCCGCTCAGTTCCCGTTCGCCCTGGACCCGTTCCAGCTACAGGCCGCCGAGGCTGTCGACGCCGGCATGTCGGTGTTGGTCGCCGCCCCGACCGGCAGCGGGAAGACCGTCGCCGCCGAGTATGCGATCGAGCGAGCGCTCGATCTGGGCGGCAAAGCGTTCTACACCACGCCGCTGAAAGCGCTGTCGAACCAGAAGTTCGGCGATCTCGTCGCCAAGCACGGCGCCGACCGTGTCGGCCTGCTCACCGGCGACAACACGATCAACTCCGAGGCACCGGTCGTCGTGATGACCACCGAAGTGCTGCGCAACATGCTGTACGAACGCTCCGACACCCTCAGCGGGCTCGAGAGCGTCGTGATGGACGAGGTGCACTATCTGCAGGACCCGTACCGGGGCGCCGTCTGGGAGGAGGTGCTGATCCACCTCCCCCTCAGCGTGAGCGTCGTGTGCCTCTCGGCCACGATCTCGAACGCAGAGGAGTTCGGCGAATGGATCGGCACCCTCCGCGGGGAGACCAGGGTGATCATCGAGGAGACGCGCCCGGTGCCCTTGGAGCACCACTACCTGATCGGGCACCGGCTCCACGCGATGCACGTGGAGCAGGATGGGGTCGCGATCCCGAACCCCTACGTGATCTCGCTCGACCAGAACGAGCTGCGCACGAAGACCTACTACCGGCGCAGCAGCGGCTTCCCCCAGCAGCAACGCATCTCGCGCCCGCGCGAGGGCCACCGGCGCGTCTACGTGCCTCGGCGCGAGGAGGTCGTCGACGTGCTCGAGGAGCACGGCATGCTGCCCGCGATCTACTTCGTGTTCAGCCGGGCTGGCTGCGACCGCAGCGTCCGCTGGATGCGGGAGGCGGGCATCCGCCTCACGACGCGCGCCGAGGCCGACCACATCCGGGAGCGCGCCGAGACGCGCGCGGCCTGGATCGACGAGGACGATCTCGTCACCCTCGGGTTCTACGACTTCCTGGAAGGACTCGCGGCCGGCGTCGCATCTCATCACGCCGGCATGCTGCCGGTGTTCAAGGAGACGGTCGAAGAGCTGTTCGAGGCGGGCTTGGTGAAGGTCGTGTTCGCGACCGAGACGCTCTCGCTCGGCATCAACATGCCCGCCAAGACGGTCGTGATCGAGGACCTGTGGAAGTTCCAGGGCGAACGGCACGAATTGCTGACCCCGGGGGAGTACACGCAGCTCACGGGCCGGGCGGGCAGGCGAGGTATCGACGAGGTGGGCCACGCGGTGGTGCTCTACCAACGGCAGGTCGACTTCGAGCGCGTCGCGACCCTCGCCCAGCGACGCACCTACGACCTGGTCTCCTCGTTCAGGCCCTCGTACAACATGGCGGTCAACCTGGCTCGGAACTACACCGAGGATCAGGCGCACCATCTCCTGAACAGTTCGTTCGCGCAGTTCCTGGCCGACCGCAAGGTCGTCGGTCTCGAGCGAGAACGCCAACGCGACGCTGAAGCGATCGACGGGTACCGAGCCAACATGCGATGCGACCTCGGCGACTTCGACGAGTATTGGTCGCTCATCTCGAAAGCCCGACGCATCCGCGAGGACGACCGGAAGGGTCACGAGAAGGCGCGGATCGACTCGGTACGAGCCGCAGTGGGCAAACTGCGGCCCGGCGAAGTGATCTCGGTGCCCAACGGGAAACGAGGCGGGATCGGCGTGATCGTCAGCTCACGCGAGGGCAAACCCACCGTGCTCACGCAAGATCGGCGATACTTCCGGCTCGCCGCTCGCGATTTCCGGGAGCCGCCGACGGTGCTCACGCGGATCCCGCTGCCGCGGTCCGGGAGCGCTCGGAGCAGTCGGTACCGGCGCGATGTGGCGGCCAAGCTGGTCTCCCTCCAGGTGCGACCGCCGAAACCCGCGAAACACCGGACCGACGCGAGGGTCGAGCGGGAGGCGACGGAGCTGGAGGACCGCGCCGCCCGGCACCCCTGTCACGGCTGTCCCGAGCGACGCAAGCACGAACGGTGGGCGAGGCGCGTCGACGAACGGATCTCGTCGCTCTCGGGCATCGAGCGCCGGATACGTGTGCGAACCGAGACGCTCGCGCGCCAGTTCGATCGCGTGCTCTCCGTCCTGCGCAGCTTGGGCTACGTCGTCGACTGGGACGTCACCGAGAAAGGCCGCAGCCTCTCCCGGATCTATGGGGAAGGCGACATCCTGGTGGCCGAGGCATTGTCACGGGGCCTGTTCGACGGGTTGGAGCCGCCCGAGGTGGCCGCGCTGCTGTCGTCCGTCGTCTACGAGGGCCGTGAACGGGTTCCGTTGTCGGGTGACATGCCCACCGCGGCCACGAAGGAGCGCTACGAACTCCTCCTGCGAACGTGGCGCACGGTGCGGCGCACGGAGGACGAACATCAGGTGCAGCTGTGCCGCGAGCTCGAAGCGGGGTTCGCGGCTCCGATCTTCCATTGGGCGAGCGGACGTCCGCTCGAGGAAGTGCTCGCGGAGACGGAGATGGCTCCCGGCGACTTCGTGCGCAACTGCAAACAACTGCTCGACCTGCTGCGCCAGGTGGAGGACGTGGCACGCCCAGAGGTCGCCTCGTCGTTCGGTCGGGCACGCTCGGCCGTGCTGCGCGGCGTCGTCGCCTACACGGGGGTCTAGCTACGATGCGGGCGTGATGGCCAGTCCTTTCGGACACCTCGCCGTGATCGCCGACCCCCGCGCGGGGCACGGGAGGGTGGGGGAGCGGCTGCACGCGCTCCAACGAGCACTGGAGTCGAACGGCCTCGAGTATCGCCTGAGCATCGCGGGGTCGGACGGCGAGGGCGCCAGGCTCACGAGCTCGGCGCTCGACCACGGTTTCCGGTACGTGGTGGCCGTCGGCGACGACGCGACCGTGCAAGAGGTCGTGAACGGACTGTTCCGCGACGGCGCCCCTATCGTGGACGGGCCGGTGCTCGGGGTCGTAGCCGCCGATGCTGACAACGACCTACTCCGCAGCTTCGGGTTGCCCGACGACGTCGACGGCGGCGTCCACCATCTGCTGGGGGACAACACGTATCCGTTCGACGTGATGCGCATCACGTGCACCGGACCCGACGGCCAGCGCCTCACTCGGTATGCGCACAACCTCGCGCAGATCGGCCTGGGGGCCAACGTCGAGCTCGCGCGTCGACGCCTGCCCGCGCGGCTGGGCGACCGTCGCCGGCGGTTCCTCGGCTTCTGGCGTGGATACGTCGGCACTCGGCGCCGGTCGCTGCGTATCGCCTACGACACGAAGGCCTGGGAAGGCGACGGTTTCCACGTGGTGATCGGCAACGGGCAGTTCGCCTCGGGAGGCATGCGGCTGTCGCCCCGCTCGTACCCGGGCGACGGAGTGCTCGACGCCCTAGTGTTCACGGGGCAGCGATCCGACGCGTACACGATGATGCCCCGCATCATGCGGCACGGCGGGCACGTGCCTGACGATGCCATCAAGGAGCTGCGCGCGAAGATCCGGTTCACGGTCGAGGCTGATCGTCCGATGGCCCTGGTCGCCGACGGAAAGCCGTTCGGAACGACGCCGGCGACCTTCCAGGTCGTGCCACGACAGATCCTGCTGAAGCTCTGACCGACCACGGGGAGGACACGTGAACGCCCGCCTCACCGAACGCATGCGCCGCGCGGCGCGGGAAGCCGCCGCACAGGGCTTCGATGCCCTCGTCGTGGCTCCGTCACCGGATCTGGCCTACCTCACCGGCTACGACCCGATGCCGTTCGAGCGCCCCACGCTCCTCGTGCTCCGCGCGGATCGCGAGCCGGTGATGCTCGTGCCCGAGCTGGAGCGTCCGCTCGCCGCAGCATCGCCGTCAGGCTCCGCGATCCAACTGGTCGGCTGGACGGACGGCGTCGATCCGTACGTCGAGGCCGCGCGGCTGTTGCCGTCCGAGGGACGCGTCGCCGTCGGTGACCGGCTGTGGGCGAGCCACGTGATCGGCCTGCAGCGCGCCGTCTCGGCGCTGTCGTTCGCCCCGGCCTCGCCGGTGATCGGGCGGCTGCGAGCAGTGAAGGACGACGAAGAGCTCACGGCGCTCCGACGGGCCGCCCGAGGCGCCGACGAGACCTTCCGCCAGATCTGCACGACCACCTTCCTCGGTCGTCGGGAAGAAGAGATCGCTGCCGATCTCGCCGACCTCTTGGTGCGCAACGGGCATGCGAGCGCCGACTTCACGATCGTGGCCAGCGGGCCGAACGCCGCCTCGCCGCACCACGCGCCCGGGGGCCGGACGATCCTGCCGAAGGACGCCGTGGTGCTGGACTTCGGCGGAGCGCTCGCGGGCTACTTCAGCGACACCTCGCGAACGGTCGTGGTGGGGGAGCCTCCGCCGGGGTTCGAGCGCGCGTACGAGGTGGTGCGCGAGGCGCAGTCGGCAGCCTGCGAGGCGGTGCGCCCCGGTGTGGCGGCGCAGGAGATCGATCGCGTCGCGCGTCGGATCATCGACGACGCGGGACTCGGCGCACGGTTCATCCACCGAACCGGCCACGGCATCGGCCTGGAGGTGCATGAGCCGCCCTACATCGTCGAAGGCAACGAATGGCTGCTGGAGCCGGGGACGACGTTCTCCGTCGAGCCCGGTGTCTACCTCGAGGGGGAGTTCGGCGTGCGCATCGAAGACATCGTGGCGGTCACCGAGGACGGCGTGGAACGTCTCAACCGGTCGACACGAGCGCTGCAGGCCGTCGACTAGTCCAACCCAGACTAGTTCCTCGGCCTGACCTTGGTGCCGTCGGGGGTGTCCATCACCTCGAGCCCCATGCCGGCGAGCTGATCGCGGAGCCGATCGCTCGACGCGTAGTCCTCGGTGGCACGCGCAGCATCGCGCTCGGCCACCAACGCGAGCATCTCGTCGGTCGGCGCCCAGCCGCTCGTGGCCTCGCGTTCCAGGTCGAGTCCGAGCACCGCATCCCAGGACGCCAGCAGCGAGTACTTCTCCGCGTCGGGCAGGTCGGTCGCGCCCACCACCTCGTTCACCAGCACGACCGCAGCCGGCATGTCGAGGTCGGCGCCGATGGCCTCGCGGAACCGGGCGTCGTACGCGACCGCCACGTCGCCGAGCCGCTCCGCGCCGGCGGCCCACTCGGCCATGCGTCGCCGCAACTGCTTCACCTTCGCGTCGGCGACCGCCATCGCGTCCCATGTGAAGTCCATCTCGGATCGGTAGCGCGTCTGGAACGTGAGCCACCTGAACGCGAGTGGGTCCACGCCGTGCTCGATCAGATCCGGAACGCGGATCGTGTTCCCGGTGGACTTGGAGATCTTCTGTCCCGACTGCCGCAGATGTCCACCGTGCACCCAGATCGAGACCACCTCGTGGCCGACGGCGCCCTCGCTCTGCGCGATCTCGTCCTCGTGATGTGGGAAGCGCAGGTCGTTGCCGCCCGTGTGGATGTCGAACCGGTCGCCCAGGTACTTCATCGACATCGCGGAGCACTCGATGTGCCAGCCTGGGAACCCCGGTCCCCAGGGCGAGTCCCATTTCATGAGTCGCCCCGGGCCGGCGGCCTTCCACAGAGCGAAGTCGGCAGGGCTGCGCTTGGCCGGATCGGTCTCGAGGTCGCGATGACCCTCACGCAGGTTCTCGAGCGTGTTCCCGCTCAGCTTGCCGTAGCCGGGGAACGACGAGACGTCGAAGTACACGCTCCCGGAATCAACGACGTAGGCATGGCCCCGATCGACCAGCCTCTGGGTGAGCTCGATCATCTCCGGGATGTGTTCGGTCGCCTTCGGATACCGGTCGGCCGGCCGGATACCCACCGCCTCGGCCTCCTCGAAGACCGCATCCGCGTACTTCTGAGCGATCTCGAGGGGGGAGAGGCCCTCGTCCTCGACCGCGAGCAGCATCTTGTCGACCGCTTCGGGCGAGGCCTCGTCGGTCATGTGCCCGACGTCGGTGATGTTCATGATCTGCGTGACGCGATATCCCTCGAACTCGAGCGCCCGTCGGATCAGGTCGCCGAGCATGAAGGTGCGCAGGTTGCCCAGGTGCGCATGCCGGTACACCGTCGGCCCGCACGTGTACATCGTGACGTGGCCTTCGGCGACGGGATGAACGTCGTCGACCCGGCGCGACAAGGTGTTGTACAGGCGCATGGCCTGAGCTTACCGTCGAGCCGCAGGCGATCGGCTACGCGCCGTCGGGGCGCGGCGGCGACTGGGGCCCCGGTCGGTGCTGCTGCTGCTGCTGCTGGGACTGCCCGTTCCCACCGGTGACCACCGAGACGTCGACGGGCGGCGGTGGCACCGGCACCGGGATGCGCGCCTCGACGCCGGCGTGCTCCTTGTGGGCGCGCAGCACTGCCTCGTGGTAACGCTCGAGCATCTGTCGGAACGCCGGATCGTGGTACGGCCTGCCGTCGACGGTCGGCCCGACGGTGCCCTCGATGATCGCGGCAACGTCGTCCCCGGTGATCGTCTTCTCGGTCTCGAGGGCGTGGCCCAGGGCCAACACCTCCCCGCGATGCTCCTGCAGCAAGTCCCACGTGCGCTCGTAGAGGTCGCCGAGCTTCTCCTCGACGCTGTGGCCGAACTGCGAGTCGAACATCGCCCGGTCGGCCCCGGTTTCGAGCGCCTGTGCGCCTCGCATGCCCGCGAGGGTGACCGAGCGCGACGCCAAGGTGTCGCCCATCGCGTAGAACGCCAGCGCCTGCGTCGTCATCGCGGTCGCGGCGTTCATGTCGCCGCCGACGCCCATCGAGTGATCGCCGTCGAAGAACATGCGTTCCCCCGCGAGTGACGCGAGCGCAGTCATCACGTCGATCTCCCGCTCGGTGCGCCACTGTACGAACTGATCCTCGGGCGGGATCGACGAGACGAAGCCGCCGACATCGCCGCGTCGCTCGATCGTGGCCATGTCGATCACGGCGTGCTTGCGCAACCGATACGCGACGATCGCATGGCACGCCTCGTGGACGGCCACGGAGTGACGCTCACGCTCGATGTACTCGTGGTCATCGGGCAGACCGTGCTGCTTCAGCTGCTTCGCCTTCACGACATCGGTGAAGGTGACGGTGTCGCGATCGTCTCGGATCGCGATCACCAGACCTTCGTTCACGATGTCCTTGATCGAGGCGCCGGAGAAGTACGGAGTGATCGTGGCGAGCTTGTCGACCTGTTCCTCCGTGATGTCGTTCTGGACCGTCCGTAGGTAGTAGTCGAACGTGGCCTTGCGGCCATCCTTCTGGGGATACCCGACCTTGTACTGTCGGTCGACCCGTCCGGGCCGAAGCATCGCCGGGTCGAGCGTGTTCGGCATGTTGGTCGCGAAGATGTGCAGGATGCGGTACTTGGGCGGGGGCTTGGGCTTCATGCCCAGTAGCTTGCGGATCTTGTTCACGAGCCCCTTCGGCTTGGTGAGACCCGACATCTCCGCAAGCAGGGCCTGCAGCGTGCCCATGCCGCCGCCGCCCGCCATGCCGCCCATGATCACGTGCTCCTTGTAGGGAGCTCCCATGCCGGGCTGCGGGGATCCGACGTGGAAGGCGGCGTCGCGCCCCGGCGCGGACACGTACGCGAGGCCGTTGCACGCGGGTCCCGTGCGTCCACGGCGACGTCGGCGTGTAGCCGGTGACCGCCTGCTGACCGCGGCTCCCCAGCGAGTCCGCCTCGTCGATGAACACGATCGCGCCGCCGTAGCGCATCGAGAGCTTCCGGAGCTTACGGTAGAGGGAGCGCACCTTGAGGATGCCGACCCCCATGAACATGTTGATGAACGCGCCGGCGTCGACGTTCACGAACGGCTTGGCCGTCTCGCCGGCGACGGCCTGGGCCATGAGGGTCTTGCCGGTGCCGGGAGGGCCCCAGAGCAGGATGCCGCCCGGCACGTAGCCGCCCCGCGACTCGATCGACTCGGGGTCGTCGAGGAAGACCAACGTCTCCTTGAGCTGGCCGAGAGCCGCGTCCTGCCCCTTCACGTCGTCGAACCGGGTCTCGATCTCGTCGGGCATGATCGTGTCGATGCCGCCGCGCGACAGGAACCAGAACAGTCCGATGAACTGGAACATCACGAAGAAGAAGCCGAAGGCCAGTTGCATGACGAACGGCAACGCCACGACGAGCCGGGCCGGCGCCTCGACGATGCCGAGCCAGACCGGGTCCGTGTTGAAGATGCGCCCGAGCAACGTGCTGAAGACCAGCAGGAACAACAGGAACTTGAATGCTCGTCCCGCGCGGTAGCGCGTGTAGTCGTTCATCTTGCCGAGCCTGCGGCCGGTGCCACCGAACACGGTCTGCTGCCAGAAGTGGTAGTAGCCCTTCGAGCGTTCTTCGATGAAGTAGTGCACCTGGCGCAAGAACTCGATGCCCATCAGCGCCAGCAGCCACCAGTAGTCGTTCGTCGCGATGCGAATCGCATCGATCAGGGGGCCATCGAGGGGTTTGACGCTCGTGCTCCAGACGACCGCCAGCCCGGTCAGCCAGAGGATGCCCAGGAAGATCAACAGCTTGATGCGGTCCCAGAAGACGGCGGGTGCGCGCGTCAGTCGCTCCGAGGCGCGGGGCCTCGAAGGCCGATCGACCAAGACGTTCGATCCTTTGCCGTTGGAGCTCACGCGATCACCGCCCATGAGTTGATCACCGATTCGATGTCGCCGCGGTTGCGGCCGAAGCACTCTGCGCTGCAAAGCACAGCGAGCACGTAGACCTTGTCCGACGCCGGGTCGAGGTAGGCAGTCTGCGAGATCTGCACGAAGCGGTCGTCGAAGAGCACCTGACCTCCTCCCGTCGACCCGCTCTGCTCGAGCGCGGACGCCCAGATCTGCGCCTCGAAGTGCAGGCCATGGAACCCGTCCTTGTCGAGGCGATCGTCGTAGGCGAGGATCTCGACCGCCTCGCGGCCCACCTGGTCCTGGATCTGGTCGATCGGCACGATCAGGTTGCGGAGCGCCCCCAGGTTGATGCCGTCACGCTGCTGCGCGGTGAGCCGCAGGACGGCCGCGATGCCCTGTGGATAGTCGGAGTCGTAGGCTCCTTGGCCGAGCACGTGCTCGATCGCAGGGGTGGGATGCCCGTCGAGTCCCACCAGCCATTCGACGGGGTCGGGGGTGTTCACTGGCGGCCCAGTGGGCTCGCCCTGCAGCGCGGCCTCGTCGAAGACCGTCCACTCGATCGGCACCTTGAACGCCGTACGGGCTTCCGTGTTCCGGACGTACTCGTAGCTCGGCGATCCGCACGCCGCGAGCGCGACCACGAGGCCGAGGCCCAGGCCGAGCAGCAGCGGCCGGCGGGACGGCAACGGACGGCGCGTCATCGTTCCATTATGAGGGCTCGCTCCCCAAAGACCGATGGTTCCTTCACGTTCGCACTATCGGCCGCCGGCGCCACCCCCTACAGGAAGGATCAGGTGCGCAAGGGACGGCGCTCGAAGGGGATCGAGAGTGCGATCGTCGTGCGCGTTGCAACGTGGGCCTTCTCACGCAACCTCCGGATCAGGTCTTCGAGCTCCGCCGTCGTACCCGTACGCACCTTGAGCACGTAGTTCGTCTCGCCGGCGACGCTGTAGCAATCCTCGACCTCCGGGAACTCGGCGACCCGTTCGGGGAGGTCGTCCGGCTGGCGTGGGTCCAGCGGGGATGCCGCGACCAGCGCCGTCACGAACAACCCCAGCGCCTCGGGATCGACGACCGCGGCATAGCCTCGGATCACACCTTGGTGCTCGAGCTTGCGCACCCGGTCATGCACCGCCGAGGCGGAGAGTCCGACTCGGGCGGCCACGTCCGCGTAGGTCGCGCGGGCGTCTTCCTGCAGGGCCGCCACGATGTCGAGGTCTCGTCCATCGAGCATCGGGCCATCATAGGTGGCCCGATGCGGTCCGGGGCCATCGCCCACGCAGGACCCTGCCGGCCGGGCGACCGACGGGACCGGGGGACGGCCGAGTCAACATCGGCCGATTGTGTCCTCCCATCGGCTCCGGTAGAACACCTGCACCGACGCCGACCTCCTCCGCGGCCGTCGCGAGGCGGAGGCGGAAGGCGTTGCCACGAGACCTCGGGGCGTCACCACTCGTCGAGGGCGGTCTCGAGGGCATCGAACCGATCCTCGTCGAGCCGATCCCGAAACCCGCAGGCGGGCACCGGTCGCTCGTGAGGCTCGGTCCGAGCGATGCTCGGAGGTACGCCGCGTCGGTGCTCGCGCTGTTGCCCGCGGTGGAGCGGGCGCTCCAGCCGACCGTGTTCACCGACCGCGCAACCGCCGGGACGATCGGAGGTTCGGCGCTCGAAGGGTGGCCCTCCGCGCGGGCACGGTACCGTCGCGCGCTCGCCGGAGTCGCCACCGGTACCGGGCGGGCCTGCTTCATCGGCGACGTCGCGGACTGCTACGGCTCCATCAGGCCGCAGGTCGTGGGCGGGGCCCTCCGATCGATGGGCGTCGATCCCGATCGCGCCGGGCGGGTCGAGCGGCTGCTGGACTCGTTCGCAGACCGAGGGGTGCGCGGCATCCCGATCGGTCCCCGGGCGTCGGCCGTGCTCGCCAACGCGGTCCTCGCGTCGGTCGACGAAGCCGTCTCGCATGCGGCTGAGGCCGCGGTGTTCCGATGGGTGGACGACGTGGTCGTGGTCGCACCCGGTCGCCGTGGCGCGGTCGCAGCTGCCTCGGCGTACGCTCGGTCGCTGCGGACGATCGGGCTCCAGCCGAACCCGACGAAGACCTGCGTGGTCGAGGATCTCGGAGCGTTCCTCAACCCGACATCGTCGGCCTCCGCCGCCCCCTCCTCCGCGCGTGGCATGATGCGCGCGCCGTGAAGACCCTCTATCGCGCTGCCCGAATCCACACGTTGGCCCACCCCGCAACGGGGGAGTGGCTGCTCGTCGACGGCCGCCACGTACAGCGCGTCGGCGTGGGCGACCTGCCGGAGGCCGATCGCGTGGTCGACCTGCCCGGCGCGACGGTGCTCCCCGGATGCATCGACACCCACGTGCACCTGACGGAGACCGGTCTCTCCCTCGGCAACGCCGACGTGGGAAGCGCCTCATCGCGCGAGGCCCTCCTCGCGATCGCGCGGGCGCGGGCCACCGAAGGGGAAGGGCCCGTGTTCCTGCTCGGCTACGACGAGTCGCGGTGGGAACCTCCGGAGATCCCCTCGCTCGCTGAGCTCGACGCCGCCTGTCCTCGTCCCCTGGTGATCCGTCGTGCCGACGGGCACCTCGCGCTCGCGAACCGTGCTGCGCTCGAGGGCGCCGAGGTGCTCGAGCTGCCGGGTGCCGAGCGTGATCCGACCGGCGAGCCGACGGGACGCGTCACGAGACGTGCCAACGAGGCCATCGGCGCCTGGGCGCTCGCCGCCATGAACGATCACGAGCGGCAGGACCTGCAGCTTCGAGCGGCGGCGCTCGCCGCGTCCAGAGGCGTCACGGCCGTGCACGAGATGTCGATGCCCCACTGGCACGGGACGCGCGATCTCGAAGTGTTCCTTCGGCATCGCGCTCGGCTCCCCGTCGACGCGATGCCGATCGTGGCGACCACCGACCTCGGTGTGGCGATCGACAACGGGCTCACGGCGATCGGAGGCGACATGCCTCTCGACGGCTCGATCGGCGCTCGCACCGCATGGCTGCTCGCCCCCTACCGCGACGGGGGCGAGGGCGTCGGATACCTCGTCGACGACGAGTTGGCCGAGTTCTTCCACGGAGGTCACGCCGCGGGGCTCCAGGTCGGCGTCCACGCGATCGGGGACCGTGCGATCGACCAGGTCTTGACGGTTTGGGAGCGTGTCTACCAGGCGCTCGACTCCAGGGAACGGCGGCATTTCCGGGCCCGTCGCCACCGCGTCGAGCACTTCGAGATGGCGACGACATCACAGGTGGAACGGGCTGCGATGCTCGGCCTCGCCGTGTCGGTCCAGCCCGCGTTCGACGCGGTCTGGGGCGGCCACGGGGGCCTGTACGAGCAGGCGCTGGGCACCGACCGCGCTGGTGCGATGAATCCGTTCCGAACGATGCTGGAGCGGGGGGTGGAGGTCGGGCTCGGATCCGACGCGCCGATCACGCCGCTCGATCCGATGCTCGCGATCGGGGCGCTGGAACGGCATCACGACCCCTTGCAGCGGCTGTCACGTCTCGACGCCGTACGGCTCCAGACGATCGGCTCCGCCCGCCTGGGGCACCAAGAGGACAAGAAGGGAGTCCTCGCGCCCGGGGTGCACGCCGACTTCGCGGTCTACGACGTCGACCCGCTCGAGGAGCCCTCGATCGAGGGCCTGCGGCCCGTGCTCACGGTCTCGCTGGGGCGCGAGGTATTCGCTGCCTGAGGGGGATCGGTGCGTCGTCACGGCCGACCGCGCAGTTGTCACTCTTTCTGACCTGTCCCGGTTGACCGAGCCGGGCCGCCGGGCGTACCGTGCGGTCGCGCCATCGCCTCGGTGGTGGCGCCCGAAGGTCCGAGCGGCCGAGTAGAGAACGCGGCGCCCCGGCGTCGCGGCCCCAAAGGTCGCTCGGGCCTTCTCTGTGCACACCCATGGGCGCCCGCGTGTTGAAGCCGCGGACGTGGTTGCACCCGGGGAGCGTCGCAGTAGGATACGCGCGCATCGAGGGAGTCCCGACCCTCGGAGGGATAGAGATGAGCGACGTCATGAACGACATCGACGAGCCGACCGACGAAGAAGAGATCGCGGAAGACGACGAGTCCCTCGAGAACGAGGAGCCGAGCGAGGCCGAGCTGGCCGACGCCACGGTGCCGCCCGACCCGGCGACCGGCGGCGACGTGGAGTCGATCCAGGAGCTCCTGGTCAAGCAGGAAGCGGCCGACGATGCCGCCGACGCGGAGGACGAAGACGAGGCCGTCGTCCCGCTCACCCGAGAGGAACGGCTGGCAGCCGACCCGGCCGAGAGTCGCGTGGTGCCGATGCAGGAGACTGAGTTCGTCTGCAAGCGGTGCTTCCTCGTGAAGCACCGTAGCCAGCTCGCGGACAAGAAGCGCACCCTGTGCCGCGACTGCGCCTGAGGGCGCGACCCGGGTTCACGATCTCGCTCCTGATCGCGGGCGTTGCCGGCGCGGCGCTGTCGCTCGCCTTCCCACCCGCAGGGTTGTGGCCGATCGCGTTCGTGGCCCTCGTGCCGCTCCTCTGGCTGCTCGAGGACGCGCGGCCCGCTCGCGGGTTCTGGCTCGGACTGGCGTTCGGTCTCGCCTTCCATGGGATCAACCTGTACTGGATCTGGCGGTTCGGCGAGATGGCGTGGATCGCCCTCACGTTGCTCTCGGCGACCTGGATCGGCGTGTTCGGCCTGTTGATGCCTGCCGTGCGGGGGCGGACTCGCGTGGTCACGGTGCTCGGCACCGCCGCCCTGTGGACGACGCTGGAGTGGCTGAAGCAGATGTGGCCGCTCGGCGGGTTCGGTTGGGGCGTGCTGGGGGTTTCACAGGCCGACAACCGGTTCACCGTGCGCGTGGCGACGCTCGCCGGCGTCTGGGGTGTCACGTTCGTGATCGTCGCCGTGAACGCCCTGCTCATCCGGGCGATCGCCGGCAGCGGAGGAGCGCGTCGTCGTGCCGCCATCCTCGGTCTGGCCGGTGCGATCGCGATCGCACCCGTCCTGTTGCCGTTCGCGAGCGCGAACGGCGAGGCGATCGACATCGCCACGATCCAGATCGACGTTCGCGAGGCGGCTGCGTCGGGCGTCGAGGAGGATCTCCTGGTCGCGGCCCTCAACGTCGATGCGCACGCCCGGTTGGAGGGCGAGGACCCCCCGGACATGGTGGTGTGGGGCGAGGGGGCGCTCGACCCCGGTGCCGCGGCCGATCCGGCGACGATGGCGGCGGTCTCGGCAACGATCGCGGAGGTCGGGGCACCGACGCTGATCGGAGCGGTGACGAACGATCCCGATGGCCGCCAGCGCACGACGACCTTGCTCTTCGACGGCGACGGGGCGTTCGTCGACCGCTACGACAAGGTGCATCTCGTGCCCTTCGGGGAGTACGTGCCGTTCCGCAGCCGTCTGTCGTTCATCGATGCGATCGACCAGATCCCTGTCGATCGGGCACCGGGGCGGTCCGTCCACACGATGCAGGTCGACGGTCTTCCTCCTTTCGCGGCTCCGATCTGCTTCGAGAACTCGTTCCCCGCGGAGCCCCGGGACATGGTCATCGAAGGTGCGACCTTCGCGGTCGTACCCGTGAACAACGCCTCGTACGGGTTCACCGCGGCGAGCGAGCAACACCTGCAGATGAGCCGCCTCCGGGCGATCGAGGACGGCCGATGGTTCGTGAACGCAGCGGTCTCGGGCATCAGCGCCTTCGTCGACCCGTCGGGCCGGGTGGTGGCCTCGGCGGGTCTGTTCGAGCCCGCTATCCTTCGCCACACCATCCGGTCCTCAGAGGAGCGAACGTGGTACGTCCGGCTGGGGGACTGGCTTCCCTTGCTCTCGCTGGGCTTCCTGGCCGTGGTCTTCGCGCTCCCACGCCGACGGCGCAGGTCCGACGCGCCTCCGGCCCCGCTCGGTCCGGACGAGCGTCGCACCCTCGTGATCCTGCCCACCTACGACGAGCGCGCGACCGTCGAGCAGGTGCTCCGTGGCGTACGAGCCGGACCCCAGGACGTCGACGTGCTGGTGATCGACGACAGCTCGCCGGACGGGACCGCGGGAGCGGTGCGCGAGGTGATGGCCACCGACCCTCACATCCGCCTGGTGGAACGGCCTTCGAAGGACGGTCTCGCGAGCGCATACCTGCACGGCTTCGCCACGGCTCTCGCCGGGGGGTATGACCTCGTGGTCGAGATGGACTCCGACCTCTCCCATGACCCGAGCGAACTGCCCAGGCTCCTGGACGCGGCCGCGGCGGGCGCCGATCTGGTCGTCGGGAGCCGCTACGTCCCGGGAGGATCGGTCACGAACTGGAGCCGGGCCAGGGTGGCACTCTCACGGGGGGGGAACGGGTACGCCCGCTTCATGCTCGGCATCCCGTTGCACGATGCCACGAGCGGCTTCCGCGTGTACCGCCAGGACCTCTTGCGCCGCCTCCTGGCCGATCCGATCGCCTCGGACGGCTACGGCTTCCAGATCGAGTTGGTGATGCGGGCCTGGAACAGCGGCGGGACGCTGTCGGAAGCGCCGATCACGTTCAGGGAACGCGAACACGGGCACTCGAAGATCTCTCGCCGCATCGTGGTCGAGGCGCTGTGGCTCGTGACCCGCTGGGGGCTCAGCGCGCGGTTCCGCGGGCCGACAGTCAGGTCACCGGTAAACCCCGATAACGTTCATTATGACACTTAGCGTCCGAACGCCCCGGGGTCTGCTGGCGGGCGCTCGTTCCCCCGCTTGAAGTTGCCCGTCGCTCGCGCCAGGAGCTGTTGCGCACCCTCGTCGTCCGCACGGTCGAGCGCAGCGATCAGCCGGCCGGCGTTGGCTCCTGCGACGGTCGCGATCACCGTCGAGCGCCACGAGATGCGAACCGTGCCGTCCTTCGTGATCCGGTAGGTGAAGGGGCGGTCCTCGAGACCCGTCATCGACCCGCTCTCGCTCGGTCCGCCACGGCTCTGTGACGGCTCAGTCCGAAGGTTCGGCCGCGCCCCAGCGCAGCTTCAGGTGCCGCGCGGCCCTCGCCTCGTCGAGGCGCCGCACCGGTGTGGTCACCGGCGCCTCGCGCAGCAGATCGGGCTCCGTGTGCGCTTCCTCTGCAGCTCGCAGGAAGGCGGCGGCCATCCCGTCGAGGGTCTGCTTCGACTCGGTCTCGGTCGGCTCGACCATCATCGCCTCGTCGACCACGAGCGGGAAGTACACGGTCGACGGGTGGTACCCGAGGTCGATCACGCGCTTGGCCACGTCCATCGCTCTGATGCCCGTCTCGCGCTTCAGATCCTCGGCCGTCGCGACGAACTCGTGCATCGGCGGCGCATCGGGAAACGCGAGGGGGAACGCGGGCGCCAAGAGGGCGGCGAGGTAGTTCGCGTTCAGCGCCGCGAGCTCGCTCACGTCGGTGAGGCCGTCGCCGCCGTGGCCGAAGACGTAGGCGTAGGCGCGCACCAGCACTCCGATGTTCCCGTTGAATCCGTGGAGGCGTCCGATCGACTTCGGCCGGCCGCGGTCCCAGCGGAACGAGCCGTCGTCGTCGCGAGCGACGATCGGAGCGGGAAGGAAGTCGACGAGGTGCGCGGCAACCCCCACAGGGCCGGCACCCGGCCCTCCCCCGCCGTGCGGCGTCGCGAACGTCTTGTGTGTGTTGATGTGCACGATGTCGAAGCCCATGTCGCCGGGGCGCGTCTTGCCCATGATCGCGTTGAGGTTGGCGCCGTCGTAGTACACGAGTCCACCCACCGAGTGCAGCAGTTCGGTGATCTCCTCGATGCGTTCCTCGAACAGCCCGAGCGTGTTCGGGTTCGTGAGCATCAGGCCGGCCACCTGCTGGTCGACCAGGCCGTGGAGGGTGTCGACGTCGACGAGGCCCCGATCGTCGGCGGGCACGTTCACCGCGTCGAACCCTGCCAGCCGGACGCTCGCCGGGTTCGTGCCGTGCGCCGCATCGGGGATCAACACCTTGGTGCGCTCTTCCCCCCGGTCTGCGTGGAAGGCCCGCATCATGAGCAACCCTGTCATCTCGCCGCATGCCCCCGCCGGCGGTTGCAGGGTGGCACGGGTCATGCCGGTGATCTCGCAGAGTGCCTCCTCGAGTCGCCACAGCATCTCGAGCGTGCCCTGCACCGTGCCGTCGGGCTGCAGCGGGTGCGCCCGTTGGAACCCCGGGAAGGCGGCAACGGTCTCGGCGACCTTCGGGTTGTACTTCATCGTGCACGAGCCGAGCGGGTATGGGCCCGTATCGACCCCGTAGTTCTGCTGGGAAAGCATCGTGTAGTGCCGGACTAGATCGACCTCGGCGACCTGGGGCAGCCCGGGCACACTGGTCCGCCCGTGCTCGGACGGGACGGAGGCCTCCGGCACGTCGAGCGGCGAGAAGGTCGACGCCCGGCGCCCCGGTGACGAACGGGCGTCGATGGTGCCCGACGCCGATGCGGGCCCTTGCGTGCGGATCGGTGCGCCGCCGTTCACGAGGCGAGCACCTCCCCCATCGCAGCCGCGAACCCGTCGATCTCCTCGCGGGAACGCCGCTCGGTGACGGCCACGACCAACACGTCGTCCCCCGCCTGTGGCATCGCCACCCCGGCGAGGAACCCGCGTTCCACCATCGCCTCGATCACCCCGACGCTGGGACGGGGCAGCCGAACGGCGAACTCCTTGAACGTGGGCTCGGCGGGGAAGGCGCGTGTCACGCCCGGCAGCGCCGTGAGTGCCTCGGCCGCGTACGCGGCCTTCGACACGCACTGACGACCGAGCTCGGCGAGCCCCTCGGGACCGAGCCAGGCGAGGTACACGGCCGCGGCGATCGACATCAGCGTCTGGTTCGTGCAGATGTTGGAGGTGGCCTTGTCGCGACGGATGTGCTGCTCGCGAGCTTGCAGCGTGAGCACGTACCCGGTGCGTCCCTCGACGTCGACCGTCTCGCCCACGATGCGACCGGGGAGCTTCCGCACATCGGACATCCGTCCGGCGATGATGCCGAGGTACGGACCGCCGTAGTTCAGGTGGTTGCCCAGCACCTGCCCCTCTCCCACGGCGATGTCCGCGCCGAGTTCCCCGGGCGAGGCGAGCACACCGAGCGAGAGCGGATCGAAGACCTGGATCGCGGCGGCGCCGCCCGCATGTGCGGCGTCGAAGCGCTCCCGCGCCGGCTCGAGCACGCCGTAGACGTTCGGATGCTGCACCACCACGGCGGCCACGTCGTCGGCCACGTGCGGCTCGCCGTCGAACGGCTCGGGGTCGTACCCCGCTCCCCTTCCGGCCGTCCGCAGCGCCTCGACCGCGCGCGGGTCGACCCCCGCGCCGACCAACACGCGAGATCGACCCCGGCCGATCGTCATGTGCACGGCTTCGACGAGCGCCGTGGCACCGTCGTAGAGCGAAGCGTTGGAGACCTCGAGACCGGTGAGCTCGCAGATCATCGACTGGTACTCGAAGAGCACCTGCAGCACGCCCTGGGACAGTTCCGGCTGGTAGGGCGTATAGGAGGTGTAGAACTCGCTGCGCCCGGCCAACGCCCACACCACCGACGGCACGTAGTGATCGTAGGCGCCGCCCCCAGCGAAGCAGACGAGGTCGTCGGCGCTGCGGTTGCGGCGGGCCAGCGCGCGCAGGTCGGCCGTCAGCTCCATCTCGCTCACGCCGTCGGGGATCGCGAGCGGCCGCCCGAGCCGGACCGAAACCGGGATCTGTTCGAAGAGCTCGTCGATCGAGGAGCGGCCGACCGCCGCGAGCATCTCGCGGACCTCGTCGTCGGTGTGTGGGCTGAACCTCACGAGCCGTCAGTCTACGGAGCCGACGCCCCTACGATGCGGCGTCGACGCGTGCATCCTCCAGCCCGTACTTCGTCACGAGCGAGAGGTAGTCACGCTGATAGAAGATCTTGCAGGTGATCTCCGGGTAGCGCTCGCGGAGGCGCCGGACCTTCCGGTTCTTCTTCGTCACCAGCTTCTGGTTCAGCGTCGTGATCTCGATGAAGAGGTCGAATTCCGGCAGGAAGAAGTCGGGCGTGAAACGCTGGAGCACTCGCCCATCTTTGTCGAAGTCGATGTCGAACGAGGTGGGTTCGTACTCCCAGTCGATCCCGTAGAAGTCGAGGAGCTTCGCGAACTGACGCTCGGAGGCGTGCGCGAAACGGATCGAGTCGCTCTTGAGGGGCGGAACGTCGAGGCTCGCGGGGTGCGCGCTCACGACCCTCCGGCCGCGCGACGCGTGCGCGATTTCGCGGTGGCGGCCATGGTGTCCTCGAGGTCGCTGTACACGGCGTCGAGGGAGATCGCGAACACCCCCTGGCCGTTCTTCAGCAGATCGACGACGGCCTCAGGCGAGAGCGCCTCGTAGACGCCCGCGCCGTCGGACATGAGCGTGACCCCATGGGGCGGTCGATCCATCGAGCGGAGATGCTCGACCGCTTTGCGGACCCGTTGGAGGGAGACGCCCGTATCGAGCAGCTTCTTGATCACCTTCAGCGTCGCCAGGTCCTGGAACGAGTACAGCCGCTGAGTACCCGAGCCGTGGGCATCCTTGACCGAGGGCGTCACCAGCCCGGTGCGGGTCCAGTAGTCGAGCTGACGGTACGTGATGCCCGCGATCTGCTTGGCCTCGGGCGCTCGGAACCCCTGTTCGCTCATCACAACTCCGTAATCACGCCGATGTGTTTCGGCAGCGTAGGGCCCCTATCCGGGTGTGTCAACGGCCCGTCGACCCGCCGACGACGAACGTTCGGCTCAAGTTCGCTCGGCGAACGCCCGATGCACTCGGGGAGTCGGAGGTAGTCACAACGGACCACACCCCTTCCGAGGAGACGAGGACCATGACACGCATCGCTCGTCGGTCGGCCGTCGCCGTCGCCGCGGCCACCTTGCTGGCGTTGATGCCCGCCGTCGCTCAGGCCGGGACCCCCAACTACGCCTGGCAGATGTTCCGTGAGACGAACCAGTCCCGGTCGAAGCACCATGTCGGGCGCTTGGATCGTGCCTTCCGCCTGTCGGACGTGGCCGAGAAGCACGCCCGCGCGATGGCCCGGCGGGGTGAGCTGTTCCACTCCTCGGGCCCGAGCCGTTACGGGGTCCGATGCTGGACGTGGGGCGAGAACGTCGGCTGGACGACGGGCGACGCCGCCGACCTCCAGCGGGCGTTCATGAACAGCCCGACGCACCGGTCGCATGTGCTCGATCGTGACTTCCAGCGGGTCGCGGTGGGCGCGGCCACGGACGACCGTGGGCGCCTGTACGTGACGCTGTTCTTCTGCAGCTGACCTTGGTTCAGCCTGCGAAGTCCTCGGGTGTGACGGTGTCGAGGAACTCCCGGAACTTCTCGACCTCTTCGTCTTCGTCGCCGGGGATCAGGATGGACGCTTCCTCGAGCACGTCCTCATGCACGAAGATCGGGACCGCCATGCGCACGGCCAGCGCGATCGCATCGGAGGGGCGGGACGACACCTCGTAGTCCTCACCCTGACGGTTCATCGCGATCGTGGCGTAGAACGTCGACTCACGCAGCTCGGTGACCTCGATCCGGCGGACATCGACCGAGAGGTCCTCCAGGATCGTCCGCAGCAGGTCGTGGGTCATCGGGCGCGGCGTCACCACCCCCTGGAGCGACAGGGCGATCGCTGCAGCCTCTGCCGCCCCGATCCAGATCGGGAGGTATCGCTCACCGCCGCGCTCGCGGAGCAGCACGATGGGTTGGTTGGTCGGAAGCTCGACCCGGACCCCGGTGAGTTCCATCTCGATCATCGTCTTCCGAGCGTAACCGCGGGTGTGAGGTCGGGCAACCTCGGCCGCATCGGCGGCGGGCACCATGGGCGGGCCGTTCGTCTCACCCCCTCGCGAGCAGCGGGAGCAGGACGTCGGGGTCGGCCTTCAGGGTCTCGATGTCCTCGACCTGGAGGATGTCGGGCAGGTTGCGGTAGCGCTCGGCGAAGTCGAGGCCGTAGCCGAGCACGAACCGGTCCGGGCAATCGAAGCCGACGTAGCGTGGCGTGAGCGGCACGATGCGACGGGCGGACTTGTCGAGCAGGGCGCACACCTCGAGCGTTGCGGGGCCCCGGGCGCGCAGCACCCCGAGCAAGTAGCGCAGGGTCAGGCCGGTGTCGACGATGTCTTCGACCAGGATCACGTCGCGCCCCGCGAGATCGATGTCGACGTCGAGCAGGATCTGCACGCGTCCCAATGACTCCTCGGCGTCGCCGTAGCGGCTGATCGCCATGAAGTGGGGCTCGAGCGCGAGCGGCGTGGCACGCATCAGGTCCGCGAGGAACACCGCGCCGCCCTTGAGCACCGTGATCAGCACGGGCTCACGCCCCACGTAGTCCCCGGTGATCGTGCGACCGAGCTCCTGAACCCGGCGGCGGACGTCCTCGCGTCCGAACAGGACGCTCGCGACCTCCGTCATGACGGCGGGAGCCTAGCAGGCACCGTCGCCGGGTCAGCCGACGAGGCCGTCGAGGGCCTCCGCGACCCCGCCGGCCACCGCGTCGACCGTACGTACCCACCAGGGGTCGTCACCGGCCGCGGGGGGGGGCGGCACCTCGGACACGACGAGTGGACTCGAGCCGAGGCTCACGCCCGGGATCGTCACCTTCACGATGCCCACCCGCTCCCCCGCGGCGGGTGGGAACATGGCCTTCGGCGCGACCACCACCTGTTCACGAACGCGATCGAGTTGGACCGTGGGGACGAGGGCCCGGATCGCTCGGTCCGCGACCACCGAGACCGTCCCGCCTCTGATCCGTACGGTGCCGATCGCCTCCCCCGCGCGCACGAAGATCCGTTCCTGGAACCCCTCGAACCCGTGATCGAGGAGGCTCGCCGCTTCCGAGAACGCCTCGCTCCGGTCGCCGAGGATCACCGTCACGAGACGCCGCCCATCCCGCTCGGCCGTAGCGATGAGGCAGTAGCCGGCCCCGACCGTGAACCCCGTCTTGACGCCGATCGCGCCCGGGTAGAGCCACAGCAACGCGTTGCGGTTCTGGATGTGGCGAGGTCGCCCCCGAGGGTTCGGGATCGTGCGGAACTTCGATGCGGGGATCGCCGCGAACCCCGGGGTGGCGTAGGCCGCCCGGGTGAGCACGAGCAGGTCGCGCGCGGTCGACCGACCCCGGTCATCGAGCCCGTTCGGCGAGAAGAACTCCGTGTCGCGCATGCCCAAGGTGCGAGCGCGGCGATTCATCAGCTCCACGAACCGCTGCTCGGAGCCGGCGATCTCGACCGAGAGGGCCACCGCGGCGTCGTTGGCCGACTGCAGCAGGAGCGCGGCGAGCAGCTCCCGGACGGTGCGCCGCTCCCCTGCCCGCAGCCCGAGGGCCGACGTGGCTCCGTAGTCGTCCTCGGCGAACACCGCCTCGGGCGAGACCGTGACGACATCGTCGAGCGACCGTCGCTCGAGCGTGAGCAGCGCCGTCATGATCTTCGTGAGGCTGGCGATCGGGCGGCGGGCCTCCGGTGCCTTCGCGAACATCACCTGTCCGTCATCGAGGTCGGCCAGGATGGCCGACGTCGCCTCGACCGTCGGCACGGGGACCGCATCGGCCGGGGTCGCGAGCGACTGCGGGAACGGCGAGGGCGATCCGCGAGGGGGTACGGGCGTGGGAGGCGGCCCCGACCGTTCAGCGGATGCCGTTCCGAGCAGCACGAGCTGCAGGGTGAGCCCGGCGGCGACCGCGGCCGCGACGGCGCCTGCGCGCACCCGCCTCCGTCTCGCCGCGGACACGTTCAGACGCGCCTCTCCGGCCGAGCGCTCACGCGCCACTCCGGCCGGGCGCTCACGCGCCACTCCGGCCGGGCGCTCACGCGCCACGAAGCTCTTCGCGCAGGTTCGTGCGCAGCAGCGCTTGCTTGAACTTCCGGGAGGTGACCGAGAGGTCGGCGAGGGTCTCGGAGGCCACCCTGCGAGCGTCCGGGTTCTTCTGCCGCAGCCGCGGGGCCACCAGGTCCTCGAAGAACCTCGACTCGCGATCGGCGAAGTGCTTGTACATCGTCAGATGCCTCGGCTCGATCCCGTGACGGAAGAAGTCCTTGACGATCGACAGGATGATGTAATCGTCGCCGTCGTAGTAACGCGCTCCGTCGGGTCCGTGCGAGCAGACGATGTTGAACGACTCCAGCTCCTTGATGCGGTCACGCTCGACCCCCGTTGCTGCCGACATCTCCTCGATCGACATCTGGAGGCCGGTTGGCGCATCGGCCAGCCCCTCTTCGGCCGTCTCGCCCTCGGTCTCGGCAGGTGCCGCAGACCCCTCCTCGTCCGCCTCCGCCCCCTCGCCGTCGGCATCCTGCTGCAGCAGGCGTTCCTTGATCACCTTGAGGGGCAGGTACTCGTCACGCTGCATCCGCAGGATCGAGCGCAACCGCTCGACGTCGTCGACGTAGAACTTCCGGTAGCCAGACGGCGTGCGTTCGGGCTCGATCAAACCCTCGGCCTCGAGGAATCGGATCTTCGAGATCGTGATATCCGGGAATTCGGTCTTCACCGCCACGAGGACCTCGCCGATCGACTGGTAGCTGCGGGTTCCCGCCATCTGCCTCATCACTCCCCTGCCGAGAAGAACACGAGCTTGAACCGACCGATCTGCACCTCGTCGCCTGAGGCGAGCTTCGTCTGGTCGACCTGTTCGCCATTGACGTAGGTGCCGTTCAGGCTTCCGACGTCCCGAACGAACCACTCCCCGCCATCACGACGCTCGAATACCGCGTGCGTGCGGGAGACCGTGACGTCGTCGAGGAAGACCGCGCTGTCGGTCGCGCGGCCGACCGAGGTCAGCTCACCCTGCAACAGGAACGTCGACCCGGCGTTGGGGCCACGCTTCACGAGAACCAGAGCTTGGTGCGGCCCCAGTTCATCGTGAGGATAGGGAAACTCCTCGTGTGCCTCATCCTCCGGCTCGACCGGCGTCAGGGACACCGTCGGGTCGTCGTGCAGTGGAGCACCACACTCGGCGCAGAAGCGCGCGTCATCGCGGTTGGGATGTCCACAGCGGGTACAGAACACCGTCAGGCCCTCGTGATGGTCGGTCTCCCGCCGAGGGTTGAAGTCGAGGGTCTGCCCTCGAGCACGGCGGGACAACGACGTTACCGCAGGGTGAGAGCACCTTCAACCGCACGGGCTGGCAACCCTCCACCCCCGACAGGTCTCAGGCTCGACCCTGGGTCGACGGGTGGGAAGTCTCGATCTGTGGAGACGGATGCTTGACTCCGCCCCTAGCCCGAGAGAACTCCACGGCTCCTTCGGGACGGTCCCTAGGACCCTTCCTCGACGAATGCTCGATACGCGGCGGCATCGAGCAGGTCTTCGACGGCAGCGGGATCGTCCGGGTCCAGTACCACGAGCCATCCGTCACCGTAGGGTTGCTCGTTCACGAGTTCGGGCCGGTCGTCGACGAGCGGGTTCCGTTCGGCGATCGTGCCGGCGACGGGGGCATACACGTCGGAGACCGACTTCGTCGACTCCACCTCTCCGAACGGCTGTGCAGCTTCGACCCGCGCCCCGACCTCCGGCAGGTCGACGTAGACCACGTCACCGAGGGCATCCTGCGCGAAGTCGGTGATGCCGACCCGCGCGCGAGCGCCTTCCGTGCGAACCCACTCGTGTTCCTTCGTGTAGCGAAGCTCCTCGGGGAACTCCACGACCGCTCCTTCCCTGACCTGCCTTCGTCCGCCGGGCCGCTCCCGGTTCCCGAACGATAGTGCCGCGAGCGCGGTCACGCCCGCACGATGCTCGCCCGACCACCGTCACCGCCCGGCGAGCGAGGTTCGGAGGTCGTTCGCATAGACAGCTGCCGCCGTGTAGTACTCGACGATGCCCACGACGAAGGCGAGCCATCCGATCGCGAGCGCCGCAGCGGCCGGCCACAGCCCCAACGTGCCCCAGGCGACTCCGGGGATCGCGATCATCAGGGTGAACGTCGCCACCTTGCCGATCCAGCGAACGTCGATGCGAAGGCCTCGCCCGGCGAGCACGGCACCGGCGATGAGGATCAGGACGTCGCGAACGAGGATCAGCGAGGCTGCCCACACGGGGAAGACACCGCGGATGACGAGCGCGATCAGCCCGGCCGCGATCGCCATCCGGTCGGCGAGCGGGTCGAGGATCTTGCCCAGTTCCGAGACCTGGCCGGTCCGGCGGGCGATCGTGCCGTCCACCCAGTCGGTCGACACAACGAGCCCGAACAGCACGATGCCCCATGCGGTCGTGTCCTCGTCCACGATCAACGACCAGAAGACCGGGATCAGCCCGATGCGGGCGAACGAGATCAGGTTGGGAACGGTGAGCACGCGCTTGGAGGCCGGCGTGCGGTCACCTGGTGCGTCCATCGGTCGGGACGGCGGGACTTGAACCCGCGACCCCCGGTCCCCCAGACCGGTGCGCTACCAGACTGCGCCACGTCCCGTGCGACTCGGATTGTAGCCGCTGACGGATGCGAGCGGTTCGGACCAGGTCGCCCACTTAGTCCGCGCTGGACCCGCTCGATCCACTCCCTCCACCTCCGCGCTGGCCGCCTCGAGCCCGGGGGCGGTATCGCACCCGGATCGGAACACCCTCGAGCCGGAACGCCTTGCGGAGCCTGTTCTCGATGTAGCGCCGGTAGGACCGATCGGGTTCGTGCGCTCCTCCGAAGATCACGAACGTGGGAGGACCGCTCGAGACCTGCGTCGCGTAGTGCAGCGTGCCGGCGGATCGCGGCGTCGGGCGCTCCCGCTGGGCCTGCTGCACGACCTCGTTCACCTTCGAGGTCGGGACCCTCGACGTCCATCTGGCGTGTAGGTCCAGCAAGACCGACGGGAGACGGTGTACCCCTCGGCCCGTCGAGGCCGAGGTCCGCATCACGGGCGCCGCGGCGAACTGCCTGACCGTCCGGGTGAGCTCGGCATAGGTGTCGTCCTTCGCTTCCACGAGGTCCCACTTGTTCGCGACCAGCATCAGCGCCCGGCCGGCGTCGATCACGATGTTCGCGATCTTCTTGTCCTCCACGGTGAATCCCTCTTCGGCGTCGATCACGATCAAGGCGACATCGGCTCGCTCGATCGCCTGGGTCGCGCGCACCACGCTGAAGTACTCCACGCCCCGCACCTTCGTTCCCCGGCGCATCCCGGCCGTGTCGACGAAGCGAACCCGTCCATCGGGCCACTCGACGACAGCGTCCACCGCGTCCCGGGTCGTGCCGGCCTCCTCGAAGACGACGGAGCGCTGCTCACCCACGAGGCGATTGAACAGGCTGGACTTGCCCACGTTGGGCCGTCCCACGAGCGCGAACCTGGGCTGCGCGGGCGTCCCCTCGGCTTCCTCGAGTGGCGCATCCGGGAGGAGCGCGACGATGCGGTCGAGCAGATCGCCGGCGGAACGGCCATGCAGTCCCGAGACGGGGAACGGGTCGCCGAGGCCGAGGGCATGGAACGCCGCGGCGTCGGATTCCTCGCGCTCGGTGTCGATCTTGTTCGCGACCAGGAGCACGGGCACGGTGGCTCGGCGCAGGCGGCGCGCGAGCGCACCGTCCTCCTCGCTCACGCCCGCCCGGGCGTCCACCACGAGCAGGATCAGATCGGCCTCGGCGATCGCCCGGTCGGCTTGGTCGCGCGCAAGCGATTCCACTCCCCTCGCGCCGTGCAGGTAGCCGGCGGTGTCGACGAGCGCGAACCTGCGACCTCGCCACGACGCCTCGACCTCGACCCGGTCGCGCGTGACGCCCGGAAGCTCGTGCGCGATCGCCTCCCGACGACCGAACAAGCGGTTCACCAGGGTCGACTTCCCGACGTTCTGCCGTCCGATCACCGCGATGCGGGGTACGCGGGCGCCGGCGGCGGGCGCGCCGCTCATGGCAGCAGCCCCGGCGCCCGCTCTCGGATCGCATCGAGAGCGGCCGCGAGCGTCTCGTCGCGGTCGAGCGCGCCGGTATCGAGGACGATCGCGTCCGCGGTCGGCTCCATCGGGTTCGTGCGTGCGTCGCGTCGGTCCCGATCGCCGAGCGCACCGGCGACTTCGCCACCGGAGTCCACCCCGCGCTGCGTCGCGCGTCGCTCGGCTCGCTCGTTCGCCGCTGCTATCAGGTACAACTTCACCGGTGCATCGGGGAAGACCGCCGAGGCGATGTCACGGCCCTCCATCACCGCACCGTGCCGTTCCCCGAGGTCCCGCTGTTCTCTGCGCATGAAGGCGCGGACCGCCGGATGCCGTGCCACGGACGAGACGGTCGACTCGACGTCGAGGGACGTGAGTTCCGCCTCGTCGTAACCCTCGACCTGGAGCTCACCGGGGGGATCCACTCGAACGGTGAATCGCAACCCCCGCGTGAGGGCGATGAGCGCCGGCTCGTCGTCAGGGGACGTCGCTTCGCGGATCGCGGCGGCGGCGAGCGCCCGATACATCAGTCCCGTGTTCACATACGGGAGACGGAGCGCGTGCGCCAGTCGTCGAGCGAGCGTGCTCTTGCCGCTGCCGGCGGCTCCGTCGATCGCGACCACGCGCGGCGACCGCGCGACTCGTTCGCTCATCGTTCCCGCACCTCGAAGTCGGCGCCGACCGATCGCATCACATCGACGAACCCAGGGAACGAGATGTCGGCGCTCTCGATGCCGTCGACCTCCACCGGGCCCCGCGCACCGAGTGCCGCGACGGCGAAGGCCATGGCCATCCGGTGATCCCCGCGCCCGTCGCAGCGTCCACCCGCGAGCCCGCCGCCTGCCACCACGAGACCGTCGCCCTCGGCCGCCGCCTGCCCCCCCAGCGCTCGGATGCCTGCCGCGATCCCCTCGAGTCGGTCGCTCTCCTTGACGCGAAGCTCCCCGGCGCCGAGGAACGACGACTCAGCGCCGGCGTGCGCGGCGAGGAGCGCGAGCATCGGGACCTCGTCGATCACGAGGGGCATCTCGCCTGGCTCGACGCGCACCGGGCCGACGCCCGCGCCTGCCGCGACCCACACCGAGCCCACGGGCTCTCCCAGCTCGTGGAACTCCACCGAGCGCTCCGTCCGCACACCCATGCGGCCGAGGACCTCGAGGAAGTGCGTGCGCGTTGGATTCAGGCCCACGTCGCGGAGCGTCAGCGATGAGCCAGTGATCGCTGCGGCCGCCACCACGAATGCGGCGGAAGAGGGGTCGCCCGGAACCGTGGCCGCGAACCCTGCGTGCTGGAACCGCTGAACGGCGATCGAGCCGTCGGCGATCGAGACCGGTGCACCGAGTGCGGCGAGGGCGCGCTCGGTGTGGTCGCGGGTGGAGGCGGGTTCCCGGACCTCCGTGACGCCGTCGGCGTCGAGCCCTGCCAGCAACACGGCGCTCTTGACCTGCGCGCTCGGCGACGTCGGTTCGAACACGACGCCGTGCAACCCCCCGCCCGCGATCGCGATCGGAGCGTGCCCATCATCGGTCACCACCTCGGCGCCCATCGACCGAAGCGGCGCTGCGACCCGCTCCATGGGCCGCGAGCTCAAGCTCTCATCTCCAACGAGGGTCGATCGGAACGGCGACGCGGCCAACACGCCGGCGAGCAGTCGCATCGACGTGCCGGAGTTACCACAGTCGAGGGGGGCCTCCGGCACCACCAGTCCTGGTCGCCCCTCACCCTCGACTTCAAGTGGCGTGGCGCCCTCCCCTGAGGATGCACCCTCGACCTTCACGTTCCACGTGGAACCGTGACCCTCCCCGCGTGGAGCATCGTTCGAAGACCAGGCATGGAGTGCAGGTCGAGCCTTTCTGGTGATGGCGGCGAGACAAGAGGCCGTCGATCGAACGTCGAGAGAGGTCGGTACCTCGACCAGAACGCTACGTCCTTGCGCGGTCGCAGCGAGGATCAACCAGCGGTGGGCCACCGACTTGTCGCCCGGAACGCGGACGGTGCCCTCGAGCCGGTTGCCCGGGCGGATCCGAAGACGCATCGCTCGCCCCTACGCCAGCCTGATCGGGTCGAGGCCGTGACCGGATAGCACCGAGGTCGCCGCGTCCACCGCGTCGCTGGCCACCGTGAGGTGCACCGTGCCCCGGCCACCCTCTGGTGAGTGGACGATCTGCAGGTCCTCGATGTTCACCTCGCCCTCGCCGAGCACGGCCGTCAGGTGCGCGAGCGCTCCCGGGCGGTCGGGCACTTCGATCTGGAGCACGGCGACGCCCGCTCGCACGGTGGGCTTCGCGGCCAGCCGGAGCCGAGCCGCCTTCGCGCCGGCGAACGTGCGCTCGACGTCGGCACCGCGGTCCTCCGCGATCTCGGCACGGAGCTTGGTCAAGCACGCGACGTACAGGTCGATCGCGTCGACGATCGCCTCGTTGTTCGCCAGCAGGATGTCGCTCCACAATGCCGGGTTCGAGGCCGCGAGGCGTGTGAGGTCGCGGAATCCGCCTGCGGCGAGCAGCAGGATCTCGGGCTCGTCGGCTTCCTCGGTCGCGGCGAGGCTCATCAGCGCTGTGGACGCCACCTGCGGCAGATGACTCACGAACGCGACCAACCGGTCATGGCGGGCAGGCTCCAACTGCACCGGCCTCGCCCCCAGCGCGGCTGTCCACGATCCGAGCCGAGCCACGGCGTCCGGATCGCTCGTGGTGTGCGGCGTGATCGCCCAGACGATGCCGTCGACCACCGAAGCGGACGCGTGTTCGGGACCGGACCGTTCGCTCCCCCCCATCGGATGACCCGGGACGAACCTGGGCAGGTCGCCGGGCGCGGCAAGGGCCTCCGCCGTGCGCACGAGGTGGGTCTTCACGCTGCCGACGTCGGTGACGATCGCCTGCGGGGCTGCCGAGAGCACGGCCGCGACCAACGCGGGGATCGTCGGGATCGGTGTGGCGACCACGACGAGCTCTGCGCCGACGACCGCATCGGCGAGCGACGCCGCGACCGAGAAGTCGCCGAGCTCCCCGGCCCGCGCCGCGACCGACGGGTCGGCGTCCCAGCCCCTCACCGAGTCGCCGGCGCGGACCGCGGCCAAGGCGACCGACGTCCCCAGGAGGCCCGTGCCGACGACCGCGACACGCTCAGGCGTCGAGGTCATCGCGGAGCGATCCGGCGCCGTCGAGATAGACGGGCTGCACCTCGGACAAGGCACGGTCGGAATGGAAATGCATGAGCACGCGGACCACACGGGGCATGGACCCCGCGACGGGGATCTCCCGGGCGCACATCAGCGGCACGAGACCGAGGCCCATCCGGCGGGCGGCCTCCGCGGGGAACGCGGAGACGAGATCGCCGGTCGCCGTGAAGAGAACGGAGATCAGGTCGTCGTCTGCGACGCCGTTCCCTTCGAGCATCGCTGTGAGGAGGCGTTCGGTGGCCTCGAACACGCACGAAGGCGTGTCCTCGGCGACGACGATGGCGCCGCGTGCGGCACGAACCCTCATCACGTTCCCCCTCGGGCCCACCCGTCGGGTGACGGGCAGGTCCCAAGGCTACCGCTCGGACGCCGCCGCAGCGGCGAGGGCCTGCACCTCGTGCCGGTCGAGCCGACGCAGCTCGCCGGGGGCGAGCCCCTCGAGACGGATGGGACCGACGCGCAGGCGGACGAGCCTCGTGACGGGCAGACCCACGGCCCCGAGCATGCGCCGTACTTCCCGCTTGCGCCCCTCGGTCATCACCACGCGGACCGCCCCACGGCCTCTCGAGGCCGCGACGACGCGCACGGACCTCGCGGTCGCGGGTCCGTCCTCGAGCTCGACGCCGGCTCGGAGCCTCGAGAGTTGTCGAGCGGTCGGCTCGCCCTCCACCTCGGCGAGGTACTCCTTCTCGACCTCGTGGCGAGGGTGCATCAACCGGTTCGCGAGATCACCGTCGTTCGTGAGGAGCAGCAGGCCCTCAGAGTCGCGATCGAGTCGCCCGACGGGGAACACCCGCGGGCCCTCCGACGGCAGGTACCCCCGCATATCGGGACGGCCTTGCGGATCACGCATCGTCGTGACGACGCCGGGAGGCTTGTGCAACGCGTAGTAGCGAACGTTCGGGTCGAGGTTGACCTCCAGACCGTCGACGAGCACGGTCGAGGTCGAAGGATCGACCTTGTCGCCGAGGGTCGCCACGCTGCCGTCGACCGTGACCCTGCCCTCGACGATCAGCCCTTCGCACGCCCGCCGAGATCCGAAGCCCGCTCGAGCGAGTGAGCGCTGCAGCCGTTCCAGGTCCACGGGAGGTCCTTCACGCGTCATCGGTGCCGGCGTCCGCAGGGGGGCCGCCGTTCGCCGCCGCGTCGACGGGGCCAGCTTCGTCTTCATCGTCGGCCACCGAGTCCGCCAGGGCGCCCTCGTCGTCGCCATCGAGATCCAGCAACGGCGCGAGTGAGGGCAACGCCGCGAGCGAGGGCAGCCCCAGACGCTCCAGGAAGCCGGGGGTCGTCGCGAAGAGCGCCGGCCGTCCGGGTGCCTCGTCGCGGCCCGCCTCCTCGACCAAACCCCGGTCGACGAGGGCCCGGAGCACCCCGTCGGAGTTGACCCCGCGGATGCCGCTCACCTGGTGTCGAGTGACCGGCTGCTTGTACGCGACGATCGCGAGGGTCTCGAGCGCGGCCTTCGTGAGTCGGGCCTGTCGGGACGACAACACGAACTGCTCGACGACCGGAGCCGCGTCGGGGTGGGTGTAGAGCCGCCACCCGCCCGCCACGTTCCGAAGCACGAGGCCCGACCCGCGGTCGTCCAGGGTCGCCTGCAGTCTGTCGCAGAGCCCCTCGACCGTGCGCCGATCGAGGTCGAGCGCCTGCGCCAGGACCGAGGCCGTGAGCGGCTCGTCCGAGACGAAGAACAACGCCTCGAGCGCCCGGAGGTCGGACGACGGCGCGGCGTCGGTGGCAGGCCCGTCGGTCATCGCGTGCTCATCCCGCCCATGCGACTTCGATGTCCCCGAAGGTCTCCGCCTGGGCGAGCTCGACCTTCCCTTCACGGTACAGCTCGAGGATCGCCAGGAAGCGGACCACGACCTCGATGCGCTCGTCGCAGTCGGACACGAGATCGCGGAAGGTCGCCCCAGTGCCCATCGTGCCGATCCTCTCCTCCAGCGTCGACATGGCCTCGGCGACCGTGAACCGGACGGGCGTCACGTGGGTGAGGTCGAGCGTCGGCGGCGGGCGGAGCAACGCGGCGGCGAGCGCAGCGAAATGGTTCGGATCGAGGTGTTCCATCGGATCGGGATACAGGTGCGAGAACTCCGGACCCGGGCCAACGTCGCGGGCGAAGAATCCGGCCTCGTCCTCGAGTCGGCGGGCGATCTCGACCGCCACCTTCCGGAACGCCGCCAGCTCGAGGGAGCGCGCGTAGGCGAGGTCGGGTGAGCCTCCGAGGAGTTCCTCCTCGTCGAGGTCCGTGTGCCTCGGCGTGAGGCGGGAGACCTTGAGCTCGAGCATCACCGCACAGATCGCGAGGAACCACGTCGCTTCCTCGAGGTCCCACCGTTCCGGTTCCTTGGCGTAGGCGAGGAACCGGTCGGTGATCGACGCGATCGCGACATCGCAGACGTCGACCTTCTGCTCGAGGATCAGATCGGCGAGGAGGCGGAACGGACCCGAGAACACGGGCAGCTCCACCGCGAACCCGCCCGCCTGGGCGGCCGTCGTGTGAGCCGTAGGCGACACGGCCGCCGGATCGCTCAACGTGGCCACCTCACGAGAAACGCATCGCCTCGCGTACCGTAGCGAGCGTCGCGCGGGCCACCGGGCGCACCTTCTCAGCACCGTCGGAGAGGACGCGTTCGACCAGCCCCGGCTCGGCCGCGAGTTCGGCGCGCCGTTGCCGGTAGGGCCGGAAGTACTCGATCAGGTGGTCCGCGAGGATCGTCTTGCAATCGACGCAGCCCAACGCGCCCGACCGGCACCCTGCCTCGATCTCGTCGACCCGGTCCGGCGAGAAGGTCCGATGCAACGCGAAGATCGGACAGATCTCCGGCCGTCCGGGATCGCCGCGTCGGAGCTTCTTCGGATCGGTGACGAACGAACGGACGCTCGCCCGGATCGCGTCCTCATCGTCCCGGACCCAGATCGCGTTGTCGAGCGACTTCGACATCTTCCTGCCGTCTGAACCCGGGATCAGCGGCGAGGCCGACAGCAGCGGCTGCGGCTCGACGAGCACCTCGCCGTAGAGTCGGTTGAAACGCCGGACGATCTCCCGGCTCAGCTCGAGATGCGCGACCTGGTCCTCTCCGACGGGCACGAGCTCGCCGCGCACGATCGTGATGTCGACCGTCTGTAGCACGGGGTACCCGAGCAGACCGAAGTTCGCGATGTCGCGCTCAGACATGTCGCGCAGCCGCTCCTTGAACGAGGGCACGCGCTCGAGCCAGCCGAGCGGGGTGATCATGCCCAGCAGGAGCGTCATCTCCGCCACCTCGGGCAGATCCGACTGACGATAGATCGTGGCCCGGGCCGGATCGATGCCGGCCGCGAGCCAGTCGAGCATCAGCTCGTGCACGAAGCCGGGCAGCTCATCGGTCCGGTCGTAATGCGTCGTGAGCATGTGCCAGTCGGCGATGAAGAAGAAGCACTCGCGCGAGGGATCGTCCTGCAGCGCGAGCATGTTCTCGATGTTGCCGGCCCAGTGACCGACGTGGAGCGGACCGGTCGGACGGTAGCCCGTCAGCACGCGCGAGCGTGTGACGGTGGGCGTGGGAGCGTCGGCTGGCCGGTCGATGCCGGGGATGATAACGCGGGCACCTGCCCGGGCCTCGCAACCGCGTCCCCAGCTAGCCGGGGAACGCGAGTACGAGCTGGCAATCGAGATCGGTCGCCGCGTCGCAGATCGCCCCGGTCAGGGTCGTGAGGAACCCGAGGATCAGGGTCGAGAAGACGAAGAGGGCGACGAGCACGAAGAGCGGGAGGTACTTGTCGGCGTTGCGGTAGACCTCACGCGCCTGCGGGGGCAGCAGGAGCCCGACCAGCCTCGCACCGTCGAGCCCCGGGATCGGCAACAGGTGGAACACGACCAGGGCGGCGTTCGTGAATGCGAAGACGACCACCGCCCGGGACGCTTCGAGCGGCAGACCGCCGACCCGGATGATGAGACCGGCCAGCACCGTGAGCAGGAGGTTGGCCGCCGGACCGGCGAGCGAGGTCACCACGAGATCACGGGTGCGGCGGAAGTACGAGGGATCGATCGGTGCCGGCTTCGCGTACGCAGCCGGGATCACCAGCACCTGCACCGACCAGAGGATCGCGATGAGCACGGGAACGAGGCCGCTGCCGAACGGCTCGAACCACGCTTTCGGATTCAGCGTCAGGCGTCCCCAGAGACGTGGGGTCGGGTCGTTCAGGCGAGCGGCCGTCCAGGCGCGGGCGTACTCCCGCACGGAGAGTCCGATCGCGAGCGACACGAGCATGAACAACGCCAGGCGCATCCCCAGGGCCGTGAAGTTCCCCACGCTGTCTCCTCACTCCAGCCAGGCGTGCACGAGCGGCGGCGGCGTCACCGGCTCGTCACGCACGGCGATCGCGTCGAGCACGCGGCGCGAGGCCTCGCGCGCCGCGTGGTCGTCGCGAGCGTGCACCTCGCCGATCGGCTGACCGACCTCGAGGCGGTCGCCGATCTTCGCGCGGACCACGATACCCACGGCCGGGTCGATCGCGTCACCCTTGCGCACGCGCCCTGCCCCGAGAGCACCGCTCGCGAGACCGATCTCCTCGGTCACCATCGACGAGACCACGCCCGCCCGGTCGGCGATGAGCGGCGCCACGACCGGGGCGACCGGCAACACCCCGGCCGGATCGTCGACGACGGCGGGATCGCCCCCTTGCGCCCGGACCATCGCTCGGAACCGCTCGAGCGCCGAGCCATCGTCGAGCGCTCGCTCGGCGTCGCCCGCCGCTCGGTGCAGCTCCACGCCGCTCGTCACGGCCGCCCCCCGGGCGACGAACGCGATCGCCAGCTCGCGGAGTCGACCCCGATGCACACCCCGGAGCACATCGATCGCCTCGACGACGTCGAGGGCGTTGCCGACGGCGTCACCAAGGGGCTGCGCCATGTCGGTGACGGCGGCCCGGGTGGCGCGTCCCCACCCACGAGCGAGACCGAGGCACGCTTCAGCGAGCGCGCGGGCGTCCTCGGGCGTCTTCATGAACGCCCCCGCCCCCGCCTTCACGTCCAGCAGGATCAGGTCGGTCTCGACCGCGAGCTTCTTCGCCATCACGCTCGCCGCGATCAACGGGATCGACGGCACCGTCGCGGTGGCATCTCGCAGCGCGTAGAGCGCCCCGTCGGCGGGCACGAGCCGTGGGGACTGTGCCGCTACCGCGCAGCCGATCTCCGCGACCTGCCGTTCCATCTCGGCGGGTTCGAGGTCGGTGCGCAGGCCGGGGATCGACTCGAGCTTGTCCAGGGTGCCGCCCGTGTGACCGAGGCCCCTCCCCGACAGCTTGGCCACCGCCATGCCCAGGGCCGCCGCGAGGGGCGCGAACACGAGCGTCACCCCGTCCGCGACGCCTCCCGTGGAATGCTTGTCGACGGTCGGCCGATCGAGCCCGTCGAATCGCACGACGTCTCCCGATTCGATCATGGCGCGCGTCAGCGCCAAGGTTTCTTCCCCGTCCATCCCTCGGAGCAGGCACGCCATGAGGAAGGCGGCGGCGAGTGCGTCGGTCACCTCACCCCGTGTGTAACCCTCGACGAAGGCCTCGACCTCATCGGCAGCAAGCGCATGCCCGTCTCGTTTCGCCGCCACCACTCGGCGATGATCGATCACCGTCATGGGTCCCCCACACCTTCCTTCAGGCTCGCCGTGACCGAACCGTCCAGGGCCGCTGCAGCCATGGTGGGTGTCCGCCGCACGAAGCGATACGACCTGCAACGACCGCCTGGCATCAACCTGCACTCGACCGTTCTGCTCGCAGCGTCCCGAAGCCGAGACGGTCGACGAACGGTCGTCCCTCCAAGCCCTCGACCTCGACCCCAAGGAGCATGGCGACGGTGCGGCCGAGATCACCGAATCCGTCCCGCGTCCCGATCTCGTACGGTCCCCCCGCGAGCCCTGCCGCGAGCAGAGGCGTCCGTTCCCTGGAATGGTCGGTCGGCGGTGTCGTCGGGTCGCAGCCGTGATCGCCGGTGATCAGGAGCACCCCGTCCCCGAGCGCGTCAACGAGTTCAGGCAGACGCCGGTCGAACGCTTCGATCGCCCGAGCGTACCCGTGAGGATCGTTCCGGTGCCCGTACTTGGAGTCGAAGTCGACAAGGTTCGTGAAGACGAAGGCCGGGCCCGGCCGGCGGAGGTAGTCGATCGTGAGGTCGACGCCGTGGTCGTTCGAGTCCGAGTACACGCCTTCGCTGATGCCTCTGCGGTCGAAGATGTCCTGGATCTTGCCGACCGCGTACACGGGGATCCCCCCGAAGACCAGGGCATCGAGCACCGTGGGCCCTGGTGGTGGCACGGAGAGATCGCGCCGCTCGGGGCTCCGCACGAACGCTCCGGGTTCCCCCTCGAACGGTCTCGCGATCACCCGACCGACGCGATGGGGCCCCACCAGCAAGCCGCGTGCGACCCGGCACCACTCGTAAAGCTGCTCGAGGGGCACGACCGCCTTGTGGCACGCGATCTGGAAGACGGAATCCCCACTCGTGTACACGATCGGGGAGCCCGAGGCGAGATGCTCTTCCCCCAGACGCGCGATGATCTCCGTGCCCGACGCGGGCTCGTTCCCCAGCACATCGCGTCCGATGGCCCTCTCGAACGGCTCCACGATCTCGGGTGGGAACCCGTGCGGGTAGAGCGGGAACGGCTCGTCGAGTCGGATGCCCATCATCTCCCAGTGCCCGGTGGTCGTGTCCTTGCCCGCGGATCGCTCGGTGGCGCGTCCGTGCGCGGTGCCGGCCTCGGCGTGCGGAGCGACCCCATCGATCTCGGTGAGCAGGCCGAGACCGAGGCGTTCGAGCGCCGGCACGTCGAGCCCCCCGACCTCGCGGGCGGTGTTCGCCAGCGTGTCGGATCCTGCGTCGCCGTAGGCGTCCGCATCTGGCGCGTCGCCGACCCCCCAGGAGTCACAGACCACGAGCAGCACGCGGGGCACCAGCGCCTCGGTCACACCGTGACCCCCTCCTGCTTGCACTCGATACACAGCAGCGCCCACGGGAGAGCGTCGAGCCGTTCGGCACCGATCTCGCGACCACAGCGCTCACACGTGCCGTACGTGCCAGCGTCGATCTTAGCGAGCGCGCGATCCACGTCTCGAAGGTTCGATCGGAGTGCGCGCACCATCGAGATCGCGCGGGATCGTTCCTCCGTGCTGTGCGAACGATCGGCGAAACCGGCGTCGTCGGCGAAGTTGACCTCGTCGGAATCCGGGTCTGCGCCCTGCGACGCGATCTCGTCGCGCAGGTGTTCCCGTTGTGTCTCGAGCGCGACTCGACGGCGCGCGTCGGTCTCATCCATCGTGACCCTCCTTGCCGGCAGATCCGCGGCCGTCCGCTCGTTCCTTCCGTGCTCGCGGGTGCGAGGAGTAGTACACCTCACGGAGGTGCTCCCGTGTGACCAACGTGTAGATCTGTGTCGTCGCGACGCTCGCGTGGCCGAGGAGTTCCTGCACGACGCGCACGTCCGCCCCCCCTTCCAGCAGGTGGGTCGCGAAGGAATGACGGAGGGTGTGCAGCGAGACGTGCCGGTCGATCGCCGCCGTTCTCGCCGCAGCGCGGACCATGCGGTCGCAGCTCTGCCGGGAGAGTCGTCCCCCCCGCTGATTCAAGAACAGCGCGCCGCGACCGGCGCCGGTGGCGAACGTCGGTCGGGCGCGCGCGAGGTACGTCGAGACCGCCTCGCGTCCGTGGCGGCCGAGCGGCACCTCACGCTCCTTCCCACCCTTGCCGAGCACCCGCACCGCACCCTCCTCGAGATCGACGTCGTCCACGTCGAGTCCGGTGAGCTCCGACACCCGCAGCCCGGCCCCGTACAGCAGCTCGAGGATCGCGTGATCGCGCAGCCCCGCGGCGGTCGCACGGTCGGGTGCGTCCAGCAGGCGCTCGACCTCGTCCACGCTGAGGGGATGCGGGAGCGAGCGAGGGAGTTTCGGTTGGGCGACGCCCGTGGCCGGATCTCGCTCCGTCACGCCTTCCCGCACCAGGAATCGGTGGAACGACCGCACCGACGACAGGGCCCGAGCGACCGAGGTGGCGCGGTACGGCCGTTCGTCATCGCCGTACGTCGAGGCGCTCAGCGACGCCAGGAACGATCGAACGATGGCGTCGTCGACCCTGGCCGGCTCCGTGACGTCTCTGGTCTCGAGGAAGCGGACGTAGCGCGTGAGGTCGCGCCGGTAGGCGCCGAGCGTGTGCGACGAAAGGCCCCGCTCGACCATGAGGTGGTCGAGGTACCGCGACACCTCGATCTCGATCGTACTGACCATCGGTCGACACCCCAGGACGTCGCGACCTCAGGAGAGGCCCGCGACAAGGCTCGGCAGTGGCGTCGCCGTCATACCGTGCGCGGCCGCCACGCCCCCGTTCGTGATCTCTCCCGCATAGACGTTGACCCCGAGCGCTAACGCCGGATCGGCTCTGACCGCTCCTTCCACCCCGTGGTCGGCGATCGCCACGGCGTATGGCAGCGTCACGTTGGTCAAGGCATAGGTGGAGGTGCGTGGCACCGCCCCGGGCATGTTGCCGACGCAGTAGTGCACGACCCCGTCGACGACGTAGGTCGGGTCGGAGTGGGTCGTGACGTGCGATGTCTCGAAACACCCTCCTTGATCGATCGAGATATCGACGAGCACGGCCCCCTGTTGCATCTGGGCGACCGTCTCTCCGCTCACCAGGTGCGGAGCCTTCGCCCCGGGCACGAGGACGGCTCCCACGACCAGGTCGGCGCCGACCACGAGCCGCTCGATCGCCAGACCCGAGCTCATGACGGTCTGGATGCGTCCATGCCAGACACGGTCGATGTCGCGCAACCGGTCGACGTTTCGGTCGACGACGGTGACCTCGGCCTCCATACCGGCGGCGATCTGCGCAGCGTTGGCACCCGCCATACCTGCTCCCAACACGACCACCGTCGCGGGTGCGACCCCCGACGCGCCACCCATCAGCACCCCCCTGCCCCCACGCGGACGCTCGAGCCCCGCGGCACCCTCTTGCGGCGCCATCCGCCCGGCGATCTCCGACATCGGGGCAAGCAGCGGCAGTCGCCCGTCCGAGGTCTGGACTGTCTCGTAGGCGAGCGCTGCGACCTGCCGCTCCGCGAGGAACCTCGTCAGCCCTTCATCGGCGGCGAGATGCAGGTAGGTGAACAACACCTGCCCCTGGCGGAAGCGATCGTACTCCTGGGGCTGAGGCTCCTTGACCTTCACGATCATCTCGGCGCCTCCGAAGACCGCGTCGGCGTCGTTCGCGATCGTCGCCCCTGCAGCGACGAAGTCGTCGTCGCTGATCGCGGAACCCTCGCCGGCCGATCTCTCCACGATGACGCGATGGCCCGCCCTGGTGAGCTCCCGGACACCTTCGGGCGTCGCCGCCACCCGGAACTCGTTGTCCTTCACTTCCTTGGGGATCCCGACGTCCACGCCGCGTGCCTCCTCGCCACCGCGCCCAGCACATCGTGCCGCCATCGCACGTGCGACGCGGTGTCCGTTTCCGCCGCAAGCGTACTGAACGGCGCTCAGGGCGGCGCATGCGGGAGCGAGGGCCGTCCCGCGGCCATGAGCAGCGCGAGCGCCGTCTTCGCGTCGCGGACCCTTCCCGAACGGGCGGCATCGATCATGCGGCCGAGCGGTTCCACCACGAGTTCGATGCCCGGCTCCACCGACCCTTCAGGGAGGGCGAGCGTACGCGCCCAGAACAGGTGCACGTACTCATCGCTCGAGCCCACGCTGGGATACACGCCCCCGAGGAACTCGATCGCCACGTGGCGGTGCCCCGTCTCTTCGAACAGTTCCCGGGCGGCTGCGGTGAGCGCGTCTTCGCCGTCGACGTCGAGGATGCCAGCCGGGATCTCGGTGACAGTTCGCCGGATCGCGGGCCGGAACTGACGCACGAGCACCACATCGTCATCGGGCGTCACCGGGAGCACCGCCGTGGCGTCGAAGCGGCGCACGATCTCCCACTCCCCCATCTCGGGCCAGTCCTCGACGTCGACCCGGACGAACCTGCCACGGAAGGCGGTGTGCACCGACCGCGGCTCGGCCACGGCCGCTACCCGGTGGTCGAGAGTGAGCGGCCGGCCTGCGCTCGACGGAACGCCTGTGCGGCGCCGACGAACTCGCGGAACAGCGGATGCGGGCGGGTCGGGCGGGACCTGAGCTCGGGATGGAACTGGCCGGCGATGAAGAAGGGGTGACCGGGCAGTTCGACGATCTCCGTGAGACGGCCGTTGTGGGAGTTGCCCGAGAGGACGAGACCGTATGCCTCCAGCTGCTCGTGGTATGCGGGGTTGACCTCCCACCGGTGACGGTGGCGCTCGTAGACGACCGACTCGCCGTAGGCCTTCGCCGCCTTCGTGCCGGGCACGAGGTGGCATGGTTGCGCACCCAATCTCATCGAACCCCCCAGATCGGTCACGTCCTTCTGCTCCGGGAGCAGATCGATCACGGCGTGCGGCGTCGCGGGATCGAACTCGCTCGAGTTGGCGCCGTCGAGCTCCATCACGTTACGGGCGAACTCGATCACCGCGCACTGCAGGCCGAGGCAGATGCCGAGGAACGGCACGTCGTGCTCGCGCGCGTACCGGACGGCCGCCACCTTCCCCTCAACCCCACGGATGCCGAACCCACCGGGGATCAGCACGCCGTCGACGTCGTGCAACGCCTCCTCGGTGGCCTGACCTCCGAGATCGTCTGAGGCGATCCACCGGATCTCGACGTCGGCTCCGTGATGGAACCCTCCGTGGTAGAGAGCCTCCATCACCGACAGGTAGGCGTCCCGCAGGGTGACGTACTTCCCCACCACCCCGATCGTGACCGGCTCGGTGGCCTCGTGGATGCGCCCGACCAGCGCTTCCCACTCGGACAGATCGGGCTCGGCATCGACCTGAAGATGCCGGGCGAGCTCGATGTCGAGCCCTTCGCGATGCAGCACGAGCGGCACCTCGTAGATCGACGGCGCGTCGGGCGCGCTGATCACGCCCGAGATCGGCACGTCGCACAACAAGGAGATCTTCTCCTTGAGGTTGCGCCCGATCGGACGGTCGGACCGGCAGACGATCGCGTCCGGCTGCAGGCCGAGCGAGCGAAGCTCCTTCACCGAGTGCTGTGTGGGCTTGGTCTTCAGCTCCCCGCTCGGGCCGATGAACGGCATCAGCGAGACGTGCACGAACGCGCACCGGTCGCGCCCGACCTCGTTGCGGAGCTGCCGGATCGCCTCGAGGAACGGCAGCGACTCGATATCGCCGACCGTGCCCCCGATCTCGACGATCACCAGCTCGGCGGCCTCGGCCTCGGCGAGCGCCCTGACGCGTTCCTTGATCTCGTCGGTGATATGCGGGATGACCTGGACGGTCTTGCCCAGATAGTCGCCGCGCCGTTCCTTCGCGATGACGCTCGAGTACACCGCGCCAGTCGTGAAGTTGGATCCGCGGTGCAGATCGGCGTCGAGGAAGCGTTCGTAGTGCCCGAGGTCGAGGTCGGTCTCGGCACCGTCGTCGAGGACGAACACCTCACCGTGCTCGAAGGGGTTCATCGTGCCCGGGTCGACGTTGACGTACGGATCGAGCTTCTGGATGACGACCTTGAGTCCGCGTGAGGAGAAGAGACGGCCGAGGGAGGCGGAGGTGATGCCCTTGCCGAGACCGGAGGCGACTCCACCCGTGACGAAGATGTACTTCGATCGCTCCCTCACCACGGGAAGCGACTCTAGCAGAGGGGTCAGATGCTCCGAGCGAGTTCGACCGGAAAGATCGACCCCGCGCCCATCTCCTCCACCCCGCACGCCGATGTCCTCACGCGCCAGCCTTGACCCTCGACGCTTCGTCGAGCAGTTCCTCGGCGTGTGAAACGGCGCCGGCGCTTCGTTCGAGCCCGGCGAGCATGCGCGAGAGCTCAGCCACCCGTGCGGCGTCGTCGAGCACCTCGACCGCGGCGGCGCCGTCGTGCTTCGTCACCCGGAGGTGCCGATCGGCGAAGCACGCGATCTGAGGGAGGTGGCTCACGACCAGCACCTGACGGTCCCGCGCCAGCATGGCGAGCCGGCGACCCACCGCGAGACCGGCGCGTCCGCCGATGCCCGCATCGACCTCGTCGAACACCAGCGTGGGCACGTCGTCGAGGTCGGCCATCACGCTGCGGCACGCGAGCATCGTGCGAGACAGCTCGCCGCCCGACGCCGTCTTCGCCAGCGCTGCCGACGGCTGCCCCGGCGCCCCCGCGAGCCGCAGCTCGACGCGTTCGGCGCCACCGGGCCCGAGCCCGTCGGACGGTTCGAGCGCGACGTCGACCGCCGCGCCGGGCATGCCGAGCTCGCCGAGCTCCCGCTCGATCGCCCCCGCGAGCCGACCGGCAGCGTCCCGTCGTCCTCGGCTGATCGTGGTGCCGAGCTCGTTGGCCCGTTCGGCCAGCGCCTCGACGTCGCCGGACAAGCCGATCAGCCGCTCGTCGGCGCCCTGAAGCTCCTGCAGCCGGGACGAGGCCTCCGCCAGGAACCCGAGCACGTCGGCATCGGTCTCACCATATTTGCGCTGCAACCCTTTCAGGGCCAACATGCGCTCTCGCACCATCTGGAGGCGCTCGGGGTCGGGCGCGAGCGACTCGCGGTAGTTCCGCACATCGCGGGCGAGCTCGGCCGATTCGGCCGCAAGCGCCGCCGCCCGCCCGGCGATCGCACCGGCGCCGGGATCGAGCGCCGCCGCTTCGTCGAGCGCGCTGGCGGCGATGCCGAGCGCGTCGTCGGCGGCCCCGTGGTCGCCCGACAGGGCTGCCTCCGCCGCGCCGCCCGCCTCGAGCAGCCGCTCGATATGTCCAAGGCGCGCCTCCTCGGCCACGAGCTCATCGGACTCTCCGGGTCGCGGCATCACGGCCTCGATCTCGCGCGTCTGGTACGCGAGCAGATCGAGTTCCCGCTCACGTTCGCGGGTCGCCTCCCGAAGCTCGTCGAACGCCGCTCTCGCGCGCCGCAGCTCGTCGTAGACCCCGCGATAGGCCGCTACCTCGTCGAGGTGCTCGTCACCGGCGAAGCGGTCGAGGAAGGCCGTCTGAACCGCGGGATCGAAGAGGCGCTGTGCCTGGTGCTGGCCGTGGACCTCGACGAGTGACCCTCCGAGCGACGCCAGCGCGGATGCCGTGGCGAGCTGCCCTCCGATGCGACACGTTCCCCTGCCCTCGGACGACACCGAGCGCGAGAGCAGCAGCGCGTCGTCGTCGACCCACTCCTCCGCCCCCTCCCTCGGATCGAAGAGCGCCTGCACCCTCGCCGCCCCGCTGCCGTCTCGAACCATGGAAGCCGAGGCCCGAGCCCCCAGCGCGAGTGCGAGACCGACGGTGATCATCGTCTTGCCGGCGCCGGTCTCGCCGGTGAGGACGTTCAGCCCGGGAAGCAGCGACAGGTCGAGGTCGTCGATGACCCCCAGCCCCGAGATGTGGAGCTCGCGCAGCACCCGCGCATGTTAGCCGCCGGAACCGACATCGGAGTCGTTCCCGGTATCGCCCGGACGCTCGCCGGGCTCGCCCGGCAGCCCGAACTTCTCGCGGACCAGCGAGAGGAAGTCAGGCGCATCGTCGCGCCGGACGAGCCGGGCCGGGCGGGCCGATGCTCGGATGCGAACCGTGGAGCCGACCGGCAGCTCGATGCTCTGGCGACCGTCGGCGGAGAGCACTCCGCTCTCCTCGCCCATCACCTCGAGCTGCACGTGGCTACCTGCTCCGAGCACGAACGACCGGTCGAACACCATGTGCGCAGCGATCGGCGTCAGCACCAGTGAGTCCACAGCGGGGGTCACGATCGGCCCGCGGGCGGAGAACGAGTACGCCGTGGACCCGGTGGGAGTCGCGACGATCACCCCGTCTGCGGAGAACGTCGTCACGTACGTCCCGTCGACCTCCACCGCCAGCCGGACGAGCCGGTGACGAGCGTGCTTCTCGACCATGACCTCGTTCAATCCCCACTGGGACTGGAAGGCTGCGCCCGCAACCGGCTCCACCGTGAGCGCGAGGCGTTCCTCGATCCTGGCCCGGCCCGTGAGCACCGCCCGGATCAACGGCGGCGCGTCGTCCGGCTCCACCTCGGTCAGGAAGCCGAGCCGCCCGACCTTCACCCCCAGCACCGGACAACCGAGGTGGGAGGCTGCGTATGCGGCCCGCAGGAAGGTGCCGTCACCGCCCACGCTCACGACGAGGTCGAGCGCCTCCGCGATCGGGGGCGACTCGCCGTCGTCGGCGAGCGAGACCGTGCTCGCGCCTTCAGCCTCGAGACCGGCACGCAGTCCGGCCGCCGCATCGAGGGCCGCCCGGCGGCGCGGGTGGGCGACGATGCCGACCCGGCTCACGAGCGGACCTCCAGACCTTCGGCGACGGCCGCTTCCACGTCCAACTCGACCGCTCGACCCCCTCGCACGGCCCAGACCAGGAACTCGACGTTGCCGGCCGGCCCGACCACGGGGGACGCCATGACCCCCTGCGGAACGAGGCCCAGCGCACCGGCGCTCGACAGCACCTGCCTCAAGACCCGCTCCCACACGGCCGGATCTCTGACCACCCCGCCTCGTCCCACATCGTCCCGTCCGGCCTCGAACTGGGGCTTCACCAGCAGGATCGTCCTCGCGCCGGGCGCCAGCAGACCCACGATGGCAGGCAACACGGAGCGCAGCGAGATGAACGAGAGATCTGCCACCAGGAGCTCCGGCCGTGCCGCCAGCGCCTCGGCGCGGAGATCCCGCACGTTCGTCCGCTCGAGCACCGTGACACGCGGGTCCGCTCGCAGCTCCCAGGCGAGCTGCCCGTAGCCCACGTCAACGGCCACGACGTGCGCCGCGCCTCCCTGGAGCAAGCGGTCGGTGAACCCGCCGGTCGACGCTCCGGCGTCCAGACACTCCAGCCCGGTCGGGTCGATCCCGAACCGGTCGAGCGCGGCCGCGAGCTTCTCGCCACCCCGCGAGACGAACCGGCGGGGGGGGCCGACGAGGACGAGAGGGGCGTCCGGGGAGACGAGGGTGGCTACCTTGGTCGCCGGGGAACCGCCGACCCGCACGAGGCCCGCCCGAACCGCTTCCTGGGCCTCGGTTCGGGAACTCACGAGCCCGCGACGCACGAGTTCCGAGTCGAGGCGCCGTCGCGTCACGAGCGTCGCGGCCACATCACGCGTCGGAGGTCGACGCCGTTCCTTCGGGAGCCGCCGGCTTCGCGGGCGGTTTGGCGGCCGGCTTCCTCGTCGCCTTCTTGGTCGACTTGGTCGTCGTCCGCCTCTTCGCGGCCGACCGGGTCGAGGCGGATCGGCCTGACGCGGTCATCCCGGCAGCCCGTTCCAGATCGCGCACACGTTTCTTCACGGCGTCCAGCTCCGCCTGCGACGCGCCACCGCCCAGGGCCCTCAGCTGCTCCGAGATCTCTCTGCGGATGAACGTGGTCATGCGCTCGCGGTTCGCCTGCGACCACTCGAGCAGATCAGCGGTCACCTTCGCCACCTGCTCCTTGGCCGCGCCGGGTTCCATCAGGTCCTTGGCGAGCTGCTGCGCCTTGACCGGCGTCAGGGTGCCCACCATCCCTTCCACGATCTTGCGGATGTCGTCGATCATTCGGGTCCCTTTCGGCAGGAATCGGGACCGCCAGCATACTCCCGGCACTGGAAGGACTCCCCGTCAGCGCGGCTCGACGAACAGGACGGACAGGTCCGCTCCGACGTAGGTGGGGCGGACCTGTGTGGCCAGTGCCTCCTCCCGAGTGGCGATGCCCGTGAGCACGAGGAGGGAGTCCCATCCGCACGCGGCAGCGCCGGCGATGTCGGTGTCGAGTCGGTCGCCGATCAGCAGAGGTCTCCCCCCGCCGGCTCGCTCCAGCGCCGCCAGGAGCAACGGGGGCTCCGGCTTGCCCACTACCTCGCCGCGCACCCCCGTAGTGGTCTCGATGGCAGCCAGCAGTGCTCCCGCCCCCGGCCAGCGCGCGCCATCGGCGGCCGGGAAACGAGGCGTCCGGGTTCGTCGCGATCAACGCCGCGCCGTGTTGCACGAGGACGGACGCGGTACGCAGTGACGTGTAGTCGGCACCGCGGTCCCAGCCGACCACCACCGCGTCGACGAGCTCGGGCTGGCCGTCGGCGACGTCGATGCCGGCCTGGGTGAGGGCGGTTCGGATGCCCTCCTCACCCACGACGAAGGCGCTCCTGACCCCTCGGCGGGCGAGCAGCGACGCCGTGGTGAGGGCCGAGGTCTCAACCTCGTCCGCCTCCGCCGCCACCCCGACCGCTCGCAGTCGAGCCGCAACCGCCTCGGGGGTACGGCCCGAGTTGTTCGTGACGAATGCCACCCGCTTCCCGAGCGATCGCAGATGGGCCAGGGCCTCGGCTGCTCCGGGGATGGGGTCGGATCCGCGATAGAGCACGCCGTCGAGATCGAACAGGAACGCGTCGTAGCGATCGACGATCATCGGCGAGCTCCGGGCGGGTTCCCAGGTTCGACGTGACTGCTATACAAGGTGCGTGCCCCGCCTCCAGCCGTTCCGCGGACTCGTGTTCGACGCCGACGTCGTCGGCCCCCTCGACCGTGTGACCGCTCCTCCGTACGACGTTATCAGCGACGGTGGGCGGCTCGAGCACCTGCGCGCCAGCCCGTTCAGCGTCGTGCACGTCGACCTCGCCGAGGGTTCGGAGGACCCGGCCGACCCCGAGAACCGGTACGCGCGCGCCGCGCACCTGCTGTCCGATTGGGAACGGAGCGGTGCGCTCCGTCGTGCCGAGACGCCGACGTACTACGCCTACGAGATGTCGATCGGTACGGGGACGACCGGGAGCCCGCGACCCGCGACCGCCGGAGGGAGCGGCGCCGCGACGGTGCACGGCCTGATCTGCGCGATGTCGCTCGAAGACTGGGGCGGGTCGGTATCACCGCACGAACTCGTCGTGGACGGCCCGGTCCAGGACCGGCTGGCACTGCTCCGTGCCACCCGAACGCATCTGTCGCCCGTCTACGGGACGATCGACGGGCCCGACGGACCCCTGGAGGCGTTCCTACGCGCGGCCGCCGGCGACCCCCCGCCGTTCGAGGCCGTCGACGAGCAGGGCGTTCGTCACCGTATGTGGCCGGTGCCGGGTGACGCCGCGACGTTCGATCACCTCGCAGAGCAGGCGTTGCTCATCGCCGACGGGCACCACCGGTACACGACGGCCCTGCGCTACCGGGACGAGCGCCGCGAGGTCGACGGCGACGGCCCCTGGAACGCGGTGCTGAGCCTGGTCGTCGACGCGACGGCCCAGCTCATACCGGTGTTGCCGTTCCACCGCGTGCAGCTGGCCGGCGACCCACCGCGGCTCGCCGGCGATGTCGTCGACGACCTCGACGCCGCCCTCGGTGCGATCTCCGATGACGACGTCTCGATCGCGACCATCATGCGGGCACGGGACGGGACGTCCACGATCCGTGTGTGCCACCTACATGGCGAACCGCCGACGGTGCGCACCCTGCACCGCGAAGTGCTGGACGAACGCGTGCCCGCGGGTTCGCTGCGGTACGTGGCGGACGCAGCCGATGTCGAGGCGGCGGTCACCCGAGGCGAGGCCGTCGCCGGCTACCTGCTGCCGCCGACCACGCCCGATCGGATCCGTGGCGTTGTCGAGCGCGGCGAACGGCTCCCGCAGAAGTCCACGTTCTTCTGGCCCAAGCCCAGGACGGGCATGGTCATGATGCCGCTCGATCGGGTGGATCCTTGATGCCCTACGCTCGCGACCACGTCGGTGATGCTCCGAGCGCGCGCACCGCTTTTCGGTGATCTCCATCGGAACGCATCGTCGATGTGGCGTCTAGGTGGACGCCTTCATGCCGGCCCTGCGGTAGGGAGAACCGTTGCCGGGGCAGGCAACGGTCGAAGGTCCGCAACGGTCCGACTGAACCCGAGGAAGCCGGCGTCCGTAGTCCCACCTGACGTCCGCAGCATGCTGAAGCGAACCCTGAGCACGGTCGTGGAAGGGACGAGCAGATGACGACACATCGGATGCGGGGTGGAGTAATGTCGGCCGCGCTGGCCTTGGTGTTGGCGGCCGGCGCATGTAGCGGCGACGACGGTGGAGGCGGCGCGAGTGACACGGGGACCCCGGCAGGCTCAGGCTCTGAGCTCGCGATCGCCGCTCAGGATTTCCAGTTCTCGCCCTCGTCATTGACGGTCCCGTCGGGTGAGTCGACGATCACGGTCACCAACGAGGGTTCGGTGGAGCACAGCTTCACCCTGGACGACGACAGCGTGAGCGAGGATGTCGAGCCGGGCGAATCCGTCTCCGTGTCTGTGGACATCACCCAAGACGCCGGTTTCCACTGCAAGTACCACCCCGACCAGATGACCGGAACGCTCTCGGTCAGCTAGCTATCGACGGGCCGAACTCCAGACACTCGCGACGAACCGGGGCAACGGCGCAGACCCTGAACAGCGCCCGACGGCCTTGGGGTTCTCCATGCCGTCGCTCGAGGACCGCGTAGGACAACCCCGGACCTACCTGCACCATCGTCAGCCAGTTCCCATCGACCTCCTTCGTCTCGTGAAGGAGGGGAGTCCTCCTCCGGAGTGAACTGATTCACATCGCCGTCGTGGGGTCGGTCACCGACACGCTACGTCCGGCTGCCTACGGTCATCCCGAGAGCTGCGAACGACGCAGCCACCGACCGAATGGAGGAGTCATGGATGCATCCAGGACTCACGAGGTGACCCACGGGCAGTCGGTTTGGTCGTGGATGGTTGTCGGCGCCGTCGGACTGGCCCTTGCTCTGGCGATCACGGTTGGGGTCGGGATGAACACCACCGACGTCGTCGTCGAGGCGCCGTGCTGCCGTCGACGCGGGAGCCGCGACCGGTATCCGTGAGGGCGCCCCGTACGCGGGGGCCTACCTCGGTAGCTTCACCGACGTGCGCGAGAGCGGCGCCTACTACGGAGCGGAGGACGTGGGTGCGACCCTAGGCCACGGCCGCTGCCCACCGAAGCACGGCTGCTGATCTCCCCGCGCGCGGACGACGGTGGATCGGACGATGCAACCCGATCCACCGTCGTCGCACGTCCGGATGCGTGTTCGTTCGTGAGAGGCTCCGAGCGCCTGAACACCGACCGTCGCGTGGCACGCCGCGACCGGGAGGGGGAGGAGGCGCTTGTCCGCCTCCGGAACGGGGAGCCGGATCGCGGTGAGGTCAGCTATCCCCTAGGTGGCATGAGGAAGTCGCGCGACTGATGAGGACCCCTGCGGGGGAAGCGTTGAGCTGACGTGACCTCTTGCGAGAGGAGGATTCAGTCAGCGACACGGTAGAGCCGCAAACGATCAGGGATGCCCCTCAACTGGTGCTCACCTTCGTCTTCGAACGTCAGACCTGAGCCTGCGACGAGGTCCTTCACGATCTGAGAAACCAGCACTCTGGAGGGGCTTGCGAGCGCGGCCACCCTCGCCCCGACGTGGACAGCGACGCCACGCACCGCCTCGCCTTCGAGTAGGACCTCGCCCGTGTGCACCCCGGCGCGGATCTGGATGCCCAAGTCGTGGACACACCTGATGATGGCCAGCGCGCACAGCACCGCCCGCGCAGGGCCGTCGAAGGTCGCGAAGATTCCGTCGCCCGCCGAATCGACGAAGCGGCCGCGGTGGCGCTCGATCTCGATGTGTGCACGCTCGTCGTGGCGAGCGAGGAGCGAGCGCCATCTGGCGTCTCCGAGCTCAACGAGCCGCTCGGTCGACCCGACGATGTCGGTGAAGAGCACGGTCGCCAGCACACGTTCGAGGTCGGGGGCGGGCGGGGCGACACCGAGCCACTCGCGGATGTGCCCGATCGCCTCGGTATCGCTGCCCCATACATCTGGGAGGAACCGGACCTCGGCATTCGGCATCAGCGAGGCCACGTAGTCGGCGGACTCCTTGTCGTAGGCGAGGAGGAGGGTGGGCGCGCTCACCGAAGGCAGGATCGCCCGGACGTCCGTCTCGTTCCACATCCGGTCGATCATGACCGCGACGTCGGGCGTCGCGGTGTGCCTCGAGAGCCGGCCCATCATGGCGACGAGCTCAGGCGGCGTGTCGTTGCCAATCTCCGCGTCGAGCTCGGCGATAGCTGCGCCGTACTCCTCGGAGCCCCACAACTCGGCCGTCACCTTGGCGTATCGCTCCACGTACTCCGGATCGACTCCCCACGGGAAGTCGGGCGCCCACCTGGTGCGGGGCAATGGCGTCGTCCCACACGAGCGAGTGAACGCGCTCCGGCTGGGTCGCGGCGAACAGCACGTTGGCCGCTGCCCCATCGCCGAATCCACCGAGCACGGGCCGCCTGCTCCCCACGGCATCGAGGATCACGCCCAGGTCGGCGACCCGAGTCTCGAGGTTCGGCGGCGGGACGTTCCGGCTCGAGAGCCCCGTGCCTCGTCGATCGTGCAGGATCAGCCGGGTGAACGACGAGAGCTCTCGGAGATAGTCGCCAACGACCGTCTCCCACATGTCCTCCACGGTGCCGAAGATCAGGTCGAACTGCCAGACGAGGTCGATCGGTCCCTCACCAACCGTTTGATAGGCGAGATGAACACCATCGGGCGTGATCGCGTATCGGGTTTCGGGGACCTCGCCCATGAACGCATCCTGAACCGCAGCCGCGACCGCCCGCAACCGCGCCTTTCTCAGGAAGCCGAAGACGACCTCGAAGCTCGTCGGACCGTTCAAGGTGGGCGTGCCATCGACGGCGAGCTCGGCAGCAAGCATCCTCCTAGGGGCCTATGTCCCCCTCCCCCTCATGCCCTTCACTCAATCGCCCGATTGCCCTCTCGGCGAGCCAAGGCGAGACTCGACACATCCTCCGAGGCCTTGGAACCCCGCCTCGTCCTTCTCCCGGGAGGTGCCGCACCGATGAAGACCTCGCTCCGATTCCCCGCTCTCCCACTGGACTCTCTCCATCGACTATCCACGCTCATGAACGAACGGTCTGATCTCAAGGTTCCGCCGTCAGGCGAGTCCTGGGAGGTTCTCGCAAGGTCTTACGTCCGCAAACTCACAACCACATGGGTGAGGCATCGGATCGTGATCCTCACCTGGGGCGTCGGGATTCCGCTCGCCATGGCGGCTGCTTGGTTCATGTCCCGGTTCTAGCCGCTGCTGGCCTCTGGGCACGGCAGGCGAAGCCGCACTTGGGGGGTAAAGACAGGGTGAGCTTCTCTGATCGCTTCGCCAAGATGAATGAGGTAGCGAAGCGGGCGGCCGAACTGAGGACCTTCTTTCCCGAGGCATGGGCCTTCGGGGAGGAGGCCGCGGACGAAGCATTGAGGTCGCGCTCGTCCGACCTCGTCAGGGTGATCCATGAGCACGGACAAGACGGGATCGAGTTCTACTCCCAGCAGGTCCGGGAAACGCTCGTGGAGCGAGTCTCCAGCGGAGAGGCTGAGTACGACGGGCAGGTGTCGGTAAGGTCGCTCACTGCGATGGGCGTCGCATGTGGCCTGAAGCTTCAAGACTCGCTCGAGGCGGAAGCCCGCGGACGCAGTCGGGGTACAGCTCGCGACACCTCCACGATGGCCGAGGACTCGACCTGCACGAGCCGGTGAGCTTCGGTGGTCCCCCCAGCTTGAAAGCCGGCCGCCTCCGCGCACCTCAGCTTGGATGTGGTCCCTCGCGGCTCAAGGGCCAGCCGCCTCCGACTTCTGGCAGGGGCCGTTCGCCCTGGGTTCGTTGCTGTAGGCAGACTGGTCCCTATCGGTGATGCGGGGGTGGGAGTACGTTCCTGAGGCGTCGACGATCCCCTTCCCGACTCACCCATAGGAGCGTTCGATGGACACCACCAAGAACGACCTGGACCTGTGGTCAGGCAACCCTGACAAGAGCGACCTTCACCTGGCGGCAAGCGCCCCTGAGACGGTCCTTGCGCCGGAGTTCAACACGACGAGGCGCGGGTACGACAAAGCTCAAGTGAACGATCACATCGGCCGGATGACCGAGCGCTTGCGAGACGTCGAGGAGAAGGTTCGCACACTGCGATCCGAGGCTGACCAGGCTTCTCAACAGCGAGACGCGGCCATCCGAGAGCGAGACTCAGCTCTTCGAGAGCGAGACGCAGCCCTCCCGGAGCGATCTTCGACGGAAGACGAGCAGGTGTCGAGCAGGGTGATGGAGCTCATGGTTGCCGTCAATCGAGATATCGAAAGGCTCAGAGGAGAGGCGCAGAGGGAAGCGGAGGACATCTTGGCCCGCGCCAGGAGCAAAGCCTCTCGCATGCGGATCGAAGCAGAGGAGACACGCACAGCGGCAGACCTGGCAGCGGCGCAGGCTCGCGAGGAAGCAGAGCGCTCCGTGGCGGATCTGGCGTCGAAGCGCAACGCCATGGTCACCGATCTTCGGCTCTCATTCGCCCGCTCCCTCGACACGATCGCAGACCTGGCGTCATCGATCGGTGGCGAGAACGAGACCCGGGAGGGCGTTCGCTCGGGGACGAAGACCGATACCTCCATGACCCCACCGGATGACCAGGCGACCCCGCTTCTCGCCCTCCCCGAGATCTTGCCAGACCGATCCGCGTAGTTGGCCGAGTAGCCTGTCGCAGCCGGTAGGTTACGTCACTCGATCGGGCTGCTCCGGTCATCGCGACCTGTGGGACGCCTGGGCTCTCGGCGGTTGCGCAGGTCTGGGCCGAATCTGGAGCCGCCGATCACGATCATGCCTGCAGGCGCCCGAGTCTCCTCGCGATCATGAGATCGGCGTGAGCCAGGTCGAACGATGTCGCCCGGATGGGGCGACTAAGGGCTCGGGGGTGCGGAGGGGTCGGTGGTTTCCGAGGGCGGCGGGTCCGTCGTGGGCGGTGGATCAGTCGTGGGCGGTGGATCAGTCGTCGGAGACGGGGTCACGGTCGGAGACGGGGTCACGGTCGGAGACGGGGTCACCGTGGGAGTCGGGGTCACCGTCGTCGGAGGGTCGGTTGGGGCGGTCGTGGGTGGACCGCTGAGCGGATCCGTCGGCGACGGATCGATGCCGCCGATCGGCACAGCCAAGACACGTTCGGCCCGAGCCTTCGGCGCTGCAGGAACGAGATCGCGTGGGAACGCGGTGAGGCTCGGGTCTTCGGACAGATCGTGGCTGGGACCGAGACCCGGGATCCTGTCCACGCCTTCACGGGCAGAGGGCCACATGGCCACGCCGGCGAGGCCGACGGCCATGAGCGCCATGGTGGACATGCCCACCTTCATCGTCCGACGAAGGCCGGGACGACGCCACGTCGTCCGGATGACGGCCCACAGGATCAGGCCACCGACCGTCACGATCAAGGCGAAGGTCAACGCGTCGGCCAGGATGGCGAGGTCTTCAGTCGACATGGCGTCCTCATCGGCTGCGGGGGGGAGCGCCGCCCTGGAGATCGACCAGGATGACGGATCCACGGACCATGAGCAGCTGTCCGCCCATCCACCCTAACAGCGGTGCCGGGAGGCGGCCCGTGGCCACCGGACGTGATCGCCGACATCCTGGAGCGCTTCCTCGAGCGGGCCCGAGAGGCTGTGCGGCACGACGGCGGCAAGCCGGTCATGGAGCCCACGCCTGTCGGAGAGATGGGATCGTTCCCCCTGTTCGCGGACCCCGACGAACGTGATCGGGCCGTTCAAGGAGGCATCGTCCTCCTGATGACGTGGCGTTCGGCCCGACGCACCCCCCGCCGCCTCAGGCGGCGGGGGGTTCGACCTCGAGCTTCTTGATGCCGCTCGCGACCACTTCGGTGAGGCTCCGAGCGCCTGCACCGCTCCGGTAGAAGCGACGGACGAGTTGTCCGTGCACGAGCACCCGATCGCCCTTGGCGATCGCTTCGAGCGCCTGAGCGCCGACCGTCGCGTGCCACGCAGCGACCGGGAGGGGGAGGAGGCGCTTGCCCGCCTCCGGAACGGAGAGCCGGATCTCGGTGACCTCATCGCCCGACGGCATCCGGCGCTGAACCGGCTCGGCCGACACGGTGCCCGCGAGGACGACGACGTTGACCGTCACCATGACTCCTCCTTCCGCGCCGGACGCTACCACCCGGCACCGACACGGCCGTGTGCGAGACTCGCGGCGTGACCGACGGCGCACGGCACCCGGTGCCCACTTCCGTCGCCGACGGGGTGGTGATGATCGACACCCTCATGACCGGCGAGCCGGAGTTCAACGCTGTCTACGTGCTGGTGGGTGAGGAGCCCGCGCTCGTCGAGGCGGGGCCGGGCGCCGACCTATCCCTCGTGGTCGGAGGGCTCGACTCGCTCGGCATCGGCTCCGGCGATCTCGCGCACGTGATCGTCACCCACGTCCACCTGGATCATGCTGGAGCGGCGGGCGCGCTCGCCGCCAGGTTCCCTGGCGCCACGGTGTGGGCGCACGAGCGTGGCGCGCCCCACCTCGCCGATCCCACCCGGCTCGTCGCCAGCACGGCCCGGACGTACGGCGAGGCACGCATGCTGGCGTTCTTCGGCGAGACCCTCCCGGTGCCCGCCGATCGGCTTCGCGTCGATCGCCGACGCCGACAGGATCGACCTCGGAGACCGCTCACTCGAGGTCGTGTACACGCCCGGTCACGCGTCCCATCACGTGGCGCTCCACGATCAGCGCAGCGGAGCCGTCTTCACCGGAGAGGCGATCGGATCTCACCTGCCATGGGCGCAGTGCTTCCGGCCCGCGCTGCCGCCTCCCGAGGTCGACGTCGAGGCAGCCCTCGCGAGCATCGACCGGATCGATCGGCGACGGCCGACCACCCTGTTGACGTCGCATTTCGGGCCGGTGCCCGACGCCGAGTACGGCTGCCGGCGGGCAGCCGAGCGTATCCGAGCGTGGTCGGAGACCGTGCGGGCGACGCTCGAAGCCGATCCCGACGTCGGCATCGAGGCCGTGACCGACGCCCTCCGCGGCACGAGCCTCACAGGAATTCCTGGCCGATGCCGGCCGCCCGATCGACCTCGATCGTTACGACGCGATCGGCTCGATCGCGATGAACGCAGCAGGCCTGTCTCGCTACTGGCGCAAGCGCTGGCAGCGTGAGGCAGACACCGCATCGCCCGACGACAGCTCGAGACGCGGCTAGGACAGCGAGGCCAGCCGCTCGGCCGCGTCGAACGCCGAGGCGTCGTGTCGCATCACCTTGCGGAACTCGCGCGCGGCTTCGTCGCGGCGGCCGGCCTTCTCGAGGATGTCGCCCCGTACGTACCAGAGCCGCAGCGTGTAGGGCTCGGCCACGTCCTCACGCGTGCGAGCTCGTCCCAGGAACGCCAGGGCTTCGGCGAACCGACCCTGGTCGGCCAGCGCCGACGCAGCGACGATGACGGCCTCCGCCTTCACCTCGTTGGGAACCCTCGCCCGAAGGGTCTCCTCGGCCAGGGGCACTGCCTCTTCAGGCTTGCCGACGGCGCGGAGGCAGTCGGCGATCACGTGATTCTGATCTGCCCGGCCGGTCATGCGCCGGTACGCCTTCAACTCGGTGAGTGCGTCCTGCCAACACTGCTGTCCGTAGAGGGCGAGGCCGAGGACCTCCCGCACCGATGCCGAGCGACCCGAGAGCTCCTTCGCCTTCCGGGCCTCGGCGGCTGCGGCTCCGGGATCGCCCCGTTCGAGGAGCTCGACGGCCCGACTCAGCCTCGACACCGCGTCGCGGAGCTGCGTCGGCCTCGTCGAGCGTTGGAGCTCCTCCATCACGTCGCGAGGCAGGCCGGCGGCGGGCACGGCACGGGGACGTCCTTTCCCACGCTGGCGCGGGCTGAGCGCTTTGGGCATCGTGGCTCCAAGGGTAGCGGGCGACCGGTTCCCGGCGCACCAGCTTGCGGCCGGCTGCGGAAACCGAACGAGCCGCCCGGGGGCGGCTCGTCGGAAGATGTCCCGGCGGCGACCTACTCTCCCACCAAGTCGCCCTGGCAGTACCATCGGCGCTGGAGGGCTTCACTTCCGGGTTCGGGATGGGACCGGGTGTTTCCCCTCCGCTATGGCCACCGAAACGGTGGTCTCGAGCGATCCGAAGACCTCTCGAGGAACTCTGAGCGTGCGTCCCTCGAGCAGAGCTCAGGAACTGCGATAGCGAGCGCGAGCGAAGTCAAGCCCTCGGCCTATTAGTACCGGTCAGCTCCACACGTTGCCGTGCTTCCACTTCCGGCCTATCAACCTGGTGGTCTGCCAGGGGCCTTACCCGGTTGACCCGGTGAGAGATCTCATCTCGAGGCGAGCTTCGCACTTAGATGCTTTCAGCGCTTATCCCTTCCGAACGTGGCTAACCAGCCGTGCCGCTGGCGCGACAACTGGCACACCAGAGGTTCGTCCGCCCCGGTCCTCTCGTACTAGGGGCAGCTCCTCTCAGATCTCTTACGCCCGCAGCGGATAGGGACCGAACTGTCTCACGACGTTCTAAACCCAGCTCGCGTGCCTCTTTAACGGGCGAACAGCCCGACCCTTGGGACCTGCTCCAGCCCCAGGATGAGACGAGCCGACATCGAGGTGCCAAACCCTGCCGTCGATATGGACTCTTGGGCAGGATCAGCCTGTTATCCCCGGGGTACCTTTTAGCCGTTTAGCGACGACCCTTCCACACGGAGTCGTCGGATCACTAGGCCCAGCTTTCGCTCCTGCTCGACCCGTCGGTCTCACAGTCAAGCTCCCTTGTGCCCTTGCACTCGACGTCTGATTGCCAACCAGACTGAGGGAACCTTTGGGCGCCTCCGTTACCTTTTGGGAGGCAACCGCCCCAGTTAAACTGCCCACCAGACGCTGTCCCCGACCCGGATCACGGGCCTGGGTTAGAGTCCCAACAAGTGAAGGGTGGTATTTCAAGGATGGCTCCACGCGGCCCGAAAGCCACGCTTCACAGCCTCCCACCTATCCTACGCAACACATGCCAAAACCCAACATCAAGTTGCAGTAAAGGTCCCGGGGTCTTTCCGTCCTGCTGCGGGTAACGAGCATCTTTACTCGTATTGCAATTTCGCCGAGTCCCTGGTTGAGACAGCGCCCAAGTCGTTACGCCATTCGTGCAGGTCGGAACTTACCCGACAAGGAATTTCGCTACCTTAGGACCGTTATAGTTACGGCCGCCGTTTACTGGCGCTTAGGTTCAGAGCTTCGACCCCGAAGGATCTAACCCCTCCCCTTAACGTTCCAGCACCGGGCAGGCGTCAGTCCGTATACGTCGTCTTGCGACTTTGCACGGACCTGTGTTTTTAGTAAACAGTCGCTTGGGCCTGGTTTGTGCCACCCCTTCGAGCTCGCGGCGCGAAGCCGCTTCACCCTAACGGGGTCATCCTTATCCCGAAGTTACGGATGGAATTTGCCGAGTTCCTTAACCAGGGTTCTCTCGATCGCCTTCGTATTCTCTACGTGCCCACCTGTGTCGGTTTGGGGTACGGGCACCTCATCAGCTCGCTAGAGGCTTTTCTCGGCAGCATGGGATCACTCGCTTCACCTGATGCGGTTCGGCATCGTGCCTCAGGGTGCATGACCTCCCGGATTTGCCTGGGAGATCCCCCTACACACTTGCCCCAGGACAACCATCGCCTGGGTCGAGCTACCCTCCTGCGTCCCCCCTTCGCTGGCCTAGTACCGAGTGGGTCGGTAGCCCCCGAAAGGGTTCCCTTAGTACCTCGGATTCGGCCTGGGCGCGGATGAGGTGGTACTGGAATATCAACCAGTCGTCCATCGCCTACGTCTCTCGACCTCGGCTTAGGTCCCGACTAACCCTGGGCGGATGAACCTTCCCCAGGAACCCTTGGGCATTCGGCGGACGGGCTCCTCCCCCGTCTTTCGCTACTCATGCCGGCATTCTCACTTCCCACGCATCCACGGCTGGGTTACCCCGCCGCTTCACCCGCGTGGGAACGCTCCCCTACCGATCCTTCGACCTGGACCCGGACGGCCTCCCGCCAGGGCCGAGTCATATGAAGGATCCCGCAGCTTCGGCTCCATGCTTGAGCCCCGTTACATCGTCGGCGCAGGAACACTTGACCAGTGAGCTATTACGCACTCTTTCAAGGGTGGCTGCTTCTAAGCCAACCTCCTGGTTGTCTATGCACTCCCACATCCTTACCCACTGAGCATGGAATTAGGGGCCTTAGCTGGCGATCTGGGTTGTTTCCCTCTCGGACACGGAGCTTAGCCCCCGCGCCCTCACTCCCGGGCTCTGGTGTCACGGCATTCGGAGTTTGACTGAGGTCGGTAAGCTTGTAGGCCCCCTAGCCCAATCAGTGCTCTACCTCCGTAACAGAACGCCCGAGGCTGCCCCTAAAGGCATTTCGGGGAGAACCAGCTATCACCGAGTTTGATTGGCCTTTCACCCCTACCCACAGGTCATCCCCCAGGTTTTCAACCCTGGTGGGTTCGGTCCTCCACGAGGTCTTACCCTCGCTTCAACCTGCCCATGGGTAGATCACTCGGCTTCGGGTCTAGGGCATGCGACTCTTCGCCTTGTTCGGACTCGCTTTCGCTTCGGCTTCCCGAGAACGGTTAACCTCGCCGCATACCGCTAACTCGCCGGCTCATTCTTCAAAAGGCACGCCGTCACCCGTACTGGTTGCCCAGCACAGGCTCCGACTGCTTGTAGGCTCACGGTTTCAGGTACTATTTCACTCCCCTCCCGGGGTGCTTTTCACCTTTCCCTCACGGTACTGGTTCACTATCGGTCGCCAGGGAGTGCTTAGCCTTAGGGGGTGGTCCCCCCAGATTCACACCGGATTTCCGGGGTCCAGTGCTACTCGGGATGTCTGCAAGGAGATCGGTCGGGTTTCGCCTACAGGGCTGTTACCTTCTGTGGCGGCCCTTTCCATGGCCTTCGACTACCTGCCGATTTTGTAACTCCTCGGATCCTCCGATGTGGATCCACGCAGATCCCACGACCCCGACCAGGCAACGACATCGGTCTATGACACCTGATCGGTTTAGGCTCTTCCCCGTTCGCTCGCCACTACTAGGGGAGTCGCGGTTGCTTTCTCTTCCTCGCCCTACTGAGATGTTTCACTTCGGGCGGTTCCCTCCTCGTGCCCTATGTGTTCAGGCACGGGTGACTGGGCATGACCCCAGCCGGGTTTCCCCATTCGGACACCTGCGGATCAATGCTTTCTCGGCAGCTCCCCGCAGCTTTTCGCAGCCAGACGCGTCCTTCATCGGCTCCTGGCGCCTAGGCATCCACCGTAAGCCCTTCATAACTTGACTGTAGATGCTCGCGCTCGCTATCGAGTTCTCAAGGTGCTCGAGGGCTCGCACCCTCAAAGCTGAACAGTGTGCCCGCCGACGTCGCAGCTCCCTCGCGGTCGCGTTCCACTCCCCCACACGGATCACTGGAGGCGTACTAACGGTAGGAGGTTGCCGGCATCGCCGACGGGGGCCAGTGCATCGACCTGGAGTCTTCCGGGATGCAGCACGTGAGTCGGTCGCCCACGTACACCGGATTGCCAAAGGCTCCTTAGAAAGGAGGTGATCCAGCCGCAGCTTCCGCTACGGCTACCTTGTTACGACTTCACCCCAATCGCGAGCCCCACCTTCGACGGCTCCCTCCACAAGGGTTAGGCCACCGGCTTCGGGTGTTGCCCACTTTCGTGGTGTGACGGGCGGTGTGTACAAGCCCCGGGAACGTATTCACCGCAGCAGTGCTGATCTGCGATTACTAGCGACTCCGGCTTCACGAGGTCGGGTTGCAGACCTCGATCCGAACTGAGCGCGACTTTTTGGGATTCGCTCCCCCTTACGGGATCGCAGCCCTCTGTATCGCGCATTGTAGCATGCGTGCAGCCCTGGGTATAAGGGGCATGCTGACTTGACGTCATCCCCACCTTCCTCCGGTTTGGCACCGGCAGTCTCCCTAGAGTTCCCGGCATGATCCGCTGGCAACTAAGGACAGGGGTTGCGCTCGTTGCGCCACTTAAGGCAACACCTCACGGCACGAGCTGACGACAGCCATGCACCACCTGTGCAGGCTCCGAAGAGCGCCCGCTTTCACGGGTTTCACCCTGCATGTCAAACCCAGGTAAGGTTCTTCGCGTCGCATCGAATTAAGCCGCATGCTCCGCCGCTTGTGCGGGGCCCCGTCAATTCCTTTGAGTTTTAGCCTTGCGGCCGTACTCCCCAGGCGGGGTGCTTAATGCGTTAGCTTCGGCACGGACGGGGTCGATATCCGCCCACACCTAGCACCCAACGTTTACGGCTAGGACTACCAGGGTATCTAATCCTGTTTGCTCCCCTAGCTTTCGCGCCTCAGCGTCAGGTAAGGCCCAGAGATCCGCCTTCGCCACCGGTGTTCCTCCTGATATCTGCGCATTTCACCGCTACACCAGGAATTCCGATCTCCCCTACCTACCTCTAGTCGGGCAGTATCGGATGCAGTCCCGAGGTTGAGCCTTGGGATTTCACATCCGACTTGCCAAACCGCCTACGCGCGCTTTACGCCCAATGAATCCGGACAACGCTCGCTCCCTACGTCTTACCGCGGCTGCTGGCACGTAGTTAGCCGGAGCTTCTTCTGCAGGTACCGTCACTTGCGCTTCTTCCCTGCCGAAAGGGGTTTACAACCCGAAGGCATTCGTCCCCCACGCGGCGTCGCTGCATCAGGCTTTCGCCCATTGTGCAAGATTCCCCACTGCTGCCTCCCGTAGGAGTCTGGACCGTATCTCAGTTCCAGTGTGGCTGGTCGTCCTCTCAGACCAGCTACCCGTCGTCGCCTTGGTAGGCCGTTACCCCACCAACAAGCTGATAGGTCGCGGGCCCATCCCAGACCGTCGGAGCTTTCCCGATCGGACCATGCGGTCCGATCGGAGTATCCGGTATTAGCCCCGGTTTCCCGGGGTTATCCCAGTGTCTGGGGCAGGTTGCCCACGTGTTACGCACCCGTTCGCCACTGATCCCCGGGCCGAAGCCCGGTTCACCGTTCGACTTGCATGTGTTAAGCACGCCGCCAGCGTTCGTCCTGAGCCAGGATCAAACTCTCCGTAGAGATAGTGACATCCGAACCCGAAGGCTCGGGGTTGCTATCTGGTGTTGGAGTTCGGCCGGTCGGGGCAGGCACTGCCCATGTGACCGACCTTCGTGATCTGGCCCCGCCCGGTCGAGACCGGACGGATCCAGTACAACCGTCAGGAAGTGGATAGACGCGGCGAACCGCGCCATCCGCCTGACGGGATAAAGGCACTGGCTTTTGTCACACTGTTCAGTTCTCAAGGTGCGAGAGGCGCAACGTCGCCCAACTCGAGCGTAACAGAACACGCAGAGAGGACTGGGCGCCGACCGCTCATGGTAGCAGTCACGGGGGAACCGTCAACTCGAGCTCAGACGAGCCGGACGAGCCGTCGACGGCCGACGCCCAGCACCTTCCCCCGCAAGGCTTCCGGATCGAACTCCGCGTCTGGGTCCTCGAGCGGTTCCCCTTCGAGTCGCACGCCGCCACCCTGCACCGCGCGGCGGGCCTCCCCATTCGATGTAGCGAGACCCGTCTCGACCATCAACCGAGGGAGCCACACCTTCCCGTCGCGCATGGACGTCTCGGGGATCGGTACCTCCGGCACGTCGTCGGGCACGGCGTGCTGCTTGTGCACGACATCGAACCGTGCCTCGGCTGCCGCCCCGGCACCATCACCGTGGTAGAGGTCCACCAATGACCTGGCCATGCGCCGCTTCTGCTCGTTGGGATCCAGGGAACCGTCGCCCAGGCCCCGCTCCACCTCTTCCACTTCGGCCGGCGTCAGAGGCGAACACAGACGCAGGTACTTCACGATCAACCCGTCGGGGATCGACATCAGCTTGCCGAACTGCTCCTCGGCCGGTTCGGTCAGGGCCACGTAGTTGTCGAGCGACTTCGACATCTTCCGCACCCCGTCGAGCCCCTCGAGCAGCGGCAGCGTCACCACCACCTGCGGCGCCTGCCCGTAGGCTCGCTGCACCTCGCGCCCCATCAAGAGGTTGAACGTCTGGTCGGTGCCCCCGAGCTCCACGTCGGCCTCGACGGCGACCGAGTCGTAGCCCTGGAGCAGCGGGTAGAGCAACTCCACGACACTGATCGGCTGCCCGGACCGGTACCGTGCCTGGAAGTCCTCGCGCTCGAGCATCTGCGCCACGGTCGCGACGGATGCCAGCCGGATCAGCTCACGCATGTCCAGGGCGCCGAGCCACTCCGAGTTGCGCCGCAGCTCGGCCCGCTCGACGTCGATCACGAGGCCGGCCTGTTCGAGGTACGTGGCCGCGTTCGCGTCGGCCTGTTCCTGCGTCAGGATCGGCCGGGTCTCTGAGCGTCCAGAAGGGTCGCCCACGAGACCGGTGAGATCCCCGATGATCAGGACCGCCACGTGGCCGGCGTCCTGGAACCGGCGGAGCTTCCGCAGCACGACGGTGTGCCCCAGCGTGAGGTCGGGCCGGCTGGGGTCGATGCCGAGCTTCACCCGCAGGGGGCGACCCGCCGCGACCTTCTCGGCGAGCGCGTCCTGCGGCACGATCTCGGCGATGCCACTGGCGAGCTCGGACAGGTCGTCGGACCGCTCGGCTACCCCCATGGCGCCGGATGCTACCAGTGACGCCGCTCGCACCAGAGACCCACAGAGGCCCAGGTCACGACGTGCGCGCACCTCCACCGAAGCGGGTCCCGCCCGGTCTACACTCGCCTTTCGATGCGCGCTCGCCGACGCTTCCCCTTGATCGGTTCGTTGATGCTGCTCACCGCCGTCACGGCAGCCTGCGACCTCCCCAGCATCGACGAGTACGACCCGCTGCCGCTCGCGCAGACATCGTTCCTCTACGCCGCCGACGGCTCGCTGATCACCGAGTTGCACGCTGCCGAGAACCGTGTCGTGCTGCGCGAGCGCCGGATGGCCCCGTCCGTTCGCGATGCAGCCGTCGCGATCGAGGACCAGCGGTTCTACTCCCACCACGGGGTCGACGCCCGCGCGATCGCTCGCGCTGCAGTCGTGAACGCCAGCGAGGGCACGGTGGTGGAAGGCGGGTCGACGATCACCCAACAGCTCGTGAAGAACCTCTACGTCGGTCAGGCCGAGACCCTGCGGCGCAAGCTCGACGAGGCCTCGCTCGCGTGGCAGCTCGAGGATCGTCTCACCAAGGACCAGATCCTCACGAAGTACCTCAATACGGTGTACCTCGGAGAGGGCGCGTACGGGGTGCAGTCCGCGGCTCGCACCTACTTCTCGATCGACGCCGAGGACCTCAGCCTCGCCCAGTCAGCGCTGCTCGCCGGGCTCATCTCGGCACCGAACCACTTCGACCCGTTCGTGCACCCCGAGAGCGCCTACGGGCGACGCAACGTCGTGCTCCGAGCGATGCTCGAGCAGGCGATGATCGACCGCCGGGGCTACCGAGCCGCCGTCGGCGAGCCCATCGTGCTTCGCCGCGGCGAGGTGACCGGTCGCTACCGGTTCCCGTACTTCGTCGACTACTTCAAGGAATGGTTCCTCGCGAACCCGGCGTTCGGGAGCACTCGGCAGCAGCGCTACAAACTCCTGTTCACCGGAGGCCTGCGGATCACGACGACGCTCGACCCCCGCATGCAAGCCTTCGCGGAGTCGGCGGTCCGCTCGGTGCTCGTCTACCCTGCCGACCCCGACGGCGCGATGACGGTCATCGATCCTCGCACCGGCTTCGTCCGAGCGATGGTCGGAGGCAAGGACGCCGACTACTGGGCCGATTCCGACGCGGGTCGCGTGAACCTCGCGACGGGCAAAGGCGGGCTCGGCCGCCAGACCGGCTCCGCCTTCAAGCCGTATGCGCTGGTCGCCGCCCTCGAGAGCGGCATCTCCCCGTCGACGGTGTTCCCGGCGCCCTCAACGATCGACATCCCGCTCGGGGACGGCCGCATCTGGCACGTCACGAACGCCGAGGGGAGCGGCTACGGATCGATGAGCTTGCAGAGCGCGACGATCAACTCCGTGAACACCGTCTACGCCCAGTTGATCGACCAGCTGGGGGCCGACCGAGTCGTGGAGACCGCGGAGCGTATGGGCATGCGGTGCTGCCTGCGGGTGAGCGAGCCCCGAACGCCGCTGCTGCCGTACCTGTCCGCCGTGCTCGGCACGAACGAGTCGAATACGCTCGAGATGGCGAGCGCATACGGGACGCTCGCGACCGGCGGGCGTCACGTCAACCCGGTCCCCGTGATCAGCGTGACCGATCCGCAAGGTCGAGTGCTCTGGCAGGCACACCCGCGGCCGAAGCAGGTGGTCGAACCTCAGGTCGCGGGTACGGCCTCCGACATCTTGCAAGACGCGGTCTCCTACGGCACCGGGCGTTCCGCGATCATCGGACGGCCACAGCTCGGGAAGACCGGCACCGCGGACACCCACACGAACGCCTGGTTCGTGGGCGCGATCCCGCAGCTCACGGCCGCGGTCTGGGTCGGGTTCCACGAAGGATCGATCCCGATGGAACCACCGCGCACCCGGATCACCGTCTTCGGCGGTACCTGGCCGGCGCAGATCTGGCGCCTGTTCATGCTGCGTGCAGCGGCGGGGTTGCCGCAACGAGACTTCCCGACCCCCGATGTCGGGTACGTCTCGATCTCGGTGGATGTGACGCAGTCGCCGTACTGCCTGCCCAACGCCTACACGCTTCCCCAGCACATCGACACCCTGCAGTTCATCCAGGGCACCGAGCCGAGCAAGATCTGCACGACGCCGACAAGGGTGCAGTCGGTGCCCGTGCCGTCGGTGATCGGCCTCGATCGAGACACCGCCACGCTCGCGCTCGAGGAAGCCGGGTTCTTCGTCGACGTGCGCGAAGAGCCCTCGACCCAGCCTCCGGGCACGGTGATCTACCAAGGGCCCGCCGCCGGCACCCAAGCGGCACAGACGAGCGTCGTCACGATCACGGTTGCGATCGACGACGCGTCGGACCGGGCCGCCCCCGGCTGACGAACGGATCGTCCCGCACATGGAACCGCCACGGCCGCTCGAGGCCGACGTTGATCCCGATCCTCGTCGAGGCCAGCACCTCTGCGCTCTCCGCCGGTACGCCGGTCTCGATCCATAACTCGACGCCCCCCACGAGGTCGGTCCCGTCGAAGCTCCGGTCGATCCCCAGCGCCTGCGCCAGCTTCCCGGGCCCCGAACACAGATCACCGAGCTGATGACGCGACCGACGGGTGGCCATCTCGGTGATGCCCTCCAGCGGCTCCAGAGCCCTCAGGAGGACGGCGCTCCCCACGTCGTCCGGTCCGGTCACGACGTTCAGCATCCAGTGGTTGCCGTACGCGAAGTACACGTAGAGGTGCCCGGGCGGCCCGAACATCGTCGCGTTGCGGCGGGTCACGCCCCGGTACGCGTGGCTCGCCGGGTCGGTGGGCTCATACGCTTCGGCTTCGACGATGCGCCCGGCCAGCCGGGCACCCCGGCTGGACCGTCGCACCAGGGTGCGGCCGAGGAGAGCGGGGGCCACCTCGACCGCCGGGCGCGCGAAGAAGGAGCGAGGCAAGCGTCGTCGGCTCAGCGGCGACCCTTCCGTAGGAACCGCTCCAGCTTAGTGATCGGCCAGGCGTTGATCACATCCTCCTTCGAGAGCCACCCACGTTGGGCGGTGGCCACGCCGAACCGCATCACCTCGAGGTGACCGACCGCGTGCGCGTCGGTGTCGATCGAGAACTTCACCCCGTGGCGCCGGGCCCACAGCACGTGCTCATCGCGCAGATCCAGCCGGTCGGGGAACGCGTTGATCTCGAGCGCGGTGCCGGTGCGCCCCGCCGCCTCGAACACCGCCTCGAGGTCGATGTCGACCGGATCGCGGCGACCGATCTTGCGCGTCGTGAGGTGCCCGATGATGTTGACCGACGGGTGTTCGATCGCGCGCACCACGCGCCTCGTCATCTCGTCTCGGGTCTGAGTGAAGTGCGAGTGCACCGAGGCGACCGTGACGTCGAACCCCTCGAGGAACGACTCGTCCCAGTCCACACCGCCGTCGGGGTCGATGTTCAGCTCGGTGCCGTGGAGCAGGCGCATCTTCGGGAACGCGGCGGCGAGCTGGTGCACCCGTTCGCGCTGGGCGAGCATCTTCTCGTCGGTCATGCGCTGCATGTACAGGTTCGGCGCGTGATCGGTCACGGCGTAGTACGCGTACCGGTGCTGGGCCGCGGCCCCCAACATCCGCTCGAGGGTCGCGAGTCCGTCCGTGAGGTCGGTGTGGGTATGCAGGTCGCCGCGGATCTGACTCAGCGTGATCAGGTCGGGAAGCTCTCCGGCGAGCGCAGCCTCGATCTCGCCGCGATCCTCACGCAGCGTGGGCTCGATGAAGGGCAACCCGAGACGCGAGTACACCTCCTCCTCAGTCTCGGCGGCGAGGAGCCGCCCGGACCTCGCACGGAACAACCCGTACTCGTTGAGCTTCAGCCCCGCGCGCACAGCCATCTCCCGTATTCGGATGTTATGCGCCTTCGACCCGGTGAAGTAGATCAACGCCGCTCCCCAGGCCTCGAGCGGGATCACGCGGAGGTCGACCTGTAGGCCGTTCCTCGTGACGATGGACGACTTCGTGTCACCCTTCGCGAGCACGCGGTTCACGACCCCGTACGTCACGAATGCCTCCATGACCGCCTCGGGGTGCTCGGCGGCGACCAGCAGATCGACGTCGCCGATCGTCTCGGCCATGCGACGCAGCGACCCGGCGTAGCCGGCACGGCGCACCCCCGACACTTGGCGCAGCCGCGAGAGCAGGTCTTCCGCCACGTCCAACGCATCACTCACCAACACCCGCCCGCCCGACGACCGAAGCCGCTGCACTCCCGAGAGCACGTTTCGTTCGGTGGTGCGCGAGAACCCCTTGAGAGCCGCGAGCTCACCTCGTTCCGCCGCGGCCACGAGCTCGTCGACAGATCCGATGCCGAGCTCTTGGTAGACCGCCATCGCCTTCTTCGGCCCGAACCCCGGGATCGCCGTCATCGCCCGAACCTCCGAAGGCACCTGGCTGCGGAGCGCCTCCAGCTCGTGGAAGGTGCCGGTGCGCAGGAATTCGGACACCTTGGCCGCGATCGACTTCCCCACGCCCGGGATCGCCAGCACGCCACGCTCGTCCGATCCTCGCAGGTCTTCCGGGTACCCTCCGACCGCGCGTGCGGCCTTTTCGTAGGCCCGCGGCTTGTACGGATCGTCGCCCACGATGGCCAGCAGGTCGGCGAACTCGAGGAGGGCCCGCTCGACGTCGTCGTTGGACCGGGGCACGGGCCGCCTCAGGCGACGCCGAACAGGCGGAGCAACAGGGCCTTCTGGGCGTGCAGCCGGTTCTCGGCCTGGTCCCAGACAGCCGCCCGCGGGCCGTCCATCACATCGGCCGCGATCTCCTGTCCCCGATGGGCCGGCAGGCAGTGCAGGACGACGACGTCCTCGGCCGCGGCGTCGACCAGACCCTGGGTGACCTCGTACGGGGTGAAGACCAGCATGCGCTCGTCGGTTTCGGCTTCCTGCCCCATGCTCGCCCAGACGTCGGTGTACAAGACGTCGGCACCCTGCGCAGCCGCGGCAGGATCGGTGGAGATCTCGACCGATCCGCCCGTCTCCGAGGCGATCTCCTCGGCGCGCTGGACGACCTGCGGGATCGGTCCGAACCCCACGGGCGTCGACACCCGCACCCGCATGCCGGCCTTCGCACCCGCGAGCAGGAGGGAATGAGCGACGTTGTTGCCGTCGCCCAGGTACGTCAGCGTGCGGCCCTCGAGCCCGCCCAGCCGCTCGCGCATCGTGAGCAGATCGGCCAGCGCCTGACAGGGGTGTTCGAAGTCCGAGAGGGAGTTGACCACCGGCACCGTGGACGCGTCCGCCAGCACCTCGAGGCGTTCCTGCTCGAACGTGCGCAGGACGATGGCGTCGACGTACCGGGAGAGCACACGTCCCGTGTCCTCGATCGTCTCGCCGCGGCCGAGCTGCAGCTCGCTCGAGGACAGCACCACCGGATGGGCCCCGAGTTGGGCAACCCCCACCTCGAAGGAGACCCTAGTGCGGGTAGACGGCTTCTCGAAGACAAGCGCGATCGATCGGCCGGCCAGGCGGCCCTCATAGGCCTCCGGGCGAGCCTTGACGTCGGCGGCGAGGTCGAGGAGCTCGCTCAACTCCTTCGGGGTCAGGTCGTCGACGGAGAGGTAGTCGTGCTCCACGGCGCGAGTCTATCGGCAACGACCGAGGCCGAGCCAGCGGTCGGCCGGCGGCGGGCCAGCAGTGGCGTCACGCTCGTCCGGAGCCTCAGCCGGCCCGCAGCTCCGCTCCGAACGACCCCCGCAAACGCTCCACGATCGCCGAGACGACCGGCTCGATCTCCTCTCCGGTGAGCGTGCGGTCGGACGCGCGGAGATCGACCGTGAACGCGAGGCTCTTCGTGCCGGGATCCAGCGGGGCCCCTCGGAAGACGTCGAACAGCACGCACCGGCCCAGGAGGTCACCAGCGGTCTCTTCGAGGGCCGCCTGCACGGCCCCGGCCGGCGCCTCGTCCGGAACGATGAACGCGAGGTCCCGACGCACGGGCGGGTAGCGCGGCACCTCGGTCACCACCATCGAGCCCTCAGCCGCCGTGAGGAGCGCGTCGAGCGCCAACTCGCCCGCAGCCACCCGGCCGTCGATCTCGTGGCCGGCGGCCGACCCCGGGTGCAGCTCGCCGACGACGCCGATCGGCGCCCCGTCGAGCAACACCTGGGCGGAGCGGCCTGGGTGGAAGGGCCGCCCTGGCGGATCGCCCAGGCTCCAGTCCCGAACCCCCAACTCGGACATCAGGGCGCCGACGACACCGGTGGCGTCGAAGGCGTCGTAGGAGCGGGCGGAGGCGTGCCATCCTTCCTGCGCCGACCCGGCGAGCGCGAACGCCACGTGCTGGTGCTCGATCACGTCGTCGGCGAGCCGGAACACGGTACCGGTCTCGAAGATCGCGACATCGGTGACGCCCCAGGCCTGGTTCCGTGCGACGGCGCGGACGAGCCCGGGGAGGAGGCGCGTGCGCAGGAACCCTTCGTCCTCCTGCAGCGGGTTGGCGACCGGTACGGCATCGTCGTGGCCGGTCATCGTGAGGTCCTCGTGCGATGCGAACGTCATCAGGCGCACCTCACGGAGTCCGGCGCGCACCAACGCGTCGCGCACCCGCCCCTGGAACGCATACTCCCGCGGCACCCCCCCGGCCTGGCCGATGGCAGGCACCTCCGAGCCGATGCGATCGTAGCCGAGCAGCCGCGCAACCTCCTCGATCAGGTCGACCTCGCGCTCGATGTCCACCCGGTAGCCGGGCACCTCGACCTCGATCGCATCCTCACCGCGGCGCCGATGGGCCATCCGCAGCCGGTCGAACGAGGCCTCCACGTCGGCAGGCGCTATCTCGTACCCCAGCAACGCGGTCGCACGGCTGGGTCGCATCGAGACCCATCGCCGGGGCGGCGCATCGCCCGCCGCGGTGACCCCGCGTGCCACCGTGCCACCTGCCCACTCCGTCATCAGCTGCGCGCACCGAGCGGCCGCCGCTTCGAGGCCTTCGGGATCGGTTCCGCGCTCGAACCGGTGAGACGCCTCGGTGTGGAGCTCCAGCCGGCGCGCGGTCCGCAGGACACCCGTCCTCGTGAAGTACGCGGATTCCAGCAGGACGTCGGTCGTGGTCTCGCTCACCTCCGACGTCGCTCCACCCATCACCCCGCCGATCGCGACGGGGCGCTCGACGTCGCAGATCAGGAGGTCCTCCTCGTTGAGCACCCGCTCCACGTCGTCGAGCGTCGTGATCCGTTCCCCGTCGAGCGCGCGGCGCACCACGATGCCGGGCCCCTCCAACCGACGCAGGTCGAACGCGTGCAGCGGCTGACCGAGCTCGAGCATGGTGTAGTTCGTCGCATCGACCACGGGCGAGATCGGCCGCATACCGCTCGCCGTCAGCCGGGCCTGCACGCGGACAGGGGTCTTCCCCTCCCCCAGTCCGCGGATCACACGGGCGACGTAGCGAGGACAGGCGTCGAGGGCGTCGACGCGGACCGACGCGATGCCCTCGGCCGGCTCGTCGATCTCATCGATCGCCGGCAGCGCGTCGAGGATCGGCGTACCCGTGAGCGCGGCCACCTCACGCGCCACCCCGATCACGTTCAGGAAGTCGGGGCGGTTCGGCTCGACCTCGATGTCGAGGACCTCATCGTCCAGGCCGAGAGCTCCGACGAGATCGTCGCCCACGACGACCCGCTCGTCGTTGAGCACCAGGATGCCCGTGTGCACGTCGGCGATCGCAAGCTCCCGCGGAGAGCACAGCATGCCGTTCGACATCACCCCACGCAGCGTGCGCGGAGCCAGCGGCTCCGGCAGGACGGGTACCCGCGAGCCAGGCGGCGCCCAGGGCACGAGGTCGCCCGCGCTCGTAGTTGCGGATCCCGGCACAGACGACGTGCTCTCCCGCTCCGTCGTCGAGGGTCACCACGGTCAGCGTGTCGGAGTTCGGGTGGTCCTCGACCTTCACCACCCGCGCCACCACCACGCCCTGGACGCCCTGCCACGGCCGCAGCACCTCCTCGACCTTCACGCCGTGCAGCGTGAGCCGATCGGCGAGCTCGCTCGCGGTGTGCTCGGTGGGGCAGAACTCGCGCAACCAGGACCAGACGATCCTCATGCGACCCCCTGGAACTGTTCGAGGAAGCGCACGTCACCGTCGACGAGCATGCGGATGTCGGGGATCTCGTACCGGAGCAGAGCGACCCGCTCGATGCCGAGGCCGAAGGCGAACCCGGTGTACCGCTCGGGATCGTAGCCGCAGTTCTCGAGCACGACCGGGTGCACCATGCCCGCGCCGAGGAGCTCGATCCACCCGGTGCCGCAGACGCGGCACCCTTCACCGTCACACTTGAAGCACGAGACGCCGACCTCGCACCCGGGCTCGACGAACGGGAAGAAGGCTGGGCCGAGTCGTACCCGCCGTCGCTCGCCGAACAGAGCCTTGGCCATGACCTCGAGCGTGCCCTTGAGGTCGGCGAACGTGATGCCCTCGTCGACCGCCAACCCCTCGACCTGATGGAAGACCGGGAGGTGCGTCGGATCGGGCGTCTCGCGCCGATAGCAACGCCCGGGCGCAACCACGAACACGGGGGGCGGCTGCGACTGCATCGTGCGGACCTGCACGGCAGAGGTCTCGGTTCGAAGCAGCAACTCCGGGTGACCCGGCACGCTGACGTACAACGAGTCCTTCATCGTGCGGGCCGGGTGATCGGGGGGGATGTTCAGCGCCTGGAAGTTGTGCCAGTCGTCCTCGACCTCCGGCCCTTCGGCGACCCGGAACCCCAGGCTCGTGAACACGTCGATGATCTGGCGCTCCACGATCGTCAGGGGATGGTAGGAGCCGAGCTTGGGAACCCGCCCCGGCAGCGACATGTCGATGCGGTCGGCGTCGAGCAACGCGTCCTCGGCGAGGAGTTCCAGCGCCTCACGCCGCGCGTCCTGCGCCTGCCGGAGCGCGGTGCGCACCTCGTTCACGAGCTGACCCACTCGCCGGCGGTCGTCGGGGTCGAGGCCGCCGAGCGACTTCTGGATCGCGCTGAAGGGCGACTTCCGGCCCATCACGTCGACCTGGGCTGCTTCGAGCTCGTCGAGCGTCGCGGCTCCCTCGAACGCCGCGACGCCACGATCCCGTTCGGCGATCAGAGAACGGAGCATCTCCTCGGGGTCCATCAGGGGCCAGAGTCTACCGGCCGGTCCGACGCAGGCCGCGGCGAACGCTACCCGGGGCCGGCGGGCAGTTCGAGGTGGAACGCCAGCCGCCCTTCGACCACGGTCCCCCAACACCGACCTCCCTGCGCCTCCGCCACCCCCCGCGCCACGAAGAGGCCGATCTTGCTGCCCGCACCCTCCCCGGCTCGGCGGGGCACGAAGAGGCCTTCCACGGCTTCGGGCGCCAGACCAGCCAGGCGAGACGCCGAGAGATGCAAGGTCCTGCCTTCGAGCGAGGCCTCCACGCGGATCGGACCTTCGGTGCCCCACCAGACGAGCGATCCACAGAACGCGAGCAGCGCGGTCCTCACCCGAGCGGGATCCACGAACACCGTGACCGGGTCGCCGTGCCATTCCAGCGCCGGGTGATCGGGATCGCGGGCGAGGCTGTCGGTGACCGAGCCCACCAGCTCCGCCACGTCGACCTGCTCCCGGAACGTCTCGAGGTTGCCGCCGACCACGCGAGCGGCGTCGACCAACTGCCGGAGGATCGTGTCCATGCGGTCGGCGTCGTGCACGATGCCGCGCAGCATCAGGCTTCGCTGATCCTCGGTCATCGCGTCCCAACGCGTCTCGAGCGCGTAGCCGAATCCTTTCATCGCGGTGAGGGGCGACCGGATGTCATGCGCCGCCGCGGCGATGATGCTCTCGAGCGCCTCCCCGGATCGCATCCGGCGTCGCTGCCACTCGAACAGGCATACCGTCGCTGCCGCCGCGAGGTTGAGCGACTCGGCGAGTCCGGACTGCGGCACGCGCACGGTGGCGTCCGCCGCATCGACGACCGCGGAGGGTAGACCCTGGGCCTCGTTGCCGAAGAGGAACGCGACCGACCCCGAGAGGTCGGTCCGATAGAGGTCGGTCGTACCGTCCGCACTCATGGCCAACACCCGGACCCCGTGGTTCTGGGACAGCTCGATCGCCTCGAGCGTGTCGACCCCTCGGACCACCGGCAGATGGAAGATCGATCCGGCGGACGCCCGCACCGTCTTCGCGTTGTAGACATCGACCGAGCCTTCGGTGAACACGACGCCGCTCGCGCCCACCGCATCGGCGGACCGCAGCACGGTGCCCGCGTTCCCGGGATCTCGTACTTCGTGCAACAGGGCGAAGCAGGGACCCTCCGAGTCGTGGCCGACGTCGTCGAGCGCGGAGTGGAGGTCGACGTCGAGATGGTCGGCGACCCCGACGAGCGCCTGCGGCGTCACGGTCGAGGTCAGTCGCCGCACCACATCCTCGGTGACGTGGAGGGTCTCGATCCCCGCCTGTCGTGCGCGAACCGCGAGCGGATCGTGTTCGTCGGCCGTGAACAGCGTGCGGAGCGCGCCGCCCTGGAGTGCCTCGCGCACGGCCTGAGCACCTTCGACGAGGAACCGTCGGTCCTGCTCGCGGAACGCGCGTTTGCGGAGTCGTGCGGCGACGGCGACCTTCGGATTCTTCGCGGACGTCAGCACTGGGGCCCCCCGAGCCTCGGGCGCGACCCGGCGTTCAGGCCGCCGGCGAGGCAGCCTTCGCTCGCTCGACGAGCGCCGCGAAGGCGGCGGGGTCGTGCACGGCGAGGTCGGCGAGGATCTTGCGGTCGACCTCCACCCCGGCGACCTTGAGCCCGTTGATGAACCGCGAGTACGACATGCCGTGGGGACGGACGGCGGCGTTGATCCGCGCGATCCACAGCCGGCGGAACTGGGCCTTGCGGTCTCGGCGGTCGCGGTAGGCGTACATGCCTGAGTGCATGACCTGTTCCTTGGCGGCGCGGTACCGCTTGCGGCGGGTGCCCGTGTATCCCTTGGCCTTCGCGAGTACCTCACGGCGCTTCTTCTTGGCGTGGACGGATCGTTTGACTCGCGCCATGGCTCAGGCCTTCCCCAGCAGTCGCTTGATCTTCTTCTTCTCGGCACTGACCTCGGCCATGCCCTCGACGCGGCGGCGCTGACCGCCGCTCTTCTTCGTGAGCATGTGGTTGCCGGTGGCCTTGCGGTGCAGCACCTTGCCCTTGCGCGTCACGCGGAAGCGCTTCGTGGTGGCGCTATGGCTCTTCATCTTCGGCATCGCGTCATCCTTCGTGGTTCGATGCGGGGGTCTCTACCACCGGTTCGCCGGGCGCCGCGACCGGCTCGGCTCGGCCACCAGTGCTTCGGCGGCCACCGGCCCTGCGGCGGCTCAGGCTCGTGCGCGGCGTCGGCCTGCTCGGCTTCGCGAGCCTGCTTCGCCGCCTCCTTGGCCTGCGCTTCGACGTAGCGCTTGTTCGGCCCGATCACCATGATCATGTTGCGGCCTTCCTGCTTCGGGAAGGACTCCACCACGATCGTTTCGCCGAGGTCGGCCACGAGGCGGTCGAGGATCTTGCGACCGAGTTCGGTGTGCGCCATCTCGCGCCCACGGAACATGATCGTGACCTTGACCTTGTTGCCGGCCTTGAGGAACCGCTCGACGTGCCCCTTCTTCGTGGCGTAGTCGTGCGGGTCGATCTTGGGGCGGAACTTGATCTCCTTCAGGCCGCTCCGCGACTGCTTCCTTCGGGCTTCCTTCTGGCGGACGTCGCGCTCGTACTTGAACTTCCCGTAGTCCATGATGCGGCAGACGGGAGGATTGGCCTGCGGCGCCACCTCGACGAGATCCAGATCGAGCTCTTGAGCCTGACGCAGCGCCTCACGGGTGTCGACCACCCCGATCTGCTGGCCGTCGGCCCCCACCAGGCGCACCTGGGGCGAGCGGATCCGGTCGTTGATTCGCGGATCGGTTGAGACCCCGCATCACCTCCTACAGACGAACGAGCACCGGGCATGCCCGGTGCATGGCGAACACACGTGCGTGCACTTCTGGGCCGGGAAGTATAGGGGCCGGAAGCCAACGGTGTCGACGGAGGCAAGCGTCGACGACCATGGGGTCACCAGTCGGGTTCGAGCGAACGCCCGTACGCGTCCTCGAGCCGTTGCGTGTCGTCCTCGGTCGTGTATCCGTAGGCGATCTCGAGGATGCGGCCTCGAGTGACGCCCAGGCAGCGGATGCGGTGGGTTTCCTCGGCGGGGATCATGAACTCCTCCCCGGGCTGCGCCTCCACGACACGGTTCCCGATCTCGATCGTGAGCCCCGGATCGAGCACGACCCACATCTCGTCGCGCATGCGGTGGTAGTGGACGCTCGTTTCTTGACCTGGCTCGACCGTGATCACCCGCACCGACGACGGCTGGTTCAAGGCGTAGGTCGCGACCTTCCCCCAGGGTTTGTCGACGAGCATCAGGACACCTCCCTGCCCACCATCATCCCCCGCCACCATCACCCGTGGGAAGGCGGTCGAGCAACCACGCCATCTCGAGCGCGGCCTCCGCCGCCTCCCACCCCTTGTTGCCGTGCGCTCCGCCCGCTCGGGCCTCTGCCTGCGCGAGGTCGTCGGTCGCCAGCACCTCGAAGATCACCGGCACGCCGGTCTCACGCATCACGACGGCGATCCCGCGGGCCGCCTCGTTGGCCACCAGCTCGAAATGCGCGGTCTCGCCGCGGATCACGGCTCCGAGACAGACGACGGCGTCGTAGCGGCCCGATCGAGCGAACCGGTCCGCCACGAGCGGGATCTCGAAGGCGCCGGGAACCCACGCGACATCGATCGATCCCTCGTCAACACCGTGCTTCACCAGGCCGGCAACGGCGCCTTCCACCAACCGGGCGGTCACGACCTCGTTGAACCTGGCAGCCACCACGGCGATGCGCCGGTTCGAGCCGTCGTGCACGCCGACGAACGTGTTCACGCACGGGCCTCCGCGTCGGCGTCCACGTCGGACCGGGCTTCGGGCACGTCGAGGAGGTGCCCCATCTTCTCCTGCTTCGTGCGCAGGTACCCGATGTTCTCGGGGGTCGGGTCGACCTGCAACGGCAGGCGGTCCTCGATCGCGAGGCCGTAGCCTTCGAGGCCGGCGCGTTTGTCGGGGTTGTTGGTCAGCAACCGCATCGTGGTCACGCCGAGGTCCACCAGGATCTGCGCGCCGATGCCGTACTCGCGTTGATCGGCCGGGAAGCCGAGCTCGATGTTCGCCTCGACCGTATCGCGGCCCCGATCCTGCAGCTCGTAGGCGCGCAGCTTGTGGGTGAGCCCGATCGCACGGCCCTCGTGGCCTCGCACATAGAGCACGACGCCGCGGCCCTCCTTGCCGATCAGCTCCATCGCACGGTCGAGCTGTCCCCCGCAGTCGCACCGGAGCGAGCCGAACACGTCGCCCGTGAGGCATTCAGAGTGCACCCGCGTGAGCACACCCCGGCCGTCGCCGATCTCGCCCATCACGAGCGCGACGTGGGTCCGTCCGTCGATCGTGCTCTCGTACGCGTAGGAGCGGAACTCACCGAACGGTGTCGGGATCATGGCCTCCGCCACGCGTTGCACCAGCACCTCGCGATGACGCCGGTACTCGATCATCTCGGCGATCGAGATGAGCTTCATGCCGTGCTCACGTGCGACCCGGACCAGCTCCGGCATGCGGGCCATCGTGCCGTCGTCGTTCATCACCTCACAGATCACCCCGGCCGGGAACATGCCCGCCATCGTGGCGAGGTCGACGGCGGCCTCGGTGTGCCCCGCGCGCATCAAGACCCCGCCGTCCTTCGCGCGCAGGGGGAACACGTGACCCGGCTTCTGGAAGTCCTGAGGGGTCACCCCGGGATCGGTGACGGCCTTCGCCGTGATCGCGCGGTCGTGGGCACTCGTGCCCGTCGACGTGCCATGGCGGTAGTCGATCGACACGGTGAACGCGGCTTCATGACCGCCGGTGGTCTCGGTCACCATCTGCGGGATGCCGAGCTCGTCGAGACGCCACGCGGCGCACGGGAGACACACGATGCCTCGGCCGTGGGTGACCATGAAGTTCACGGCCTCGGCCGTGCACGACTCGGCGGCCATGATGAAGTCGCCCTCGTTCTCCCGATCAGCGTCGTCGACGACCAACACCATCCGACCCCGCCGGATCTCATCGATCGCCTCGGGTATCGTCGAGAAGATCGTGCGGTCGAGATCGTCCGTGCGCACCGTGTCGGTCATCCTCGTCCTCCTGCTCCGTGAGCCGGTTCGTCTGGCGTTTCGACCATGCCCGGGGATCCGGTCATCAGCCGTTCCACGTATCTCGCGATCATGTCCACCTCGACGTTCACGGGATCCCCCGGTCCGGCGCGCCCGAGCGTCGTCACCGCGAGCGTGTGCGGGATCAGTGCGATCGACACGCCGTCGTCGTGCTGGTCGGCAACCGTGAGGCTCACACCGTCGACCGTGATCGACCCCTTCTCGACCGTGTACCGGCGCAGGTTCGAGGGGATGCGCAGTCGGAGCCGCACCCCGCCCCCGTCGTCGGGTGTCGAGGAGGCCACGTGGGCGACCCCGTCGACGTGCCCCTGCACGACATGACCGCCGAGGCGGGCGGCCAGCGTGACCGGTCGTTCCAGGTTCACCGGCGAGCCGGGTACGAGCCCCCGCAGCGCCGTGCGGGCGATCGTCTCTTCGGAGAGGTCGAATGCGACGTGGTCGTCACCCCGCTCGACCACCGTGAGGCAGACCCCGTTCACCGCGACAGACGAGCCGACCCCGCTGTCGGCCGTGACCGTACGGCACCCAACGACGAGCCGGCGGTCCAGCAGCGACCGGACCACGCCCATCTCCTCAACGATCCCCGTGAACATCTGCCACCACCTTCAGATCCCGACCGACCGGCTCCACCGTCACCCGCTGCAACTTCAGCGCTCGGTCGACCGGAGAGAACCCTTCACCGGCGAGCATCGACGGGGCGGCCGCGCCGCCGATCAGGACGGGCGCGAGATAGACGACCATGCGATCCACCACGTCGTCGCGGATCGCGCTCCACGCAAGCGTGGCGCCGCCCTCGATCAACAGTCCCTGGACGTCGCGCTTGCCCAGGATGTCGAGGAGCGCGGCGAGCGACACACCGCCCGCGACGTCTCGATCGAGCACCACGACATCGGCCCCCGCCGCGGTCCACGCATCGATCCGGTCCTCCGCCGTGCGGTCGGTCGTGGCCACCAAGGTTGGCGCCGATCCGTCGAACGACCGCAGCGTCGGTGGCACGCGTCCTGCGGTGTCGATCACGACCCGCAACGGAGGGCGGGCAGCCTCGAACTCGGGAGCCCGAACCGTGAGCGAGGGATCGTCGGCGATCGCCGTGCCGGCGCCCACGACGATCGCGTCCGCCCAGGCTCGAAGGCGCTGCACGTCGTCGCGAGCTTCCGACCCCGTGATCCACTTCGAGGAGCCGTCGGGGGCTGCCGTCTTCCCGTCGAGGCTTGAAGCCATCTTCAGCACGACGAAGGGGCGGCCGGTGGTGACGTGTCGTTCGAAGGCGACGTTCAGCTCGCGGGCCTCCGCCTCGAGCACACCCGCCTCGGCGGCGATGCCGGCAGTGCGGAGCTCACCCAGCCCGGGTTCGTCCACTCCGAGGTTGGGATCGGTGGCGGCGACGACGACGCGAGTTACCCCCGTCTCGATGAGGGCTCGCGTGCAGGGCGGGGTCCGACCGAAGCGGTTGCAGGGTTCGAGGGTGCAGACGACCGTGGCACCGCGTGCCTGGGCTCCCGCGGCGGCCAACGCCATCGCCTCGGCGTGAACGGTGCCCGGACCCTCGTGCCAGCCCTCGCCGACGACGATGCCATCGCGCACGACCACGGCGCCGACCAGTGGATTGGGCGAGACCCGTCCCCAGCCACGCTCAGCGAGGGACAGCGCCCGTCGCATGTGTCGTTCGTCGATCGACTCCATCGTGCCTCACTCCCCGCCCGGAGCGGGTGGGCACGATCAGGCGCACGGCGGTCGCGGACCACGCCAGCGCGCGGCCGGGCCGTGTGCCCGTCTCCTCCCATCCCGACTGTCACGGTCGGTTCCGGAATCGCACCGGATCCACCCACGGCTGGCGGCCGTGGGGTCGCGGACTCTCACCGCCGGTGGGGAGTTGCACCCCGCCCCGGAAACGAGCTTCTGGGGCGAGTATACGCAGGTCACCACCCCGCGGTGAACCCCAACCGATGCGCCGCGGTTCAGGCCGAACGCTGATCGACCGCGTAGGAGGAACCGGACCCCCGCTTCGCGAACTGCTTCATCTCGGTCGCGACCGAGACGGCTTCGCCGTAGTGCGCGAACGGACGGCGGGCGCTCGAGGCGATGCCGATGGAGATGCCGACGAGGGGGATGTCCTGCATCACACCCTTTCGATCCTCGAGGCGCACGAACCCACGCTCGAGGTCTTCGGACTCGTAGAACTCGACCTTCGCGGACTCGAAGGCGTCGCAGATCCCCTTCGCGACGTCCTCGGCGACCTCCGGCCGCACCACCACGACGAAGTCGTCGCCACCTACGTGGCCGACGAAGCCCTGGGCCCCATCGCGTGCGACGGCGGCATCCTGGATGATCCGGGCGGTGGACTGGATCAACCGGTCTCCTCGAACGAATCCCTTCTGGTCGTTGTACGCCTTGAAGTTGTCGAGGTCGCAGTAGAGGACGGCGAACTCCCGCCCTTCGCGGACCTGACGCTCGATCTCCTCTTGGATGCGGATGTTGCCCGGCAGTCCCGTCAGCGGTGAAAGGTTGCGCATCTCCTTCGCACGGCGGAGCGTTCCCTTGACCCGAGCGAGCAGCTCGATCGGGTCGAACGGCTTGATGATGTAGTCGTCGGCCCCGGACTGCAGCCCGGTCACCTTGTCGGCCGAGAGCGCCTTCGCGGTCAGCATGATGATGCTCGTGTTCGCGGTCTGCGGATTCTTCCGCAGCCGCTGCGCCACCTCGAACCCGTCGAGCCTGGGCATCATGACGTCGAGGAGGACGAGGTCCGGCCGCAAGGCGCCCGCTCGCGCCAAGGCCTCCTCACCGTCACTGGCCACCGCGACGTCGTAGCCGGCCGATCGCAGGTTCACCTCGACGAAGCGTGCGATGTCGGGGTCGTCGTCGACGACGAGGATGGTCTCAGCCATCTACGACGCCTCCCCGTTCGCGATCGCGCGGAGCACGCGGGCGTTCTCTGCGGGGTCCGCCGCCTGGAAGATCCCGCTGGCGCTCACCAGCACGGTGACCCCCGCATCCACCGCGCGACGCGCGTTGTCGACCTTCACCCCGCCATCGATCTCGAGGTCGATATCGAGCCCGCGACGGTCGATCTCGTGGCGAGTCGCTTCGATCCGCGGGTAGACGGCCGGGTTGAGGGACTGCCCGCTCCACCCCGGACGGATGCTCATCAGCATCACGTCGTCGACCTGTTCGAGGACGGGGAAGACCACCTCGACAGGCGTCTCCATGTTGATCGTCACTCCCGGACGGAGGCCCGCTGCCCGCGCCTTGTCCGCGGCCGTGCCGACGTCGGTCACCGCCTCGTGATGGAAGGACACGGCGTCGAGCCCGGCCTCCGCCAGCTCCTCGAAGTAAGCCTCCGGTGCGTCGACCATGAGGTGACCGTGCAGCGTGCGACGGGTGTGTGGTCGCAGCGAAGCGACCACCACCGTGCCCAGCGCGATGGGAGGTACGAAATGCCCGTCCATGATGTCGATATGGATGATGTCGGCATGCCCCTCGACGAGCTTGACCTGGTCGGCGAGGTGCGCGAGGTCGGCGGACAGGATCGAGGCGGCGAGCTTCCCCACGCGCGCCATGCTACCCGTCGCGTCAGCGGTTCCTGACGAAGGCCGCGACGAACATGCCGTCGCTGCCGTGGCGGTGCGGCCACACCCGCACGCGGGTCGCCGGGCCGTCCGGACCCTCCACCGCGACCGGGTCGAGGTCTGGTCGGTGGCGTGCGATGGCGTCGGCGGCAGCGTCGGTCTCGGCTCGTGGGAACGTGCACACCGAGTAGACGAGGCGGCCACCAGGGGCAAGCAGGTCAGCGACCGATGACACGATCCGGACCTGCGTGCGAGCGAGCCGGCTCAGTTCTTCCTTCCGCTTGCGCCACAACAACTCCGGCCGCCGCCGCGCTGATCCCAGGCCGGAACAGGGCGCATCCACGAGGATGCGGTCGAACGGCCCCCGAAGGGCCGGAGCGATCGCGTCCTGGGCGAGCACGAGCGGGCCCACCCCGAGCCGATCGGCTCCCCGGCGGATGAGGGCGCAGCGGCCGGGGTGCGCATCGGCGCCCACCGTCGTGCCGCCGTCACCGACCATCGACGCGATCGCGACGGTCTTGCCGCCGGGCGCCGCGCAGGCGTCGAGCACACGCTCGCCCGGCTGCGGGTCGAGGGCTCGCACGACGAATACGGACGCCTGATCCTGCACCGCGAACCACCCCTCGGCCCAGCCGGGCAGCGTCGATGGGTCGCCCCCATCGAGTAGGAAGCAGGTCGCATCCAGCGACGCGGGACGGGGATCGCGCCCAGCCTCGCGGAGCGCATCACGGAGCCTGGCCGGCTCGACCGCCATCGTGTTGGTCCGCACGCAGAGCGGAGCCGGCGATGCGAAGCCGGCGGCCGCAGGCTCGACCTCGTCCGGCGGGAGCATGCGACCGAGTTCATGAACCGCCCATGGGGCCATGCCGGTTCGGACGGACACCGCCTCCTCTGAATCGCCCGTCGGCCACGAGGGAGGCTCGACCGAGAGCCGACGGAGCACCGCATTCACGAACCCGCGCTCGCGGTCACGGGCGAGACCCACCGTCTCCCCCACGGCCGCGTGCGGCGCAACGTCAGTGAACAGCACTTGGAACGCCCCGAGCCGCACGACCGTCCTCGCGCTCGGTGTCATCCGCGCCACAGGTCGGGACGCGACGCGGTCGAGCGCCCAGTCGATCGAGCGCAGATGGCGGATCGTGCCGAACGCGAGGTCGGTCGCGAACGCCCGGTCGCGTTCGTCCAGGTGCGACCGTCGCAACGCGCCTGGGACGACGATCGTGGAGTATGCGCCTTCGTCGGTGACCCGCCGGATCGCCTCGAGCGCCACCGTGCGCGCTGTCTGTCTCACGTGCAGCGTTCCCCGTGCTCGAGACGGGCGCCTCGAGCCCAGTCTGCTCCCGGCATGCGCGCGCGTCCGGCAGGGGCGACCTCGACCAGGGCCACCCCACCGCCGAGCGCCCCGACCACGGGCGTGCCGTCGGGGTCGAGCCACACCTCGCCCACGCGCGACTGTGGCTCGATCGTGCCTCCCCGCTCCCGGATCCGTGCCTTCAGCACCTTGAGCGACGCGCCACGGAACGTCGTCGTCGCTCCCGGTGTCGGCGAGAGCGCCCGCACCCGGCGGACGACCGACTCGGGTGGGTCACCCCACGCGATCGTTCGCTCGTCGGCCGTGAGCTTCGCAGCGTACGTCGCAGCACGGTGGTTTTGCGCGCGGGGCGACGCGGCGCCCGCGTCGAGCGCCCGGAGGCTGTCGGCCACGAGCGGGGCACCCAGCCCGGCGAGCCGCTTCCCCAGGCTCCCGGCGTCGTCATCGGGCCGGATCGGCTCCTCGAGCGTCGCGAGGACCGGTCCGGTGTCGAGGCCTTCGTCGAGCAGCATCACACTCACCCCTGTGGTCTGGTCACCTTCGAGGATCGCCCGCTGCACTGGAGCGGCGCCGCGCCAGCGAGGCAGCAGCGAGAAATGCAGGTTCACGGTGCCCAGGCGGGGCAGGTCGAGCACGGCTGCCGTGAGCAGCTGCCCGTATGCCACGACGACGATCGCATCCGGCTCGAGGCGCTCGATCGCCCCGAACCCTTCTCCGGCCCGGACACCTTGGACCTCCAGGACGTCGGCGTCGAGCTGCCGCGCGGCGTCGGCGACGGCCGTCGGGGTGAGGCGCGAACCTCGGCCGGCCGGTCGTGGCGGGTTCGTGACCACCAGGTCTACATCGACGTCGGCAGCGACGACGAGCGACTCGAGGGCAGGCACGGACCAAGGGTCATTCCCCAGGAAGACCACGCGCATGGGTCAGTCCTCGGCCCTGCGCGACAGACGTCCCTTCGAGGGCTCCGTGAGACCGAGCTCGATGCGCCGGAGTTCAGCCATCACGGAGCGGCGCCCCTCGTCGTCGAGGCGGTCGATGTAGAGCATGCCGACGAGGTGATCGGTCTCGTGCTGGAAGATGCGAGCGAGGAGCCCTTCGCCGGTCATCTCGAACGAGGCCCCGTCGACGTCCTGCCCCCGACACGTGATGCGCGCGAACCGCTCGGTCTCGTGGTACGGACCCGGGATCGACAAGCACCCTTCCTCCTCGCGGAGTTCCCCTTCTCCGCCGGTGAGGACCGGATTGGCCATGAACCGCGGCCCCGTCTCGCCGTCGTCGAAGACGAATACGCGCAGGGAGATGCCGACCTGCGGGCCCGCGAGACCCACCCCCGGCGCGTCGTACATCGTCTCGATCATGTCGTCGCACAGGGTGCGCAGTCGCCGGTCGAAGGCCGCCACGGGTCGAGCGGGTTCGCGCAGCACCGGGTCGCCGAGGGTTCGGATCTGCAGGATCACCAGGTGTTTCCGTTCGGGGTCACAGGTGTGGCTCAGCCTCGACCCTCGTCACCACATCACGTGCGGCGAGCGCACGAACCGCCCGTCCGAAGGCAGGCACGAGGCCGACATCGAGCGCGAGCAAGCATACCGTCTGCCCCGCAGCAGACGAGGTGAGCAAGGTGATCGGGTCGAGCGCCGCGAGCTCCGCCTCGAGTGTCGAGGAGCCCACGACCCGGAAGACTGCCGCGCCCACCGGGAACCCCGCCTCTGACCGGCGCCGTCGCTCGTCACGATGGAAGCGGGCAGGATCGCCCATCACCAACGACTGGATCGCGGGGTCGTTGGCGTGCGAGGACTGCACGATCGCCCGTCCGGCAGGGCGCGCCCACCCGATCGCCTCCATCCACGTCGTCATCGCGCGCTCCCGAGCGGCGAGACCAGGCCGGCGCCCGGCGAGGTCGGCGTCGAGCACCGCCACGAGATCGAGACCGCCAGCTCCGAAGTCCCGGACGTCCTCCGGTCCCCCCACGAGCACCTCACCCTCGACGGGCAGCCTTGGCGGGTCGGCGTCGCCGAGACGGCGCACGGGCACCGGGGCCACCCGAGACGCCCACTCCTCCACCCGCTCCTGGCCGCCGCGGCGCAGCCCGAAGTCACGCGAACCGCAGGCGCGGCACCGGCCCGCGGCGTGGCAGACGATGCATCGCACCGTCCCTTCCTCGGATCGGATCAAGCCGCCGCAGGCCGCGCAGCCGGCCGGACGTCCGCACGAGCGGCACACCGCCGCGATGCCGTAGCCGGGCAACGGGGAGAACAGGAACGCGCGCGAGACCTCCCGCAGGGCGCGGACCAATCGGGGCGCGCGACCCTCGGGCCCGGGCTTCACGATCTCGACCGGAACCCATCGCCGCTGGGCAGGCGACACCGTCGTCGCCTCGACGGCCGCCGCCTCCGACGACGGCGCCAGCGCTGCCAGCACGACGGTGGCGCCCACGATGCCGCCCCGGGCGAGCGCGACGTCGCGGACGTGGTAGTAGGGCGCTCGATCCTCTCGCAGCGCCGGATGCGACTCGCGGTCGATGTAGATCAACCCCAGGTTTGGGACGGGCGCGAAGACCGTCGGGCGTGACCCGACGATCACGTCGTAGTGGCCGGCCTGGATGTCGAGCCACGTCCGATAGCGGACCCGCTTCGACCCCCCCAACAAGACGGCGGCCCGATCGCCGAACGCCTCGGCGATCGCGCGCGCCGTGCCGGGCACCGGATCGGCCTCGGGCACGACCACCAGCGCCCGACGCCCGGACCCGACGCACGCCGCGATCGCCTCGACGGCGGCTGCACCTTCGTGTTCCGGCGCCGGACGCAGGACCCAGGGACCGCTCGCCCGGGCTCGGATCGCCGAGAGCAAGTCGGCGCCGTTCCCGTAGCCGCCCAGCACTGGCTGCACCGGCGACGCACGATGCCGTACCGGTGTGGCGGTCGTGAGGCGTTCCGATCCCTCCTCTCCGGCGACCCGCGGAGGCGTCGCGCGTTCGAGCACCGTGGCGAGGGGCGCGACGTACCGCTCGCTCACCCATCGGCAGAGTTCGAGCCCGGGCGCGTCGAACCAGCGTGTCGAGGAAACGAGGGCCCTCACGGGGAGGATCCGGGAGGGGACGTCATCGGTCGGACCGAGCACCCAGCCACGAACCGACCGACCGTGGAACGGCACCTGCACGAGCGAGCCGAGGCCACCGCCGAGTTCGGCCGACAGGTCATAGGTGAACGCGCGATCGAGCGCGAGCAAGGGCCGATCGACGCAGACGGCGACCGGGCCGGCGAGCGGCTCGGGGTAGTTAGGCGACGGCGGCGCGCAGGTCGTCGACGCGGTCGGTCCCCTCCCAGGGGAACTCCTTGCGGCCGAAATGCCCGTAGGCGGCCGTCTCGCGGTACAGGGGTCGAGCGAGGTCGAGATCACGGATGATCGCCGCAGGTCTGAAGTCGAAGACGTCCCACAGCGCGCCTCGCAGCTTCTCGGGGTCGACCCGTTCGGTGCCGAACGTCTCGAGGAGCAGGCTCACGGGGTGCGCGGTGCCGATCGCATACGCGAGCTGAAGCTGCGCACGGTCGGCCAGCCCGGCGGCGACGATGTTCTTCGCAACGAACCTCGCCATGTACGCGGCGGAGCGGTCGACCTTCGTGGGGTCCTTCCCGCTGAACGCCCCGCCGCCGTGGGGAGCGTAGCCGCCGTAGGTGTCGACGATGATCTTCCGGCCGGTGAGCCCGGTATCCGCCTTGGGTCCGCCGATCTCGAACCTGCCCGTCGGGTTGACGAGCACGCGCACCCCGGCTGCGTCGAGCTCGGGGAACTCTCGCAACACGGGGTCGATCACCTCCGCCTCGATGTCGGGCTTGAGCAGGGTCTCGACGTCGACCTCCTCGCGGTGCTGCGCGCTGATCAGCACGGTGTCGACTCGGACCGGACGGCCGCCCTCGTACTCGATCGACACCTGGCTCTTGCCGTCGGGCCGCAGGTAGGGCACGACCCCGGCCTTGCGGACGTCGGCCAGCCGTTTGGACAGCCGGTGCGCCATCGCGATCGGCAGCGGCATGAGCTCCTCGGTCTCGCGGCAGGCGTAGCCGAACATCATGCCCTGGTCGCCGGCGCCGAGGTGGTCGAGCGGGTCGCCGGAATGTTCGGCGCGATGCTCGAGGGCGTCGTCGACGCCGCGGGCGATGTCAGGCGACTGCTCCTGGATCGCCGTCATCACACCGCACGTCTCGCCGTCGAGGCCGAACTTCGCGTCGGTGTATCCGATCTCTGTGATCGTCTCGCGCACGACCGCGGGGATGTCGACCCACCCCTCGGTGGTGATCTCACCCGAGATGAACGCGAGACCGGTGGTGACCAGGGTCTCGCAGGCGACACGGCTGTTCGGGTCGCCTGCGAGCAGCGCGTCGAGGATCGAATCGGAGATCTGGTCTGCGAGCTTGTCGGGGTGCCCCTCGGTCACCGATTCCGACGAGAAGAGGTAGGCCTGGGTCATGATTGCCGAGTCTAGCCCGCGCCCATGACGGCCGTCAGGGCCGGCGTCCGCCGGGGCGCAAGGCCGTCGTCGAGCCCGACCGCATCACCGGAGCCGCGCAGCGATGCGGTCGACGATCGCCCCGGCGAGCCCGTCCTTGGTCCAGTCACGGAGCGCAACGTCGTCGCCGGCGGCATCGAGGATCGCAGCGTGGTTCGTATCGGACGCGAAACCCGTGCCGTCGCGGCCCACCTCGTTCGCGACCACGATGTCGACCCCTTTGCTCGCCAACTTGCCACGACCCGCCGACTCGACGTCGCCGGTCTCGGCTGCGAACCCGACGAGCACCTGGCCCGCTCGCCGCCGCTCCGCGAGCTCCCGAAGGATGTCGGGGGTCGGCTCGAGGACGAGATCGGGCGTGCCGTCAGCCTTCTTCAGCTTGCTCCCCGCCACCTGCTTCGGACGGAAGTCGGCCACGGCGGCGGCCATCACGATCGCGTCGGCCTCGTCGACGGCCTCGAGGACGGTGGTGCGCATCTCTTCAGCGGTGACCACATGCGAGACCGTGACGCCGGGCGGCGGACCCACGGTGCCCGGACCGAGCACCAACCGCACGTCGGCGCCGCGGCGGGCGGCCTCGCGTGCGATGGCCGTTCCCATCCTGCCCGTCGAGTGGTTGCCGATGAACCGTACCGGGTCGATCGGCTCGAAGGTGGGGCCGGCCGTCACCAGCACCACTCGGCCGCTCAACTCGCCTCCGACGCCGAGCGCCGACACCGCCTCGTCGACGATCTCCTCGGGCTCGACCATGCGGCCGATACCCTCGTCCCCGTAGGCGAGCGCGCCGAGCGCCGGGCCCGCGATGCGGACCCCCCGTGCAGCGAGCGTCTCGACGTTGTGCACCGTGGCCGGATGGAGCCACATACCGAAGTGCATCGCAGGCGCGATGACCAGTGGACCCCTGTACTCCAGGAGCACGGACGTCAGCAGATCGTCGGCGAGACCGAGCGAGAGCTTCGCGACCAGGTTGGCGGTGGCCGGCGCCACGACGACCAGGTCCGCCTCGCGCGCGAGGCGGACGTGAAGCACGTCTCCCGAGCGCTCCCACAACGAGGTGTGCACGGGACGTCCCGCGAGCGCGGCGAAGGTGTCGGGTCCCACGAAGCGGGTGGCCGACTCCGTCATGACGACGGTGACCTCGGCACCGGCGCCGGTCATCAGGCGGGTCAGGTGGGCTGCCTTGTAGGCGGCGATACCACCCGTGACACCGAGCAGGACTCGTCGGCCTGCGAGCGGGCCGGCGGCAGGTCGACTCGCTGCCATCTTCGGACCTCCTCGAGGCCGGGACGCCCCGGGACGACCGGCTATTCGGCGTCCGCCGGTTCCTCGGTGCGTTCGTACTCGATCTTGCCCTCGGCGATCTCTTCGAGCGCGATCGACAGCGGCTTGTTGCTGAACCCGCTCTCGACGAGCGGCGGCACGAACTCGCCGCGGCCTTCACCGAGCTGGTTGTAGTAGCTGTTGATCTCGCGGGCTCGCTTCGCGGCCAGGATCACGAGCGAGTACTTGGAGTCGACCGCCGCGAGCAGGTCGTCGATCTTGGGTTCGATCATCCGGAAAGATCCTCCGTGGGGTCAGACGCGGCCTCCTCGGGCCTCGGCGAGACGCCGCGCGAGGAACGATCGCGTGAGGTCTCGATGATAGCAGCGACCTGCGACGACGCTCGTTCCAGGTCGTCGTTCACGACCTCGTGATCGAACCACGAGGCTTGGGCGAGCTCCCGTTCGGCCTCGCCGAGGCGCCGCTCGATCCGATCCTCGCTCTCCGTGCCGCGCGACCGGAGCCGTCGAGCCAATTCGTCCAGCGAAGGAGGCCGTAACAGGATCAGCACCGCGTCGGGCGCGCGCTCCCGGATCTGCGCGGCGCCCTGCACGTCGATCTCCAGCAGCACGTCGTCAGCGTCGAGAAGGTGGGCCTCGACGAAGGAGGCCGGAGTGCCGTAGAGGTTGTCGAAGACCTCGGCCCACTCGAGCAACTCGCCCTCGGTTGCCATCCGTTCGAAGGTGGGCCGGTCGACGAAGACGTAGTCACGGCCTTCGACCTCGCCCTCGCGTCGACGGCGGGTCGTGGCGCTCGTGGAGAGCACGAGCCCATCAGGGATGCGGGACCGCACTGCCCGGACGAGGGTGCCCTTCCCGACCCCCGAGGGGCCCGCGATGACGAACAGGATGCCTCGGCGTGCAGCCAAGGCCGGGGCTTACTTCGCGAACTTGGCGAGCAGCTGCTCGCGCTGCTTGGCGCCGAGACCACGGACCCGACGGGTGGCACTGATGTCGAGCTCCTCCATGATCTTGCCGGCGCGGACCTTGCCGACGCCGGGCAGGGACTCGAGCACGACCGATACCTTCATCTTGCCGACGGTGTCGTCCTCGCGCTTCAGCACCTGCTGCAGCGAGACCTTCCCGGACTTCAGCTCGCCCTTCAGCTCGGCACGAGCCTTCCGCGCGGCGGCGGCCTTCTCGAGGGCCTGGGCGCGCTGTTCCGGGGTCAACTGCGGTAGCGCCATCACGTGCTCCTTCGGTGTGGGTTCTGACGATCGAGGGGTGCGAGAACCCGGGGAGTATACGCAGGGCCGCGGAAGGGCCACAACGCGCGATGTGCCCGACGACCTGCGGTTTCGCACGTCGGAGGCGCGGCGGCCGATCGTCGGCACGCGGTCGGCGCGATCGTCGGCGCGCGGTCGGCGCGATCGTCAGCGGGCGGTCAGCGCGATGCCCCGCGCGACGCCGACGGGGTCCTCCGATCCCGTGATGGGGCGCCCGACGACGAGGTAGTCGGCCCCGGCATCCAGCGCCGCCGACGGCGTGAGCACGCGTACCTGATCGTCGCCGTTCGAACCGTGCGGACGGATGCCGGGCACCACGAGACAGAACGCGTCGCCGCAGACCTCGCGGACCTCGCTGACGTCCTCGCCCGAGACCACGACCCCGTCGAGCCCGGCCTCGCGCGCCTCGAACGCCAGCGATGACGGTGTAGCGAGGCCCTCACCCGCCATCGACGACAGCACGGTCACCGCGGTCACCATCGGCATCGCGAGGCCGGACCGGGCGGCACCCCGGGCAGATCCTTCGACGGCCGCGCGCATCATCGCGTCACCCCCGAGCGCGTGCACGTTGAGCATGGCCACCCCGAGCCCGGCGATGTTGGCGGCCGCGCGTTCGACCGTGTTCGGGATGTCGTGGAGCTTCGCGTCGACGAAGACCGGCGCGTGCCGAGAGATCCGTCGCACGGCCTCGGGCCCTTCCGCCCAACAGAGCTCCAGGCCGACCTTCAGCATGCCCACGTGCGGCGCCAGAGCGCGAGCGAGGGTCTCTGCCCGGTCGAGATCACTGAGGTCGAGGGCCACCACGAGGGGGCGCTCCGGACGCGGGATCATCGTTGGGCCCTTTCGTCGATCTCGACCGCTCCGAACGACGTCGGCACCCGCAGCCGCCCCCGCACATCGGCGGGCGACGCGAGCCCCTTGGCTTTCAGGTATCGGACGATGCCCTGGGCGACCGCCACGGGGGCTGCCGGGTCGACCAGCATGGCGGTGCCGACCTGCACGGCCCACGCCCCGGCGAGGAACGCCTCGACGGCGTCGTCACCGCTTCGGATGCCGCCGACGGCGATCACCGGCGTCTCGGGCACGGCTCGCGACACGTCGAAGACCGCCCGAAGCATCGTCGGGCGCAGCGCTGGGCCGCTGAGCCACCCCGTCACGCCGCCGAGACCGGGTTTCGCCGGCCCGCTCGGACGTCGAGCGCGGGGACCGACCCTCCCACCGTGACGCCGGTGACCCCGGCCCGCACCACCGCGGCCGCGATCTCGGAGAGCTCGGACACCTGCAGCGGGAGCTTCGCGAACACCGGCACGAGGGACATACGTGCGACCGCCCCGACGACCTCGACGGCTCGGTCAAGGTGCGCGCCGAGCACCGCTCGGCCGAGCTCATGATCGGCCCCGGACAGGTGAACCTCGATCCCGGCGACCTCCGGCCGGCCCTGCAGGGCGCCGGTGATCCGCACGTACTCCTCGAGCGTTCCGCCTCCGATCGACACGATCACAGGAGTGCCGTCCCGCGCCAGGCGCGGGAGCTCCTCCGCGACGAACGCGTCGATGCCGGGGTTCTGCAGCCCGGTCGACCAGACCACCCCCGCGGGCGACTCGCAGACCCTCGGCGTGGGTGATCCCCGCTCGGGCTCGAGCGTGATCGTGCGGCTCACGATCGCCCCGACCTTCCGCATGTCGAGCAGCCCGGCCAGCTCGCCTCCGGTGCCGCCGCATCCCGAGGCGATCATGACCGGCGTGGGCAGCACGACACCGCCGAGATCGACCGCGAGCGATCGCCTCACCCCGGCCACGATCGGACCACCGGGAGGCCTTCGGGCGGCGTGGGCAGCATCGTCGGTTCCTCGGAGAGCCACCGGTCCCACAGCACCCGTGCGGGGTTGAACACCGGCCCGTCGACGCAGGACCGCAGGTGGTCGTAGCCGCTCCCGTCCTTGCGTGCGACCGGGACGACGCACGTCTGGCAGAGTCCGAGGCCGCAGGCCATCCGCTCCTCCACCGACACCTGCGCAGGGATGGCGCGACCCTTGCAGAGCGCGGCGATCTTCGCGAGCGTCGGGGAAGATGCCGCCGCATAGAGCACCTCGGCGCTCGTCGAATCCACCATCTCGGGCAGCACGTCCATGACCGAGCCCCGCTCGCCGAGCGAGCCGTCGGCGGTGACGATCGCGATCGTCTGCGAGAGGCGCTTACCCTCTATCGGCTTGAAGACGCGCTCGAGCGTCTCGGCGCCCACGACCATGTCGACGCGCTTGTGACGTGCCAGCAACTCCTGGGCGAGGAAGTAGAGCGATGCAGCGCCGTGCCCCTCCGCGACCAACAGGCAGTTCGTGTGCCGCTTCGGATACGCGAACGGGGTGCCGAGCGGGCCGATCACCTCGAGGAACTCGTGGGCCTTCGCCGTCGTCAGCCACTCGGTGCCCGGGCCCGAAGGGTCGACGACGAACTCCAGCGTGCCGGCCCAGCCGCCGCGCCGCGACGCCTGGTGCACGGCCATGTGCCGGCGCAGCAGGAACTCGCGCCCCTCGGGCATCTTCACGGCCAGGAACTGACCGGGCCGAGCCTTCTCGGCGATCTCGGGGGCGACGAGCGTGAGCGAGTGGTACGCGCCGAGCTTGCGGGTGGAGAGGATCTCGGCGCGCACGCGCTTCACGCGGGCGCCTCCCCGGCCGGAGCAGCCGCGGTCTGCTCGAACGTGAGTCGCGCCTGCATCGGCTCGGCCATCGCCTCGGCATGGTACTCCTGCACCGAACGCGGCTCGGTCGGCGGCCCGCCGAGCGCTTCGATGCCGCGCACCGCAGCGAACACGCCGGGCAGCGTCGTGATGCAGGGCACCCCCGCCGATGCGGCCGCCGTGCGGATGAAGTACCCGTCGGAGCGAGGGCCGCGTCCGAACGGCGTGTTGATCACCAGGTCGACGCGGCCGACGCGGATCATCTCCCCGACGTTGTCGGGGCCCTCGCTCACCTTCGCCACCCGTTCCACGGCGATCCCCGCGCGCCGCAACACGCCGGCCGTACCACCGGTGGCGAGGAGGCGGAATCCGAGATCGGCCAGTCGCTTGGCCGGGAACACGATCGCCCGCTTGTCGCGGTTCGCCACGCTCACGAAGACCGTGCCCGTGGTCGGCAGCGCGTGCCCCGCCGCCACCATCGCCTTCGCCAGCGCCATGCCCGAGTCCCGATCGACCCCCATCACCTCGCCGGTGGACTTCATCTCGGGGCCGAGCACCGTGTCGACGCCCGGGAATCGGCCGAACGGCAGTACGGCCGCCTTCACGCTCGTGTACGAGCAGGTGGCGGTAGTGGTGGGGGTCGGCCGGCAGCACGCCGTCGGCGGCGAGGTCGGCCAGCGTCCGGCCCGTGAGCACCAGGGTTGCCACCCGCGCGAGCGAGACGCCGATCACCTTGGAGACGAACGGCACCGTCCGCGACGCCCGAGGATTCGCCTCGAGCACCCAGATCCGTTCGTCCTTCACCGCGAGCTGCAGGTTCAACAACCCGACCACGCCCAGGCGTCGAGCCAACCGCCGGGTGATCTCCTCGATCGTGTCGAGTTCGTCGTCACTGAGGGTCGCGGGCGGGATCTGGCAGCTGGAATCGCCGGAGTGCACCCCGGCTTCCTCGATGTGCTCCATGACCCCGCCCACGAAGACGTCCCCGGCGGCGTCGGCCACGGCATCGACGTCGACCTCGATCGCACCCTCGAGGAATCGGTCGACCAGCACCGGATGGTCGGGCGAGGCCTCGGCGGCGGTGCGGACGAACGTCTCCAGCTCGTCGTCGTCGTAGACGATCTCCATCGCCCTCCCGCCGAGCACGTACGAGGGGCGGACGACGACCGGGTACCCGATGTGGCGAGCCACCACGCGAGCCTCCTCGATCGTCCGAGCCTCGCCGTGCGGCGGCGCGGAGATCTCGAGCTCGGCAAGGATCCGGGCGAACTTCCCACGATCCTCCGCGAGGTCGATCGCATCCGGAGACGTCCCGAGCACGGTGAACCCCTCCTCGACCAGGATCCGCGCGAGCTTCAGCGGCGTCTGCCCGCCGAGCTGTGCGATCACGCCGACCGGCCGTTCGGCTCGGCACACGGCCAGCACGTCCTCGGGTGCGAGCGGCTCGAAGTACAGACGGCTCGATGTGTCGTAGTCGGTCGACACCGTCTCCGGGTTCGAGTTCACCATGACCGACTCGAAGCCCGCTTCCTCGAGGGCGAACGCGGCGTGCACGCAGGCGTAGTCGAACTCGATGCCCTGGCCGATGCGGTTCGGCCCCGACCCGAGGATCACGATGCGGGGCCGTGGCGCGAGCTGGACCTCGGTCTCCTCCTCGTACGTGGAGAAGTGGTACGGGGTGCGGGCTGGGAACTCCCCGGCACACGTGTCGACCGTCTTGAAGACGGGCGAGACGCCGAGCGCGTCGCGGTGCCGGCGGACGGCCGCCTCGGTCCCCCCGGTGAGCAGGGCGAGCCGGGCATCGGAGATGCCCACCCGCTTCGTCCGCCACAGATCCTCCGCCGTCAGCATCGACAACGCTCGCCCACGGACGGCCGACGCCTCCTCGACGACCTCGGCGATCTGATCGACGAACCACGGGTCGATGTCGGTCGCCGCCGCCACCTCGTCGATGCTGCACCCCGCGTGCAGGGCGTACTCCACCAGGTGCAGCCGGCCCTCGGTGGGCACCGAGAGGGCCGCGAGCAGATCCTCACCCGATCGGATCGACGGATCGGCCACGTGCTCGGCGCCCAGATCGAACCCTGCCTTCTCCATCCCGCGCCACGCCTTGCCGAGGGCCTCTTTGAACGTGCGTCCGATCGCCATGACCTCACCGACCGACTTCATCGTGGATGTGAGCCTGGGGTCGGCCTCGGAGAACTTCTCGAAGGCGAATCGGGGCACCTTCACGACGACGTAGTCGAGGGTCGGCTCGAACGACGCAGGTGTCTCGCCGGTGATGTCGTTCACGATCTCGTCGAGCCGGTAGCCGACCGCGAGCAACGCTGCGATCTTCGCGATCGGGAAGCCGGTGGCCTTCGACGCCAGCGCGCTCGACCGGGAGACCCGCGGGTTCATCTCGATCAAGACCTGACGCCCGGTCGCGGGGTCAACGGCGAACTGCACGTTCGAACCGCCGGTCTCGACACCGATCACCCGCAGCACGTGCAGCGCGGAGTCGCGCATCTGCTGGTACTCGCGGTCGGTCAGCGTTTGCTGCGGCGCGACCGTGATCGAGTCGCCGGTGTGCACCCCCATCGGGTCGACGTTCTCGATCGAGCAGACGATGACCCCGTTGTCGTCGCCGTCGCGCATCACCTCGAGCTCGAACTCCTTCCAGCCCGCGATCGACTCCTCGACCAGGATCTCGTTCACGGGCGAGATCTCGAGGCTCCGGGCCGCGAGCGAGGCGAGCTCCTGGCGGTTGGCCGCGAAGCCGCTGCCGCCTCCCCCCATCGTGAACGAAGCTCGGACGATCAGCGGATAGCCGATCGAATCGCCCAGCGCAAGCGCCTCATCGAGCGATACGGCGGTGCCGGCACGTGGGACGTCGAGGCCCGCCTTGAGCATCGCCTCTTTGAAGCCGCTGCGGTCCTCCGCGCGATGGATCGCCTCGAGCGAGGCACCGATCAGCCCGATGCCGAGACGGTCGAGGTCGCCCGACTCCGCGAGCGCAACCGCGACGTTCAGGGCGGTTTGCCCGCCGAGCGTGGGCAGCAACGCGTCGGGGCGCTCCCGCTCGCAGATCGACAACACCGACGCGGGGGTGAGCGGCTCGATGTAGGTGCGGTCCGCGAACGCCGGGTCGGTCATGATCGTGGCGGGATTCGAGTTCACGAGCGCGACCTCGAACCCTTCGCGGCGGAGCACCTTGCACGCCTGGGTGCCCGAGTAGTCGAACTCGCATGCCTGTCCGATCACGATCGGTCCCGACCCGATCACGAGGATCTTGCCGATGTCGGCGCGCCGAGGCATCAGGCCTCCCCCTGGGGTGCGCCGCCGGCCATCAGGACCCGGAAGTCGTCGAACAGGTAGCGGGAATCGTGTGGACCCGGCGCGGACTCGGGGTGGTACTGCACGCCGAACGCCGGGACGTCGAGACAACGGATGCCCTCCAGCGTGCCGTCGTTGAGGTTCCAGTGCGTGAGTGCCACGTGCCCGAGATCCGAATGCGCCACTCCCAGCTCGTCGCGGTGCCACCCGCCGGGGTCGATCGCGAACCCGTGGTTGTGGCTCGTGATCTCCACGGCCCCGGTCGCAACGTTCTTCACCGGCTGGTTCACGCCACGATGACCGAACGGCATCTTGTACGCGCGACCGCCGAGCGCGAGACCCAACAACTGGTGACCGAGGCAGATGCCGAAGATGGGGACCTTGCCGAGCAGTTGCCGGGCGGCGGCGATCCCGTACGCCGTCGCGGCCGGGTCGCCGGGACCGTTGGAGAGGAAGACCCCGTCGAAGCCTCCTGCCGCGATCTCGGCCGCCGGCGTCCGTGCCGGGAACACCGTGGCCTCGATGCCGCTCGCGGCCAGCCGCCGAAGGATGTTCCGCTTCATCCCGTAGTCGAGGGCGGCCACGCGGAACACCCGCCCCAGGTCCCCGCTCGCCGGACCGACCATCGACGCCGCCTCGTACGCGGCGCTCGTGCTCACCGAGGCGGCCAGGTCGGCCCCGGCCATGCCCGAGGAGCCGTGCGTCCGCTCGACCAGGGAGCCGGCGTCGAGATCCAGCGTCGAGATCACCGCCCGCATCGCGCCTCGTTCGCGAACCGTTCGGGTGAGCCGCCGTGTATCGATGCCCTCGATGCCGATGACCTCGGCGCGCGCGAGCGCGTCTCGCAAGGTGCCCTCGGCCCGCCACGACGACGCCCTCCGCGATGCCTCGCGCACCGCGAAGCCGGCCACCTGGATCGCTCCCGACTCCGGGTCCGAGTGGTTGACGCCATAGTTGCCCTGGTGCGGATAGGTCATCGTGACGATCTGCCCCGCGTACGAGGGGTCGGTGAGCACCTCTTGGTACCCGGCCATGCCGGTGTTGAAGACCGCTTCCCCGAAGCGCTCACCCTCGGCGCCGAACGAGGTGCCTCGGAACACGCTGCCATCCTCGAGGGCGAGGATGGCTCCGGGCCCGCGCGGGGAGCGGCGGGACGGGCTGAGGCTCGCGACCACCATCGCTATCGGGTCGCCTTGCCCTCGGCGACCGTGAAGGCGCCCCGGAGCATCGTGAAGCGGACGTGTCCGGTGAGGGTCGACGCAGCGAAGGCGCTGTTCCGAGCCTTCGACGCGTAGGGGGGCTCCACGGTCCACGTCTCACGAGGGTCGAAGACGACCAGGTTGGCCGGACCCCCCGGCTCGATCGGGGTGCCGTGGCCGGTCGCTCCGAGGATGCGAGCCGGTGTCGTCGACAGCGCATCGATCGCGCGCGGAAGACTGACGATGCCCGGCGCCACGAGGTACGTGAGCACCGCGGCGAGCGCTGTCTCGAGGCCGATCGTGCCGGGTGGTGCCAGGTCGAATTCCGCCTCCTTCTCCTCGACCGCGTGGGGCGCATGGTCGGTCGCGATCACGTCGATCGTGGCGTCTGCGAGGGCGGCACGCAGGGCATCGCGATCCTCGGCGGTGCGCAGCGGCGGGTTGACCTTGAAGCTGGTCTCGTAGCCGACGAGATCGTCGTCGGTGAAGACGAGATGGTGGGGCGTCACCTCGGCGGTGACCCGCACACCGTCCGCCTTCGCCCTGCGGATCAGCTCGACGGAACGCTCGCTCGAGACATGGCAGATGTGGATGCGCCCACCGGTCGCCCGGGCGATCGCGAGGTCGCGCGCCACGACGATCTCTTCGGCCTCGGCGGGACGCCCCGCGAGGCCGAGCGAGTACGAGTTCACCCCTTCGTGCATGTGGCCGCCCGCGACGAGCGAGGGATCCTCGCAGTGATCGGCGACCACGATCTCGTGCGGGAACGCCTTCGCGTAGAGGAGGGCGTTGCGGAGCGTGCGGGCGGTCGGCACGCAGTTGCCGTCGTCGCTGAACACGCGAACCCCGGCCTCGACCATCTCTCCCAGCTCGGCCATCGACTCTCCCGCGAGCCCCTTCGTGATCGCTCCGACCGGGAAGACGTCGGCGAGACCGGCCTCGGCAGCCTTGTCCCGGATCTCCGCCACGATGCCGGCGTGATCCGTGACGGGATCGGTGTTGGCCATCGATGACACGGCGGTGTAGCCGCCGACGGCGGCCGCCCGCGTGCCGGTCACGATCGTCTCCTTGTGCTCGAATCCGGGTTCGCGCAGGTGCGTGTGCAGGTCGACGAGGCCAGGCGCGAGCACCAGCCCGCCGCACTCGATCACCTCGGTGCCGCGCGCATCGAGGCCCACGCCGAACGACTCGATGCGGCCGTCGGCCACCGAGACGTCGGCGATCGCATCGTGGCCGGTCGCAGGATCGATGACCCGTGCCCCCCGGAACAGCACCGCCTCAGACATCGCGTGCCTCCTCTCCCCCGGCGCCGAGCAACAGGTACAGAAGCGACATCCGGACCGCGATGCCGTTCGTGACCTGTTCCTCGATCACCGACTGAGGGAGGTCGGCAACGTCGGAGTCGATCTCCACTCCCCGGTTCATCGGACCGGGGTGCATGATCAAGGCTCCGTCCGGCAGCACGCCCGCCCGCGCGGCCGTGAGTCCGAACAGGCGGTTGTACTCGCGGACGCTCGGGAAGTACTCGAGGCGCTGGCGTTCCTTCTGCACCCGCAGCATGTAGCAGACGTCCAGCTTCGGGATCACCGCGTCGATGTCGTAGCTGACCTGCACGCCCCACATCGGCGCGTCGGGCGGGATCAGGGTCGGCGGCCCGATCAACGTGACCTCGGCGCCCATCTTCACGAGGCCGAAGCTGAGCGACCGTGCCACCCTCGAGTGCAACACGTCGCCGACGATCGCGACACGCAGCCCCTCGAGGCGCCCGAGCTTCTCGCGCATCGTGTAGAGGTCGAGCAGGGCTTGGGTGGGATGCTCGTGCGTGCCGTCGCCGGCGTTCAGGACGTGTCCTTCCACCCACTTCGTGAGCTGCAGCGGCGAACCGCTCGACGAGTGACGGATCACGATCGCGTCGGCGCCCATCGCCTGCAGCGTGAGCGCGGTGTCCTTCAGGCTCTCGCCCTTGGCCACGCTCGAACCGCTCGTCGAGAAGTTGATCACGTCGGCCGACAGTCGCTTCGCCGCCAGCTCGAACGAGATGCGGGTGCGCGTGGAGTTCTCCAGGAAGAAGTTCACGACGGTGCGTCCACGCAGTGCCGGCACCTTCTTGATGACCCGGGTTCCTACCTCACGGAACGACTCCGCGGTGTCGAGCACGCGAACGACGTCGTCGGCGGTCAGGTCGTGCATCGAGAGCACGTGGCGGTTCACGACGTCACCTCCGGAACGTGGGTCGACCCGGCCACCGCAGCCTCCTCGACGACGACGGCGTCCTCGCCGTCGAGCTCGGTCACCCGCACTCGGACATCGTCCTCGCGTCGCGTCGGGACGTTCTTGCCGACGAAGTCGGCCTTGATCGGCAACTCGCGATGGCCGCGATCGACGAGCACGGCCAGCCGGATGCGGGCGGGCCGCCCGAAGTCCGTGAGCGCGTCCATCGCCGCCCGGATCGTTCGACCCGTGAACAGCACGTCGTCGACGATCACGACCGTGCGACCGGTGATGTCGACGTCGATGCGCGTCTCGTGCACCTCGGGTGCCTCGGCCCGCAACCCGATGTCGTCCCGGTAGAACGTGATGTCGAGCACGCCGACCGGCACACGCGAGCCCTCGATGCGCTCGATCTCGCGCGCGAGCCGGCGAGCGAGATGGTCGCCGCGGTTCGCGATGCCCACGAGTACCAGGCCATCGGCGCCCTTGTCGCGCTCGATGATCTCGTGGGCGATGCGGGTGAGCGCGCGCCGGACGTCCTGATCGTCGAGCAGGGTGCCCTTCGCGCTCATACAGGAACGCCCCCTCGGGCGCGCGAGGAGGCGAGGCGGATGTTCTGCTGCATGCGGTTGCTCCCTTCCCGGCCTCGCTGGACCGGACTTAAAGGGGGAAGCTCGTTCGAGTGCGAGCATACACGGTGCGGACCACGTGGGACGAACGCCACCCCGGCTCCGTGCCATCGCCGGACCCCCAGCGTAGACTTCCCCTATCAGGATCGCCGCTAGCATCGGCATCGAGCCCGGAAGGAAGTGGGAACCGCATGAACGAGTGGATCATCGTGGGCATCGTGGCGATCGCCGTGATCTTCGGCGCCACGAAGCTCCCCGAGATCGCGCGCAACCTCGGCCGTTCGTCGAGCGAGTTCAAGAAGGGCCTGAAGGAAGGCGGCGAGGACGAGCCGACGTCTGCCCCCGCCCCCAAGCCGACCGAGTCGACCGAACCCCCGGCCACCGACGCCTGATCGAGGCTGCCGTCACCCCGGCGACGAGGTGTCGGGTCCCGCGGCATCCCGTGCGATACGGCCGAGGATGCCGTTCACGAACGCCTTCGACTCGTCGGCCGACAGTTCCGATGCGGCCTCCACGGCCTCGCTGATCGCGACGGGATCCGGCACATCGTCTCGGTAACACAGCTCCTCCACCGCCAGTCGCAGGATCGTGCGATCGAGCGCGGCCATACGGGCGACGGTCCACCCCTCGGCATGCTCTTCCAGCAGGAGGTCGATCGACGGTCCGTGTTCGGCGACCCCGTCGACCAACTCGCGGGCGAAAGGCGGCACCGTGCGGCCGGCATCGACCCATGACTCGAGCACGAGTTGGGGGTTCTCGCCCGTCACGTCCGCCTGGTACAGGATGTCGAGGGCGGCACGCCGCGCATCGCGGCGAGTGGTCACGACCTCACGCCTTCACGCGCTCCATGTACTCGCCGGTACGCGTGTCCACCTTGACGCGCTCGCCTTCCTCGACGAACAGCGGCACGTTGACGACGATCCCGGTCTCGAGCGTGGCCGGCTTCAGGGCGCCGGTCCGGGTGTCGCCCTTCACCCCCGGGTCGGTCTTCGTGATCGTGAGCACCAGGGACGCCGGCAGCTCCACCGAGATCGGCACCCCCTCGTGCATCGCGACCTGTGCGATCCCGCCCTCGGTCAGGTAGTCGGCCGCCCCGCCCATCGTCTCGGCCGGCACGCTGATCTGCTCGTACGTCTGCAGGTCCATGAACACGAACGCATCGGCCTCGAGGTAGAGGTACTGGTAGTCCTTGCGTTCGACGATCGCCAGCCCCACCTTCACCCCGGCGTTGAAGGTGCGTTCGAGCACGGCGCCGGTCTTCACGTTCCGCAGCTTCGTGCGCACGAACGCCCCGCCCTTGCCCGGCTTCACGTGCTGGAACTCGATGATCTGGAACAGGATCCCGTCGAGCTCGAGGGTCATGCCGTTCTTGAAGTCGTTCGTGGAAACGCTCACGCGCGGATCAGCTCCCGATGTCCTCTCGTGCCCTCGATCTCGGCCTACAGTTCGATCAGCTCGCGCGAGGCGTTGCCGATCACACGGCATCCGTCCGCGGTCACCTCGACCATGTCCTCGATGCGAACCCCTCCGAGCCCCGGTACGTAGATGCCGGGCTCGACGGTCACCACGGCCTTCGCCGGGAGTACGTGCTCGGCGAACTCACGTCCGAGACGGGGACCCTCGTGGATATCGAGCCCGACGCCGTGGCCGAGACCGTGTGTGAACGCGTCCCCGTACCCGGCGCCCTCGATCACCTCGCGCGCGGCGGCGTCGACCTCCGCGCCACTCACCCCTTCGCGGACGGCGTCGATCCCTGCCTGTTGGGCCTGCCGGACCACATCGTGGATCTTCTTGAGCTCCGAGGCGGGCTCGCCGAACGCGATCGTGCGCGTCATGTCGGCGTGATAGCCACCGTAGAGGGCGCCGAAGTCCATCTTGATGACATCGCCTTCCTCGAGGGTGCGGTGCCCCGGCTCGTGGTGAGGCTCAGCCGCATTCTCACCGAAGGCCACGATGGACTCGAACGACAGGCCGTCCGCGCCGTCTCGACGCAGCAGCATCTCGAGCTCGCGGGCCACCCGCTGCTCCGTCACCCCGACGGCGAGCGTCTCCACGATGTCATCGAAGGCTTGATCCGTCGCCGCCTGAGCATTGCGCAGCAGTTCGAGCTCCTCGTCATCCTTCACCCAGCGGATGCGCTCGACCTCCTCGTCGCACGCGACGAGCTCGACGACTCCGAGCGCCTCGGCGAGCCGCTCGTGGGACCGCACGGTCACGTGATGTGCCTCGAACCCCAGTCGCTCGATCCCGAGCCGCGCCACCTGGTCGGCGAGGGCCTCCCCGAACGCGCTCGCGTACGTGACTCGCTCGACGTCGGGCACCTCGTGCCTCGCCTGCTCCGTGTAGCGCCCGTCGGTGAGGAACGCGCCGTCGCCGGCGGCGACGAGGACCTGCCCGTTCGACCCCGTGAACCCGGTGAGGTAGCGAACGTTGGTGAGCCCAGTCACCAGGAGCGCATCGATCTCGAGCGAGGCCAGACGCTCGGCCAGGATGGTTCGTCTCAGTCGGTGATCCACGGCATCGCCTCCAAGGCCAGATGATAGCCACCGGCCCCCAGGCCGGTGATCGTCGCCCGGCACACCTCAGAGACCACCGAATGCCGGCGGAACTCTTCGCGGGCGGCGATGTTGGACATGTGTACCTCGACGACCGCCAGCCCGCAGGCCTCGATCGCGTCGCGCAGCGAGTACGAGTAGTGGGACAGCGCTCCGGGGTTCACGACGACGGCCTCGTGACCGTCCCCGGCGGCACCCAGCACCCAGCCGACGAGGTCGCCCTCGTGGTCGGATTGGCGCCAGGCCACGTCGTGGCCGAGCGAGCTCGCCCGTCGCTCGACGTCGGCCATGATCTGCTCGAGGGTTCGGGGACCGTACGTCGCAGGCTCCCGGCGCCCGAGCGCCCCCAGGTTCGGTCCGAACAGGAACAGCACCTTCATGCCGTCGCTCCCATCTCCCGCAACGTGGCGCGGATCTCGTCGTCCGGCACGTCGTCGACCACCGCGGGCTCGGCCACGTCGCGCAGCAGGACGAACCGCACTCCCCCGCGGAACTTCTTGTCCATCCGGAACGCTGCGAGCACCTCGTCCGCGGGGGGCAGCGTGCCGTCGGTCTCGAGCCCGAGGGAGGCGAGCAGCCGTCCCGTGCGCGCAGCGAGACCAGGCGAGGACAGGCCGCGCCGCTCGGCGAGGCGGGCCGCGAAGACCATCCCGACCGCGACCGCCTCACCGTGCGTACGGCCGGCGAACGCATCGAGCCGTTCGAGAGCGTGCCCGAGCGTGTGTCCGTAGTTCAGGACCAGACGGGCCCCCGTGTCCCGCTCATCGGCGGCGACGGTCCGCGCCTTCGCGGCCACGCACCGTGCGACCAAGGGCTCGAGCGCATCCGGATCGCGGGCGAGCACCGGCCCGGGCCCGTCTCCAGCATCGCGAGCAGCTCGGTGTCGAGCGTCAGCCCGTACTTCGCGACCTCTGCGAGCCCCGAGCGGAAGTCGCGCTCATCCAGCGACGCGAGCGGTTCCACGTCGGCAAGCACGGCACGAGGCTGGGCGAAGGTGCCGACGAGGTTCTTGCCCTCGGGCAGGTTCACCGCGGTCTTGCCCCCGATCGCCGCGTCGACCTGAGCGGTGAGCGTCGTCGGCACCTGGACGAACGGCACCCCTCGCATGTACGTGGAGGCCACGAAGCCCGCCAGGTCACCGACGGCGCCGCCGCCCAGCGCCACCACGAGGTCGTCGCGATGGGCTTCCTGGGTGGCGAGCTGGTGCAACAGCGTGCCGTAGACGGCGAGGGTCTTCGCGTCCTCGCCCGTCGGCACCGTGAGCAAGACGCAACTCAGGTCCCTCGGCTCCAAGGCCGTCGTCAGCCGATCGAACCATCGCTCCGCGACCCTCCGATCGGCGACGACGAAGGCGTGTCGCGCCTTCGGCAGCTCCGGGAGGAGAGCGCCGGCTTCGTCGATGACCCCCGACGCCGATCACCACGTCGTAGGAGCGATCGACGACCGGAACGGTCACGCGGACCAACGCAGCTCCTCGACGATGGCCTCGGCCACCTCGCCGGGTGCACCGCTCCCGTCGACCACGTGGGCAGCGAACTCACGGTAGAGCGGCCCGCGCTCGGCGAGCAGCCGCTCGAGGTCGCCTTCCTCCCTGATCAGCGGCCGGTCCTCGGCGGGAGGCACCCGCTCGCGCAACGCCTCGATCGGCACGTCGAGGTAGACGGCCGTGCCGGTGTTCCGCAGCGTGATCCGATTCGCGGGCTCGAGCACGACGCCCCCGCCGCACGAGACGACCGAGGGGTCCTCGGTGCTCGCCTTCACCAACGCCGCCGCCTCCAGCGCGCGGAACGCAGCCTCGCCTTCCCCGTCGAAGATCTCCGCGATCGTCGTGCCCGCCTCCCGCTCGATCTCGATGTCGAGATCGACGAACGGCACGCCGAGACGCCCCGCGAGCTCACGTCCGACGACGGTCTTGCCCGCCCCGGGCATCCCGACCAGGTAGACGATCACCCCAACCCCTCCACGTACCGCTCCAGGTTGCCGCGCGTCTCGGGGAGCGAGTCGCCCCCGAACTTCTCGACCATCGCGTTCGCGAGCTCGAACGCCACCACGGCCTCGCCGACGACGCCTCCGGCCGGGACGGCGCACGCGTCGGTCCGCTGCTTGATCGCGACGGCGGGCTCGCGCGTAGCGAGGTCAACGGTCGCGAGCGGCCTCGGCACGGTCGAGAACGGCTTCATCGCAGCGCGGAGCCGGATCGGTTCGCCGGTGCTCATGCCTCCCTCGATGCCGCCCGCACGCGCCGTCCGCCGACCGATGCGGCCGTCACGGCTGACGATCTCGTCGTGCGCCCTCGAGCCGGGCTTGGAAGCCGAGGCGAACCCGTCGCCGACCTCCACCCCCTTGACCGACTGGATGCTCATCAGCGCGAGCGCGAGGCGCGCGTCGAGCTTCCGGTCGTAGTGCACGTGGGAGCCGAGGCCGGAGGGCGCGCCGTAGGCAAGCACCTCGAAGATCCCACCGACCGTGTCGCGCGCCTTCCGAAGGCGATCGATCTCCGCCACCATGGCCCGCGACGCTTCCGGATCGAGGCATCGAACCGGAGAGCGGTCGATCGCCTCGACATCGTCCGGTGTCGGGGGCCGGCTCCGCATCGGCGTCTTCACCGAGCCGATGCGCACGACGTGGGAGACGATCCGCACCCCCAGCTCCTCCAGGAACCAGCGGCAGAACGAGCCGGCTGTCACCCGGGCGGCCGTCTCGCGGGCGCTCGCCCGTTCGAGCACGTTGCGGACGTCGTCGAACCCGTACTTCAGGGCCCCGGCGAGATCGGCGTGTCCCGGGCGAGGTCGCGTCAGGCGTTCCCCAGGCTCGATCTCCCCGGTGACCCCCATCAGGCGGGCGTACTTCGGCTCGAACTCGAGGTTCGGGATCGTGACCGCGATCGGGGAGCCGAGCGTGCGCCCGTGCCGGACCCCGCTGAGGATCTCGAACGCGATCGGACTCGAAGCGCTGGCGACCGCCTCGACCGTGACCGTGACGACGCCGCGCCAGTTGCTCGGCGAGCCGCTCCGGGATCGACGGGAACGCCGGCCGGCAGACCCTCCAGCACGGCGACCAACGCCTTCCCGTGTGACTCGCCGGCGGTGAGCATGCGCAGCATCCGCACATCATAGGGAAGGTCCCTCGAGGTCCCGCCGTGCGGGTGGTGCGGGGGCGGCCCGTGGGGCCGCCCCCGCGAGCCGGCGACCGCTCCCCCCGTGGGCGGACCGCCGGAGCTCGTGGCGCTACTTCGTCGAGTTCGCGCAGAGGGTGAAGGACTCGTCCCCGTAGAGGAACGTGGCGCAGTTCCCCGAGACCGACCGCAGCTCGTACCGTCCGTTGTCGAACGTGTCGCCGATGCCGACGTTGTTGAACACCTCGCCGTCGACCTCGACCTGCACCATCGGCTGCCCGCCGCTGGAGAAGACCGAGAGCAGGACGACGGTCTTGCCACCGACGTCCTGGCTGGAGCCGCCGCCCGGCTCGGTCGGGGCTGGCGCTCGTCGACACCGACGTGGAGACCGACGTCGACGACCGACGTCGACCCGACGGTCGACCGGAGACGCTGCCGCTCGGTCCGATCGATGTGGTCGGCGAGAGCCCCGGCGGGATCGAGAACGGGTCACGGCCGGTGAAGACCGGAACCGGGCTCACGCCGCTCGTCGGCGAGACGCTCGTCGGCCCCCCGCCTCCTCCCGGGCTCACGGTGATCGGGGGCAGCGTCGGGATCGCCTCCTCGCCACCGCCGCCGGTCAGCAGGTTCATCACGAAGAACCCGACGAGGAGCACGCCGAGGATGCCGCCGCCCACCATCAGCGTCCGCCGGTCGCGAGGGGTCAGCGGCACGGCGTCAGGCACCCCCCGCCGCGGTGTCCTCGGTCGGACCCGGCTCCGAACCGGGGCCGGCGCTCTGGTCGCTCGTGTACATCAGCACGCCGGTCGTCAACTGCAGCGTGGTGCTCGTCGTGGTCGTGGTCGTCGCTCCGCCCGGGGCCATCGTGGCGTTCTCGACCTTGGCTGCGCGCGGCAGCGTCTCGATGCTGTAGAGGAACTGGGTGAGGGCGAAGTAGCTGCCCTCGGCCGTGACCGCCAACGTGATCACCGACAGGCCCGTCACGGGGTCGAGCACCGGATCGCCGGGGGTGATCGTCGTCAACGTGACTCCGGAGCTGACGGCGGCGCCCTTCACGAGCAGCAGCATCCCCGCCTCGTCGGCGGTCGGTGGGATCTTCTCCTCCACGTCCTGGATCGTGGCCTTCGCCTCGGGGGCGGCCGCCTGGGCCTGCTCGAGGGCTGCGAGCTGTGACTCGCAGGGTTCCCTGTTGCGCCTCTGTGGCCACGAGCTCGTCGGAGGCTTCGGAGACCTGGCCCATCTTCGGGAGCACGAGGAAGACCACCATCAGCACCACCAACGACCAGCGCGACCGCGGCGGCGATCAGCGGAGCCCGTTTCCCGCGCATCAGGGCTGCGCCCCCTTGCCGCGGTCGGTGACGACTTCCTCGGTCAGATCGACGCTGACCGAGTACTGGTACCCGGGTGTGTCGGCGTCGCTCGCGACGGTCGGCATCCAGGGGTTGACCCAGCCCTTGACCTGCTCGAGCCTCGTGAGGAACGCGGACAGGGTGTCGATGCTCACCGCCTTCCCGCTGCGCACGTGATCCCGCCGATCAGGCTCGTCGGTGCGCCCTCCGCCGCCGCGACGTCCGCCGGGTTCAGCTGCACCGTGAGGTTGTCGAGGTACGCCTCGGACGGGATCGCCCTCGAGACGTCCATCAGCAGGGCGGAGAACGACACCTCACCCGCGTATGCCGCCGCGAGCAGCTGCTGCTGAGCCTGCGCCTCGGCCTGCAGGTCGGCGAACTTCTGCTTCTCGGCGATCGAGGCCTGGATCGAGGCGTTCGTGGCGGCTTGGTTGTCGATGTCGTCGTTGATGCTCGCGAGCCGGCCGGTCTGCACGAGGTAGAAGCCGAACACCGCGACGAGCAGCACCGCACCCGCCAGTGCGACCGCCGTCGTGCGACGCCGGTATTTCAGTGCCTGGAGTACGTCGGGTGGGAGCAGGTTGACCTGGCTCACGAGTCTCTCCCCGGGATCGCGAGACCGACCGCCACCGCCAGCACGGGCTCGGCTTCCGCGAGCGCCTCGTCGGACAGCGAGAGCTGCGACCGCGCGTGCTGGAACACCTGTCCCGCGTCGACCTGCACGGGGATGCGCTGACGCAGCACGTCGAGGAAGCCGTCCAGCTTCGATCCGCCGCCCGTCACGAGCACCCGCGCGATGCGCGCCCCCTGGGCCTGCGCCGTGTAGAACTCGAGGGAGGACCGGATCTCGTCGACGAAGCTCGACGCCCGTTGCAGCGCCAGGTCTCTGACCCGCGAGACGTCGGGCGGCTCCGAACCTTCCTCGGTGCTCTGCTCGAACTCGACCTCTTCGCCGCGCTTCAGCCGTTCCGCGACGTCGTCCTCCACCCCGATGCCACGGGCGATCGCGATCGTGACGTCACGCCCGCCCGACGGGAGGATGCGGACGAAGCGGACCGTGCCTCCCGCATGCACGACGATGTTCGTGACGTGCGCCCCGATGTCGATGACCGCCTCGTCGCCCTCGTCCTCGAGATCCATGCCGACGCCGGTCGTGCCCACCGATCGAACCATCGCGAAGGGCACCAGGTCGAGACCCACGGGCTCGAGCTTCGCGCCGGCCGCGGCGGACACCACGGTGTCGACCATCTGCCGCTGGGCGGCCACGAGCAGCATGCGCAGCATCCTCCGGTCGTCCTGCTCGAACTCGCCGATCGGGTCGTAGTCGAGCACCGCCTCGTCGACCGACATCGGGATGAACTCCTGCACCTGGAAGCCGAGCGACGCCTTCAGCTCCTTCTCGGGCAGGTACGGCAGCGCGATCTCGCGCACCACCACGCGCTGGTTGCCCACGCCCATGTACACCCGCCTGCCCTTGAAGCCACCTCGCTCCCAGAGCTCGCGCAGGGCGTCGGACACCGTCTCCGGCTCCTTCACCTCACCGTTCTCCACGGCTCCCGCCGGCAACGGCACCTGCGCCGCCTTCACGACGTTCGGCGGGTCGCCGCCGGTGATCTCCACGGCGCGGACCGCCGTCGAGCCGATGTCGAGCCCGATGCGTCCCTTCGCCACTACGCTCCCTCCACGTGGACGGAGCGCTCCTCGAGGAAACGCTGCAGGTCGGACTCACGGATCCGGTATCCCTTGCCCACCCGGACCGCGGGGAGCTCACCGCTCTTGATCAACCGGTACACGGTCATGTTCGACACACGCATGCCGGCAGCCACCTCCGCGACCGTGAGCAGCGCCCCGGTCACGAACGGTTGAGCGTCGGCCATGCCGCCTCCTCCGTCACATCAGCCACACCAGTCACATCAGCCACAACGTTGCTCAACAGTGCTGTTGAGGGCCCTCACGAAACAACAGCTCCCAGGGTGAGTCAAACACCTCGGCGGAGAGCTTTCCGTACGTGTGTTCGAGCGGTTTTCGGGGGTTCGGAGCGGGGTTCGGGCCGTGGTGGGAGCGACGGGTGGGGGGCGACGAGGGCTAGGCCCCTGCGCCCACGAAGGCGCGGAGGTACCAGTCGGCGATCTGCTCCCCCCAGAAGGCCGCGACGACCGCCCCCGCAGCCATGTACGGCCCGAACGGGATCATCGACTTGCGCCCCCGGCCGGCCGCCAGGGCGACGATGCCGCCGAGCCCGCCGAACACGACGGCGGCCGCCCCGGCGACGCCGACGAACCGCAGCCCCAACGAGCCCAGCACGACGCCGATCACCAGCGCGAGCTTCACGTCGCCCATGCCCATGCCACGTGAGACCAGTGCGATCAGGAAGAGCACTCCCGCGTAGGCGAGGGCGCCGATCAGCCCTCCGACGGGATCGGTGCCGCCGTCGAACAGCCGCGCGAGGACCACGTATCCGGCGAAGACCAGGAAGGCCGGGTACGTGATCCGGTTCGGGATGATGCGATGACGGATGTCGATCCACGAGATCGCGGGCATCAGCGAGAGGAAGGCGGCCATCATCACCGCGATCCACGGGCGTTCATACGCGACCGCGCCCGCCACGACGAGGACCGTCGTCGACAGCTCGAGCAACGGGTAGCTCGCCGGGATGCGCTCCCCGCACGAGCGGCAGCGACCACCGCAGGACCAGCCACGAGACCACGGGCACGTTGTCGCGGTTGCGGATCTCGACGCCGCACCTCGGGCAACGCGATCGCGGACGGAGCACGCTCTCCCCCGCGGGCACACGGGAGACCACGACCGTCATGAAACTGCCGATCGCCAGCCCGAACGGCAGGGCGACGAGGGCACGGATCCACGCGTCGCTCACGTTCATCGAGCGGACGCTAGCGGTTGTCCGACGCGTGGTGTGGGATTCGGGGCCCCGCTGCCGTCAGAAGTCGATCAGCCTCGATCGCTCGAGCGCGGCCACCGCGATCTGACGGAACACCGGCTCGAGGTCGGAGCTGCCCGACTCGCAGAAGTAGAAGTCGCCGTCGGTGTTCTCGTCTGCGGCGCAGCCGCCCGGGGAGTTGTCGTCCGAATCGCCGCTCGCCGCGTCGGCGGACGACGTCGAGGCGTAGGCGCCGCTGTACGTGCCGCTGCTGTCGTAGCTGCACCGGGCCGCCGCCACGCCGTAGGCGATGACGTACACGCCCACCGCGTCATCCTGGGCGTCGAGGGCACGATCGACGAGGTAGTCGCAGGGCTGGTTGAACCTGGGCTGGTTCGCTTCGCCGTCGGTCATGAAGATGATCACGTCGGGAACGTCGGGCCGGCCGTCGTTGACGACGATGTCGTGGGCCGTGGCCATCGGATCGCCCAGGTCGGTGTGGCCCGACCCGTTGGGGGTGACCCGCGTGAGGTTCGTCGCGCGCTGGAGACAGTTGATCCTCTGGACGATCTCGCTGCCGGCGTTGAGGGTGCCGCCGGAGTTGTAGTCGCTCGACAGCCCCGTGACCTGCCACATGCGCCCGACCGCGGGATAGTTCTGGATCGGGTTGGCGATGCACTTGTTGGTGGGATGGGTGTAGGGCAGCGCCACGAGCGCCACGTGCTGGAGCGCGGGATCGTAGAAGGTGAGCACCGAGAGCGCGGCGTTCTTCAGGTTGGCCATGTCGGCGTTCGTCATGCTCGTCGAGCGGTCGAGCACCATGACCACATCGAGCGGGCTCGACGGCTGGCCGCAGAAGCCCTTGCAGGACGCACCGGCCACCGAGCCGGTCGAGCCCTGGTCGATGCCCAACACCGGGGCGAAGAAGTAGTTCACGATGTTCGAGGCCCGAAGCACGATCGTGTTGCATTTCTCGCCGATGTACGGATCGCACGCGTGGAACGCACGGCCACGGCGGCTGTTCCACCCGTCCGGCCATCCGCCGCCGCCGTCGGGGCCGCAGGCGAACTGCACGTCGGTGCTGTCCGCCCCGCCGTTGCCCTCGGGGTCCGACACGGCGCACCGGAAGGAGATGTCGAGCGTCGCGCCGGCGAGCTGCGGCGCGTTCTCCAGAGCGATCCGTCGAGCGGTCGCGATAGCCTCGTTCGCCGCATCGACCCCCTGGGCCGGAAGCTTGCCGGAACCGGCGAGCGCGCCGAGGTCCACGGCGGTCTGCAGCACCTGGCGTTCGTGACGGAGACGAGCGAGGTCGATCGCGAAGGCGACCGAACCCATCAACACGATGAGGAGGAGAGCGGTGATCACGACGACCGCTCCGCTCTCGTCGCGCAGCCGGTCGGAGCGCCTAGCGATGTCCCTGACCGAGTTCGCGATCCCTTCGAGCCGTGTCATCACTGGCCCTCGAATCGAGCTTCCGAGATGCTGCGGACGGCGAGCGTGTCACCGAAGCCGACGAAGCTCGGCAGAGGGGTCATGTAGCTGTAGTCGTAGACGACGGTGACCCTGACCACGTCACCTTCGACCCACGCGGGACCGGATGCACAGGTCCCGAACGCCGTCGAGCCCTCGGGCGCGCATTGGATCGTCACATCGAGCACGCCCTGGTCGAGGAAGTCCGACGCCCCGCGCACCCGCGCCTCGATCAGCGCCACATCGGGGTTCACGGCCCCCGCGCGAGCACCCTCACGGGCGGCGTTCTGGGTCGCGTCCCAGGCGTGGAAGCCGAAGCCGAAGTCGATGATGGCGAACACCAGCATGAACAGGAGCGGGGCGACCAGCGCGAACTCCACGGCCGCGGCGCCACGCTCGTCCCGTGCCTCGGCTCGCCGCACCCTCTTCGTCGACCTTCGATCGTGCGTCACGTCTCGTCCACTCTCTCTGCCGGCTCGGCGGCCGGACCCGGGCGAAGCTGCGTCTGGTGAATCATCGGTTCCTGACCCGCTCCGTCGCTATCGGCAGGTCGTCGCTACATGTTCGGACGTTCGCCGTACGACCTTTACCCCCGAACCCATCGGACACGCGAGCATCGCCTAGGCATCCGACGATGCGTAGGCCGGCTGCTGCTCGATCCACGTCGCGATGTTCCAGGCGGCGGCGACCGGCTCCAGGAAGTGCGGCGACGACGTCGTACTTCAGACGCTGGTCGTACGTGTAGGCCTTGCCGTAGCCCGGACGTGCCGATCAGCGTCACGATGCCTCGGTACTTCTGGGCGATCGCGCCCGTCACGTAGAGGTTGCCCACGTTCGTCGTTCCGTACTGGTAGTTCTGCGCCCGGAACGAGTGCAGCAGCGTGAGCAGCGCCGACTGGATCTGCGGGTTGCGGAAGGCCTGTGTGGACAACGAGGTCGGCTTCGCGGTATTGGTCGACCGGGATCTTGAGGCTGCAGCCCGTGTAGCTCCCGTTGCCTCCCCCGTCGCACGTGGTCCCCCAGTTGCTCGAGGAGTCGGTGCGCACCGGGTGGTAGACCTCGATGTAGTTGTTCGCGATGAGACCGAGGATGTCGGTCCCGCCGGTGCCGCCCGCGTACGTGGTGTTGCCCACGACGTAGACGTTGTTGTCGGCGGCGATCGTGAGCTGGCCGCTCAGCTGGCCTCGGAGGAACACATCGCCCGAGAGGCATCCGTAGGTCGTCACGTCGTTCGCCTGCGGGTAGCCGAGCGGGTGCCGACGGTAGATCCGGTCGTCGCTCGAGGCGACTCTGGCCGACGGCGAGTCGCCCGGTCGTGCTCGTCGTGCCGGTCCACGGGCATCCGCCGTCCGTGTAGTTCGGGTCCGATGATGCTCGGTCGGCACGCTCTGCACGTAGATCACACCGTTGCTCGGGATCGGCATGTTCGTCGGCGACTGGGTCCACACGCCCTTCGTCGTGCTGTAGAGGGTCGCTCGCGGTCCAGCAGTTGCTGACCTGCGTGAGCGGGCTCAGCACGTCCATCGTGCCGTCGTTCTTCAGGTAGATCGAGGTCGGCCCGGTGAACAGGCACCCGCCCTCGCCGGCGTCGGTCTCCGCCTTCAGCGACGCGTTCGTCGGCGGCATCGTGAGCACGTCCGCGTGCTCCGGGTCCCCCGGCTTGAAGACCGGGTTCGAGCCACAGCTCCCGCTCGGGTAGGGCCACCAGCCGCGGCCGGTCGTGATCGTCCCAGCTCGTGCTCGTGTCGCCGTTGAAGTCGGGATCGCCGCAGACGCGCAACGCGTCGTTCGAGTGCAGCGGGCCGTTGATCGTGTCGTAGTCGTTGAAGCTGATCTCCGTGCACGTGTTGCCGTCGGTGTCACCGGCGAAGTCCGACGCGACCGGAGATGTCGCGACCCTCGTAGTAGCGCTTGGCGCAGTAGGTCTGCGCCTGCGCGGGCGTGTAGTCGTCGCCCGACGACGTGCTGTACAGGGCCGGGTCCTTCGTCTCGAGGTCGGTGAAGTACAGGAAGTCGAGGAAGCTCCGCCGACGGACCGTGGCCTGCACGGTGCGGGTCGCGTTGCCGACCCGACCCGTGGCGGTCACGGTGATCGACCCCCTCGGTCGTCAGGCTCGAGGTGTCGACGTCGTAGCGGAAGGAGCCGTCGTTGGCCGGCCCGGGGACGTCGACCCACGTGGTCGAAGGCCTGGTTGCCGTCGGGCGGCGGGTTCGCCGGCGTCGTAGATCCAGTAGCTGTCGTTCTCGTTCAGCCGGAAGATGAAGTCGTCGAGTCCGGCCTCGGCCGCGGCGAGCGACGCGTTCCAGTTCTGGTCGCGACGGGAGAGGTTCTGCGAGCCCGAGCGAGTAGGACAGCGAGCTCGTGACGAGGGTGAACATGATGACCGAGAGCAGCAGGACCGTGATCAGGGCGATGCCGTCCTCGCGGGCGGCATCCGTGCGACGGGACGGAGCGTTCGCGTGACGTTCTTCATGCTGGGGCGCTCATGGGCTCGGGCTCCCGCTCGGCAGCGGGTTGTAGTCGACGTTCGGCAGGCGGACCTTGTTGACCAGGGTCGTCTCGGCCACCGTGTAGTTCGTGTGCTTGCGGATCGACAGGTGGATCCCGACGCCGTTCACGAGCAGCAGGTTCGGCGCGCGACAAGCGGCGTCGCGGTGGCTCGCGAAGGCGACGTCGCCGGTGCCGTCGTCGTAGTAGTAGGTGAAGATCGGCTCGCTCGTCGCGTTCGCGACGTAGCTGACCGACGAACCGCGTCGTCGGGGCACCCGTGTACGCGCAGTTCGGGGGCGTCCCGCCGGCGTCGGGCTCGGTCACCTCCTCGATGAGCTGGGTCTGGCGTCCACGTACAGGTGGATCTGCTTCGGGCAGGCGGTGGACAGGTTCAGGTTGGCGTAGAACGTGACCTCTCGGTCGTCGGCCGCCAGGAACGGAGACTCGGTCGTGCCCAGGCGCACCGACGTCCGCAGGTCCTTGGTCACGGTGTCCATCAGGATCCGGGCCTGCTCGAGGTTCTCGAGGCGCAGCGCGCCGCCCGTGGTGGCGTTCTGGAGCGACAGCGAAGCCCTGCAGCACGAACCCGAGCACGACCGAGAGCAGCCCGACGGTGACCATGAGCTCGCTGACGGCTCACGCCGTCCTCCTCGCGATGCAGCGACGCGCCCACATCACGTGAGGTCCACCGTAGACGTCGCGCGGTGTCTGACGGGCGAGCCGGGATCAGCACCATCGTGTCGGCGAAGGTCCCGTCGACGTAGATGTCCCACGTGCCGTACGGCAAGCCGGCCCCGAGAACCCGTTCGAGTCCGTGTTGCCGAGGTCGTAGGACTCGCCCGCAGGGCAGCCGTCATCGGCGCCGTGGACGGCCTCGACGGTCACGCCCGGCGACGGGCTCCAGGTCGCTCCCAGTCCCACTCGGCTCGACCTCGACCTCGGGCATGTCGACGGAAGCCGGCGAGGTGCCACCCGGCGACGGCCTCGATCGGGGTCGGCGCGGACGGCGCCGGGCAGTAGGGAACCCCCGGCGTCGACTCCCCGATCGGGTCGGCATCGGCACAGCTGCCGGCGAAGACGCTGTAGCCGTCGGACCACGGGAACAGTCCGGGGAGGCTCCGCGAGGTGCCCGAGCCCGTGTACGTGTGGACGTCCCGGCCGGCACGATGTGCGCGTTCGCGATCGTCATGGGCACGGTGGCGGCCGGTGGGTACCCGTTCCATGCCGTCGAGATCGACCTCGAGGTCGGTGGCCGTCGTCGAACTGGAACTCGGCCGACGTCGTCGCACCGATGGTGACGGTGGCGGTCTGCGTCGCCGACGCCGCGTTCGACCGTTCGACGTACCCGGTGGCCGAGATCGTCGGCCGTGTAGGCGCCCGGCGTCCAGGTACGGGAAGAAGGCGCACCCGTCCGATCGTGGTGACCTGGTACTCGGTGCCGCTCGGGCCGTCGGTGACCACGGTCACGTCGGACTGCGGCTCGCCGTCGCGATCGACGACCGATACCGCGATGTGCCCGGAGTCCTCGTCGTAGGTCCCGACCGGGGGCGTCACGATCGTCTGGGACGCTCGGCGGCTCGACGCCGTTCATCGCGCGCCCACCGCACCGACACGCTGACCCGCAGGAACGCGAGCGTGGAGCCCGGCGGGGCGTCGCAGGGCCCGGTCGTCGCGTCCTCGTCGACCCACTGCGTCTCTCGCCGGATCGTGAATACGGGTCGCCGTCGACCTGCTGCGTCGGTCGTCGAGCGTGCCGAGCGGCAGCTCGGTGAACTCGGTGCTGCGGACCACGTCCATCTCCTGGGACGCGAGGTTCGCGGCGACGGCCCGGTTCCGGTTGTTGCCGCGTGATCCTGCAGCGAGCGTGCCCATGAGCGCGGCGACCCCGGTCGCGGTGAACGCGAAGATCGAGATCGCGACCATCATCTCCACCATCGAGAACCCGCCCTCGTCGTCGAGAGCGAGGCGGATCGAGCGACGGCGCCAGTTGTCCGTCGGATCACGGACGGCGCTCCACTGCGGTCGGCGAGGCTGTGTCCTACTGCAGAGGGTCGGTCGTTCGGCGGGTGAACTTGAGGCCGGTCGGGCGTGCTTCCGGGCACGGAAGAACGCGAGGCGGCCCGAAGGGCCGCCTCGCGTCGGTGGTGCTTGGTGGTGCTGGTGGCTTACCAGCTCGGTGCCGGCAGCACGCCGACGGCGTCGCCAGCGGCGCAGGCGCCTCGCGCCACTGGTGTCGCCGTAGAAGGTCCCTGCACTGGCGCCGGTCGCTGACCTCGTTGATCCAGTAGCACGTGCCGGACTCCGACAGCGCCGCGGCCGACCAGCTGTCGAGTCGCCGACGTCCGTCCGCGTAGCGGCCGAGCGCTGACCTCGGTCGACCGGTCGGGTCGGTCGAGTCCCGTGTCGGCCACGTAGGTCAGCGACGGCTCGATCGCCGTCGAGCTCGGCCGCGGTGTCGGCACCAGTGAAGTCGCTCGTCGTCCGTGTAGGCCGTCTTGGCCGCGGCGAGCGCGTTGCGCAGGCTCGACTGCGCCGCGCGGTTCTGCGCCCGCTCGCGGGCGCCGAGGAACGTCGGCAGAGCGATGGCGATCAGGATGCCGATGATCAGAACGACCACCATCAGCTCGATGAGGGTGAAGCCCTCGTCCTCACGGACGCGCTTCATGAGTCCCTTGAGCATCTGCCTTCGCCTCCTTTCCTGTGGTAGCGTGCGCACCCCGTCGGTGCGCGTTCCCTGACGTTTCGGTCGTGCGTGAGCGCGACCTGAAGCGCCGAAAGGATCGAAGTTCGGACCTCGCAGACCGGTCAGCGACGGGAGTCCATCGGCGGGGACACGACGATCCCACGGCTCCGAGGCGCGGAGCGCCCCGGCGCGGGCGACGCCGGGCTCGAGGGACCGGCCCGTCGCGGTGCTACTGGATCAGCTTGATGATGTTGAACATCGGCATGTACAGGGCGACCACCGCCGCGCCGACGACACCCGCCGATCACCGCGATCAGGAGCGGCTCGATCAACGAGGTCAGCGCGTCGACCGACGCCTCGACCTCCTGCTCGTAGAACGTGCGCGACCTTCTCGAGCATCGTGTCGACCTGGCCCGGTCTCCTCACCGACCGCGATCATCTGCACGACCATCGGCGGGAAGACCTCGTGCTGCGCGAGCGGCTTGGCCATCGACTCACCCTCGCGCACGCTCGCCTGCACGTCGACGACGGCCTTGCGAGATGACCTTGTTGTTCACGGTGTCGGCGACGATCTCGAGCGCCTGCAGGATCGGCACGCCGGAGCGCAGCAGCATCGAGAGCGTGCGCGGAGAACCGCGACGAGCGCGGTCTTGTGGAAGAGCGTGCCGAAGACCGGGACGCGCAGCTTCAGCGCGTCGACCGCTCGCGCGGCCCTTCGTCGGTCTTCTTCCACCGCCGGAACAGAAGCGCCCCACGAAGATGGCCGACGAGCACGATGTACCAGTACTTCTTGAAGACGTCGGAGAGCATCAGCAGCACCCGCGTCGGGAGCGGGAGCTCGCCGCCGAGCTGGCCGTAGATCGCCTTGAACTGCGGCACGACGAACAGCAGCATCGCGGACATGATCAGCACGACGAGGCCGACGACGGCGACCGGGTAGGTCATGGCCGACTTGATCTTGCCGCGCAGGCTGCACCTCGCTCTCGAGCATCTCGGCCAGGCGCAGCAGCGCGTGTCGAGCGACCCGCCGGTCTCACCCGACTTGCACCATCGAGACGTAGAGGTCGTTGAAGACCTTCGGGTGCTTCTGCATCGCGCCGGACAGCGAGGCCCCCTGCTCGACGTCGATGCGGCACTGCGTCGAGCGTCTCCGCGAGCGAGCTTGTTCGTCGGTCTGCTCGGCAGGATCGCCAGGGCCCGCAGGATCGGCAGCCCCGAGTTGATCATCGTGGCGAACTGCCGCGAGAAGACGGCCAGCTCCTTGAGCTTGACCTTCTTCGCTGATGTTGAGCTCGATGTTGAGGCCGCGTCTTCTGCTTGCCGACCTCGAGCGGGCGTGTAGCCCTGCTCGCGCAGGCGCTGCAGGACGAGCGCTTCGTTGTCGGCGACGAGCGTGCCGGTGACGATGTTCCCGCCTTGTCGCGGACCTTGTACTGGAAGGTCTCAGGCATCGCGCGTCTCCCTTACATCCCGCCCATGACCATGCCGCCCATGCCGCCGACCCGTCGTCCAGGCCGCCCGTCGTCGACGCCCGCCGCCCACCGATAGGCGGAGGCCGCCGCGCGACCGATCAGGCGCTGCGAGCTCCTCGGGGTCGTGGCAGCGCTCGAACGCCATCTGCTGGGTGATGCGGCCGGCCTTCACGTGCGCGGCGAGCGACATGTCCATCGTCTGCATGCCGTAGCGCCCACCCGCCTGCATCGCCGAGTAGATCTGGTGGACCTTGCCCTCGCGGATCAGGTTGCGGATGGCGGGCGTGGCGACCATCACCTCGCACGCGACCGCCCGTCCCTGGCCGTCGGTGGTCGGGACCAGCTGCTGGGTGACGACGCCCTGCAGCGTGGTCGACGAGCTGGACCCGCACCTGCTGCTGCTGGTGCGGCGGGAACACGTCGATGATGCGGTCGATCGTCTGCGGCGCGTCCTGCGTGTGCAGGGTGGCGAAGACGAGGTGGCCGGTCTCGGCCGCGGTGATCGCGGTCGAGATCGTCTCGAGGTCACGCATCTCACCGACGAGGATCACGTCGGGGTCCTGCCGCAGCACGTGCTTCAGGGCGCTGCGCGAACCCGTGCGTGTCGGCACCGATCTCGCGCTGGTTCACGATGCAGCTCTTGTGCTTGTGCAGGAACTCGATCGGGTCCTCGACCGTCATGATGTGGCCCGCGCGCTCGGTGTTGACGACGTCGACCATCGACGCGAGCGTCGTCGACTTCCCGGAACCCGGTCGGGCCGGTCACGACCACGAACCCGCGCTGGAACCGGGCGAGGTCGGCCACGACCGCGGGCAACCCGAGCTCGCTCGATCTGCTTGATCTCGAACGGGATCACGCGGAAGACGGCGCCGACCGCGTCGCGCTGCATGTAGACGTTCACGCGGAACCGCGCCCGGCCCGGCAGCGAGTACGACATGTCGAGCTCGAGCTCCTGCTCGAACCGCTCGCGCATCTTCTGCGGCAGGATCGCGTAGATCATGCCCTGCAGCGCGCGCGGCGTGAGCGGCGGGTATCCTCGACGCGCTCGAGCTCGCCGTGGACCCGCACCACGGGCGGCGAGCCCGCCGTCAGGTGCAGGTCGGAGCCCTCCAGGTCCAGCAGCGCCCGAGCAGCTCCGGGACCGGGATCTGGATGTCCTCTTCCTCCGGCTGCATCGCCATGCTCATCGTCACTTCACCACCCTCGCGACTTCCTCGAGCGACGTGATGCCCATGCGGACCTTCTCCAGGCCGTCGTCGCGGAGCGTCATCATCCCCTGCTGCACCGCGACGGCCTTGATCGCGTCGGCAGAGGCGCGCTCGACCGTGAGCCGTTCGATCTCTTCGGTCATCGGCATGACCTCGTAGAGGCCGATCCGGCCCCGGTAGCCGGTGTTCGAGCAGGCCGGGCATCCCTGCGCGCGGTGGAGCTCCGTGATCTCCGGCCACAGCCACTCGGGGAAGCCGGCCGCCATCAGCTCGCCCTGCTCGGGCTCGTAGGCGATCCTTGCAGCGCTCGCACAGCTTGCGCGCGAGGCGCTGCGCGACCACCGCGTCGATCGCCGAGGCCACCAGGAACGTCTCGACGTCCATCTCGACGAGCCGCGTGATCGCGCTCGGCGCGTCGTTCGTGTGCAGCGACGACAGCACGAGGTGACCGGTGAGCGCGGCCTCGATCGCGATCGTGGCCGTCTCCTTGTCGCGGATCTCACCGATCAGCACGATGTCGGGGTCGGCGCGGAGGATCGACCGCAGCGCGCTCGCGAACGTGAGCCCCGCCTTCGGGTTCACCTGCATCTGGTTCACGCCGGCCAGCCGGTACTCGACCGGGTCCTCGACCGTGATGATGTTCTTGTCCTCCTCGTTGAGGATGTTCAGCGTCGAGTACATCGTGGTCGACTTCCCCGAACCCGTCGGCCCGGTGACGAGGATCGCGCCGTACGGCTTGCGGAACGACTGCGCGAACCGCTTGTACGAGTCCTCGAGGAACCCGAGGTCCTCGAGCTTCAGGAGCGCGCTGCGACTTGTCCAGGATGCGGATCACGACCTTCTCGCCGTACACCGTGGGCAGGGTCGCGACACGCAGGTCGAGCTGCTTGCCGCCCACCTTCATCGAGATGCGGCCGTCCTGGGGCACGCGCTTCTCGGCGATGTTCAGGTCGGCCATGACCTTCAGGCGGCTGATCAGGCCGCCCTGGATGTTCTTCGGCGCCGGCGGCATCGGCTCGTGCAGCACGCCGTCGACCCGGAAGCGGATCCGCACGTTCTTCTCGGCAGGCTCGATGTGCACGTCGGAGGCGCGGTCGCCGACCGCCTGGGTCATGATCGCGTTCACGAGCTTGACGATCGGGGCGTCCTCGAGGGCCGCCTCCATGTGCTCGTCATCGGCCTCGTCGCGTCGGCGGCCACGCTGGCGAGCGCTTCGACCTGCCCGTCCATGCCGGCGAACTTCTGGATCGCTCGCTCGACGTCGGCGGCCGTCGCGACGACCGGCTGCACGTCGCGGCCCGTGATCGTCCGGATGTCGTCGAGCGCGTACACGTTGGCGGGGTCCGACATCGCCACGAGCAGCTTGCCGTCGCGCTCCCCGATCGGGATCGCCCGGTACCGGCGGGAGAGCGCCTCGGGCAAGAGCGTCGTTGCCGTGGGATCGATCGGGAACTCGGCGAGGTCGACGAACTCGAGTCCGACCTGCTCGGCCAGCGCGCGGACGAGGTCGGCCTCCTTGATCATGCCGATGTCGATCAGCACGCGGCCGAGCGACTTCGGGGTCTCGCGATGCTCCTCGAGCGCCGTCTCCAGCTGCTCGGGCGTGATGAAGCCCAGCTCGATCAGGATCTGGCCGAGCTGCTTCGACTTGCGCTTGACCGTCGTCATCGCCGTCCTTCGTGGTCCCGTTCGGGCTAGGTCGCTCAGGAACTTGCCTTCGTCATCGTCCGAGTCCACCTGAAGCAATCCCGAGAACTCTTTGGCGAGCAGGACGCGGTCGACCTCGGCGTCGTCGTCGAAGGGCTCGCCACCCCCCGATCCGACGAGCTTGCGGGGTTCCTTGCCGAGCGTCGTGGGCCTCGCCGTGAGGTCGCCCGCGTCAGGCGCGACGTCGACCGGCGGCGGCGGCTCGGGCGGAGCCGGAGGTACCTCCGCGGCGGTCAACGGGGGGTCCGCGGGCGTGCCTTTCGCCCCGGGATCCCTCGAGAATCCGCCGCGGTCCGGCGGCGCCCCCCCTGCCGTCGCGGCGTGCTCGGCCGTCTCCCCCGTCGCGGCGACCTCTGCCGGCGCCGGCTTGCCGTCCCCGGGTGCAGCGACGTCCGGGGCTTGCCCGAAGGCGCCGACGACGCGTCGGGCACCCTCAGCGTGTCGCGGCGCGTGCGACCCTCCTCGGCCACCAGCAACGCCTGCTCCAGCTGGTCGACGAGGACACCGGGGCGGGTGCCCGGCTCGGCCAGGACGAACGCGGCGTACGGTCCCCGTTTGACGTAGGCCCACACCTGGTCGGGGAACTCCACGAAGCTCCGGTCGGGCTCGCCGAGCGTGACGAACTTGAGCCACGCCGGCTTCGCGAGGCTCTCGTCCTCGTTCGGGAAGGCGCCGAGCACCAACCCGTCCCTCGACAGGACGAGGGCGCCCGACACCCCGCTCACGCCCACGGAGATCCGCTGCGCGAGCGCGGAGTAGTCGTCCATCTCCTCTGCTGCATCGTCGGTGGGCGCGCGCCGCTTGAGGTGGCGCGGCGCGGCCGGTGGGCCCGACCGACGGGATCAGTACCGTTCGGCGAGCGTCGCCACCGCCGCTGCCGACATCACGTCGAGGGGGGCAGGCGTGCCGGTCCACAGCTCGAAGGAGAGCGCCGCCTGGTGCAGCAACAGGCCGAGGCCCCCGATAGGCGGTGGCGCCGCAGCACGAGCTGCCGACTGCAACGGCGTCTGCGCCGGGTGATACAGCAGGTCGACCACGAGCACGCCCTCGTGCAGCGCGGGAAGGGGTGGCGCGGTCTCGCCGTCGGCACCGAGCGGGGTCGCGTTGACGACCAGATCCCGATCGAGGCCCTCGGCATCGTCGAAGCGCATCACCTCGACCTCGATCGGCATGCCGTCCACCGTGGCCGCCAGGTCGGCGGCCCGAGAGGGCTCCCGCAGCGCGACCGAGAGCCGTCGGAGGCCGGCGCGGGCGAGCGCGAGGGCGCACGGCCCGCGCGACGCCCCCGGCCCCGAACAGCAGCGCCGTCCGCCCTGCGGGATCGAAGCCGGCATCGCGCCGCAGGAACCGGTCGAAACCAGGAGCATCGGTGTTGTGACCGTGCAGGCGGTCACCTTCCACCAGGAACGTGTTCACGGCCCGCAGTCGCCGGGCGTCGTCGGAGAGCTCGTCGGCGAGCGAGGCGGACCTCGGTCTTGTGCGGCATCGTGACGTTGGCGCCACGGACCCCGAGCGCGACGAGCCCGGCCGTGGCCGCCGGCAGCGCTCCGGGGGGCACGGGCATCGGCACGTAGACCCAGTCCAGCCCGGCCGCGGCGAAGGCGGCGTTGTGGATCGCCGGCGAGAGGCTGTGGTCGACCGGCCAACCGAGCACGCCGGCGACGCGCGTCGTGCCCCCGATCGCGAACGGCTCGGGCCGGTCAGTCGAGGCACACATCGACGTTGGCCTGATGCTCGCGGTACGTCTCGGCGAACCGATGGACCCCGTCCTCACCGCAGAGCACGTAGTACAGGTACGGCGTGTCGGCGGGGTTCAAGGCGGCGCGCAGCGACCAGAGGTAGGGACTGGCGATCGGGGTCGGCGGCAGCCCTGCTCGGATGCGGGTGTTGTACGGCCCGTCGGTCTCGATGTCGGCGGTCGAGAGCTCGCCGTCCGGCGTCGGGTCGTCGTAGAGGAGCGTCGCGTCGATGCCGAGCGTCATGCCCTCGCGGAGCCGGTTGTAGATCACGCCTGCGATCAGCGGGCGATCGGCCGGCACCGCGGCCTCCTTCTCGATCATCGACGCGATCACCACGATCTCGTACGGCGTGACGCCGAGTTGCTCGGCCCTCTCCCACGGCAGGTTCGCGGTCTCCTCGGCGAACTGATCGAGGAGGCGCTGGATCACCGCGTCGGCCTCGTCGCGCGTGGGGATGCGGTACGTCTCCGGCCAGAGGAAGCCCTCGAGCGAGGCGCCGGCCGGCAAGGCGTGCGGGCGGTCGAACTTCCCCTCGTCGAGGCGCGCAAGGAACCGCTCGGCGGGGATGCCGAGCGCATCCTCGACCGCTGCGGCGATCTGGGTCAGCCGGTACCCGGGGGGGATCAGCACGTCGGCGGTCGGGATCTCCTTCGGAGGGGTGGTGAGCACCTCGACCGCCTCGTCGAGCGTCATCCCGGTGGTGAGCGAGTACGTGCCCGCCCGGATCTCGGCCGACTTGCCGGTGCCGCGCATCAGCAGGTTGCCGACGAACCCGCCGCACGGGATCACCCCCTCGCCGGCGAGGTCTTCCACGACGCGTTCCGCCGTGGCGCCTTCCTCGACGGTGAACGACACGTCCTGCGCCGGCCCCGTCGCGGGCCCTCGGCACCGTCCGTAGTAGCGGCTCGCCATGACCAGCGCTCCGGCGAAGCCGGCGAGCACGAGGAAGAGGACCAGCAGCGAGACCCGCCGAGGACGGTCGCGATGCTCGTGGCGGTCCGCACGGCGCGTCGTCGTCATCGGGTCCCGAGGATACCGGGCACCCGCTGCGGTGGTGTGCACCGCTGCGCATCGAGCCATGCACCGAGGATCAACGCGGCCGCGCTCTCGTCGACCACCTGCCGGCGTCGGCGCCCGCCGACCCCCGAGGCTCGGAGCGAACGCTCGGCCTCGACCGTGGTGAGGCGCTCGTCCTGCAGGACGACCGGCACCACGACCGCCTCCCGCAACGCCTCGGCGAAGGCTTCCGCCTGCTGGGCGCGGGGCCCCGACGCCCCCGACATCGACCGCGGGTGCCCCACGATCACCGCCGTCGCCCCGAGCTCGTCGACCAGCGCTGCGACGGCCTTCAGTTCGCCGGGCGGCTGACCGGTCCTGATCGTGCCGTGCGGCACGGCCACGCGCCGGTCGGGATCGGAGACGGCGACACCGATGCGCGCGTCGCCGAGATCGAGCCCGAGCGCCCGGCCGGGTGGCCGCCGAGCGGCGGGCGCCGACGGTTCGGTAGTCTGAGTCATACTAGTTGGCCCCGAGGAGCTCCTCGAGACGCGCGGGGATGCCGCGGATCGCCTCGGTGACCGCCTCCGCCCGCTTCCCGCCCGCGAACCCGAGACCGGGTTTGCCGCCCGCGCCCCCGCCGATCGCCGCGGCAGCCGGCTCCAGCAGGGCCGGGGCGGTCACGCCTCGCTCGACGAGGGGCTTCGAGCACGCCGCGACCACGAGGGCCTTGCCGCCCTGGGCCGTCCCGAGCACCACGGCCGCCTCGCCGCCGAGCTTGTCGGTCGCTTTCTGCGCGAGTTCCCGGAGGGCGTCGGCATCGGCGTCCTCCACGTCGTGCACGAGGCGAACGCCGTCGACGACGACGGCCCGCCCCACCACGTCGTCGACGCGGGCGGACGCCCGCTGCTGCGCCACCCTCCCGAGCTCGCTCCTCAGACGCTTGTTCTCCTCGATCACCCGCTTGGCGTGCTCGAGCGCGGCCGCCGCGTCCTTGCTGCCCAGCGCGGCGACGAGTCCACGCAGCAGCTCCCGCTCGGCATTGATCTCCCGCAGGGCGTCGGGACCCACGAGCGCCTCGACGCGGCGCATGCCGGCGCCGATCGAGCCTTCGCGCAGGATGCGGATCACGCCGACGCGCCCGGTGCGTTCGACATGGGTGCCCCCGCACAGCTCGCGCGAGTAGTCCCCGATCTCCACGACGCGGACCATCGTCGCCGTACTTCTCGTCGAACAGCATCGTGGCGCCGAGCGCCTTCGCCTCGTCCATCGACGTCTCGAAGATGTGGGGCGCGTCGTCGCGCGCGAGCAGCCGGTTCGCTTCGAGCTCCGCCTGCTCGAGCACGTCGGCCGGCACCGACGAGGGATGAGGGAAGTCGAACCGCAGCCGTCCGGGGGCGACGAGCGAGCCGGCCTGCCGGGCGTGCTCGCCGAGGATGTGCTTGAGCGTCCAGTGGACGACGTGCGTCGACGTGTGCGCTCTGGCCGTGGCCTCGCGACGGAGCCGGTCGATCTCGGCGATCGCATCCTGACCCGCCCGCACCTCGCCCGACGTCGACCGTGCCGAGGTGCACGATCGACGTCGGGCCCGCCCACTGGGTGTCGCGCACCCGGATCACGCCCGTGTGCGTGCGGATCTCGCCCTCGTCGCCCACCTGACCGCCGGCCTCGGCGTAGAAGGGTGTGCGCTCCGAGGAACACCAAGACCGCGTCGCCCTTCCTGCGCCACGTCGAGCTCGCCCCGATCCTCGCCGAGCAGCAGCGCGATCGGCGCCTCGGCCTCGGGCTGGCCGTACCCGACGAACTCCGATGGCGGCACGGCGCCGGCGTCGAGGCCGACCTCCACCTTCCTCACCGCGGCGCGCAGCTCTCGCCCGTCTGCTCCTCGAGCAGCTCCCGGAACCCGGTCTCGTCGACCGCGAGTCCCGCATCCGCCGCGAGCTCCTCGGTCAGCTCGATCGGGAATCCGAACGTGTCGGAGAGCTTGAACGCGTCGGCGCCGGCGATGCGGCCGCCCTCGGCCCGTTCCCGCGCCTCCTCGAACAGCGTCATGCCCTGGCGCAGCGTCGCGCTGAACCGCTCCTCCTCCGAGCCGAGCACCTGCTCGACGAACGCCCGGTTCTCGACGAGCTCCGGATACGCGTCGCCGAAGCCCTCGACCACCACCCCGACGAGCGGACGCAGCACCTCGCCCCGCACCCCGAGCTGTCGGGCGCTCGAGACCACCCGGCGCAGCATGCGGCGAAGGATGTACCCGCGTCCTTCGTTCGAGGGTTGGACGCCGTCGGCAACGAGGAACGCCGTGGCACGCGCGTGCTCGCCGATGATCCGGATCGCGATGTCGTGCCGCTCGTCGGCGCCGTAGTGCTTGCCCGAGAGCGACTGCACCACGTCGAGGAGCGGCGCGAACAGATCGGTCTCGAAGAAGCTCCCGACGTCCTGCAGCACCACCGCCACGCGTTCGATGCTGGAGCCGGTGTCGATGTTCTTCATCGGGAGCTCGCCGATGATCTCGCGCGTGCTCGTCGACCTGGTGCTGCATGAAGACGTGGTTCCAGATCTCCATGAAGCGGTCCTCGTCGACATCGGGCCCGCCGTCGGGGCCGAACCTCGCACCGCGATCGACGAAGATCTCCGAACAGGGACCCGCCGGCCCGGCCGCGTGCGTCCACCAGTAGTTGTCGGTCTTCCCCCGGCGCACCAGCCGCTCGGCCGGGATCCCGAGGTCCTGCCAGATCGCGATCGCCTCGTCGTCGTCGTCGTAGACGGTCATCCAGAGACGATCGGCGTCGACGCCGAAGCCCTCGGTGACCAGCTGGAGCCCCCACGCGCACGATTCGGCCTTGAAGTAGTCACCGAACGAGAAGTTCCCGAGCATCTCGAACATCGTGAGGTGCCGGTCGGTGTGTCCGACGTTCTCGATGTCCACCGCTCGGAAGCACTTCTGCACGCTGGTCGCACGGCGGAAAGGAGGCTCGGCCTGGCCGAGGAAGTACGGGATGAACTGGATCATGCCGGCTCCGGTGAGCAGCAGGCCCGACTCGGGCGGCGCGATCAGAGACGACGACCGGACACGCGTGTGATCACGTTCCTCGAAGAACGCAAGGAAGGTCTCTCGGATCCGCGTGCCGTCCACGCGGCTGAGTCTACCGGCGGGTCAGGCGGCGGACGGATCGCCGGGCTCGGCTTCGCCCGAGGGCGGTGCGCCGATGCCGGCCTCGCGCAGGAGCTCGGACTCGCGCTCGTCCATCGCGCGCTTGCCTTCCTGGATCGACTCCGAGACGAGCTTCGAGAGGTCGAGCAGACCCCCCTTCGCCTCGCGGGCGATCGTCTGCGGCGCGACGCGCCGGGCCTGCTTTCGGGTCCAGCGCGACGCGAGGATCGCGCCGGTGGCGCCGGCGCCCAATCCGAGCGCGACCCAGAACCCTCGCTTCACTTCTTCCGGCCCCGCGCCTTCGCGAAGCCCGATCGGATGCCCGCAGCCATGCTGATGACCTTGACCAGCGGGCTCGCGGCGGCCTGCTCCACCAGGCCGGAGAGCTTCTCGACGCGGCCGACGATGTCGTTCGCGTTCACGAGCATCGTGTCGACGCGGTCGAGCTCGCGGTTGGCTCGCTCGACCGACCCCTTCACCTCACGGAGCAGCGGCACGGTCTCCTCGCGCATCGTGTCGATCGTCATCTTCGTGCTCTCGAGCACGCGGAAGGTGTTGAGCAGCACCACGCACAGGGCGAGCACGAGCAGGCCCCAGAACGCGGCCAGGATGATGAGAGCGGTGTCGCCGGCCGTGAGGGCGAGCAGCGTCATATCGGTGCCTCCGTGGGTCGTCGTCGCGTGGGAGGCCCAAGCCTACCCGACCCGGCACCCGGTACGGCAGGCGTCGCGGTGGCCGTTTCTCTGCCTACTCAGGCGTCGTCGGTTCCCGGCTCACCCGTGCCGGGGCGACGGGGCACGTCGTCGCCCTGTCCGGAGGGAACGTAGTAGCGGCGGTCCGAGACGCTCGCCGGCCGGTATCGCTGATCCACCGTGTGCCCGGGGAAGTCGTGCGGGTACCGGTACCCCTTGCCGTGCCCGAGCTGCTTCGCCCCCCGGTAGCTCGCGTCGCGCAGGTGCAACGGCACGGGCTCGGCCGATGGAGCGTCCTCGAACGCCGCTCCGATCGCCTCGACCACGCTGTTCGACTTCGGGGCGGTGGCCAGGTAGATCGTGGCGTGAGCGAGGTTCAGGCGCGCCTCCGGGAGTCCGACGTGCTCGACCGCCTGGGCCGCGGCAACGGCGACGAGGAGGGCCCTGGAGTCGGCCATGCCGATGTCCTCGCTCGCGTGCACGATCAGCCGCCTGGCGACGAACCTCGCGTCCTCCCCCGCCTCGAGCATGCGGGCGAGCCAGAACAGCGCCGCATCGGGGTCGGAGCCCCTGATCGACTTGATGAAGGCGCTGATCACGTCGTAGTGCGCGTCACCCTGCCGGTCGTAGACGATCGCCTTCTTCTGCACGGCGTCGGCGGCAACGTCGCGTGTGATCTCCGGAGCGCCGGTCGCCTGCGCCGCCTCGGCCGAAGCCTCCAAGCCGGTGAGCGCCATGCGCGCGTCTCCCCCGGCGACGGTGACCAGGTGCTCGAGAGCGTCGTCGGCGATGGTCAGGCCTGCACGTCCCAGACCGAGTTCCTCGTCGGCGAGGGCACGGCGCACCAGGGTCCGCACGGCCTCGTCGTCGAGCGGCTCGAGTCGGAGCAGCAGGCATCGGGAGAGCAGTGGCGTGTTGAGGGAGAAGTACGGGTTCTCGGTGGTCGCCCCGATCAGCGTGACCGTGCCTTCCTCCACCGCCGGCAGGAGCACGTCCTGCTGTGCCTTGGACCACCGGTGCACCTCGTCGACGAAGAGCACCGTCCTGAACAGACCGCCGCGGGCACCTTCCATCACTTTCCGGGCATCGGCCACACCGGAGTTCACGGCCGAGAGCTGCACGAGTTCCGCGCCGACCGCGTCGGCGAGCAGGTATGCCAGCGTGGTCTTCCCCGTGCCCGCCGGGCCCCAGAGCACGATCGAGGGCAGGCTCCCCCTCGAGAGGATGCGCGTGAGCGCCCTCCCCTCTCCGACGAGGTGCCCTTGTCCCACGAACCCCTCGAAGCTGCGGGGGCGCATGCGCGCCGCGAGAGGCACGTCGGCCACGGTCAGCCGTCCTCGGATGCTTGCGGGTCGTGTCGCAAGCTGAGACCGAGCTCACGGAGCTGGGCATCGTCGACCGACGCGGGGGCGCCGGTGAGCGGATCGGTGCCCGACTGGGACTTCGGGAAGGCGATCACGTCGCGGATCGCATCCTTGCCGGCCATGACCATCACGAGCCGATCGACGCCCATCGCGATGCCTCCGTGCGGCGGCGCGCCGAGCGCGAGCGCACGGAGCAGGTGTCCGAACTGCTCTTCGACGTCGGCCGACGGAAGCTGCAACGACTCGAAGACCCTGCGCTGCATGGCGGCGTCGTGGATGCGGATGCTGCCGCCGCCGATCTCGAAGCCGTTCAGCACGAGGTCGTAGGCGCGGGCCGTGGCCGTCTCGGGCGTGAGGTCGTCGGAGGCCGGCGAGGTGAATGGGTGGTGCACCGACACCCAGCGTTCCTCCTCGTCGCTCCACTCGAACAGCGGCGGGTCGACCATCCAGCAGAACGCCCAGGCATCCTCGGGGATCAGCTCGAGCCTCGCCGCGACGTCTCGGCGGAGCCCGTCGAGCGCGACGTTGGCTCGATCCTCGCGGTCGGCCACGATGCAGACGAGGTCGCCCTCGGAGGCACCCGTGCGCTCGATCAGGCCGGCGACCTCGTCGGCCGAGAGGAACTTCTCGACGGGCGAGCGGACGCTTCCCGTCGCCCTCGACGGCGACCCACACGAGCCCCGCGGCGCCACGACCTTTCGCGTCCTCGATCAGCCGGTCGAGCTCCTTGCGGGAGGACGACCCGGCCCCCGGGGCAGCCAGTGCCTTGATCACGCCGCCGTCGGCGAGCACCTTGGCGAACGCGTTGAACCCAGTCGCGGCGAACACCGGTGCGAGGTCGACGAGCTCCATGCCGTAGCGCAGGTCGGGCTTGTCGGAGCCGAAGCGGGCCATCATCGCCGCGTACGTCATGCGCGGGAACGGGGTAGCGACCTCGACGCCGGCGACCTCGTGGACGATGTCCGCGTAGAGCGGCTCGATCAGCGAGATCAGGTCGTCCTCGGTGACGAACGACATCTCGACGTCGAGCTGCGTGAACTCGAAGCCGCGGTCGGCGCGCGCCGCCTCGTCGCGCAGGCAGCGGACGATCTGGTAGTACCGGTCCTGCCCACCCACCATCAAGAGCTGCTTCAGCTGCTGCGGCGACTGCGGCAGCGCGTAGAACGTGCCCGGCCACAGGCGGCTCGGCACGAGGAAGTCACGCGATCCCTCGGGGGTCGATCGGGTGAGGATCGGGGTCTCGACCTCGACGAAGCCGAGCGCGTCGAGATGCTCGCGCATCAGGCGCACGATGCGCGCGCGCATCGCGAGCACCTTGGTCATCTCCGGGCGGCGGAGATCGAGGTAGCGGTAGCGCAGCCGCAGGTCCTCGCCGGCCTCGATGCGGTCCTCGATCGGGAACGGCGGCGTCTCGGATGCGTTCAACAGCTCGAGCCCAGCGGCCACCACCTCGATATCGCCGGTCGCGAGGTCGGGGTTCTGCATGCCTTCGGGCCTGGCCCGCGCCTCGCCGACGATCCGCACGACGTCCTCCGCGCCGAGGCGTTGCGCTGAGGCGTGCGCCTCGGATGCCTCCTCGGGGTGGAAGACGACCTGCACGGCGCCCACGCGGTCGCGCAGATCGATGAAGGTCACGCCCCCGTGGTCCCGCCGGTGCGCCACCCACCCGCAGAGGGTCACCTGCTCCCCCGCGTCGTCGATCCGGAGCTCGCCGCAGGCGTGGGACCGCATCGTGGTTCGCATCTCGGAGGTCACGTCGCCTCGTCCGTCCAGTCGTCGAGCCTCGTGAGCCATCGCGCGACATCCGCGGCCGGCACGCTCTTCTGCACGCCGTCGAGGAGCCGGCGCAGGGTCACGACCCCGCCCGCGAGCTCCCGTTCGCCGAGGATCGCAGCGAACGACGCGCCGGCACGGTCGGCCATCCTCAGCTGCGCCTTCAGCGGCCGGTCCTCGAACGCTCGCGTCGCCGACAACCCCGACTCCTGCAGGCGTGCGACCAAGGCACGCGCCTCGGACCCCGCCGCGTCGCCGATCGCGACCACGAAGCACCGAGGGGGGCGGGGCGGGGGCAGGGCGCATCCCTCGCCGTCCATCGCGAGCAGGACACGATCGAGCCCCATCGCGAACCCGACGCCGGGCGTCGGTGATCCGCCCAGGGCTTCGGCGAGGCCGTCGTACCGACCACCGGCGTTCAGCGTGCCCGCCTTGTTCGCCGCGAGTACCCCGGAGATCCACTCGAACGCCGTGCGCGTGTAGTAGTCCAGTCCTCGGACCAATCGAGGCTCGAGCACGTACGCGACCCCCGCCTCGTCGAGCCCGTCGCGCACCGCGTCGAAGTGCGCCTCGCACGCATCGCACAGGTGATCGGCGATCGACGGGGCGGCTCGCACGAAGTCCTTGTCCCCGTCGACCTTGCAGTCGAAGACGCGGAGCGGGTTCCGGTCGAGCCGCACGCGGCAGTCCTCGTCGAGCTGATCGCGGAACGGCTCGAGGTAGGCGATGAGTCGCTCGCGGTAGGCGGGGCGGCACTCCTCGTCGCCGATCGAGTTGAGGTACAGGGTGATGTCGCGGAGGCCGCGTTCCCACAGGAACCGGTCGCCCACCACGATCACCTCGACGTCGGCCCCGGGGGCCGCGGCGCCGATCACCTCGATGCCGAACTGGCGGAACTCGCGCATGCGCCCCGCCTGCGGCCGGCCGTGGCGGAACTCCGAGGCAACGTAATAGCCCTTGAAGGGGTTCGGCAGCGTCTGCGACCGCGAGAGGTACGCCCGCACGAGGCCTGCCGTGCTCTCCGGGCGCAGGGTGACCGAACGCCCGCCCTTGTCCTCGAACGTGTACATCTCCTTCGTCACCACGTCGGACGTCGCTCCTGACGTCCGCGTGAACAGCTCGGTCTGTTCGAACGTGGGCGTCTCGACGTAGCGGTACCCGAAGAGGCGAGCGACCCGGTGAGCCTCGTCGTACAACCCGAGCATGGCGTCCGCACGATCGGGCAGCAGATCCTGCGTGCCGCGTGGCGGCACGAGCTCCATCAGCCGAGCTCCCGCAGGAACGGGTTCGAGGCGCGCTCGCGCCCGACGGTCGTGTCGGGTCCGTGCCCCGGCAGCACGGCGGTCTCGTCGGGCAGGCTGAGGAACCAGCGCAGGCTCGCCAGCATCGCGTCGGGGTCCGAGTTCGGGAAGTCGGATCGCCCGATCGAGCCCGCGAAGACCAGGTCACCTGCGCAGAGCACGCGGTCGGCATCGACGCGGAAGACGCAGTGGCCGGGCGTGTGACCGGGCGTGTGCACCACGTGGATCTCGAGACCGGCGAGACGCAGCACGTCGCCGTCGGCGAGCGTTCGGAGCTCCTTCACCGGCGCGAGCGGGTTGTCGAAGCCTGCGTTCCAGGCCGGCTCATCGGTGAACGCCACCGCGTCGGACCCGTGCACGAACACGGGCATCTCCCCAGCGAAGTCGCCGGTTTCACCGACGTGATCGACGTGGGCGTGGGTCGCGAGCACCGCGACGGGGCTCTTCCCAGAGGCACCGAGCAGCCCGTGCACTGCGTGGGGCGAGAACCCAGGGTCGACGACGACGGCCTCGTCGGAACCCTCGGCGGAGAGCAACCAGCAGTTCGTCCCGTACGGGTTGGCGTTGAACACGTCGAGCCACATCTGGCCGCCAATGCTATCGGACGCCTACGAGGCGCCGGCCGGGGCCGGTCGTGGGACGGGAACGATCACCAGCTCGTCTCGGTCCGGATCGGTGACTCGCGAGGAGCGCCGATGGCCCGCTACAGCGCGGCCGTGTCGAGCACCAGCGTGACCGGCCCGTCGTTCACCAGCTCGACCTGCATGTCGGCGCCGAAGACCCCACGCGCCACCCTGAGCCCGTGGTGCTCGAGGGCACGCGCGAACCCCTCCACGAGCTCCGCGGCTCGGGTCGGATCGGCGGCGTCGGTCCACGATGGCCTGCGTCCCTTCCGGAGGTCCGCGTACAGGGTGAACTGCGACACCACGAGCACCTCACCCCCGACGTCCTCGAGCGAACGGTTCATCTTCCCGACATCGTCGGGGAAGACGCGGAGCGTCGAGATCTTCTCCGCGAGACGCCCGGCCTCGGCCGCACCGTCACCGTGCCCCACCCCGACCAGCAGCAGGAACCCACGGCTGATCTCGGCGACGACCCGATCCTCGATCGAAACGGAGGCGCGGGCCACCCGCTGCAGGACGACCCGCATCGAGTTAGCTGGGCACCACACGATAGGCGTCGTACACGCTCTCCACGCGCTTCACCGTGGCGAGCACGCTCGAGAGATGGGCGATGTCCGCCAGCTCGAACGTGAACCGGAGCCGCGTGATCCGGTCCTTCCCGGTCGCTGACGTCGCGGAGAGGATGTTCACGTGGTTGTCGGAGAGCACGGTGGCGACGTCGGACAGCAAGCGCGTGCGGTCGAGCGCCTCGACCTGGATCGCGACGACGAACGATGTCGACTTGCCCTCCGCCCAGGTGACGTCGATCAGCCGCTCGGGTTGCCGACGCAGCGAGTTGACGTTCGGGCAATCGGTGCGGTGCACGCTCACACCCTGTCCCTTCGTCACGAAGCCGAGGATCTCGTCGCCGGGCACCGGCGTACAACACCGGCTGAGCCGCACCCAGACGTCGGGAAGACCTCGGACCACCACCCCCTTCGAGATGTCGTCCGAGGAACCCAAGCGCACGGGCCTGGCGAGCGGCACCTCTGCCACGTCCTCGTCGGCATCGCCGGCCACGAGACGGGAGACGCGAGCAACGATCGACTGAGGAGAGACGTGCCCCTCGCCGACGGCGACGTAGAGCGCCTCGAGGTTCAGGTACTTCAACTCGTCCGCGACCTGCGTGAGCGATTCGGTCGTCGCGAGCCGCTTGATCGGGAGGTTCTGCTTCCGCATCAGCCGGGTGACCGCGTCGCGTCCCTGTTCCAGGGCGTCCTCGCGCCGACCGCGCGAGAACCACTGACGGATCTTCGACCGGGCCCGGGGCGTCTTCACGAATTGCAGCCAGTCCTGCGACGGGCCCTCGCCCTGGGCGCGCGAGGCGAGGATCTCGACGGTGTCACCGGTGCGCAACTCGTAGTCCAGGGGCACGAGCTTCCCGCCGATCTTCGCGCCGATCGTGCGGTGCCCGACATCGGTGTGGATCGCGTACGCGAAGTCGACCGGCGTCGCGCCGGCGGGCAGGTTCACGACGTCGCCCTTGGGCGTGAAGACGAAGACCTGACCGCCGTAGAGATCGATGCGCAGCGAGTCCATGAACTCGCGCGGATCGGCCATGTCCTTCAGCCAGTCCATCATCTGGCCCAGCCAGGCGGCCTCGGCCGACGCCTCCTTCGCCTGCTTGCTGCCTTCCTTGTAGCGCCAGTGCGCCGCGATGCCGAACTTCGCCGTGCGGTGCATGTCACGCGTGCGGATCTGGATCTCGAGCGGCTTGCCGGCGGGGCCGACGACCGTGGTATGCAGCGACTGGTACATGTTCGACTTGGGCATCGCGATGTAGTCCTTGAAGCGGCCGGGGATCGGCTTCCACAGGGCATGCACGGAGCCGAGGGCCGCGTAGCAGTCGCGGAGCGAATCCACGAGGATGCGCACCCCGACGAGGTCGTAGATCTCGTTGAACTCCTTGCCGCGGATCACCATCTTCTCGTAGATGGAATAGAGGTGCTTCGGACGGCCCTCGACCTCGGCCTTCACGCCGAGTTCCTTGAGCTTGGCGCGAGCCTCCGACGTGACCTGCTCGATCAGGGCCTGGCGCTCTCCACGTCTGGCATCGACGAGGCTGGCGATCTCCCGGTAAGGCCCCGGATGCAGCGTCTTGAACGAGAGGTCCTCGAGTTCCCACTTGATCTCCTGCACACCGAGTCGGTGCGCGAGTGGCGCGTAGATCTCGAGGGTCTCCGTCGCGATGCGGCGTTGCTTCGCCTCGGGGAACGCCCCGAGCGTCCGCATGTTGTGCAGGCGATCGGCGAGCTTGATCAGCAGCACCCGGATGTCGCCGGCCATCGCGACGATCATCTTCCGGACGTTCTCAGCCTGCTCTTGCTCCCTCGTGCGGAACTCGAACCGATCGAGCTTCGTCAGGCCGTCGACGATGCGAGCGACCTCGCCGCCGAACTCCTCCTCGAGACCATCGAGGGTCACCGAGGTGTCCTCGACGGTGTCGTGGAGCAGGGCGGCCTGGATCGTGGTCGTGTCGAGCCGGAGGTCGGCCAGGACGTCGGCCACCGCGACCGGATGGGTGATGAAGTCCTCTCCCGACTTCCGCTTCTGGCCCTCGTGCGAGGCTTCCGCGAACGCGAACGCACGAGCGATCTCCCGCACGTCGGCCTTGGGGTTGTAGCCACGGACCTTCTTCAGCACGGGGTCGATCAACGAAGGCTGGGTGGGCTCGCCGCGGCGCAGCCGTGGCCGAGGGATGGGCAGGCGGCCTGCGCGCCGTGCCGGCGTCTCCTGCTCCGGTCTGAGATCTTCCCTGCTGTCCACCGCGCCTCCTCGCCAGCCAGTGTAGGGGCTGGACGAGGCGCGACCGCTCAATAGTGGATCAGCGTGTACAGCTCGTGTTCGGCCAGCCGCTCGCGCCCGTGCAGGAAGTCGAGCTCGATCACGGTCGCGATGCCGCAGACGTTGCCGCCGACCTGCTGCACGAGTGAGGCGGCCGCCTGCGCTGTGCCGCCGGTCGCCAGCACGTCGTCGACGATCAGCACCCGCTCGCCGGCATCGATGCCGTCGACGTGCAGCTCGAGCGTGGCGGTGCCGTACTCGAGCTCGTAGTCCTCGTCGACGGTCGTCGAAGGGAGCTTGCCCTGCTTGCGGATCGGCACGAACCCCGCTCCGAAGTGGTAGGCGACCGGCGAGGCGATGATGAACCCCCTGGCCTCGATGCCGACGACCTTGTCGACGTTGCCTCGGCCGAAGTGGACCACGATCATGTCGGTGATCGTCGAGAAGGCGATCGGATCGGCGAGCACCGGCGTGATGTCCTTGAAGACGATGCCCGGCTCGGGGAAGTCGGGCACGTCGCGGATCAAGCCCTTGATCTGTTCGATGTCCATCCGGTTCGCGTCCTTCCGCGTGTCATCGGCGCCTGCGCTTGGCGGGCGGGCGGCGCTTGCTCTTCGGACGCGGCCGAGACCCCGTGCGCGCCGTGGCCGAACGAGCTGCGGCATCGGAGGTTCGCGCCGCGGCAGCGGTCGCCGTGGCGGCGGCATCGGGCTCGCCGTCGGACACGTCGGTTTCCCGGCTCCGCGCCGTGCGCCGGGACTCCATCTGCCGGTAGCGCTTCTCGCGCATCTTCAGGACCGCGAGGAGGGGCGCCGCCAGGAAGATCGACGAGTACGCGCCGATCGCCACGCCGACGAACATCGCGAACGCGAAGTCCTTCAGGGTGTCCCCGCCGAACAGCAGGAGCGACAGGATCGGCAGCAGCACGACGAGCGACGTGTTCACGGACCGCATCAAGACCTGGTTCAGCGACAGGTCGACGACACCGACGTAGCCCATGCGGGTCACCAGCACGCTCGACTCGGTGTTCTCCTTGATCTTGTCGTAGATCACGACGGTGTCGTAGAGGGAGTAGCCGAGGATCGTGAGGATCGCGATCACGGTCTCCGGTGTGACCTCCCGGCCGACGAGCGCGTAGAGCCCTGCCGTGATCACGACGTCGTGCACGAGGGCGATCATGGCGCCCAGCGCCATCTTGGGCTCGAACCGCAGCGCGATGTAGAGCGCGATCGAGGCCAGCACGATGAGCAGGCCCTTGATCGCCTGCCGGCGCACATCGGCCCCGAACGTCGGGCCGATGTCTTCGACGCTGATGTCGTTCGTGTCGATGCCCGCCTGGTCGGCGAGGGCGGTGAGCAAGGCATCAGCGTCGCCGGCCTCGGCGAGCGATTCGGTGCGGATCGCGACTTGATTGCCGCTCACGATCTGCACCTCCGCTCCCTCGCGGCCGGCGTCGGCGAGCGTCGCCGAGACATCGGCCACCGTCACGTCGGTTTCGAGTGGATAGACGAGCCTGGCGCCCCCTTCGAAATCGATCGAGTAGTTCAACCCGCTCGCGAAGAGCCCGATCAGCGAGAGCGCGATCAGCACACCGGAGAAGGCGAACCAGGTGTTGCGTCGCTCCACGAACCGGAAGTGCGGGATCGTGTGCCCACGGTAGGTCTCGAGGGCGTGGTGGAGGGCCGTCACGATCGTCTCCCCGTCGGCTCGTCGCCCGGCGACGCCTCGCCGGCCACACCCGCCTCCAGCCCGAAGCCCTTGAGCGACACGAGCCGCTGGTTGCGCGCCAGGAGGAAGACGGTCGGCCGCTTGAAGAAGTACACGACGAACAGGTCGAGCAGGGTCGCGACGCCGAGCGTCAAGGCGAACCCGCGCACCGAGCTCACGGCCGTGAGGTACAGGACCACGGCGGCGATGCCCGCGACCACGTCGGCCGCGACGATCGTCTTGTACGAGCGGGCGAACGCCGGCTGCACCGCAGCGCGTGCGCTCTTGCCGCCGCGCACCTCGTCCTTCAGACGCTCGAAGAAGACGATGTAGGAGTCGGCGGTGACCCCGAGCGAGATCACGAGACCGGCGACGCCGGCGAGCGTCAGCGCGTATCCGAACTGGAGACCGGCGAGCGAGATCAGCGCCAGTGCCAACACCGCCCAGATCGACATGCCGAGCCACGCCACGATGCCCAACAGTCGGTAGTAGAAGAGCAGATACAGGAAGAGCAGCAGCAGCCCGACGATGCCCGCCACGATGCCTTGGCGCAGCGACTCCTGTCCGAGCGTCGGGCTCACGGTCTGCACCTGCTGACGCGTCAGCTCGACCGGGAGCGCCCCGGCGTTCAGCACGGTGGCGAGGTCTCGAGCCTCGGCCTCGGTGAAGCCGCCGGTGATGTCGCCCGTGCCCGCGGTGATCGGGCTCTGCACGGTGGGCGACGAGATCACCACGCGGTCGACCACGATCGCGATCTGGTTCTGCGGCGGAGGCAACGACACGGCTGTCGTGGTCGCGTCGGCGAAGCGGCCCGTCGCGTCGCCCGTGAGCTGGAACTGCACCGCCCACTCCGAACCGGTCGACCCGCCGAGGATCGCGTTCGCTTCGGCGATGTCGCCACCGACGATCACCGCGGGCGCGAGTCGGAACCGGTTCCCGGCGTCGTCCTCGTAGACGACCTCCTGGTCCTCGAGCGCGGAGAACGAGCATCCCGTGCGCTCACGCTCGGCGTCGGTGGGGCACGTGACGGGGGTGGCCGCGTATGCCGGGTCGCCCGGAGGCACGATCGCGATCACCGGACGTTCCTCGAGACGGGCCGTCTGGCCGATCACGTCGAGCAGCCGCTGCTGGCCGGTCGAGCGCTGGCGTTCCTCGGCGGACGCTCGGTCGATGAAGCATCCGAGGTTCTGGTCGCCCGAGCTGATCACGCAGTACAGGGTCTCGACCGTCCGGACCTGCGTGTCGCTGATGGCCGTCTTCGCAGCCTCCTGCGTTCCGAGGCCGCACGGAAGATCGTTCGCTGCGAGCGACAACCCGGAGAACGCGGTGGGCGCCGGCGTCGGCGAGGGCGTCGGCGAGGGCGTCGGCGAGACCGATGGCGATGCCGATGGGTCGGCCGAAGGGGTGGGCGTCGGGGTGGGCGTGCTCTCGGTCTCGTCCTGCGCTCCGGCGCCGTCGGTGACGCAGTAGGTCTCCTGGGTCACTTCGACCGTGAGCGCATCGCGGACGGCTTCGGCTTCCTTGCGCGTCGGGTAACAGTCGAGTTGCTCACCGGTCGTGCTCACGAGGCAGAACGCATCGGCGCCGCCGTCCGGGGACGGCGAGGCACTGGGGCTCGCCGACGCGCCGGCGTCGGCCTTCGGGGCCACCGTGATCGCTCGTTTCCCCAGCTTCGCGATCTCCTCGCTCGGGAAGCACTCCACCTGCGCGCCGGAGTCATCGACGAGGCAGGCCTGTGCCACTTGGGGCACGACGGTCAGCTCCGCGAGGGCATCCGCCGCGGCTCGCTCGGTCTCGGCACACCCGTAGTTCTCGTCATCGGGGCCGACCAGGCAGTAGCGGGTCTGCGAGCGTGGCTCGATCGAGCCTTGCCCGAGTCCCGGGATCTGCACCTCGATCGTCGTCCCCGACACGACGATGTCGGGTTCACCCACGCCGAACGCGTCCACCCTGTTCGAGATGTTCGTGCGGGCCTGTTCCATCACCTCGTCGGGGGTGCCTTCGGGTGCCGAGAGGGTCACCGAGACACCTCCCTCGAGGTCGAGCCCGAGGATCGGCTGCAACGCGCCGCTCGCGAACCCGACCACGGACGCGAGCGTCAATGCCAGCACGAAGATGATGGAGGTCCACAGGCCTCGCGTGCGCTTCACGCCAGCTCTGCCCCGTTCACGATGAGACGGAACCGGGCGTCGAGGTGCTCCGCCGCCACGCGGCAGAGCTGCATACGCCCAAGGAAGATCTCGAAGTACTCCATGACCTGGCTGATGCCCGTGTCGATCGTCAGCTCGAGGCTGACGGTGCGGGCAGCGGAGTCTACCCGAAGGAACGACTGCTCCACGGCGTAGTTCACGCGGTCATGGATGTCGAGGTCGATCTGCCCGGTCGTGCGAACGCGGCTCCGGTGCACGTCGGACTTGTCGGCGAGGATCACGGCGGCCGAGATCGGTGAGACAGCGGTGCCCTCCGACTCCTCATGGTTCGCGATCGCGGCCACGATCGGCATCAGGTCGGCCGACGCCACCGAGTCCCGCAGGGCGTGGTAGACGATCGTCGCGCCGGTCTGGCCGTGGGCGTCACGGGCGAGCGCGTTCCCGACGTCGTGCAGATAGCCGGCGACGCACGCGAGGGTGGCGTCGCGCTCCCCGTGGTCGAGCCGTGCCAGCACCTGGTACGCGATGCGCGCGACGAGGTTCGCGTGGCGGAAGCCGTGCTCGGTGAAGCCCATCGCGTCCATCACACGATCGGCCGACGCGATGAATCGGGACAGCTCCTCGTTCGCCTGCACGTCCTCGAGGGTGACGGTGGCCGCGTCGACGCCGGCCGGTGGGGCCGGTTCCACGGGGAGCGGCGCCGGTTCGGGGGTCGTGTCGGATGCAACGACGGTGGAGGAGGCCTCGGAGAGGCCATGAGACGTGTCCTCAGCCGGGGTCGTGGGATCGGTCACGTCTGCGTGAACGGCCCGTCCTGGCCATCCGGCACGTCGGCGTCGGGCTCGTCGTCCTCCCCCGCTTCGTCGACGTCGGAGACGATCCGCCCGATGCCGGCCCGCACCATCCGGACCTTCGTGCCGGGCGCGATCTCGACGGTCACCACGTCGTCGACGTCGTCGATCGCGATCACGGTGCCGAACACCCCCGCGGTGGTCACGATCTCGTCGCCGACCTCGACGCTGCGAAGCAGTGCCTGTTGTGCCTTGGCACGGCGCTGCTGAGGCCGGATCAGCAGGAAGTAGAAGACGCCGCCCATCAACAGGAGTGGAAGGATCGCCACGAGCGAGCTGCCGCCTCCCTGGGAATCCTGAGCGAGCAACTGGAACATGGATGAACCTTCCTTCGGTCGTGGAGATCGCCGAACGAGGCGACCGATGGAGTCTAGCGCCCGCGAAGCCCGACGAGGCTCACATCGGAAGCGTGCCCGGCAGCTGCGAGCCCAAGTGCCGGTACGCGCGTTCCGTGGCCACCCGTCCGCGTGGGGTGCGGTGCAGGAATCCGAGCTGCAGCAGGTAGGGCTCGACGACGTCCTCGACCGTGTCGGGTTCCTCCCCGATCGATGCCGCGAGGGTCGACAAGCCGACCGGTCCCCCGCCGAACCGCTCCACGATCGCCACGAGGATCGCGTGGTCGAGCCGATCGAGCCCTTCCTCGTCGACCTCGAACATCTCGAGGCCGGCGCGCGCCACTCCCCCCGTGATCGCACCGTCGTGGCGGACCTCGGCGAAGTCTCGAACCCTGCGCAACAGCCGGTTCGCGATCCTGGGCGTCCCTCGTGAACGCCGGGCGATCTCGCCCGCGCCCGGCTCATCGAGACGCACCTCGAGGATGCCCGCCGACCTTCCGACGATGCGACCGAGGTCATCGACCGGGTAGTAGTCGAGGCGGGGGGAGAACCCGAACCGCTCCCGCAAGGGAAGCGTGATGCGTCCGGGCCTCGTGGTCGCCGCGACGAGCGTGAACTTCGGGAGCTCGAGCCTGATCGATCGGGCGGTCGGACCCTTGCCCAGCACTACATCGAGCACGAAATCCTCCAGGGCCGGGTAGAGCACCTCCTCGACCGGGCGGGGCATCCGGTGGATCTCGTCGACGAACAACACGTCGCCGTCCTGGAGGTTCGTGAGGATCGCTGCGAGGTCGCTCGGACGGTCGAGGGCCGGTCCGCTCGTCGGCTGGAATCCCGCGCCCATGGCGTTCGCGACGATCTGCGCGAGCGTGGTCTTGCCGAGCCCCGGGGGGCCGCTGAACAAGAGGTGGTCGACGGGCTCCCGGCGTCGGCGAGCACCGTCGATCAGCAGCTGGAGCTGCTCCTTGACTCGCTCCTGGCCGACGAACTCGGTGAGGGTGGTCGGCCGCAGCGCGACGTCGAACTCACGATCCTCGGGATCGACGACGGCTGCTTCGATCAGGCGATCGTCGTCCATCGCTATCTGCCCACCCTCTGCAACGCCTCGCGCAGCATGTCGTCGACCTCCCGTCCGTCGACGTCGACGTCGCGCGTGGCATCGGCGGCCTCCTGGGCGGTGAGTCCGAGGGAGACGAGCGCCTCGCGAACGTCGACGATCGGACCGTCTGCCGGAAGCTCCGCCTCGCCGCCGAGTCGATCGCGTAGATCGACCACCACCCGCTGCGCCACCTTCTTGCCGACGCCCGGCACGACGGTGAGCGCGTCGGCGTCGCCGGCGACCACTGCGCGACGGAGCGAGTCCGCGCTCATCGCCGACAGGAACGAGAGCCCGACCTTCGGCCCGACGCCGGTGACGCCGGTCAGCAGGTCGAAGAGCTCGCGTTCATCGGTCGTCGAGAAGCCGTAGAGCGTCATCGAATCGTCCCGGACGACCATGCGTGTGTGGACCCGAACCGTCGTCCCCACGGCCGGAAGACGGCTCACGACCGACATCGGCACGGACACGGCGTACCCCACGCCGCCGACGGCGAGCACCACACGGGTCGCGCCCTTCTCGACGACCTCCCCCTCGAGGAACGAGATCATCGGAGGGCTCCGACGCGGGCCGCAGTGCGGAGGCGGGCGCCGGCGAGGTGGGTGAGCGCGACGGCGGCGGCGTCGACCGCATCGGGCTTCCTCGGTAGATCGCGGAAGCCGTGCACCCGCTGGAGCGCATCGCGGACCTGGCGCTTGTTGGCGTTGCCGACACCCGTCACGGCGTTCTTGATCTCCGTCGGGCTGTACTCCTCGACCGAGAGCCCCGCTTCCGCAGCGACCACCATGACGGCGCCGGTGGCGCGAGCGACCGTGAGCGCGCTCACCTGGTTCCGGTTGAACGCGACCCGCTCCACCGCCACACTGACCGGCAGGTGCGCCGAGATCGCTGCCCGTACGGCGTCGGCCAGCGCTCGCAACCGGTCCGCCTCAGGCACGTCGGCGGCCGTCGCGACCGTGTCTGCCCACACGAGGACCGGGCGTCGGCCGTCGACCGCGACCGCGGCGAGGCCGAGCCGCGCCACTCCGGGGTCCACACCGAGCACACAGGAATCGAACATCCGTTCGCTCATCCTAGGAGCCACGACCAGCCCCCGCAATCACCCGAGCGGGCGGGTCGGCGGTCTACAGCGACGCCATGACCTCCTCGGGGATGTCGAAGTTGGCGTACACGTTCTGCACATCGTCGAGATCCTCGAGCGCCTCGATCAGGTTCAGCACCTGCTTCGCCTCGCCGCCGTCGGCCGGGATCGTGGACTGCGGCACCATCGAGATCTCGGCCGAGAACACCTCGACACCGGCGGCTTCCAACGCGTCGCGCACGTCCGTGAACGCTGCCGGGTCGCTGATGATGTCCCACGAGCTTTCGGAGTCGCGCAGGTCCTCGGCCCCGCCTTCGAGCGCCAACTCGAGAAGGCGTTCCTCGTCCGGGGCCATCGACTTCTCGACGACCACGACCCCCTTCCTCGTGAACATCCACGCGGTCGAGCCGGTCTCTCCGAGGTTGCCGCCGTTGCGGGTGAACGCGTGCCGCACCTCCTGTGCCGTACGGTTCCGGTTGTCGGTGAGGGCCTCGACGTAGAGCGCGATCCCGCCGGGTGCGTAGCCCTCGTAACTGATCTCGTCGTAGCGGGCGCCGCTGTCGTCCTCACCGGTGCCGCGCTTGATCGCTCGGTCGATGTTCTCGGTCGGCACCGAGAAGCTCTTGGCCTTCTCGACGGCCGACGCCAAGGTCATGTTCGACGCGATGTCACCGCTGCCGCCTTCACGCGCCGCGACCTCGACGGCCCGTAGCAGCTTCGCGTACTGGTTCGACCGCCTGGCGTCGTTCGCTGCCTTCTTCCGCTTGATCGTCGCCCATTTCGAGTGGCCGGACATCTTCGTTCCCTCCCCGGGGTTGCCCTCGGCTTCCGCCTCGCTCCTCGTGCCCCGCTCCCTCGAGGGGGTTCAGACCTTCGCGAGGAGGTAACGATGCAGCCCGGTCTCGCCGATCAGCTCAGGATGGAACGATGATACGAGCAGGTTGGCCTGTTCGAGCACGACGGGCGCGCCCTCATGCTCCGCGAGCACTCGCACCCGGTCACCCACGTCGATGATGCGCGGGGCGCGGATGAACACGCCGCGCACCGGATGGTCGATGCCGTCGACGGCGATGTCCGCCTCGAAGGAGTCGACCTGCCGGCCATAGGCGTTGCGCTCCACACCGATGTCCATCAGTGCGAACAGGGGCGCGCCGCCGACGACGCGCTCGGCGAGCACGATCATGCCTGCGCACGTGCCGAACACAGGCATGCCGGCCTCCGCACGCTCTCGGACCGGCTCCACGAGCTCATAGGCGTGAGCCAGCATGCCGATCGTCGTCGACTCGCCGCCAGGGATCACGAGGCAATCGACGCTCGCGAGATCGTCGGCGCTGCGGACCTCCACGGGGGTCGCACCCGCGGAGGCGAGGGTGCGCGCATGCTCGCGGAAGTCCCCTTGCAGCGCGAGCACGCCCGCCTTCACCTCGCTCACCCCTCGTGCGGCGCGGCTACCAGCCACGCTCCTGGAGGCGCGTCTCCAGCGTGTCGATCTCGAGGCCTTGCATCGGCTCGCCGAGCCCGTGCGAGAGCTTCGCGATCACGTCGGCGTTCTGGAAGTTGGTGGTCGCCTCCACGATCGCGCGGGCCATCGTGGCGGGGTCCTGCGACTTGAAGATGCCGGAGCCGACGAACACGCCGTCGACGCCGAGCTGCATCATCAACGCGGCATCGGCGGGGGTCGCGATGCCGCCGGCCGAGAAGTTCACGACGGGGAGACGTGCCTGCTCGGCCACGATACGAACCAGCTCGACCGGTGCGCCCATCTCCTTCGCCTTCGTCACGTACTGCTCCGGGCGGAGCGTCGTGACCTCGGCGATCTCCCGGAGGATCGCCCGTTCGTGCCGCACGGCCTCGACCACGTTGCCCGTGCCCGCCTCCCCCTTCGTGCGGATCATCGCCGCACCTTCGGCGATGCGCCGCAACGCCTCGCCGAGGTTCCGCGCACCGCAGACGAACGGCACGGTGAACGCCCACTTGTCGATGTGGAACTCCTCGTCGGCGGGCGTCAGCACCTCGGACTCGTCGATGTAGTCGACGCCGAGCGCCTGCAACACCTGGGCCTCGACGAAGTGTCCGATGCGCGCCTTCGCCATCACCGGGATCGAGACCGTCTGCTGGATCTCCTCGATCTTCGTGGCGTCGGCCATCCGGGCGACGCCACCGTCCCTGCGGATGTCGGCGGGCACGCGCTCGAGGGCCATCACGGCACACGCCCCGGCATCCTCGGCGATCTTCGCCTGCTCGGCGGTCGTGACGTCCATGATCACGCCGCCCTTGAGCATCTCGGCCAGGCCGGACTTCACGGTGAAGGTGCCGGTCTCGCGCTGCACGAGTATCGCCTCCTCGGAATGTCAGACGTTGGCAGTGTACCGTCGGAGGTCCCCGCAGCAGCCACCGCCTTCGCGGCAGTAGTAGGAGGCGAGGGGATCATGCACCCTCTGCCAGGTTCACTTTCCGGGCAACCGGGTGATAGCATCCGCTACCCCCGTTCTCGATCCGGCGAATCCGAGTGGAATCATCCTCCGGAGCCAAAGACTAGGGCTGAGTGCTCGCGGCCATCTCGAGGGAGGCCGTCGCTACCCGCTCTCGAACGGCAGCAATGATGGCGAAACGTCAGCGACCGAGGGGTGAGCCCGAGGTAGTGAGGTAGGGACGTGCGCGCTGCAGGCCTCGTGGATGCGTGAGCGGCAGACGAGCGTGGGGCTCGTCAGGGCAGGTCTGCGGGTCGCTCTGCCTCCATACGCGATCTCACGACTCGTTCTGCTGACGGCGGCTGCATTCGCTCTCGTCCTGGTGCCGAGCGGGAACGGCGACATGAAGTCTGTCTTCACGACGTGGGACAGCCAATGGTATCTGAGCATCGCCGAGCACGGGTACCTCCCGGGGCCGGATGTGAACCGACCGGGCGCCCCAGAGGGGGCAGACACGAGCGTCGACGGAGCAGTGGCATTCTTCCCCTTGTATCCGCTCGTCGTGGCTGGGATCGGGTCCGTCCTGCCGCTCCCACTTGATGCAGTGGCGATCGGCGTCGCGCTGCTCCTGGGCGCCGCGGCGGTTGTCGCGTATGCGAATCTCGCTGGCAGTCTGCGGGGCGAAGCCGCGACGGACCGAGCCGTGTTGCTGTTCTGCTTCTTCCCCGGCGCATTCATCCTCTCTCTCGCCTATCCTGAGGGACTCCTCATCCTCCTCGCTTGCCTGTGCCTGCTCCAGCTGCAACGCAAGGCGTGGGTGCTCGCAGGGATCACTGCCGCGCTCGCATCCGCGACGCGTCCGAACGGTCTCGCACTTACCGCTTCATGTGCTGTCGCGTCGTTCATCGCGATGCGGGAGAGCAGGGATCTGAGGTCGGTCGTGGCTCCCCTTCTCGCTCCCACGGGCTTCCTCGCGTTCATCGGCTACCTGTGGTGGCGAACGGACGAGCCTGGGTACTGGTTCAGGGCCAACCGGGTCTTCTGGCACGACACCATCGGGTCTTGGCCCGAACTCGATGCGCTCGCGGGTGGCGGAGTAGCTCCTGAAGTCAGGACATTCCTTTACGCAGGGCTCGCGGCCGGATTCGTCCTCCTCGTCGTGTTGGTGGTCCTGATGGTGCGGGCTCACCTGCCTCCTGCCGTGGTGGCATACGCCCTGGCGGCCGAGGCCCTCGCCCTTCTTTCCGGGGCACTCGCCGTCCGTCCGCGCTTCCTGCTCGCGGCTTTTCCCCTGGTGATGGCGCTCGGCTTCACGCTCGAGGGTCGGATCTTCAAGATCGCACTCGCGGTGTCGAGCGCGGCGATGGTCGCGATCTTCTTCTTCTACGTCGTGCTGTACCTTCAGGGACGGTACCTCCTCGCACCATGAGGTCATCGTCGCTTCATGGCCTGGTGGACGGTGGCAAGTGCCTGCGTGAGATCGTCATGATCACGCGTTCGGATGGCCTCGGTGGCCGTTGAACAGGGACCCTGCGCTCCCGTCACGCCCGGGGAGCTCCAAGGATTCAGACGGCCTTGCCTCCAACCTCCACAGGGACGACCGATGGGACGAGCTCCACCCAGGTCGTGCCCGGCGCGAGCGCGATATCCTCTCCGGCCGCCGTGACGAATCGTGTGACGTCGGACTCAGTGGGTCGCTCCCACCTTCCGGAGATCATCCGCCCGTTGCGGAAGACCCAGGCCTTCCCTTGGCCGACGACCTTCACCTCGGGCGACGGTGCGCCGGTGACGTCAACGATGTCGCTGTCGGTCACTTTCACATGCATCACGACGATGTTCGTGGCGCCTACACGACCGCTCTCAAGCATGTGCGGCTCGGTGCCGTGGGAACGGAGCCACGCCCCCTCAGCCTGATCCCAGTTCCAATAGACATCGGCGAAGGAGGACGAGAACAACAAGTGGATCCGTCGCGCCGGACGGCTCTTCCCGGAGATCTCTGAGTCGTAGGCGAACACCTGAGCGGGCCGATCCTGCTTCGACTTGGCGAATCGATAGAGACCCTTCGTCGTCGTGTACAGGTTGTGAGGTGCCTCGCGGCTCTCGTCACGGGTGAACTGATCGACAGCGATCTCATAGCTCAGGTCGATCAATCCAGCTTCCTCGATCGCGCGCTCGACCGGCGTCACGCCGCCCGCGTAGCCCAGCAGGGGTGATCCGTACTGCACGAGAACGGAGGGATCTGTCATCCGAGCAGACCTGACCGGGCCGATCCGATCCGAATCACGACACTGGAAGAGCGCGATGAATCGGGTTACTCCCCCCTCAACAGGTTCCTCGTAGACGATGTCAGCTCGCTCCAGGCCGGCCTGCGGTCGGCTGTCAGGAGAGTTCTCGACCTTCACCGCGAGCACGGGGCGAGCGGGTGGCTGCTTGTCTCCAGGGAGCGTCTCGCCGGTCAGTGGGCACGGTTCGATCGGGGCGGGAGCGATGCCAGCCTTGTGGAAGGCCTCTTGGATCGGAGCCGGCGCGTTCCCCGAGAGCGCCAGGGCAGCCATGCTGCCGCCGAGCACGGCCACGACGACGCCGGCGACGAGTGCCTTGCCGCGACGGGTGAGAGCCACTGTGAGGGGACCTCCTGGAGACGTCGGATGAGATTCGAGGGTGGTGAACGAGTGGGAGCGATCCCTCGTGGGGACGGCGCAGCGATGCTAGACCGCCGAACGGGTGCTTCCAAACACCTCGCGGGAGCTCGACACGAACGTCACATCTCCTCCAGGCGTGCGATGCGTTCGGCGATGGGAGGGTGCGTGGCGAAGATGCGCTCCAACGGGCCGAGGCGCTCTCCTTCGATACGGGACGGCTGCGACAGCCACAGGTGCGCGGTGGCGTTGTTCGCCGAATGCATCGCGGTGGGAGAAGCGGCGATCTTGCGCAGGGCCGCGACGAGCCCGGGCGGGTACCGGGTGAGCATCGCCCCTTGGGCGTCGGCAAGGAACTCCCGGTTGCGAGAGACCGCGCGCTTGATCACCTCGCCCGCCAGCGGTGCCAGCACCATGAGCGCGAAGCCGATCGCGAAGAGCACGAGCGCCGCCGGGCCGCCGTTGCTGTCGTTGCCGCGCCGGCCCCCGAGCCCTCCCCACCACCACGAGCGCATCAGGAACTCGGCCATGAGCACCACTGCACCGACGAGGGTCGCCACGATCGTGCCGAGCAGCATGTCGCGATCGAGGACGTGGGAGAGCTCGTGTCCGATCACCCCTTCGAGCTCCACCCGGTTCATCATCGACAACAGCCCCTGGGTGACCGCGATCGATGCGTGCTCCGGGTCGCGCCCGGTCGCGAACGCGTTCGGCGCCTGCTCGGGCACCACGTAGATCCTCGGCTTCGGGATCCCGGCGGCGATCGCGAGTCCTTCCACGAGGTTGTGCAAGCGGGGTTCGTCCGCGGATGCGACCTCGCGGGCTCTCGTCGAGGCCAGCACGATCCTGTCGCCGTAGAGGTAGGAGCTGACCGAGAGCAGGGCAGCGACGACCAGTGCGATGACGAGCCCGACCGGGCCGGTGCCGAAGAGGTACCCGAGGAGCCAGCCCACCCCGGCGAAGAACACGAAGGTGCCAGCGACGAGCAGCACGGTCTTCCGTTTGTTGGCCGCGATCTCTTCGTGCATCTAGGCGTCCGGCGTGAGGTCGACGGGAACCGGTTCACCCACGGGGTCGTCGATGTCGAAGAACGGCCGCTCATCGAAGTCGAAGGCGTTCGCGATCAGGTTCGACGGGAACGTGCCGATTGCCGTGTTCAGGCGGCGCACCTGGTCGTTGTAGAACTGCCGCGCGTAGGCGATCTTCGACTCCGTGCCGATGAGCTCCTCCTGCAGCGCCAGGAAGTGTCGATCGGCTTTGAGCTGCGGGTACGCCTCGACCACCGCCATGAGCTTCCCCAGCCCCGCGGTGACGGCGTTCTCGGCGGTCGCCTGGTCCCGGACGCCGCCGGCCGCGATCGCACGACCGCGAGCCTCGGTGACGCGTTCGAACAGGTCCCGCTCGTGCGTCGCGTAGCCCTGCACGGTCTCGACCAGGTTCGGGATCAGGTCGTACCGGCGGCGCAGCTGCACATCGATCGTGGCCCACCCGTCGTCGGTGCGCGTGCGTAGGCGCACGAGGCGGTTGTACAACCAGATGACGGCCACGAGCAGCACGACCACGAGACCCAGCACGATCCACACGACCGGTGACATGTCGCCCTATCGTAGCGACGGCCGAGCAGGTCCCGCCGCGATGGCCTGATCGTAGACATGCTCGACACGTTCGACGACGGTCGACCAGTCGAACGAAGCTGCGCGCGCCCTGCCGGCCGTGGCGAGCCGTTCCCGAAGTGCACCGTCGTCGAGCACACGGGCGACCACGTCGGCCAACGCCCTCGGATCGCCCGGCGGCACCAGCAGCGAATCGACGTCGTTCGTCGCGACCTCCCGATACCCCTCGATGTCGGTCGCGACCACGGCGACCCCTGCCGCCATCGCCTCGACCACGGAGTATCCGAAGCTCTCCTGTCCCGTCGCCGCAGCAACGGCCACGTCCGCGCCGGCGAGGATGGCCGGCACGTCGGCGTGCGCGACGCGCCCGAGCATCGTCACCCGCTCTCGCGTGCCGAAGACGAGCGTCGCGACGGCCCCTCGGTCCGCTCCATCTCCGCCCACGGTGAGCCGGAGGTCCGATCGTTCGGCGGCGAGCACGCCGAACGCCTCGACCATCACGGCGAATCCCTTCTGCGCGTCGAGCCGGTGGACCCAGGCGATGCGCCGACCGGGGGGCCACGCGCGGGGAACCGCGGAGGCGAACCGGGCCACCGACAGCCCGTTCGGCACGATCACAGGATCGAGCTCCGGCATGGCCCGCCGTACGAACCGGGCGGCGGCCTCCGAGACGGCGATCGTTGCGGCGAGCCGGCGCCGCACGGGGCCGAGCAGCGGCGTCGCGATCTCGTAGAGACGGGACCGATCCAGCCAGGCGTGGAACGTGGCCACGACCGGCACGCGTGAGGCGAGCGTCGCCCACGTCGACGCGCTCGGCGTGAAGGGCTCGTGCACGTGCACCACATCGGGCGAGAAGGCGTCGAGCATCGCGCGTGCCCTTCGGATGCCGGTCGGCGACGGCGCGATCGGCGCCACCGTACCTCGGTACGGGACGCGGACGGTTCGGCCGAGCCCTCCCTTCCCCGGACCGAGCACCCTCGTCTCGTGCCCACGGCCCTCGAGCACCTCCGCGAGCTCCGTCACGTGCACCTGCACGCCGCCGGGGGCCTCGAGATCGTACGGACACACCAGCGCGATGCGCACGTCGCCTCAGTCCTCCCAGGCCGGCTGGAACATGTGCCAGTCCGAGGGCGCCGAGGCCACCGCGCGTTCGAACTCCCGCGCCATGCGCTCGGTGAGCGCCACCACGTCGGCCCGCCGGTCGCCCGTGCGCTCGACGGCGAGGGGTGGGGTCATCACGCAGCGCCACCCTCTCTCGGTCTGGAACACGGGGGTGACCAACAGCGGGGCCCCCGTGGTGATCGAGAGCAAGGCCGGGCCGGCCGGAAGCCGGCGAGGGCGCCCGAACATCGAGACCTCGACCCCGCGCCCGGTGAGGTCCCGGTCGGCGACCAGCGCCACGATGCGTCCTTCTGCGAGCCTGGTCGCAAGCTTCCGCCCCAGGCCCGGCTCGCCGAGGCCGAGCACCTCGATACCGAGGGCCGTGCGGTTGGCCACGAACAGGTCGTAGAGGCGAGGAGGCCGAAGCTGCTCCGCCACCGCGACCACCGATCGCCCCTCCGAGACGAGCCACGGCGCGGCGGCATCCCAGTTCCCGACATGAGGCAGCGCCACGATGGCGCCGCGGCCCTCGTCGAGCGCGCGCCACAGATGCTCTTCACCGACCGACTCGAACCGGCGCGCGACCTCCTCGGGCGTGACCGCGACGAAGTGGAACGAGTCGTACCAGTAGCGGGCGTAGGAGGCGAAGGCCTCGCGCGTCGAGGCGCGCACGAGCGGATCGCCCGGACGGCGCCCGAGCACTCGCGCTTGGTTGTGCGCCACGGTCCGCCGGGTGCCGGGCATCAGATCGTGCGCCAGCAGACCGGCCGCCCGGAATGCGGGTCGTCCCCACCGCTGCGGGAGCACACGCCCGAGCCACGCGATCGACCGGTACGCGTGGAACGCGAGCGTCTCGCGCCATGCACCGTCGTGCGGGGGGTCGTCCGAGGTGATCTCGCGCGACGGCAGGGGCGACGGCTCGTCCCGGATGTTCACGCGCGCTCCTCGCGGGCTACCTGCGACGTCCTCACGGCGACAGCCAGCCCGGACAGGGCGGCGGCGAGCCACAGGGCCCACGCTTGGTCGAGGGCGAGCGCGCCCACCACGAGCCCGTAGTGGAGCCCTCGGGTGAGGTGGCTCTCCTCGACGCTGTAAGAGAGCGAGGCGCCGCGGGCACGAACGTAGGAGGAGAGCGCGCTCAGACACAGAGCCGCGAGGGCAGCCGCCGAGACCGAGGGCCGGTCGCCTCGGGCTGCCCACGCGATCGTGCCGAGCACGGCGCCGTCCCACGCACGGTCGAGCAGCTCATCGAGCATGCGGTCGACCGGTCCCCCCGCTCCGTGGTTCGCTCGGTGCCCGCCCACGAGGAGCAGGCACCCGGAGAGGAACGCGGCCCCCGCGGCGGCGCGAGGTTCCCTGGCGACGACGAGCCATCCGGCCAGGGCGGCGAAGAGCGCACCTGCCGACAGGATCGAGCGGGTGATCGCGGTTCCCGGCGGTTGTCGTTCGAATCGCACCATGGGCGGGACCGGGCGAGCCTAGCAACTCCCCACTTGGGTAGGATTCCCACACTCTCGCCTCCAACCTCTCCGAAGGAGCACGAGCGTTGAAGACCTACGACGCGAATGACATCCGCAACGTCCTGCTGGTCGGCCATGGGGGGTCCGGGAAGACCACCCTGCTGGAGGCCATGCTGTTCACGGCCGACGCGCTGACGCGCATGGGCCGGGTCGAGGACGGGAACACGGTCAGCGACCACGACCCCGACGAGCAACGCAAGGGCATCTCCGTCTCGCTCTCGATGGCGCCTGTCGAGTGGAACGGCGTCAAGATCAACGTGCTCGACGCGCCGGGCTATGCCGACTTCGTGGGTGACATGCGCTCGGCGATCCGCGCCGCCGACGCCGTGATCGTCGTCGTCTCGGCGGTGGACGGCGTCGAGGTGCAGACCGAGGCGGCCTGGGAGCTTGCCGTCGAGGCCGGTCTCCCCCGAGCGATCTTCGTGAACAAGCTCGACCGGGAACGCGCCGATTTCCAGACGACGCTCGACCAGCTCGTCGCCGCCTTCGGCAACCAGGTCGCGCCGTTCGAGCTGCCGATCGGCGCCGAGCACGAGTTCACGGGCGTCGCAGACCTGCTGCACGAAAAGGCCGACGTGTATCCCGACGGCCCGAGAGCCGAGGAATCGGACTGGCCCGAGGATCTGCACGCGATGGCCGACCCCGCGAGGGAGAAGCTGATCGAGGCCGTCGCGGAATCCGACGACGCTCTGATCGAGGAGTACCTCGAGGAGGGCACGCTGCCCGAGGAGCACATCGTGAGCGGCGCGAAGCTCGGCTTCGCGAACGCCCGACTCGCTCCGGTGATCGTCGGCTCCGCCGAGAAGGCGATCGGCATCGACCGGCTGCTCGACTTCATCGTCGAGGAATTCCCGTCGCCGCTCGACCGCGGGCCCGTCGGCGTCGTCGGCAAGGCGGACGGCGAGACCGAGCGCACGAGCGACCCGAAAGGGCCGCTCACGGCGTTCGTGTTCAAGACGCTGTCCGACCCGTTCGTCGGTCACATCACCATGTTCCGTGTCTTCAGCGGGGCGGTGCGCCCGGACTCCAACGTGCACAACGCCACGCAAGGCATCGACGAACGCGTCGGCCAGCTGTTCACGCTGGTGGGCAAGGAGCACGACCCTGTGTCCGAGGTGGTGGCGGGCGATATCGGTGCGGTGGCGAAGCTGCAACAGGCCCACACCGGGGACACGCTCTCGACCAAGGACGACCCCGTGCACGTCCCACCGATCGAGCTCCCCGAACCGCTCCTCGCGTACGCGATCGCTCCGAAGACGAAGGGGGACGAGAACAAGCTCGCCACCGGACTCGCCCGCCTCCGCGAGGAAGACCCCACCCTCCGGGTGTCCCGGAACGAGGAGACCCACGAGACCGTGATGCACGGCATGGGCGAGGCACACCTCGAGGTGATGATCGAACGCCTGAAGCGGAAGTTCGGCGTCGAGGTCACGACGGCGCCGGCGAAGATCGCGTATCGCGAGACGATCCGGGGCGGAGCGAAGGGGCTCGGCCGGCACGTGAAGCAGACAGGTGGGCACGGCCAGTACGCGGTCTGCAACATCGAGATCGAGCCCCTCCCCCACGGCGAGGGGTTCGTCTACGAGGACAAGATCTACGGCGGGGCGATCCCCCACCAATTCATCCCCTCGATCGAGAAGGGCATCGTGCGGACGATGTCCGATGGTGTGATCAGCGGGAACCCGATGGTCGACGTCAAGGTCACGCTCGTCGACGGCAAGTTCCACGCGGTCGACTCGTCCGACATGGCCTTCCAGATCGCCGGCTCGATGGCCCTGAAGGAGGCCGTGGAGCAGGCGGGTGTCGTCCTCCTCGAACCGCTGGTCGACCTCGAGGTGATCGTGCCCGACTCGTACACGGGCGACATCATGGGCGACCTGAATTCCAAGCGCGGCAAGATCCAAGGCATGGACCAGATCGGTGGTGGGAAGCAACGCATCCGCGCCCTCGTGCCCCAGGCCGAGGTCGCGCGATACGTGATCGACCTGCGGTCGATGACGGGTGGCCGCGGAGCGTACAGCGCGACCTTCTCGCACTACGAGGAGATGCCGCAGCAGCTCGCCCAGAAGGTGATCGACGAGTATCAGGCCGCGAAGGCCGAGAAGAAGTAGACCGTCATCCCGGGGCGCTCTCGAGCAAGAACGGCAGGACGGCGGCGTCGAAAGCCTCGGGGGCACGGAGGTTCACCACGTGGTCGGCCTCGATCGTGACGAGGCGTCCGTCGAGCACCTCTCGGGCGATCAACTGGGACGCACGGCGGCCGAACGGCGGGTCGTACCGAGCCTCGACGACCAGCGTCGGCACGTCGATGTCGCCGAGGCGTTGCGCGGCCGGCGGGTCGATCTCCTCGGCGGCCGACTCGTCCATCGTGAGCTCGTGGATGTTGTCGCGCGCGATGTCCCTGATACGAGCGCCGGCCGGGTCGTCGACCCCGAGTGGCGCCCAGATCTCGAGCGAGAGGTCCTGGGCCCGCTCGAAGTCGCCCGCCTTCGCCGCGGCGTCGACCGGCGCAGCTCGTTCGTCCCACCATGCTTCCTCGTCCTCGGTCTCCTCGAACCCGCCGAGCCCGGGCGCGACGGGGACCAGCGCCCATACCCGGTCGGGCATCGTGAGCGTGGCGTCGATCGCCAAGGCTCCGCCCATGGAGCAGCCGACGAGGGCCGTGCGCTGGATCCCGAGATGATCCAGCAGCGCCACGAGGTCGCGGACATGTGAGTACGGCGTGCCCTCGGGTCTCGACGACCTCCCGTAGCCTCGCTGGTCGTAGCGCAGCAGGCGGAACCGCTCGGACCACGGCTCGAACTGCGGATCCCAGGTGCGCGCGTCCCACAAGCCCGGGTGCAGGAACGTCACGACCGGTCCGGCGCCGGCCATCTCGTAGTGCAGCCGCCCCCCGTCGACCACGTCGACGAACCCCGCGACCCGATCACGCATCAACGAACCTTGGTGCGAGGCGTCGAGCGGTGTCGGCCAGCAGCTCTGGCAGCACCCGGACCTCACCGATCACGGGCATGTAGTTGGTGTCGCCGCTCCAGCGCGGCACGACGTGCCAGTGCAGGTGATCCGGGATGCCGGCGCCCGAGATCGACCCGAGGTTCATGCCGACGTTGTATCCGTGGGGCTCCGCCTCCTCGCGCAGCGCCCGGATCGACCGTTGGAGCAGGGTCTGCAGCTCGAGGTTCTCGGCGTCGCTCAGGTCCTCGACGTCGCCGGTGTGTCGGTAGGGCACGATGAGCAGGTGTCCAGGGTTGTAGGGGAACTTGTTCAGCACGACGTAGGCGAGCCTCGCGCGTGCGAGCACGCGCTCAGGCTCACGTTCCGGCACGGCGCAGAAGACGCACCCGCCGTCTTCCTCGAGCTCGTCGCGCGCGGTCTCGATGTACTGCATGCGCCACGGGCTCCACAAGTGGTCCATCGCGTCGGTCCCTCAGGCCGCGCCGAACTCGGTCTGGGCGAGCGAGCGACTCGACGCCTCCTCGACCAACGCATCGATGACCCGGTCGAACGGGACCCCTGGGAACTCCGTGCCCGAGCGGTCGCGAACGGTGTAGGCACCCGACTCGAGCTCCTGATCGCCGACGACGAGCGTGTAGGGCGCCTTCGCGAGCTGCGCCGCCCGGATCTTCTTGCCCACGCTCTCCTTCGAATCGTCGACCAACGAGCGTAATCCGGCCGTGTGTGCCTTGGCGGCGAGCTCCTCGCAGCGACCGACGTGCCGGTCGGCGACAGGCACGAAGCGGAGCTGCTCGGGCGCGAGCCACAGCGGGAACGCCCCTGCGTAGTGCTCGGTGAGCACCCCGAAGAAGCGTTCGACCGAGCCGAACAGCGCCCGGTGGATCATGATGGGCTGGTGCCGGGCGTTGTCGTCGCCCGAATACTCCATCTCGAAGCGCTGTGGCATCTGGAAGTCGACCTGGATCGTCGACATCTGCCACGTGCGCCCGATCGCGTCTCGAGCCTGCACGCTGATCTTCGGCCCGTAGAAGGCGCCGCCACCCGGGTCCATCACGAGCGGCACATCCATCGCCTCGGCGGCCAGGCGCAACGCCTCGGTGGCCTCGGCCCACTCCTCCTCCGTGCCGACGGCTTTGTCCTCGGGGCGCGTCGACAGCTCCATGTAGAAGTCGTCGAGCCCATAGTCGCGCAACAGGTCCAGCACGAAGGTGAGCACGGACCGGAGCTCGTCGCCGAGCTGCTCCTTCGTGGTGAAGATGTGGGCATCGTCCATCGTGAGCCCGCGCACGCGGGTGAGCCCGTGCACGACCCCCGACAGCTCGTACCGGTACACGGTGCCGAACTCGAAGAGCCGCAGCGGCAGCTCCCGGTAGCTCCGCGTGCGGCTCTTGAAGATCAGGATGTGCATCGGGCAGTTCATGGGCTTCAGGTAGTACTGCGTGCCACCGTCGAGCTCCATCGGCGGGAACATGCCGTCGGCGAACCAGGTCAGGTGACCACTGATCTCGAACAGCTCCGACTTCGTGATGTGCGGGGTGTAGACGAACTCGTACCCCGCCTCCTCGTGCCGGCGGCGTGAGTAGTCCTCCATCAGGCGGCGCACCAGACCGCCCTTGGGGTGGAACACGGCGAGGCCGGAACCGATCTCCTCGGGGAACGAGAACAGGTCGAGCTCGGCCCCGACCTTGCGGTGGTCACGGCGCTCGGCCTCCTCGAGCCGGTGTAGATAGGCATCGAGGTCGTCCTGCGTCGCCCACGCGGTGCCGTAGATGCGGGTGAGCTGAGGGTTCCGCTCGTCGCCGCGCCAGTACGCACCGGCGACGTTCGTGAGCTTGAAAGCTCCGAGCACGCCGGTGTGGGGCACGTGCGGACCCATGCACAGGTCGACCCATCCGTCGTTCGAGTACAGCGACACGGTCTCGCCGGCGGTGGCCTCGGACGCGGTCTCGCTTCCTTCTTCGCTGCCGATGCCCTCGATGATCTCCACCTTGAACGGCTGGTCGTGCAGGCGTTCGAGGGCTTCGCCGCGTGTCACCTCCTCGCGAACGAAGCGCTGGTTCCGCTTCACGATCTGACGCATACGCCGGTCGATCCTCGAGAGGTCGCTCGCGTGCACCGCCTCCGGGAGGTCGAAGTCGTAGTAGAAGCCGTCGGTGACGGCGGGACCGATCGCGTACCTCGCCCCCGGATAGAGGTCACAGACCGCTTGCGCCAGTACGTGCGTCGTCGAGTGCCGCAACACGTGCAGACCCTCGTCGGAGTGCGGCGAGATGGGCTCGACCTCGGCGTCGGCCATGGGCACGAACGATAGGTCGCGCAGCTCCCCGTCGACGCGAGCGACGATCGTCCCCTTGGGCAGCGCAGCGCCGACGGGCTCACCTTCGGGAAGCTCGACGCGGACGGCCTCGGGCAGGATCAGGGTCGGCATGCGGGCATGATAGCGACCACGCCCTCGGCTACTCGTACGAGATCGCTTCGAGCACGTTCAGCTTCGCGGCTCGGCGTGCCGGCCAGATCGCTGCGAGCACGCCGGCGAGTCCGGCGAGCACCAGGTAGACGACGAGCTGGCCGACCGGCACCACGAACTCGCTCACCCCGTCGTTCTTCAACGCTTGCTGGAGCGCCCACCCGAACAGCACCCCGATCACGACGCCGAGAAGGGCACCGAAGACCGCGATGATGACCGACTCCCATCTGATCATGCGTTTGACCTGCACCCGGCTCATCCCGACCGCGCGCAGGAGCCCCAGCTCCCTCGTCCGCTCGTAGATCGAGAGCCCCAGCGTGTTCACGATGCCGAACAGGGCGATCACGATCGCCATCGCGAGCAGCGCCGTCACGAGCCCGAGCAGCTGATCGACGAACCCCGCCTGCTGCTCACGGAATGCGGCCTGATCCTGCACCTGCACGTTCGAGTACTCCTTCACCGCTCCCTCGATCGCGGTACCGACGTCGTCGAGTGGCACGCCTTCTGCCGCCTTCACCAGCACGAACGAGTCGAGCTGCTCGCTGTAGAGCCCTTCGTAGGTCGCGAGCGAGATCACGTAGTCGCCGACGAGACGGTTCTCGTCGTAGATACCGACGATCGTCGAGGGGCACCTCACCCGAGGACGCGAACTCCGAAGGCACCTCGTCGCCCACTTTCCACCCGTTGTCGGCCGCCACGTCGCGATGCACGAGCACGGTATCGGTCCCCTCGGCCAACGCCCCGACCGAGCCCTCGGACACCTCGAGCGTGGCGACCTCCTCGACCGTCGAGGGGTCGACCGCCGTGACGAACGACGTCGAGCCGTTCACGCGGAACCCGTTCTGCCTGAACGTCGAGGCCGTGCCGACCTCGGGCAACGCGGCGACGCGCTCAGCCACCTGGGGGCTGAACGACGTGAACGAACTCGTGGAAAGGGTGTAATCGGCCTTGAGGGTCGCGTTGAGCGCCGTGTCGAACGACGCCTTCAGCGACGCGGCGAGGATCGCGACCATCGACACGAGGCCGAGCCCGATCATCAGCGCCGCCGCCGTCGAGGCCGTGCGCCTCGGGCTGCGCATCGCGTTCTCGCGCCCGAGCCGCGCCTGCATCGAGAGCCTCCGCAGAGGGGCGCCCAATCCGCCCGCGACGGGTCTCGCCGCCAGCGGCGACAACATCGCCACCCCGATGAACGTCACCGCGGCTCCCAATCCCACGATCGATGCGCCGTTCGTTTCGGCGCCGAAGAGCCCGTAGAGCAGCGCTGCCGCGCCGAGTGCGGTCACCCCGACGGCGATCGCGAGCCGGCGTCCGGCGAGTCCCCGGGTCGCCGTCCCGTCGGCTGCTTCACGCAAGGCCTGGATCGGCGCCACCGAGCCCGCACGCCGGGCGGGAAGGATGGAGGCGACGACCGTGACGATGACTCCCACGAGAAGCGAGACGATGATCGTGCGCGGCAGCAACTGGATCGACGTGCTCGGCAGATCGATGTTGAACACGCCGAGCAGACCCTGGAGCCCGATCGCGATGCCGATGCCGGCAACGATGCCCACCACCGAGGCGATCACACCGACCGCGAAGGCTTCCACCACCACCGAGCCGACAACCTGTCGCCTCGACGCGCCCAGCGCCCGCAGCAGCGCGAGCTCTCGGGTGCGTTGGGTCACGATGATCGAGAACGTGTTGAAGATGATGAACGACCCCACGAACAAGGCGACGAACGCGAACACGAGCAACGCCGTCCGGAAGAAGCCGAGGCCCTCCTGCAATGCCTGCGACGCCTCCTCGGCGACCGACGTCGACGTCACAGCCTCGGCCCCCGCCGGCAGGACCGCGTCGACCGAGGCGCGGAGCTCGGTCGCCGCGATCCCGGCGTCACCGACGACGCTGATCGCGTCGAAGACACCCTGCTTGTCGAGCACCTCCTGCGCGGTCTCGGTGTCGAACACGGCCAGGGTGGCGCCGGCCAGGTTGTCCGCATCGCCGAACCCTGCGATGCCGACGATCGTGAACTCACCCGGGGGCCCCTGGAAGAGGATGGGGATCGAGTCCCCGATCGCGAGGTCGGCGTTGCGCGCGGTCGCGGCGTCGATCACGACCTGGTCGGGCCCGGCGGGCGGGACGCTCTCGCCGCGAAGCGTCAGCACCTCGCCGGCCAGCTCGTTCCAGTTCGTGCCGATCGTCGGGGGCCCGACACCTCCGATCACCTCGTCGGTGGCGGGGTCGACCATCTGGGCATAGCCCTGCACGTCTCCCACCGCGATCGCCACGCCCGGCGACGGCAGCCACATCGTCGAGCACCGACTCCGGCAGCGGCGCTCGGTCGTCGCTCCCACCGCCCCCGCCGGCGCCCGCCGCAGCCGAGTCGAACGCAGAAGCGGATCGCACCACGACGTCGGACGCCGCCGAGGTCTGCGCGAACAACTCTTCGAACGCCGCATTCATCGTGTCGGTGAGGACGTAGGTGCCCGCGACGAATCCCACGCCGAGCACGACGGAGACGGCGGTCAGCACGAGTCGGAGCTTCTTCGCGAGCAGGCTCTTGAAGGTCGCGCGCCACACGGTCTCTACCGCTCCAGCGACTTCAGCCGGTCGAGCACGCGGTCGGCCGTGGGTTCGCGCATCTCGTCGACGACATGTCCGTCGGCGAGGAACACGACGCGGTCGGCGTAGCTCGCCGCGTTGGCATCGTGGGTGACCATGACGATCGTCTGCCCGTAGGTCGTCACGGCATCGCGGAGGAACCCGAGGAGCTCAGCGCCCGAACGCGAGTCGAGGTTGCCGGTGGGCTCGTCCGCGAAGACGATGTCGGGCCTGCTCACGAGCGCGCGAGCGCCGGCGACCCGCTGTTGCTGTCCCCCGGACAGCTCGCTCGGCCGATGGTCGAGTCGGTCACGCAGCCCGATCGTGTCGACGACCTTCGCGTACCAGCTTCCGTCGACGTCACGGCCGGCGATGTCGAGCGGCAGCGTGATGTTCTCCGCGGCGGTGAGCGTGGGCACGAGGTTGTAGGCCTGGAACACGAACCCGACCTTGTCGCGGCGGAGGGCCGTGAGTTGCTTCTCGCTGAGGTCGGTCAGGTCGGTGTCCCCGATGAACACGGTGCCGTCGGTGGGGGTGTCGAGGCCTGCGAGGCAGTGCAGCAGGGTCGACTTGCCCGAGCCCGAAGGCCCCATGATCGCCGTGAACTCGCCGCTCGCGAACTCGATCGTCACACCCCTCAGGGCCTCCACGGCAGCGTCACCCTCTCCGTAGATCTTCCGGAGCTTTGTCGCTCGCGCGGCGGCGAGGGACGGAGACGTGACGGCCATGGATCGACCTCCTGCAGGACGGGAGTGGCGGGATGGTCCAACCCTATCGAACCGCCCGGCTTCGCCGAGGGACGGATAACCGCGGCCTCCGACGGCGTCAACGCGCGCCGAGAACCGATCGGGTGGGCGCGGCAGGTTTTGAACCTGCGACCTCTCGCGTGTGAGGCGAGCGCTCTCCCGCTGAGCTACGCGCCCGATGCGAGCAACGATAGCAACTCCGAACGCGAGACTTCATCCGACGTACGAACCGAGGCTGCCGATCCGAGAAAGATGACGGCGGCACGTGCCCGCGTCGTGCCGCCGTCGGCCCGGGCGAAGCCCGGACATCTCAAGGTCGAAGTGTTGCATGCTGACGAGACATCCGCAAGGCGGCGGCCGCATGGCCGCTGCGCCTCACCGCGCTTCGTTCTCCGCCCGGCGCCGGTCCATGATGCCCCGCAGCTCGTCGCCGAGCTCGGGCATCTCCACCGTTAGCGCCTGCAATCCATCCACGGGCAGGGCCAGCGCGATGACGTCCGTGAGCGCTCGGACGGTCGCCATCCGCCGATGCTGCTCGAGGAGGGCGATCTCACCGACGACGTCGCCGGCGCCGGCCGTCGCGATCTGTGTCCCATCCTGTACCACCTCGACCCGACCTCGCTCGATCACGAAGAGCTCGAACGGCATCGTCCCCTGCTCGATCAGAAGGTCGCCGGGGGCGGCGCGGATCTCGTCGACCCATCGAGCCACCTTGCCCAGATCGTAGGCGTCGAGCTCGCCGAAGAGCGGCAACGTCTGCAGGCGCTCTGGGTCGACCATGGGTGAAGGTTCTCAGACCCGGGCTCTCGAGTCGAACCGCGCCGGGCACACGACGCTCGAAGGCGACGACCCGGCTAGCTCAGCTCGGCGACGTAGCGGTGCGAAGTGATGTTGAGCGCCTTGGGTGTGGTGTCGACGATCATCCTGGCCGCGTCCCAGGCCGTGCCGACCTTCGTGTACTGTCCGCCGACCCACAGATCGCCTTGGCCGTCGACCGCGAGGGTCCAGACACCGTTGTACTCGCAGCAGAAGGCCGGATCCCAGTCGGCGAGCTTCCTCGGACCGACCGACGTCTGCTCCGTGTGATGCGCGATCGCACCCGTCGACGCGTCGATCGCCACGAGCTTCGGCTGATAGACACAGACGGTGTTGTCCGAGCAACTCGTGGCGCCCCCGCCCTCGACCCACGCCCAATGCCCGCCCACGATCAGGTCGCTCCCCATCATCGTGAGCGCCTGCGCCGACCCGTTCGTGTCCACCTTCCAGACGGCGTTGCCGGTCGTGAGGTCGTAGCGGGCGATGAAATCGGAGCCGCCGATCGCCGCGTAGACGCTGTTATCGGCGACCAGGACGTCGCGGCCCATCGCCGCGGAGGCGGACGTGAGCTCCGTGGGAGTCCAACCTGAGACCGCGCCGGTGGTCGAGTTGACCTTCACGACGGCCTTGGTCGGCTGCGACGTGCCGCCCCGGACGATCGAGTCGCACTGGCAGGCTGCGACGATCGCGCCACCCCCGGGCGTCAAGTCACGGAACGTCCCTTGATTCGACCGACCGCCGCGGATGGCCGGGTCGATGACCGCCTTCGGTGCCACCCATCCACCGAGCTTCGCACCCGCGAGGGTGTATGCGTTGAGCACCCGGCCTCCGGCGTAGACGACGGATCCCACGACGGCGACAGTCTTCAGCGACGGCGACGACACCGAGAACGGCAGGACGGCGCCCGTCAGCCCGTTGATCGCCGCGATGCTGTCGCGGGCTTGCCCGCCGACCGTCGAGAACGAGCCGGCGACATAGACCGTGGTGCCGTCTACCCAGAGATCCCAGATCATGCCGTCGACGTCGGGAGCGATGTCGAGACCGACCCCGCTCTCCGTCATGACCGCCAGGCTCTCCGCCGCGTAGGCGACCTGCCCGTCGGCGTCGAGGACGTGGCCGAACTTTCCACCCATCCAGATGTTGGAGCCAACGAGACCGAGCGAACGAACCTGACCGTCGAGCATGTCGGTCCCGGAAGGGGGAGCGTTGACGGGAGGCACGGCCCGCGCCGCGCCGGCGAGCATCGAGACGAGCACGATCGATACCGCGATCGCGAGCGGGAGCGACTTCCTGGTCACGCGGGCCTCGTTTCCTGGATCGACGGGTGGCATCCCTGCCGCTGCTACGGGCGTATCGCCCTACAGCATCCAGGAGCGTAGCGACGCCCTCGGGGGAGGCACAATGCTGCGAACGTCTCCACATGACCCTCGTGGATAGGCCGCCCGGCGTAGTCATCATCGCCTAGGTCGGATGCATGGCTCCGGCTCACCGCTCCGATCCGCCCCGCGACAGCGGCAACGACGTGATGGCACCCGACGGTCGGCAGCAGGATGCGACATGTGGCCCTTGAGGGGAACCGACTCCAGGGTTTACGTTTGCGCCAACCCGAATGCCGCGAGGTGTCCGCGTCCTGCGGCCGCCGCGATGAGAGTCGGTGGGACGCATGAAGAGTGCTCAGCGAGATCCCCCCACGACGTCCCGAGCGCGTGTCAGCACGGGGAACGCGGGATCCGGGGGCGGAGTCTCCTCACGCACGGGCATGGGTGGAGGATCCGGTGGCGGGGCGTTCCGGCGCGCGATCTCCGATCCGCTCGTGCAGGACACGCTCATCGCCGCCTCGCTCACGGCGGCATCGCTCGTGGGACTGTTGGTGCATCTCCATCTCGATATCCCCGAGGGTGCGACGGATACGACGAATCGCACCCTCGACACGCTCGGTCTCGCGCTCGCGTTGCTGCAGACGGTGCCGCTCGTCTGGAGGCGGGTGGCGCCGGTGGCCGTCCTCGCCGTGTGCAGCATCGCCATGTTCTTCTTCTTCTTCCTGGGATACCTGCCGTCGTTCGCCTCATTCGGTTTCCTGTTGGCCCTGTACACGGTGGCGGCGCACCGTGATCGCAGGATCTCGATCCCGGCCGCCGTCGCGAGCGCGGCCGTGGTGCTCCTGATCATGTTCGAGTCGAGGGAGCCGATCGAACTCGACGCGATCTTCGCCGAGAGCCTGGTCGTCGGGGCCGTCTGGTTCATCGGCGACGGCCTGCGGGTCAAGCGGAGTCAGGTGATCAGCCTCGAGGACCGGGCGGCCCGACTCGAGCATGATCGCGAGGAGGCGGCCCTGAGAGCGGTGGCCGCAGAACGTCGTGTGATCGCTCGCGAGCTCCACGACATGGTGGCGCACAACGTCAGCGTGATCGTCGCGCAGTCGGTCGCCGCCCAGCGCGTGTTCGACGCCGATCCCGAGGAAGGACGCGTCGCGTTGGGCTCGATCGAGGACTCGGGCCGAGAGGCGCTCGTGGAGATGCGCCGGCTCCTCGGGCTCCTGAGGACCGACGACGACCGGCCCGATGTGCGGGCCCCGCAACCTGGGCTGAACGATCTCGAGGCCCTCCTGTCTCAGGTGCGTGAGGCCGGCCTTCCGGTCACGCTCATGGTCGAGGGCACGCCGCGGCCGTTGCCCGCAGGGCTCGACCTCTCGGCCTTCCGCATCGTCCAGGAGGCGCTCACCAACGTGCTGAAGCATGCCGGACCGGCCAGCGCCGCGGTGGTGATCCGATACGGCGAGTCCGTCCTCGATCTGAAGATCAGCGACGACGGGTGGGGCTCCGGCACCGAGGATCCCGATCCTCTTCGGGCACGGTACGGTCACCTGGGCATGCGCGAGCGTGTCGGACTCTTCCGCGGGCATCTGAGGGTCGGACCGAGGCTCGGCGGAGGGTTCGAGGTGGTCGCGTCGTTGCCGCTGGACGCGGATCCGGTGTGACGATCCGCGTCCTGATCGCCGACGACCAACCGCTCATGCGGTCCGCGTTCGCGATGACCCTGCGCTCGGAAGACGACATCGAGGTCGTCGGCGAAGCGGCCGACGGACGCGGGGCCATCGAGCAGGCACGCCTTCTTCGCCCCGACGTCATCCTGATGGACATCCGGATGCCGGAGCTCGACGGCGTGGAGGCCACCCGGATCCTGGTGGCCGAGGACGACACCACCAAGATCCTGATCCTCACGACCTTCGACATCGACGAGTACGTGCTCGAGGCGCTCCGGGCGGGCGCGAGCGGCTTCCTGCTCAAGGACATCCGCGCGGATGAGCTCGTCCACGCGATCCGGGTGGTCGCCGACGGTGACACGCTTCTCGCCCCCTCGGTGACCCGCCGCCTGCTGGAAACGTTCGTCGCGCCTCGCCCGCCGAGCCCCGAGCAGGCGCACGAGCTCGAGACACTCACACCGACGGAGCTCACGGTCCTCACGCTGATCGGGCGTGGGCGTTCGAACAGCGAGATCGCGGCTGAACTCTTCGTCGCGGACACCACCGTGCGCACCCACGTTCGGCACATCTTCGAGAAGCTCGGGCTCCGCGACCGCGTGCAGGCCGTCGTCTTCGCGTACAGCACCGGTCTGGTCAGACCAACGCCTCGGTGAGCGGGCAGCGCTTCGGGCGGACCCGTCGTCTCCAGCGACGAGGAGGGTTCGTCCCGCGCGACGATGACCAACTCCTCCGCCGTTCCTAGTGTGCGGCACGAACGATCGTTGAGGGAGGTTCCGCACCATGATGCGGTGGATCATCGGATCGAGCCTCAAGGCGCGCGGGTTCATGCTCTTCCTCGCAGCGCTGGTGATAGCCCTGGGCATCGCGCAGCTCCGCGACGTGTCCGAGGACGTCCTTCCGGAGTTCTCGCCGCCGACGGTCGAGGTCCAGACGGAAGCCCTCGGACTCTCGGCGATGGAGGTCGAGGAGCTGATCACCGTCCCGCTCGAACAGGATCTGCTCAACGGCGTTGCGTTCCTCCACACAATCAAGTCGGCATCGATCCCCGGGCTCTCCTCGATCGAGATGGTCTTCGAGCCGGGTACGGACATCCTGGACGCCCGCCAGGTGGTGGAGGAACGCCTCACGCAGGCCCACGCGCTCCCGCAGGTCTCGAAGCCTCCGCAGATGCTCCAGCCCGTCTCGTCGACCAGCCGCGTGATGTTGGTCGGGCTCACTTCGGACGAGCTTTCCTTGATCGACATGTCCCTGCTCGCTCGCTGGAACATCAGGCCCCGTTTGATGGGGGTTCCAGGGGTGGCCAACGTCTCAGTGTGGGGCCAGCGGGAGCGGCAACTGCAAGTGCTGGTCGATCCCGCACGGCTCCGCGCGCACGACGTGTCCCTGCAACAGATCATCGAGACGAGCGCGAACGCACAATTCGTCTCGAACCTGACCTTCGTGGAGGCGTCCACGCCGGGGACCGGAGGGATCATCGAGACACCGAACCAGCGGTTCGGTATCCAGCACGGTGTGCCGTTCGCCTCGCCTGCCGACCTCGCGAAAGTGATCGTCCAGGACACCGGGGGCACGCCCCTGCGCCTGGGCGACGTGACCGACATCGTCGTGGACCATCAACCGCTCATCGGCGACGCGGTGTTCTCGGATGGGCCAGGCCTCCTGCTCGTCATCGAGAAACTTCCCGGAGCGAATCCTCTGGAGGTGACGCGCGGGGTCGAGTCTGCGCTCGACGACCTTCGCCCCGGGCTCTCGGGGATCACCATCGACACGTCGCTCTTACGGCCCGGGACCTACATCGAGTCGTCGAGCAACAACCTCACGACCGCCCTGATCATCGGTGCGTTGCTCCTGTTGCTTGCCCTCGGCGCGTTCCTCTTCGCATGGAGGACCGCGCTGATCGCCGTCGTCGCGATGGCGACGTCGCTGCTGGCCGCGGTGCTCGTGCTCACCTGGACCCATACGACGTTCAACTCCATGATCGTGGCCGGGCTGATCCTGGCGCTGGTCGTCGTGATCGATGATGCGGTCGGCGACACGGAGAACGTCGCGCGGCGCATACGCGGGCGGCGCGCGGAGGGCGGCGTGGGTGGCCCGGGCCTCCCCGCGCTGATCGTCCGCGATGCGTTCATCGAGATGCGCAGCGCCGGTCTGTACGCCCTGTTGATCTCCCTCGTCGTGCTCGTACCGGTCTTCTTCACGCGGGGTGCATTCGGCGCGTTCTTCCCTTCGATCGCCGTGGCCTATGCCGTGGCCGTGGTGTGCTCGATGGTGGTCGCCCTCGTGGTGACGCCGGCGCTCGGCCTGACGCTGCTCGCCACGGCGCCGACCGACGTCCGCGAATCTCCGATCGTTCGCTGGCTGCGGCCCAGGTACCAGCGCGGGGTCTCGCGGGTGCTCGCCTCGGCCCGTCCGGCGTTCGTCCTGGCGGGCGTGATCCTCCTGATCGGTCTCCTCGCGGTGCCGTTCCTCGAGCGGTCGTTCACCCCCGAGTTCAAGGACACGAATCTGCTGGTCCGACTCAGCGCACCACCAGGTACCTCCCTCCCCGAGATGGACCGGATCACGGCACTCATGAGCGACGAGATCCGCACCATCCCCGGGGTGCTCGACGTGGGCGGACACGCGGGTCGAGCGCTCCTGTCGGACCAGGTCGTCGGCACCGAGGCGAGCGAGCTGTGGGTCACCGTCGACCCTGAGGCCGACTACGACGCGACCAGAGCCTCGATCGATGACGTCGTCCACGGCTACACCGGGCTCAACCGCGACGTGGTGACGTACCCCTCCGCACGGATCGACCGGGTCCTGGGGGGATCGAATGACCCCATCACGGTGCGGATCTTCGGGCAGGACCTGGGGATCCTCCGCACGAAGGCTGAAGAGGTGAAGCAGGTCCTCTCGGGGATCGACGGGATCGAGGATCCGCAGGTCGCCTCGGAGTCCGAGGAGCCGACGCTCGAGATCGAGGTCGACCTGGACGCGGCCGAGCGGTACGAGATCGTGCCGGGCGACGTTCGGCGAGCGGCGGCGACGCTGCTGTCGGGCATCCAGGTCGGGAGCCTCTTCGACGACCAGAAGGTGTTCGACGTCGTGGTGTGGGGAACGGCGGAGGTCCGACACGATCTGTCCAGCGTCCAAGACCTCGCGATCGACACGCCCTCGGGTCGGCAAGTGCGGTTGGGCGACGTCGCCGACGTCAGGATCGGGTCCTCCCCCACCGTCATCCGACACGTCGACGTCTCCCGGAGCATCGATGTCACCGCCGCGGTGTCGGGTCGCGATCTCGGAGCCATCACCGACGACGTGCAGCAGGGATTGCGCCAGGTCGAGTTCCCGATGGAATATCACGCGGCCCTCGTCGGGGACTACGCGGCAGGCAGGGCCGCGGATCGGGAGGCGCTGGGCTTCGCGATCGCCGCAGCGCTCGCCGTCCTCCTGCTGGTGCAGGCATCCATCGGCAACTGGCGCCTGGCGGCGCTCGTCTTCCTGATGCTGCCCCTCAGCCTCGCCGGTGGTGCGGTCGCCGTGCTGATCGACGGCAGGGCCGTCTCGATCGGATCTGTCGCCGGGTTCCTCGCGATCTTCGGGCTCGCCGCCCGCCAGGCCGTCATGCAGATCCGGCATGCTCAGCATCTCGAGCGGCACGAGGGTCAGGCCTTCGGCGGAGAGCTCGTGGTTCGTGGTGCCGGCGAACGGTTCACGCCGGTCCTGACCTCGGTCGTCACGACGGCGCTCATGTTCGCACCGCTGGCGATCACGGGCCGGATCGCCGGTCTCGAGATCGTGCAACCGATGGCCGTCGTGGTCCTCGGCGGGCTGGTCTCGACCACGCTGCTCACGCTCTTCATCGTCCCCGCCCTCTACCAGCGTTACGGGGCACGCGCGGAACCCGACCTCTCCTCGGTGTTCTCCGAACCGACGGTCGACCTCACCGAGGTCGAGGGATCCCAGCTGACGAGTTCATAGGAGGAGAACGAGATGCCGCACGGACGTCGATGGATCGCAGGGCTCCTGGTCCTCTCCGGTCTCCTGTTGTCGGCATGTTCAGCCGTCCCGGAGGAGGAGGAGGCGCTGAACGAGCCGGCCACGCTGGAACCGATCGATGGAACGGACGTGTCGCGCATCACGCTGACCGCGGAGGCGGCCGAGCGCGTGGACATCCAGGCGGATCCGGTTCTCGCCGCCGGGTCCGCCACGATGATCCCGTATGCGGCGGTGTTCTACACGGCGACCGGTGACACCTGGACCTACACGAACCCCGAGCCGCTGACCTTCGTGCGCGTGCCGATCGTCGTGGACCACATCAGCGGAGATCGAGCCTTCCTGTCGGACGGTCCACCCCGGGGCATGGAGGTCGTGACCCAGGGCGCGTCGGAGTTGTACGGGACCGAGACCGAAGTCGAAGAGTGACCACGAAAGGATCGCTTCGGCCATGATGCGCTGGATCGTCGCCTCGAGCATCAAGCTGCGGTTCATCGTGGTCGCGTTGGCGGCCGGGATGATGCTCTACGGCTTCACGCAGCTGCGCAACACGCCGCTGGACGTGTTCCCGGAATTCGCGCCACCACAGGTGGAGATCCAGACCATCAGCCTGGGGCTCTCTTCAACCGACGTGGAGTCCCTGGTCACCGTCCCGCTCGAGGAAGCCCTGAACGGGGTCCCCGGCCTCGACACCATCCGCTCGAGGTCGGTGGCAGACCTGTCGTCGATCCAGCTGCTCTTCGAGCCCGGAACCGACCTCCTCGAGGCGCGCCAGCTGGTCTCGGAGCGCGTGAGGATCGTGACGCCGACCCTTCCGACCTGGGCCGCCCCTCCGGTGATGATGCCTCCGGTGTCGGCCACCCGCAGGGTGATGCACATCGGGATGACCTCAGATTCCGTGTCGTTGATCGACATGTCCACTACCGCCTACTGGAAGGTCCGGGCTCGCTTGCTCCGCGTCCCCGGCGTGGCCAACGTCGCGATCTGGGGCGAGCAGCTGCAGCAGCAGCACGTCCAGGTCATCCCCAAGAAGCTCCGGCAGCTCCACGTGTCGCTCGACGAGGTCATGAGGGCGACGGCGGACTCCCTCGACGCGGGTCTGCTCAGGTACTCGGATGGAGCGGTCATCGGAACCGGAGGAGCGATGGAGACTCCCGGTCAGGAGCTCTACATCCGCCACATCCTGCCGATCGTCTCGCCCGATGACCTCTCCAAGGTGGTCGTCAAGGAGCGCGCCGGCGAGACGATCGTGCTCGGCGATGTGGCCAAGTTGCTGATCGATCACCAGCCGCTGGGAGGGGACGCCGTGATCAACAACGGTCCCGGCCTCCTGCTCGTCGTCGAGAAGTTCCCCTGGGGGAACACGCTCGAGGTCACGAGGGGGGTCGAGGCGGCGCTCGACGAGATGCGACCCGGCCTCCCCGGGATCGAGTTCGACACGCAGGTCTTCCGGGCAGGGAACTTCGTCGACGACGCCATCCACAACCTCTCCCACTCGCTCCTCGTGGGCGTGCTCCTGATGATGCTCGTGCTGATCGTGTTCCTGTACGACTGGCGCAGCGCGTTGATCAGCGCCGTGACGATCCCCCTCTCACTGACGGCGGCGGGGCTCGTGTTGCACCTCCGTGGGGTCACGATCAACACGATGATCCTGGCGGGGTTCGTGATCGCCCTGGGGGCCGTCGTCGACGACGCGATCGTCGACTGCGAGAACATCGTGCGACGCCTGCGCATCCATCGGAAGGTGAGCGACGATCGGTCCGTCCCGACGACGGCGAAGATCATCTTCGATGCGTCGCTCGAGGTGCGCGGCGCGGTGGTCTATGCATCGATGATCGAGGCGTTGGCGTTGCTGCCGATCTTCTTCCTGCAGGGCCTGACCGGCTCGTTCTTCCGCCCGCTCGCCGCCGGGTACGCCCTGGCGGTGGCGGTCTCCACGTTGGTCGCATTGATCTCCACACCGGCCACGGCGATGATCCTGCTGCGGAAGGCACCGCTCGAGCGCCGGGAGTCACCGCTCGTCGGATGGTTGCAGCGGGGCTACGACCGGTTGCTGGCGCCCATCATCCGCAGCCCCAGGCCGGCCTACGCAACGGTGAGCGCGCTGATGGTGGCCGGCGTGGTCACGGTTCCCCTGCTGGGGCAAGCCCTGCTTCCCACGTTCCAGGAACGGGACTTCCTCATGCACTGGATCTCTGCGCCAGGTACATCCGTGGCGGAGGAGCGACGCATCGTCACCCAGGCCAGCCGCGAGTTCACGGCGATCCCCGGCGTCCAAAGCTTCGGTTCCCACATAGGGCAGGCGTTCCTATCTGAAGAGATCAACGGCGTGAACTTCGGCGAGAACTGGATCAGCGTCGACCCGAACGCACCGTTCGACGAGACCGTGGCCGCAGTCGACGAGGTCATCGAAGGCTACCCGGGGCTCTTCCGGAATCGCGAGACCTACCTCAATGAGCGCATCGACGAGGTCCTCGCCGGATCCAGCGACGCCATCGTCGTGCGCATCTTCGGTGACGATCTCGAGACCCTGCGTACCAAGGCCGACGAAGTGGGCGAGATCCTCGGGGACATCGACGGCGTGGTCGAACAGCACGTCGAGCTCCAAGCCGATATCCCCCAGATCCGGATCGACGTCGATCTCGTCAGGGCCGAGCGCTACGGGTTGAAACCGGGCGACGTGCGCCGGGCGGCGGCGACCATGCTCGCGAGCGAAGAGGTCGGCGACATCTTCAGGGACGGCAAGGCCTACGACGTGCACGTGTTCAGCACGCCGGCGTCGCGGAACAGTGTGGACGACGTGAAGGAGATGCTGATCGATACGCCCGACGGGGGATACGCGCAACTGCAGGATGTGGCCGACGTGAGCCTCGTCCCCACTCCGAACGCCATCCAGCGTGAGTCCTTCTCACGGACGATCACCGTCGGCGCCAACGTGGAGGGTCGCGACCTGGGTTCGGCCGTGAATGAGCTGCAGGAACGTCTCGAATCGGTCGAGTTCCCGCTCGGGGTCCACGCCGAAGTGTTGGGCGAGTTCGCGGAACGCCAAGCCGCCCAGTCGCGCTTGTTCCTGTTCGCGGCCGTCGCCGTGATCGGGATCTTCCTGATCCTGCTCGCATCGTTCGGGAGTTGGCGACTCGCGACGCTCGCATTCGTGACGCTCCCGATGGCCCTGGTGGGTGGGGTCCTCGCGGCGAACTACATCGGCGGCGGCATCATCTCGATCGGCTCGCTGGTCGGGTTCTTCACGGTCCTGGGGATCGTGGCTCGCAACGGCATCATGATGGTCAGCCACTACAAGCACCTCGAGGATCACGAAGGGATGACCTTCGGTCCCGAGCTCGTGGCGCGCGGCTCGCGCGAACGCCTCGCGCCGATCCTGATGACGGCGCTGACGACGGGACTCGCGCTCGTCCCGCTCGTGCTGTCGGGCAACCTGCCCGGTCAAGAGATCGAGTATCCGATGAGCATCGTGATCCTCGGCGGGCTCATCACGACGACCCTGCTCAACCTCTTCGTCCTCCCGTCCCTCTACCTGCGCTTCGGGAAGTCGAGCCGCTTCGCCGAGCCCGGTGCGACCCAGTTCCCCCCGCTGCCCGCATGAACACTGACGGCAACGGGGGTTCCCGGGCGGCGCGCGGTCGGTTCGAGGGTAGGCTGACGGATGGCGGAGCTGGGGTCGGAGCGGTCGCGGCGCCCGCTGCGGACCTGCCCTCGGTGCGGTCGCCGGTTCATCGGCGCGAACATGTGGCACTCCTGCGTCGAGGTCTCGGTCGAGGAACACCTCGCCCGCGTCCCACCGCCGATCCACGACCTCTACCGGCGACTCGAACAACTGGTGCTTGCCACGGGACCGGGGATCGAGGTCGTGCCCGTGAAGACCCGGATCGCCTTCATGGTCCGGATGCGCTTCGCGGGCTGCGTCCTCCAGCAGCGCGCGATTCGGGTCGGGCTGATCCTGCCCCGGTGGATCGACTCCTCGCGGATCGTCCGACACGAGACCTACGGCCGCCCGACGCCGGTCGGTCACTACATCAAGGTGCATGAGCCCAGCGAGGTAGACGACGAGCTGGCCGCGTGGGTGACCGAGGCGTACGAGCTGGGGTGCCAAGGGGCTGACCGCGTCCCATCGTGAATCAGCGAGTTGGCAGGCCCGCGAAGCGAGATCCTCGCCCTGGTTGAGCAGGGCCAATGCGCGTCTCAAAGATCTCGAGGATGATCTCGAGGATGTGGCACCTCTCGACGCGCCGGGTCAGGCAACTCGTCAAGCGTGACGACTTCCCGCCCCGGCGAAGGTGGTCGGGACCAGGAGTCTGTGGCTTCCCGAAGACCTTAGGCGTGGACGGTCGCGAACCCTCGGCTCGGGGCCTCACTTATTACGGCGAATGGCGGATGCCCCCGCCGCAGGCGGGGTCCATCCTTGCGCATTAGTCGGGCAGGGCGCAGCACCTCACCCGCCTGCCGGGAGGACCGACAAGAGGACCCCGCCCGGGGGGATGGGCGCTGGCGTCCTGCCCGCACAAGTGCAAACCTCCCGCCCTGTATCACGGGGTGCCCCGTATCGCGGGTTCCCAGGGTCCCAGGGGACCTCGCACGGAAACTCGATCTGTGACTCTGATGGGGTCCCCGCAGCTGGAAACCGGCCGCCTCCGAGCATAGGACTGGCCCGGTCAGCCCAAAGCCTGTTGCAGTGTGTCCCAGCCGAAATCCGGGTATCTGTTCTCTCCTTCATGGGTCGTCAACACCGGCCAACCAGCGGGCGTCGTCGCGGACCGCGGAAGGAACCAAAGATGGTCAGGGAACGTCGCGGGAACTCAACCCCCCTTACCTGGGGCTCGATACTCTCCTCAAGGCTTGCATGAGGGAGATGACTTGAGGCTGGTCCCTTGAACCCAAGACTCGCTGCGACGCTCGTGACCGTCCTGCTACTCACCGGATGCAGCGTGTCCGTCGGCTCGGGGGGATCGGATTCCCCGAAGCCGAGCGTCGATCGAGAAGCCGTCCTCTCAGAGCTGTGCTCCGACGCTTCCCCGGCCGTCGAGGCCGCGATGGGGATCAGGGGCCCGAGCGATTCGAGCGCTTCGTCGATGGTCGACGACCTCGACCGGAACGTCGCGGACCTCCGGGTCGCCGGGGAGGATGGATTGGCCGATGCCACCGCGTCCCTTCGCGATGCGATCGCCGAAACGGTAGGTCGGGGAGCGGTGGTCCGCGCGTTCTTCATCGATCAGCTGGGACGGAAGGCGGTGAGCGACCTCGTGGATGTGTTCGAAGGCCGTCCGGAGGTCGTCTCGGTCACCTACCGTTCCAAGGAAGACGGCTTCCGCGTGTGGCAGCTGTTGACCGAAGGGGCTTCCTGGGCGCAGGACATCTCGGAAGATGCGATCCCCGCCGAACTCACGATCGAGCTGGAGCCGGATGCGAAAGGCGTTCCCAAAGCCATGGAGGTTGCGCGGGAGGCGAGAGGCGTGCGCGAGGTGAGCACGGGAGGCGTGTTGGCCGACCCCGCCGCGATCTCGACGTTCCGTGGGGCCGTCGTCGAGGCCTGCCCGGGTATCGAGCTGTGGCCGAGACCCCCGAAGCAGGATTGAAGATGTGGTTGCGAGCCTCTACCCCGCAGATGAAAGACTTGCCGTGGCTGCCGTGGCTCCTTCTCGGAGCGGCCACAGTGGTCTGCCTATTCTTCCGACGCCGGGCACCGGCGGTCGCCCTCGGTCTGCTCGGGGCGATCGTCGGAGGGGTCGTCGGGTTCATCACATCAGGTGGGACGGAGGTCCCCGCGTCTGTGGCCACGTTTGCCTTGCTAGGTCTGGTCCCGCTGGGTCTGATAGGGCTGGCGTTCACGCCCCGCGCTTCAGCGCGGTTCCTCTCGCTCGCAGGGGTCTTCTTCTTGGCTGCGGCACCCGTCGCCGGGTGGATCACTTGGACCGTGATGCACTACTGGACCTGCTACGCGTACGACCCCCCCGACAGACGATGGTGTGGTGGAGCCGACGTGTTCGCGGGAACGTCTGGCGTCGTGACGGCCACCGCTGTCCTCATCATGATCGCCCTGGCCGGCCTGTTGCTCTGCTCGGCATGGCGGGTGAGAGCGGGAAGGGCATCGCCAGCCACAAGGCCTGACGATGCGCAGAGGGCCGCCACCTCGACCTCAAGCACGGAAGGACCCCCGGTCGCTGATCGATGATCTCACGGAAGCGATCTGCTCCGGGGAACAGATGGATGTGGTCCCCGTCGGCGCGAGCGGTCACCGTCGAGTGCGCGTAGAGGTTGGAGGGCTTCGTTGAGCGGCAAGCCAGAGGAATTCAGCCGCTACGAGCTGAGCGCGGTGGCCCGCTCCTGCAGCTCGTCGGTCTCGGCGAGCGCGGGGGCCGCTTGGAGCCGCTTGAAGATCTCGCGCGCATTGTGCAGGACGGGCGAGGCCTCGGTCGGTCGGGAGAGTCCGAGGAAACACCGACCCTGGCCGAGAAGCGCATACGCCTGCTCGGGGACGACCCCGAACCGCTCCCAGCGATCGGCGGCCTCGGCGTAGGCATCGGCGGCCGCCTGCAGGTTCCCGCGGGCCTCGGTGAGGGCGGCGTTTGCAGCGACGACGTTTGCAGCGACGAGGGCGTGCTCAGCATAGGGATAGCGAGTCTCGTAGCTGGCCACGAGACGCCCGGCGAGATCCGGGGCGCCGATCCCGAGGGCGACCCGCATCATCGTGGGCAGGAGGAGGGCGTAGTAGGAACTCATGCGGGCGCCGGGGAATGACTCCAGCTCCGTCAGGAGCGCGGCCGCGGCCCGCTCAAGCCCGAGCGCGGCACGAGCGGGGGCGGCCGAGCCCAGGCCGACGACGAAGTCCTCCGCACCTCCAAGCTCCCTGAAGGAGGTTGGGCGTATCACGGGTTCCTGATCGTTGTTCGGCCGCGGATAGACACTCGTTCCGGAGCTAGTTGGGGTCCCCGCTCCGGAGGACCGGTCGCCTCCGAGGGTTCGCAGAAGGACTAGCTCTTAGGGATCCGCCGCTTCCGGGTCGCTGCCGACTTCTTCGCGGTTCGCTTCGCGGTCGACTTCTTCCTCGTCCTGGTCTGGCCTGCGCTGGCTCCCGTTCGCTCCCGGTCTGCGTCCGCGCTTCGGAGCGCGCGAAGGACCGAGCAGCTCATCCAGATGCTGGGTGCAGTAATCCCGCTGCCGGTTGCCCCGGGACGTCTTGAAGGTCACGGTCTCCGCGGCGGGCCTCCCGCAGGTGTCGCAGACGAGCATCGTTCGTTCCGCCATCGCTTCGCTCCTCGTGAGGGTCCCTTGCCGCGCAGAGCATACTTCGCTTGCGACTCGTGAACGACCCACGACTCCGCAATCCCGACTACCCGTGGTCGCCCGTTTCTGCCTGCGGGGCCGGGGCGCGTCGGGCTGCCGCTTGGCCTTCTGAACCTCTCGCCATGTGCTCAGCCTCGACGCCCGGCGAACGCCCGTCGTCAGTACAGAGGGCACTCGACGCCGGGTCCCGTTGTGACTCTGAGCCGATACTTCTCTCCTGACTTGACGGTCAGGCTGATCCGGCACCGATTCGTCGGAGGGTCGAGGGCACTTGTGTGGCCGGGTTCGGGACACACGGCTTCACAGGGGCGTTCGTAGGTCACGATGGAGTACCTGTCGGGTGCCAGCGACTCCCGCATGACGAACTCCAGCTCGTTGGCCGTGTAACTGCGCTCGAGGATGAGCTCACCCGCACGTGTTCGCACGCGCAGGAAGAAGAACGATCCCTCCGTGTAGCAGCACCTTCGGGAGACGTCCAGCACCAGTACCCCCGAGGATGTAGCCGGGGCGGGCTGGTGGCTGGTGGATGTCGAGGGTGCATTCGAGTCGACGCCGCTGCTCGTGCACGCGGTCGTCAGGACGAGCAGCAGAAGAGCCCAACGCATCGATAGCCTCCAGGTGAATCATGCCTCGTGTCGATCCGACGTGACACGCCCGACCCGAGATGCCAGAGTCCGCCGAGATCCGCCCTGGGAGCAGGGCTACCTGCGTGTCACCGACACGACCCCGATCCTCGGAGTGGCTGATTGAGCGAGAACCAGGATCACGCTCCACTGCCTCCTCCTCCGCCTCGCGGTCGCGTTGGATGGTGGCGAGCCCTGGTGATGTTCGCGATCATCTGGGTCGTCATCGGTGCCGCCTGCGTGGCCAATCCGTGGGTGGACTGCTACATCGACATCCCGGAACGCCACCCGTCGGAGGAGGTGATCGAAGACGGCGGGCACGCATGGACCATGTGCGATGGCAACCGACCATGAATCGCGGCTTCGCGATCTCCGCTCATCGCGGCCCGTCGGCGGGGACGCGATCCATTCGAAGGGGATGCGCTGACGCCCCGTCGGTCAAGTTGGGGCTGCACAATCGGTCGTCCGGGCCACTGCGCAGCGATCGGGCTCGTGGCAAGCTCGGGGGGTCGCCGGGGAGGCGTCCATGGGGGGAAGGCTCTCCGAACGGCGACGCCGAGAGGCTGCGGGGTCTTCCGACTGCCTCAGCCGCCCTGTGGTCGCTCGGTCTGTTGCGTGACGTGCGGACGGCGGGACGGCTCTCTGGAGCCACGCAGCTCTGCGGGCTGCGAGATCACCTCCCCCCGGCCTCGGAGGGTCGCCCCGTCCAGTCCTGCTCGATCCGGGACGAGTCCGTGATCTTCCCCTGGTGTGCGCCGACGAGCAGGGATCGAACTCGCAGATCACCTAGTTCGGCCCGACCGGGAGTATCGTCCTGGTCGGATGACGGATCCGACCGGAGGATCGAAGCTCCACTGGATCATCGCGGGGGTGGAGATCGCGGTCGCCATCGTCGTCATCGGGGTGGGCGGGTACTTCCTCGGACGATTCCAGGAGAGGGCCGTAGCCCCCATCCCGCCGTCAGGGACAGCTCTACCCTCGCCAACCGAGTCGCCGTTCCCATCGCTCACAACTTCAGCAAGCCCGACGGGCCCGCCACCGCTTTCACGGGTCACGCGATCCTTCAACGTCCAGGAGTCCGCCATCGGCGAGCGGTACACGCTGGGGGTGGGCGACGTCTCCCGACGCTACAGTTGCCACCTTCACGAGTTCGCGCTGCCGGGGAAGGACCCGCGCGGTGCCTACCTGACGACCTGCGGGTTCCTTTCAGAGCGGGGCTATGAGGTCCTTCTGCTCTACGCCTTCCTACGGAACGCAACGGGACAGGCGATCAGGTTCGATCTGCACGACTTCGTTCTCACTTCCCGCGACGGCAGCACATTCGGGCCGGTGAATATCAGGTCCGTGGGCGGCGTTGCCGCCGCCAACTACATCCCCGAGAACGGCAACCTCCCGCCGCGCACCAAGGTCGACGGCTGGCTCACCTTCGATGCTCGGACGGGTGGTGACCCGCTCATCCCTGATTCGCTGAGCTACGTCGACCGAGATCAGACACTGACGATCGTGTTCGAGGGTAAGCACAACGTCCGCTGACGTGCTCGAGCCACCGTCACCTCCGGTCCGCGGTCAGAGGCGAGTCTTCTGCGATGTCCACGACGTTCCAATGCGCCACGACCCTGCCGTCGCGAAGACGGGCGATGTCAAGAACTCGAACCTCTCGTAGACGCCAAGGAACCCGCTGTCACCAGCGGGTTCCCGTGGTGGGCGCTAGAGGATTTGAACCTCTGACCTCTTCCGCGTCAAGGAAGCGCTCTCCCCCTGAGCTAAGCGCCCTGGTCACCCCCGATGCTACACGGGAGCTTCGAGGCGGGGACCGGAATCGAACCGGTGTACGAGGCTTTGCAGGCCTCTGCCTAACCACTCGGCCACCCCGCCGCGGGCCGTGTTCGTGCGGCGGACAGTCTACGCGAGCACACACGAACGGCCGCCCGGAGGCGGCCGTTCACCCGAGCGGACGACGGGATTCGAACCCGCGACCCCCACCTTGGCAAGGTGGTGCTCTACCAACTGAGCCACGTCCGCGTGGTGTCCATCCATGCTAACCCCGGCCCTCGGGACCTTCAACCGAACGCCGGATGCCAGCGGACCCCGCCGGCGAGGAGGCCCTCCCGCCGCTCGTCGAGCACCGCGATCTGGAAGTCTTCCTCCGCGATCACGAAGCCGCTCTCCAGCTCACCGGCGAACGGGTTCCGGAGCCCGAGCCGCGAGGCGGGTACGAAACCGAACCGCGCGTAGTACTCGGGATCGCCCAGGAGGATCACGGCGACCTCATCCCGACGTCCCGCCTCCTCGAGCGCCGCCGACACGAGCGAAGAGCCGACCCCCCGTCCCTGGCGATCGGGCACGACGCCGATCGGACCGAGCGCCAGCACCGCCGCATCACCGACCCACGCCCGGCTCATCTGGACGTGGCCGACGACGGCGCCGTCGAGTTCGGCCACGAGGGCGAACGAGCCCGCCTCGTCGCGGATCGCCTCGACGACGGCCGCCTCGTCGGGCTCGCCGAACGCCGCGCCCTCGACCGCGATCGCGGCTGCTCGATCTCCCTCGCCCTCGAGGCGGACGATCACGACGAGCCGGTCGAGCCGAACCCGCCGTCGCCGCGCTGCGAATCGGGCAGCTCCGGAGCCCATGCCGGCTCGACCTCCGGCAGCGCCACGACGACGAGCTGCCCGATGCGGTCGCCGCGCGCGACCTTCACCGCCTCACGGCGATCCAGGTTCACAGCGGCCATGATCACCTCGCCCCGGTATCCGGCGTCGATGAGTCCGGGAGCGTTCGCGAGGGTGAGCCCCCGCTTCGACGCGAGGCCCGACCTCGGGAGCACCAGCCCGGCGTGCCCGTCGGGGATCGCCACGGCGACGCCGGTCGGGATCATGACCCGCTCCCCCGGCAGCACCTCGACGTCGACGTTCGCGCACAGGTCGAGCCCGGCGTCCCCAGGGTGTCGCGCCTGCGGAAGGATCGCCTCCGGGTCGAGGCGGCGGAACGGCAGCTCCATCAGCCCTTGGGCTCCACCAGCTCGATCCGGTTCCCGAATGGGTCCCGGACGTGGCACCGGTGATACCCCTCGAGCGGCACGTCGTCGGTGACCCTGTACCCGGCAGACTGGATGCGCTCCCGGAGCGTCTCGAGGTCCCTGACCAGGAACGCAGGGTGCGCCTTCACGGCAGGGGTGAACGGCTCCTCGATCCCGAGGTGCACTTCGAGGTCGCCGGCACGGAACCACACGCCGCCCCGGGGAGCCAAGTCGGGCGGCTTCGGCACCTGCGGAAGTCCGAGGATCGCACCGTAGAACCGCACCGCGGCGTCCTCTTCGCCGGGTGGCATCGCCAACTGCACGTGATGCAGCCCCTGCAAGCGTGCGCCGCCCTCGCTCATGTTCACAGGCTACCGGGCGGGCCCTCGCCCGGCAGGCGAGCCGGGATCGACGAAGGGCCGGGACGGGGGCCCGGCCCTCCGCACGTACCGACGCTCAGGAGCAGCCGCTGGTCGCGCCGCAGCTCGTGCAGACGTAGCAGGAGCCGGCCGGTTGCATCTTCGAACCGCAGCTGTAGCAGAGCGGGGCGTCGTTGGCCTTCGCCGTCTGCTTCTCGGCGGCCCCGGTGACGAAGGCCACGCCGTCGGGCGACCGCAAGGCCGGTTGCTCGGTCTTCGCCGCGACCTCCGCCTGCGCGGCCTCGGTGCGCTCGGCGATCGACTTGATGCCCAGGCCGTCGCGCGTCTCCGGCGGCAGGTAGTCGAGCGCCAGACGCCGGAACACGTAGTCGATCATCGACGTCGCGAACCGGATGTCGGGATCGTTCGTCATGCCGCTCGGCTCGAACTTCGTGTTGATGAACTTCGAGACGTAGGTCTCGAGCGGCACCCCGTACTGCAACCCGATCGAGACGGCGATCGCGAACGCGTCCATGACGCCCGCGAGCGTCGAACCCTGCTTCGAGGTCTTCAAGAAGATCTCACCGAGGCCGTCGTCGGGGTAGGAACCCGCGGTGATGTAGCCCTCGGCGTCGCCCACCTGGAACGACGTGGTGGTCGATGGCCTCGACATCGGCAAGCGCTTGCGCACCGGCTGCGCCAACTGGCCCGGTGGCGGCGACACTGCGCCCTTCTTCTTGTCGGCCGAGAGTGGCTGCGCCACCTTGCAGTTGTCGCGATAGATCGCGACCGCCTTCAGGCCCAGCTTCCAGCTCTCGACGAAGAGCTGCTCGACCTCCTCGACCGTGACCTCCTCGGGCATGTTCACGGTCTTCGAGATCGCGCCGGAGATGAAGGGCTGAGCCGCCGCCATCATGCGAACGTGCCCCATGTAGTGGATGGGCTGCGCGCCCATGGCCGTGTCGAAGACCGCGTGGTGTTCGGTTTCCAGGTGCGGCGCATCGACCACCGAGTTGTGCTCGGCGATATAGGCCACGATGTCCTCGATCTGCGCGGCCTCGTAGCCGAGCTTCTCGAGCGCCCGCGGCACGGTCTGGTTCACGAACTGCATCGTGCCTCCGCCGACCAGCTTCTTCGTCTTCACGAGCGCCAGCTCGGGCTCGATGCCGGTGGTGTCGCAGTCCATCATCAGACCGATCGTGCCGGTCGGAGCCAGCACCGACGCCTGGGCGTTCCGGTATCCGTGCGTCTCGCCCAGCGAGATCGCCTCGTCCCACGACTGCCTCGCCGCGGACAACATCGCCTCGGGGACGAGCTCGGCGTCGATCTGGTCGGCCGCCGCACGGTGCTTGCGCATCACCCGCAGCATCGCGTCGGCGTTCGGGGCGTACCCGTCGAACGGCCCCATCACCTCCGCGATGCGAGCGCTCGCCCGATACGCGTGGCCGGTCATGATGGCGGTGATCGCGCCGGCCCACGCCCGGCCGCCGTCGGAGTCGTACGGCAGGCCGCGCGCCATCAGCAGGGCGCCGAGGTTCGCATAGCCCAACCCGAGCTGACGGTAGGCCCTGGCGTTCTCTCCGATCTTCGCGGTCGGGTAGTCCGACTCACCCACCACGATCTCCTGGGCGGTGAACACGATCTCGACCGCGTGGCGGAAGCTCGCGATGTCGAACGAGCCGTCGTCGTTCAGGAACTTCATCAGGTTCAGGGAGGCGAGGTTGCATGCGGAGTTGTCGAGGTGCATGTACTCCGAGCACGGGTTCGAGCCGTTGATCCGTCCCGTGGCCGGGCACGTGTGCCACTCGTTGATCGTCGTGTCGTACTGCATGCCGGGGTCGGCGCACTCCCATGCCGCCTTGGCGATCTGCCGCATCAGCTCGCGTGCGCGCACGGTATCGACGCTCTCGCCGGTCGTGACCGCCTTCAGCTTCCAGTCCTGATCCTGCTCGAAGGCGCGCATGAACTCGTCGGTGACCCGCACCGAGTTGTTGGCGTTCTGGTACTGGATCGAGGCCGAGTCCCTGCCGTCGAGGTCCATGTCGAACCCGGCATCGCGCAGCGCTCGGGCCTTGTGCTCCTCATTGGCTTTGCACCAGATGAAGTCCTGGACGTCGGGGTGATCGACGTTCAGGATCACCATCTTGGCGGCGCGACGGGTCTTGCCTCCAGACTTGATCGTGCCGGCGCTCGCGTCGGCCCCGCGCATGAAGCTCACCGGGCCGCTCGCGGTGCCGCCGCCGGCGAGCGATTCCTTCGAGGACCTGATCCTCGACAGGTTGATGCCCGAGCCCGATCCGCCCTTGAAGATCGTGCCTTCCTCGACGTACCAGTTGAGGATCGAGCTCATGTGGTCGTCGACGGCGAGGATGAAGCAGGCGGAGCACTGCTGGGGTGTGTCGGGCACTCCCACGTTGAACCAGACCGGCGAATTGAACGCTGCCTTCTGGGTGACGATCAGGTGCGTGAGCTCCTCGGCGAAGACCTGCGCATCGCCCGCGCTGGCGAAGTACCCGTTCGTCTGGCCCCAACGGGTGATCGTGTCGACGACCCGTCCGGCGAGCTGGCGGACGCTCGACTCGCGCTGCGGCGTACCGAGGGTGCCACGGAAGTACTTCTGGGCCACGATGTTGGTGGCGTTCTGTGACCACGAGGCGGGGAACTCGACGTCGCGCTGCTCGAAGGCGTTGCCGCCTTCCTTGTAGTTCGGGATGATCGCGTCGCGGACCTCCCACTCGACCTCGTCGAACGGGTGCGTTCCCTCGGTCGTGAAGTAGCGCGCGAACGTCAGCCCCTCACGGATGACCTCGACGTCTCCCTCTTTCGTCGCCACCGGCAACCCCTCCCTCTCGCGGTCCGGTCGCTCGCCTCGCGAACCGAACTGTGGAACACATGTGGATAGCTGGGGAAAAGCACACCCATGTGATTACGGCTCGGTGATTCTGCCGCGGCTCGACCTCCGCGTCAACATGATGTGGCGACATTTCTTGTCACCCACAACATATAGTATGTCACCGGGAGCCTCCACCGTCGACCAGGTTCGGTGGCGGGAACCCGCGGGAGGGTGATCAGGTCGCGCGGCGCCGCTTCGCCGGTTCCTTCTTCTGCAGTGAGACGAGCTCCCGTTCGAAGTCGGCGACCCCCTCGAACTCCTTGTACACCGAGGCGAACCGCAGGTATGCCACCTCGTCGGTTCGCCTGAGCGCCGCCAGCACCTCCTGCCCGACCGACTGCGACCCGATCTCGGGTCCACGGCGACGCAGGCGCACCTGGATGCGGTCGACCATATCCTCGACCTCGGACGGCGTGACGGGGCGGTCGGCGAGCGCCTTGCGGATACTGCCGGCCAGCTTCTCGCGGTCGAACGGCTCCTTGCTCCCGTCGCGCTTGACCACGACCATGCCCACTCCCTCGATGCGTTCGAACGTCGTGTACCGGCGGTCGCACGCGGTGCACTCCCGCCGCCGACGGATGGCCGCACCGCCGTCGGCGGGCCGTGAGTCGACGACACGATCGTCGTCGGAGTCGCACCAAGGGCATCGCATCGAAGATGTCACCACAAGATGTGGTGGAGGCGCGAACCCTACCCGTGGGGTCTGCGTTCGTCAACGCGACCTCCCCGGTCGGCCAGCAGGCGGGCAGCGATCTCAACCGGCGTCCGGGATGACCAACGCCTGACCGGGCGTGAGCGTCGACCCGAGGTGGTTGGCCGAGGCGATCTCGGCAACGATCGCTCGTGGATCGCGCTCGGGATCTGATGCCGACGAGATCGACCAGAGCGTGTCGCCGGGACGAACCACGTAGGTGCGGGTGCCCACGAGCCGAGGGGATGGGCTCGCGTCGACGGCCCGTGCGATCGGGCCACTGGCGACGACCGCGAGGCACAGCGCCACCCAGATCACCGTGATCCGACGGCGAACGTATGTTCGATGCATGCGGGCATGGTGTCCGAACATCCGTTCGTTGTCAAGGTCGATATCGAACGTATGTTTGCACTCCCCTCACAGGACTGCTAGCGTCGCGCTCACGACCAGGGAGGCTCGCCACCATGTCCGATACGACGCCGATCACCCTCCGTCAGCAGCGCATCCTCGACTTCATCGCCGAGACCGTCCGCGAGCGCGGCTACCCGCCCACCGTGCGCGAGATCGGGGAAGCGGTGGGACTGACGTCGTCCTCGAGCGTGCACGCGCAACTGGCCAACCTGGAACGCAAGGGGCTGCTCCACAAGGATCCGACCAAGCCGCGGGCGATGGCGCTGTCCGAACCACGGGCGGAGGCGGTGACCGTGCCGCTCGTGGGTCGGATCGCCGCGGGGGCCCCATTGCTCGCGACCGAGCACGTCGAGGATCACCTGGCCGTGCCCGAGGGCTTCGCCGACGATCGCGACCACTTCGCCCTCACCGTCAGCGGCGACTCGATGACCGGCGCGGGCATCTTCGACGGTGACGTCGTCGTGGTGCGTTCGCAGGATCACGCCCGCGACGGCGACATCGTCGCGGCGCTGCTGCCGGGCCCCGCCGAGGACGAGGCGACGGTGAAGCGCCTCGGCCACGACGGCGACCGGGTGATGCTGATCCCCGAGAACCCGGCCCTCGAGCCGTTCGAGATGCCCGAGGGCCGGATCCTTGGGAAGGTCGTGGCGGTGCTCAGGAAGCTCTGAGCGCCCGCCGCTGGTCGCTGCTGGTCAGGACTCGCACGACATCTCTGCGTCACCCGGGTCGGTGTCGCAGGTGTCGGTGCCGCCGCCGCCGCGGGCGTCGTCCGTGCCCGCGCCGTCGACCGCGTCGAGCGTGTCGTTGCCCGCCATACCGCGGAGCAGGTCGGCGCCCGAGCCCCCGACGATCGTGTCGCCGTCGTTGCCGCCGGAGAGCGTGTCGTCTCCGCTCTTGCCGATCAGGGTGTCGGTGCCTGCGGCGCCACGCATCGTGTCGTTGTCGGGTCCGCCGCGCACGGTGTCCACGCCCACGCCACCGGCGACGGTGTCGTTGCCGGCGTTGCCGCGGATCGTGTCGTTGCCCTGGTTGCCCTTGGCGATGTCGCGACGGGAGCCGCCGCGGATGCGGTCGTTGCCCATGCCGCCCGAGAGCTGGTCACGGCCACCGCCGCCCTTGACGGCGTCATCGCCGGCACCACCATCGATGCGATCGTTGCCCTTGCCCCCGCGGAGGATGTCGTTGCCGTCGGCGCCGTTGATCACATCGTTGCCGCCGAAGCCACAGATGACATCAGCGCCGGCCGTGCCGGCCAGATTGTCGTTCCCAGCCGTGCCGGAGATCGTGCAGGCGGTCCCAGCGCTCGCGAACCCGGTGGGGAGCGCGAGCGTCATCACTGCGACCGCGCCCGTCAAAGCGATCGCGGCCCACTTCCTTGCTCTACTCATCGCCACATCCTTTCCTCGGGGGGATGGCGTATGCCGGCCAACACTAGGTGTCCGGAGGGGCAACCGACAAGCGGCGTTGGAACTAAAGTCCACGGTCGGAAGTCCTTATCGCATCCCCCACCTCCTCCGATCAGTCCGGTCAGAAGTCCGGCCATGAGCCCGGCCACGAGCCCGGTCATGGCCCTACCCTATGCGCAGGTCGTCGAAGGAGCTCATCCGGCCCGACGAGGGAACCGACGGGAGGGACCCCGCACATGGACGAGGACCACGGCACGGCGCTCGAGCACCAGATCAGATCGCAGCCGAGCGAGATCGAACGGATGCTCTCGTCTCAGACCACGCGGGAGCAGGTGCATCTCGCGACCGAAGGGCTGCACCGAGCCCGGCGCCTCTGGGTCGTCGGCACGGGCACGAGCCTGCACGCGGCCGAGCTCGGGGCGACCATGCTGATGGAAGCCGGGCGTGCGGCCGCCGCCGTACCGGCGATGCAGTTCGTGACCCAGGCCCCCGTGATCGGCCCGCATGACGGAGTGATCGTGATCACTCACACCGGAGAGACGGCCTACGCGCTCGCGGTGCGCGCGCTCGCCTTCACCGGCGGGCTCGACACGGTCACGATCACGAAGCGAGGCACCGCCTTCTCCCGAGCGATCGAGACCGTCGACGCGGAGACCAGCGAGACCTACACCGTCAGCTACACGACCGCGCTCGTGGCCCTCGCCCTGATCGCTCAGGAGCTCGGCGCCGAGTCGTTCGCCGATGATGCGTTGGCCTCCCTGCCGGCCGCGGTGCACGCGGCGATCGAGGATTCGGGCCTCGACGCCGTGCCCACGCCCGAGCGCGCCCTCGTCATCGCCGGAGCCGGCCCCGCGGGCGTCACCGCCCGCGAGGGGGCGCTCAAGCTCCGCGAGGCCGCTCACGTCTTGGCCGAGGGGTACGACGTCGAGTACCTCCTCCACGGATCCGCCGTGCCCCTTGACGGACGCGACCATGTGGTGACGCTCGCTCCCCCCGACGAGCCGCTCGTCGGCGGGGTCGCGACCGCGGCGGCGGCCGAAGGCATCGGGCACACCTCACTCCGGGAACCCTCCGCGACATCGACGCTGCTCGCCCAGATCCCCCTCACGGTCCGGCTCCAGATGCTGGCGCTTCGGTTGGCGCGCGGAGGAGGCCATGACCCCGACCGGGTGATCACCGGCGCCTGGGCCGACGAGGAACTCTGGCACACCGGCGCTCCGGAGGCCTGACCTTCGCGCCGGTCAGCCCGAGCGGCGCTCCCGCCGCACGAACTCCCTGACCGCCGCCAGCTCCCGGAGCCCGACCCGTGCATCGACGATCGTGCCGTCGTCCGCGAGCCGCGTCTCGACGACCTCGGCGTTCCGATAGAGCAGGGCCGTTACGTCCTCTCGGCCGTACGGCACGAGCAGCTCCACCTCGACCGGGGGCTTCGGAAGGGTGGACTCGAGCGCCTCGAGCAACCCGTCGATCCCCTCGCCTGAGAGCGCGGAGACCGGCACGGAGCCCGGGTATCGACGAGCGGTGCGCGCGCGTTCGGATCCGCTCATCCGGTCGATCTTGTTGAGCACGAGGATCTCGGGGATCGCGCCGGCCCCGATGTCGCCGAGCACCCGACGGACGGCTTCGATCTGCTCGGGGAGGTCGGCGGACGATGCGTCGGCGACGTGCACCACGAGCTCGGCGAGCGTGACTTCCTCGAGCGTGGACCGGAACGCCTCCACGAGATCGTGCGGCAGCTTGCTGACGAAGCCGACCGTGTCGCTGATCGTGCATCGCCTGCCGCCGGGCAGCTTGAGACGACGGACGGTGGGATCGAGGGTCGCGAACAGCTGATCGGCCACCACCACGTCGGCGCCGGTGAGACGGTTCATCAAGGTCGACTTCCCGGCGTTCGTGTAACCGGCGATCGCGGCCTGTGGGATTCCGCTGTCCTGACGCCGGGACCGCTTCGTCTCGCGGGTGCGGGCGAGGGACTTCAGCTCGCGTCGCAGCTTGGCGATGCGCCGGCCGATGTGCTGGCGGTCGATCTCCATCTTCGTCTCGCCGCCTCCGAACCGCGTCCCGATGCCGCCGCCCGCCCGGCTCATCGCCTCGCCCCATCCCCGGAGGCGAGGCAGCAGGTAGTTGAGCTGCGCCAGCTCCACCTGGGCCTTCCCCTCCCGGCTACGTGCGTGGAGCGCGAAGATGTCGAGGATCAGGGCTGTCCGGTCGATCACCTTCACGCCGAGACGTTCCTCGAGGGACCTGAGCTGGCCCGGTGAGAGCTCTTGATCGAGGATCACCGAGTCGGCGCCGCTCCGGTGCACATCGGCGTGGATCTCCTCCAGCTTCCCGCGCCCGATGTAGGTGGCCGGGTCGGGCTCGTGACGGCTCTGCACGACGCGGGCGACCGATTCCGCACCGGCGGAGTCGGCCAGGGCCGCCAGCTCGTCGAGATCGTCCTCCGCGATGCCGGGACCCACCCCGACCAACACGGCCTTCTCGCGGACGGCCGGCCGCCACGTTGCTGAGAGGGGTGACTCGAGCACCTGTCGCTCGACCGGGCGCGGGTCGCGGCGACCCGACGTCGCCGACCCGTCGTGCATCGATCGCCTGCTCATCCCATCGACGACCCGAAGTCGCGCAGCATCTCGTTCAGCCGCACCTTGTCGTCGGTATCGGCCGTCCGGCGTCCGATGATCAGCCCGCACGGGAGTCCGAAGTGCCCCGCGGAGAACTCCCTGGCTCGAGTGCCCGGGATCACCACGGCCCCGGCAGGCACGCGGCCACGGTGTTCGACAGGTTCGGGTCCGGTCACATCGATCACCGGCGTGTTCCCCGTCAGGACGACGCCGGCTCCGAGCACGGCGTCGGCTCCCACCCGCACACCCTCGACCACGATGCATCGCGATCCGATGAACGCGCCGTCCTCGATCACGACCGGAGCGGCCTGCAATGGCTCCAGCACGCCACCGATGCCGACACCGCCCGCGAGGTGCACACCCGCTCCGATCTGAGCACACGAGCCGACGGTGGCCCAGGTGTCGACCATCGTCCCCGGTCCGACCCACGCGCCGATGTTCACGTAGCTCGGCATGAGCACGACGCCCGGCGACAGGTACGCGCCGTAGCGCGCCGTGGCGGGTGGCACGACGCGAACGCCGAGCTCGTCGTAGCCGTGCTTCAGCGGAAGCTTGTCGTGGTACTCGAAGGGTCCCGCGCCGGTGACCTCCAGGCCCCGCACCCGGAAGTAGAGCAGCACCGCCTGCTTCGCCCAGAGATGCACGCGCCATGCATCGCCGTCGAGCTCGGCGACCCGCGCCTCGCCCCGGTCGAGCATGCCGATCGCCTGTTCCACGGCGTCGGCATCGATCGCGGCGGCCGGGTCGGCCGCGAGGGCCTCCCACGAGGACTCGACCCGCCGGGCGACGACGTCGGCGCGGCTCACGCCCCGACCTCCGACAACAGCGGGTCGAGCATCTCCACCGCACGTTCGCACTCCGTGAGCGTCGGCACCATCGCGATCCGCACGTACCCCTCACCCTCGGGCCCGAAGAACGATCCGGGCGCCACGATCACACCGGCCCAATCGAGCAGCTCGAGTGCCCATCCGAGCGAGGAACCGTCGCCTGGCACCGCGACCCACAGATAGAAGGTGGCCGTGCTGCCGGCGACACGCAGCCCGTGCCGACGGAACAGATCGAGGAAGAGCGCCCGCTTCGCCGCGTACCGGACGCGGACATCCTCGACGTGGGTCTCGTCGTTCCACGCCGCGATCGACGCGCGCTGCACGAACTCCTGCGGCGTGACCCCCACGCTCGGACGCAGGGCCTTCAGCGCCGCGATCAGCCCGACGTCGCCGGCGGCGAAGCCGCTCCTGTACCCGGTCATCGAAGACCGCTTGCTGAGCGTGTTCAACACCACCACGTTGGAGAGGTCGCCGACCTGCAGCGCGGAGGCGGGCGGCGCACCCTCGAACCAGAGCTCGCTGTAGGCCTCGTCCGATGCGAGCAACACGTCGTGTCGTCGGCATCGTTCGGCTGCGCTGCGCAGGAAGTCCAGCGGGGCGACAGCTCCGGTCGGGTTGTTCGGGTAGTTGATCCAGAGGATCGCCGCGCGCTCCCAGGTCGCCTCGTCGATCCGATCGAGGTCGGGAAGGAATCCACCTTCCTCCGAGATCCGCAGTCGGCGCACGTCTGCCCCGGCGAACCTCGCGCCGCGCTCCGGGATCGTGTATCCGGGAACGGTGACGAGCACGAGGCTCTTCCCCGCCGAGGGATCCATCACGGCCTGCGCCAGCGAGAAGATGAGCTCCTTCGAACCGAGGAGCGGCAGCACGTGCCGATCGGCATCGAGGTCGACGCCGAAGCGGCGGCCCGCCCAGCCGGCGATCGCGATCCGCAGTTCCGAGAGCCCGGCGGCTCTCGGGTAGCAGGAGACCGGCTCCACGGCATCACGCAGGGCATCCCGGATGAACGGGGCCGTGACCTCGCGCGGATCCCCCACGCCGAAGTCGATCAGCGATCGACCGGCCTGGAGCGCATCGCGCTTGCGACGGTCGAGCTCCTCGAACGGGTACGGCTCGATCTGCCGGAGTCCAGGAGCCAGATGTGTCACTGTTCCGCCCCTCTCCCCCCTGCCGGAGTACCTGGGGTCCCGAGTCCGAGGAATACCCGCATCACGTCGTGGCAAACGACCAGCGCATCGATGTCGACACGCTCGTCGTCACGGTGAGCGTACTGCGGGTCGCCCGGACCGAAGTTGATGGCATCCACGCCCGCGACGGCGAACTCCGCCACCGGTGTCCACGCCTGCTTCGGTCCGATCCGGAGACCCCCCGCGGCCCGCAGACGCTCCACGAGCGGGTTGGCGACGCTCACCGGGCCGGGTGGCGCGTTCCCGTCGACGACCACCTTCGCGCCCGACGCCGCCATCAGCTCTCGCAGGCGGGTCTCCGCTTCCTCGGGCCTGTGGCCGGGCGCGTACCGGTAGTTCACGCGGGCCCGCACCCGATCAGGGATCACGTTCGCTGCGACCCCGCCGTCGATCATCGTGACGTTGAGCACCTCTCGATAGGTGAGGCCCTCGATCGTGACGTCGCGATCCGGCAGATCCGCCAGTGGCGCCAGGGCGGCGATCGCCCGATGGATCGCGTTGTCGCCGAACCACGGGCGGGCGCTGTGCGCCGCGCGACCCGTGATCGTCACGGTCGCGTTCAGGTTGCCGAGACACCCGACCTCGATCGCGTTGGCGGTGGGCTCCATGACGATCGCGAGGTCGGCCCTCGTGACGGCTGGGCAGCGCTCGAACAGGGGCAACAACGCGCTCTCCGACCACGGGAGTTCCTCGCGTCCGAAGAAGCACAAGCCCACGTCGACGTCGGCTTCGTTCGGGCGGCGGTCGAGCTCGCTCGCCAGCTCGAGCATCACCGCCAGCGCGCCCTTCATGTCGGCCGCGCCACGCCCCACGATCGCCCCGCCCCGGCTCGTCGCGGGCACGTTGCCGACCACGGGCACCGTATCGACGTGGCCGGCGAGCAGGACCAAGGGCACCCCCGTGCGGCGTTCGCGGGGAGCCGCGAACACCACCGCGTCGTCATCGTCGACGAGCTCGAACCCGCTCGGGAGATGCGAGCGGATCCTCCGGAGCACCGCCGCCTCGTCACCGCTGATCGAGGGGATGTCGACGAGCTCGAGGGTGCGCTCGGCCAGATGGCTCCGCACGTCGTGGACGTTCCGCGCCGCGCCGGGGTTCACGAGGCGTCCAGCGCTTCGAGGTCGACGACGCCCTCGAACACGCGAGACGCATCGCCCGATAGCAGCACGTCGCCGTCATCGCGGCGCGTCACCTCGAGGGTCCCGCCCGGGAAGCGAACCTCCGCGATCCGGGACACGAGGCCGGCTTCGTTCGCCGCGACCGCCACCGCGCACGCGCCGCTGCCGCACGCCATCGTCTCGCCGCTGCCCCGTTCCCACACCCGGGCCTCGATCGGGCCGTCGGGGCGGACGAACGCGAACTCCACGTTCGTGTGCTCGGGGAAGAGCTCGTGCCGTTCCAGCGCGGGGCCGATGTGTCCGACGTGCACGGTCGCTGGGTCCTCATCGAGGAAGACGACGAGATGGGGATTCCCCATCGAGATCGCCGAGGCGGTAAGGGTCACGCCTCGGCCGATCTCGAAGGGCTGGGCGAGGAACGACTCCCACGCGGGTCCGCGCATCGGCAGCGCGCCACGCGTGAAGTTCGGGGTGCCCATCGCCACCGTCACACGCCGGACCGAACCGTCGGTCCCGGGATGCACGGTGAGCCGCTTGGCGCCCGCGCGCGTGAGCACATCGACCTCGTCGCCCGCGAGGAGGCCTCGATCGTGCAACAGCACTCCGACGCACCGGATGCCGTTGCCGCACATCTCGGCTTCGGAGCCGTCGGCGTTCGCGTAGTCCATGAAGAAGGGAGCGTCCCGCTCCGACCGCACGATCCTGATGACCCCGTCCGCGCCGACTCCCTTCCGACGGTCGCAGACCGCGGCGACCTCCACCGACGTCAACGGCCGGACGTCGTCGAGATCGAGGACCATCACGAAGTCGTTGCCCGTGCCCTGGTACTTCACGAACGGCAAGAGGCCGGAGGACGAGACCTGACCGATCATGCGTCCCTCAGGTACACGAGGGCCTCGTCGATCACTTCGGCGGCGCCGCCGACGCCCGCCTCCAGCCACCGCACCCTGGGGTCACGACGGAACCACGCCATCTGTCGTCTCGCCAGGTTCCTCGTGCGCCGCACCGTGCCCTCCCAGGCCTCCTCGAGGGAGAGCCTACCGTCGAGGTGCCGCGCCAGTTCCGAGTACCCGATCGCCTGGGTCGCCGTCAGCCACCCTCCGAAGCCACGCTCCAGGAGAGCCTGCACCTCCTCGAGCCAACCGGCCGCGAACATGGCAGCGACGCGATCGGCGATGCGGCGTCCCAGCACGTCGTGCTCGATGCGCACGCCGACGACGCGGACCCGAGCCGGGTCGTGGCGATCCCACGAAGCTGCGAACGTGCTGAACGGAGCCCCGGTGATCGCAGGCACCTCGAGCGCCCGCACCACCCGGCGCACGTTGCCCGGTTCGATCTTCGCCGCGGCAACGGGGTCGAGGCGCTCGAGCCGTCGGTAGAGCGTGGCGACGCCTGCGGCTCGGGCCTCGTCTTCGAGCTCGGCGCGTATACGCGTGTCTTCCCCCGGAAAGGCGAGGTCGTCGACGACGGCACGGAAGTACAGCCCCGAGCCGCCCACCATCAACGGAACCGCACGCCGTGCTCGGATGTCGTCGATCGCCTCGCGAGCGAGCGACTGGAACCGAGCCACGGTGAAGCGTTCGCTGGGCTCGGCGAGATCGAGGAGATGGTGCGGGACGCGAGCCTGTTGCTCGGCCGTGGGTTTCGCGGTGCCGATGTCCATGCCTCGATACACGAGCATCGAGTCGATCGAACAGACCTCGCCGCCCAGGGCTTCGGCGAGCTCGACGCCCGCCTCCGTCTTCCCGGAGGCCGTCGCGCCGACGAGCGCGAGCGGGCGCGCCGCCGACACGCCGTCAGAGGCCCGCCGGGGCCGGCTCCGTGACCACCATCCCGGTGAGGTGGTGCGGGGCCGCGGCGGTGATCGTGACCGGCAGGAACGTGCCGGGGTCGAACGCCTGGGCCAGGTGGACGAGGCGGTTCGTGCGCGTGCGCGACTGGGTCGAGATACCTTTTCGGTCGGCACCCTCGACAAGCACCTCGAGGGTCGAGCCGACCACGGCCTGCGCGTTCCGCGTCGAGATGCCCTCCTGAAGGGTCACCAGTCGCTCGAACCGTTCCTGGACGAGGGGCTTCGGCACCCGGTCTTCGAAGCTCGCCGCCTCCGTTCCCGGTCGCGGCGAATACTGGAACATGTAGGCGCTGTCGAAACACGCTCGTGCCACGGCATCGAGCGTGTCCGCGAAGTCGTCCTCGGTCTCGCCCGGGAACCCCACGATGATGTCCGTGGACACCGCGATGCCGGGGATCGCCTCGCGGATGCGATCGAGCCACGACAGGTATCGCTCGCGCCGGTACGAGCGGCGCATGCGCCGCAGCACCTCGTCGGACCCCGATTGCATCGGGAAGTGGATGTGCTCGCACACCGCAGGCGTCTCGGCCATGGCCTCGATGACGTCAGGGGTGAAGTCGTGGGGATGCGGGCTGGTGAAGCGCACCCTCCGGATGCCGTCGACCTGCCCCACCAGCCTGAGGAGATCGGCGAACAGCGGCCGGCGCGACGACCCGGGCACCGTGACATCGCGTCCGTAGGTATTGACGTTCTGCCCCAACAGGGTCACCTCGACGACCCCGCGCTCAGCGAGCCCCTCCACCTCGGCAAGGACGTCGCCGACCGCGCGGGAACGCTGCGGGCCACGCACGAGAGGGACGATGCAGAACGTGCAGGCGTTGTCGCACCCGGGCGCGATCGACACCCACGCGCGGAACGTGTCGTGCCGTGCTGCGGGCAATGCGCTGGGGAACGTCTCCGTGTACTCGCGCACATCCATGAGCGGTCCGTCGCGCTCGGCCTGCTCCAAGAGGTCGAGTACCTGCGGCAGCGCGTGGGTCCCCACGACCACGTCGACCCAGGGGGCCCTTCGCTGGATCTCGCCTTGGTCCTTCTGGGCGAGACAGCCGCTCACCACGATGCGCAGGCTGGGATCGGCGGCCTTGGCCGCCTTGAGGTGGCCGAGGTTGCCGTACAACTTGTTGTCCGCGTTCTCACGGATCGCGCACGTGTTGAGGACGATCACGCTCGCCTCGGCCATGTCGTCGGTCGGTGTCATCCCGTCCGCAGACAGGAGTCCGGCGATCCGCTCCGAGTCGTGCTCGTTCATCTGGCACCCGAAGGTGCGGATCAGGTACCTCGCTTCCACGGTTCGAGGGTATCGGAAGCCGGTGCCGTCGGCGGACATCATCGCGTGATCGCCGTGGGTCCAGGGTCGATCCGTGGACCTCGATGAAGGCCCTCAAGGCCGCGCCCCTCGGGCCGATGCACCCTGAGGAACGGTCAATCGGGCGGCGCGAGCGATCACGGAGTGACGATGGGCAGGAAACGAGACAAACGGACGAGCAGCCCCGAGGACGTGCAGGAGCAACTGCGCGAGGCGAACGACCTGGCGGGTGCGCTCGCCGAGCGCATCGTCGACCTCGAGGCCGAGGTCCGCGTGCCGTGGCGCTTCGCCGAGCTGGGCGAGGACGGTTCCGTCGCCCCGGAGACGCGCCGGTTCCACGAGCGCATCGAGACGCTCCGGCTCCAGCTCGACGTCGCGCGTGCTCACGAGGACGAGCTCACGACCGAACTCGTCGGCCTGCGGGGCACGGTCGGCGATATCAGCGACCGGGCCCACGAGCTCCACGAGGTGCTCGAAGGCCTCCGCGAAGAGATCGCCGTGTCCGATGCTCGCCGCGAGGAGTTGGAGCTCCTCCGCAACGAGCTGGAAGGTGAAGCGAACCGCCTCGCCGGGCAGGTGTCCGATCTCACGTCCCTCGTCGACCAGACGCAGTCCGAGCTGCGCGAAGAGCTGGCCCGCAGGGAGTCGCTCGATGCGCGCATCGCCGAGCTCGTGACGGATCTCGAGAGCGTGTCGGCGCAACTCGAAGTCGTCGCCGCCGAGCGGCAGGTCGCCCTCGAGGAGTCCGCACGGCTCGAGGGCGTCGGCGCCGAGCGCGCCCGTGAGGTCGCCGATCTCGCGGCAACGGTCGAGCGGATGACCATCGATGCCGAGGTCTGGGCCACCGAGAGGATGGAGCTCGAGTCCGCCCTCGAACGTTCTCGCTCCGACGCCGCCGCGCTCGAGGAGGGCGCGGTGCGTTCGCAGGAACACTTCCTGGAGCTCGAGAACTCCCACCGACAGCTCACCGAGCAGCTCGAGCACCTGTCCCAGGAGCTCGACGCATCGACGGCCCGAGCCACCGAGCTCGAGCAGGCGCTCGCCGTATCCGACTCGGCGATCGAGGATCTTCGTCGCGAGTCCGCCGAACGTGTCGCCTCCCTCGAAGCCGAGGCGGCGGAAGGTCGTGCGGCGCTCGAGCGCGTCGCGGTCGTCGAGGGAGCGATCCTGGCAGCAGAGGCGAGGGCGGAGGAGTCCGAGGCGCGAGCCACTGAGTCGGAGTCCAAGCTCCAAGCCGCGGAGGCCCGGGCCGCCGAGGCCAACGCGATGGTCGAAGCCACCGAGGTCCGCCTCGGAGAGGCGGAGGCGAAGCTCGGACAGGCCGAAGAGCACGTTGCGACGGCGGATGGTCGTGCTCGAACCGCTGAGGATCTCCTGTCCTCGACCGAGAGCCGCATCGCCGACACCGAGGCTCGCGCCGCCGCGGCCGAGACCAGGATCGGCGAGCTCGCGCAGCAGCTCGAGACCGCATCTGCACACGCCGAGCGGATCGAAGCCCTCGAGGCCGAGCTGGAGGCGACCCGCGCCCAGCTGGCCGAGTCCGTCCAGCGGGCGGAGGCAGCCGGAGGCGCGTTGCAGCAAGCCGAGCAGGCCGCCACCGAGCTCGACGCCATGCGTCAACAGCGGGACGGGGCAACCGCAGCTCTCAAGGAGCATGCGGCACGGATCGTCGCCCTCGAGGCCACCGTCGAGTCCGCCCGTTCAGGCTCGGCCGCAACCGAAGAGCTCCAGGCACGCGTCGAGACGGCGGAGGCGAGCCTCGTCGATACTCGATCCGCGCTGGAGGCCCTGAACGTCCAGCTCGAGGAAGCCTCCCGCAACCTCGCCGCGAAGGACGAAGCGCTCACGTCGGCCAACGAAGAGCTGGAGCGGATCCGCACCGCCGGGACCGCGCCTGCGGCTGCGAGCATCGACGGATCCGACGGCGGATCCGGCGGGGAGGACCGCGATTCCGAGATCAACGAGCTCTTGCAGCGTCTGGACCAGTCCGAGGCCAGGGCCAGGCGCGCATACGCCGCCGCGGAGGCGGCGGAAGCCGCGCTCTCGATCGAGCGGGAGTGGTCCGGGCGCTCCGACGCCCACGTCGACTCGTCCGCCGAGCTCACCGACCTCCGTGTTCGGGTGGCCGAGCTGCTCCAACGAGCCACGAAGGCAGAGGAAGGCAAACGGAAGGCCGAGGCCGACCTGGCCGCCGTCCAAGCCGGCGTCTCGCCGAAGGAACCGGGCGAGGAGCTCGACGGAGAGGTGCTCGCCGACGAGGACGTGGCCATCAACGAGGACGTCGCTTCTGAAGCCGAGGCATCGCCCATCGCGACGGACGACGGCGGTGGCCTCCGAGCGAGGTTGGCCGGTGCCGCCGCGAGCCGGAAGGGTCGACACCCGGACACCAACGAGTGGCGCTAGGGACAGGAACCGCTACTTCGCGTACTCGACTGCCCTCGTCTCGCGGACGACAGTGATCCGGATCTGACCCGGGTACTGCAGCTCCTCTTCCACCTGCTTCGCGATGTCTCGCGCGATCACCTGCGCCTGCATGTCGTCGACGTCCTCGGGTTCGACCATCACCCGCACCTCGCGGCCGGCCTGCATCGCGAAGGTCTTCACGACCCCAGGGTGGCCGGTGCAGATCTCCTCCAGCCGCTCCAGGCGCTTCACGTACGTCTCGAGCGATTCCCGGCGAGCACCCGGGCGACCGCCGCTGATGCCGTCGGCGATCTGGGCGAGGACGGCCTCGATCGTGTGCTGCTCGACCTCGCCGTGATGCGATTCGATGCAGTGCACGACCTCGGGCGATTCGCCCATGCGCCGCGCGATCTCGGCTCCGATGATCGCGTGTGAGCCCTCGACCTCGTGCGTGACCGCCTTGCCGATGTCGTGCAGGAAGGCACCGCGTTTCACGATCGTCGGCCCGATCCCGATCTCGGCGGCGAGGCTGCTCGCGATGTGGGCCGATTCCACCAGATGGCGGAGCACGTTCTGACCGTACGAGGTCCGGAACTGTAGGCGCCCCAGCAACTTGATCATCTCGGGGTGTATGTCCGTGATCCCCACCTCGGCGACTGCGTCCTCGCCCGCCCGCCGGATGTGTTCATCGAGCTCGCGCTGCGACCGTTCGTGCACCTCCTCGATGCGGGCGGGGTGGATGCGACCGTCCTCGACGAGCTTGGTCAGGGTCAGGCGCGCCGCCTCTCGTCGGACGGGATCGAAGCACGACAGGACCACCGCTTCGGGGGTGTCGTCGATGATGAGGTTGACGCCGGTGACCGACTCGAAGGCCCTGATGTTGCGTCCCTCCCGACCGATGATGCGCCCCTTCATGTCCTCGCTTGGGAGCGCGAAGACGCTGACCGTCGACTCGGCGGTCTGCTCGCTCGCTACCCGTTGGATCGCGATCGTCACGATCTTTCGGGCGCGCTCCTCGCCTTCCTCACGAGCACGCTGCTCGATCTCGCGGACCTGGCTCATCGCGACGCGTTTGGCTTCATCGACGACCTGCGCCGCCAGTTGATCGCGTGCCTCGGCCGAGGTGAGTCCTGCGATCCTCTCCAGCTGGGCTCGGTGCAGCTCGGTGGCCTTCTCGAGCTGCGAGCGAACGTACGTCAGCTTCCCGTCGCGCTCCTCGAGATCGGCCGCGCGAGCGTCGATCCGCTCCCCCTTCGCACGCAGCTCCGACTGAGCCTCGGACATGCGCCGCTCCTCGCGGCCGATCTCGTCGCGCCTCGCCCGGAGGTCCTCGTCGACCTCCCGGCGCATCGTGGTGAACTCGTCCTTCGCCTCCTGTCGCGATCGGGCGAGGATCTCGCCTCCCTCGCGTTCCGCGTCGAGCAGCATCTTCTGGGCGCGGGCTTCGATGCTCTGTGAATTGGTGGCGGCGACCGACTTCCGATACAGGAAACCAGCAGCGAAACCGAGCAGCAGCCCGGCGATGCCCGTCAGCACTGGGACCATGGCTCTCCTCCCAAACCTCGTCAGACGACGTTTGCGAGAAGGACCCTCCGGTCCGCGTTCCTACGGTCAGACGCTGTGCGCGAGGGAGATGGCTATCAGGAAGCCCCGATGAGCAGATCCGAGATCGGCTCCGGGGCGCATCGGTCGTTCGAGGTCGGGGACACGGACTCGCTCACAGGCTTGGGTTCGTTGAACGTGGTTTCGGAAGCGTTCCTCTCGTGATCACGATGCTACGGCCGCACCGACCACGAGACAAGGTCCGGATGGCCTAATCGCGGTCGTCGACTTCGAGGGCTCGGCGTGCCGCCTGCCTGGCAGTCTCGTGCGAGTACCCGCGTCTGACCAGCAGGGACGTCAGGCGGCCGAATGCCTTCGAGGGTTCGAGAGCGCCGAGGCGTTGCACGCGCGCACGCGCCAGCTCGAGGGCTCGCTCGGGCTCGTCATCGGGTGCCTCGCTCGCCACCGCAGCAGCGAGCTCCGGAGCGATGCCCTTGGCCAGCAGCGCGCTGGTCACAGCCCTGCTGCCCGCCCGCTTCGACCCGAACTGATACTCGGCCATCTGACGCGCGAACGCCTCGTCGTCGATCAGGCCGACACGCTCCAGCCTGGCGAGCACGTCGGTGACCTCGTCGGTCTCGAACCCCGCTGCGAGCAGACGCCGTTCGAGCTCCCGTCGGGCGCGAGGACGCACCGCCAAGAGCCCGAGGGCACGCTCGTGGCAGCTCTTCGGGTTCTTCGGGTCGCGGGACCCTCTGCTGGGGGCCGCGGTCGTGGGCACCCTCGGCTACCCCTCCGCCCCGGCCTTGGCCTTCGGCTTGCCGTTCGCAGCCGTCGCGGCCGACGGTTCGTCGTCGAGCACCACGTCGGGCACGATCTCGATCGGGGTCTCGTTGCCTTCTTCACCGAAGGCCGTGAGACCGACCGCCTCGCGGATCTTCCGCTCGATCTCATCGCGGACATCGATGTGCTCTGCGAGGAACGCACGGGCGTTCTCGCGTCCCTGTCCGAGCTGCTCCCCGTCGTAGGTGAACCACGCGCCCGACTTCTTGATGATCTCGAGGTCGACTCCTACATCGATCAGCGAGCCTTCCTTGGAGATGCCCTTGCCGTACATGATGTCGAACTCGCACTGACGGAACGGCGGGGCAACCTTGTTCTTGACTACCTTGACCCGCGTGCGGGAGCCGACGACCTCGGTGCCGTCCTTGAGGTTCTCGATCTTGCGGACGTCGAGACGGACCGAGGAGTAGAACTTGAGCGCGCGGCCGCCCGGCGTGGTCTCGGGCGAACCGAACATGACGCCGATCTTCTCGCGGAGCTGATTGATGAAGATCGCCGTGGTGTCGAACCTCGAGAGCGTTCCCGAGAGCTTGCGCATCGCTTGGCTCATGAGCCGGGCCTGCAGCCCTACGTGGGTGTCGCCCATCTCACCCTCGATCTCGGCGCGTGGCACCAGGGCAGCCACCGAGTCGATGACCACGAGGTCGAGGGCGGCGGAGCGCACCAGCATGTCGGCGATCTCGAGGGCCTGTTCACCCGAGTCGGGTTGCGAGACAAGCAGCTCGTCGATGTTCACCCCGAGCGCGCGGGCGTAGGTCGGGTCGAGCGCGTGCTCGGCGTCGATGAACGCGGCGATGCCCCCGTGGGCCTGCGCCTCGGCGATCATGTGAAGGCAGACGGTGGTCTTGCCGGAGCCTTCGGGCCCGAAGACCTCCATCACGCGGCCTCGGGGCACGCCGCCGACGCCGAGCGCGAGGTCGAGCGCGAGTGAGCCGGTCGGGATCACCGACACGCCGGCTCCTGCCGGGTGCTCGCCGAGCTTCATGACGGCGCCCTTGCCGAACTGCTTCTCGATCTGTTGGAGCGTGACGTCGAGCATCTTGTCGCGGTCCACCGTGGCCTCCTTCTCCCTGGCCGTCTGGCCCCTCGGCCCACCGGCGAGGAGGTGCCGTGCGAGCGCGTCTCCCGTTGGAGAGCGCACGCTACCGAGCGGGTCTGACATAAGTTACACCTCTGTGATCCGGTGTGATCCGGAGCGTTCCAGTGGCAGACGCTATCCGAACAGGTGTTCGGATGCAAGCAGCCCGATGCGCGCCGGACTCACGACGGCGCCGAGGACGAACAAGTGCGGCGCTCACGCGCATATCGGCGGAAGGCTCCGTTCGCGATCGCTCAACCGGCACCGGGCGGATCATCGCCCATCAACGGGAAGACGCCGACGGGCTCGTAGAGGGGCGAGGGTCGGCGGAGGTGGCTCCGCATCAGCACCAGCTCCTCGATCGAGAACGGCTCAGCCTCGACGAGGGTCTGCGCGAAGTCGTCGGGGAGTCGCAACGGCGGGTCGCTCCGCGCGATCGTGAGATGTGCGCTGAACGGGCGCCGTTCCGGCGGGAACTCGCGAGCGAGCGAGTCCTGGATGCTGTGGGCGACCGCTGCGAGCCCTCCGTCGGCATCCTCGAGCCCTGCCCACAGCACCCGAGCGCGCCCGGTCGTCGGGAAGGCGCCGAGCCTCCGGACTCGGCACTCGACCCGTGTCGAGACGCCCGCGACCTCGGAGAGTCGGTCCCGCAGCCAGGGCACGAGCCTCGGAGAGGTCCACCCGAGGAACCGGAGCGTCACGTGCCAGTTCTCACGAGGCACCCATCGTGCCGTCGGGAACGTCGAACGCCAGGGTTCGATCGCGGCCTCGACCGCGTCCGCGACAGGCGCGGGCACGGAGACGGCGACGAACAATCGATGCTGTGTCGCCTCCGGCCTCGACGTGCGATCCCTCCCCACGGCTCAGATGATGCGGTCGCTCTCGGGCAGCGGCTTGGCCTCGAGGTAGCGCCGCACCATGTCGAGGGCAGCCTGCTCAGCCCAGCGGCGCACCCGCGCCCTGTCGCCCGGCGCGACATAGCCGCGGGCGTGTGACACGTCGGGAGCGTCGAGGCCGATCCACACCGTGCCGGGCTCCGCGCCGTCGTGCGGCTCGGGACCGGCGGCGCCGGTGAGTGAGACCGCGACCTCGGCTTGGTACAGGCGCCTCGCGCCGGCCGCCATCTCGAGCGCGCACTCCCTGCTGACGACCCCGGGCCCTTCGATCGTGTCCACGGTGACGCCGAGGACGCGATGCTTCGCCTCGGCCGTGTACACCACCGCTGACCCCACGAACACCTTCGACGCTCCCTCGGCAGCGCTGATGCGCGCACCGACGCTTCCGCCCGTGAGCGATTCGGCGCACGCCAACCGACGCGCCGACGCTCGCAGGAGCCGAGAGACGGCCTCTTCCAGGGTCTCGTCGTCCAGGGTGAACACCACGTCGCCGAGGCGACCGTGCACCTCGCGGGCGATCGGAGCGATCATGGCTTCCGCCTCGTCCACGGTGTCCGCCTTGGCGGTGAGTCGCACCTTCACCTCCCCGGCGGAGGCGAGATAGGCGAGGCTCGGGTTGGACGAGGCTGGGAAGAGGTCGGCGAGGATCTCCGCGACCCGGGACTCCCCGACGCCGACGCAGCGCAGGGTGCGAGAGCGGACCACGGCGGCGCCGACCTCGGCGCCGATCTCGGGCAACACCGTGCTGCGCATCATCGAGATCATCTCGCTCGGCACGCCGGGCACGGCGTAGACACGAACGCCGTTCTCGAGATCGGCGACCAACCCGGGCGCCGAACCCCGGTCGTTCTCGATCGTTCGGGCACCCTTCGGCACCTCCGCCTGGCGAAGGTTGTTCTCGGGCATCGGTCCGTCGGCGAAGCTCGCGAACCGTTCCCGCAGCCAGCGCTCCAGGCCCGGGTCACGCTCGAGCCGCACGCCCATCAGGGTCGCGATCGCGTCGCGGGTGATGTCGTCCTCGGTCGGACCGAGCCCGCCGGTCACGATCACCACGTCCACCCGCGAGGCCGCAAGGTCGAGCACGTCGACGATACGGTCGAGGTTGTCGCCGACAACCTGGTGATAGAGCACATCGGCACCGATCTCGGCGAGCCGCTCGCCGATCCACCGGGCGTTCGTGTTCGCGATCTGGCCGAGCAGCAGTTCGGTGCCCACGCCGACGACCTCGACGCGCACCGAGCGACTCACGACGGCGGCGATCCCGTGGACGTGCCGGGATCCTTTCGCACGGCGTCGGCGAACGTATCGGTCCAGCGCCGCCCCGGCTCGCCCGGGGCGCCGAGATCCTTGCCCGCGACCGTGACCTGCACCGAACCGCCGTCGGCGATCGAAAGCTTCAGCTCCTCGGACGCCGAGAAGGACAGGGTCTCTCCCTCTTCCATCTCGTGGGTCTCGACGGCCCCGTCGACCGTGACCGTCACCTCGGTCGAGCGCTGAGCCACGAGCACGGCGTCGATCGTCGAGGTCACCGTGGCGGTCGGCGGCGCGCCGGTGGGGATGGCGGCCGGCGCGGGAGCGCCGCGATCGCGAGCGACGAGGCCGAACAGCAGCAACAGCAGCACGATCGTGGCGGCTCCCACCAGCAGGAACCGCTGGTTGTCACGGATTCGGGTCGCCGCGATCGCCCGCTCGATGCGCCCCAGCCCCTCGGGGGGCGGGGGGGCAACGGGTTCGTCGGCGTGGCGCGCGTAGGCGGTGATCACCTTGTCGGGACTCACTCCGAGGTACTGGGCGTAGGTTCGGAGGGCCCCCCGGACGAAGGCATCGCTGGGCAGCGCCCCGAAGTCTTCGGTCTCGAGGGCGGTGAGTTGGTCGACCCGGAGCCTCGTGTCGCGTGAGGCCTCGTCGAGCGAGAGCCCTCGGATGCGGCGTGCTTTCTCGAGCGCCGGGCCGACCCCGATCGGGCGTTGCAGCGATGTGCCGGCCATGGGAACCCCGGGATGATAGCGCCGGTACACTCCCCCGCATGGCCGAGGACGCGCTGACCGTGATCGTGGAGATCCCGAAGGGGTCCCGCAACAAGTACGAGATGGACCACGAGACCGGCGTCATCGTCCTCGACCGCATGCTCTTCACGTCGATGCAGTATCCGGCCGACTACGGATTCATCGAGGGCACGCTCGGCGGCGACGGCGATCCGCTCGACGCCCTCGTGTTCGTGGGCGAACCCACGTTCCCCGGCTGCCACATCACCGTGCGTCCGATAGGGCTCTTCCGCATGACCGACGAGAAGGGCGAGGACGAGAAGATCCTCTGCGTGCCGCTGCGTGACCCGACCTGGTCCCACGTGGGAGATCTGGCGGGCCTGCCGATGACCCTGTTGAACGAGATCGAACACTTCTTCCAGGTGTACAAGGATCTCGAGGGCCACAAGGTTGCCACGGAGGGCTTCGAAGACCGGGCTTCGGCGGAGCGCGTGATCGGGGAAGCGAAGGTTCGCGCAGGACACGCATGAACCCGCGGGTCGAGCTGCGTGCGCCTCTCGAGGCCGATCGGGCGGAGTTCCGTGAGCGGGTCGAGGCCTCGGAGCAGCTCCACGACCCGTGGCTGGAGTCCGGCGACCCCGATGCCTGGTTCGACCGGCTACTCGCTCGCAACGAGACCGGGACCGAGCGCTCGAGGCTGGTCAGCCGCATCGACGACGACGCGATCGTGGGCGTGATGAACCTCTCCCAGATCGTCATGGGGCCGTTCTGCAACGCCTACCTCGGGTACTACGCCTTCGAGCCCTTCGCCGGGTCCGGGTACATGCGGGCGGCGATGCCGGAGCTGTTGCGGTTCGCCTTCCGCGAGCTCGGGCTTCACCGGGTTCAGGCGAACGTGCAACCGGGGAACGAAGCGTCGATCGCCCTGGTGCGAGGGGCGGGCTTCCGCAGGGAAGGGTTCTCCCCTCGATACCTCCGCATCCGAGGTGCGTGGCGCGATCACGAGCAATGGGCGATCCTCGCGGAGGAGTTCGACCCCCGCGTGTGACGTGGTTCTGGGCCCGATGGACCCGAACTACCGACTTCCGGCCACCCCCACGGCGCGGAATCACCGACCTTTGCCCGGCGCGGGCAACCCGAACGGGGGATTAATCTGCCTCATCGAGGGGGATGGGACCCGACCATGGAGCCTGAGATGCACGAGACCAGCTGGACATCGTCGCCGCTGTCCATGATCCGCGAACCGATCACGGCGCCCGACACCCTGTCGGAAGGTCCCGTGCGCTTCCTGCTGGTCTCCGGTCAGCTTGATGACGCCCGTTGGGGACTGGTGGGGGCCTACTGGCTCTCGATCGACGGGGCGAGAGGCGGGTTCATCGTCGGACCCGATGCCATCAGCAGCGGGAGCGAGCTCGTCAGGAGCTATCGAAGTGGACTCGAGCGCGGCTGGGACGAAGAGCGCATCTACGCCTACTGGCAGGGACAGGTGGGCATGGCGGGGCGATTCATGATCGACCCCCAGCAACACGCGGATACCCTGTTCCAGGTCGCGCGGCGCGTCGGCGCCCTGTAGCCGGGCGGTTCAGGCGCTGCGCCGCTCTTCCCACTCTTCCCACGTGACGAGCACGTCGCGGGCTTTCGAGCCCTGACTCGGACCGACGACGCCCTGCTCCTCGAGCAGGTCCATGAGGCGCCCCGCGCGGGCGAAACCGACCTTCAGCTTGCGCTGGAGCATGCTCGTGGACCCGAGCTGCGAGCGGATGATCAGCTCGGCGGCCTGGTGCAACAGGTCGTCGTCGCTGTCGCCGCTGCCGCCCGCGCCACTCGCCGAGAGCTCGGCCTCGGTGGGCGGGATGCCCAAACCCTCGATGTGCTGCTCGTAGACCACCTCGCGCTGTCCGCGGATGAACTCCGAGATCCCGTTGATCTCGGCCTCGGTGACCCACGCACCCTGAAGCCGGGTGGGTTTCGAGGCGTTGGCCGGCGCGAAGAGCATGTCGCCGTGGCCTACGAGCTTCTCTGCGCCGTTCTGATCGAGCACGACGCGCGAGTCGGCCTGGCTCGAGGTCATCAGTGCAACGCGCGACGGGATGTTGGCCTTGATCAGTCCGGTCACCACGTCGACGCTCGGACGCTGGGTCGCGACGACGAGGTGGATGCCCACCGCGCGCGCCATCTGGGCGATGCGGCAGATCGCGTCCTCGACGGCCCTCGGGGCCACCATCATCAGGTCGGCCAGCTCGTCGATCACGACCACGATGTACGGCATGTGTTCGTACTCGTGTTCGCGGCCGACCGGCAGGCGCAGGGTGCCCTCGCGCACGCCTTCCTCATACCCGTCGATGTCGCGGACGCCGACGGTTGCGAGCATCTCGTAGCGCATCTCCATCTCGCGCACGATCCACTCGAGCGCCTCGGTGGCGCGTTTCGGATGCACGATCACCGGGCTCAACAGATGCGGCACCTCGGCGAAGTGACCCAGCTCCACGCGTTTGGGGTCGATCAGCACGAGCCGCACGTCGTCCGGCGTGGTGCGCATCAGGATCGACGTGATGAAGCTGTTCACCAGGCTCGACTTGCCGGCGCCGGTCGCGCCGGCGATCAGCACGTGCGGCATCGTCGCGAGGTTGACCATCTGGGCCTCGCCATGGATGTCCTTGCCGAGCGCCACCTGCAACGGGTGCGTCGAGGCCTTCGCCGCCCTGGACCGGAGGATGTCGCCGAGCATCACGAAATCGCGATGGCGGTTCGGTACCTCGATGCCGATGGCCGACTTGCCGGGGATCGGCGCGATGATGCGCACGTCGGGTGTCGCGAGCGCGTAGGCGATGTCACTCGAGAGGTTGAGCACCTTGTTCACCTTGGTGCCCGAGGCGACCGCGACCTCGTACATCGTCACGGTCGGACCCCGGTGCGCAGCCGTCACACGGGCGTCGACGCCGAACGTCGAGAGCGTGTGGCCGAGCGCCTCCATGATGTCCTTCTCGTGGGTACCGTCGTTCGTCGAAGGCGGTGCGGTCCGCAGCAGATCGAGCGGAGGGAGTTGGTAGGGCCCGTCGGCGGTCGCGACCGTGCGGCCTCGAGGCTTCGTGGGACCGGCGATCTGCTCGATGGGCTCGTCCGGCTCCGCGGGCGGACGATCGATCGCGCCGGGTTCGGACTCGGGCAGCACGACCACCGGCTCGGTGAGGCCGAGTCGCTCCGTGAGCTTCGGCTTGTTCACCTTGCCTGCGGCCCTCTGAGCCTTGGCTGCGTCGCGCTCCTCCTTGGCCCGCGCCTTCTCGAGCTTCGCCTCGGCCTTCGCCTTCGCAGCGACCCGTTTGGCAGCGTCGCGTTCGCGGAGAGCCTCACGTGCGTTGGAGAGCTTCCGGCCGAGCTCCGCGAACGAGGTGCCGGTCATGATCAGCGTGCCGATCACCGCGAGCCCGAGATCGACGAGGAACGCCCCGGCGGGCGAGACGATCCTCGAGAGTGGGTACGCGCCCATCGTGCCGATGAAGCCACCGGCGTCCGCGAAGCCCGGGATGTCGGGGGCGCGAGGGACGATCGTGTCACGCACGGGAGCGAAGACGCTGGGGTTCCCGCGCACGATCGAGACCAGTCCGAGCACGCCGAGGCCCATGACCACGAAGCCGATGAACATGCGCATGCGCTCGTCAGGTGAACGGTCGCGGAGCAGGGCGATGCCCCACCCGAGACCGATCAACGGGAAGAGCGCCGCGAACACGCCGAACGTACCGTGCAGGAGACCGGAGAAGGCATCACCCATCGGCCCGGCGGCATCGAACCAGACCGAGAGGACGGCGAGGCCGGCGAGCACCATGAGCCCGATGCCCAGGGTGTCACGCGCGAACGGCGAGAGGATCTGGACCGTGGGTGCCCGTTGCGGCTTCTTCTTAGGAGGTCGTCGCCTGGCGGATGGCCGCTTCGGCGGCGCCTTCTTGCTGCTCGGACGGCTGGATGCACGCGACGAGGCACGCCGCGACGGGGAAGTCTTGGTCGCCATGAGGCCCCTCAGTCTGACGGGTTCTCGGAAGGCTTCAAGCAACCGAGGACCGTGCACCTCACGGAGCTCGACGCTGTGCTCGGGCGCATTTCGCCTCGGGCGTCCACCGATCTCACACCTCCATCACGACCGGCAGGATCACCGGCTTCCGCTGGGTCACCTCGTTGAAGTAACGACCGAGGGCGCGCCGGATGTCCTGCTGGAGCGCCGAGGGGTCGGTGACCCTGGCGTCGGCGGTCTCGCCGATCGCGGCGATCACGCGATTGCGCGCCTCCTCGAGGATGTGCTCGCTCGCCTCCTCGTAGACGAAACCGCGGTTCACGATGTCGGGCCCGCCGACGAGCTCCCCCGTCTGTGAGTCGACCGTGACGACGACGACCACCACGCCGTCGCCGGCGAGTTTCCGCCGGTCGCGAAGCACCTCGCCGCCGATGTCGCCGATGCCGAGCCCGTCCACGAAGGTCATGCCTGCCTGCACGCGGTCGACGATCGCCACCTGATCGCCCACGTCGACCATGTCGCCGTCCTCGCAGATGATGACGTGGTCGCGGGGGATGCCCACCTCTTCGGCGAGGCGTGCATGGTGCTGCAGGTGCCGCCGTTCACCGTGGACCGGGATGAACCACCGGGGGCGCACGAGCGAGAGCATCAGGCGGAGCTCCTCGGCTGCGGCGTGGCCGCTGGCGTGCACCGGGTCGGCGGGCATGTGGTACACGTCGGCGCCCGTGCGGTACACGGCGTCGACGACGCGGTGGATCGCCGGCTCGTTCCCGGGGATCAACGACGACGACAGCACCACGGTGTCGCCCTGGCCGAGCTTCACCCACTTGTGCTGTCGCTGCGCCATCAACGAGAGCGCCGAGAACGGCTCCCCCTGGCTGCCCGTGCAGACCACCACGACGCGGCCGGGGTCGAGATCGGCGACCTCGGCGATGTCGATCACGTCGCGGTCGTCGACATGCAGGTAGCCGAGCCGACGCGCGGCGGCGACCGAGTTCAGCATCGAGCGCCCCAGGAACGCGACGACCCGCTCGCTCGCGCGAGCGGCGTTCACGATCTGCTGCACCCGGTGGATGTGGCTCGAGAAGCACGCCGCCACCACGATGTTCGGCGCGTTCTCGACGATACGCCGCAGCACCGGACCCACCGTGCGCTCACTGTCGGTGTAGCCGGCTTCCTCGGCGTTCGTCGAGTCGCTCAGCAGCAGGTGCACGCCACGGCCGCTGGCTTCCTCGGCCAGCCCGTGCAGATCGGTCGGGCGTCCATCGAGCGGCGTCTGGTCGATCTTGAAGTCGCCGGTGTGCAGGATCGCCCCGAACGGCGTGTCGACGACCACCGCCATGCCGTCGGGGATCGAGTGGGTCACCCGGAGGAACCGCATCGTGAACGGTCCGACGGTGGCGCCGTCGCCGGGCACGGCCGTTCGCAGCTCGCAGCGGTCGCCCACCTGGTGCTCCTCGAGCTTCCCCTTGAGCAGCTCGAGCGTGAACGGGGTGCCGTACACGGGCACACCCGAGATCTCCCGCAGCAAGTACGGCAACGCGCCGATGTGGTCCTCGTGTCCGTGGGTGAGCACGATCGCCTCGATGCGCTCGGCGTTGTTGCGGACGTAGTCGAAGTCGGGGAGCACCAGGTCGATGCCGGGCATATCGCCCGACGGGAACGACAACCCGACGTCGATGATCAGGATGCGGCCGTCGAGCTCGACGCACGCCATGTTGCGTCCGACCTCCCCGACCCCTCCGAGGAAGACGACGCGACAGCCGCTGGAGTCAGAGGAGACCGGCATCCTCCAGTGCGGTACGGACCCGGGCCTGCTCCTCGGCCGTGACCGGCACGAGCGGCAGTCGCGGCACACCGGCCGGGCGGCCGAGCATGTTCAGGGCGGCCTTGACCGGGATCGGGTTCGAGGTGATGAACAACGCGTTGAACAGCGGCGAGAGCTGCTCGTGGATCTTGCGGGCGGCCGGCACGTCGCCCGTGCCGACCAGCTCGAGCATCTGATGGATCTGCGGACCCACGAGGTGGCTCGCGACGCTCACGACCCCCACCGCGCCCAGGCACGCGTATCCGAACGCCGCCCAGTCGTCGCCGGAGTAGACCTCGAACCCCGCGGGAGCTTCGGCGACCAGGCGCGAGACCGCCTGGAAGTCGCCGGTGGAATCCTTCACCGCCACGATGTTCGGACGGTCGGCGAGCGTCAGCAGCGTGTCGTGCTCGATGCGGATCGCGGTGCGGCCCGGGATGTTGTACGCGATGATCGGCAGCGGGGTGGCGTCGGCGACGCGCTCGAAGTGCGCGATCAAGCCACGCTGCGGTGGCTTGTTGTAATAGGGCGTGACGACGAGCAGGCCGTCGGCGCCGGCCTCCTCAGCGGCCTCCGTGAGCTCCAGCGTCTCGGCCGTGGAGTACGTGCCGGTGCCGCAGATCAGCTGGCCTCGGCCGCGGATGGCATCGCCGACCGCGCCGAAGAGCTCCGCCTTCTCCTTGGCGCTCAGGGTCGGCGACTCACCGGTCGACCCGGCCGCCACCACCGCGTCGGAGCCGTTGTCCACGAGCCAGGACGCGAGCTGTTGCGCACCGTCGAAGTCGACCGCGTGATCGTCCTCACGGAACGGCGTGACCATCGCGGTCACCACCGATCCGAACCTGCCCGCCTGTCCGGTCATCGGGAGCCCTCTCCTCCGCCGGGCGCCGCCTGGGGGGCGGCAGCGATGGGCCCTATGCTAGCTGGCCATGCCTCGCATCTACACGAAGACCGGCGACGACGGCACGACGGGACTCCTCTACGGCGGCCGGGTGTCGAAGGATGACCTGGTCACCGAGGCGTACGGCACCACCGACGAGGCGGTCGCGGTGATGGGCCTCGCCCGAGCGCTCACGACCGCCACACGCATGGCCGAGGAGATCCTGGCTCTGCAGCGCGAGCTGTTCGTCGTGGGCGCCGACCTGGCGACGAACCCCGGCGAGCGCGGAAGGCTGCAGGCCGGTGTCTCACTCGTCACGGCCGGCATGACCGAACGGCTCGAGACCCGCATCGACGAGCTGGTGGCCGAGCGGTCACTGCCCGAGGTCTTCATCGTGCCCGGCGCGAACCCGGCGAGCGCCGTCCTCGACGTGGCGCGCAGCACGATCCGCCGGGCCGAGCGGGCCGTCGTGGGGCTCGAACGCGCCGATCGCGACGTGAACCCCGAGGTGCGCCGCTACCTGAACCGCCTGAGCGACCTGTTGTTCGTGCTGGCCCGCTGGGAAGCCGGCGAGAGCGAGCCGTCGAGCCGGGACTGACCGCCGGCCGCTCAGCGGGCACGGAAGTACGACCAGCCCGACCGTCCCGCGCGATGCTCGCCGGTCGCCCCGAACCGTACCTGGATCCGGAACGCGAACCCTTCCGGGATCCGCCGGATCCTGAACAACGCCTGGCTATCGAGGTTCAGGGTCGCGCGGGAGACGTCGAGCAGGCGCCAGGGGTGTCCGGGGCCCCGCCACTCGAGCCTGGCCTTCACCGGCTCGCGAGGGAACGAGGGCCATACCCCAACGTCGACACCGGCGGTGGCACCCCGGCGATACACGTAGAAACCGTCGGCTCTCGACACCCACCCGGTCATCCGGGTCTTCACCCGGACGGTCACCGGCTCGCCTGCCAGCGTGGGCGATACCTCGGTGCCGACCAGGGCGAACACCAGACAGGGAACGAGCACGAGGCGGATCGGTCGGAGCACGGGGGACGTCCTTCCGGCTGGTGACGCGAGTCTATCGCCGGGTGCTGCCGCGGTCAGCCCGACACGCGCACCGGCGCCATCGCCCCCACGTTGTCTTGGCCGAGCAACAGCACCGCGAGGCCGATCGTCTGGGGACCGACCGCTGCGGGGAACGTGAACTCGAGGGTCACCTGCTCACCGTCTGGGATCGGCGCGGCACCCTGGACCACACCGTCGTACCGCCGATCGTCGGTGCCCAGCACGTACATGGCGGGGGCGCCGAGCTCCGTTCCGGTGCCGTTGCGCACGTTCAGCGTCGCCACGCTGCCGTCGAAGGTCGCCTGCGCCGTGATGCTGTTGAACTGGTAGAGGAACCGCCCCGGTACGAACGCGGTGTTCCCGGTGTCCTCGCTGACGACACCTTCCCCGCTCGGCGTCGCGGAGGGGGGGCCGGAGGGTCCGCCGTCGCCGGTGCACGCGGCCACGACGATCGCGAATGGGAGCATGAGCACGCAGATGCGGCGCAGGTGGGTCACGGCGCGGCATGATACGCGAACCCCGAGGAGGCCGGACCGACCGTGGAAGAGCTCGAACTGCGACGACACGCCCGGCGCGACCCGCATGCCGACCGCCTCTCGCCCGAAGGACGGGTGCAGGCCGAGGACGTCGGCAGGGCTGCAACCCGCACGTACGATCGGGTCTTCGTCGCCCCGGCGGCCCGAGCCGCCGAGACGGCCGCGTGGTTCCTTCGAGGGGCCATGCAGCAGCTCCCCGACCACGCCACGGTGCCGGGGCTCGGCGGACAGGATGCCAGCGGCGGCAGCCCCGAAGGCATGGCGGGCGGCGTTCGGGCGCTGCTCGACCAACTGCCCCACGACGGCATCGGCCTGGCGATCAGCCACACGCCGCTCGTGGAGAGGGCCGCGTTCGGCCTCACCGGTGTGGAGGTCGAGCCCTTCCGGGAATGCGAGGGCATCCTCGTGCGCCGCGAGGACGACGGGGCCGTCACGGTCGAGGAGCTCCGACTCGGAGCGACGGGTGAGCCGCCGGGTGACGCCGGCCCGTGAGCGCCTGGACCGAGCACGTCGTGCCGGCGTTCGCGCTCGGTGCCGCCCTCGGCGCGGCCCCCGGCCCGGTGCAGCTGTCGATCCTGTCGGAGACCGCCCGCCACGGCATCGGGCAGGGCTTCCGGGTGATGCTGGGCGCCAACGGCATGCTCTTCGTGGTGCTCGCCACGCTGGCCCTCGGCTTCTCCACCGTCGAGCCGTCCCCCGATGTCATGCGCGGGCTGCGCATCGTGGGAGGGCTCTTCCTCGTCTTCCTGGCGGTGAGTGAGCTCCGAAGCCTGCGTCTGGAGTCGGTCGGGAGCGACGCGGTCGAGATGCCCCGTGGACGATGGGGACCGACCGCCAAGGGGGTGCTGCTCGTGATCGTCAACCCCGGGGCGTGGATCTTCTTCGCCACCACGGCGGCCGCCGTGATGGCCGATGCCAACGCCGGCGGGGGCCGAGACGCGGCGCTCCTCGCCGCGGTCGCGATGACCCTCGGCGTCTCGCTCACCGACTTCGGGTCGGCGCTCGTGGGCACGGGCAGCCGGGCCCTGCTCGGCGAGCGGGCGCTCACCTGGGTGCGGACGGCGCTCTCGGTGCTGCTGCTCGGGATCGGGATCGCCTTCGTGGCGCAGGGTGTCAGGGGCTAAGGACGACCGCCTCGACGAGCGCCCGCTCGGTCAGTCGAGGCCCTCGAAGACGTCGGTGAGCACGGCATCGCCGGCCGTGCGCTCGGGCCACGCGATCACATGGCTCTCGAAGGCAAGCGCCATTCGCCGCTCCTCCTCGTGCATGTCCTCCATGTCGCCCGCCTGGGTGCGGTGCTCCTGGAGCGCGGCGAGCTTCCGGTCGACGACCGGCCCGCAGTCGACGAGCACACCGATCGTTCCGTCAGACACACCACGCGGCTGATAGAGCTGCGTGGGATCCATCGGGTCCTTGCCGGAAGCGACCAGCCGGCGGTTCCACTCGTCCAGCATCGACTGCGGGATCGCCTGATGCAGCAGCCGCCGGAACCCCTCCCCGTTCCTCCGCTCCCGCGTTCGATGGAAGGCCTCGGTGGCGACCTTCCCGGTCGTGATGTGGTCGGGGTGTCCGGTGATGCCGTCGGGCCCGAACGTGATCACGACGTCCGGGCGCTCCTGCTCGAAGACGTCGGCGATCCGGTCGACGAGCTCGTCGGAGGGCTGCTCCTCGATCCGGTGATCCGGAGCGCGGAAGAACTCGTGGCGGTCGGGCGACCGGCCGAGCGCCACCCAGGAGCGGCGGTCCTCCTCTTCGCGCACGGCGCCGAGCGTCTCGCGCGTCGCGAGCGCGGGATCTGCGAGAGGACCTGCCTCGCCGCTCGTCAGGTGGATCAGCACGAACCGGAAGTCGGGGTCGTGCGCGTGCAGCGCGACCGTGCCCGCACAGCCGAACATGTCGTCGTCGGGATGAGCGACGACGGCCGCGAGCACCTTCCTCACAGGAGCTCGTCCAGACCCACCGTGAGGCCGGGCCGACTCCCGACGGCCTTGATCGCGAGCAGCACGCCCGGCATGAACGACGTTCGATCGGTGGAGTCGTGACGGAGCGTCAATGTCTGACCCTGCCCGCCGAAGATCACTTCCTCGTGCGCGACGAGGCCGGGCAGCCGCACCGAGTGGACACGGATGCCGTCGACGTCGGCCCCGCGCGCGTCGGGCCGTGCGTCGTCGGGGACGGGTGGCTGGGGCGTCTCCCCTCGCGCGGCCGCGATACGCCTGGCCGTGAGCAGCGCCGTGCCGCTGGGCGCGTCGACCTTGTGGTCGTGGTGGAGCTCGATCACCTCGGCCGCAGGCAGATGCCGCACGGCCTGCTCGGCGAACCGCATCAGCAGCACGGCGCCGACCGCGAAGTTGGGCGCCACGATCACGCCGACCGGGGCCCCGCGCCACGCGTCGTCGATCTCGAACCCTGTCGTTCCGACGACGACGTGCACGCCGTTCGCGATGCCCCACGCGACGTGATCGGCGGCATACGCGGGGGTCGTGAAATCGACCAGCACCTCTGTCCCCGACTCGATGATCTCGTCGAGACGCTCGACGAGCACGAGCCGGCCCGCATCGCCGTCCAACCCGATCGCATCGGCGAGGGTGGAGCCGGGAACCGAATGCGACACGGCGGCCGCCAGTGTCAGGTCGGGGTCGGCCGCAACGGCCCGGCAGACCTCGCGGCCCATACGGCCGGTGGCGCCGACGACCCCGACGCGGGTCACGCCACGGCCCCCACACCCACAGGGCGGCGGAAGGCCGAGGCGCCGAAGGGGCCGAGCACCGTGAGCGTCATCGGCTGCGACAGTACCCGCTCGGCGACCCGGTGCGCATCGTCGAGCGACACGTGGTCGATGCGGCTGAGAGCCTGGTCGACCGAGAGGATCTCGCCATGGGCGATCTCGGACTTGCCCAGCCGGCTCATGCGACCGCCCGGATCCTCGAGCGAGAGCACCATCGAGCCCTTCACGTGCCCCTTCGCGCGCTCGAACTCCTCCTCCGTGAGCCCCCCGTCGCGAACGAGGTCGAGCTCGCGGCGGAGTAGAGAGACCACGTCCTGCGCACGACTCGGGGTCGTGCCGGCGTACGCCGAGAACAGCCCCGCCTCGGTGTACTGCGCGTGGTAGCTGTACACCGTGTAGGCCAGCCCCCGCTTCTCCCGTACCTCCTGAAACAGCCTCGACGACATGCCGCCGCCCAGTGCGGTGTTCACCACGAGGAACGCGAACCGGTCGGGATCGTTGCGTGCCAGTCCGTTCGTGCCGAGGCAGATGTGCGCCTGCTCCGTCTTGCGGCGCTTCACGAGGTCCTTGCCCGACGGCTTCGGCGCGCGACCGGGGGCCCGCAGATTCCACACGGACGTGCCACGAGGGCTCAACCGCCGGCCGGTGTCCATGCGTTGCTTGAGCAGGCGAACGAGGTCGTCGTGTCGCAGGTTGCCGGCCGCGGCGATCACGAGGTTGCCCGGCACGTAATGACGCGCGTAGAAGCGCCGCACCGACGTACGGTTCGCGGCCACGATGGTCTCGGCGGTGCCGAGGATCGGCCGCCCGAGCGGATGCTCGGGCCAGAGCGTCTGCGTGTACAGGTCGTGCACGACGTCCTCGGGCGAGTCCTCGTGCATGTTGATCTCCTCGAGGATCACCTGCCGCTCCGCGTCGAGGTCGTCGGCACGGATCAGGGAATGCTGCACCATGTCGGTGAGGTGATCGACCGCCATCTCGAGGTCGCGGTCGAGCACACGCGCGTAGTAGCACGTGTACTCGCGCGCGGTGAACGCGTTCACGTCACCCCCCACCGCATCGAAGTCCTCCGCGATGTCCTGGGCGCTCCGCCGATCGGTGCCCTTGAAGAGCAGGTGTTCGAGGAAATGGCTCGAGCCGCTGATCCGCGGCCGCTCGTCCCGCGAACCGGCGAGCACCCAGAAGCCGAGCGACACGGAGCGGACGCCGGGCATCCGCTCCGTGACGACCCGCAGGCCCGAGCTGAACTCGGTCCGTTCGATGGGCATGTCGGTGGGCTGTGGTCGCTACTCGGACGCCGGCGAGTCGCTGGCCGCAGGCGCGTCGCTGGGCGCTGGTGCCTCGCCTTGACCCTTGCCACCCTGGTCGCCGCCGTCGCCGTCGCGGAAGCGTCTGCCTCGGCGTTCCCCGCCGCGGTCACGATCACCGCCCCGGTCGCGTCCACCGCGGTCGCCGCGGTCACGACCTCCCCCACGGTTGCCGCGGTCGCGACCACCGCCCGACTCGTCGGCCTGACCCTCGGGGATCGCCCACTCCTCACCGACCGGCTTCAGGCTGATCTTCCCCTGCGAATCGATGTCCTCGACGAGCACCGTGATCCTGTCCCCCTCCTTCACGGCCTCCTCGACGTTCTGCAGGCGCTTGCCGCGTCCGAGCTTCGAGATGTGCACGAGACCGTCGCGGCCCGGCACGAGGTTCACGAACGCCCCGAACGTCGTGGTCTTCACCACGGTGCCGTCGTACTGCTCACCCACCAGCACCGGGCGGGGGTTCGCGATCTCGTCGATCATGTGGGCCGCCTCGTCGGCGCCTTCAGCGCCGAGCGTCGAGCCGATCAACACCGTGCCGTCGTCCTGGATGTCGATGTCGGCGCCCGTGAGCGCGATGATCTCGTTGATCCGCTTGCCCTTGGGCCCGATCACCTCGCCGATCTTGTCGACCGGGATATGGATCGAGATGATTCGCGGCGCCTTGGCGTTGACCTCCTCGCGCGGTGCCGGGATCGCAGCTTCCATCACATCGAGGATCTGGAAGCGAGCCTCGCGCGCCTGGTGCAACGCGTCGGCCAGCACCGCACCCGGCAGGCCGGTGACCTTCATGTCGAGCTGGATCGCGGTAACGAACTCGCGCGTGCCGGCGACCTTGAAGTCCATGTCCCCCAGCGCGTCTTCTGCACCCAGGATGTCGGTGAGGGTCACGAACGCCCCGTCGTCGGCGATCATGCCCATCGCGATGCCCGCGACCGGCGCCTTGATCGGCACACCGGCGTCCATCAGGGACAACGTCGATCCGCAGACGCTCGCCATCGACGTCGAGCCGTTGGAGCTGAGCACGTCGCTCACGAGTCGCAACGCGTACGGGAACTCATCCTCGTGCGGCACCACGGGGATCAAGGCACGCTCGGCGAGCGCGCCGTGACCGATCTCGCGCCGGCGCGGGGAGCCCACACGCCCAGTCTCGCCCGTGGAGAACGGCGGGAAGTTGTAGTGGTGCATGTACCGCTTCGTGTCCTCGAGGTCGAGGGTGTCGATCATCTGGGTCATGCGGAGCATGCCGAGCGTGGTGACGTTCAGCACCTGCGTGTCGCCCCGGCTGAACAGCGCCGAGCCGTGTGCGCGCTTCAACACGCCGACCTCGGCCGACAACGGCCGGATCTCGGTAGGCGTGCGACCGTCGAGACGGATGCCCTCCTTGATCACGCGCGCTCGCATGACCTTCTTCTGCACCTGCTTCCAGGCGGCTCCGAACTCGTGGAGGCGGTCGAGCCCCTCATCGCCCAGCTGGGCGGCGCAGTGCTCCTTGGTCTCGGCCTTGAGGGCGTCGAGCTTCGCCTCACGCTCGGCCTTGTCGGGCACGATCGCCTCGGCGAGCCTGTCGGCAGCGAACGCCGAGACGATCTCGTAGACGTCGTCGCCGAAGAGCGGCCGAGGGGCCCACTCCTGCTCGGTCACGCCGGCCTCGTTCACGAATCCCCGCTGGAACTCGATCTGCTCGGCGATCGCCAGCTTGGCGGCCTCGAGACCCTCGGCAACGGTCTCCTCGGTCGGGGCTGCGGCGCCCCCGGCGAGCAGTTCCCACGTGTTGCCGGGAGCCTCGCCCTCGATCATCAGCACGTCGATCTCGTCTGCGTCGTTCCTGCGTCCGGCGACCACCACGTCGAACGTGGCCTCCTCGACCTCCTGGAACGTCGGGTTCACGACCCATCGTCCGTCGATCAGCCCCATGCGAACCGACGCGACCGGGCCGTCGAACGGCAAGCCGGCGAGGCACGTCGCCACGGACGCGGCGTTCATCGCGGGGATGTCGTAGGGGTTCTCACCGTCGACGCCGAGCACCGTGATGACCACCTGTACCTCGTCACGGAACCCGTCTCTGAACGTCGGGCGGAGCGGACGGTCGATCAGCCGGCAGGTGAGGATCGCCGTCTCGGACGGGCGACCCTCGCGGCGGAAGAAGCTGCCCGGGATCTTGCCCGCGGCGTACATGCGCTCTTCCACGTCGATCGTGAGCGGGAAGAAGTCGATGCCCTCGCGGGGGTTGCTGCTGACGCAGGTGGCGAGCACCTGGGTCTCGCCGTAGGTGACGACGACGGCGCCGTCGGCGAGCCTGGCCATGCGGCCGGTCTCGAAGGTGATGTCCCTGGCGCCGAAGGCGTGGGACTCGGTGATGGTGGCCATGTGGCCTTCCTCCTTACTTGTGCGCACGCATCGAGCGTGCACGAAGCGGAAGGAGGCGGGTCGGCCGATCCTCAGTAGCGGGCCGCCGGGCGCCGACCGAGGAACTGGACGGCACGTGTCCGGAAGCTCGCTACTGATTACCGACCTGGATCCCGCCTCCGGCGGGTCATTGGGTCGTTCGCATCACTCCTTCGTGCGGGATGCTCGCCTCGCGGACGTGCACCCGATGCGACATCAGCGGCGCAGGCCCAGGCGCGCGATCACGTCGCGGTACCGCTCGATGTCCTCGTTGCGGAGGTAGTCGAGCAGGCGGCGCCGGCGACCGACCATCTTGAGCAGGCCCCGGCGAGAGGCGTGGTCGTGCTTGTGGGTCTTGAGGTGTTCCGTCAGCTCGGCGATGCGGGTGGTCAGCACCGCGATCTGCACCTCGGCCGAGCCGGTGTCGCCGTCGGATCGGGCGTACTCGGCGATGATCTGCGTCTTGGATTCCTTCGTCAACGTCATGGTCAGTCGCCAAGCCTACCAGCGGGCACGCCGGCCTGACCGAAGCGATCTTCGGCCGTGACGGCCGCGACGGCCTCGACCACGCGGTCGCGCCTCGATCGGAGCTCGTCGAGCGAGGCGCCGACCCCCGCGAGCCGTCTCAGGTTCACCCGGGCACGCCGCGCGCGGCGCAGACGCGCCCCCACCCACGCCGTGGCGAGCCCACAGAACGGCCCGATCAGGGCCGTGGTCCACCACGGGTGAGCCGTGTCGCGCACGGGCGGGAGGTAACGCCAGGCGACCCACACGAGCGGGAACGTCACGAACGCCACGAGGAACTTCACCGTCGCCCTGCTCACCGGAGCCATCGAGCGCCGGCCGCAGAGCCAAGTGGCCAGCATGGGCAGGGAGTTCACGACGAGCCCGACGAGGGCGGGCAGGGCGAGCAGCACGGCTCCGGCCACGCCGGCGAGGTGCACGCGTCGGTGCCGCTCCGGGTCGGTGGCGACCGCGGCGTCGGTGATCGCGTTCGCCTCGAGGCCCCCACGGTAGGCATCGGCCGCTTCACGGACCGGTGTCTGCAAGCGCTCGGGCGCGCCGCCCAGCTGCGTCGTGAGGTCTTCACGTGTGGCGAAGTTCGGACGCCATCCCGGATCCGCGTCGAGAGGACGCAGCGCGATCGTGGCGGCGAGCGCGAGCGACGACAGCTGTGCGGCGCTCTCGAAGTCGAGCGCCGCGTCCGCCAGGTGCCGCCCGATCGTGGCCGTGAGCGCGCCGACGGTCTCCCGGTCGTCCTCAGAGGCCCGCCGCCCTCGGGGAACGATGGCTCCCAACTCGGCGTCGAGGTCGATCGGATCACCCACGCGCACGTAGACCCTGGCCCGCGCACGCGCCTTGTCCTCGTAGATCAGCCCGACCGGCACGATGCGGAGGCCCTCCGCGCCGGCGGTCCGAGCTCCGAGTGAGATGCGCGCCGCCCCGGTCTTCACCGGCAGCAGCCGCACCTCGTCGCTCGCGCGGCCCTCGGGGAAGATCGCCACGACTCCGTCCTCGGCGAGCACGACGTGACAGGCTTCGAAGGCCCGGACGTTTCCCCCCGTGGGCCCAGCCGACGCCCGCCGCACGGGGATGGCGCCCGCGAGCGTCAGGAAGGGTCGGGCCGGGGTCCGCCACAGCGATGCCATCGCGAGGAACCGCGGGAACCGCGGCAAGGTGGCGGCCAGCAAGGCGGGGTCGACGAACCCACCCTCGTGGTTCGCCACGACCAACACCGGCCCCTGGATCGGCATGCGTTCGAGGCCGCTCGTCTCGACCGACCGGAACCACCCCAGGGCGGCGAGCCGGGCGATCGAACGCATCGCGAGGTCACGTGCCCGCACGAGCGGATCCTCCCACGATCCCGATGGCTACGATGCGGTCCATGTCCAGACTCACGGACCGACTCCTGGTCGCCTGCGGCATCGTGGGTCCTGCCGCGTTCACCCTCGCGTGGGCGACCGCGTCGAGGCGCCAACCCGTGTACTCCGCGGCGAACGAGCACATCAGTGGCCTCGCCGCTCCCGACGCCCGGAACCCGGCCCTCATGGGCGCGGGCTTCTGGGCGCTGGGCCTGGGGACCATCGGGTTCGCCACCGCGCTGCACCGCCGGCTCGGAGGGGACGATGCGGGCCTCGGGCCGCCGCTCCTCGGTGCTGCGGGCCTCGCGATCTGTGCGGCCGGTGGGCTCCGCCGCGACCGGATGTCGAACTGGCCGGCACCCGGCGAGATACCCGAGCGACAGTCGTGGGTCAACGACGGGCACGATCTCGCGTCGGTCGTGGGGCATGTCTGCGCCACCGCCGGCCTGCTCTCGATCGCCGCACACCTGCGGGACGATCGGCGCCTGAGCGACCTCGCGCTGCCGGCGGCGACGGCGGCCGTCGCCTCGAGCGGCGCGATGTCCTTCTTCGCCCGCGACGTGGTGCGTCCCGGGAACGGCATCGTGCAGCGGTTCGCCATCTCGCTCCCGCTGCTGTTCACGGCGCGCCTGGCGTGGCGATTGCTTCGCGAGCGCGATCCGAGCTGACGGGCCGCCCGGCGTCAGCGGAGCGCGTCGTCGGGCACGATCGCCCTCGTCTTCTCCACGTCGTCGGCGATCGCCTCGACCAGCTCATCGATCGAGGGATACTTCTCCTCGTCTCGCAGCCGCTCCCAGAACGCGATCGACAGCGGATCGCCGCGCAGCTCACCGCCCTCGTAGTCGAGCAGGAACGCCTCGACGTGCAGCGGTTCGACCCCGAAGGTCGGGTTCGTGCCGACATCGATCGCGGCACGGTAGCGATGCCCCTCGACCTCCGCGACACCCGCATAGATCCCCTGCCCCGGCAGCAGCAACCGCGGCCAGGTGCGGAGATTCGCGGTCGGAAAGCCGAGGCCCTTGCCGCGGCCGTGTCCCGACACGACCTCCCCGTCCAGCACGAATCGTCTGCCGAGCGCATCGAGTGGCCACGAGAGATCGCCATCGGTCAGCGCGTCCCGGATCGAGGAGGACGACACTCGCCGGCCCTCGAGTTCGAGCAGCGGCACACCCTCCGCGGTCATCCCGTGCGGCGCCCCCATCGCAGGCAAGGTCTGGACCGTGCCCATCGCCTTGAAACCGAAGGTGAAGTTGGCCCCCATCGCAGCGTGCACCGCGCGTGCTCCCCCGACGAGGACGTCTCGTACGAACTCCTCGGCGGACATCCGGGAGAACTCCGGCGTGAACGCGAGCACCACGAGGACGTCGATGCCGGCTTCCTCGATCAGGGAGGCCTTCCGCTCGACCGTCGTGAGCAAGCGTGGCTCCCGTCCGGGGGTCAGCACCTCCCGGGGATGGCGGTCGAACGTGATCGCCACCGATCGGTCGCCGCGCTCGCGCGCCCGGCGTACGGTCGTGTCGAGCACCGATCGATGCCCACGGTGCACGCCGTCGAAGAACCCGACGGTCACGACCGAGGGTTCGTCCGAGAGCGGAAGGGCGTCGAGGTCCCGGACGAGGTGCATGGCGGCGAGGCTACCCGACGGCCTCAGGAGACGGCCGGGCGCCGCGGCCGGGTAGCATCCCCCGGTGGCCACCAATGCGCAGCGATCGGAGCCGCTGACGAGGCCACACCGTCCCCTCCTCTATCGTCCTTTCTTCGGGCTCGGCGGTGGCCTCGTGCTCCTCGCGGTGACCGGGTTGTTCGTCCTGGGGGTCGGGCCGCAGACGGATCGGATCGCGCCGGCCACGGCGTTCGCGCCGATCGGAGAGCTCGATCAGGTGACCTACGACGCGGTCCAGCAGGTCCGCAACCCCGTGCTCGGCTTCCTCGCGCGGGTGCTGAACTTCCTCGGGAGCGGCGTGTTCAGCATCCCGTTCCGCGTGGTGGCCTTGCTCGTGCTGCTGCTCGCGCTGCGCCGATTCCGCCACGGGATCGCCTTCGCCGTGACCTGGATCGTGTCCGAGGCGCTCCTGACCCTGTTGAAGGTCACGATCGACCGCGGCCGGCCGCCCGACCCGCTGGTTCCGACCGTGGGGACCTCGTTCCCTTCGGGCCATTCCGTCGCGGGAGCCGCGATCGGCATCTCGCTCGTGATCGCGTTCCTGCCGGCCGGCCACCGGCGACGGGTGTGGGAATGGACGGCTGCGGGATTCGCCTTCCTGATGGGTCTCTCGCGCGTGTACCTGAACGCCCACTGGCTCTCCGACGCCGCGACCGGAGTCTGCCTCGGGGCGGGGGTCGCACTCACCGTCGCCGCGATCGTGGCTCTCCTCGACACGCGGATCGAGGGGCACGTGCCCGTGGACGAGATCGACCGCGACGACGTCTCCGAGGCGGAACCTGGCTAGGCCTCGGCGACATACGCGGTCTCGGTCACCGGACGATCGGGCGCCGGCTTCCGCCAGCTCTCGTTCTTCAGCCAGATGAAGTACGTGAACGCGCCGAGCGGGATCTGGATCCCGTAGGTGAGGAGCCGGAAGATCAGCACGGCGGCGACGACCTCCGGTCGATCCGCCTGCGGGATGCCCGCCGTGAGCCCGCCCACGTAGCCGAGGTCGATCACGCCGACCCCGCCGGGTGTGAGCGGCACGGCCGAGAGGAGCCGGCTGAACGAGTACACCGCGAACGCCTTCGCGGTGCTGATCTCGGCCTCGTCGATCCCCATGTGACGCAGCGCGAGCAGCAACACGAAGAAGAGCGCGACCTGGCTGAGTATCGTGAAGAACGTCAGACGTATCCATCGGTGCTCGACGAGCCCGATCGTGTCCCGCCGGAACCGCACGGCGCCGTCGCCCATGTCGGACATCGGCGGCTTCCCGCGCCGGAAGGGCTTCGTGACGACGCCGAGGACTCGGCCGACCCCGTGGCCCACCCTCCGCGCAAGGCTCTCGCTGTAGAACATCGCCGAGAGCAGCCCCACCGCCACCGCGAGCACGATGACCCCGACGATCGCCGCCGTCACGTACGCGGCGCTGCTCTGTCCCGTGAGCACGAGGATCGCGATCGAGAGCACCGGCAGGGCGAGCTTCGCGAAGATGTTCCACACGCCCGTCACCCCCACGTACAGCGCCGTGTCGGTGCCCGTGAAACCCCAGGACCGGAGGATCGCGTACGTGAGCCCCACCGCGATCGCGCCACCACCGGGGAGCGTGTTCGCCACGGAGGTCGTCGTCTGCGTGAGCACGGCGGCAGGCCACAGTCGCAGCCCGGGCAGGGCCGCCATGTTGGCCCACCAGTAGGTGAACAGGTTGAACACCATGGCGGCGAACAACGAGGCCAGCTCGACCGGCGTCATCGTCCTCATCGCCGCCCATACCGCGCTGTAGTCGGCGAACTTCGGGATCGCGAACGCGAAGATCCCGATGACGATGATCAGGGAGACGACGCCCCCCACGACGCGCTTCGTGGTGCTGGCGTGGTGGCCAGACGCAGCCTCATCGGCCTGCGGCGCAGCCGCTTCGGCTTGCGTGGCGGCTGCTTCGGCCTGCGTCGCCTGCTCGGGCACCGACGCGTCGTCCGTTCCCACTCCGCCCTCCCGTCACCGTGGACGGAACAGGCTAGCACCCGCCCCGCTCCGGTCGGAAGGCGTCAGGGACGTGGCGGCAGCACCATCAGGGGCTTCGCCTTCGCGCCCTCGTCCTCCCAGATCCCGATCAGGCCGCCGTCGGCATCTGTAACAGCGTAGGGACCGACGATGCCCGCCGGGCCCAGGATGCGCCCGTGACGCGCGGCCTCCGCCTCCACGGGTCCGAGCCCAAGCGCCGGAAGATGGGCCACGGTGCGTTCCAGCGGGAGCGGTGGTCCCGGCGCCTCGGGAGACGAGGCGTCCCCCACTCGGAAGCCGCCGACCGCGGTCCGCCTGAGCGCGGTCAGGTGCGCGCCGCATCCGAGCGCCTCCCCCACGTCGGCGGCGAGCACCCGCACGTAGGTGCCGCCGCCGCAGACCACACGGAAGCCGACGTCCCGCCCATCGAACGCCACCAGATCGAAGGACTCGACGTGGATCGGGCGAGGCGGGGCCTCCAGGGGCTCGCCTTCGCGAGCGGCCTCGTAGAGCTTGCGCCCGCCAACCTTGACGGCCGAGTAGGCCGGCGGCACCTGCATCGAATCCCCGACCAGCGAGCCCATCGCCGCGCGCACCCGGTCTTCGCTCACGTCCACGAGCGCCTCGCGGGTCACCTCGCCGTCGGCGTCGAGCGTGGTGGTCTCGACACCGAGCCGCGCGGTGCCCTCATACGTCTTGGTGAGTCCTCCCAGGAAGCGCAGCAGGCGCGTGGCGCGGCCCACTCCGATCAACAGCAGGCCGGTCGCCATGGGGTCGAGGGTGCCGGCGTGACCCACCTTCCTCGTGCCGAGGGTCCGGCGGACGGCGGCGACGGCGTCGTGCGAGGTGACGCCCTGGGGTTTGTCGACCAGGAGCAGGCCGTCGGGTTGGATCACGGCGAGACGAACTCGCCCCGAAGCGCCTTCGCGAGGCGCTCGACGGTCTCGGCCGGGCCGTGCGCTGACGTGTAGCCGGCGGCGAGCCGATGGCCACCGCCCCCGAACACCGCGGCGACGGCCGCAAGGTCGTGGCCGCCGCGCGAGCGCACGCTCACCTTGAAGCGTCCGTCCTTCTGCTGCTTCACGATCGCCGCCACGTCGACGTCACGCGCGGTGCGGATCACATCGATCAGGTCGTCGGTCTCGGCGGGATGCACGCCTGCGTCCTGCAGGTCGGCCTGCGTGAGGTAGGTCCACACGAGGTCGGCGTCGGCCACACGCTGCAGCCGGCCCAGCGCCACGCCTACCAGCTCGAGGTAGCGGGCCGGGTTGTCCTCGTACAGTGCTTGCACGAGACGCGCGTGGTCGAAGTCGTGCTCGCGCAGGCGAGCCGCCACCCGCAGCGTCTCGGGCGTGGTCGCCTCGTACTGGAACTTGCCCGTGTCGGTGACGAGCCCCGCGTACAGGCACATCGCCGTCTCGTCGTGCATCTCGCCGCCCATCGCCTCGATCAAGCGGAACACCATCTCGCAGGTCGAGGAGGCCGTGGGATCGATCAGGGGGATCGTGCCGAGACCGTCGTTCGAGCGATGATGGTCGATCCAGATCAGCTCATCCGCCTGGTTCGCGGCGTGTCCCAGTTGCGCGAGCCGGTCGAAGGCAGCGCAGTCGCACGTGACCATGACCGCAGGCTCCTTGGGGAACGCCTTCGCCGGCACGAGGTCGCCTGCCCCCGGAAGCAGCATCGCCCATCGTGGCGGTTCCAGCGGCTCGTTCGGGTAGGAACACACCGTGCGCACCCCCCGCGACCTCAGGAACGCCGAGAGCCCGAGCATCGAGCCGAGCGCATCGGCGTCGGGGTTCACGTGGCAGGCGAGCGCCACGTCGGTCGCGTCGGACAGCACCTCCGCCGCCCGGGTGAAGTCCAGCGTCACCGGTCCTCCTCGACACGATGCAGGCCTGCGATCAGCTCGTCGATGCGGCGGCCGTGCTCATAGGTGGTGTCTTCCTCGAACTCGAGCTCGGGAAGGTACTTCAGTCGCACCTGGCGCCCGATCACCGCGCGCAGGTACGGCCGCGCCGAGCGGAGCGCTGCACGGGTCGCTGCTTTGGCCTTCTCGTCGCCCATGGAGGTGTACGCCACCCACGCGGACCGGAGATCGGGCGAGACCTTCACGCTCACGACCGTGACGAACCCCACGCGGGGATCCTTCAACTTCAGGATCTCCTCCGCGAGGATCTCGCGGAACTCCTCGCCGATACGCTCGATGCGCGCTCCCTGGGTCATGCTCTCCAGCCTACCCGCGCGACCTCAGTCCTCCGGGCCGTGCATCGTCGTCTCGACCTCGAGCACCTCGACCGCGGGCCACGTTTCGACGAACCGTTCGATCTGGCTCGCGACAGAACGCAGGTGGTACTCCTGGCCGCCGACCGCCGCCACCGCGATCGCCGCCCGCTGCCACAGGTCTTGGTGGTCCACCTCGGAGACGCTCACGTTGAACCGCTGGCGAAGCGCCGCCGTCAATGCCTTCACGACGTGACGCTTCTGCTTCAGGGAGTGGCTCTCACGGATGCGCAGGTCGAAGCGCTGCAGCGCAACGAGCATCAGATCGTGCGGGCCACCTCGCGCACCTCGAAGGCCTCGATCACGTCACCCTCCTTGACGTCCTGGAAGCCCTCGATGCCGATACCGCACTCGTAGCCCGCCGCGACTTCCCTGACGTCGTCCTTGAACCGGCGGAGCGATCCGATCCGGCCCTCGTAGACCACGATGCCGTCGCGCACGAGCCGCACACGGCCGTCGCGAGGGATCGTGCCCTGGGTGACGTAGCAGCCGGCGACCATCCCGAGCCTCGGCACCCGGAACGTCTGGCGGACCTCGGCCTGGCCGAGCTCGTGCTCCTGCTTCTCGGGCGCGAGCATGCCCGAGAGCGCGGACTTGATGTCGTCGATCGCATCGTAGATCACGCGGTAGGTGCGGATGTCGACGCCTTCCTTCTCCGCGAGGTCCACCGCCTGCTTGTCGGGGCGTACGTTGAACCCGATCACGATCGCGTTCGACGCCATCGCGAGCGAGACGTCGTTCTCCGTGATGCCGCCGGCGGCGCTGCGCACGATGTTCACGCGCACCTCGTCCTGGGGCAGCTTCAGGAATGCGTCGGTCAGTGCGCCCAGCGACCCTTGGACATCGGCCTTGACGACAAGGTTGAGCTCGGGGATCTCGGCGCGCTCCGCCTGCCGGAGCAGGTCGGAGAGCGTCGGCGGACGGCTGATCACGAGCTCGGCGGCTCGGGCCTTCGCCTCGCGCTCGCTCGCGATGTGGCGCGCTTCGCGCTCGTCCCCGACCTCCCGGAACTCCTCGCCCGACGCCGGCACCGCCTCCCATCCCAGGACCTGCACGGGTTTAGAGGGACCCGCAGTCCCGACGGCGGTGCCGTTCTCGTCCATCATCGCGCGGATCTTGCAGTACGTGGTGCCCGAGACGAGGGCGTCGCCGATATCGAGGCTGCCACGCTGTACCAGTACCGTCGCCACCGGACCACGTCCCTTGTCGAGGTGCGCCTCGATGACCGTGCCCCGCGCCCGGCCCGTCGGCACGCCCTTGAGCTCCTCGAGGTCGGCGACCAGCAGGATCGTCTCGAGCAGCGTGTCGAGGTTCGTCTTCGCCTTCGCGGAGACGTCGACGAACTCCGTATCGCCGCCCCACTCCGACGGCACGATCCCGCGCTCCACCATCTGCTGGCGCACCCTCGTGGGGTCGGCCGATTCCTTGTCCACCTTGTTCACGGCGACCACGATCGGCACTTCGGCCGCCTTCGCGTGGTCGAGCGCCTCGACGGTCTGCGGCATGACGCCGTCGTCAGCAGCGACGACCAATACCGCGATGTCGGTGACCTGCGCTCCGCGCGCACGCATCGCGGTGAATGCCTCGTGTCCCGGGGTGTCGATGAACGTGATGTCGCGGTCGCCGAGGTGCGCCTGGTAGGCGCCGATGTGCTGGGTGATGCCGCCGAACTCGCCGGCCACCACGTCGGTCTCACGGATCGCATCGAGCAGCTTCGTCTTGCCGTGGTCGACATGGCCCATCACCGTGACGACCGGTGGTCGCGGCGCGAGCGCAGCCTCGTCGGTCTCCTCCTCGAGCTCCTCTTCGACGAGTTCGTCCTCGAGTCCGACGATCTCGGCCTCCATGCCGAGCTCGCCGGCGACCATGGCGATGGCCTCGTCGGACAGCGAGGTGGTGGCCGTCGCCATCTCACCGGCCAGGAAGAGGATCTTCACGATGTCGGCGGGCCCCTCGCCCACCTTCTCGGCGATCGCCTGCGGCGTGACGCCGCGAACCACGCGCAGGGTGGGCGTCTCCGGCTCGACGGGCGTGCGCGCCACCCGCGGCGCCCGGCGTGCACCGGGGCCGGCCGGAGCCGCCGGCGTCTCGGCCGGCGCCGCCGGGGGGGTCGTCGGAACCGGAGCGGGAGCGACGACCGCGGTCCCGGTCGCGTCCTGCGCGAGCGGGGTCGGTGAGGGAGGGGGCTCCGTCGAGGCGGGTGCCTGGGCTGCGGCCGCCTCCACCGCAGGGGTTCCGGCGGCCGCTACCTCGACCTTCGGAGCGGCTTTCGTCCTCGCGGACGGTTCCTTCCTCGGCTTGGGCTTGCGCGGTTGGGGCGGCGGCTCGAGCACCTCCCGGCGCTTGGGAGCCTCGGTCGCCTTGCCGCCGGACGCGCGCAGGCGGGGCACGAGATCCTCGGGCACGCTGGATGAGGCGGACTTTCCGACCACGCCCATCTGCTCCAGCGTCCCCAGCAGTTCCTTGCTGGTGACCCCGAGTTCTTTCGCCAGTTCGTGAACCCTCACGCCGCTCCCATCCGCTCGATCTCGTCCATCAGCCTACCGACTTCGTCCGGACGCACGCCCGTGCGCAACGCCCTGACGAGCACCCCGGGCCGGCCTGCCGCACGCAGACACGCCGTGTCTCGATGCACGTAGGCCCCGCGTCCCGGGGCCGTGCCCGCGACATCGATCGACGGTCCCGACGGCCCACCGACGACGCGCACCAGCTCCGACTTCGGTCCCGATGCTCGACATCCGACGCACGTGCGAACCGGCCCGGGTGCCACGTCGTTCACTCCGCCGCGGGTGCCTCCTCGACGACCGGCTCGGCCGCCGCCTCCTCGGTGACCGGATCGGCCGGCTCCTCCTCGGTGACCGGATCGGCCGGCGGTTCCTCGTCGGGCGTGGGATGCGTCGACGCCTCGACGGGAGGTGGTGGATCCGGTGGCGCCGGAGCCGCGGCTGCCCGCGCCTCATCGGCGACCTGGGTCTCCGACTTGATGTCGATGCGCCAGCCGGTCAGTCGCGCGGCCAACCGCGCGTTCTGGCCTTCCTTCCCGATCGCGAGCGAGAGCTGGTAGTCGGGCACGATCACCATGGCTGTGCCCGTGTTCTCGTCGATGCGCACTTCCTTCACCTTCGCGGGCTGCAGAGCGTTCGCGACGAACTCGGCCGCGTTCTCCGACCACGGCACCACGTCGATCTTCTCACCGCGCAACTCGTTCACGACCATGCGAACGCGCGAACCTTTCGGACCGACGCAGGCACCGACCGGGTCCACGCCCGGCTCGTTCGAGAGCACGCCGATCTTCGAGCGGTGCCCCGGTTCCCGCGCGACCGCCTTGATCTCGACGATGCCCTCCTCGACCTCGGGCACCTCCATCGCGAACAACGCCTTGAGCAATCCCGGGTGCGACCGGCTCACGACGATCTGCGGTCCCTTCGTGCCCTTGCGCACTTCGGTGATGAATGCCTTCAGCCGCTCGCCGTGGCGATAGGGCTCCGTCGGCACCTGCTCGGCCTGCGGCAGCAAGGCCTCGACCTTGCCGAGGTCGAGCAACGTGTATCGGCGTTCCTGCTGCTGCACGATGCCGGTGACCACGTCGCCCTCGCGCCCGGCGAACTCCTCGTAGGTCATCTCGCGCTCGGCGTCACGCAGCTTCTGGAAGATCACCTGCTTCGCGGTCTGTGCGCCGATGCGTCCCTTGAAGTCGTCTGTGACCTCGACCTCTTCCTCACCGAGCACCTTCATCTCCAGGGTCGGCTCGGCGCCTTCCTCGGCCGGCGGCACCTCGATCTCCTCGAGGTCCTGCTTCCACATGCGCAGATCACCGCTCTCCGGGTCGATCTCGGCCCGGAAGCCGACGAAGTCGTCGTCTGCGTCGGGGTTCTCCTGCTTCCACCAGGTCTTGTACGCGGACGCCATCGCCTCCTCGAGCCCTTGCAGGATCGTCTCGAAGGCGATGCCTTTCTCTCGTTCCAGTTCCCGCAGCGCGGCGATCATCTCGGCGTTCATGCCTTGCTCCCCTTCAGTTCGGCGCTCCAGTCGACGACCGTGCGCGCCGACGCGACGTCGGCGTGCGGCACGCGGAGCTCCTCGTCGCCGATGGCGATCGTGATGCCCTCGTCGTCGGCGGCGATCAGCCTGCCGATGTGGGTCCTCGATCCGACCATGGGCGCCGTCGTCTTCACCTTCACCCGCTCGCCCACCGATCGCCGGAAGTGCTCGGGCCGCTTCAGCGGCCGTTCGAGCCCCGGCGAGGAGACCTGCAGGTCGTACGGTCCGGTCTCGTACCCCTCGAGGTCGAGGCGGTGCGACACACGCTCGGTGAGCAGCGTCAGCGTGTCGAGGTCGACGCCGTCGGGGCCGTCGACGATCACGCGGAGGACCTTGCGGCCCCCTTCGCGACCCCGGGTCACGTCGTACAACTCGAGGCCTTCGGCCTCGATCACGGGCCCGAGCAGCGCTTCCACGTCCACCGCTCGACCCTCCCCTACGAACGAGAAGGTGGGCGCGAGCCCACCTCCGGACACACCTCGTCAACTCGTGTACGGATCGGAGTATAGCCCACGACCTGCGGGAACGGCCGGGAGGGGACCCGATGGCCTCAGGGTGCGGTCTCGAGCAGCCGGATCGCGGCCTCGACGGCCGCGTCGAGCGTTGCGGCGGAACGCTCACCCGTTGCACGCAGCTTCAGGTCGACCGACCCCTCGGCGAGGCCTCGTTTCCCGACCGTGACCTGCACGGGATAACCGATCAGGTCGGCGTCTGCGAACTTCACGCCGGCACGGCCGTCCCGGTCGTCGAGCACGGCGTCGACCCCATGCTCGACGAGCTCACCGTAGATTCGCTCGGCTTCGGCGCGCACGGGCTCGTCGTCGGCGTTCGCGAGGATCACCGCCACCTCGAACGGGGCGAGATGCTTCGGCCACACGATGCCCTGCTCGTCGTGGTGTTGCTCGACGATCGCGGCCATGATGCGGTTGATGCCGATGCCGTAGCAGCCCATCTCGTACGGCTTCTGCCTGCCGTCTTCGTCCTGGAACGTCGCTTCGAGGGGAGCCGAGTACTTCGTGCCGAGCTGGAAGATGTGTGCCACCACGATCGCCCGGCCGAGGCGAAGCCCGCCACCGTCGATGGGGCACGCGTCGCCTTCACGGAACTCCACCAGGTCATCCCAGCGGTCCACGTGGAAGTCGCGGTCGACGTTGGCGCCGGTGACGTGGCGGTCGATCCGGTTCGATCCGGTGACCCAGTCGGTCCCGCCGCGCACGAGATGATCGGCGAGAACCTCGACCTCCTCGTCGAACCCCTGGGGACCCACGTACCCCTTCACGAACCCGCGAGTGGCGAAGTCGTCGTCGTCGAAGGGCCTCACCTTCTCGGGGAACACCAGCTTCTCCAGCTTGTTGACGTTGACCTCGCGGTCGCCCGGCACGAGCACCGCGACGGTGCGTCCGCCCACATCGAACAGCACGCACTTCAACGTGCGGGACGCTTCGATGCCGAGGAATGACGCCAGCGACTCGATCGTGGGCGTGTCGGGGGTGTCGACCTCGCTCAGCTGCTCCTGTCCCGGACCCGCGGGCTCGGGCGGCATCGGACGGGCGGCCTCGGCGTCGGCGAGGTAGTCGCCGTGCTCGCACTCGACGAACAGATCCTCGCCCACCGTGGCCCGCGCCATGAACTCGTGGTTCACCCCGCCGCCGATCTGCCCGGGGTCGGCCTCGACGACGACGAGGTCGATGCCGATTCGGCCGAAGATGCGTTCGTACGCCTCATACATCACGCGGTAGCTCTCGCGCAGACCGTCCTCGTCCCGATCGAACGAGTAGGCGTCCTTCATCAGGAACTCTCGCACGCGCAACAGGCCGAACCGGGGCCGGAACTCGTCGCGGTACTTCCACTCCACCTGGTAGAGGTTCACCGGCAGATCACGGTACGACGGCAGGTCGCCGGCCACGAGCGGGGTCACGACCTCCTCCTCGGTCGGACCGAGGACCAGGTCGCGGCCGTGGCGATCGGTCAGTCGGAACAGGTTGTCGCCGTACAGGTCGTATCGGCCGGTCGCCTTCCAGGGCCCCGCAGGCAGCACGATCGGCATGCGGATCTCGTTGGCGCCGGACGCGTCCATCTCGTCGCGCACGATCGCCTCGATCGCGCGCATCACGCGGAGCCCGAGCGGCAGGGTCACGTACACGCCTGCCATCACCTGTCGCACGAACCCGGCGCGCAGCAGCAGCCGGTGCGAGGCGATCTCAGCCTCGGCCGGATCGTCGCGCAGCGTGGGCACGTAGAGCTTCGACAGGCGCATGTGGCGCACAGGATACCGGTGAAGGACAGAGGGCCCCGGGCTTCGCCCGGGGCCCTCTGGAAGCGATGATCTGCTCGCCTAGATGCAGGCCCCTGCGTCGATCTGGAACCGGATCACCTTCGTGGCCCAGCCCCACTGGTTCGTCTTCCGGTAGTACTGGGTCGTGTAGTAGAACGTGCAGCCGTCCTCGGCCACGACCATGTCGGAGTAGTCGCCCCAACGGTTGTAGTTGCCCTTCTCCGAGCCGAGCCCGGTGACGACCTTCCGCTCCGCGAGGTCGAGCGAGCCGTCGACGCCTGCGGTCTGGCCCGCGATCGCGATCGACGGGTACATGCCGCCGCTCGAGATCGAGTAGCCGATCGCCATGTTGCCTGCGGCATCCATCGCGGCGCTGCCCATCCAGCGGTGCTTCGGGTCGTCGGGGCCGTACGTGCCCTGATCGGCGATCACCCAAGCTCCGCCCGATCCGGTGTCCGTGAGCTGGTACCAACGAACGCCCGAGCGCTTGCCCGGCACGCGAACGGTGTGGTTCACGACCATGCGCTGGTCGCCGCCACCGAGGTTCCGGTACTGCAGCCGGTACATCAGGAGGACGGGGATCGAGTCGAGCAGCACCTTGCTGCCCTTCTGGGGCACGCAGGCGATGCGACCCGGACGACACGGCCACGGGTTGAAGTCCTCGGTCAGGAGCGAGGTGGTCTGGTTCGTGAACGACGAGAGCGTGGGATCGGTCCAGTCGACCAGGAACTCCCAGACCTCGAGCGCGTCGTCCGGGTATCCATAGAACTTGTCGTCGGCGTCGAACTGCAGGAAGTAGTTCGGCTCGTTCGCCGGCGGCGGCGTCGTGCCGTCGGCGTCGGACGGCAGCTGCCCACCAAGGGCCGGGTCGACCGGATACAGGTTGAAGTACACCTGCCGCGCATCGTTGCCGGCGAGCATCTCGTCGCGCTCGTAGGCGACCGCGCCGCCGCCCCGCCAGGCGAAGTCGCAGACGTTGCCGCAGCGGAACTGATTGAACGAGGCGAAGTAGGCCGAATTGTTCGCGGCCGGCCACACCCCGAACTTCGGGTAGTCGTTGAGCACGCTCGTGTTCAGGTAGTCGAACTGGTAGGCGTTCCAGGCCCCGGTGGGGTCGGAGGTCTCCGAGACCGCGATGCACTCGGCGAACCTTGGTGCGTTGAAGTTCAACGCGAACTGGGAGACGACCCACTGGCCCGCCGTGTCGTCGTAGACGACCACCGGGTCGCCGTCGTCGTGTGTCGCGCAGAGCTTCTGCGTCGCCTGGTCGAACAGCGACGACATCAGGACCGGGCCCGCGAGCCTCGTACCGTCGTCGGCGTCGTAGACGGCCATCACGACGTTCACCATCTGCAGGTAGTAGCCGCTGCCCACGTCCCCGTTCGTATCGGACGGGACGAGGCGGAACCCCGGGTTGTTCGAGTTCCGGAGACCCTCGAACACCAGGCTCGGCACCGGGATCTGGCCGGGGCCACGATCGGTCTGCAGAGCACCGTCCGCCTGATCGACGACCCCGCCGCTCGCGATGACCCTCGACTCGCCTTCCTCCCCGGCCTCGAGCGAGAGCTCCCTCTTCACCCACGGCACGTGACCCACCGTTCCCAACGAGGTCTCCAGCGCCGGGGTGTTGTGAGGCGTGACGGCCTCACCCACCACCGGAACCGCTGTGGCGCCTCCCCGGCCGACCGCGGTCGTGCCGTCGGAGCTGCCGCCGGGACCGAGGGCTCGGACGGGTCGGCTCGGCGCCGCCGTCCCCCCGGTCGCGGCGAGCGCGACGGCCCCGGCCACGAGACCGAGCGCCGTCGCCGTCGCGGCGGCGCGTGTCCACATCCTGTTCACGGAGCCCTCCTCGCTCGCGGCCATCCGGGCGATGGCGCCGCAGCGATGCTCAGGATAGCCGTCCGGGGCAACCGATGTTGTCGGTCGACCGGGGGAATCCGTTCGACCCGTTCCCGTTGACGCCCGACGTCCGCTGCCGTCAGAATCGCGCGCATGCCGACGTGCGCGCACCGCTGGTCCTGGCGTCCGGGCCGATGCCCGGCGTTCGCGCGCGGCTAGCGCTGCACACCACCATCCTGCCGACACCGCGAACCCCGGGCGACCCACCCGGGGTCGTTCGTTCTCATGAGGAGGGCAACGCCGTGGACCTGCAGATCCGGCCCGATCGTGCGACCTTCGACGCGCTGGCGTCGGAGTGGCCCCTCGTGCCGGTCTGGGCGGAGCTGCTGTCCGACGTCTCGACGCCGGTCGGACTATTCCCCGCGCTCGCTTCCGACGGGCCCGGGCTGCTGCTCGAGTCGGTCGAGCGTTCCGAACGGTGGGGGCGATACTCCTTCGTTGCCGGCGACCCGGCAGCCGTGATCGTGGGCGACCGCGACGGTGTCAGGATCACCGACGTCGCCCGCGAGCTCCCCTTCGCCGCAAGCGAGGGACCCTCGCGCGAGGCGCTGATCCGCATCGCGAGTTCACTGCGCGCCCCCCGCCTTCCCGATCTCCCCGCTCTCACGGGCGGGCTGATGGGCTACGTGGCCTTCGAGGCTGCCGAGCTGCTCGACGGCCATCCGGTCCCCGACCCGTCCTCGGCTCCTGTTCCCCCCATCGGCCTGCTCGTCGTCGACCGCGCCGTGGTGTTCGACCACTGGCGGCAGCGACTTCTCCTGGTCGCCCACGTGCCGGCGGGGCGCTTCGACGACGGCGTGACCGCCGTGGACGAGCTGGCCGGCCGCATCCACCGATCGGACCCCCCCGAGCTGGCCCCGGTGCCGGCCGGCGACGCGACGATCCCCGGCGAGCCGAACATGCCCGACGAGCGCTACCGCGAGATCGTCGCGTCGTTCAAGGAGCACATCCTCGCCGGCGACATCTTCCAAGGAGTGCCGTCGAGGCGGGTGACGTTCCCGGCGCCCGACGGCGGCTACGCGATCTACCGCCGGCTGCGGGTCGCCAACCCTGCTCCGTACATGTTCTTCCTGCGGATGATGGGCATCGAGCTCGCAGGCTCCTCGCCCGAGCCGCTCGTGCGCGTCGAAGAGGGGCGGGTGTCGACGCGGCCGATCGCCGGCACACGGCCGCGGGGCGCGACGGAGGTGCGCGACCGGTTGCTCGAGCACGAGCTGCTCGCCGACCCCAAGGAGCGCGCCGAGCACGCGATGCTGGTCGACCTCGCCCGCAACGACCTCGGCCGCGTGTGCATCGCCGGCAGCGTCGAGCCGACCCAGCTGATGGAGGTCGAGCGGTTCACGAAGGTGATGCATATCGTCTCGACCGTGGAAGGCGACCTCCGCGACGACATGCATCCGATCGACGCCCTCGCGGTGACGTTCCCCGCCGGTACCCTCAGCGGTGCGCCGAAACGTCGGGCCTTGGAGTTGATCGCCTCGCACGAGCCCGACGCGCGCGGCCCGTACGGCGGGGCGGTCGGGTACTGCACGTTCCAGGGAGACCTGGACTTCTGCATCACGATACGCACCGCCGTGGTGAAGGACGGGAACGCCCATCTGCAATCGGGCGCCGGCGTGGTCGCCGACTCCGACCCACAGGCCGAGTTGGACGAGACGAAGGCGAAGGCATCAGCCCTCCTGCCGGCGGTGGCACCGCCTGGCCGGCGCCAGCCCGAGGAGGTCGGGCGATGATCCTCGTGGTCGATCACTACGACTCGTTCACCTACAACCTCGTACAGCTCGTGGAGAGCCTCGGCCATGAGACCGAGGTCGTGAAGAGCGACGCGGAGACCGCCGAGGCGCTCGTCTCGCGCGAACCCCGGGCCGTGATCCTCTCCCCGGGCCCGGGCGTCCCGAGGCGGCGGGCTGCTTCATAGCGCTGCTCGACGAGCTGCCGGAGGCGACGCCCGTGCTCGGCGTGTGCCTGGGCCATCAGGCGATCGGTATCGAGTACGGGGGAACCGTGCACCGCACCGAGCCGGTGCACGGGAAGGCCTCGTTCGTGCACCACGACGGCCGGGGCATCTTCGAGGGCGTCCGCGATCCCTTCGAGGCGGGCCGCTACCACTCCCTCGTGGTCGAACGGGCGGACCTGCCCACCGACCTCGTCCTGACGGCGTGGACCGACGATGGGCTCGTGATGGGCACACGGCATCGCGCGCTGCCCCGGTTCGGTGTGCAGTTCCACCCGGAGAGCATCCTCACGCCGGAAGGCCCGAAGGTCGTGCGGAACTTCCTGGCACTCGCCCGCTGAGCTTCCCCTCGGGTCGCCGTGCCGTCCGGCCCGGTGCTACGGTCGCGCGACACGGAAGGAGGGTCGATGCAGGACGTGGCGCATCGCTACTTGGCGGCGCTCGATGAGGTCGACCGGCACGTGCACTCGATCTCGCCTGGCCAGTGGACGAACCCGACCCCGTGCACGGAGTGGGACGTTCGTGCCCTCGTCGACCACTTGGTGTACGAGACGCTCTGGGTGCCCGATCTCGTGGCCGGGTCGACGCTCGAGGAGGTCGGCAGCGCGTACGAGGGCGACCGGCTCGGTGGCGACGCGATCGCCGCCTGGGTGGCGGCGAAGGAGGCAGCCGACCACGGCGTTCGCTCGTCGGCGCTCGACCTGCCCGTCCACACGTCGGCCGGGCAGCTCACCGCCGACGAATACCTCACCCAGATGCTGTTCGACGCGTCGATCCATGGCTGGGACCTGGCGCAGGGCATCGGCGTGGACCACACGATCCCCGACGACGTCGCGAGGGACCTTCACGCCTGGTTCGCGCCGCAGGTCGAGCAGTGGGTCGCCGCACGCATCGTCGCAGAACCGATCGCGGTCCCCGAGGACGCCGACGCCTCGATGCGGCTGATCGCCCTCTCGGGCCGCCGGCCTCAGGAGACCGGCGCCGGGCAATCCGGCCCGTAGACGAACCGGGCACTGTCCCGCGACACGCGACACCCTCGAGCATCGACCGCAACGAACGCGCCGGCCGGCACCTGCTTCAGCTGGTCGAGGAGGCCGTTGGTCCACCCGTCGTCGACCGTGCCCTGGAAGTACCAGTCGCTCCCGTTGTCGGCCACGATCATCCCGTATCGTTGCATCGCCCGCAGGACGACCTGCGCGTTGGGGCCGAACCCCGAGATGTCGAAGCCTCGCTTCAGCCGGAACCGAGCGCCCATCGGGGGGCAGCGCCGGTCGGCCTCCCCGGCCTGGTGGCGCGCCGGCCAGACGTACCGCCGGGTCGTGCATCCGACCGTGAACCGGATCGCATGGTCGATCTCGCCCGCCTGCACCTCGTCCCATCGCACGAGTCCCGGGAAGATCGGCAGGCCCGCCGCATCGGCGCTCGTCCACCCCGCCGGGCGCAGCGCGTTCGACCCGAGATCGAAGACCGCACCGCTTCCCGCCCGCGGGCTGCCGTCGTTCCAGCGCGCGGCGAAGAGCTCGTAGAGGACGCAGGTGTCCTGGTCGATCATCAGGGCGTGACGGTCGGACCCACCCTCGATCGTGATGTCCGGCCCGAACGGGTACGGACCGTCGTCGCTCTCGCTCGCGTAGTCGAAGTCCACGGTGACATCGTCGTGTGCGGCACCGACCACGTCGTAGGGGATGCCGTACGACGGCGGCCCGAAGTCGGGGTGCAGATCGGTGGAACCCGCGTGGCTCGAGCGCTTCCACACCCTGCTCTTCGGGTGCTTCGGCAACCGCGAGACGTCCATGTTCCAGACGTTGTCGGCCGGGAAGACGTCACAGCCCGTTCCCGGCACGGGCCCCCTGGCGGCCACGGCGGCGCCGGCCTGAGGCAGCGGCGTCGCGATCACGAGCGAAACGAACAGCCAGACGACGGCGCGCGATGCCTTCATGAGCGGGGTATCGGCCTGCGGGTCCGTGGAAGTTGAGTCGAGCCCGACCACTCGTCCAGACTGGACTAGTCCGTGCTCTCGCCCGCGGCGATCTTCTCGGCGGCGACCGCGCGAGCCTCGACGAGCAATGCCTCCACGAGCTCGTCCTCGGGCACCTTCGCGACGACCTCGCCCTGCCGGATGATGAAGCCCAGCCCGTTCCCGCTCGCGATGCCGACGTCGGCCTCGCGCGCCTCGCCCGGACCGTTCACCACACAGCCCATCACGGCCACCCGCATCGGGACGGCGAACCGCTCCTCCTCGATCGCGGCGTTCACCTTCTGGGTGAGCTCGAGCACGTTCACCTCGGCGCGCCCGCACGACGGACAGGCCACGAGGTCGAGGCCCCGCTTCCGCAGACCGAGCGACCGAAGGATCGATGTACCGACCTTGACCTCCTCGACCGGGTCGTCGGTGAGCGAGACACGGATCGTGTCGCCGATGCCTTCGGCGAGCAGGGTGCCGATGCCGACCGCGCTCTTCACGCCGCCCATCGGCATGGGACCCGCCTCGGTGACACCGAGGTGCAGCGGGTAGTCGCACGCCTCGGCGAGCTGCCGGTAGCTCTCGATCATCACGAGCGGGTTCGAGTGCTTCACGCTGATCTTGATGTCGAAGAAGTCCTCGTCCTCGAGGATGCGCGCCTCGTTGAGTGCGCTCTCGACGAGCGCCTCGGGGGTCGGGTTGCCGTGCTTCTCGAGCAGTGCCTTCTCGAGTGAGCCGGCGTTCACCCCGATGCGGATCGGCACGCTGCGCGCCTTCGCCTCGCGCGCGATCAATCGCACCTTGTCCTGGTACTTGATGTTGCCCGGGTTGATGCGCAGGCCGTGGATGCCCGCTTCGAGCGCCGCCATCGCGTACTTCCACTGGAAGTGGATATCGGCCACCACCGGCACTGTCGACTTCGCCGCGATCGCGACGAGAGCCTCGGCGTCCTCCCAATGGGGCACGGCGACCCGCACGATGTCGACACCGGCTGCGACGAGTGAGGCGATCTGCTGCAGCGTGGCGTTGATGTCGGCGGTCTTCGTGGTCGTCATCGACTGGATCGAGATCGGGGCGTCGCCGCCGATCGCGACGCCGCCGATCTCGATCTGCCTGCTCTTCCTGCGCTCGATGCTCACGTTCGCCAGTCTCCCAGGGCAGTGATATCAAGCGCCGAACACATGGAACGTGATCGAACGTTCCTTGGGCTCGTCCATCTCGAAGAAGATGAGCCGCTGCCATGTGCCGAGTCCGGGCTCACCGGCGACCACGGGGATCGCGTGCGACGTGGCCGAGAGCAGCATCGCCTTCACGTGCGCGTGGCCGTTCTCGCGCTCGTCGGGATTCATGTTCTGGGTACGGATCTCGAAGTCGTCGTGCTGGTAATAGACGCCTTCGTGCGGCACGAGGTCGGTGAGATGCCGGCGGAAGTCCGCCATCGCGCCGTCCTCCCACTCGTTGATCAGGAGGGCACATGTGGTGTGGGCGCAGAAGGCGATCGCGGCGCCCTCCGTCACGCCGGAATCCTTGATCGCCCGGCGCAGGTCGTCGGTGAGATCGAGGAAGGCGTATCGCTCGGGGGCGGACACGATCGCGGTCGTGGTCACGGACTTCACGGATCCCTCCTGTTCGTGGCCGCGGTCGCGACCGGCCATGAGATCGGCCATGAGATCGGCAGGTCGAACGTGAACGTGCTGCCATGGCCCGGCTCGCTCTCGGCACGGATCGTGCCGCCGTGCGCCTCCACGACGGAGCGAGCGATCGCGAGTCCGATGCCGGTGCCGCCATCTCCTCGCGCACGCGCGTGGTCGGCGCGGTAGAACCGCTCGAACAGGCGGGGCAGCGCCTCGGGCGGGATCCCGACACCGGTGTCGGCCACGCTGACCTCCACGGAACCGTTGTGGCGGTGCACCTCGATGCGCACCTCGCCGCCCTCGGGCGTGAACCGCACGGCGTTGTCGACGAGATTGAAGATCACCTGATGCACGCGCTCGGGGTCGGCCTCGATCTCGGGCAGGTCCTCGGACAGGTCGCTTCGGACCACGATGTCTCGGTCGGACAATCCGACTTCGATCTCGGACACCACCTGCAAGACCAGCGGCGCCAGGGCGACCGGCTCGCGACGGAGCGGCACCTCGCCGGACTCGAGCTTCGAGAGGTCGAGCAGCTGTTCCACGAGCCTGCCGAGGCGCTCGGACTGCGCGAGCATCACCTCGAGCGTGGCGGGGTTCGGCTCCTCGATGCCGTCGAGGAGGTTCTCCAGGTGCGCCCGGATCGCGGTGATCGGCGTCTTGAGCTCGTGGGAGACGTTGGCGACCAGGTCCCGACGCGACGTCTCGAGGAGCTCGAGCTCCGCGCTCATGCGGTTGAAGGCGACCGCAAGCTGTCCGACCTCATCGCGCGAGTTCGTGTGGACGCGGGTCGAGTAGTCGCCGGTCTCCATGCGACGCGCGGCCTCGGCCATGTCGCGAAGCGGCTGCGTCATGCCACGGGCGAACCACCGAGCCAGTCCCAACGCGATCACCGCCGCGATCGCTCCCGCCATCAAGAACTGCCAAAACACGCTCTGCAGGAACCCGAGCGTCGCGGAGATACGACCCAGGAACCCACGCGTCGGGGACGGATACGCCACGATGAGGGTGGCCCCCTGTTCGGTCGGGATCGAGGCCCATACGTAGTTGTCCCACAGACCCCAGTGTGGGACCCGATCCCCGCTCTCGCGGATATCGCTCGGTAGCTCACCGAAGTTGACCCCATCAACCGAGATCTCGCCCGTGATGCTCCGTCTCACGATCATCGTTTCGGGCGGCAGTGCAGACTGATCGCCGTTCGCGATCCTCCGGGCGAGCTTCAAAGCCTCGATCGCCTCGGAGGCTTTGGGAGTGTCTCGGAGTGCGAAGCCGATCAACGCGTACGAGATCGCGATCGCGATCGCGACGGCGACGACGATCGTCGCGCTGAGCTTGCCCCGGATCGTGGGCAGACGCTCGAACCGCCGGGAGCTCACGATCGTTCCTGGAACGCGTACCCCACGCCGTGCACGGTGCGGATGAACCGGGGCTCGTTCCCGTCCTCGCCGAGCTTCCGGCGGATGCGGGCGACATGCGAGTCGACGACGCGCCCTCCGGCGAAATCGCGGTAGCCCCACACGCGATCCATGAGCTGGTCGCGCGAGAGCACGACGCCGGGGTCGCGCGCGAGGGCCAAGAGGATCTCGAACTCGAGTGGGGTCAGACCGACATCGTCGCCGTCGACGGTCACGCGGCGCCGGTTCGGATCCATGACGAGCCCGTGGTGCTCGATCGGCCCGGTATCCTTGGTCTCACCCATGCGCTCCATGCGCCGGAGGATCGCCTTCACACGCGCCGTGAGCTCACGCAGGCTGAACGGCTTCGTGAGGTAGTCGTCTGCCCCGACCGCGAATCCGGCGACCTTGTCGGCCTCCTCGGTCTTGGCGGTGAGCATGAGCACCGGGGTCCAGCCGTCGCGCTGGATCTGCTTGCAGACCTCCAACCCGTCCATCCCGGGGAGCATCAGGTCGAGCACCACCAGGTCGGGATGCTGGTCGGCGTGCTGCTCGATCGCATCGGGTCCGTCGAAGGCGACGAAGACGCGGTATCCCTCCGATTCCAAGCGCACCCGGACGGCCTCGGCGATGGCTTCCTCGTCCTCGACGACGAGCACGGTCTGCTGGCTCATCGGGCAATCGTAGTCGTGAGGTGTGTCCTGCGGTCAGAGGAGGTGTTGAGAAGTCGTGGCGCCCGTTCGGCCGCAACCGATCGCGGCGAAGGGGGGATCGCGCCTCAGGGCAGGGTGATCGGCTTCGTCACGTCGAGCACGATCGTCGCGCCGACGAAGAGGACGAAGAAGGCCATCACGGCCGCAGAGATCGGGATCAGCGTGCGCATGTCGACCGCTTCGCCGCGCACCTTCTCGATCGCGAGCGTGAGCAGATGGCCGCCGTCGAACGGCGGCAGGGGCACCAGGTTGATCAACCCGACGAAGACCGTCACGAACCCGAACAGGTAGAGGATCGTCGACCAGTCGCCCGCCGACGAGGTCGCGCCCACCTGCTGGCTGATGCCGACGACGCTCGCGGCGTCATCGGGGGTCCGCTGCTCGTCGTTGAAGAGCAGTCCGAAGACGCGACCGACGCCTTCGGGGCCGAACACCCGTCCGATCTGAACGAACGATTCCTTGACCGCGAACCCCACTTCTTCGACGCCACCGACGAGCGCGGCGCCGAGGCCGACGGGCTCGGGATCTGGCGGCGCCACGATCACCCCCATGCGGCCGCGGGTCTCGCCGTCCACGTCGGCGAGCTCGGGCACGACCGAGAGACTGACCAGCTCACCGTTCCGATCGACGACGACGGCCAGCGGCTCTCCTGGCCGGTCTTCCACCTGCGACGTCACGACCTCGGTCAGCTGGTCCGACGTCGGCTCGTCCACGTCGCCGAGCCGCATGATGCGATCCCCCGGCAGGATGCCGGCGGCGGCGGCCGGGGACTCGTCGCCGTTCAGCGTCACCTCGACCTGGTCGATCACCAGCGGGGTGAGCGGCGCCGTGCGCGGATCGCCGAACATCGCGAGCCAGATCGCGAAGATCAGTGCTCCGACAACGAAGTGGGTGCCCGGCCCGGCGAAGATCGTGATCGCCCGCTGCCAGATCGGCTTCGAGCCGTAGAGCCGAGGGGTGTCCTCGGGTGGGTTCTCCTCGAAGGGGTTCATGCCGGCGATCTTCACGTAGCCCCCGATGAAGATCGGCTTCACCCCGTACTCGAGCTCCCCTGTGCGCTTCGACCAGATCTTCCAGGGACCGAACCCGATGAAGTACTCCGTGACCTTCATGCCGTACTTCCTGGCGAAGAAGAAGTGCCCCAGCTCGTGGATCGCGATGATCACGGTGAGGAAGGGCAGGAAGATGAGGGCGCCGACGAGCAGGTCCATGGGGGGAAGGGCTATCGCTCCTCGACGATCTCGGCGGCGCGCTGGCGGGCCCAAGCGTCGGCCCGCTCGATGTTCACGATCGACACGACCGATGCGGGCTCGTGCTCGTCGACCACCGTCTGCACCAGTTCGACGATGCGGGTGAGGGGGATCTTCCCCTCGAGGAACGCCATGACCGCCACCTCGTTCGCGGCGTTCATCACGGCCGGGAACGTGAGGGCGAGGCCACCCACACGGTAGGCCAGATCGACGGCGGGGAACGCCTCGCGATCGACAGGCTCGAAGGTCAGCGGACGGTCGGTGAGGGGCACGGGCTCGACCCCGGTCGGCAGGCGCTCGGGCCACGCGAGCGCGAGCTGGATCGGTAGGCGCATGTCGGGCGTGGCCATCTCGGCGCGCAAGCTGCCGTCGCGGAATTCGGCCATCGCGTGCACCATGCCCTCGGGGTGGATCAGCACGTGGATCGAGGAGTACTCGAGGTCGAACAGGTAGTGCGCCTCGATCACCTCGAGCCCCTTGTTCATCAGCGTCGCCGAGTCGATCGTGATCTTCGGCCCCATCGACCAGACGGGGTGCTGCAGCGCTTCCTTGACGCTCGCGCGACCGAGCTCCGCGCGGGTCCAGCCGCGGAACGGACCGCCCGACCCCGTCAGCACGACCCGCTTCAGGTCCTCGCGGCGTTCGCCGCGCATCGCCATCGCCAGCGCCGCATGTTCGGAATCGACCGGCAGCAGCCGCTCCGGTTCACCCTTGATCAGGTCCGTCACGAGCTCGCCACCGACGACCAGGCTCTCCTTGTTCGCCAGGGCGAGCGTCTTCCCCGACTGGAGGGTCGCGAGGGTGGGCGCGAGCCCTGCCGAGCCGACCAGCGCGTTGAGCACCATGTCGGCCTCCGTCTCATCGGCGAGGCGCTCGGCTGCATCGGGTCCGACGACGATCTCGACGCCGGGCACGCCGGCGATCTTCTGCGTCACGTCGACGGCCGCATCCTCGTCGGCGATCGCGACGACCGGCGGGAGGAACTCCCGGATCTGGCCCGCCAGGAGCTCCAGGTTGGCGCCGGCCGCGGACAGGCCGACCACCTTGAACCGCTCGGGATTGTGGCGCACCACGTCGAGCGCCTGCGTGCCGATCGACCCCGTGGAACCGAGGATCGCCAACGACTTCATGCGTGCAAGCCTACCCCGAGCCGCGCGCAACGCTCGGAACGGCGCATCGAGAACCCCCGCGGGCGATCGAGCTCAGGCGACGATGATGCGGTAGAGGAAGAACGCCGCCGGCGCCACGAACAACAGGGAATCGATGCGATCGAGCACCCCGCCGTGCCCCGGCAGGATGCTGCCCATGTCCTTGATGCCGACGTCACGCTTCACCAGCGACTCGGCGAGATCGCCGAACGTCGCCGCGGCAGCGACCACGAGCCCGAGCAGCAACGCCTCGATCCGTTTGTCCTCGAAGGGTTCCACGAACGAGGTCACCAGCGTGACCGCGACCACGACGGTGACGAGCGTGCCGATGATGACGCCCTCGACCGACTTCTTCGGACTCACGGTCGGCGCGAGCGGGCGCTGGAAGAACTGCCCACCCCACACGGAACCCGACAGGAACGCCGCGGTGTCGTAGACGAACGTCAGGCCGATGACCGCGACCACCAACGACGTGCCGTGCTCGCCCTCGAGCAGCACCAGCACGTAACTCCCGAGCAGCGGTATCCAGGCGAGGTCCAGCACGGTGAGTCCCACGTTCGCCGTGACGTCCTTGCGGGTCGTCGCCGGCCCCACCATGAACCAGAGGAACGTCGCCCCCACCCCGAGGGCGAACATCGCGAGCACCGCGCTCTCGCCTCGGAAATACGCCGCGGCGAGCATCAGCGCGCCCGACACTAGCCCGACCGCGGTCGCCGGCTGGCGGTGGTGCTTGACCATCACGCCGAACAGCTCGCCCTGGGCCAACAGCACGATGCCGCCGGCGAGCAGGCCGAAGAGCCAGTCGCCGACCAGCAGCGCCGCGAGCGAGGCGATCGCGAGCACGGCGCCGGTCATGAAGGCGGCGGGGACATCGCGCTCCCCGGGCGCGGGGCCACGTTGCTCCACATCGGCGCTGATCTCGACCGCGCCGGGCTCTTGCCAGCTGGGACCGCCGAGGCCCTCCCCGGCGCCTACCATGACCGTCTCGGGCTGATCCTCACCGGACAGGTCGGACAGGATGTCGTGCTCGACCCCGTCGGCATCGAGCTCGCCGACCAGGCTCCCGACGTCGGGCCCGGCGACGACGGTGCCCTCTTCATCCCAGCCGACGCCCTCGCCGCCGGTCGTGACCGGCGCCTCGAGTCCGGATCCCTCACGGACGGACGGTGCGAAGTACTCGGTCGCCTGTTCCAACGCGCCCTCATCGGGGGACTCGACGTCGCCCATCAGCTCGTCGATGGTGGCGATCGGCGCGGTCTCGGTGGCGACAGGCTCGTCACCGACGACCTCGTCCTCGACCATCGACCACTCTCCGTTTTCGGCCTCGTCGACCTCGTCGCTCCCCCCGAAGAGGCCGGCCTGTCCCGGCGTGGGCTCCATCGCGTCGTCGACCTGCACGACCTCGTCGCCCACGACCTCGTCGGTGATCTCCACCTCGTCGACGATCTCGTCTTCGTCGACACCGATCCCCTCGATCGTCTCGAGCACGGTCGTGTCGTACCAATCCTCGTCGTCGGCCTCGCCGACCTCTTCCGTCTCCCCGGGGCCGGGGGCCGTCGGCTCCGGGGGCGAGGGCGCGGCCTCGCCGGCGTGGACGGCCACGTGTTCCTCGCTCGGGGTCTCCCGGGCGCCCGCAGATGCCGGCTCGTCCCACTCGACGTCCTTGATCGGCGCGAAGAACTTGTCGAGGTCCTCGAACAGGTCGTCGCCCTCGCGATTGTCGTTGGCCACTAGACCTCCATGAGCTCCTGCTCCTTGTGACCTTGGATCTCGTCGATCTCTGCCACGTGACGGTCGGTCAGCTTCTGGAGCTCTTTCTCCCCGCACGAGGTCATCTTCCGAGATGCCGCCCTCGCGCTCAAGCCTCTCCATGTCTTCCTTCGCATGGCGCCTAACGTTCCGCACGGCGATGCGGCCCTCCTCGGCGCGGGCGTGCACCTGCTTCACGAGCTCTCTGCGGCGCTCCTCGGTGAGTGGAGGGAACGCCAGCCTGATCACCTGGCCGTCGTTCGACGGGGTGATGCCGAGGTCGCTCGATTGGATCGCCTTCTCGATCGCACCGATCGCGCCTTTGTCGAAGGGCTGCACGGCGAGCAGGCGAGGCTCGGGCACGTTGATCGAGGCCAGTTGGTTCAACGGCACCGGCGTGCCGTAGTACTCGACGGTCACGCGGTTCAGCACGGCCGGGGTCGCCCGGCCGGTGCGGATCGCGGAGAGCTCGTCCTTGAGATGGGTCACCGCCTGCTCCATCTTGTGGCCGGCGTCCTTGAGGCTGGAATCGATCGTCATCGGGCTCCTTCAGTGGACGAGCGTGCCGATCTGCTCGCCGTTGACCACGCGGCGGATGTTCCCTTCCTCACGGAGGTTGAAGACGATGATCGGCAGCTTGTTCTCCATGCACAATGAGATCGCGGTGGCGTCCATCACCTGGTAGCCCTCCTTCAGCACCTCGACGTACTCGATCTCGTCGAAGCGCCTGGCACCGGGGTCGACCACCGGGTCGGCGGTGTAGACGCCGTCGACCTTGGTGCCTTTGAGCAACGCGTCGGCGCCGATCTCGAGGGCGCGCTGAGCCGCACAGGTGTCGGTGGAGAAGTACGGAACCCCGAGGCCGGCGGCGAAGATGACCACCCGTCCCTTCTCGAGGTGGCGCCGTGCCCGCAAAGGCATGAACGGCTCGGCGAGCTGGGTCATCGCGATCGCCGTCTGCACCCGGGTCGTGACGTGGATCTTCTCGAGCGCGTCTTGTAGCGCCAGGGCGTTCATCACCGTCGCGAGCATGCCCATGTAGTCGGCCCGATTCCGCTCGATGCCCGGCGCCTGACGGCCCCGCCAGATGTTGCCGCCCCCCACGACGACGGCGATCTGCACCCCGAGGTCGACGACTTCCGCGAGTTGGCGTGCGATCAGGGCCGTGGCGTCGGTGTTGATACCGTACTCGGCGTCGGCGAATGCTTCACCGGAGAGCTTCAGCAGCACACGCCCGTAGTGGGCCCGCGGGGTGCCTCCCTCCTCGGCCATGCGCTCCCCCTCCTCCGTCAGGCCTACCGCTTCGCCGCTTCGCTGCACGAAGGCCCGCGGTCCCCGTCCGCGCTCGTGCCCAGACCTTACGACGCGTCGCCGTCGGCCGTCGCTTCGCCGCCGGCCGCATCGCTCGGATCGACCCCCGAAGCCGCCTCGTCGTCGCCGGCCTCGCCGAGCTTGAATCGGGCGAACCGACGCACCGCGATGCGCTCACCGACCTTGGCGGACGTCTCGTCGAGCAGCTGCTGCACCGTCTTCGAGTCGTCCTTCACGAACGGTTGCTCGAGCAACACGTTGTCGCTCACGTAGGCGTTGATCTTGCCTTCGACGATCCTCCCCACGACGTTCTCCGGCTTGCCGGCTCCCCTCGCCTGGACCTCGGCGACGTGGCGCTCCTGGTCGAGCTCGGCCGCCGGCACGTCGGCGCGGCTCAGGAAGCGTGGCGCGGACGGGCTCGCGATGTGAAGCGCCAGGTCCTTCACGAGCCGCTTGAAGTCGTCGGTGTTCGCGACGAAGTCCGTCTCGCAATTCACCTCGATCAGCACGCCCACCGTGTTGTTGAAGTGCACGTACGCGTCGACGAGTCCTTGGTTGGCCGCGCGGCTGGCGCGTTTGGCGACCGAGGCCTGCCCCCGTTCGCGGAGGATCTCCATCGCACGATCGAAGTCTCCTTCGGACTCGATCAGCGCCTTCTTGCAGTCCATCATGCCGGCGCCCGTGGCATCGCGGAGCTTCTTGACCTCGACGGCTGTGGGCGAGGACGTCATGCCCGCTCCTCGGCGGTCTCGGACACCGCCGGGACGTCGACCTCGACGAGCTCGGTCTCGACGTCGGCCTCGGTCGCCCCGCCTTCCATGGGCTCCGGGGACGCTTCCGGAGCGGGCTCACCGGGTACGTCGGGTTCGAACACCGTGCTCGCGGCGATCGCGGCCGCGTCCTCGGCCGACGGCGTCTCGTGCTGCTCGACGCGGGCGGGAGCGGCCGTCGAGCGCGGCCCAGCCGGAACCGGGGCGGCCGAGCGGGCCGTGACGCGCTCGACGTCCTCGTCCTTGGCCATGCCGTAGCCCTCGGCGAGGGCGTCTGCCACCACCCTGGTCACCAGGCTCACGGCTCGGATCGCGTCGTCGTTGCCGGGGATCGCGTAGTCGACCTCGTCGGGATCGCAGTTCGTGTCGATGATCGCGATCACGGGGATGCCGAGCTTCCGGGCCTCGTTCACCGCGATGTGCTCCTTCTTCGTGTCGACCACGAAGACGGCGTCCGGCAGCCGTTCGAGATCCTGGATGCCGCCGAGGTTGCGAGTGAGCTTGTCACGTTCGTGGCGCAGGCGGATCGCTTCCTTCTTGGGGAGGTAGTCGAGTGCGCCCGTGCGCTCCATCTCGTGCAGCTCGCGCAGACGCAGCAGCCGCTTCGAGATCGTCGCGAAGTTGGTCAGCATGCCGCCGAGCCACCGGTGGTTCACGTACGGCATGCCGATGCGGGTCGCGTGCTCCTGCACGACCTCCTGCGCCTGCTTCTTCGTGCCGATGAACAGCACGATCCCGCGCCGGCGGCCGAGGCCCTGCACGAACTCATGGGTCTCCTCGATACCCGCGAGTGATTTCTCGAGGTCGATGATGTAGATGCCGGAACGCTCCCCGTAGAGGAATCGCTGCATCTTCGGATTCCACCGACGGGTCTGGTGGCCGAAGTGCACGCCCGCCTCGAGGAGCTCCCGCCTGGTGACGACAGGCACGGATGCCCTCCTTCTCGGTTTCGTTGTCCTCCGCCCGGATCGTCCCGTCGTCGGCCCGCCTTCGAGAGCGCGGGACCCCGGCGATGCGGTCCCCGGACGTGTGAGCTCGGCGCGTGGAGCGCCGGCGCGACCGAGTCTAGCAGCGGCGCCGTGCAGGCCGACCGCAGGCGGCGTCCGCGATCAGCGGCGGCGATCGCGAGCGGTTTGCCGTCGCGGAGGCGCTTCGGGCACCTCGTCGGCCACGGAGAGGTAGCGGAACGCCACCGTGGCCTGCATCACGACATGCAAGAGGTTCGCCACGAGCACGGTTGCCCACGCGCCGACGCTCGGATTGACCCCGAGCTCGGACCCGGGCTTGCCCGGGACGACCAGCAACGCGATCGACGCGACCACGTAGATCGCGGCCAGCGTGAGGTTCCCCGACCCCGGCATGCGCCCGGCTCGCACGGAGCGTCCCAGCGCATCGGAGAGCCGGCGGCGCTCGTCGACCGCGATCACGGGTGCGAAGCTCAACACGTAGACCCCACCGACGAGGGCCGTCATCTGGATCAGGAGCCCGAACGCCGGCCCGAGTAGCGGTCCGAGCAGGCTCGCGAGGGTGAGCAGCCCGACCCCGGCCACGTTGACCGCGAGCGTCGTCGGCAGCGCGCCGACCGCGCGCATGAGCGACCATCGCCCTGTCGATCCCGTCCGGAGCACGTCGACGATCATCGCCACCAGCACTGCCTGCACGACCGCGCGCCACGCGACGAACCCCAGGATCGCGAAGAACCCCCCTTGCAGGCCGAACAGCGCGGTGGACAGGCTCGCGTCGAAGCTCGTGCCGACCGGTGGCAGCGCGAGGGCGTTCGCGAACAGAGCGAACGGTCCCTCGTATCCGAGCCCGAGGGCAGCCAGCCATTCCAGCGAGACGACGACCACCGCGGTGATCGCGACCGGCGGCGAGCCGGCGACCGTGACGACTCCGCGGGCGAGCGACGATCGGATGCTCGGCATCGAGGTCGACCCGGCCGTGCGAGGCGTGAAGATCGAGTCGAGCAGACCTCGGCGGGGTGCCGGCTCGGACGCGGAGCGCGCGGGCGCGCGTGATCCTGCGTTCCGCGTCCTCTGACGCTTGTTCTTGTTGGTCATGGCGCAGGCCCCTCGTCGTCCTCCCACGGGTCGTGCACGGGCTCGTCGTCGTCGTCGGGATCGTCGTCGTCGTCGGGATCGTCGTCGTCGTCGGGATCGTCGTCGTCGCTCGCCCGCTCATCCGGGAACGCGGAGCCCATGCGAGGACGCAATGCGTAGCCCAGCAACAGGACCAGCGCGAGCAGCGGTACGGCCACGACGACCATGGCACCGAGCATGCGACCGAGGGCGAGCGTCGTCGGCGATGCCTCCCGCACCAGCGTCACTTGCGGATCGTGTTCGAAGGCGACGAATCCGGATCCGGCGGCTCCACGGACCGCGATCAGCCGATCGCCCGCGACGGCGAGGAACCGGAGCGGCGATCCGCCGGCGGGTCCGCGCCACACGAGCTCGCCGCTCGCGACCTCGATCGCGCCCAGCTCCCCGTCGAATGCTGGCACCAGCAGGTACCCCCCGATCAGCACCGGCACGGTCCTGAGCACGATCGCGTTCTGCGCGAAGTCCCATCGTTGCTCGCCCGTCGTTGCATCGAGCGCGCGGGTCTGGCCCCTGGGATCGGTCACGTAGACGCTGCCACCGGCCACCACTGGGGGCGCGACCACGTCGAACGCGGCGGTCAACCGTTGCGACCACCGCTGCTCACCGGACGCGAGGTCGAGGGCGACCACCGACGTCTCCGAGAGTCCGGTGAACACCGCGTGCACCTGGTCGTCGGCCACCGACGGCGCGGACACGATCGTCGCCCCGCCGATCGGTTCATGGCGCCAGCGTTCCTCGCCCGAGGACCCGTCCAGCGCGACGATGACCGGCGCGGTGTCGCGGTCACCCTGCAATCCCACGATCACGAGGCCATCGGAGGCGGCGAGCGAGGTGACCAGTTGGCCGTCGAGATCGTGCGTCCATGCGAGCGACCCTTCGGCGAGATCGACCGCGGCGACCGCGCCGCCGTTCATGCCGACGAACGCTCGGCCGCCGTCGATGGTCACCCCCGTGCGACTGACCGCCTCCAGCGCCACCGGCGGCCACAGCGGTCGTTGGGTCTCGAGGTCGAAGGCGGCGACCTCCGAGTCGGCCGGCTGCGCGTCGTCGCCCTCGGACGGATCGGACCCCGATGTCGGGCTGGGCTCGTCGGGGGACGAACCCACGTCCGGCGGACCGGTTCCCCAGCCCTGGGTGTAGACGAACGCCTCCGCTCCGTCGAGAGTGGCGATCGCGCCCGGCACCGAGGGTCCCAGGTCTCGCTCGACGGCGAACGCCGCTTCTCCCGTGCCGACGTCGACCGCCACCACCTGCTCGGGACCAACGGCGATCGCCAGACCGCCGGCGATGACCGGCGCGGACAGCCCGAAGCGGGCGCCGGGGCCGCCAGGCTCAACAGGGTGCTCCCATACCTGGACGTACGCGGGTTCCGGCCCCTGCTCGGAGGCACCGACCTTCGTGGGCCCGCCTTGGAATTCGCTCCATGTCGAGTCAACCTGCGCGAGGGCGACGCCCCCGATGACCGATGGCGCTAGCAGCGGGGCGAGGAGGGCGAGGAGGGCGCCGGCGGGTGGACGTGGGGTGCGCAAGGCCGCGACATGGTAAACGTCGGACGCCGACGGCACCGCCGCCACCCGCCGCTACGGTCGCCGGGCGGCCCGACCGCGATCGACCTCGCGTCGTGCTCAGGCAGCCAGCGGCGCCAGCCGGATCAGGGCACTCACGTCGAGCGCCGTCAGGTAGTCGAGAGGATCGACGTACACGTCGTGCAGTCGGACACCGACGTGCAGGTTGGCGATCGGATCGCCCGGATGACCGGGTCCGGAGTTCGCGATCGGTTGTCCCGCCGCGACGACGTCGCCACGACGGACGGCGATCGAGGAGAGCCACGAGTATGTGGACTCAAGCCCGTCGCCGTGGTCGATCGTGAGGAAGAGCCGTCCGCCGACAGGCCCCGCGAACGCCACCACGCCTGCGTCGGGAGCGACGACTTCGGTGCCGACAGCCGTTGCGATGTCGATGCCACGGTGTCCGCTGCCGTACGGGGAGGACGGGGGATCGAACCCCTCGATGACCGGCCCGGTCACGGGCCACAGCCATGCACCCGCAGCGTCGGCCGGCGGGGAGCTCGCGGCCAGGGACGTGACGGCCAGCACGCAGGCGACGGCGGGACGGACGACGCTCATCGCTCGCCACGCTATGCGGCGCGGCATCCGATGACCGTGACGCGCGTCACCCCCGGTCCCGGATTCCCGGGTGAGGTCAGTCGACCTCGGTGAGCTGCCCTCGAAGCCCCCCGACCGCCTTCGTGTGGATCTGGCAGACGCGTGACTCCGTGACACCGAGGATCTCGCCGATCTCGGCGAGCGTGAGGCCTTCGAAGTAGTACAGGGTGACGACGATCTTCTCTCGTTCCGAGAGTTCGTTGATCGCGGCCGCGAGCAGGCCGCGGGTCTCCTGCGACTCGACGCCCGAGGTCGGGTCGATGCCTCGGTCGGCGAGCGTGTCGATCAGGGAGACCTGCTCCCCTCGATCGGCTCCCACCGACACTAGCTCGTCGAGCGCGAGCACGGAGACGAACGAGATCTGCGAGACGACGTCGTGGAGTTCACGGCGGGTGATGCCGAGTCGCTCCGCCATCTCCTGTTCCGTGGGCTGACGTTTCAGCATCGCCTCCAGGTCGGTGTGCGCCTTCTCGATCTCGCGGGCCTTGAACCGGATCGAGCGCGGCACCCAGTCCATCGCACGGAGCTCATCGATGATCGCGCCCTTGATGCGCGGGATCGCGTAGGTCTCGAACTTGTTGCCACGCCCCGGCTCGAATTTCTGCAGCGCATCGATCAGCCCGAACATGCCGTAACTCACGAGGTCGGCCTGTTCGACACTCGCGGGAAGGCCGGTCGCCACCCTGCTGGCCACGTACTTCACGAGCGGCGCGTAATGCAGGATCAGCTTCTCCCGCGACTCGTTGTCGCCGGTGCTCTTGAACCCGTGCCAGTGCCGACCGAGCTCGTCGTCGACGTGCGGCGGGATCGTGACGGTGGGATCGACGGGGGCCACGGCCTTCGAACGAGGCTTCCCCCGCGCCTTCGCTTTGGTCGCCGCGCCTCCGGCAGCCTTCGCCGTGCTTCGCGCGACCTTGGCCGTGCCTCCCGCGACCTTCGCCGTGGTCGCGCCAGCCGACTTCGCGGCGGTCTTCTTTGCGGGGCTCACCGGTCAGGCCCTCGGATGACTCTGCTCGTAGGCCTGGAACAACCGAGCGCGGGAGACGTGGGTGTAGCGCTGCGTGGTCGCAACGCTGGCGTGCCCAAGTAGTTCCTGCACGGCTCGGATGTCGGCTCCCCCTTCCAACAGGTGCGTGGCGAACGAGTGCCGCAGGGTGTGCGGGGTCACCCGTCTGCCCGGCAGCACTGTACCGCCATATCGTTCCACCATCGTACGGATGTCGCGGGAGCTGAAGGGCTTCTTGCGGCGGTTGTGGAACAACTCCCGCGAACCCGCGGGTGCGAGGATGGGACGCCCGTGCCGCACGAACACGCCCAGCGCCTCGACGGCGTAGTCCGACATCGGCACCCCTCGCTCCTTCGAGCCCTTGCCGAGCACCGTGACCCGACCCCGCTCGAGGTCGACCCGGTCGACGGTGAGACCCGCGACCTCGCCCACACGCAGGCCCGAGCCGTACATCAGCTCGAGGGCCGCGACGTCTCGGAGGGCGATCGCCCGCTCGATCTGGTCGGAGGACGACGTGGCGTCGAGCAGGCCCTCGCGGGTCGCCGAGGGCGCCTCCGCCAGCGCCGCGGCCTCACGTGGGCGTAGCACCGTGGGGAGCCGGTTGACGACCTTGGGGCGGCCGAGCAGCAGGGACGGGTCGTCAACGACCCGACCGTCGGCCACGGCCCATCGGTAGAAGGTGTGGATCGACCCCACCTTGCGGGCCACGGTCGCCCGCGCGTAGCCGAGGGTGTGTTGCTGTGCGAGGAACCTGCGGAGCAGCGGATAGGTGGCCGACGCCAGCGACCGGCCGCCGCGGTGCAGGAAGGTGGCGAGCTGACACAGGTCGCGTCGGTAGGCGGTGACCGTATGGATGGACAGGTGGCGTTCAAGGGCGAGATGCGACGCGAACGCGCCGATCAGCTCAGCCTCGGACGGGGGAAGCTCGTCGTCGGGGCGCACGTCGTCCTTTCGTGTCCTCGTACCGACGGGATCGCCGCGACGAGGGTGTGGGGCTCCGGTGGGGCCGCGAGCCGCCTCTGTCTACCAACGGCCGGCGCCCGCTGCAAGCTTCCCGCCACCGAGGATCGGCTCCTCACGTCTCGACGCTGGCACTTCGACCGACCCGACGCTCCCACCGGCCACCCACGCTTCGCACGAGCCCCTTCAGCTCGAGCGAGAGCAGGACCGTGATCACGGTCGGGATCGGCAACCCGGTCGAGGCCGCGATCCCGTCGGACACCGCCGCACCACCGAGGGCGTCGAAAACGCGGCGTTCGTCATCGTCGAGGTTCTGAGGCGGACCGGCGAGGAGCCGGGCGGCATACCCGAGGTCGTCGAGCAGGTCGTCGGCCCCCCGGATCATGGTGGCACCCTCGCGGATCAGCGCGAGGGGAACCTCGGCGAGCGGGCTCGCGACCGGGCCCGGCACCGCGTAGACGTCGCGACCCAGATCGAGCGCATGATCGACGCTGATCATCGAACCGCTGCCCGTCGCGCCTTCGACCACCACGATGGCGCGGCCCAGCGCAGCGACGAGCCTGTTGCGTGCCGGGAACCGGAACGGCTCGGCAACCACCCCGGGGGCGTACTCACTCACCACCGCGCCGGCAGCCGCGATGCGCTCGAGGAGCTGGGCGCTGCCTCTCGGGTAGGGCAGGTCGTGCCCCGAACCGAGCACCGCGATGCTCGTGCCGCCGGCCGCCAGGGCCCCACGATGCGAGGCAGCATCGATGCCTCTGGCGGCTCCGCTCACGACGCAGGCGCCGACACCCCCGAGCCCGGCGCCGATGCTCATGGCCACCTCGTTGCCCAAAGGAGAACAGTTCCGGGCGCCCACCATCGCCACCCGGTCGTCCAGGTCGGTGAGCCTCCGCCCCGAGACATAGAGCGCGACCGGCGGATCGTGCAGGAGCTCGAGGAACGCGGGCAGGTATTCGGCGTCGACGGGCGTGACGAGTCGTGCCCCGCGCTCCGCGGCCACTCGCTCCACGACCCGAGGATCGAGCGAGCGAGCCCACTCCTGGTCGGAGTCGCTGCCGGCCCCGCCCGCTCGGATCGCCGCCAGACTCCCTTCAGCGCTGCCCTCGATCCAGGCGAGCTCGTGCAGCTGGTAAGGCTTGATACCGCGCAGCGCGGAGAGCACGAGCAAGGCGTCGCGAGCCCCTGGACCGCCGGCATACCCGTCGGGGAACCCCGGCGGCACATCGAGGGCGCGCCGGGGCACGTCGGAACGGCGGGTCGGGCGCGGCTCAGCCGGCACGGGTGAGCCCCTCCTGGACCACGCCGTCGCGATACGAGAGCGCTTCGGCGACATGGTCGGCATCGACGACGTCGGCACGCGCGAGATCGGCGACGGTGCGGGCGACCTTGATCGCCCGATCGAAACCCCGGCCCGTGAGACCGAGTTGGTCGACGGCGCCCCCGAGCAGCCGCTCGGCATGGATCGTCATGCGTACCTGCCGGCGCGCGATCGGTCCCGGCAGGTGCGCGTTGCACGCTACCCCGAGATCGGCCCATCGTGCGCGCTGCCGATCGCGGGCCGATTGCACCCGGTCGCGGATCGAGGCCGAGGCTTCACCGTGCCCGCTCCCCATCAACTCGTGTTTCGTGAGCCGCGGCACGCGCAACCGCAGGTCGATCCGGTCGAGCAACGGACCGGAGAGCTTCTGCCGATACTGGTCCACACGATCGGACCTGCAGCGGCAGTGGCGACGCGGATCGCCCTCGAACCCGCACGGGCACGGATTCGCGGCAGCGACCAAGGTGAACCGAGCCGGGAACTCGACCGAGCCCACCGCCCTGGTCACGACGACGCCGCCATCCTCGAGCGGTTGCCGCAATCCCTCGACCGCGTCGCGACGGAACTCGGTGAACTCGTCGAGGAACAGCACGCCGTGATGTGCGAGCGATACCTCACCGGGCCGAAGGTACGCTGTGCCTCCTCCGAGCAAGCCGGTGGTCGAGATGGAATGGTGCGGCGCCCGGAACGGACGCGACCGCAACACGCCTCGGCCGGCCAGGAGCCCGGCGACCGAATGCAGCTGGGTCGCCTCGAGCGCCTCTTCCCTGGACAGGCTCGGCAGGATCGTGGTCATGCGCCGCGCGAGCATCGTCTTGCCGGCACCGGGCGAACCGACCATCAGCACGTTATGGCCGCCCGCCGCTGCGACCTCGAGGGCGCGGCGGGCCTGTGCCTGACCCCGCACGTCGATGAAATCGACGCCGCTCGGTCCGTCGCTCTCGAGCGAGGCCTCGTCGATGGGCGAGGGCTGCCAAGTGCCGCGGAGGAAACCGACCACCTCGGCGAGGGTCGTGGCCGCGACGACCTGCAGCCGGTCGACCTGCGCCGCTTCGAGCGCGTTGACAGCCGGCACCACGACGCCGTCGAGGCCGGCTTGCGCCGCCGCGATCGCGACGGAGAGGATGCCGGGGGTAGGCATCAGCTCCCCTTTGAGCGAGAGCTCTCCGGCGAGCGCGAACCGGGCCACCTGCGTCGAGGGCACCTGCGCCGTGGCAGCGAGCACACCCACCGCGACCGGTAGGTCGAGCCCGGGGCCTTCCTTCCGGAGGTTGCCTGGCGCGAGATTGACCACGACCCGTCGCAGGGGCCACTCGAACCTCTGGCCCTCGACCGCGGGGCGGATGCGTTCGCAGGCGTCGCGCACGGCTGCGCCGGGCAGTCCCGTGAGCGTGAGCGAGGGCAACCCACGGCCGACGTGAGCCTCGACGGTGACGAGGTGACCGCCCACCCCGAGCACCGTCACGCCCAGGACCCGTCCGTACATGGAGCCAACGCTATGCGTCGCCCCGAGCCCGTTCCGTGACCCATGTCACGATGGGGCGCCGGTCGGGCCAGGCCCTGCTAGCCTCGCGGCCGTGTCCGACCCGTTCGACTGGAGCCCTGAGCCCGAACTGATCGACGTGCGCGACGAGGTGCGCGCGCGGCCGGCGCTCGAAGCCCTCGGCGAACGCACCTGGCGCGAGGCGCTCGACTGGCTCTACGGCGAGGCATTGCGCCGTCCGATGCACCCTCGAACGTACCCCGAGGCCCGGGAGGCATTCTTCGGCCCTTCGGGACGTCCCGCGCCTGCTCCGATGTCGCCGACCCCCTGGGACGAGGTCCTCACGGAGTTCCACGAGCGCATCGCCCCCGCAACGTACAACGCGCAGCACCCGGGCTCGTTCAGCTACTTCACCCCCCCACCGCTGCCGTCGTCGATCGCGGGCGAGGTGCTCGCCCAGTGGATCCACCAGGGTGTCGACGTCTGGCACGCCGGCCCGATCGGCACGTTCGTCGAGGAAGAGGTGACGGCCTGGCTCCGCGCCCTCGTCGGCATCGGGGACGACGGCTGGGGCGTGCTCACGAGCGGGGGCGTCATGGCGAACCTGATGGCGCTGACCGTCGCCCGCGACGTGTGGCTCGCGACGCTGCGAAGCACCGCCGGCCCTCCCAGAGGCGGCGAGCTGGAGGGCGTCCGGGTCTACGCGAGCGATCAGACGCATTTCTCGATCTCGCGAGCCCTCGGAGTGCTCGGGTTCCCCGACGACACCCTCGTCGTGATCGACAGCGACGACCGATTCCGGCTGCGGTCTGCGCCGGTGGCCGAGGCGATCGAGCGCGATCGCGCGGCCGGCTTCACACCGCTCGCGATCGCTGCGGTGGCCGGTTCCACCAACACCGGGTCGATCGACGACACCCCCGGGTTGGCCGAGGTCGCCGAGCGCGAAGGGGTCTGGCTCCACGTCGACGCCGCGTATGGGGGCGCTGCGAGGCTCTCGCCCCGTGACGCACATCGCGTGCCGGGGCTCGAGCGAGCCGACAGCGTCACCATCGATCCACACAAGTGGTTCTTCCAGGCCTACGACATCGGCGCGCTCGTCGTGCGCCGGCGCGACGATCTGTTGCGCACCTTCCACCGTTCGCCCGAGTACTACCGCTCGGCCCGACCGGAGGACGATGCCCTCGACTGGTACCAGTACTCGCTCGAGGGCACACGCCGGTTCCGGGGGCTGAAGCTATGGATGAGCTGGAAGCAGCTCGGCACCGACGGGCTCGGACGGCTGATCGAACGGAACAACGACCTCGCCGCATACCTCGCGGAGCGATGCGCCGCCGAACCCGGGTTCGAGGCGTGGCCCGCCGAGCCCGAGCTCAGCGTGGTCTGCTTCCGGCATCTGCCAGCCGGCCACGAGGGGTGGCCACCCAGGGTGCTCGACGACTACCAGACCCGGCTGCAGCGCGCCCTCGAGGTGAGCGGCGAGGCATGGGTGAGCGTCACGACCCTGCGAGGACGCACGTATCTCCGCGCGGGGATCGTGAACTACCTCTCGACCGAAGCCGACGTCGACCGCATGCTGGCGGCACTCCGCCGGCTATCCGCACGCGTGCTCGAGGAGCTCGACCTCAGCTAATCGTCGACCGAAGGTCGGGTCATCGCCGTCTGCGGCGGCGACGGCGCCTCGGTGGTGGCTCCACGGTCCGCTCCACCACCACGAGCTGCAGCTCCATGACGTCGATGCCCCCCAGCTCACGGCCCTCCACACGGTGGCGCAGACCGGAGTTCTCCCATGAGGGGATCGTCCTGCTGATCTCCTCACGGCGAGGGCGGTCGATCCTCATAGCCACGGATCCTACGCTCGGCACCTCGCGATCGCTTCCGCCTCCCGGGCACGATCGGACGGTCGTCCGGAGGAAGCCATCGGCCTTTCGACGTAGGTCGGTTGCCGGATCAGAACGCGTCTTCGAAGAGCTCCACATGTGTCCCTCCTCCGGGCGAGGGACTCGAGCGGACCGCCACGCTCGCCACGTCGAACCGCACGGCGAGAGCCCCGACGTCGTGCGTCAGGAGGAACACCTCGGCGAGGCTGCGCAACTTCCGTCGCTTCCTGAGATCGACCGCCTCGTGACCGCCGCCGTGCGTGGCTCCCCGCCGGGTCTTCACCTCGCAGAACACGAGCATGTCGCCCCGACGAAGCACCAGGTCGATCTCACCGACGCTGCACCGCCAGTTGCGGGCCACCTGCACGAAACCCCGGCGGAGGTAGAGCTCGAGGGCGGCCTGCTCCCCACGAGCCCCGAGCGAGGTGCGAGCGTTCGACACGGCGCCACCCTAGGTTGCGGGTGCGACACCGATGTGGGTTCAAGGGGGGGTGGGGGTATCCGGGATCGTCGTGGGCTCGTCACGCTTGGCGAGCTCCTCGACGTTCACGTCGCGACGCGTCATGACCCGCACGCTGGCGACGAACCGCGCCGGGCGGAACATGTCCCAGACCCACGCGTCGGTGAGGTCCACCTGAACCCAACCCTCGTCGAGCGGCGTCAGCTGCACACGGTTCGCGAGGTAGAACCGGCGCTCGGTCTCGATCACGAAGGTGAACATCGGGAGCACGTCGCGGTACTCCCGGTACAGCTCGAGCTCGCGTTCCTCTTCGAACCGCTCGATGTCGTCGTCGCTCATCATGGGTTCCAGCTTCTCACGCGGGCGCGTGAGCCTCACCCGGTGGCACGTCCGCGCCGCAATCTGCGAGCGTCGCGAACAACGACGGCTGCGCGCAGGGGGCGAACGACAGACGGTGCACGGGCGTCGGGCCGTGTCGTTCCAACGCCTCGAGGTGGTCGGGCGTGCCGTAGCCCTTGTTGTGATCGAAGCCGAAGACAGGGAATCGGCGATGCAACCTGCGCATGATGCGATCCCTCGTGACCTTCGCGACGATCGAGGCTGCGGCCACGCTGGCGCTCACGGCGTCACCCTTCTTCACGCCGATCGACGGGCATGGGATGCGGGGCACCGGGAACCCGTCCGTGAGCACGTAGTCGGGGTCGAGAGCCTTCGCCGCGCGCCGGAGCAACGCGATGTTCGAGCGATGCAGGCCTCGAGCGTCGATCACGCCGGGCTCCGCCTTGCAGGCGACCCATGCGGCCGACGCCACGATGCGCTCGTAGGCAGCCTCGCGCTGCAGCTCCGTCAGCAACTTGGAATCATTGATCCCCTCGATGTCGAACCCGGCCGGCAGGATCACGGCCGCAGCCACCAGCGGACCGGCGAGGGCCCCCCTCCCGGCCTCGTCCGCGCCCGCCACCTTCGTGAACCCCTGCGCGGCCAGCAACCGCTCGTACCGGTCCATCGGCGAGACGGCGACCTCGCTCACCGCACCGGCCCGATCCTCGATGGCGGCCACACCCTCACGAACGTCACCCCGATCACCTTGTCCTCGGGCACGAGCCCCGTGCAGTTCGGGGGCGGACACCGAGAGTCGCCCGAGTTCCCTCGGTTGTCGCCCAGCACGAACAGCATGCCATCGGGAACGGTCGTCGGCGGGTAGCCGTCCTCGGGCACCGGCTGGTTGAGGTACGGCTCGTCGACAGCCACACCGTTCACGAAGAGCTGCCCGCTACGATCGATCTCGATCGTGTCGCCCGGCAGGCCGGCGACCCGCTTGACGAAGTCCTCGTGCGGAGGGGTCGCGACACCGAGCGTCTCGCCGAGCCAATGCAACCCGCCGCCCACGAGCCCGCGGTCCGGAGTCGGCGCGTCAGGTCCCTCGAAGACGATCACGTCCCCGCGATCGACGTCGTCCAGGCGCACGCAGACCCGGCAGACGAGGATGCGATCGCCCTCGTGGAGGGTCGGGATCATCGAGGCCGACGGGATCGAGAACGCCTGCACGAGGAAGAGCTTGATCGCGATGGCGAGGACGACGGCGACGACGATCAGTCCGGTGGATCCACGCCACCGGCGTCGGTGGCTCGAGGTGCCGGGCGTGGCGGTGGACTCGGCAACCCCGGAGGGCCCGTCGGCCACGGATCAGGCCTCGGCCTTCTCCTCGTCGGCCTCGGCGGCTTCGTCGTCGGCACCGGCATCGAGCTCGTCGGCCATCGGAGCCTCGCCCTCGATCTCGATCTCGGGTTCCCGGGACTCGATCTCGGCTTGGGCCTCCTCGGTCGCGTTCTCGGCCGCTGCGATGGCGGCCGCTTCCTCCATGGCGGCCAGCTTGGCGTCGTCGATGCGACGCTCCTTGATGCGGGCCTTCTTGCCGCGCAGCTCGCGGAGGTAGTAGAGCTTGGCCCGGCGAACCTGCCCGCGGCTCACGACCTCGAGCTTGGCGATCGAGGGCGAGTGCACAGGGAACGTGCGTTCGACGCCGACGCCGAACGAGATCTTTCGCACCGTGAAGGTCTCGCGCAAACCACCGTTCTGACGGCGGATCACCACGCCCTGGAACACCTGGACCCGCTCTCGATTGCCCTCGACCACCCGGACGTGGACCCTCACGGTGTCTCCGGGGCGGAACTCGGGAACGTCGCTGCGCAGGTAGGACTGCTCGATAAGATCGGTCTTGTTCATGGCAACGGTTGACGAGTGTACCAGCGCGTCTCGAACGTCCTGGAGGCCGGTCAGGATGCCTCGCCGGGGGCCAGATCGGGGCGATTCTTGCGTGTCTTCGCCTCGGCCGCCTCGCGCCGCCAGCGCGCGATCTCGGCGTGGTTGCCGCCGAGCAGGACATCGGGGACCGGCATGCCGCGGAGCTCGCGAGGCCGCGTGTAGTGGGGGTGATCGAGCAGGTGTGCGCGCGTGAACGAGTCCTGCTCATGCGACTCCTCCCGACCGATCACTCCTGGGACCAGGCGGGTGACCGCCTCGATCAACACGAGCGCAGGCAGCTCACCACCGGAAAGGACGTAGTCACCGATGGACACCTCCTCGGCGGGCAGGCCGTCGACGACGCGCTCATCGACGCCTTCGTAGCGACCACAGAGCAAGGTGAGGTGTGATTCGTCCGCCAGCTCCCTGACGAAGCCCTGATCGAGACGGCGTCCTGCGGGTGACAGCAGCACCGCGCGACCTCGATCGGGGTCGAGCGACTCGACCGCCCGGAACCACACATCTGCCTTCATCACCATGCCCGGCCCTCCCCCGAACGGAGCGTCGTCGACGGTGCGGTGCGGGTCCTCGGTCCAGTCGCGGAGGTCGTGCACGTGGACCTCGAGCACGCCCGCCTCGATCGCCTTCCCGAGCAGGCTCTGTCCCAGCGGCCCCCGCACCAGGTCGGGGAAGATCGTGATCACGTCGACTCGCACGTGGCGCAGGCTACCGCGGGGGCATCCCGGGAGTCGGCCGGATCAGGCCTCGGGAGCGGTGAGACCGGGCACGTCGCGGACCAGGATGCGCTTGGCCGCGACGTCGACGTCGACGACCACGTCGCGCAGCGCCGGGACGAGGGTCTCGGTGCCTTCGGCGTCGGTCGCGACCCACAGGTCGTTCGCGGGGTTCGCGATGACTTCGGTGATCTCGCCGAGCGGACGTCCGGCTTCGGTCGTCACCTCGCAGCCTTCGAGCTGGAACGGCCAGTACTCACCGTCGGGAAGCTCGGGCAGCCAGGATTCCGGCACCACCAATACTTGACCGCGCAAGGATCCTGCCGCGGTCCGGTCCTCGATGCCCGAGAACTTCACGAGCTGTCGGGCACCGTGCGCGTGGGCTCGTTCGATCGTGAGGGAACGACCGTCCTCGGTGAAGACGACGGCGCCGACGACGAAACGGTCCGGATTGTCGGAACGCACCTCAACCGTGACTTCGCCTCGGATGCCGTGGGCCTTCGTGACGTGACCGACGGCGACGGTCGGCTCTGCCACCTCAGTCGGCGATGTCGACGTAGGCGCTGGTGCCCTGCCTGGTTGCCGCGGCGCGGACCACGGCGCGGATCGCCTTCGCGGTGCGACCGCCCTTGCCGATCACCTTGCCCATATCGTCGGGAGCGACGCGCAGCGTGTAGCGGGGGCCGCGGTCGTCGACGGACTCGGAGACCTCGACGGCGTCGGGGTCGTCGACCAGTTCCCTGGCGAGGAACTCGACGAGCTCCCGCACCGCGCCTACTCCTCGGATGCCTCAGGCCCGGCGGCAGCCTCAGGCCCGGCCTCTTCGGGCGCCTCGGCCTCCGCGGCGGGCTCACTCACGTGCACTCGCAGCCTCCGCCGTCGCAGCCTCCGCCGTCGCAGCCTCCGCGGCTTCCTCCGCCGGTGCCTCGGCTTCCTCAACGGCGGCGGCCGCCCTGGCGACGGCCTTCTTCGAGAGCTTCGGTCCGTCGGGCTTGGCCTCACGAACACGCACCTGACCGGCTGCGCTCGGGCGCTCCGCGACGAACGTCTCCCAGATGCCCACCTTCACCAAGAGGTTGCGGACCTGGTCGCTGGGCTGGGCGCCGACCAGCAGCCAGTGCAGGGCGCGCTCTTCGTCGATCTCGATCACGCTCGGATCCTCGAGCGGGTGGTACTTGCCGATGTTTTCGATGAAGCGGCCGTCGCGCGGGGAGCGCTGGTCGGCCACCACGACGCGGTAGAAGGGCCGCTTGTTCGCCCCCATTCGCCGCAGTCGGATGCGTGTCGACATACCGTGTCCGTCCTCGTTCCGGTCCTCTATCGCTTCGGCAGCTTCGCCGAAGGCCTCATCACCGTTCGTGGCATCGCACCAGGCCTGCCGGGAAGCTGGCCGGGGACGCGTTTGCCGCCCATCATCGTGCGCATCATCTTCCTCGCGCTCTCGAAATCCTTGAGGAGCGAGTTGACGTCGGCGGTCGTGACCCCGGACCCGTTCGCGATCCGCAGGCGGCGCGACCCGGAGATGATACCGGGTTCGCGACGCTCGGCCGGGGTCATCGACAGGATCATCGCTTCGGCGCGTTTCAGCTCGCCGTCGTCGATCGCCTCGGCCATCTCTTTCATCGCGTTCTTGCCGCCCGGCACGCCCGGCAGCATCTTCAACAGATCGCCCATCGATCCCAGCTTCTGCACCTGGCGCAGCTGGTCGAGGAAGTCCTCGAACGTGAACCGCCCGGCCAGCATGTTCTCGGCGGTCTTCTGCGCCTCTTCGACGTCGAGCTTCTCCTGCGCCTTGTCGATCAAGGTCAACACGTCGCCCATGCCGAGGATGCGCCCGGCCATACGGTCGGGGTAGAACGGCTCGAGGTCCTCGGGCCTCTCCCCCGTCCCCACGAAATAGACGGGCCGGCCCGTGACCGCGGTGATCGAGAGGGCCGCTCCGCCGCGAGCATCGCCGTCGAGCTTCGTCAGCACGAAGCCCGTCGTGTCGACCTCCCGCATGAACTCCCGAGCCTGGATCACCGCGTCCTGCCCGGTCATCGCGTCGGCAGCCATCAGCACATGGTGGGGCTTGGTGACGTTCTTGATCTTGCTCGCCTGACGCATCATCTCGAGGTCGACGTGCAAACGCCCGGCAGTGTCGATGATGACGACGTCGGCGCCCTGGCGATCCGCCTCTCTGAGCCCTTGCTTCGCGAGCCTCACGGGGTCCTTGCCCTCGGACCACACCGGCACGTCGATCTCGCGACCGAGCGTCCGCAACTGCTCGACGGCGGCGGGCCGTTCCAGGTCGGCGGCGATCATCAGCGGCCTCTTCCCCTTGTCCTTCAGGAGTTTCGCGAGTTTCGCGCAGGCGGTCGTCTTGCCGGAGCCCTGCACGCCGGCGACCATGATGACTGCGGGCCGCGCTCCCCCGAGCTCGAACGATCGATGCTCGCCACCGAGGGTGACGGTGAGCTCCTCGTTCACGACCTTGATCACCTGCTGCCCCGGCGTGAGGCTCTTCATCACCTCTTCTGAGAGCGCGCGCTCGCGAACGCGGCCGAGGAAATCGTCGGCCACCTCGACCGCGACGTCGGCCTCGAGCAACGCCGTTCGCATGTCGGTCAGCGCGTTGTCGACCTGCTTGGGGTGCAGCTTCCCGCGGGAACGGAGCTTCTTGAACGTGCCGTCGAGCCTGTCGGTGAGCGTGTCGAACATCGATCCTCGGTCGTCGTGTCGTACGGGAGCGCACTCCCCGTGGCGGGGGGACGCCGGATAGGATTCTACCGGGGGGGTGCCATGGCGGGATCGGATCTTCGCGACGTGAGCCTGATCGCCGTGACCAGTCACGAGATGCGAGCGCCCCTCGCGGCGATCCGCGGGTTCGTCGACATGCTGCAACGCAGGCGCGGAGAGCTCAGCGAGGAGGAGATCGACGAGTACCTCGGCGTCATCGCGGTGCAGACCGAACGGCTGATCCGACTCGCCGACGACCTCATCACGATGGAGAACCTCGGCGACCAGCAGCTCATGGTCTCCCCCGAGGCGATCGTCATCGTTCCCACCCTGGAACGGGTCGCCCGCGAGCTGCCCGGAGGCGATCGGATCGAGCTGCGCATCTCGGCAGACGCGCCGCCGTCGATCGAGACTGATGCGCTGCGGCTGGCGCAGGTCCTGTCGAACCTGCTGACGAACGCGCTGAAGTACTCCGGTGAGGACACGCCGGTGACCGTGGCGGTCGACCCCCACGATGCGGATCGCCTTCGCATCTCGGTGATCGATCGCGGCATCGGCATCCGCCAGGACGAGTGGGAACGGGTCTTCGAACCCTTCTACCGCACCGTCGAAGGGGCGAGATCGGCCGAGGGCACGGGGCTCGGCCTCACGATCACGCGTCGGATCGTCGACGCGCTCGGCGGCGAGATCGACGCCGCGCCGACGCCCGGGGGCGGCACCACGTTCCGGGTCACGCTTCCGGTTCGCGCCTCGGCGAGCTGAGCACCTGCTCCACCGTACGGAGCAAGGTGATCGGGCTGAACGGCTTCGTGAAGTACTCGTCGGCGCCCATCGACATCGCGCGCTCGCGCCCTTCCTCTCCGTCGGCGGTCACGATGATGACCCGAACGCCCGCGGTCTCCGGGTCGGCCCGGAGCGCGGCGAGCACCTCCGCACCGCTCGACCCCGGGATGTTCATGTCGAGGAAGACGAGGTCGGGAGGCTCGTCTCGGACCATGTCGAGCGCCCGCTGCCCGTCGGCCGCCTCCTCGATCGTGAATCCCTCGCCCTCGAGCACCAGGCGCATCGCCTCGCGCATCGTCGGGTGATCCTCGACGATCAGGATCCTCGCCCCCGCCACGCGGCCCTCCGCTCGTCGTCGCTAGTCGGACAGGAGCCGGTCGGCGAACACGGCGGCCTCGAACGGCCGTAGGTCATCGGCGCCCTCGCCCACCCCGACGTATCGCACCGGCACGCCCAACTCCTCGCGCACGGCGAGCACGACGCCTCCCTTGGCCGAGCCGTCGGTCTTCGTGAGCACCACGCCCGTGACGTCGACCGCTTCGGTGAAGGCCCTCGCCTGCGCGATGCCATTCTGCCCTGTCTGAGCATCGAGCACGAGCAGGGTCTCGTCGACCTGCCCACCGGCCTTCTCGATCACTCGCTTTACCTTCGCGAGCTCGTCCATGAGGGGCGTCCTCGTGTGCAGCCGCCCCGCCGTGTCGACGATCAGCACGTCGGCATCGCGAGCTGTCGCCGACCTCACGGCGTCGAAGGCCACGGCGCTCGGATCGGCGCCGCGCTGTTGACCGACGACGTGTGCGCCCGCCCTCGTGGCCCAGACCTCGAGCTGCTCTCCCGCCGCCGCGCGGAAGGTGTCGGCCGCGGCGAGGCTCACCTGCATCCCCTCACCGGTGAGACGCTTCGCGAGCTTCCCGATCGTGGTGGTCTTCCCCGAGCCGTTCACCCCCACCACCAGGACGACCCCTGGCCGTCCCGACGGCAGGCGCAACGGTTCGTCGGGCCCGAGCACCTCGACGATCTCATCGCGCAACGACGCCACCGGGTCGGCCCCCGAAGTGATGTCGGAACGCACCCGCGCCACGAGGTCCGCCGCCCCCTTGGGACCGACGTCGGCCTTGATCAGGAGATCCTCGAGCCGCGACCACGACTCCTCACCGGCACCACCTTTGAACAGCGCCTTGACCTTGGCACCGAGACCGTCCTTGTGGAAGACCCCTCCCGACGGCCCAGGCTCGTGCCGAGCCGGCTCGTGTCGCTGCTTCGCAGGATGCATCGGCGTCGGAGGTCGCACGTGTCCTCTGCCCGTGTGCGTCTCGCGCTCGAGCTCGCCCATCCGCGATCGACGGGACGAACGGAGCGTGAGGAAGGCGACGACGGCCAGCACCGCGAGGAGCGCGAAGATGAGGATGTAGAAGGTCACGGGCGCGAGGCTAGCCGACCGGTTCGCCTTCTGGCACCTCGACCACGGGCTCGTCGTCGGCTGAGGTCTGCGGGGCGGACGCGGCTGCTGCGGCTTCCCGCTCGCCCTCGAGCCGCGCGTCGATCTCGAGCGGCGTGGGATGCTCGTGCTGCTGGGCCACGACCTTCGTGGTGCCGTCCTTGTTGAGCGAGATGCCGTACATCATCGCGGCGATCTCCATCGTGCGCTTCTGGTGCGTGACGATCAGCACCTGCGATTCGCTCGCGAAGCCCTCGACCAGCCTCAGGAACCGGTGCAGGTTCACGTCGTCGAGCGCGGGTTCGACCTCGTCCATCAGGTAGAAGGGTGAGGGCCTGGCCGTGAAGATCGCGAAGAGGAACGCCATCGCCGTGAGCGAGCGTTCTCCTCCCGAGAGCAAGGAGATGCGCCGCACCCGCTTGCGGCCGGGGCTGGCCTCGATCTCGATGCCGCTCGTGAGGGGCTCGGCCGGATCGATGAGCACGAGCCGACCGTCACCCCCCGGGAAGAGATCCTTGATCAAGCGCTCGAACTGGACCGCGACGTCCCGATAGGCGGTGGTGAAGGTTTCGGTGATCTCGCGGTCCACTTGCGCGATCACCTCGAGCAGGTCGCGTCGCGCCTTCTTCACATCGTCGAGCTCGCGGGTCATGAAGTCATGCCGCTCCTGAAGTGCCTCGAACTCGCCGGTCGCGAGCAGGTTCACGCGCCCGAGGAGGGCGAGACGCCGCTGCACGAGCTCGGATCGCTTCTCGATGGACTCGACGGAGTCATCGTTGCGCAACTCGCCGACGAGTGTCTCGGGATCGGCATGATGCCCCTCGCGGATCAAGCGCTCGGCTTCATCGATGCGCCGCTCGATGTCGCCTCGCGTGCGGTCATCGCCCTCGTAGGCCTCGCGCAGTCGTTCGAGCTCGGTCGACGCGTCGCGCCAGGCCTTGTTGACGGCGGCCTCCCGCGCCGCGGTCTCGCGCTCGGTGGCGGCCGCGGCCTCGCGGGCGGCCGCAGCATCGTTGGCCGCCGCCTCGGCGCGGGCGACCTCGGCCTCGGCGACCGCACGAGCGGTCTCGGCGGCCTCGAGCGCGGCGCGCATGACGACGGGGTCGTGGGCCGCCAAGACGTCGCGCTCGGCTCTCAGCACGGCGAGGCGGGCGTCGTGCGCCGACCGGTCGCGCCGCAGTGTCTCGACGACCACCCGGGCCGAGACGGGAGGTTGCGGTGTCGGAGGAAGGTCGGGGATCGGCTCGAGCGTGGTCGGCCCGAGCGCGACGAGGCGCTCGCGGGCCACGGCGACCGTCTCGTCGAGGACCGCGAGGCGCTGGGCGAGGAGCTCCTCTTCCTTGCGCATGCCGGTGAGTTCACGCTCGAGTCCACCGAGGCGGTCGGCGACCGCGGTGATCTCGGAGTCCGCGGCCTCGATCTGTTCCCGCAGGAAGTCGACCTCGCCGCCGATCTCGTCGAGGCGTTCCCGCTTCGGCTTCAAGGTGTTCAGCGTGGCCGAGAGGTCGTGCGCGACGACCTGCAGCTCCGCTCGGATCTCTCGGGCGCGCGCGTCGGTTTCCTTCGCGGTGTGGATCACCGCCGGACCCACGAGCACGCCCTCGTGCGTGACGAACGAGGCGCCGGGGTGCCGATGCTGTTTCTCGACCGCCTCGGCAACGGTGGCGGCCAGGTACACGTCGCGCAGGAGGGTGCTGGCGATGCCCCTGGCGGCCGGCTCGGCATCGACCTCCGCGAGCAGCGTGCGCTCGCCGGCGAGCCCCAGCGGCACGGGGCCCCCCGAGGCGATCGCGAAGATCGCACCGTCGCCCTCAGGAGCGTCGGCCAGGGCACGGACGGCGTCCTCGTACACGACCGAGTCGGCGAGCGGGCCGAGCGCAGCGACGAGCGCGCGCTCGAGGCCGGGCCGCACCTCGATCAGGTCCTTGAGCAAGCCGATCGCGCGGCCCTTGTGCCCCGTGAGGAAGCGTGACCCAGCCGTCTCCTCGATGTCCCGGCGACGCGCCTCGAGCAGGTCGCGACGCGCCTCGTGGCGACGGCGCACGTCGTCGAGTTCCTCGATCCTGTCGACCAGCCCTCGCCGCTCGATCTCGAGCGCTGCGCGCTTCTCGCTCATGGGAGCGGAGCGGTCGTCGAACGTCTCGATCTCGCCCTCGAGGCCGAGACGCTCGGCCTCGACCTCCTCGATGCGCGCGCGAACCGCCGTGAGCGAGTCGGCCAGGCGCCCGCGCTCACGCTCGCTCGACGCGAGTGAACGCTCGAGGGCTTCGACCTCGGCCCGTCGCCCCGCCGCTTCCTCGCCGACGCGACGACGCATCTCCTCGATGCGTTGACGATCCTGCTCTGCCTCACGGAACGTGCGCTCGGCGCCCTCGAGCTCGCGTTCGCTGCCTTCGAGCTCGTTCACGACGGTCGACAGTTCGCCCTCGATGCGCACGATCTCGTCGTCGACGGCGTCGACGCGAGCGGCTCGGGTCGCCTCTGAGGCCAGCTGCTCATGCGCGGCGCCCTCCTGCTCCACCGTCTCTCGGAAGGCCTGTTCGGCGCGTCGGCGATCTTCGACGGTGCTCCGGACCTCGATCTCCGCGGTCGCGAGAGCCGTCGATGCCACGGCGCGCGCGTCGGCCGCCGCCAGCACGTCGCCGTCGAGCGAGTCGAGGCGCTCACGGGCGGCCGTGCGCTCGTCGAGGCCCCGCTGCCACCCTTCGGCTCGGCGTTCCTTCTCGCGCAGCAGCGCGCGGAGCCTGGCCGCCGCGAGCTGGCGCGACAGGCTCTCGGCCTCGGTGGTCAGCGTCTCGTGTTTCTTGGCCATCTCGGCCTGCTGCTGAAGCGGCTTCAGCTGCCGGCGCAGCTCGGCGAGCACGTCGGCGAGTCGGAGCAGGTCCTGGTCGAGCCCGGCGAGTTTGCGCTCTGCTCGCTCCTTGCGGCGGCGGTGCTTGGCGATGCCGGCGGCCTCCTCGATGTACTTGCGACGGTCCTCCGGTTTGGCGAGGAGCACCTCCTCGAGCTGGCCCTGTCCGACCACCGTGTGCAGCGCGCGCCCGATGCCCGTCTCACTCAGCAGCTCCTGCACGTCGAGCAGCCGCACGACCTGGCCGTTGATGCGGTACTCGGACTCGCCGGAGCGAAAGATCGTGCGCGCGACCTCGATCTCGCTCATCGGTACGGGGATCTTGCCGGCCGAGTTGTCGATCACCAGCTTCACCTCCGCCATGCCCAGCGCCGGGCGCGACGGCGTGCCGGCGAAGATCACGTCGGCCATGTGCCCTCCGCGCAGCGATCGGGCGCCCTGCTCGCCGAGTACCCAGCTGATCGCATCGACGAGGTTCGACTTGCCCGATCCGTTGGGTCCCACGATGACCGAGACACCCGGGATGAACTCGAGCACCGTCTTGTCCGCGAACGATTTGAACCCGCGGATCGTGATCGACCGGAGGAACATGTGGGCGGATGCTAACAGGGATGTGATTCTGGCTGGTGGAAGCGCTACCGCCTTCGGCTTCATGAGCGCTGTGGAGGCGCTACCGCCTTCGGCCGAACAGAAGCCGGCCGTCAGCGGACGACCCTGAACTCGCCATCGCCGGTAGGGGGTTCCTCCCGAACCAACACGTCGTCGACCCGGGCGCCGGAGGGGCCGTGGCGACACCATTCGATCATCGCCTGAACCCTGTCGGCGGGCCCTTCGAACTCTGCTTCCACGCGACCGTCGAGCGCGTTGCGGACCCATCCCGTGAGCTCGAGCGCGCGAGCGCGCTCGACGCAGGAGGCCCGGTAGAACACTCCCTGCACCCGGCCCGTCACCTCGACATGCACCCGTCGCATGCCTCCATCGTGGCATCCCCACACGCCGGGTGGCCCCGCTGTCGTTCTGTAGGCTTCACTCGATGACCAGCTACGACGCCCGCGCCGCGCTGCTCGTCGTCGACGTGCAGAACGACTTCGCCGATCCCGCCGGCACCCTGTACGTGGATGGTGGCGAGCAGGTGGTGCCCGTCGTGAACACCGAGGTCGAGAAGGCGAGGGCGGCGGGGGGACTCGTCGTCTACACGCAAGACTGGCACCCGGAGCACACCCCGCACTTCCAGCAGGATGGGGGAATCTGGCCCGTTCACTGCGTGGCCGGCACCGACGGGGCGGCGTTCCATCCCGACCTGCTCGTCACGGACCACGAAGTGGTGCGCAAAGGGCATGACGGGCGCGACGGGTACTCGGGGTTCAGCGTGCGCGATCCGCTGTCGGGCGAGCGGGGGGACACGATCCTGCATGAGATGCTCGTCGCCAACGGCATCGAGCGGCTCGTGATCTGCGGCCTGGCGACCGACTACTGCGTCGTGGAGACGGTGCTCGACGCCCGCATGCTCGGCTACCCCGTCGAGGTGCTGACCGAGGCGGTCCGCGCGGTGGACCTGCAGCCGGGCGACGGACCGGCCGCGTTGGCCCGCATGCGGGACGCCGGCGCCGAGCTCATCTGAGCGGTCGCTGACGCCGAGGGCTGCGAACCGCTCAGCTCTGGCATTGCGGGCAGAAGTAGGAGTTCCGCTGTGAGATCTTCACGGTCTGGATCGGTGTGCGGCATCGCCGGCAAGGAAGCCCCTCGCGCCCGTAGACCTTGAGCTCGGCACCGTACTCGCCCGGTTTCCCGAACAGGTCGACATAGGCCTCGTCCTCGAGGGTCGTGCCACGCAGCTTGATCGCTTCCTGCAGCACCTCCTGGATCGCTCGGTAGAGGCGCCGAACCTCCTGCGAGGACAACGTGTCGCTCATGCGGTCGAACCTGATGCCCGCATGGAACAAGACCTCGTCGGAGTAGATGTTGCCGAGTCCCGAGATGAACTTCTGGTCCATCAGCAGCTGCTTCATCTTCGACGCACGCTGTGCGAGCAGGTACTGGAAGGTGGGCCAGGTGAACACCTGGTCGAGTGGATCGATCGCGAGGTGCTGCAGCTCCTTGACCTTCCCGAGGTCGTCGCCGTCGGTCACGAACATCTCCCCGAACGTCCGGGGGTCGACGTATCGGAGGTCGCCCCGCTGCTGGAACGTGAGGACGACGTGCGTGTGTGCAGGGAGCGCCACTCGTCCGGTGCCTCGATGGAACTGTCCGCTCATGCCGAAGTGCACGACCAGCACGTCGCCCGAATCGAGCGTCATGAGCACGTACTTGCCTCGGCGCTCGACCTTCGTGACCTTGCGGCCCACCAGCCGCGACGTGAAGTCCTTCCGTGTCTTGTGACGTCGGATCACCCGCATCGCGTTCTTCGAGCTCTTGACCTCGGCCTCCTTGATGCGGAGGCCGACGACGTCCTTCTCGAGGTCGCGCCGCATCACTTCGACTTCAGGCAACTCCACCCTGGTCCCCCCTCACGAGTGCTCTCCTCACGCGTCCGACACCAGACGCTCGGAGATGCGCAGATACGCTTCCTGAGCTGCCCCTTGCTCGGCCTCCTTCTTGGATCGGCCGACGCCGGTTCCCATCGGCTCGCCGCCCAGGTGCACGGTGGCCGTGAACTCCTTCTCGTGATCCGGACCGCGTTCCTCGAGGCGATACTCGGGCATCGAGTGCAGCGCTCGCGAGGCCAGCTCCTGCAAGATCGTCTTGTAGTCGCGATCGCCCTCACCCCGCACGTACGCTTCCATGCGAGGCCGGAACAACCGCTCGATCAGCTCGGTGGCCACCCCGAGTCCCCGATCGAGGTACACGGCCCCGAAGACCGCTTCGAGCGCATCGGCCAAGATCGAGGACTTGTTGCGTCCGCCGCTCTGCTCCTCACCTTTGCCGAGCAGCACCGCCTCGCCGAGCCCGAGGGAGCGAGCGACGTCGGCGAGCGCGGTCATGTTCACGATGGCGGCTCGCAGCTTGGCGAGGGCACCTTCGGGCATCTCGGGGTATGCCTCGAAGGCCATGTCGGTGACGACGAGGCCGAGCACCGAGTCACCGAGGAACTCCAGGCGCTCGTTCGTGATGGTGAGCCCCCGTTCGAACGCGAAGGAGCGGTGGGTCAGCGCAGCTTCGCGCAGCGCCGCGTCGGAGAACGTCACCCCGAGCGCCACGTCGAGCGACACGCTCGGCGCACCCGTCGGCGCCTCGGTCTTCGCGTCGGCCACGAGGGCTACTCGACCTCGACGGCCTGACGGCCCGCGTAGTACCCGCAGTTGCCGCACACCCGGTGGGGGAGCTTGGGCTGCTTGCACTGCGGGCACTCCGCGTACGCCGGCGCCGACCCTTTCCAGTTCGCGGCCCGCTTGTCGCCGCGGGACTTGCTCTGCTTCTTCTTCGGAACCGCCATGTGGTCGTTCGCTCCTTCGTCGTGTCGGTCGGGTCTCAGTTCTCGTCGAACATCGTGGCGAGCTGCTCCAGCGCCGCCCATCGCGGGTCGGCCTCGGTGTGCCCGGGACACTCGCCGAGGTTCCGGTCGCCGCCGCAGACCGAGCAGAGGCCCTGGCAGTCAGGCGTGCACAAGGGCGAGAACGGCAACTCCACACCGATCGTGTCCCGCATCATCTGCTCCGGCTCGATCGAGCCCTCGGGGTCGAGCGGGTACTCGTCGGCTTCCTCGGCCGGCTCGCTGACGAACAGCTCGTGTACCTCGACGGTGAAGGCCCGATCGAATTCCCTCAGGCACCGCGCGCACCGCAGCGAGAGCGTGCCGCGGAGCGATCCCGAGACCAGGACGCCTTCGACCAGGGACTCCAGTAGGAGGTCGCCGGCGACCGGGACATCGTCACGCACGCGGGCGAGCTCCGTGCCGAAGTCCTCGATCGGAGCCTCGAGGTGATACTCCCTCGTCGCACCCGGCTGTCCGAGCAGATCGCGCACGTCGATCGGGGCGATCACCGGTCCTCCTCGTCGTACAAGGGGGTGGCATCGCGGGGACCATGTTCCGATTCACCCAGTTCCTGCTCGGCCACGGTGCCGGGCGCACGCAGCTTCTCGCGCCCGACCTCGACCTGGTCCAGCGTCTTCGCGAGCGAGCGCGCCGATGCCTGCGAATCCTCGAGGATGCGACGAAGCGCGATCTCGAACTGGGCCAGCTTCGCGTCGACGTATTCTTCGGCCTCGCGCCGCATCGCTCGCGACTGCTCATCCGCCTCTGTCAGCGTCCGTTCCGCTTCATCGGCGGCGCGCGCGACCACGGCCTCCTGTCGGGCCATCTTCAGCTGTTCGTTCCGCGCCTGCTCGACGATGTCCTCGGCGTCGGCGCGAGCCTTCGCGAGCAGATCCTCGCGGTCCTTCACGATCCAACGCGCCTGCTTGATCTCGTCGGGGAGGGCCTCCTGCATGTCCGCGATGAGCTCGAGGACCTCGTCGCGGTTCACCAGGACCGACGCCGACAGCGGCATCGCCTTCGCGTCACGGACCAGCTCGTCGAGATGGTTGAGGCGGGCGGTGATGTCCATCAGCCGCGTCCCCTCGCCATGCGGTCGAGCAGTCGCGTCCGGACGTGATCGGGCACGAGGCCCTCGACGTCACCGCCGAATCGGGCGACCTCCTTCACGAGCGAGGACGACAGGAACGACCACGACGGGTTCGTGGGCATGAGCAACGTCTCCACGTGTCCGAGTCGGAGGTTCATCTGTGCCATCTGGATCTCGAACTCGTAGTCGGACACCGCTCGGAGCCCCTTCACGATCACAGCGTTCCCGCGGCGCTGGGCGAAGTCGACCAACAGGCCTTCGAAGGCGGTCACGGCAACCCCGGGCATGCCTGCACAGGCCTTCTCGAGCATCTCGACTCGCTCGTCGACGTCGAACATCGGCTGCTTCGCCGGGTTCTCGAGCACCGCCACCACGACGGTCTCGAAGGTCTCACTCGCGCGCTCGACGATGTCGATGTGGCCGTTGGTGACGGGGTCGAACGTCCCCGGGCACAGGGCGGTCAAGCCCATGGAACCTCCAGGTCTCAGGCCGATCCACTCGGCCGGAACAGCATGACGAGGCTGTCTCCGTACCGGAGTCGCCTCGCGGCAAACCAGTGTAGCGGAATGACAGGCATGGAACTCTTGCGCCCCCGCGTCAACACCACGGTCCACGTGTCGCCTCGGAGCCATCCGTCCGCCAGTTCTCGCAGGACACCGTCCACGTGGGGGGATCCGAGCTCGTACGGAGGGTCGCAGATCACCAGGTCGTATGGGGCCCCCATCTTGTCATTTCCTGTGAGAAATCGAAGCACGTCCATCCGGTGGACCTCGGCACGGTCCTCGGTCCCCGTGAGTGCGAGGTTGCGGCGGATCGCGGACACCGCGGACGGCGATCGTTCCACGAGATGAGCGTGGTCGGCTCCGCGAGAGAGCGCCTCGATTCCCGACGCCCCGGTGCCCGCGAACAGGTCGAGCACCGCGGCATCCTCGACCGCCGCAGGGCCGAGGCTCGAGAACAGCCCTTCCCTGGCACGGTCGGACAGGGGGCGGACCCCGGTCGGTACGGGGGCGAGCCGCACCCCCTTCGCCGTGCCGGCCACGATGCGCATGTCAGGACCTGAACAGCCAATCGATCGACCGCTCGAACCGTTGCCGCAGCTCGTCGAGAAGCTCGGGGTGGCGCTCGAGCGAGGGATCGCGTTCGATCAGGTCGAACGCCCTCGCGCGCGCCCGAACGACCAGCGCCATGTCATCGGCCAGCCTCGCGAGACGCAGGTCAGGCATGCCCGACTGCCGGGTGTCGAAGAGCGTCCCCTCGCCCCGCAGACGCAGGTCCTCGTCGGCGAGCTCGAACCCGTCGGTGGTGCGCACCATCGCATCGATGCGCGCCCGGGCGTCGAGGTTGTTCTCGTCGGACTCGTCGAACAGGAAGCACGTGCCCGGATGCTCGCCGCGGCCGATGCGCCCCCTGAGCTGGTGGAGCTGGGCCAGGCCGAATCGCTCGGCGTTCTCGACGAGCATCACGGTCGCGTTGGGCACATCGACGCCGACCTCGATCACGGTGGTGGAGATCAACAGGTCGGCCTCCCCCACGCGGAACCGCTCCATGATCGCCTCCTTGTCCTTCGGGCGCATGCGTCCGTGGAGCAGCTCGATGCGCAGATCGGGGAAGACCTCGGAGGCGAGCCGATCGGCCTCGGCCTCGGCCGCTTTGACCTGGGTCCTGTTGCCCTCGTCGATCGCGGCGCACACGACGAACCCCTGGCGGCCGGCCGCCACCTCGGCGCGGACGAGCTCGTAGGCGGCGGTGCGCTGGGCGGCGGTGCGGACGGCGCGGGTGGCGATCGGCCGCCGGCCCTCGGGAAGCTCGTCGAGCACGACCACGTCGAGATCTCCGTAGTAGGTGAGGGCGAGCGTGCGCGGGATGGGCGTCGCGGTCATGATCAGCACGTCCGCCTCTCCCCCCTTGCGCTTCAGGGCCGTGCGTTGGTGCAGCCCGAACCGATGCTGCTCGTCGATCACGGCGAGGCTGAGGTCGGCGAAGGTGACCGCTTCCTGCACGAGGGCGTGGGTGCCGATCACCAGATCGACGCCGCCGTCGGCGACGGCGTCGAGCACCCGCTGACGGTCCTTCCCCGTGATCGCGGCGGTGAGGAGCGCGAAGGTGACCGCAGGTTCGTCGGAGGGGGATGCGGGATCCGGCTCGTTCGCCTCGTCGAGCGAGTCGAGGAGCGACGCCTGACCGTCGTGCACCGTCGAGCGGTGCGAGGACACGAGCTCGAGGTACGGGACGCCTCCGACCCCACGGAGCAGCTCTGCGACGGAACGGAGATGCTGGCCCGCGAGGACCTCGGTCGGGGCCATGATCGCGGCCTGGTGTCCGGATCCGATCGCGACGAGTGCCGCGTGAAGGGCCACGAGCGTCTTCCCGGAGCCCACGTCACCCTGCAGCAGCACGTTCATCGGGCGAGGGGCCGTCATCGCGGCAGCGATGTCGATCATCGCGCGGCGCTGCGCGTCGGTGGGCTCGAACGGGATCGTGGCCGCCAGGCGATCCACGAGCGCGCCGCCGGGTCGATGGGCCACCCCGCCGCTCTCGGACCCCACCCGGTGCTTGCGGAACGCGACCCCCAGCTCAAGCGTGAACAGCTCGTCGAACTTCAACCGTTCGCGCGCCGCCGCCAACGCCCGTTCATCGGCCGGGAAGTGGATGTCGCGAAGGGCCCGATCGTAGGAGCCGAGACCTTCCGCGTCGACGACGTCGGCCGGCATCGGGTCTGCGATCGGGCCCAGACGCTCGAGTGCGCGATGGAGCAGCTCGCGGATCGTCCGCGTCGTGACGCCATCGGTCGCGGGATGCACGGGTGTGATGCGCCCGGTGTGCACGAGGTCGGCCTCGTCGCCGCGGAGGAACTCCACGTCGTGCTTCGAGAGCTGCAGGCGGCCCTTGTACAGCGACGCCACGCCCGACACGGCCACCTCCTGGCCCTCGCGATACATGCTCGCCGTCCAGGGCTGGTTGAAGAAGGTCAGGTCGAGGTATCCGCTGCCGTCGCCCACGGTTACCGTGACCATCGACTGCCGGCGCCTGGTGAGCCGCTTCGCCACCTTCCGGACCCGGGCGATCACCGTGACGTAGGAACCGAGCTTCATGCCCCCGATCGTCTCTACCCGCGAGCGATCGATGTACCGGCGTGGGTAGTGGTGCAGTAGGTCGCCGACGGTCCGCACGTCGAAGGCCTCGGCGAGCACCTCGTGGGCCGGCGCGCCCTTCGTGCGGGCCCCCGTCCGTCGCTTGGCCAGGGTCGGGTCGATATCGAGGGTCGGGGAGGCGAAAGTCAGCGACGGCACCGAGCGCTCCTCATGCGCCCGGTTGTATCACGCGCCCGCGACGCGACGACCTCCCCGCAACGCCCCCTACCATGGAGCGATGCGTCCCGTGGTCCTCCTGCCGTTGGTGGCCTCGATCGTGCTGGTCGCTGCATGCACCGAGCAGGCAGCGCCTTCCGTCACGTCCGCGGCCACGTCCTCACCGGCCCTGCTCGCGGGGGGAACCGTTCCCGGCCTCCCTGCTCGGGTGGCCGAGCTCCCCATCGCCGACACTGACGCGTTCCGGACGCTGCTCGCTGAGCTGCAGGGCATACCGGTCGTCGTGAACCTCTGGGCGTCGTGGTGCGAACCGTGCACGCGCGAGATGCCCATGCTGTCCGACGCCGCGGCGGCGCACCCGGACGTGCAGTTCATCGGTGTCGACACGCTCGACTCGAGGGACGGCGCGGAGAGTTTCATCGCGGACTACGGGGTGTCGTTCCCGTCGCTGTTCGACCCGGACGGCGCGATCCGTACCGATCTCGGAAGCTTCGGACTCCCGGTCACCGTCTTCTTCGATGCCGAGGGGAACCAGGTCGCGAAGGTCGACGGCGAGCTCAGCCAGAGCGCGCTCGACGAGCACCTCGCAGCGATCTCGAGCTGACCGCGGAGGCGCAACCGACTGGCCGGAGTCGCGCAACCGTCTGGTAGCCTCGTCGGGCTATGGCAGCGGTCTGCGATATCTGCGGCAAGAAGCCGTTCTTCGGCAAAGCCGTCACTTTCTCCCACAAGCGGAACAACCGCCGTTGGAACCCCAACGTGCAGCGCGTGCGAGCCCTGGTCGACGGCACCCCCCGGCGCGTGTACGCATGCACGTCATGCATCAAGGCCGGGAAGGTCACCCGCATCCCGCGCGCTTCGTAGCCGCCGTCGCCGTCCTAGGCCTCCAACCCCGTCCTCACGCCAAGTGGTCCCAGCCCTCCGGCTCGAGCGTGCGCTCGTCACCGTCCCGCTCCACAGCAACCAGAGCGCTCGTCGTGATGTCACCGACGTCCGTGAGAGACACGCCGAACCGATCACTCAGGTCCTCACGCGCGCCTGTTGCCGCCTCGACGTCGGGCAGCGTCACGAGCAGCTCGTAGTCGTCGCCGCCCGAGAGGGCGTCGGCGGGCGAGGCCCCCGCGGCGACGGGCAGGTCCCCGAGACGCACGCTGGCTCCCACACCGCTCGCCTCCACGAGCCGTGCGAGATCGAGCGCGAATCCGTCCGACACGTCGATCATGGACGTCGCTCCGCGGGCGGCGAGCACGCCCGCCTCACCGACGCGCGCCACCGGCCGGAAGTACGGAGCGACCGCGGCTCGATGCTCGGGATCCCAGTCGCGTCCTTCGCGGGCGAGCCGCAGCCCGGCCGCGGCTCCCCCGAGGGTGCCGGTGACCAGCAGGCGATCCCCGACCTGCGCCCCTGCTCGCCGGACGGCGCGGCCGGGCGCGACCTCGCCCGTCACGGTGATCGCGATCGACACCGCCCCACCCCTGACGAGGTTGCCACCCACGAGCCAGAGCGCGTACTCGTCGCACGCCTCCCGCATGCCCGCGAACAGCTCCATCGTCCATGCCTCGTCGATGTCGTCACTGAGGGTCAGGGCACACAAGGCGGCGCGCGGGCTCGCCGCCATCGCCGCGATGTCGCTGAGCGCGACCACCACCGCCCGATATCCGATCTCACGCGCGGTCGCGATCGCGCGGTCGAAGTGCGTCCACTCAACCATCTCGTCGACGGTGAGGACGAGGTCGCCCGTTCCGGGCGCGATCACGGCGGCATCATCGCCCACGCCGACGCGCACCTCCGGACCGGCCCCGGAGAGCACCTTGAAGATCGCCTCCAGCAGCGCTCGTTCCCCGATGTGCATGGGCCGCCGCCTCCCGTCGGTAGACGCTCGTGTGGAACCGGGCGGCGTCGAGCCGGCTGCGCGAACAGGGGCGTGAACGCCGTTCGGTAGACTTCCACCGTACTCCGACGCGACCACTGCTCGGTGCCCGTCGGTCCACACGACTCCCGCGAGGAGGCCCACCGTGGCAGAGGTTCTCGTCAACCCCAGCCCTGAAGAACTCAGGCGATTCACCGAAGCGATGCCCGAGACACGCCTCTCCGAGTACGACAACACGAATACCCAGACCACCGTGCTCTCGCGGAGCGCCGCGAGCACCTACGTGGTCGATCGCGAGTCCAGCGGCAAGACGATGTCGCGCGAGGACTACGGCACGATCGCGGCGATGCAGGACGCCTACATCGCCGAGCACGACATGGTCCAGATCGACGGCTACATCGGCAACGATCCCGAGATGCGCACGGCGGCGCGCCTGCTGATGGAGAAGCGCTACGCGAACATCGCAGGCATGCAGCAGAAGCTCTACTTCGAGCGCAACGACGGTGCCGAGCCGGAGGTGCAGGTGATCTACACACCGGGCCTCGAAGCGCCCGGCTATCCCGACGACCGTGTGATCGCGGTCGACCTGGACGAGTACGTGACGCGCGTCCTGAACTCGGACTACTTCGGTGAGTCCAAGAAGGGCGGCCTGCGCATGTGGAACGACATCGTCTACAACAAGGGCGGCCTCGCGCTGCACGCCGGGCTCAAGGTGATTCCGACCGAGCACGGCGACAAGGTCTTCATGATCATCGGTCTGTCCGGCACCGGGAAGACGACCACGACGTTCACCACGCAGAACGGCTCGCTGCCGATCCAGGACGATTTCGTCGGCCTGATGCCCGGCGGGCACGCCTACGGCACCGAGAACGGCTGTTTCGCGAAGACGTTCGGACTCGACCCCGACTTCGAGCCGTCGATCCACGGAGCCGTGGTGAAGCCCACCGCCTACCTCGAGAACGTCTTCATGGACGACGGCGGCACGATCGACTTCTTCAATGAGAACTACACGAAGAACGGTCGCGCGGTCTTCGAGATGAAGGATCTGATGGCCTACGGCGACGCCCGTGACGTCGGCCCGGTCGACTACCTGCTGATCCTGAACCGCAACGAGAACATCATCCCGGCGGTGTCGAGGTTGAACCAGGAACAGGCGGCCGCGTTCTTCATGCTCGGCGAGACCACCGGCACCGCCGCCGGCGGCGCCGCCGAAGAGGGCAAGTTCCTGCGGGTGCCCGGCACGAACCCGTTCTTCCCGCTCCCCCACGGACTGCAGGGCAACCGCCTGCTGGAACTGCTCGCGACGCACCCGATCGAGACGTACCTGCTGAACACCGGGCGTGTCGGCGGCAAGGACGACGACGACCGCTCGAAGAAGCTGCGCATCCCCGACACGTCGGCGTGCGTCAAGGGCATCGCCGAGCGGACGATCTCGTTCGAGGACGACCCGGACTTCGGCTACCAGGTCGCGACCTCGGTGCCCGACCTCGACGACCACGAGAAGCTCCAGCCGCGGAAGCTCTACGAGCGGCAGGGCCGGGGCGACGAGTACGCCCTGATGGTGGAGAGCCTGAAGAGCGATCGTGTCGCCCACCTGCAGCAGTTCACGCAGCTCAGCGAGGAGATCATCAAGGCCGTGGGCTGAGCGCTCGCCGGTTCCACCAGGAAGGCACTGGCATACCCAACCGGCCTTCGTGTCCCTCGATCCCCTCGGAACAACGTGGCATGGCATATACCCCCCCTGGGTATATGCTATCCACAGCGTGAGACGCGACGCTGGACGGAGGGGAACGGTGCAGGCTCACCACGGCCGCCACGACACGTCCGACGCGGCCGCCGAAGGTTCGACCCACGAGGTGCCAGGAGGGCACGGGGGCCACGACAAGCACGCCGGGCACAGCGTGGCGATGTTCCGAGATCGGTTCTGGCTGAGCCTGGTCTTGAGCGTCCCTGTGCTGATCTGGTCCGAGATGCTGCAGGACCTGCTCGGCTACTCGGCGCCCGACGTGCCGGGCGAGCGATCGATCCCGCTGATCTTCGGCACCGCGGTCTTCATCTACGGGGGCTCGCCGTTCCTCGAGGGCGGGCGGGACGAGCTCCGCGACCGGGCTCCCGGCATGATGTTGCTGATCTCGCTCGCGATCAGCGTGGCGTTCGCGTCGAGCCTCGCCAGTCAGGCGGACCTGCTCGATCTCGATTTCTGGTGGGAGCTCGTGTTGCTGATCGACGTGATGCTGCTCGGGCATTGGCAGGAGATGAAGGCGATCGGGCAGGCGTCCAGCGCCCTCGACGCGCTCGCCGCGCTCCTCCCCGACGTGGCCGAGCGCGTGGAGGGTAGGGACACCCGCGAGGTGGCCATCTCCGACCTGCACCCCGGCGACTCGGTGTTGGTGCGTCCCGGGGGTCGCGTGCCCGCCGACGGCACGATCGAGACAGGCGCCGCGGCGTTCGACGAGTCGATGATCACCGGTGAGTCGCGTGCCGTCGCGCGCGAGGAAGGCGACCGGGTCGTTGCCGGGACGGTGGCGACCGACTCCTCGGTTCGGGTCCGGATCGAGGCGGTCGGCGACGATACCGCGCTCGCGGGTATCCGTCGCCTCGTGGCCGACGCGCAGGCCTCTCGATCGCGGGCACAGGCGCTGGCCGACCGCGCGGCGGCCGTGCTCTTCTACGCTGCCCTCGGCGCCGGCCTCCTCACGTTCATCGCGTGGCTCGTCGTGGGCGATCCCGACCAGGCGCTGGAGAGCACCGTCACGGTGCTCGTGATCGCCTGCCCGCATGCGCTCGGCCTGGCGATCCCGCTCGTGATCGCCCTGTCGACCGCGATGTCGGCCCGCAGCGGCATCCTGGTGAAGGACCGCCTGGCACTCGAGCGCATGCGCACGGTCGAAGCGGTGCTGTTCGACAAGACCGGCACCCTCACCGAAGGCCGCCCCACCGTGCACGACGTCGCATCGGTCGAGGGGGACGACGGTGCCCTGCTGCGGCTGGCGGCCGCGGTCGAGGCGGACAGCGAGCACCCGCTCGCTCGAGCGATCGTGGCCGCCGGTCGGGAACGAGGTGCGCTGCCCGAAGCGTCCGGCTTCCGCTCGATCGCGGGTCGCGGGGTCGAGGCCGATGTCGAGGGACGACCCGTGGCGGTTGGTGGGCCGGCCCTGCTGGACGAACGCGGACTCACGTTCCCCGCGATCCTCGTCCCCCGCGTCGAGTCGTGGCGCCGACGCGGGGCCACGGTGCTCGCAGTCGTCGACGGCGAGCGCATCGCGGGCGCTCTCGCGCTCGAGGACGTCGTGCGGTCCCGCTCCAGGCCGGCGGTGGATGCGCTGCACGCCGAGGGGGTGCGCGTCGTGCTGATCACCGGCGACGCGCGACAGGTCGCGGAGGCCGTTGCCGAGGAGCTCGGCGTCGACGAGGTGATGGCCGAGGTGCTGCCCGAGCAGAAGGACGCCAAGGTGGCCGAGCTGCAGGCACGAGGCCTGCGGGTCGCCATGGTCGGCGACGGGGTGAACGACGCCCCAGCCCTCGCCCGTGCCGACGTCGGCATCGCGATCGGCGCCGGCACCGACGTCGGCGATCGAGTCCGCTGGCGTCGTGCTCGCGAGCGACGATCCACGAGGCGTGCTCTCGGTGCGGTGGCTCTCGGCGGCCAGCTACCGGAAAATGCTGCAGAACCTCGCCTGGGCGACCGGCTACAACGTGGTGGCGATCCCGCTCGCGGCCGGTGCGTTCGCATGGGCCGGCATCGTGCTGCCCCCGGCGCTCGCGGCCGGGCTCATGAGCCTGTCCACGATCGTGGTCGCGCTCAACGCCCAGCTCATGCGGCGGGTCGACCTGCGCCCGGACTCCCTCGCTCCCGCGAACACGTCGAGCGGCATCTGACGCGGCTCATCAGCGTTTCGCGCGCTGACCGAGGAAGTAGGCCGTCACGAACTGCAGGGCTCCGAGCGCCAGGAACACGAGGTAGAGCCACTGATACTCCCGGGCATCGTCGGTGAACGCGCGGCCTTGCGTGTCCGTGAGGGCATAGAGGGTGAAGGCGAGAGCGAGTACGAGCCACAGCCCCACCCGCCCGGTGACGAAGAGTGCGTACAGCACGAGATCGGACATCCGTGGGCTCTCGTACGGTTCTCGTGCCCAGTGCACCAGCGACCTGATCCCCAGGGCTGCGCAGACGACGGCCACCGCGATCTCTAACGCCTTCACTCCGGAGGCTCCGCGAGCCGGAGCACGGCCCGCACCTCGTCATCGGTGACCTGCTCGAAGCGTTCGTACCACTGGCCGACGGCCATGAGGTTCGGAGGTTGCAGCAGCACGACGCAACGATCGCAGCTGTCGGCCAGACGGTGCTCCACCCCGACCGGCCCGACCGGCGCGGCGAAGACCACCTCGGCGGCTCCTTGGACTCGGGCCCATCGCAGCGCCGCGAGCGCGGTCACCCCGGTCGCCACCCCATCGTCCACCACGACGACCGTCGCTCCGCTGAGATCGCGCGCAGCTCGTCCCTCGCGGAAGGCGGCGGTCCGCCGCTCGATCTCCGCTTCCTGCCGCGCCGCCTCGGACTCGATGTACCCCTCGGAGACACCGAGGGCGTCGACGATCGACCGGTCGACCACCCTGACCCCCGGGGCGACGGCGCCGATCCCCAATTCGGGGTTGCCGGGCGCGCCGAGCTTCCTGGGGATCACCACATCGAGCGGGGCACCGAGCGCGGCCGCGACCTCGGCGGCGACCACCACTCCTCCCCGGGCGACACCGAGCACGACCACGGGCGGCTCGATCCCGTCCGCGAGGACCGCCCCCAATCGTCGCCCGGCGTCCATGCGATCTTTGAACACACCTCCAGGATGCGCGTTGCGCCGCCTGCGCGTCCACGGCTAGCATCAGCCTCCTCACCGAGCTCGGAGGGGGCACCAGTGGTTCACGCGTACATCCTGATCCAGACCGAGGTTGGCAAGGCCGCGTCGGTCGCCGACGCGGTGCGAGCGATCACCGGCGTGGCGGAGGCCGAGGACGTGACCGGCCCTTACGACGTGGTCGTGCGCGCCGAGGCCAAGACCGTCGACGAGCTCGGGAAGCTGGTCGTCGCCCGGATCCAGGCGGTCGAAGGCATCACCCGAACGCTCACCTGTCCGGTCGTGCACCTGTAGCCCTGTCGGTCCGCCCGGGGGCGCACCGGCTCAGCGCGGGGGCACCTCCAGTTCCGGAGCGGTCGTGCGCTTCGCGCGCTCAGCATCGTGTCGCTCGACCGCGAGGTCGATCAGCCGCTCGATCAGGTCGCCGTAGACGAGGCCGCTCGCCTCCCAGAGCTTCGGGTACATGCTGATCGACGTGAACCCCGGGATCGTGTTGATCTCGTTGATGAACAGCTCCTCAGCGCGCACGAAGAAGTCCACGCGCGCCATACCCCAGCACTCGACGGCCTGGAACGCTGTGACCGCCATCCTCTGCACGCGAGCCTGCACCTGCGGGTCGAGATCGGCCGGGATGTCGAGCCGAGCCCCGTCGTCATCGAGGTACTTCGAGGCGTAGTCGTAGAACTCGTGGCCCGTGGGCACGACCTCTCCGCAGATCGACGCCACCGGCTCGTCGTTGCCGAGCACCGCACACTCGATCTCGCGCACGCCCTCGAACCCTTGTTCCACCACGACCTTCCGCGCGAATCGGAACGCCTCGGCCATCGACGCGTCGAGCTCGTCGTGATCGTGGACCTTCGTGATGCCGACCGAGGAACCGAGCGTGGCGGGTTTGGAGAAGACCGGGTACCCCAGCGCCGCGACCCGCGAGGTCACCCCGTCGGGATCCTCGAGCCACTCCGGTTCACGCACGGCCTCCCAGGGCCCAACGGGCAGTCCGGCCGCGGCGAACAGCACCTTCTGGATCGCCTTGTCCATGCCGATCGCCGACCCCAGCACGCCGGCGCCCACGTAGGGCACGTCGGCGAGCTCGAACATGCCCTGCACCGCGCCGTCCTCCCCCATCGGGCCGTGCAACACGGGCAACACGACGTCGACCGGGGCGCGGCTGCCGTCTGCGCCGACGAGCTCGCGCGTGGCGCCCTCCCCCGCCAGCGCGACCCCCGCGCCCGCCCCGGCGCCACGTGATACCTCAGGCATGCGCCCGGTCTCCGTCGGCAGCGCGGGCGGGCCAGACATCAGGTGCCACGTGCCGTCCTTCGTGATACCGACCGGCACCACGTCGAAGCGCTGCGGGTCGAGCGCGTCCATCACCGATCGGGCGGAGAGGCAACTGATCTCGTGCTCGGCGGACCGACCCCCGAACAGGACCACGATGCGCCGCCGGTCGGTCATACCTTCTCCAGGGCACCTTGGACGTCGTCGAGGATGTCGTCGACGTCCTCGATGCCGACACTCACCCGTACCAGTCCGTCGGCGATGCCCGCGGCCCGGCGGGCGGCCGGGTCCATCTGCCGGTGCGTCGTCGAGGCCGCATGGCCGACGAGCGTGTGCGTGCCACCGAGGCTGGTCGCGACCCACGCGAGCTCGAGGGCGTCGCAGAACCGCTGCCCGCCGTCCACGCCGCCCGCGACCTCGATCGCCATCATGCCGCCGCACCCCGGGGCGAACTGGCGCGCCGCCACATCGTGCTGAGGATGCGACGCGAGCCCCGGGTATCGCACGCGTTCCACCTTCGGATGCCCCTCGAGCACGGTCGCCAGCGCCATCGCGTTGGCGGAGTGACGGTCCATGCGCAGCGCGAGCGTCATCAGCCCGCGCAGGCAGAGCCACGCCTCGAACGGGGCCATCGTCCCCCCGGTGTCGATCGCGACGTCGCGCAGACGCTCACGGCCTTCCTCGCTCGTGCAGACCACGCCCGCGATCAGGTCGTGATGACCGCCCACGTACTTCGTGGCCGAGTGGCACACGTACTCGAACCCGTAGGAGGCCGGCGTGCAGAGGTAGGGCGAGGCGAACGTGTTGTCGACCGAGGCCGCGACGCCCGCGTCGCGGCACGCGGCGCCGAGCGCCTGGAGGTCGGCGACGGTGACGTTCGGGTTCGCGATCGTCTCCACATGGAACAACACCGCGCCCGGGAGGGCGGCGCGGACGCCGTCGAGATCGTGCGGGTCCACGAGCGTGACCTCGATGCCGTTGCGCGGCAGCACGCGGGTCGCGAGCGCGTAGGTGCCCCCGTACAACTCGGTGCTCAGCACCACGCGGTCCCCCGCCCCGGCATGCGCGGCGATCACCGTGTGGATCGCCGCCATGCCCGACGCGAACCCGAACGCCGCCCCGGTGCCCTCGAGCGAGGCCATCTGATGCTCGAACGCAGCCACCGTCGGGTTCCCGTATCCGCGGGAGTAGGTGTAGCCCGGCGACCGGAACGAGATCGTCTCGGCGTAGGCCTCGGAGTCCGGGAACCGGAACGTCGAGGTCTGGTAGAGGGGCACGCTCGGCGTCTGCTGGTCGACCGGCGGCGTCGCGCCGTGCACGGCCCGCGTCGAGAATCCGCGCTCCTCGGTCATGCCCGGAGCCTACCCGTCGTCGGACCACCGCTCGGGGTACGCGGTCCGGAGGTCCTCCACCATCGCGGTGAGCACGGCCATGAGATCGGTGGTCATGGTGCGGAGCGCCTCGGCGTCGCCCGCGTGACCGGGCCGGCTCGACAGATCGATCGGCGGACCGACCCACAACCAGATCGGGCGCCCGTACTTCAGGCTTCCCTTCCCCGACTTCTGCCACACGGCATGCGAGCCCCAACTCACGAGCGGCGTGATCGGCACGCCGGTCGCAAGCGAGAGTCGCACGGCCCCGGTCTTGCCCGGCATCGGCAGATGGTCGGGGCGCTTCGTCACGGTGCCCTCCGGATAGATCACCACGACCTCGCCCTCGACGAGCGCGCGCTCGGCCGCTCGCAGGGCCGCCGTGGCGTCGCCGGTGCCGCGGACCACCGGGATCTGCTTCGCACCCTTGAAAGCCCAGCCCACCAACGGGATGTGGAACAGCTCATCCTTGGCGAGGAAGCGGGGCCGGCGCCGCGCCTTCATCACCGCAGACGCGTTCGTCAGGGGGTCGAGGTAGGAGACGTGGTTGCACGCCACGATCGCCGGGCCTGTGCGAGGGATGTGCTCGAGCCCCCGGTAGCGGAGCCTGAACCACGCCCGAACCGGCGGGATCGCCACGGCCTTGGCGATGTGGTACCAGGGCTCGGCCAGGGCTCAATCCTCCTCACCGGGGCGCAGGCGGCGTATCGCCGCCCATGCGAGCGGTAGGAGGCCCGCCGCGGCGAGCAGCTTCAACGTGTCGCCGATCACGAACGGGTACAGACCGAACTCGAGTCCCTGCTGCAGCGGCACGTCGAGCGCCGCCGTCAACCACGGCACGCCGAAGGCGTAGATCACGATCGACCCGAGCAGCATCGCGGACACGGACGAGCGGAACGAGCGGTCCCACCCCCGCCGTGCCAGCCACCCGGTGAGCGCAGCGGCCACGACGAACCCCCAGAGGTACCCACCTGTGGCCGACGCGAGGCGCAGTTCCTCCACACCCGTCCGATGCGATCCGTCGGGGTCGGGCGCGAGCACCGGCAGCCCCACGACCGCCCACACGAGGTAGAGGACGAGCGTCGCCGCCCCGAGCCCTGGCCCGTACGCAGCGCCCACGAGCAACACGCCGAGCGTCTGCCCGGTGATCGGCACCGGCGTGAACGGCAAGGTGAACGAGAGTTGGGCGAGCCCTGCGACGAGCAGGCTCCCGACCACGGCGCACGTCACAGTGAAGGCGGCGTGCGCGGCCGCCCGGGAACGCGATGGTGCCAGGGTCATGGCGATGGTCGACACGGTTCCGCTCCAACTGTGTGCGGTCTGCATCGGGCAGGCGCAGAGCCTACCGCGGGCGTCAGGAGAGGCACACGCTAGGCTGCCGAGCGTGCGCGTGATCGCTCTGCCCGTGAAGTCGCTCGTCGAGGCGAAGAGCCGACTCGACCCGCTGCTGACGCCGCTCGAACGCGGGGCGCTGACCCTCGCGATGCTCGAAGACGTGCTCGACGTGACGCTCGAGCTCACCGGGTGGCACACGTGGGTGATCTCGCCCGACGAGGCGGTCCTCGAGATCGCGATGGTCCGTGGGGCGCACGCGATCGAAGAGGACCGCCCGCCCCTCGCGATGGCGATCCGTCAGGTCGAGGACGAGGCGGCCGGGCGCCTGGTCGAGACGCTCGCGGTGTTGCTTCCCGACACGCCGTTGGTCAGCGCGCCCGCGCTCGGGAGGGCGCTCCGGACGCTGGGCGCGGTGGTGATGGCGCCTTCCGCCGACGAGTCCGGGACGAACCTGCTGGTGCGACGCCCCCCCGCCGTGATCGAGGCCCGGTTCGGTCACGACTCCTACCGCCGGCACCTGCAGGGTGCCGCCGAGGCCGACGTGCCGGCCGCCGTCGTCGAGGCGCCGGAGTTGGCCTTCGACCTCGACCTGCCGAGCGATATCCTGACCGTGCTGACGTCGCGCCGACAGGGGCGCACGCTGCAGGTCTGTCGCGAGCTGGACCTCGGGTCGCGAGTGGCCACCCGGACGTGACGTGAGGAGACGAACCATCGTGGCGCAGGGCACGATCAAGGACTTCGACCTCGCGGCCGTGAGCGGCTCGCTGTTGATGGACGACCACACCGACGTGGCGATCGACGCCGCGTCGCTGGAAGGCTCGGGCATCCTCACGCTCCGCCTCGGCCAGCGGGTGAACTTCGAACTCGAGGACGTCGACGGTCGAGCCGTGGCGCGCGGGCTCCGCCTCGTGACCTTCTGACCGCCGCCTGATCGCCGCCGCGAGCAGGGTCGCGACCGAGGAGTGGTGCGAGCTCAGCCTGGTCGACCGCCCGTCGTCAAGACCTGATCACGGAAGTCCTTGCCCGGGGTGAACGCGGGCAGGTCGCGTGCGGGCACCACGATCGGGATCTCGGGTCGGCGCGGGTTCCGAGCGATCCGTTCGTTCCGATGCTTGCGCTCGAACGTTCCGAAGTCCGCGAGCGTGACCCGTTCGCCCCGCACAACGGAGTCGCGGATCGAGTCGATCGCGGCGTCGATGGCCCGACCCGCTTCGGCCTTGGACAGGCCGGTGCGCTTGGAGACCTCTGCGACCAAGCCACCCTTGTTCATGGCTGCTCCCTCCGGTCGTTCCAGGGTTCCGAGCCTCCACCGTAGTAGCCGTGCCGGGCGCTGGTCAAACGGATGCCCCGACGAACGCCGTTGCGGCGCAGGCGCCGTGGTGACCGATGCGGCATCCTGGCCGCAAGGGGTCGCCGTTGTTAGCATGCCCTGGCCACGTTGGGGCGTGGTGTAACGGCAGCACGACAGGTTCTGGCCCTGTTAGTCGAGGTTCGAATCCTTGCGCCCCAGCTTCGCGGTTCGCTGCTCAGCCCACGCCCGGATATGGATCGAGCACGAGCGGCGGCAGTGGTTCCTGGCCGAAGTCGAAGCTGCGAGCGAGGTCGCCGAGCGCCTCCACTTCCTCGCGCACGGTCGGGCGCGAGTCGGGCCAGCCGTCGTCGGCCGGGTCGAGACGCTGCCCGCCCAGGAAGCGGTCCTCGATCAGCTTCAGGAACGCGTCGTAGCTGAGCGTCTGCGAGTCGATATAGCCGGGACGCGCCCACGGGCTGATCACGAGCGAGGGCACGCGCAAGCCCCAGCCGTTCTCGTCGACCACGGGGGGTTCCACGTGATCGTAGAAGCCACCCCAGTCGTCCCAGGTCACGAAGATCGCGGTGCGCAGCCATTGTTCCTCGGGCCCCTGCATCACCGCGTTGATGATCTCCGTCACCCAGGCCTGGCCCTCGGCGATCGAGTCCGGCGGGTGCTCGGCACGTCCCTCCGTGGGCAACACCCAGGAGACGCTCGGCAAGGTCCCGTCGCTCGCCGCCTCCAGGAAGTCGGTGTTCGGCAAGACGTTGTCGAGCTGTCCGGTCACGTCGACCGTGCGGAACCCGGGCAGCGGGTTCTGCACCGCGCGTGTCTCGGTCGCCTCGAAATCCTCGCACGGCGCGACGATGCAGCTGCCCGGCCCGACGAAGTAGCCCCACGAGACACCGGCCTTGTAGAGCAGCCAGGTGATGTCGGCCCAGATGTACGGCAGGGGCTCGCCGGCGTCGGGCGTCCAGTTCTTCGTCTCGAGCCCGGCGCGGCCGCCGGGGTTCCGTTGGTTGGAGACGCACGACATCGGATCGTCGGGCACCTGGCACCGCGCCGACCACCCGGAGACGAGGAACAGATGGGCCGGCAGCGTCCATGAGTCGGTGGGCGCGAACATCCGGTCCTGCAGCGTGTAGGCTCTCGCATACGCCCAGTAGTTCGGGATCTCGCGAGCCGTGTGATAGCCCATCAGGTCGGGTGTTCGAGCTCCGTCCGGACCGCTGCTGGTGCGCGGACACGGCGGCTTGGTCGGAGCCTTCTCGCATCCGTTCCCCTTGATGCGGAACGCCCGGACGAACCCTTTCATCGAGCCGCCCCCGATCGAGACCTGCGAGGCGAACTCGCCGTGAGGTCCGCCCGCGTCGTACAGGTTGCGGTCGTGGTACGGGCGGTGGCAGACGCGGGGGCGCGCCGGATCGGGGAGGCACACCTTCGTCCGACCCCCCTGCGTCATCGGGATGCCGTCCGCACCCGGGAACGTGCCGAAGTAGTGATCGAACGACCGATTCTCCTGCACCACGAAGACCAGGTGATCGAGGTTCATGATGCCGGCCGCGGGGTCGAACGGGCGGAACGGATCGGCGACCCCCTGCGGCGCGGGCGGGTCGAGCAGCGGTCCGCGGTCGACGCCGAGCGGGGCTCGTTCGGGCGAGATCGGGAACCTGTCGGGCACGAGGAACGGCAGCGGGATCGCGCCCGACCCCGGATCCGGACGGGCTCGTCCCGGGCGGGGGGTCGGCGAGGCCTGTGCGTGCGAGCGCGCATCCGGCGGGTCGGCTCGAGAACCGACGCACGCGGCGGCCACCAGACCGGCGACGACGACCGCCCCGGCCGTACGCGCGCGCCGTGGGGAGCGCCCGATGGAACGGCCGATGGGGTGGGGATCCATCGGGCGATGGTAGCCCGGCGTGGGTGTCACGCCACGCAACCTCGCAGAGGCCGCCTCAGCCGCGGAACGGCCAGGGGTCGAGCACCAGCGGCGGCAGTGGTTCCTGCGTGAAGTCGAAGTCCAGCGCCAGGTCGCCCAGGATCTTCACCTCTTCGCGCACCGTGGGACGGGAATCGGGCCAGCCATCGGTCTTGGGGTCGAGGCGGTCCCCGCCCAGGAACCGGTCCTCGATCAACTTCATGAACGCGTCGTAGCTGAGTGTCTGGTGATCGATGAAGCCGGGCTTGGCCCACGGGCTGATCACCATCGACGGCACCCGCAGGCCCCAGCCGTTCTCGTCGACCACCGGCGGCAACACGTGGTCGTAGAACCCGCCCCAATCGTCCCACGTGAGGAAGATCGCGGTTCGCAGCCATTGTTCCTCCGGACCCTCCATCACGGCATTGATCGCTTTCGCGACGTAGGCCTGCCCGGCCTCGATCGAGTCCGGCGGGTGCTCACCCTTGTCCTGCTCGGGCATGAACCACGAGACGCTCGGCAGGTCGCCGTTGCGAGCGTCGCGGAGGAACTCGGTGTTCGGCCGGATGTTCTCGAGCTGGCCGGTCGCAGCGGTCGCGGTGAAGCCGGGCAGCGGGTTCTGCACCGGGGCGGTAAGGATACCGTCGAGGTGCTCGCACGGGGGGGCCACGCAGGTGCCCTCGCCGACGTAGTACCCCCAGCTCACGCCGGCCTTGTAGAGCAGCCAGGTGACCGGCGCCCAGACGTAAGGACGCGGCTCCCCCATCTTCGGCGACCAGAGCTTCGAGGGGTCATCGGCGTAGATGCCCCCGGGGAACTTCTGGTCCGAGGCGCACGACATCGGATCGTCGAGGTCCGAGCACGTGGCCGACCACGCCGACACGAGGAACAGGTGCGCCGGCAGCGTCCACGAGTCGGTCGGGGCGAACATCCGGTCGTGCAACGTGAAGGTCTCGGCGTACTTCCAGTAGGTCGGGATCTCTTTCGCCGTGTGGTAGCCCATGACATCCGGCTGGCCCTGGGGGCCATCGACAGCCTGGGGGCACGGCTTTTCCTCCGGGTGCTTCTCGCAGCCGTTGCCGACCACCCGCAGGGCCTCGACGAAACCGTCCATCTCCCCGCCGTCGATCGAGATATGGCTGCCCAGCTCTCCGTGGGGGCCGCCCTGATCGATGAAGTTCGTGTCGTGGTATGGACGGTGGCAGGTTCCGGGCGAATCGGGGTCGGGCAGGCAATCCTTCGGGCGCCCCTTCGCGTCCACCGGGATGCCGTCGGCGCCCGGGAACGTGCCGAAGTAGTGATCGAACGACCGGTTCTCGAGCACGATAAAGACCAGGTGGTCGAGGTTCATGATGCCCGCAGCCGGGTCGAACGGTCGGGAACGGTCGGCGGATGGCTGCAGCCCGGGGGGCGAGCGGAGCGGCCGGGTATCGACGCCTCGGGGGGCCAGGGCGGGGTCGGGCACGCTCACCAGGCCCGGCGCGCCGAGCACGTCGGTCGGCTCGACCCAGCCGGAATCGGCAGCCGCGGCCGCGGCCGAGGCGCTCGTGGTGGGACGGCCGGACGCCGACGAGGGGGAGCCGGGCGATGACGGTTCGGACGTGGTCGTTCCGCCGTCGGGTGTGCAGGCGATCGCCACGAGCCCGGCGACCACGAGCAGGCCGCTGAGAGCGACGATCCGACGGGAGCGCATCCGGCGGCCCATGCTACCGGCCGGCGCCACCGAGCGGTCCGGGCACAGCCTGCGGCACGGCGCTCACGGCTTCCCGAGGGGCCACGGGTCGAGGATCAGCGGCGGGATCGGCTGCTGCGCGAAGTCGAATTCTCGAGCCAGGTCCCCCAGGATGCCGATCTCCTCCCGCACCGTGGGGCGCGGATCGGGACGGCCCTCGTTCTCGCCGTCGAGGCGCTGGCCGCCGAGGAACCGGTCCTCGATCAGCTTCAGGAAGGCGTCGAACGAGAGGGTCTGATGGTCGAGGTCGAGGTCGCGATCGGCCCAGGGACTGATCAGCATCCCCGGCACCCGGAGCCCGTAGCCGGCTTCGTCGACACGGGGCGGCTCGACGTGGTCGTAGAAGCCTCCCCAATCGTCCCAGGTGAGGAAGATCGCCGTCCGCTCCCACATCTCGCCCCGCATCACCGCGTTGATCATCTTCGTGACGTACGCCTGACCCTCGCTGATGGGGGCCCCGGTACCCGGGTGCTCGCTCTGCCCTCCCCGGCCGGGCACGACCCACGTCACTGAGGGAAGCGCGTTCGACCGCACGGCGTCGAAGAACGCCGAGTGCGTCTTGATGTTGTCGAGCTGGCCGGTCTCCTTGACATCGGCGAACCCGGTCAGGGGGTTCTGGGGCCGGGCGGGGCCCTCCCGCTCGCATTCCGCACGCGAGTCTGCCGGGCGCCGGCACAAGACGCCGCCCGCGTAGTAGGCCCAACTCACGTCGTGTTGGTGGAGCAGCCACGTGATATCGGTCCAGCCGAACAACGTCGGGTGCTCGTACCAGAGCAGCTCCTCGAACAGGTCCCCCATCTCGAGGTCGGTCGAGCACGTGAACGCGTCGGTGGGATCGGTGCATCGGGCCGACCACCCTGAGACGAGGAAGAGATGGGCCGGAAGCGTCCAGGAGTCGGTAGGCGCGAACATCGCGTCCTGCAACACGAACCGGTCGGCGTAGGCCCAGTAGTTCGGGATCGTTCGGTCGTCGTGATAGGCCATGATGTCGGGCTGGCCCTCTGGCCCGTAGATCGGGCCGCAGGCGGCCACGTCTCGAGATCTGATGCAAGGCCTGGCCGCCGCGGCCTCGATGAAGCCGTCCATCTTCCCGCCGTTCACGCTGATGACCGAGGCCTCGTGGTTGTGCGGTCCGCCTGCGTTGACCAGCTCGTCCGTGCGGTACGGGGCGACGCATCGTCCCACCACGGGGTCCTGCGCGCACACGCGCGGGCGACCCTGGGCGTCCATCGGGATGCCGTCGGCACCCGGGTAGGTGCCGAAGTAGTGATCGAACGAGCGGTTCTCCTGCACGATGAAGATCAGGTGGTCGAGGTTCATGATGCCGGCGTCGGGATCGATGCCGGGGGTCGCCTCGCCGCCCCCGCTCGGGCTCCCACTCGTCCGAGGGCCCTCGGGGTCGCCCGGCGTGGCGTCGCTGCCCGTGCACGCCACGGCGACGAGGGCGGCCCCGACCAGCATCGCGGCGACCGTCGCGAGCGGCGAGCGATGCAGCCTCATCGACCCAGGGGCGTGGGGTCGAGGTGGATCCACGGGATCGGCGCCTGGGTGAAGTCGAAGACCCTCGCGAGATCGCCGAGGATGGCGACCTCCTCACGCGTCGTCGGCCGCGGATCGCGCCAGCCCTGGTTCCACCCGTTGAGGCGGGCGCCGTCGAGGAACCGATCCTCGATCAGCTTCAGGAACGCGTCGAACGAGTACGTCCGATGGTCGACGTCGAGCCCTCGGTCGGCGTAGGGGCTGATCACGATCGAGGGCACACGCAGACCGTAGCCGAGGGCATCGACCCGCGGTGGCCGCATGTGGTCGTAGAACCCGCCCCAGTCGTCCCAGACGAGGAACACCGCCGTCCGCTCGGCGTCGGGGCCCTCCATCGCGGCGTTCACCACGCGGCTCACCCACTTCTGCCCGGTCGCGATGCGGTCGGACGGGTGCTCTCCTCGCCCCTGGCTCGGCATCACCCACGCGACGCTCGGCAGCGAACCGTCGCGAGCCGACGCGAAGTACTCGGTGTTGTTGCGGACGTTGCGAAGTCCGGTGTGCTCCCGCACCGTACGGAACCCGGGGAGTGGGTTCTGCGCCGGCACGGTCGTGAGCTCGTCCCATGGCTCGTCGCACTTGGGCCGCACGGTGCAGGTGTGGAGCCCGACGTAATAGGACCAGCTCACGTCGTGGCCGTGCAGCAGCCAGGTGATGTCGGCCCACGCGTACGGTGCGGGCGCCTCCATGCCCTTGGCGAGGAACCACTTCGTCCACAGCCACGGCTCGTCGTGGTCCGACACACACGTCATCGGATCCTTCGGCCTGCGGCAGGTCGCCGACCAGCCCGAGACCAGGTACAGGTGCGACGGCAGGGTCCAGGAGTCCACCGGCGCGAACATACGGTCCTGCAGCACGTAGCGCCGGGCGAGGGTCCAGTAGTTCGGGATCTCCTTCCAGGTGTGGAACCCCATGACGTCGGGCGTGCCACCGGGTCCGGGCGTCGCCGCCGTGCACGAGTACGGCGGCGACGCATCGTGCGTGCACGGCGTGCCCTTCAGTCGGAACGCGCGGATGTGGCCGTCCATGCGCCCCCCGTTGACGGTGATCCGCGAGGCATCGAGCCCGTGCGGGCCGCCGATGTCGAACTGGTTCGTGTCGTGATACGGGCGCCGGCATCCTCCGGAAGCCGGGTCGGGCACGCAGACTCCGAACGAGCCGTCGGGGCGGGTGGGGAGCCCGTTCGCGCCGGGGAACGTGCCGAAGTAGTGGTCGAACGACCGATTCTCTTGCACGACGAAGATCAGGTGATCGAGGTTCATGATGCCGGCCGCCGGATCGATCGCCCGCGCAGTGCCACCGCCGTCGCCGCCCGAAGCTCCGGAAGGCGTGGACGCCACCACGACACCGGCGGACGCGACGAGCAGGAGCGCCGCCGCGGCGATCCGGCGGAGGCTGGCGGGGCGCAGAGCCATGGGGTCAGCATGCTACCCGACCCCGGTCGCGCACCTCGGGACCCCCGATACGATGACACGGAACGACCATCCGAGCGCCAAGGAGGCCCGTATTGAGCGCCACCGACGTACCTGCCCGCTTCCCGGTGACCCTGATCCCCGGTGACGGCATCGGCCCCGAGGTGGTCGCCGCAGCCCGCGCGATCGTCGATGCGACGGGAGCGCCGATCGATTGGGAAGAGGCGGACGCGGGGGCCGAGGTCTTCCGCCGGGGCGTCGCCTCGGGTGTGCCGCAGGAGACGATGGACTCGATCGCCCGCACGCGCGTCGCGCTCAAGGGCCCGCTCGAAACCCCCGTCGGATTCGGTGAGAAGAGCGCCAACGTCACCCTGCGCAAGCTCTACGAGACCTACGCGAACGTCCGGCCCGTGCGGGAGATGCCGGGGGTGACCACGCCGTACTCGGGCAGGGGCATCGACATGGTGATGGTGCGGGAGAACGTCGAGGACCTCTATGCCGGCATCGAGTACATGCAGACGCCGGGTGTCGCGCAGGCTCTGAAGCTGATCAGCGTCAAGGGCTCGGAGAAGATCGCGCGCTTCGCCTTCGAGTACGCGCGCAGCGAAGGCCGCGCCAGCGTCGCGTGCGCGACGAAGGCGAACATCATGAAGTTCACGGAAGGGACCCTGAAGCGGGTGTTCGAGTCCGTGGCGCCCGACTACCCGGAGGTCGAGTCCTGGCACGTGATCGTCGACAACGCCGCCCACCAGCTCGTGAAGCGTCCCGAGCAGTACGAGGTGATCGTCACCACGAACATGAACGGCGACATCCTCTCCGACCTCTCCAGTGCGTTGATCGGCGGGCTCGGTTTCGCGCCGAGCGCCAACATCGGCAACGACGTGGCGATCTTCGAGGCGGTGCACGGCTCCGCGCCGAAGTACGCGGGAAAGAACGTGATCAACCCGACCGCCCTGATCCTGTCGTCGGTGCTGATGCTTCGCTACCTCGGTCTGTTCGAGGAAGCCGCAGCGATCGAGCACGCGGTGTTCGTGACGCTCGAGTCCGGCACGCTCACCGGCGACGTGCTCGGCTACGACCGAGGCACGCCGACCACTGCCTACACCGAGGCGATCATCGGCAACCTCGGGAAGAAGACCCAGAACTGGACCGTGCGCGAGGTGAAGCGGCTGCAGCTGCCGGTGCTGCGGTCAGATCCTGACTACGTGAGGCCCACTGAGAGGAACGTCGTCGGGCTCGACGTGTTCGTCGAGTCACCGCTCACGGCCGACGAGCTCGGGGCGTCGCTCACCGAGCTCGCGCACGGCACACGCCTCGAGCTGAAGATGATCTCCAGCCGCGGCACCAAGGTGTACCCCTCCACGGGGGCGATCACCGACACGCTCGACCACTGGCGCTGCAGGTTCATCATCACGGAGAAGCCGGGCGACCTCTGGGACGAGGACGTGCACCAGCTGCTCGCTCGGATCTCCCGGCGCCACATCTGGATGCACATCGAGAAGCTGCTCGAGTTCGACGGGGAGCTCGGCTTCACCCGCGACCAAGGCGAAAACTAGGTTCCCGGTGTTCGAGGCGAACGGCCAGGGGCAGGGACGCCGTGGTGAGCGACCTGCCCGGGCCATCCGGATGGTCAGCGGTGCGGGCGGCGTTCGGGAGAGACCCCCTGGCGAACGCGGCCCACGCGGCGCCGTCCCCTGCGGAGGCGCTCGGTAGCGTCCCGCAGCTCCCGCTCCCGGTAGCGCAACACATCCTCGGCCCAACCGAAGATCATCACTGCACCTCCTGTTCCGTGAAGCAGTCCGTTCCTGTAGCGTTTGCTACAACGTTTCAAGGCACAGGCTAGGGCCTTGCCTTCCGATACGGAAGCATTTAAGCTAACCCGAAATCGATGGCGATCAGCATCCACCTCTCGAGCGACGACCTGGCCGAGACCCGGTTCGCGTTCTCCCCCATCTGGGAGCTCGGCATGAGCCTCTACAAGCCCATGCGGGACCCGTCCAAGCACGCCCTGCACCTTCCATGGGTGCAGGAGGCGAAGCGAGCGATCGCCGGACGTGACCTCGCGATCCTGTTCGCCGTCGTCCCGCCCGCGGGACTGGGCCCGGATGTGCACCCCTACATCCCCGACTTCCTCACACCGGCGCCAGAGACGCCGTTCCCCCAGTTCGAGGACGAGCTCGAGCAGGTGTCGCGCACCGGCCCCGAGCGGATCAGCGTCGAGCTCTCCCACATGATCCAGTCGCTGCAGGGGGTGCCGGTACCGGCGTTGACCCAGGAGATCCTCGAGGATCCCGCCCCATTCGTGGACGGGCTGGTCGAGCAGATGCACGAGTATTGGAAGCTGGCGATCGAGCCGCACTGGCCCCGCATCCGGGCGCTGCACGAGGCCGACGTGACGTACCGGGCGCGCCAGCTCGCCCTCGGGGGGGCCGAGCTGCTCTTCGCCGACCTGCACCCATCGTTGTCGTGGGCCGGCGACGCGCTCGTGATCGACAAACACCACTGCGAGGACATCGATCCCGGCGGGCGAGGGCTGGTGCTGATCCCGGCCGTGTTCGACTGGCCGGGCCTCGCGGTGCTCCTCGGTGACGGCCTGCAGCCGACCTTGTCGTACTCCCCCAGAGGTATCGCCGAGATCTGGGACGAGCCGGAGGATGCGCGTGGCGACGGCGCGATGGACGACCTGATCGGCGGCACACGGGCCGACATCCTTCGGGTGCTGAGCGTGCCGATGACGACGAGCGAGCTCGCGCACCGCCTGCACCTGACCCCCGCAGCGGTCTCCCAGCAGCTCGGCGTGCTGCGCCGCGCCGCGGTGGTCGACGCCCGCCGACAAGGACGCGAGGTCTACTCCGAGCTCACGGCCTCCGGCCGCCGGCTGCTCGAGCTGCTCGGTTGACGCAGGGCACCCGCGTAGACCCCGGCGAGCACGAGCGGCAAACCGAGCAGCAATCCGCCACTGATCGATTCGCCCGCGAGCAGCGCTCCCAACACGATCGTCACCGGTGGGAACAGCACGAACTGATACGACGCGGCAGACGCCGTCCACCGGTTCAGCACGAACACGTAGAGGATGAACAGCAACGGCGAGCCGACGAACGCGAGGAAGAGCACCGCCACCCACACCGACGGACTCGACGGCACCGCGTGTGTCTCGCCCCGCCCGAACGACAGGGTCAGTAGCAGGATCGCGCCGACCGCCATCGCGACCCCGTTCGTCGTGATCACGTCCGCCTGCGGGATGCGCTTCACCACGATGCCCGCCTGCGCGGCACACATGGCGGCACCGATCACGAGCATGACCGACCCGATCGGCGCCGCCCCGGCGGGAGCGCCCGAGAGGATCACGGCGATGCCGGCGACCGCGAGCATCGAACCGGCCAGCCCTCGCCACGACCACCGTTCGAGGCCCTGCACGGCGGCCAGCAACAGCGTGAGCAGCGGCACCAACGCCATCAGCACCCCGGCCGTCCCGGCCGACACGCGCTGCGAGCCCACGTAGAACAACGCATACGCCCCGGTGAACGCGAGGAGTCCGAACACCAGGGCGCCCCGCAGCGGCCGTCCCCTCGGGAACGGCCTGCGCCCCACCAGCGCGATCGCACAGAGCACGCTCGAGGCTGCCGCGAACCGAACACCGGCGCCCCACAAGGGCTCAAGCTCACGATTGCTGAACTGCACGGCGACGATGTTCGCGCTCCCGAGGAGCACGGCGCCCGCGAAGGCCGCGAGGGTGGGAAGGTCGAGACGTCGGTCCACGGTCCGCGCATCCTACGCGCGGGCCTGCAGTGGGCGACGATGGAGCGACCCTCTAGAATCGGTGGCCGAACCGAGGCGCTCGGCGCTCGGTCCCATCGTCTAGGGGCCTAGGACACCACCCTCTCAAGGTGGAGACACGGGTTCAAATCCCGTTGGGACTACCAGCCGCTGACCTGCGGGAACGCTCACGAAAGACGGAGGCCGATGTGCGTTCCCCGGCCTCGTTCCCCCCGTCTGGTCCCCATCCTAGCTCCCCTGGGCAGGCGATTCGATGCACGAGGCGGCGACGACCGGGGCAATAGACCGAATAACCCTCGGGTCGTAGACCGGCTTGCCGTCGTCCACGACCTCTCTGAGCCTGCTCCCAGGGAATGTCGCGCGGCCCTCGACCCGCCTCGCAATCGGATTCAGCGAATACAGGAAGAATCCAGGAAACGTCCCCGTCCGTCCAGGTCCCGTAGCCCAGAGCGACACGTCCCCAGCGCCCTCGAAACCGGGTCCATCGACCTCGGCCCTGATGATGGCCAGTCCGTTCAAAGGACCATGAAGGTCGCGGATCCAGTGGGCCAATCCAAAGGAGAGACCTCTCCAGGGGAACAATGCCGCGTTCATGGCGTCGATGGCTTCGGCGTCGAGGGGAGGGCAGGAACCGACTGCGGTCCCCACGGGCTGTGATTCGTCGTCTATACCGGCGTCGACGAAGCCAGCGATGAAGCCGAGGACCAAGGCGACTCCGACGACCACCCAAGTCCCACGCTTCATGCACCGAGCGTAGGCCGAGACACCGACCGAGTACATAAGGCTGATGGCTGCTCGGGGGTGTTGCCAGCCTCACCCGCCGGATCGGTGTCAGGCTGCCGGGTGCGCTACACGCGCCTTTAGCCTAGCCCCGGTACGCGGCCTCCATCGCGTCGGCCGCTTCTCGCAAGTGATCCGGCTGCAAGTGTCCGTACTGGCGGGCGGTGAACGCGACCGAGCTGTGACCCGCGACGGCCGAGACGATGGCGAGCGGGACCACTGCCGCGAGTTGGAGCATGATTGCTGCGTGTCTGAGGTCGTGCAAGCGCACCTGCAAGCCGAGACGGCGAGCGAGCTGGCGGAAAGCGCGGCTCAGCCGTTCCGGATGCAGCGGGGCTCCGGTTTTCGAGGGTGCGTGAGGTCGTAGTCGAGCCATCCCTCACCGAGGGCGAGCCGACGTTCGGCTTGCTCCCGCTTCGCCTGGCGCAGGACCTCGACCAGCTGCGGGCCAAGGCGCGGCTCGCTCCGAGTCTCGCGACTTCGGCCTGGTGAAGCTGACCTACGCCCGGTGAACGTCGCGGCCTGCCGGACGTAGAGCACCTTCCGGTCTATGTCCACGTCGCGCCATCTGAGCGCGAGCGCTTCGGAACGACGCAAACCGCCGAAGGCGCAGATCGCGAGCGAACCCGATAGGGCTCAGGAGCGTCCCGGAGCATGGTCGTTGGCCGGACACAACCAACGGACGACGAATGGACCGTGAATGGATTCGACATGCCCCCTCGGGCGTCGTAGGGTCGAGCCACATAGGAACTGCCCGCTGCACAGGTCCATGGGACCGTCCCCCCGACCCTTCACCCCCGGAGGTGTGTGCATGAAGCGGACCGTCGGACTCTCAGTCACACTCGTGTTCACCGCCGCGCTGATCGGCGTCTCGGCCATCCCCGCCTCGGCCGGAGAGGGTGTGTTCTCGATCACCGGCTGCACGGACGCCGGCCTCAAGCCCGACGATCCGATCGTCATGCCCAACCAGATGGGCATGAGCCATCTGCACCAGTTCTTCGGGAACGAGACCACGAACGCGAGCAGCACCTTGGCCGACATGGTCCTCGGGACCACGTCATGCCCTCTCTCGGCCGACACCGCCGGGTACTGGGCGCCGGCGCTGCTCGCTCCGGACGGCACCACTCCGGTGCCGCTCCTCCGCGCCACCGCGTACTATCGCGCCACGTCGGCGAAAGGCCAGACGATCACGGCTTTCCCACCGGACTTCCGGATGGTCGCCGGCTATTCGACCACCCCGACCGGTACCGCGAAGGTGCTCGGGTGGGGGTGCGACGACACGACCTACCTGCCGACGATCCCCACCTGCGCGAGCGCCGGGAAGAAGTTCGTGAAGGCACACATCGTCTTCCCAAGTTGCGGGAACGGACAAACCGACTCCTTCGATCACCGCAGCCACGTCGCTTACCCGATCGGTTCGAAGTGCCCAGCGACGCACCCGATCCGCCTGCCGAGGCTTTCGCTGCACTTCACGTGGAACACGGCGGGCGGCCCCGGGTACAGCGTCTCGTCGGACATGTTCTTCGGAACCACCGCGGGCCAGAGCCTGCACGCCGACTTCTGGAACACGTGGAACCAGGGCGCGCTCGAGATCCTCGTGAACTCCTGCTTGAACGCAGGGAAGACATGCGCGGGCATGACGGACGCCAACTTCAAGTCGAAGACCGGCCTCAGCTTCCCGGTCTGATCACGGCTCCAACGCTCGGACGGTTGACCGCCGACCGCCTGCGTCTGAACGCCTTGTCGACCGCGTCGACCGCGAGCACGGCGGGTGCCGCGAGGAGCGCGACGGCCCAACCGACAGCCGTGGGCACGGCCTGACCGAGCAGCGACGCGAGCACCGGCACGACGAGGAACGCAGCGGCCATCACGAGCTCCGCGCATTTGCCCCATACGAGCAGGCGGTTGGAGAACCAGCCCAGCGAGCCCGGCCACCGCGTCGTGCTTCGGCACGCCCACGCGTTCGCGGTCTGGGCGATCACCACCCCCGCGAACGCCGCGCCCGACGCCTGCAGCAACACGTCGCCGCCGGGGAACGGCTCGCCGGGGCGCCACCCCGCCACGAGGAACGTCGCGACGAACGCGGCCATCGACATGATCGCCTCGGTCGGCCCGAGCACGCCGAACGCCCGCCGGGCCACGGCACCGTTGAGGAGCCGGTCGCGGTCGGGCGGCCCCATCAGCACGCGCCCCTCGGGACGCTCAGCCCCGAGGGCCGTGGCGGCGAGCGTGTCGGTGCCGATGTCGAGCGCGAGGATCTGCAGCACCCCGAGTGCCAGCGGCACCGACCCCCCCGACAGAGCCCACACCACGAAGGGCGTGACCTCGGCGACGTTGTCGGTGAGGTGGTAGGTGAGGAACCGTCGGACGTTCGCATAGATGCCACGCCCGTGCTCGATCGCCGCCACGATGGTGGCGAAGTCGTCGTCGAGCAGGACGAGGTCCGCGGCCTCGCGCGCGACGTCGGTGCCCGAGCGCCCCATCGCCACGCCGATATCGGCCTCCCGGAGGGCCGGCGCGTCGTTGACGCCGTCGCCGGTCATCGCCACGACGTGGCCACGAGCACGCAGGGCGCGGGCGATGCGGAGCTTGTCCTCCGGTTCGACCCGCGCAAGCACGATGCCGTCGCGGTCGACCGCCTCGCCAAGCTCACGATCGTCGAGCGGCAGATCCGACCCCTCGATCACCGTGGGCTCTCCCAGGATCAGCCCCGTCTGGCGGGCGACCGCGACCGCGGTCCGAGGATGGTCGCCGGTGATCATCGCCACGCGCACGCCGGCGCCGCGGCAGGTCGCGATCGCACCTGCGACCTCGGGTCGCGGTGGGTCCTGCAATCCCACCAACCCGAGGAGCTCGAGGTCGCGCTCGGCCGCATCACGGCCGAGCGCCTCGGGGCGCTCGTCGCGGAGGCTCCGGGTCGCGACGGCGATCACTCGAAGGCCTCGTTCCGTCATCGATCGCAGCGCAGGTTCGACCGCAGGCTCGAACTCGCAGAGCGGAAGCAGGCCGTCGGACGCTCCCTTCACGAACACCTCGTGATCGACCACCACCGACATGCGCTTGCGACGCGGATCGAATGGGAACCGCCGAACGTCCGGGTGCCGGCGGCGATCGTCGTCGGGGTCGACACCGGCGCGGCGGGCGAGTGCGTCGATCGCGGCGTCGAGCGGGTCGCCAACGGCGATCCACTGATCGTCACGGAACGCCACCCGTCCGGTGGAGCATCTGGCGGCAGCTCGCGCCAACCGGCCAACTGCGGCGCCGGCCGGCCCAGCCGCCTCGACGGTGCCCGCCGGGTCGTAGCCGGAGCCGATCACCGTCGCTCGGCCGACGGGCGTCCAGACCTCGACGGCCGTGAGCTCGTTCCGGGTGAGGGTGCCGGTCTTGTCGGTGCACACGAACGTGGTGGAGCCCAAGGTCTCCACCGACTCGAGGCGGCGGACGAGCGCATTGCGCGCCGCCATGCGTTGCGCGCCGATCGCGAGCGAGAGCGTCACGGTGGGGAGCAGCGCCTCGGGCACGAGCGCCACCGTCACGCCGACCGCGAACAGGAAGCCGTCACCGGGGTCGGTCCCGAGCGACAGTGAGACGACGAAGAACCCCAGGCCGACGGCGAGCGCGACGATCGAGATCGTCCGAACCACCCGCCGCAGCTCATCCACGAGCGGGGGGACGGGCGACGGCCCCGACGCGAGCCGTGCGATGCCGGCGAGCCTGGTCCGCTCCCCTGTCGCCGACACGACACCACGAGCCTCGCCCTCGGTGAGGAACGTGCCGGCGAAGGCGTGGTCGCCCTCCTCGAGCGACGCGGGATCGCTCTCCCCGGTCAGGGTCGATGTGTCCACGCGGAGTGCGTGCGCCTCGGCGACCATGAGATCGGCCGAGATGCGGTCACCTGCTTCCAACACGACGAGGTCGTCGAGCACGAGCTCCGCCGCGTCGATCTCCATCTCCTCGCCGTCGCGGATCACCCTCGCTCGCCGCGGCAGCAGATCGCGCAGTTCCCCGGCGGCCCGGTCGGCGCGACGTTCCTGGACGAACGCGAAGCACGCGTTCAGGACCACCACTGCGGCGATCGCGACCGCGAGCTGCGGGAGACCCGCGATCACCGCGAGCACGGCTGCGACCCAGAGCATCACGGCGAAGAAGTGGAACAGCTGCCCCAGGAGACGCCGCCACCACGGCACACCGCGAGGAGCCGGCAGTTCGTTCGGCCCGTCGCGTCGCAAGCGCGCGGTTGCCTCGGCGCGTCCCAGGCCGGTGACCTCGGTCGCGAGCATCCTACGGCCAGGCTAGCCCGTGGCGCGCTCCCGCTCGTCGTCCGCTCGGCCCCAGGGCCGCAGGAGCATCGGCTGGCTGACGACCTCAGTGCTCGGTGACCGGCTGCACAGGTTCCGAGTCGGGTAGACGGGTCACGTCCGGACGACGAGGCACGGGGACTCCGTCGACGCGGGGTGCAGCCTCCTCGGTCGCCGCTTCGGCCGTCGTCGCGACGAACGGCTCCTCGACGAACGGCGGCGGAGCCTCGAGGCGCTCGACCGCCCGCTCGCGTCGCTCGAGCACGCGGGCGGCGGCGACCCCCGCGACGCCCGCGATCGCCGTCCCGACGCCGCCGATCAACAGCGCGGTCCTGCCCCCGAGTCCTGCGACGAGCGCGCCGGCAGCCGCCGTCGCCCCGATCTGCATGCCGTTGACGAGCGCGCTGTAGGAGGCGAACGCGCGTCCGCGGAACCGGTCCGCCACCCGATGCACGATCAGGCTGCGCATCGCGACCGTCTCGACCCCGTTCGCCAAGCCGCCGACCAGGAAGAGGATGACCGCGAGCGGCAGCACCGCGAACGCAGCCGCCGAGAACACCGCAGCCCCGTTCACGATCGCGGCGAGGCTCATCGAGCGGAACAACCGGTCGTCATCGAGCCGGCGGCCGATGAGGGTGGCGCCTCCCACCATGCCGATCAGCCATGTCGACGCGAGCACCCCGTACCCCCAGGCCCCGGCACCGAGCGTCTTGCGCGCGAAGAAGATCTCGGCGACGTTGTCCATCGCGGCGAACAGGATCACGGCACCGATCACCACGAACGCGGCGACCAGCACCCGGTCCCGGCGGATCACCCGGAACCCAGCTCGGGCCTGATCCTCGGTGTCCCGGGTCTCGCCGACCGATCGGCGGACACGCAGCAAGAGGGCCGCGATCGCGATCACCACGAACGTGCCGGCATCGACGAGCAGCGCGACCTTCGTGCCCACCCCGGCCGCGATCGAGCCCGCCAGCACCGGGCCGGCGATCATGCCTGTGTACCGCGCCGCCTCGAGATAGGCGTTGCCCTCGGTCGCATGGTCGTCACCGACGACCCTGGGCACGAGCGTGTAGATCGAGGGATTCTCGACGGCCGAGGCCGTGCCCAGCAGGAACGAGAGCATCAGGATCATCGGCAGCTCGGTCGCGAACGCGAGGCCGACCGCCACCCCGGCCTGGATCGCCGTGGCGATCGCGAGCGACCGCCTCGTCTCGAAGTTGTCGACGATCACCCCGGCCGCCGGTGCGAAGATCACGAGCGGCAGCAACCCGCACAGCACCAATGCGGCCACCGCCCACCCGGAATCGGTGAGGTCGGCCACCTTGATCATCAGGGCGATCAGGGCGAGCTCGTCACCGAGGGCGGACAGACCGGTCGATATCGTCAGCAGCCGGAAATCGCGCCCTCGAAGGGTTCCCTCCACGAGGCCGCATCCTAGGCGCTCCCATGCCCCGATGCATCGGTCCCGCGGCCCAACCTCGACGCCCCGGTCGGGCTATGGCATCTGCGTCAGGGAGGGGGGCCGACCGGCCGGGCGAGGGCCGAGGGGTCGTCACTCGTCCGAGCGACGTGACCGGCCGGACGGGGGAACCGAGTCGTCAAGCGGTGGCTCGGAGGCGCGAGAGCGTTCGCTCGCGCCCGAGCAACGCGAGCGACTCGGGCAGTGGCGGCGAGACGTTCGACCCCGTGACGGCGGCGCGCACGGGCTGGAAGGCCTTCGTGCGGCTGAGGCCTTCCCGCTCGGCGAGCTCGTCGAGTGCCGTTTCGAGCGCCCCGGCCTCCCACGGATCGACGGTCTCGAGGGTGTCGGCCACCCGGCCGAGATAGCCCTCAGGCGCCTTCGCGATCAGCCCGGCCGCCTTCTCGTTCGGTTCGAGATCGTCGGTGAACAGGAAACGCAGCAGCACGGGGGCCTCGGTGAGCGTCTTCATGCGCTCCTTCACGAGCGGCATCGCGGCTCGCAAGGTGGGAGGGTCGGGCATCAACCCCTCCTCGGTGAGGAAGTGCAGGCAGCGGGCGGCCAGGTCGTCGTCGTCGAGCGACTGGATGTAGCGGTTGTTGAGCCACGTCAGCTTCTCGGTGTCGAACGCCGCGGGGTTCGACGAGACGCGCTGGAGATCGAAGGCCTCGATCAACTCCTCTCGCGAGAGCATCTCGCGGTCGTCGCCGGGTGACCATCCGAGCAGGGCGAGGTAGTTCACGATCGCCTCGGGCAGGAACCCCTGCTCGCGGAACGACTCCACGCTCGTCGACCCGTGCCGCTTCGAGAGGGGTTGCCGGTCGGGCCCGAGCACCTGCGGCACGTGTGCGTACCGCGGAGGCGTGCCACCGAGCGCGTCGATCACCGCGGCGTTACGAGGCGCGCTCGCGAGGAGATCGTCGCCGCGCACGACGTGCGTGATGCCCATCGCCATGTCGTCGACCGCCACGGCCAGCAGGAACACGGGGGAACCGTCGGATCGCAGCAGCACGAAGTCGCCGAGTTGCCCGGGGGCGAACCGCACCTCGCCCTTCACGATGTCGTCGATCACCCACTCGTGGTCGGGCATGCGGAAGCGCACGACCGAGTCGCGACCCTCGGCCTCGTAGGCCCGGACCTGCTCGGGCGGTGAGGTCGCGGCAGTGCCCGTCGTAACCGGGCGCCTCGCCGGCGGCCATCGCGGCCTTCCGGCGTTCCTCGAGCTCCTCGGTGGTGCAGTAGCAACGATACGCAGCACCCTGAACGAGGAGGCGGTCGGCATGCTCGCGGTAGATCGCGAGCCGCTGGGATTGCCGGTACGGCGCGTGCGGCCCGCCCACGTCGGGCCCCTCGTCGTGACCGAGCCCGAGCCACCGCAGATCCTCGAGCACGCCGGCGACGGCTTCCTCGGTGACGCGGCTCGCGTCGGTATCCTCCACTCGCAGCACGAACGCGCCGCCGTGGTGACGCGCGAACAGCCAGGAGAACAGGGCGCTCCGCACGTTGCCGACGTGGAGCGACCCGCTCGGGGCCGGCGCGAACCGACAGCGAACACTCATCGCACCGTGTTCCCGAGCGTGCCGACGCCCTCGACCTCGACCTCGACGACGTCGCCGTGCCGAGAGCCTCCCGACGCCCTCGGGAGTGCCCGTGAGCACCACGTCGCCCGGCAGGAGGGTCATGAACGACGTGACGTACTCGATCAGGGTGGCGACCCCGTAGACCATGTCGACCGTGCTGGCGTGCTGGCGCACGTCGCCGTTCAGTCGCGTCTCGACGACGACATCGTTCGGATCGAGGTCCGTCTCGATCCACGGCCCGAGCGGGCACGACCCGTCGAAGCCCTTGGCCCGCGCCCACTGGTCGTCGGTCTTCTGCAGGTCTCGCAGTGTCACGTCGTTCGCGCAGGTGTAGCCCAAGATCACCCGGTAGGACGTCCTCGGCGCGGATGTCCCTCGCGAGGCGTCCGATCACGACCGCGAGCTCGCCCTCGTAGTCGACCCGCCGGCTCACCGGCAGCAACGGGATCGGGTCGTTCGGCCCGATCACCGCGGTCGAGGGCTTCAGGAACACCAGCGGCTCCTCGGGCACCGTCATGCCGAACTCGGCCGCGTGGGCCGCGTAGTTCTTCCCCACGCAGACGAGCCTTGGAGGGCAACACCGGGCGCGAGCAGATGCACCTCGTCGAGCGGCAGCTCCTCCCCCGTCGGCAGGGGATCCTCGAAGAACGTGCCGGCGAGCACGCGCACGACGTCGTCGTTGGTGTCGGCCACACCCGTCGCGATGCGTTCGCCGTGCCGGAAACGCAGGAGTCGCATGAGGGCGTGAGGCTATCGCGGAGGCGGCAACCTGGCGATGCCCGCTAGTCGTCGGTGGAACCGACGCTCGGATCCGTCGCAGCGGGTTCGCCGACCTCGATCGTGGATGACGCTCGATCGTCGGACCCCTCGCCGAGCGACGCGCGGATCGACTCGAGTCGCGCGGCGGCCTCCGCATCGAGCTGCGCCTTCTCCACCTCCATCATCTTCGAGGAGACGGAACCGCTCCGGATGTCTGCCTCACCGAGGGCCTTCGCGTATCGCGACTCGATCTTCTCGCGCACCTCGCCGATCGTCGGCACATCGCCTTTGGGGGCGAGCTCGTCCATCTGCTGCAGGGCCTCGTTCATGCGTTCCTGCATCTTCGCGTTGTCGAGCTGGGAGAGCAGCTTCGATCGCTCGGCGAGCTGCTTCTGCAGGTTCATCGCGTTCATCTCGACCGCCTTGCGGGCGCCCTCGGATGCGGCCATCGCCTGTTCGAGGAGCTGCTTCTGCTCACGAGCGGTGTCCTCCGCCGAGACCAGCTTCATCGCGAACGCCTGCGCCGCGTCCTCGTAGTTCTTCGCCTCCGCGTCGTTCCCAGCGGCCTTGGCGGAGTCGGCCTTCATGAGGGCCTGCCGTGCCGAGCCTTGCAGCCTCTCCACGTCTTCCAGCGAGCGGTTCAGCTTCAACTCGAGCTGGCGCTGGTTTCCCAGCACCGATGCGGCCTGCTGGCTGAGCGCCTCGTGCCGCTTCTTGGCCTCCTCGATCGCCTGCTCCAGTTGGATCTTCGGGTCTGCTTTCTCGTCCACCTTCTGTCCGAACATCGCACCCAGGTACGCCCAGAGGCGCTTGAACGACTTCCACATGTCGGGGTTCCTTCCTTCAGTCGGCGTCTCCGACGCTACCGCCTGCCTCGTATGCGCTCAAGGCGCGCCTCGACAACTGCTCGGCTTCCGCGAGCCCGGCTCGCAACCCTTCGAGGTCGTCGGCCAGCGATTCCAGCTGCTTCGTCCCCTCGACCGCCGAGGTGGCGCCCTCGGACAGCGCCACCACCTCGGCGAGCTGGGCCGTCAGGCCCTCCAGGCCGATCGCGCTCGACTCCAGGCGGGCCAACAGGGAATCGTGGGACCGCCGCAACCGTCGGGCGATGTCGATCTGCTCCTGGACCGCAGCCAGCGATCGCGATCGTTCCTGGCCCACCTCGGGGTCGGAGGCGTTCGCGATCTGGATGCGCAGGCGTTCCGCCTCGGCCGCGAGCGTCGGCTCGTGCAGCCGGCCCGAGACGCGTTCGGTGACCGACGCCTGCCCGGCCAGGCGGCGCATGCCTTCCAGGGTCTCGTCGGCCTGGGTGGCGATCGACTCGCTCCGCGTCGAGGCCAGCCCTTCGGGCAACGAACCCGCCAGCTCCCGGAAGCCTCGGACCGCCGATTCGCCTCGCTCGAGCCACGCCTGCTCGGGGCTCCGATCGGTCACCGGCAACGGGCGAGGACGTGGTCCTGGACGGCGAGCCGCCGCCGAGCAGCGCTCCGAAGCCGGCCCTGACTCCGGCGACCGCCGCTCCGACGCCCGCGGCCGCGACCACGGGAACGCCCACCGCCCACGCGACGCCGCCGGCCAGGCCGCCGAGGATGTAGACCCAGGGATCGCGGATCTCCTCACGCAGCCCCATCAGAAGTTCGAGATGACCGAGACGAACACCTTGTCGATCGTCGACGGGTCGGAGGCGTCGTAGACGGCGGCGCGGGAGGCCTCGGCGATCTCCGTGAGCGTCGCGAGGTCGGCGTCCGCACCGTAGGCGATCGGGAAGACCCGCACGTTGAGCTCGGAGTCCAGCTCGCGCAGCAGCCCCTCGAGGTCGTTGTTGCGAGGATCCTCGTTACGGCCATCGCTCAGCACGACCACGCCGTTGATCCGTTCGGGGTCGAGGCTCGCGCGCATGCTGGTCACGGCTTCCTCGATCGCGGTGTAGAGCGGCGTCCCGTTCAGGGGCGTGAGCCCGCGGATCTCGCGTCCGGAATCGGTCGACGTTCGGCCCGAGAGGTCCGACCTCGATCAGCTCGGCGACGTCGGCCCCACCAGGCCTGTCGATGTCGGTGGTGAAGACCCAGAGCCCGACGTCGTCGTCGGGGGCGAAGAGATCGAGCGAGTCGATCGCGGCTTCCTTCGCCAACTCGAGCTTGGAGGCGCCGGCCTCCGCGGCGAACTCCCCCATCGACCCGGAGACGTCGATCAGGATCAGCACGCGCGCCCGCTTCCGAACGTCCTCCCACGACCGCTGGATGCGGTCGAGCACGTCGGGAGCCGGCGGGTCCAGCGTCAGCTTGGGCTGTTGGGGCAGGAGCCCGTTCTCCTGGGTGATCAACGGACCGGGCGTGGCGTCGTAGCCTGCGGAACGCGTACTCGGTGAAGCGGTCCTGCTGCTCGTCTGCCTGCAGGTAGGCGAGGAACCCCTGCGCGGCCTCCCGCTTCGCATCGTCGACCCAGGGAGCGGCGAGCGGCACGAAGGGATGATCCGAGACGAGGGTGCCCTCCTCCGGGTAGATCGCGACCAGCGGCACCGACGGCGGCGCGTGGTCGCCGAGGGTCTCCGGGTCGCCCTCGGGGTTGCCCTGGTTGTAGTCCCAGACCGACTTCTCCTCGATCGTCACCGCCGAGATGTACGTGAGGCCCTCGCCGCGGTCGTCGGCGCGCTGCAGGTTCGCGAGGAACGTCAGCGAGATGTCGCCGTAGTGCACGACCGAGGACTCCACCCCGCGCACGAAGTCCTGCACCTCGGGCTCCTCGATCCTGGCGATCGAGAGGTCACTCGAGAGCCCGGTCGCCGCGAAGTACGATCCGACGAGCGCATGCAGCCCCGAGGTCGAGAAGTTCGGGTTGGTCTTCCCGAGCTTGAACGCGCCCCATTCGGGATGCCCGTACGCCCCCCACCCCGCGGGATCCTGGGCGAGGTCGAACAGGGTCTCCCAACCGATCTGGGCTTTGGGCCAGCCGAGCGCCTCGGCCATCGGCTTCGGCATCGCGATCGACGAGCGGGCTCCAGGCGATGTTCTCGTACTCGTCGGGCACGAGGTTCGGGCGATCGGTGCTCGCCGTCCGCTGCCGGAGCAGCACCACCCATGACGACGCAGCCGGCGACCACACGTCTGGCCGCGGACCATCGACCCGTTCGTCCCAGCCTCGCGACAGCGCGTCCATCGTCGCCCCCGAGGACTTCGAGGTGACGACGACGTTCACGCACTCGCCACCGGCCTGCGGATCGGTGTCGTTGTAGTCGGCGGCGATCTCGCCGAGCAGCGCGGCCTTCTCCGAGGACGCCGTCACCGCGAGCTGCAGGCATTCACCCCTCGGGCCGAGCGGCGGTGACGCCGTTCCACCGTCGTCTGGTACCCGGGAACACGCCGCGGAAGAAGAGGATCAGGGCGACGCCGACCACCACGGCAGCGACCTGGGAGAAGAGCCTGCGCCTGCGATCGTCCACGACATGCCTCCGGGAGGTTCCGCGCAGAGACTACCCCGGGTTCGGCGCGAAGAGAGGAACGGCGATCCGACCGGAGGGACCGGCTCAGACCGAGGTGCCTCCGGAGAACGTCGCGCCCACCTGCCGCCAGTAGCCCGCGATCATCTCGACCGGCTCGAGGGAGGCGAGCTCGTCGGCGGGGGCGTCGTGGAGGGTGACCGTGGCCTCGCCGGTGTACACGGGCCCGAGCTCGACGTCCTGCGACCGCATCGTGACCAGCTCGTCCAAGGACGCGGGCTGCGAGGGATCGATGTTCGGCATCCATCGCGAGTGCAACATCGGCAGGGCGTTCACGAAGCCACCGGTGTCGCTCTCGCCGGTGAGCGTGAGCGTGACCTCGGCCAGGCGACGATCGTTCGCGGCGAGCGTGGCGCCGAACCGCCCACCGGCCCCGATCCTCGGACCCGCCTTGCCGACCGTGACCGGACGGGTCATCCAGATCTGTCCCAGCTTCTTCGGATACCCCTGGTACCAGCCGCGTGCGAGCGCGAAGTCCTTGTCGACCCAGATGTACACGCACCGGGAGAAGATCTCGCCGTGGTGGCTGCACCGCACGACCACGAACGCTTCCTTGTACTGGGATCGCACCGGGTCCAGCAGCTCCTCGCCGGAGTCCGAGCACGACTGCCAGTCGGCCCAGATGATCGCGACGGCCCCGGGATCCTCGGCGGCGAGACCGACACCGGACGGGAGCAGCGCTTCCACGTTGGCCGGATCGGTGCGGTACTCGATCGTGAGCACGTCGCCGGAGTAGTGCCAGGGGGGGCTCGGCACGATCGACGCACGCCCTTCCGGCGTGCGCGGCAGCATGAATCCCCGCAGCTCCGACACGGCGCCTATCGTACGCTTCGTCAGGATGGAGACGAGGCGCATCCTGCTCGACGGCGTGCCGACCTCGGTGGTCCGTGAGGGCGACGAACTGGTCGCGCCCGACGGTCGGAGCATGCCGGTCGACGACCCGATCCACCTGCCGCCGGCCGCCCCGACGAAGGTCGTCTGCGTGCACCTGAACTACGAGAGCCGACGGGCGGAGTTCCAGGCGACGCTCGGACCGGCGCCGACGTACTTCCACAAGCCGATCTCGTCGTTGAATGCGCACGGCGGCGAGATCGTGCGGCCGCCTCGCTGCCGGTACCTGAACTACGAGGGAGAGATCGCCATCGTGATCGGCGGGCGGTGCCGTCACGTCGCGCCCGACGAGGCCGGTGGGTACATCCAGGGGTACACGATCGGCAACGATTACGGATTGCACGACTTCCGCGACACCGACGCGGGCTCGATGCTGCGCGTGAAGGGCTCCGACACCTTGTGTCCGCTCGGGCCCGGCCTCGTGACCGACTGGGACTTCCAGGGCAAGCACATCGAGACGCGCGTGAACGGCGCAGTGGTCCAGGACGGGAACACCGACGAGATGATCTGGGACATGCACTACCTCGTCGCCGACATCGCCCGCACGATCACCCTGGAAGCCGGCGACGTGATCCTGTCGGGCACGCCGGCGAACTCGCGCCCGGTGGAGCCCGGCGATGTCGTCGAGGTCGAGGTCGAGGGGCTCGGCGTGCTCCGCAACACGGTCGTGGAAGGCTCGGTGCCGGTGCGCGAAGACGTCGGGGCGCAGCCGAGCGAGAGCGAGGAAGTGACCTCCACGGCGTTCGGTGGCGACTGGGAGTTCCGGGGCGTGCGGCCTCCCCGGAGGATCGAGGAGAGGGATTGAGCTCGATGGCGACGGTGCGATAGAGGCTGACGTGGCCCGGGACCCGTCGGCACGGGCGTTCGAGGCATGGGAGTCGCTCTCGATCGCGTGCCTTCGGCCCGCCCACGCCGGCGCGCTCACGGTGCGCGAACGTCCCGGCGGGCGGAGGCTCGCACCGGTGTGGCCCGTCAGCCAGGTGCTCGCGGCTGCCGTGGACCTCGCCGAGCTCACCGCCGACTACGGCGCCGTCGAACGGCTCGTGGTCGGGCTCCGTCCGTACGCGGCGGGCGACGGATACCTGCCCGCGCCCGGCGACCGCCGCCGCTACTTCGACGACAACGCGTGGATCGGACTCTGCTTCGCGCAGCTCCACCTGCAGACCGGCGAGGGGCGATGGCTGCGACGGGCGCGGAAGGTCTTCCGTCTCGTGCGTGAGGGGCAAGACCCCGACGGTGGCATGCGGTGGGTCGAAGGTCGGCGCGCTCGACATACGTGCTCGGCGGCGCCGGCGGCGCAACTCGCCGTGCGGCTGCATCTCGCCGACGGCGACGACGACACGCTCGCGTTCGCCGTGCGCACGCTCACGTGGCTCGACCGTACCCTCCGCGTGCGAGGCGGGCTGTACGCCGATCACGTCGATCGCCACGGCTTGAACACCCGGTTGTGGACCTACAACCAGGGTGCGCCGATCGGCGCGCACCTGCTGTTGCACCGGGCGACCGGCGACGAGGCTGCGATCGGGCAGGCGAGGGCCACGGCGTCGTCGTCGTTGCGACGGTTCGGGCCGGACCGAACGTGGAAGCACCCACCGGTCTTCAACGCGGTGTGGTTCCGCAACCTGCTCGCCCTCGACGCCGTCTCGCCGGTCGCAGGCCTCCGCCCTGCACTCGACACCTACCTTCGGCGCGCCTGGCGCGACGGACGCGACGACGACGGATTGTTCACCGCCGGCGGTATCGGCAGCTACGACGGCTCGCCGGCGATCGACGCAGGCGGACTCGTGCAGCTGTTCGCGCTCCGGGCGTGGCCGCGCGACCGCCTGTGCGCCGTCTGCTAGGTGCTCCGGCCGAGGAACCGCTCTACGAGCACGCCGGCCTGAGTCCTCGCATCGTCTTCACCCTTACGGAGCGCTTGCAGGGTCTCGACCGGATCGACGCCCGCGACGCGGAAGTCGGCATCGTCGTACGCGAGCCACGACTCGACGATCCCGGCCGTGGCTTCGGGATGGAACTGCACGAGCAGGTGCGGGCCGATCGTGTACGCCTGGGGACCGGCGCCGGTCCTCGCGATCACCGTTGCGCCTTCGGGCGGTCCGAACGTGTCGCCGTGCCACATGAACCAAGGCCCCGCCGGCACCACGTCGGCATCGTCGGTCACGACCGTGTGCAGCCCCACCTCCGTGTCGCGCGCTCGCGCGACCCAGCCCCCGTTCGCCTCGGCGAAGGCTTGCGCCCCGAAGCAGATGCCCAGCACGGGCACATCTCGCTCCCACGCCTGTCGGAGCAGGTCGAGCAGTCCCCCGATCCACTCACGGACCTCCTCGCCGTAGACCGACCACGGGGCACCCATCACGACCACGGCGTCGAACCCGTCGAGCGAGGGAGGAGGCCCGTCGTCGACGAGCACGTGCTCGGTGAGCTCGGCTCCGCGGCCCAGGAGTGCATCCCCGACGAGCCCAGGGTCAGCAAGATCGTGCGGCTTCAGGAGGAGCACGCGCGCCGGCCGATCACCCCGATCCGTCAACACGCTCAGGCAGGACTGACGGGCTCGAACGACGCGTCGATTGCACGAACGACTTCGTCGCGTCGCGACGGCGGCTCAGCCAGCAGGGGCTCACCCAGCAGGTAAGCCACCACCTCGGCCGCTGTGTACCCGCACCGATCCGGCCCTCGCAGCCGGCCGAGGTCCTCGAGGTCATCCCCGGCCGTGACGATCGGGGGTTCCTCCACTCCGGCGCGGCGCTGCCCGAGGCCGACCGTGGCGGTGAGGCCGTTGCAGATGCACTTGCGGCCCACGGTCTCGGCCAGGTCCCCACCCTTGCGAACGTAATCGTCGACGGGCTCGGCCGGGCACCGATACCCGAGCGCGCCCTCGGGGGTCACGTACACCTCGCGGAGGTACCCGAGGTCGCACGTGCGCTCCCTCGCGTCCTCGATCGCGTCCTCGGAGAGCGTGCCGTCGAGCTGAACCACCTTGAACGGGAACCCGGTGGGCGAGGCCAGTGGGTCCGTGAAGACCGAGACCCGCCCTGCTGCCACCTCCTCGAGCACCCGGGCGCGGATGGAGGGCGCCATGCCGGAGTCCTCGCAGAACGCGAACACCGTCCCCACCTGGATCCCGGCCGCGCCGGCTTCCTGTGCATCGCGCAATCGTTTTGGGGTCGCCTGCCCGCCCGCGAGCCAGAACGGAAGCCCGAGCTCACTGACCTTCTCGAGATCGACGTCGTCGCGCGGACCGTACACGGGCTCGCCGTCGACGAGCTCAGGTGCCCCCCGGGGCGGTGCGTTGTGGCCGCCGGCGGTCGGGCCCTCGACCACGAACCCGTCGACGCCGGGGGTCTTGCGGGCGAGGCTGATCGCGAGTGCCGTGGAGGCGATGATCGCGAGGAACATGGGCCGGGCCAGTGGGGCCCCCGGCGCCGGCACGACGCTCCGCGGATCGAACGCGAGGGCAACCTTGTCGCCGTCACCCTCGGCGACGTGCAGCGGCAGCGAGACGGGGTCGTGCCCGGCCAGGCCGTCGAGCAGCCCGGGGATCTCGCGCGGGATGCCGGCGCCCACGAGCACAGCGTCGACCCCCGCGAGCATCGCCCCGTAGAGGGTGGGCGGCGTCGGCAGTTGGATCTTCTCCAGGAAGTTGATGCCGACGATGCCGTCGTGCCCCTCCTTCGCGAGCCACACTTCGACGAATCCGCCCATCGTGGCGAGCTCGAGGCTGCGGCGACGTGGCTCAACGGCGAACACCGGCACCCCCTTGAACGGCTGGCCGTCGGAGATGCCGCCTTCGACGAAGTAATCCGCGAGGATGCGCGCAGCCACATCGCGGTCCGGGAAGGCCTCGATGGCTCGCCTGACGTCGCGGTCGCCGAGCTGCAGACGCCTCGCGAGCACCATGTCGAGGGCGGTGCCGGACACCACGCCGAGCTGCCCCGCACGGGAAACCGCGCGGGCGAGCCGCCAGCCGGACACGGCCACTCCCATGCCCCCTTGGATGATCGCGGGGCGATGGGTCACGGTTCGTACGGCCATACATCGAGGCTAGCAGCCGGCAGATCGCTCACCCCCACAGCCGGTCGGCCACCGTGCCCACCAGCTCGAGCTTGCGCCACTGCGCGTCCTCGTTCGTCTCGTTGCCGAGCATCACGCTCGCGAACCCGCACTGCGGGCTGATCGCGACCCGCTCGATGCCGCCGGCATGTCCGGCGGCCTCGTCGATCCGGCGAACGAGGTCGTCTTCGTCCTCGAGCCGCGGGGTCTTCGAGCTGATCAGCCCCATGACCATCACGCTTCCCTGCCGCAGGTGGCGCACCGGGGCGTAGCCGCCGTCGCGGCCTTCGTCGTCCCACTCCACGAGGAACGAGTCGTACGGGAGCTCGCCGAAGACGAGCTCGGCGACCGGCTCGAGCGAGCCCTCGCACATCCACGACGAGCGGAAGTTCCCGCGGCAGATGTGCAAACCGACCGTGACGTCGTCGGGGATGCCCTCGAGCACTGCGGCGTCGGCGGCGAGCGCCGACCCGAGCACGGCGTCGACGTCGTGGCCTGCCGCCTCGAACCGGCCGACCCACGCCGGATCGACGAGGTACGGATAGAGCGGGAAGTCGAATTGCACGTACCGCGCGCCGGCGGCGATCGCGTCCGCCACGAGCTGCCGTTCGATCGCGACCGCCGCATCGACGAACTCGGCGACGGAGCCGTACGCGCCTTCCACCGTCGTGAACGGGTGCGCGAAGATCGACGCGGCCGGGAACGTCACCTTGAACGGTAGGTCTCCCGCCACCCCGCGCATGAACGCCGCTTCGCGGGCACCCGGCGAGTCCACCTGCTCGAGCGGCTCGACGATCTCGTGTACCGCGAGTTCGACGTCGTCGCCGCGGTCGTTGTGGAACGTCACGGTCTTGCCGGTTCGGACACCGCTCACGGCGTCGTAGAACGAGTTCATGAACATCCAGCGCCGGAACTCCCCGTCGGTGACCACATCGAGACCGCACTCGCGTTGGCGCCGCACCGCCTCACGTATCTCGCGGTCCTCGATCGCCGACAGCTCCGATCGGTCACGAGCACGCTCCTCCTCGAGCACCGCCGAATGGCCACGTTCGTAGAAGGCCTCGACCGCCGCCCGCAACGCCGGTGGCCTGAGCAGGGACCCGACCGTCTCGGCTCGGGCGGGGCGACGTGGGTTCTTCGGACGCGCACTCATCGAACGGTCCTCGTGCTCAGAACCAGGCCTACCCCGCCTTCACGCGTTCGAACGCCTCGTCGTAGAGCTCATTGATCTCAGGGCCGAGATCCTCGGTGAACCGCAGCACCTCGAGCGTCTCCGGCGGCGGGAAGATGACCGGGTCTTCGAGCACCTCGAGCGGGATGAACTCCTTCGCCGCCTCATTGCCCGTGTCGACCTGGCTCGTCGTGGCGTTGGTGGCCGAGATCTCCGGCTGAAGATAGAACTCCATGAAGCGGTTCGCGCCCTCGGGGTTGGCGGCGTCGACCGGAATGCACATGGAGTCGATCCAGCGGAGGCCGCCTTGAGCAGGGATCGTGAACTCGAGATTCGGATTCTCTTGCTTGCCGAGCTGGACGTCGCTCGAGTAGGCCTCGGCGCACACGAGCTCGCCGCTCGCGAGCCGATCGGAATAGGTGGCCGAGTCGAAACCCGAGATCACCCCCTTGGCCTCGATCAGGAACTCCGCCGCGGCGTCGATGACGGCCGGATCGGTCGTGTTCGGATCCTCACCCAGGGCGAACAGCGCCGCCCCGAACGCGTCGCGGGTCTCGTCCAGGATCGTCATGGAGCCCTCGACGGTGGGATCGAGGAACACGTTCCAGTCGGGCGGCTCGTCGAACGCGGTCGTGTCGTAGCCGATGCCGGTGGTGCCCGTGGCCCACGGGACGCTGAAGCGGTTCCCCGGATCGAACGGCTCTCGACGGAACTCCTCGGCGAGGTTCCCGAGGCTCACGACGATGCCCTGGTCGAGCTCTTGCAGGCCGTCGGCCGATCGAAGCTGCGACAAGAGGTTCTCCGAGGGCACGATCAGATCGAAGGTGTTGCCCTGGCGCCCTCGGCGCCGGGCGGTCTCCGCCAGGACGAGACGCCGCTCGAGCTCGTCGTTGGACGCGTACGTCTCGTACGTCACGGTGAGCCCCGACTCGTCGGAGAAGTCGTCGAGGATGGTCCGGTCGATGTAGTCCTGCCAGTTCAGGAAGACGAGCTTCGACTCGTCCGGATCCGAGCACGAACCGAGCAGGGGGACCAGGATGACCCCGAGTCCGGCAGCGCCGCCGAGGCGGAGCGCGTCGCGCCGTGAGAGGAGATGCGCAGCGACCATCACACCACCACGAGGACCGGGACCGCGGCGTGCCGGGAAACCTTCTCCGCGATCCCTCCGGACATCAGCGCGCGGAACTTGTCGAGTGCGTCGCCCATCTCATGGGTCACCCCCTGGCGGCCGATGATGATCATGTCGACGGCCTCCTCCTCGGCGGTCTCGAGGATGCCCCGCGCCACGTCGCCTCGGACCACCACGCCGCGCGCGTTCACGCCCTGGCTCTGGAGGAGGGCCACGGACTCCTCGGCCAGGCTGAGGGCCTCACCGTGCAACTCGACCTTCATCTCCTCGACGTAGGCCGCCCCACGCCCCCGAACCGTCAGCGGTGGGTCGAACGCGACCACGACGACGACCTCGGCGTCGTTGTTCTTCGCGACGAGGATGCCCCACGAGAGGGCGCGCTCGGCCGTGTGGGACCCGTCGAAGGGGATCAGGACCTTCTGCGGACGCGGCGCTGCCGGCAGGGCGACCGGCGCCTCCCAGTCACCGGGACGCGGGAGCTGGCTCATGACGATGCCTCCTCGGACTCGGCCCACCTGTTGTAGAGCTCACCGGTCTCGAGATCGACGACGTTGTCGACGCCCTTCCGCCGTTTGCTCGGGCGCAACACGTAGTACATGATCGGTCCCGTGGCCAGACCGGCGGCCGCCCATCCGATGCCCTGGATCGGGCCGACGTCCAGCACCTGGAAGTAGACGGCGGTCACGATCACGAACAGCGGGAACAGGGTGATGAGCGCTACCCCGAGCCACCCGCCCGGGACCTTGAACGGACGCTCCAGGTCCGGCCGCTTGATCCGCATCGCGATGAGCGAGGCGAACTCCAGCAGCAGGGCACAGGCGTAGATCGTGACGTCGATCGCCACGAGGCTCCCGAAGGCCGACAGGGCCAGTACCGAGCAGATCAGCGCCTGGATCACGATCGCCACGGTCGGGGTCTTGAACCGTGGGTGGAGCTTCGTCACCGACTTCGGGAGGAAGCCGTCCCCGGCGAGCGCGAACGGGATGCGGCTGTTCTGGAGGAGCCACGCCGAGTAGAGCCCGATCGCGGAGATCACGGCCGTGACGGTGAGCAGGCCGCCCAGCCACGACCCCGCCACCTGTTCGGCGACCACGTTGTACGCGCCAGCCGTCCACTCGACGTCGACGGCACCCACGACGCTGAGCGCGACGTAGGTCGGCACGAGGTAGATCAGCGTGATGATCGGCAGCGTGATCGCGAGCGCCCTCGGGTAGTCCCGCCGCGGGTCCTCGATCTCACCCATCACCGTCGAGAGGCCGTCCCACCCCATGTAGTTCCACATGATCACGAAGAGCCCCGCCCCGAACGCCGCGGGCAACGTGACGCCTTCGTAGACGAACGGTTCGAACGCGCTCTGGTTCATCTTGAAGAGCCCGAAGATCGTGACCAGCACGAACGGCGTGATGACGATCCCGAAGAAGAGCTTGGAGGAATCCCCGACCACCTTGGCGCCGCGGATGTTGACGTAGGCGAACACCCAGATCAGCGTCACCGCGACGAGCCATCGCACGAGTTGGTTGTCTTCGAGGACCGGGAAGAAGTACGCCGAGTAGTCGACGAACAACACGGGGTACAGCGCCAGGTCGACCCAGCTCGTCACCCACATCCACCAACCCAAGTTGAAGCCCCACAGGTCGCCGAGTGCGGTCTTGCCCCAGTAGTAGTAGCCGCCCTCGACCGGCATCATCGTGGCCATCTCGGCCACCATCAGCGCCGTCGGCAGGCTCCAGATGATCGGCGTGATGATGATGAGGAGCAGCCCCATCCCGGCGCCGCTCTCCCCGATCGTGTCTTCCAGACCGTACGGGCCGCCCGAGACCGAGAAGAAGATGATGCCGACGATGCCGCCGAGCGCCAGCTTCCGCGAGACCTCGCGGACCGCGGTACGCGGACGCTCCGCCGGCTCCTCTGCGATCGTCGCCATGTCTTCTCCCCCGATGGTCAGCGCCGACGGGCGTTTCTAGCACGACTTCGTGAACCGTGCTGAGCGAACAGGGCCAGCGGACGCGCGGACGGACGTCAGCCCTCTTCGTCGGGGGTGTCGACTTCCTCGGCCTCGAGGGCTTCGATCACGGCCTTCGCGTGGGCGGGACCGATGCGGTTGCCCTCCCACTGAAAGGTGCGGCCTGAGTCGGAGTCCTCGACCGTGAGCGTGCGCACGTTCACGCGGCCGTGCACGGTGACGCGCGCCCGCGAGCGGTCGACCGTCGCGAACGTCTCCTGCGGCTGCCACCCGACGCCGTGCTGACCACAGGCGATCGCGTACAACGTCGTCGGCGTCACCGCGAGCATCGTCCAGCGCGGCACGCCGTCGACGTGCGACATCGCCCGCCCGGACTCGAGCCCCGCAGTGGCACCCACGATCTCACCCACGATGTTGTTCGTCGCGAAGCCGGCGCCGGTGGCGCCCACCATGCCCCCGGTGGTCCCGCGAGGCTGGAAGATGCCCGCCGCGACCACCTGCTCGCCCTCACCCAGGTACGCCTGCGCTTCCTCGATCAGCTTCTCGTCGCTCATGTGCGGACTCCTCCATGTCGTGGGCGGCCGACCATCATCCTGTCAGGGATCGGCGCGCCGGAGAGATCGCGTTCGCCCGCCGACGACCATGGATCTCGCGGGCCTCACCCCGCGCCGGCCAGCGGAATGGAAGGCCCGCCCGGCTGAGGCTCCCAGCGGACCCAGAGCGAGTCCGGCGCTCGGAACTCCCACCCCGACAGCGTGACCGGCCGCTCGGCGTCGAGCTCGAGTCCGGGGAGCCGGTCGAGCACATGGTCGAGCGTCACGCGGGCGAGGTGTCGCCCGAACCAGGCGCCGAGGCAGAAGTGTGTTCCGGCGGAGAACGCGAGGTGCGCGCCCTCCTTGCGGTGCACGTCGAACCTGTCGGGGTCGGTCCACCGGCGCGGGTCGCGGTTCGCCGACGACAGCACCGCGCCGATCAGCGCTCCTCGTTCGAGCGCGATGCCGGCGAGCTCGGTCGCCTCGGTCGTCTGCCGCGTCGCGGTGCCGACCGGTCCCGCCCACCGGAGGGTCTCCTCGACGGCCGCTTTGACCAGCGTGCGATCGGCGCGGACCTCCTCGAACTGCGACGGATTCGAGAGCAGCGCCCACAGCGTCAGCGCGATCACGTCCCGCGGTTCTTGCAGGCCGCCGGAGAGCATCAGCGTAGTGTTCGCGACGATCTGCTCGCGCGACATGCGCCGTCCGTCCTCCTCGTGATGCAGCATCCACGAGAGCACCGAGCCGTCCGGCTCGCCCTCGAGCCGGTCGAGCACGTGGCCGATCGCAGCGTGCAGCGCCGCGGCAGCCTCGTCGGCCGGCGCCTGCTTCTCCCGATCACCCTCGAAGTTCGCGAGTCCGGGCATCAGGCCCTCGTTCCAATGGAGGATGTCCTGCCACGGCACGTCGTCCAGGCCCAGCATGAAGCAGAGCGCCCGCACGCTCATCGGGTCGGCGTACTCGCGGAACAGATCAGCCTCGCCACGCTCGACGAACCCGTCGATCAGCGCACCGGCCAGGCGCGGGATCATGCCCTGGGTGCGCTCCTCCACGTCGCGAGGGCGGAACGGCACCTCGGTGATCGCGCGGATCCACCGCTGCTCCGGACCCTCCATCCCCAGCATGTTCTCGCCCATCGTGCGGTTCAGGGTCGAGGGCTCGGTCGCGGCCGTGAACGTCTCGGGGTGCGTGGCGACGTGCTTCACGTCGTCGTGTCGAGTGACGAGCCAGAGACCGACGGCGGGCACGAAGCTCACCGGTTCCTCGTCACGCAGGCGCGCATAGGTCGGATACGGATCGCGCTCCAGCTCCTCCAGCGTCACCGACCGTCCTATCCCTTGGCCGATCGCTTGGCCGATTCCTTGGCCGATCCCTTGGCCGATCCCTTGGCCGATCCCCCGGCCGATCGTCATCGAGCCGTCGTCTCCTTTCGCGCCCGTCCTATGGACCGGGTATTTTGGGCGCGAACGGCCGGGGCGCGCAAACGGCGGCCCCACCCGATACCGTGCAGACCTGACCGCGCCCTGGGGGGTTCATGGACACGAACGGCAAGCGCCTGCGGCTGCTCTACCCCGACGTCCACGGGCTGGAGCGAGGGAAGTACCTGTTCGGCGAGGTGGCGGAGTCGGGTCACGCCGCGTTCTGCATCGGCGTCTATCCGCTGACCCACGACCGCGAGATCCTGCCGGTGCCGAACACGCAGTTCGACGTGGGACTCCCCGACATCGACGTGCATCTCGATCGCGATTCCCTCCGACGCTCGTGGGAACCCGAGACGGTGATCGGCATCGGGGACGCCCTCTATCGCGGGGAACCCGTGCCGATCGACCCGCGTCACGTGTTGCGGCAGGCGGTGGACGCGTGGCGTGCCATGGGTCTCGAGCCTCAGATCTCCTTCGAGCTCGAGTTCTACTTGATGGAGCCCGACGGCGGCGGTGGCTGGCGGCCGGTCGCGCTGCCCGGCCACCGCGTCTACGGCACCGGCACCTCGATCGATCCGACCGGCTGCGTCGACTCGATGGTGACCACGGCGCTCGAGTGCGGCTTCCCGGTCGAGAGCTGGGGCAGCGAGTTCGACGAGTCGGCCTACGAGGTGAACATCCGGTACAACGACGCGATCCCTGCGGCCGACGACGCGTTCGTGTTCCGGCTGCTGATCCGCGAGGTCGCCGAGCACCACGGCAAGCTCGCGACCTTCATCGGCCGGCCCTTGAACGATCGGGGCGGCAGCGGCATGCACGTGAACTTCAGCTTCCGCCGCGAGGACGGCTCGAACGCGTTCCACGATCCGAACGACCCCGAGGGGCTCTCGGACCTCACGCGACGGTGCGCCGCGGGCGTGCTCGAGCATCACGCCGGCATGGCGGCGATCATGGCCCCACACGTGAACGCCTACAAGCGTCTGCAGCCCGACATGTTGAACGGCTACTGGGCGAACTGGGGCCACGACGATCGCAGCGTCTCGGTACGCGTGCCGCCGGCGCGCGGCGAGGGGACGCGCCTCGAGCAGCGCACGGCCGACTCGGCCGCGAACCCATACCTCGTCGGCGCAGCCGTGCTGCATGCCGCCCGCTTCGGCGTCGAGGACGAGCTCGAGCTGAAGCCGCCACAGCCGGTCGGCGGCGACCCCGACACCGACGTGCGCATCCCCGCGAACCTGTCCGACGCCCTCGATGCTCTGAACGCCGACGAGCGGCTCGTGCAGGCCCTCGGTCCCGAGCTCGTCGAGGCGTTCACGATCCTGAAGCGCGGCGAGTGGGAACGCTACGAGGGGGCTGTCGAGGACACCGCGATCCTCGACGTCAGCGACTGGGAACTGCGCTACTACCTGCCCTACCACTGAGCCTGCGACATGCGACTCGAAGCCAAGGTGGCGGTGATCAGTGGGGGCGGCTCCGGCATCGGGGCCGCGATCGCGAGACGGTTCACGGCCGAGGGCGCGAAGGTTGTCGTGACCGGCCGGCGCCGCAAGCCGATCGAGGCGATCGCGACGGAGGTCGGCGGCATCGCGGTGCCGGGCGATGCGAGCGACCCGGCGCATGCGGCGGCCGCGGTGGACGAGGCCGCGCGCGCGTTCGGCGGCCTCGACGTGGTGGTCGCGAACGCGGGGGTCGGGTTCGGGGGCACGGCCGGCGACGTTACCGATGAGGCGTGGCGCGACACGATCGACATCAACCTCTCGGGGGCGCTGTACCTGGTGCGCGCCGCGATGCCGCATCTCGAGGCGCGAGGGAGCGGTTCGATCGTGCTCGTGTCGTCGGTGTCGGGACTGGTCTCCTCGGCATCGAGCGCCGCCTACGTCGCCTCGAAGGCCGGCCTCATCGGCCTCGCGAGATCGATCGCGGTCGACGCCGGCCGGCTCGGCATCCGCGCCAACGCGCTCTGCCCGGGCTGGGTGCGAACACCCATGGGCGACGAAGCGATGGACGATCTCGCCGAGGCGCGAGGTGTCTCCCGCGACCAGGCCTACCTCGTGGCGACCGAGCTCGTGCCGCTGCGTCGCCCCGCCGAGCCGGAGGAGGTCGCGGAATGCGCGTTGTTCCTCGCGAGCGACGAGTCCTCGTACGTGACCGGCACGACGCTCGTGGTCGACGGCGGCGGCACGGCGATCGACGCCTCGTCGGTCGCCTTCGACGGCGTGCGGGGAGCCGAGTCGTGAGCTTCGACCACGGCGGTCGGGTCGCGTTCGTGACCGGCGCCGGCTCGGGCATCGGGCGCGCGATCGCGGTCCGGCTCGCGAGCGAGGGGGCGGCGGTGGCGGTCGCCGACGTGCGGATCGAGGCCGCCGCGGAGACGGCCGAGACGATCGAGGCTGCCGGCGGCCGGGCACTCGCGATCGGCCTCGACGTGCGCGAGCCCGACCAGGCCGGCACCGCTCGCGACGCCGCGCTCCACGTGTTCGGCGCGTTGCACTACCTGGTGAACAACGCGGGTCTCGTGCGCATGTCGCCGCTCGACGACCTCGATGAGGACGAATGGGACCTCGTGCTCGACACGAACCTCAAGGGCATGTACGTCGTGACTCGGGCGATCGCGCCGTCGATCGGCGAAGCAGGCGGTGGTGCGGTCGTGAACATGTCCACGATCGAGTCCGAGGTCGTCGTCTCGTCGGCTGGGCATCCGCAGGTGCACTACAACGCGTCGAAGGGCGGCGTGAAGATGCTGACGAAGGCGCTCGCGGTCGAGCTGTCGCACCGGAGGATCCGCGTGAACGCCGTGGCACCCGGGCCGATCGCGACCTCGTTCATCCCGGGCGGGGACCTGCGTTCCCCCGAAGCATGGGCATTCATGTCGACACGCCTGCTCGTCGACCGCGTCGGGGAACCCGAGGACGTGGCGGCCGCCGCGTCGTTCCTGCTCTCCGATGACGCCTCGTTCATCACGGGGGCGCAACTGCCCGTCGACGGTGGGTGGCTGACGCGATGACGTGTTGGTGGCCGAGGCGATGACCGCGCCCGCGGTGACGCCCGCCCTTCGCCCGGACGACCTCGCCGACGCCGGCATCCGCACGGTGATCGTCACGTCGGCCGACGTGACCGGCCGCCTGGTCGGCAAGCGGTTCCCGGTCGACGTGTTCCACAGGCTCCTGCACGAGGGCGTGCCCCTCAGCTCGTGTGTGCTCGGGTGGGACGTGGACCAGTGGCCCGGACCCGTCCAGGCGTACACGGGCCACCACACCGGATGGCACGACGTCCGGCTCGTGCCGGACCTCGACACACTGCGACCCGCGGCGTGGCTCGACGCCACCGCGATCTGCGTGGCCGACTTCATCGAGATGGGCCGCGAGGACCTCGTGGAGGTGGCACCGCGGACGATCCTGCGTCGCCAGGTCGAGCGCTTCCACGCCGACGGGCTCACCCCGCAGGTGGCGAGCGAGCTCGAGTTCTCGCTGTACCGCGGCACGTACGACGACGGCCGCACGGATGGCTACGGGTCGCTCGTGCCGACCACGCTCGCGCGCGCCGACTACACGGTGCAGGCGGGCGACCACCACGAGGCGTTCTTCTCGCGGGTCCGCGAAGCGTTGATCGATTCGAACCTCGGTCCGTGGACGAGCCAGGTGGAATGGGGTCTCGGCCAATGGGAGATCAACCTCGAGTACCGGCAGGCGCTGGAGATGGCCGACCGGCACATCCTGTTCAAGCTCGCGATGCGCGACCTCGCGGCGGCGAGCGGCATGGCGGCGACGTTCATGGCGAAGCCGTTCCCCGACACGACCGGGTCGTCATGTCACCTTCACCTTTCGCTCGTCGACGGTGAAGGCGCGAACGTCTTCGGCGAGGGCTCGAGCGGCGAGACGCTGTCGAAGCCCCTGCGTGCCGCCGTCGGCGGCGTGCTGGCGCATGCCACGGAGCTGATGCTCTGGTACGCGCCGACCGTCAACGCCTACCGGCGCATGGCGGGGGGCGAGTTCTCCGGCAACGGCCTGAGCTGGGGATACGACAGCCGCATGGTCTCGTGCCGTGTGCTCATCGAGAGCTCCGCGTCGACCCGGCTCGAGTGGCGGGTTCCCGGCGCCGACGTGAACCCCTATCTCGCGATCGCGGGACTGCTCGCCTCCGCTCGCGACGGGATCGCGAACCACACGGACCCGGGCGAGCCGCTCGTCGGGGAGGACTGGGAACGCGCGGTGCCTCCACTGCCCGCCCACCTGGGGGAAGCGACGACAGCCTTCCGCGATGCTCCGTGGGCGAGAGAGGCTTTCGGTGACGACGTCGTCACCCACTACGCGGAAGCCGGCAGGTGGGAATGGGAGCGCTTCCTCGCCGCCGACGTCGTCACCGAATGGGAACGACAGCGCTACTTCGAGGTGATCTGAGGCCCGCGCGCTCGGGTTGTCCGAGGAGTCGTTCGGTAGCAAAATACCTCCGCCGAACACCGACACGCCATCGTCACCGCCACACAGGGGAGCCGACCGGATGGGCGACACGCCGACCGACCCGTTGGGCGACATCGACCTGGTGAACCCCGACAACTACGTCGAGCGCGTGCCGTTCGAGTGGTTCGACCGCCTGCGGGCCGAGCACCCCGTGATCTGGCACCCCGAGCCGGCTCCGAACAGCGGTTTCTGGGCGGTCACCCGGTACGACGACCTCACCGACGTCCACATGGACTGGGAGACCTACTCGTCGGAGCTCGGCGCCGTCTCCCTCGAGGAGCTCGACGAGGAGCAGCTCGAGGTCCGCAAGTCGATGCTCGAGACCGATCCCCCGCGCCATACGGAGCTCCGGAAGATCTGCTCGAAACGCTTCAGCGCCCGCGGCGTCGGCAAGTACGAGGACTGGATCCGCGACGTCGCCCGCAACGTGCTCGACGATGCGCTCCCGCAGGGTGAATTCGACTTCGTGAGCGAGATCAGCCGCGACCTGCCGATCCGCTTCCTGTGCTCGATCTTCACCGTGCCACAGGACGACGCCCCGCAGCTGATCGCGTGGGGCGACAGCATGATCGCGAACCAGGACCCCGATCTCAGCGCGGCCGTCGTCGACCAGGTCGACACCGAGGCCTACCGCCTGTTCCCGTTCCGCTCCCCCACCGCGCTCGACGTCTTCGCCTACGCCGACCGCCAGCGCGACCTGCGGCTCGCCGAGCCCGCCGACGACGTGCTGCAGGCGCTCACGATCGCGCAGAGCGAAGGCGTGCTCAACGAACGCGAGTTCCACAACTACTTCGGCGTGCTGATGATCGCCGGCAACGAGACCACGCGGCACACGATCAGCCACGGCATGCTCGCCCTGATGCAGCACCCCGAGCAGCTCCAACTGCTGCGCGAGCAGCCGGAGCTGATCCCCAACGCGACGGAGGAGATCCTGCGGTGGGCCACGCCCGTCCTGCACTTCCGTCGCACCGCGACCCACGACGTCGAGCTGCGTGGGCGACTGATCGAGACCGGCGACAAGGTCGTCACCTGGTACATCAGCGCGAACCGCGACGAGTCGACGTTCCCCGATCCGTACACGTTCGACGTGACCCGCAAGCCGAACGACCACGTGACGTTCGGCCCCGGCGGCCCACACTTCTGCCTCGGGGCGCACCTCGCACGGCTGGAGACGAGGATCCTCTTCCAGGAGCTGATCCCACGCCTCGACACGATCGAGCTGACCGGTCCGGTCGAACGCATCCGGTCGAACTTCGTGAACGGCATCAAGCGCATGCCGGTCCGCGTCACGACGAAGTAGCCACCCGACCACCCGTGTTGCGCGTTCGCGACCCCGGTGCGAGGCTGCACTCGCCCGCCCGACGCGTGCCCGCAGGAAGGGGGAAGCATGGCCGACCATCCGAACGTGGAGACAGCGCGGACCTCGCTGGAAGCCATGATGAAGGGCGACATCCAGACGATGGCCGCGGGCATCGCGGACGATGCCACCTGGCACGTGCCCGGCTCGAACCAGTGGTCCGGGGAGTACTCGGGCAAGGATGCGATCGTCGGCCGGTTCGGCCGCATGGCGGAGCGAGGCTACGGTTTCACGCTCGACGAGATCCACGACATCGTGGGCAACGACGAGCACGTGATCTCGCTGGTGCGGATCACCGCGACCGGCCCCGCTGAGACCGCATCGACGAACTCCATCTGGATCATGCACGTTCGCGACGGCAAGGCATCGGAGTTCTGGGGCTACAACGAGGATCAGGCCGCGATCGACCGCGTGATGGCCTGACCTCGAGGGTGGCGGCCATGACGTCGTTGGCATGACGCCACCGCGACTGGTGCTGGTGCTGAGCGAGAACCACACGCTGGTGCCGGCGCGCGACCTCGGCGGCGTGGTCGACATGGCCGCCGAGGCCGAGCGCGCCGGGTTCGACGGGGTCATGGTGAGCGAGCACGTCGTGCTCGGTCATGGGGCCGACGCCGAGGGGCTGCCCGAGAACCCCCGCGACTACGCGCTCCCGGGCAACCAGGATCCGTCGACCCCGTGGCCTTCGTCGCTGCTGCTGCTCGCTGCGATCGCGGCCATCACGACCGACCTCCGCCTGATCGCGAGCGCGGTGATCCCTCCGCTTCGGCATCCCTTGCAGATGGCGAAAGAGCTCGCCACGCTCGACCTGCTGTCGAAAGGGCGGCTCGTCGTGCAGCCGACCGTCAGTTGGCACCGCGCTGAGTACGAGGCGCTCGGCGTGCCGTTCCAGTCGCGGGGCGAGCGGCTCGACGAGCACCTGGAGGCGTGGTCGCGGCTGTGGCGGGCATCGCCGGCTTCCTTCGACGGACGCCACTATCGGTTCGACGACATCTGGCTCGAACCGAAGCCGTTCCGGCCCGATGGTCCGCGCCTGTGGTTCGGCGGCCGACGCCTGCACGAGCGGTTGCTCCGGCGGCTCGTCACCTACGGGCACGGCTTCAACCCGCTCGGCCGGCCGAGCGACGACGATCTCGCACGGCTCGCCGAGGTGATGGCCGGCACCGGCCGGGACATCGCCGAGCTCGAGATGATCGGCGGCACCCGCGGCTCCTTCCCGGACGCCACGCACCCAGCCCCGCTCGATGATGCATTGGACCAGATCCCCGCGCAGGTCGCCCGCGGCTTCCGCACGATCTGCATCAAGCCGAGCCAGTTCACCGACGACCCCACGGCGATCCCCGAGTTGCTGCGACGCATCGTCGAGGGCGTCGCTGCCCGCAGTCCTACTAGTCTGCCTTAGACTACCGTCGACCCGCCGCCGTCAGGTGGCGCGACGGCGCGCAGCAGGGACCGCAGCATCGCCGCGAGGTCTTCCTGCTGCTCCGGGTCGAGGTGGGCGGCGACCGAGGATTCCTCCGCGTTGAACTTCGGGAACAGCACCTCGATCGTGCGGCGGCCGGCGGATGTGAGCTCCACGATCACCATACGGCCGTCCTTCGGGTCCTTGCGCCGAGCGACGTAGCCGCGCGACTCGAGCGTGTTCATCACCCCCGTCGCGGTCGGGCGGCTGATGCCCACGGCGGCCGCGAACTCGCGGGCCTCCATCTCACCCCAGACCCACAGGACCCACAGGCCGACGAACGAGGTCCAGCTGAGGCGGTCGGGGGCGAGCACCTTCGCCTCCATGTGGCGCCTGATCGCGGCCGAGCTTCGGAACAGGTTCGAGATCGCCCACATCGCGCGGAAGTCCAGGGGCAGGTGCCCGAGGGCGTCCCGCACCTTCCGCTCGGCCGGGAGCAGGCCGTCCTCACCCGGCAGGTGCCGATCGCCGGAGCCCCTCGGCGCGCGCGCGGCGCGCCTCCCAGGGGTCACGCTCTCCTCGGGGGTCACGCCGCGCTCCCCTCGCTCGCGAGCCGCTCCCCGAGCTCGCGAGCCACGTCGAGCAGTGCGATCACGTCGTGCTCGGTCGTGCGGAAGTTGACGAAGCACGGCCGCAGCCACACCTCGTCGTCGATCAGGGCGGGTGCGAGGTAGACGCGTCCGTCGGCCTGGATCGCCGTGGCGAGCGCCTGGTTGTGTGCGTTGAGGTCGGCCACACCGGGCGGCACGTGGCGGAGCGGAGCGATGGACAGCTGCGGCGGCGCCTCCATCACCTCGAAGTCCTCCGTCATCTGAGCCCGCCGGTACAGCAGGTCGGCTTCGGCGAGGTTCTGCTCGATCGCCTGGCGGAACTGGGCCGCACCGTGGGCCCGGAACGCGAGCCACAGCTTCAGTGCGCGGAACGGGCGGGAGTACTCGAGCGTGATGTCGGCCGCGTGCAGCTCGTGGCGCTGATGAGGCAGGTAGCCCTGCTCGTGGGCGAAGGCTTCGGCCAGCGCCTCGTCGTCGCGCACGAGGACGACGCCGCACGCCTTCGGCAGGTAGAGCCACTTGTGCGCGTCGATCGAGCAGGAATCGGCACGCGCCAGCCCGGCGAACATCGGGGCCCGCGACGCCGCGGCAGCCGCAGGCAGACCGTACGCGCCGTCGACGTGCAACCAGACGGAGTGACGCCCGCACACGTCGGCGATGGCGTCGATCGGGTCGATCGCTCCGGTGAGCGTCGTCCCGGCGGTCGCGACCACCGCCACCGGCGTGATGCCCGCGGCGACGTCGGCCGCGATCGCCTCGTCGAGGCCGTCGGGGCGCATGCGGCGCAGGCCGTCGATCGCCACCGCCCGCAGGTTGGCCGAGCCGATGCCGAGCAGCTCCACCGCCCGCGTCACGGAATAGTGGACCTCCTGCGAGCAGTACACCGCCACGTGCCTGCCGGCGAGGCCCTCGTGACGGGCGCCGGGCACGGCGCGCTCGCGGGCCGCCGCGATCGCCGTGACGTTGCTCACGGTGCCGCCGCTCGTGAACGCTCCGGCCGATGTGGGGAAGCCGACGAACTCCGAGACCCACCGCACGGCCTGGTCCTCGATCTCCGACGCCGCGCGCGCGTCGACCGCGAGGTTGATGTCATAGGTGTGAGCCAGGAAGTCACCGAGCGTGCCGATCTCGAGCCCGCTCGAGCCGATGAACGCGAAGTAGCGTGGTCGCGCCTGCGCGATCGATTCGTCGAGGATGCGCGCGGCGTCGTCGAGCGCGTCGTGCACGGGCGACGCTTCGTCGGGCAGCCCTCGCTCGAGGAGACGCCGAACGCGCTCATCGAGTGCGGGTTCCTCGGGCCGGAAACGGTCGAAGCTGCGCCAGGCCTCGGCGACCAGACGCGCCGCGTGCTCGAGCGCCTCCTCGCGAGGCGCATCGAGCCGCAGCGGTCGGTCGTCGCTCATGCCGGGGATGGTACCGACCCGGTGCTAGGTCCCCTCCTTCGAAGACAGGTCGGCGAGCGCCTGGCTCGCCGGCTCACGGCCCTTCACCAGAGCCATGTAGATGATCCCGATCACGAACCAGATCACGGCGTAGCGCGGAGCCCAGATGGTGGGCGCGGGCACCTGGTAGAAGGAGCCCCAGATCGCCGCTCCCGTGATCGCGATGCCCACGATCGCGGCGATCGCGACACCGAAGGGTTTCGGTTGACGGCCCAGCTTGGCGAGCGCGCCGATGGACATCAGCAGATACACGACCAACAAGGCGAAGCCGCCGAACGTTGCGGCCCACGCGAACAGGGCGAAGTAGTGGTCCAGCCCAGGGATCGCGAAGAGGTCGTCCCAGAACTCGGCCGCGGCGATCAGGGCCAGCTGCACGATCATCAGGAGCATGATCGCGCCGAACGGCGTGCCGTACTTCGCGGAGACCGAGGCCAGCGACGCCGGCAGACGGCGGTCGCGCGCCATGGCGAACACGCCTCTGGTCGATGCGACGGCCGCGCCGACGTAGACGGCGAGCATGTCGAGGAACACCACGACCAGCAGCACCTTCAGCCAGAACTCCGAGCCTGAGGGTGAGCCGGGAGCACCGAGCGCGAAGAGCGGTGCGCCTGCGACTTCCGGGCTGGTGATCACCGCGAGATCGAACCCGAAACCGGCGACCTCGGCGTAGGCCGCGATGAGGTAGAAGATCGACACGAGCACCACCGCCCCCAGGACAGCCCGTGGGATCGCGCGCTTCGGCTCCGCGGTCTCCTCGGCGAGGTTCGCGGCGGTCTCGAACCCCACGAAGATCAGCACGCCGTAGAGGACCCCGAACAGGATGCCGCTGAACCCTCCTTCGGGGCTGGGATCGAGTGCCTGCCCGAAGTCATTCGCGTCGCCGAGATCGACGATCACCGTGATGAAGAAGATCAGCACGACGGCGATCGAGATCAACGCGAGCGTGAGTTGCACACGGGTCGAGATCTGCACACCGAAGTACAAGACGATGAACAGCAGCGCGGTGAAGATCACGTCCCACAACCACAACGGCAGATCGACGCTGATCTCGAGCGCCGGCAGCACGTTGTCGTTGACGAACCATCCCAGCAGCACACCGAGCCCGGTCGTGAGGATGATCGTGCCGCCGTAGTACAACCACCCGGAGGCGGCGCCGATCGTCGACCCGAGCCCTTCGGTGACGTAGTCGTACAACGAGCCTGCAGCGTGGATCCGCTTCGCGTACTGCGCCACGATCCAGCCGAGCGCGAACACGCCGATCCCTGCGAGCAGCACGGCGAGCGGTGCCGACGTCCCTGCCCCCCGAGCGGCCGCGTTCACGCCGATGATCAGCGGGATGATGAACGCGGCCGAGAAGACCGGTCCCATGAATCCGACGGACTGGGCGACCACGTCGATCAGCGAGAGCTTCGCCTCACCCAATCGCTCGTACCCCAGATCCTGTGACTGACCCTGCTGGTCTGCCACTGAGCCCCCCTTCCTCTCCGTGCGGACGAACGCTACGCTGCGGCGCCGCCTCCGGTCCAGCCGTCGGCCGGGCGTTCGAACCAGACGTGCACCTGGCCCGTGCCGACGGAGGCTTCGTACTCGCTGAACCGCTCGCCCGGCGCTTGGCAGCGGGCACCGCCGAGGGCCGAGGCCATCATCAGGTAGTGGCCGAAGTGCCCCTCGGGCGCCGCCTTGCGGTACTCCGGCATCCAGTCGATCACGCCGGCGTGGTCGCCTCCGGCCAACATCGAGAGCACGTGCTGATCGGCCTCGTAGCTCTCGCGATGCAAGATGTTCTCGGGCGCCTTCGAGCTCTCGTGCTGCCGCAGCTCCCGGAACGGGTAGAAGCGGTGCGTCATGCCCCCCGAGGCGAGGAGCACGACGCGACGGTCGCTCTGTGAGATCGCGTCGCCGATCAGCTTGCCGAACAACAGGAAGTCCTCGGTCGTGCACGTCTGGTTGATCGCGACGCTGATCCAGCGGGTCGCGGCGTCGCCCAGGAACGTCCAGACGTTCACGGTGCCGTAGAAGATCGGCAGGTACGGATCGTCGCACGCCAGGATCCAGCAGTCGTCGCGGCCGTCCGCCTGCGCCGCGATCCCCTTGGCGAGGTCGGGGTCGCCGGGCATGTCGTACGGGATGCCCGACATGCCTCGCGGCAGCTCGTGGCTCGTGAACTTCCCTTCCCGGCGTTCGTGCGCCGTGACGATGTGCTCGAACGTGGACTCCCAATGCGTGTCGAAGACGACGACGGTGTCGGGTTGCAGGCGGTCGAGGCACTCGCGCTTCATGCGATACAGACCCGGCACGAGCGTGATCTCGTCGCCGTCGTTGATCTCTCGGCGGGTCTCCTCGGGCAGCATGATCGTGGGGACGTGGGCGACCAGGGCCGCGCCGACGATCTCACCCATGTCGTTCCTCCTTCGCTCACTCAGCTCCACGGTGCGGTACAGACGTTCTTCACGTCCGCGTAGAAGTCGAAGCTCCAGGGCCCGCCCTCGCGGCCGATGCCCGAGCCACGGGCGCCGCCGAAGGGCGCCGCGAGGTCGCGGACGAAGAAGCAGTTCACCCAGACGGTGCCGGCGACGAGGGCCGAGCTCACGCGCTCGGCGCGCACCTCGTCTCCCGTGTAGACGATCGCCGCGAGGCCGTACTGGGTCGAGTTCGCGAGCGCGATCGCCTCGTCCTCGGTCTCGAACGTCTGCAGCGTGAGCACGGGGCCGAAGACCTCTTGGGTGAGGATCTCGGAGCCGTCGGTAGCGTCGGCGAACAGCGTCGGGCGGTAGTACAGGCCACCCAGGTCCTCGTTGGGGCCGCCCCCGAACACCACCGTCGCGCCGTCGGCCTTCGCGCGGCGCACGAACCCGTCCACTCGTTGGAAGTGCTCGCGCGTGATCTGCGGTCCGATGTCGGTGGCCTCGTCGCGGGGGTCCCCTTGCACGATCGCGCCGGCAGCCTCGACGAACCGCTCGAGGAACGCGTCGCGCATCGAGCCCTCCACGATGAGGCGAGTGCCTGCGAGGCAGACCTGCCCCGCGTTGTCGAACTGGTTCACGGCCTGCAGCACCACCGCGTCGAGGTCTGCATCGGCGAACGCCACGAACGGCGACTTGCCGCCGAGCTCGAGCGAGACCGGCGTGAGGTTCGCGACGCAGCCTGGGCCACCAGCTTCCCGGTCGGCACGCTGCCGGTGAACGCGATGCGGTCGACGCCGGGGTGGGCCGTGAGGGCCGCGCCGGCTTCCTCCCCGATGCCCTGCAGCACGTTGAACGCTCCGTCGGGCAGGCCCGCCTCGTGCGCGATGTCGGCGAGCATCGAGGCGGTGAGCGGCGCCCACTCCGGCGGCTTCAGGATCACCGCGTTCCCCGCGGCGAGGGCGGGAGCCACGCGCCACGTCGCCAGCATCAACGGCGCGTTCCAGGGCGTGATCACGACCGTGACGCCGCTCGGATCCCACGCCACGCGCTCCGCGAAGCCGTCGTAGTCCTTCACGCCGGTCTCGAGCGCGAGCAGCTGGTCCGCGAAGAACCGGAAGTTGCGGGCGACCCGGGGCATCACCGAGTTCCGCATCGATCGGAGCGTCGAGCCGTTGTCGCGTGTCTCGACGGCGGCCAGCTCGGGAACCCGCGCCTCCACGCCGTCGGCGATGCGATGCACCAACTCGGCGCGCTCCTTGGGAGGCATCGAGCCCCACGTCGCGCTCGCCGCACGGGCAGCGGCGACCGCGCGATCGGCCTCATCGGCCCCCGCACGAGCGACCTCGGCGATCGGCTGCTCGTCGATCGGGGAGATGTCGGTGAAGACGCTCTTCGAGGCGACGCGTTCGCCACCGATCCAGTGGTCGGTCGAGACCTCGATGCCTTCGACGACGGCACGACTCGTCGTTCTGCCCTCCCCCGGGTCAGAGGAACGATCGGAAGGTCGTTCGTGTCCGAACGGTATGGGGGGCAGCGGAAGCTGTCAAGCGGGGCCATCCCGCACAGCGCTCAGTCGGGAACCGTTCGCGTCGTCCCGGTCGTCGGAGACGCCTCCGCACGGAAGGGGCTCGTCATGTCAGGCAACCGTCACCGTGTCCGTCGCTCCCTGCTGCTGGCGCTCACCGCCGCGATCGTGGTCGCCGGACCGGCCGGCGCCGCGCTGGCGTGCGGCGGGCTGGTCACCCCGAACGGCACGATCAACCTGCTGCGAACGACCACGCTCGCCGCCTACCACCAGGGCGTCGAGCACTACGTCACGTCGTTCGAGTTCGCCGGCGAGGGACGAGAGGTCGGCTCGATCGTTCCGCTGCCGGGCGTCCCCACGAAGGTGGTGAAAGGCGGCGACTGGACGCTGCAGCGGCTGCTGATCGAGACGCAGCCGCCGGTGCCCGAGGCGGCGTTCCTCGCGGACGCCGTCGCCGCCGCTCCGGCCGAGGTGCTGCTCGAGACCGAGATCGACGCCCTCGACATCACCGTGCTCGAAGGCGGGGCCGTGGCCGTGGGCACGTGGGCCAGCGACCACGGGTTCTTCCTGCCGCCCGACGCGCCAGAGGTGCTGGAGTTCTACGCCGAGCGGAGCCCCATCTTCCTCGCCGCCCGGTTCAACGCCGAGCGCGCGGCCGACCAAGGCGTGCAGCGCGGCGAAGGCACCCCGATCCACGTCGTGATCCCCACGCCGAGGCCGTGGGTGCCCCTGCGGATCCTGGCGTTGGGACGCCAGCCGTCCGAGATCGTCGCGGCCGACGTGTTCCTGCTGACCGACATGGCGCCGGCGATGCTTCCCCAGGCGATCGAGCCCACCGGCGACGAGGACCAGCGCGGCCTGATCCTGCGGACGAGCGAGCAGGCCTCGGACTCCCTGATGCGCGACCTCCGCTCGGACTCGCGCATGGGCTGGCTCCCGGAGCAGGACATGTGGCTCACGCAGGTGCAGGTGAACCAGCGAGCCGACCTGCTCACGCACGACCTCGCGATCGACCCGAGCGGCTTCGGGCAGCCCGATCCGGTCGCGGCAGGGCTCGCGCGGCCGCTGCCGCCCGCCTCCGCTGCGACAGCTCCGTGGGCCGCCGTCGCGGCGGTCGTGATCGGCGGGGCGCTCGTGCTGTTCGCGGGCCTCCGCGAACGACGCGGGCACGGGTTCGGGCGCCCCGCATGACACGGCATCGGGCACGGATCGCCTGGGTCGCCGTCGCCACGGCAGGCGTGCTCGCCCTGGGTGCCGTCGCCCTGCGCGCGGGTGCATCCCCGGGCCCGGGAGAGGTCCGAGAGGTCCGAGAGGTCCGGATCGTGATCCACCATTCGCGGTTCGAGCCCGGCGACGTGGAGGTCGCACCGGGCGAGACGGTGCGGTTCGTGCTCGAGAACACCGACCCGATCGACCACGAGTTCATCGTGGGCGACGCCCGCGTGCAGGCTGTGCACGAGCGCGGCACGGAAGCCCACCATGCGCCGAGGCCGGGAGAGATCACGGTGCCCGCCGGTGCGACACGGTCGACCACGGTCACCTTCCCGAGATCGCCCGGCTCGACGTTGTTCGGGTGTCACCTTCCCGGCCACTACGCCTACGGCATGGTCGGCACGATCGAGATCGGCTGAGGCCCGGCGCCGCTACTCGGAGAAGTAGGCCTCGAGGTCGGGCGTGGCCCGTTCGCGCAACGCGGCGGCGACACGCTGACGCTCGAGCATCTGCTCCAGCATCTTCGCCGACTGTGGGATCGGGTGCTCTGCGAAGAACGCCTCGGCCTCCGTCACCTGCTCGGGTCGCGTGAGGTAGCGCACCCCCTCCGCCATGCGGATCGTGAGCTGGGAGGGGAACCTCGCCTCGGCTTCGCTCCAACGCTCGCGCAAGGCGGCCCACGCACGATCGCCGAGATCGCGGTTGATCAGGGAGTACGCGAAGACGAACGGCGCGTCCTGGCTGCGGATCTCCTCGCCGAACGTGGCCTCGAGGGTGCGATCGAGCAGCGCCGCGTCGTGGAAGAGCGGCAGCGCGAACAGGTACCGATACTGCTCCTGCGGGGTCGGCGACTCCCGATAGGCGTTCCAGTAGCGCTCGTAGTCCCCCGCATCGCCGTTGGCCGCGACCACGTTGACCGCTGCCGCGGCGAGCGAGGCGTCGACCGGCTTGCCGGCGCGGGCCTCGGCCTCGAACTCGCGGGCGGCGGCTTCGGCGTTGGGGTCGGCCCCGAGCACGCCGAGGCCCTGCAGCAGCGCGCCGCGGAGCGCCCGGACGCGATCCGGCTCGTCGGCGTCGGCCTCCCACCCGAGGCGGTCCATGGCGGGCGCGACGAGCCGCCGCACGAACGCCCGCAGGCGCTCTCGGGGCTCGCCGTCGAGGAACCGATCGCACCAGCCGAGTCCCTGGAGCAGCACCTGCCAGACCGCGAGATCCTCCTCGTCGCCGTAGCGGGACGCGGCGGCCACGAACTGCGACGCGGGAGCGGCACCCGATGAGACCGCGGCCCAATGATCGTCGACCAGACCGTAGCGCTCCAGCGGCGAGACCTCGGGCAGCCGTTCGACCAGACGCTCCAGCAAGCCTCCTTCGTAGTGGACCCGCACGAAGCTGCTCGACCCGGCGTTCACCACGATCGCGGCATCGGCGGCCTCGGGCACCACGGCCCCGTCGGCCGGTACGAGCACCGATCTCTCGTCACCGTCGAGCGAACGCACACGCAGGGGTACGTCCCAGACCGCGTGGTCGGTGCCGCCGTCGGCCAGGAACCGCTGCTGGCCGATGCGGACCCCTGCCGCATCGGGCGCGGCCGCGAGCTGCGGGTAGCCGCCCTGCCAGATCCACTGGTCCATGATGCGACGCACTGGCTCGCCGCTCGATTCCTCGATCGCGTGCCAGAGGTCGTGGGTCTCGGTGTTCCCGTAGGCATGACGGGCGAGGTAGAGACGGATGCCGTCGCGGAACCGCTCGGCACCCAGGTACTGCTCGAGCATCCGAAGGATCGCGGCGCCCTTCTGGTACGTCAGCACGTCGAACATCCCCGAGGCGTCGTCGGGCGAGTGCACCGGGAACTCGATCGCCCGCGTCGAGCGCAGCGCGTCGACCTCCTTGGCCGATGTGTTGGCGCGGCCGAAGGTGTTCCACTGCTCCCAGTCCGGACGCCAGGCGTCGACCGTGAGCAGCGCCATGAAGGTCGCGAACGCCTCGTTCAACCAGATGCCGTTCCACCATCGCATCGTCACGAGGTTGCCGAACCACTGGTGAGCCAGTTCGTGGGCGACCACGTCGGCGATGTTCTCGAGCTCGGGCTGGGTCGCGTGGTCGGGGTCGACGAGCAGCAGCGATTCGCGATAGGTGATGAGCCCCGTGTTCTCCATCGCGCCCTGCGCGAAGTCGGGGATCGCGACGAAGTCGACCTTCCGGTCGGGGTACGGGATGCCGTAGTAGTCGGTGAAGAACCGCAGGGCGAACACCCCGGCATCGAGCGCGAATCCGGCGAGGTGTCCCTTGCCCGGAAGGTGCACGAGGCGGAGCGGCACGCCGTCGACGTCGATCGGGTCGGTGATCTCGAGACGTCCGACCACGAAGGCGACGAGGTAGGTCGACATCGCCATCGTGTCGGCGAAGCGCACCGTCACGGTGCCGTCGCCGGACGGCTCCCGATCGGTCTCGGGCCCGTTCGAGAGAGCGACGAGACCTTCCGGTACGACCAGCGTGACGCCGAAGACCGCCTTCAGGTCCGGCTCGTCCCAACACGGGAACGCCCGTCTCGCGTCGGCGGCTTCGAACTGCGTGGTGGCGATCGTGTGGGTGCCTGCCTCGTCGGTGTAGCTCGACCGGTAGAAGCCGTGGAGCTGGTCGTTCAGCACCCCACGGAAAGCGAGGTGCAGCGTCCAGGCGCCCGGATCGACCGGGGAGGCCAGGGCGAGCGTCGCCCGCTGCAGCTCGTGGTCGAGCGCGACGTCGACGACGGGGATCTCGACGCCGTCGTCGTGGCGCAGGTACCCGCCGTCGATCTCGATGTCGAGGGCGTTCACCACGACCTCCGCGATGCGCTCGTGGATCTCCACCGCGACGTTCTCCTCGCCCGAGAATGAGAAGGCCTCGAGGTCGGGGGTGAGCACCAGGTCGTATCGCGAGGGCACGACGGTCCGCGGAAGCCGGAAACGATCCTGCATCGGCCGGGAGCCTACCGCGCCGCTCGGGCATCGTCCGGGTCTCTGCGGGGAGATGCGTCCGACGGCATCCCAGCGCGTTCGCCCTGCGCGTGAGACGCTCTCCACGGAGGCCGACACGATGCGCACGACCGGACAGCGGACACCGGCGACGGAAGCTCACGAACTCGCTCCCGAGGCTCCGTTCCTGCCCGGGCTCGACCCCGAGGCCACGTTCGAGGCGGCCTTCCAGGAGAGCCACGACAGGATCGACGCGGTCTGCGGGCTGGTGCTCGAGGATCGCCGGCGGGCCGAGCGCGTCGCCGCCAGGGCCATGCTCAGGGCGCATCGCACCTGGCATCGGGTCGACGGCAGCCGACGCCCCACGGTGCACATCTATCGCGAAGTGTTCGGATCGGGCCGAGCCCGCATGCGTCGGTTCCGCGACCGTCTTCTCCCGACGACGCCGGCCGGGTCCCCGCTCGTGGACCCGGGGCGGCAGCGACCTCGGCGTCGTCCTCGCGACGCTCGACGAGCGGACGCGCGCGGTCCTCGTGTTGAGCGACGTGGAAGCGTTGTCACCGAGCGAGGTGAGCGTCGCGACGGGGTCGGCGACGGCCTCGATGCCGTCGCGCCTCGCGGCCGCGCGGGCCGCGACGATCGAGACCGGAGCGTTCGAGGACGACGCGGCGCTTCGAGAGGCGCTCCGACGAGCATGCGTCGACACGCCCGCGGCGGTTCACGCGTGGGCCCGTCACCTCCGGGAGTACAGGCGGTCGACCGCGATCCGCCGCGTCGCCACGATCGCATCCGTCGGCGTGGTCGCCCTGGGCGTGGCGCTCGCCGTGTCTCGCGGCGGCGCCGACACGGAGGCAGAGAGCGCGACGGGCTCCTCCTCGACGGCCAGCGACGAGAGCCTGGCGGCGGGAACCTATCGTCTTCCGGGACTCTCGGTCGGCGTCTCCGTCTCGCTGCCCGAGGGATGGCGCGCCGGCGACTCCGTCTGGGGACCGGACGGACCGGGGTTCGCAGCGATCACCACCGGACCCCGCACTGCCTCGGTCGGCATCGCGATCTTCGACCTCAGCCGCCTGCGACCCATCGACGTCTCCGCGACACCGCCGCGAGCGGCGCCGCACCCGGTCGCCGAGGCGTGGTTCGAGGCGTTCCGACCGCGGTACGAGCGTCTCGTGGAGCCACGTATCCGCGACCGGGTGGTCGGGCGCAGGCTCGAATGGCGGCCGCCGCCGTTGCTGGCGTGGCTGCTCACCCATACCGACCGCGGGCCGATCGAGATCGCCGACGACGTTCCGATCGCGGATCGGAACGGCAGCCTCGTCTCGTTCCGATTCCCTGGTCCGGGGAGCGAGCTCCTCCGCGTGCCCGGCTCCGGCACGATCGACCTCCGCCCCGGGATGAGCTACACGTTCTGGGTGCCACGAGGCGACGACCGCGTCGGTCGTTCGATCATGGTCGGCATCGCTCGCGAGCTGGGCGCCGTCGCCGGCACGGCCGAATGGGAAGTGATCCGGACGCTGGAGCTCGGCACCTGAGCGATGCCACGCCCGATGTTCAGTCGTTCACGTACGTCAGCCAGCTCGCGTACGTGGGGTCGTCGCCCTTCGTGGCGGCGAAGAACGCGTCCTGCAGCGCCTTCGTGACCGGCCCTCGGTGCCCGGCCCCGACGGTGCGGTCGTCGACCTCACGGATCGGCGTGATCTCTGCGGCCGTGCCCGTGAAGAACACCTCGTCGGCCGTATAGAGGTCGGTACGCACGAGGTTCTGCTCGACCACCGGGAAGCCGAGATCGCGCGCGAGCGCCATGACGGCCGAGCGGGTCACCCCGGCGAGGCAGCCGTGTCCGGTGTGCGGCGTCACGATCGTGCCACCGTTCACCACGAAGATGTTCTCGCCGGACCCCTCGGTGACGTAGCCCTCGGCGTTCAACAGCACCGCCTCGTCGTAGCCGGACTTGGTGGCGTCGACCTTCGCGAGGATCGACCCGAGGTAGCCGCCCGTCGCTTTGGCGGCCGACGGGAGCGAGTTCTGGTCGTGACGCTTCCACGAGCTGATCTTCACCCGCACGCCTTGCTCCAAGGCCTCCTCCCCGAGGTAGGCGCCCCACGGCCACACCGCGATCGAGACGTCGACAGGGTTCGCGAGCGGGCTCACACCCATCTCGCCGTAACCGCGGATCGCGATCGGGCGGATGTAACAAGACTGCAGACCGTTCGCCCGGATCGTCGCCTTCACGGCGTCGACCAGCTCGGCCTTCGAATACGGGATCTCCATGAAGTAGATGCCTGCCGAGGAGTACATGCGGTCGAGGTGCGCGTCGAGGTGCCACACGGCGGGGCCACGCGCGGTCTCGTAGGCTCGGATGCCCTCGAATACGCCGCTGCCGTAGTGCAGGGCGTGGCTGAGCACGTGCACCTTGGCGTCCTGCCACGGCACGAGCTCGCCGTTCATCCAGATCGTCTCGACCTCGGTGATCGGCACCGTCGGACCTCCTCGCGTCACCGGGCACGCGGGTTCGCGCCGGTGGTAGCCACCAAGGATACCGGCGCCGGCGTTCCCCGGCGAGGTCGGGCCCTCCGCACGTTCGGTCGCGGGAAGGACGGGTAAGGTGGCGTCATGAACGGCGAGCGTCAGCTGTCGCAGAGCGAGGGCCCGTCCCCGACCGACGTCGACGCCGACGCCGGTGAGGCGATCGAGGACCTCATCAGCGGCATGGACGGCTACGAGGGCGCCGAGGAGCACACCACGCTGGCGGAGCAGCTCGAGGGCGACACGATCGACGACAGGAATCGTCGCGAGCAGCCCCAGCGCGAGCGGGCCGACACGAGCATCGACCTCGTCTCCGGAGACGGCGATGACGGCATCGATCGGGAGAAGGATCTCGTGGCCGACGTCGACGAGACCGAAGGCCCCCTCGCCTCGGAGCTGTCCGCGATGCACGTGGTCGACGAGGCGCCGGGCGTCGTCGACCACCCCGACGACTACATCGAGCGGTGACCGGCGCCCTCAGCCGAGGCGGTACGAGGCGAAGCGGAAGCGAGAGACCTCTCGGGTCACACGGTCGAGTGGCCCCCACCGCGCCTCGGTCCACGAACGACACTCGGCCGCGGCTCTCGCCCTCAGCGCCTCGTCGCCGACGGCCCACGTCCACGAGTACCGGTTCCCCTCGATACCGCGCACGAAGGTCTCGAGGTCGTCCCGGTCGACGGCCTCGAAGGTGACGTCGGCGAGCTTCGCGCCGCCGCACGACGCGATCAGGTCGTCGAGCTCCTGCCACCCGTCCCACGTGAGGCCGACCGGTTCCGTCGAGATCCCGGTGATCTCCGCGAACCGCGCCTTGATCTCCGATCCGATGCCGCCGCAGGAACCGAGGGCGGCGACGAACCGGCCGCCCCGTTCGACGACGCGAACGATCTCCCGCACGGCACCGGCCCAGTCCGGGATCAGGTGCAGCACCCATCGCAGGTACGCGCCGGCGAACGCATCGTCGCGGAAGGGCATGATCGTGGCGTCGCCCTCGACCACGGGAACTCGGCGTCGATCGCCCTTGGCGACCAGCATGTCGAGCATCGGCCGCGACAGGTCGATGCCGATCACCTCGACGCCGGCCGCGTGCAGAGGCACGGCGACCTGGCCCGTGCCGACACCGACCTCGAGGAGGGGACCGACGCCGTCGAACGCCTGCACGAGGGCGTCCGTCGTGCGACCGACGCCCTCTGGCGACAGGCCGCGCGTGGCGTCGTAGTACTTGGCGGCGCGATCGAAGGAGACCGAGCCATTCATGCTCCGGAGAGCAGCTCCCGGCGCGGGTACGACGTGGACTCGGGCTGCTCCGGACGTTCGGGCACCTCGCCCCGTAGATATCCGTCGGCGATCATGCGCACCTGCATGTAGACGCCGCCCTCCCAGACGGTCGACATCGGCCCCGGCCGATGGCCGCGGGAGGCGACCGCCCGCTGCAGTGACTCGCACGCGGCCCAGTCCTCGCGGTTCGTCACGTCCCAGAAGTCCACGGCGTAGGCGGGGTCGAAGCCGTCGAGCTCCAGCGCCTCGGGCGGGAACAGCCACTCGCACTCCACGAAGCTCCGGTCGGGCGCGAGCGGCTCCACCCGGTGAGTGAGGACGTAGTCGGGGTGGGGACTGATCAGCAGGTTCGGGAAGACGCCGAAGTACCCGACCTCGCGCAGCTGGTGGTCCCGCAGGCCCCGGATCGGCACACCGCCCGACTTCCCGTCGAGCGACATCGTCTCGACCCCGTCGTAGAGGTCCATCGGGCCCGCCACGTAGAGACCACGGATGTCGATCGAGTAGCCGCTGTCGGGTGGCGTCAGCTGGCAGAGCTCCGGGTGGATCTCGGAACAGTGGTAGCACTCCTGGTAGTTCTCGTGGATCAGCTTCCAGTTCGCCGCGACCTCGTACGAGTGCCTCGCTCCGACCACGAGACGCTCGGGCTCCCACGGCGCGAGATGCTCCCACAGGTTCCCGAACTGCTCCTCGGCGCCGATGCCGTCAGCGTCCCTGCGGACGAAGACCCATCCCCCCCGGTCGATCTGCCCGGCCGCCCGCCGGTGCGTGCCGGCGCGTCCGAGGCACACCCACGAGCGGTCGAAGAACCTCTCTCGCTCCCACGCGAGCACGTCGGGCGAGGTGTACGCATCGCCGGGGAGGCCGTGCGAGAGCCCGAACGGACTCGCACATCGCTGCAACGCATCCCGGTCGATCGGCGCCGTGCTCACGGCCCCAGCATCCCGCGCCGACGGCACCGCGGCAAGCGGCCGTCGTCAGTTCATGGACGGATCGCGCGGCATGAGTCGCAGCATGTCGTAGCCGCGCCCGAGTCGTCGGAGCACGTCCTCCCACAGACGCGCCGGATCCTCGTGGAAGACGTCGTCGGGCAGGGCGGGCGCGGTCACCCAGCTCTCTTCCCCAAGCTCGGCCTCGAGCTGGCCTGGACCCCATCCGGCGTAGCCGGCGTAGACGCGCGCCCGACGGATCGCCGCGGCGATGTCGTCGCCCGCATCCTGCGGCAGGAACCCGATCGAGCCCATCGCCAACAGCTCGGCCCTCGAGGGATCGAGGAAGTCGGCGAGCACCACGACCGAAGCGGGCTCGACGGGGCCGCCGTCGAAGAGTTGCTCTTCGGGCTCGACGAGGTCGCCGAGCGGCGGCACCGCCTCACGGACCGGCACTCCCAGCGGCTGATTCAGCACGACCCCGACCGCCCCGTCGTCGTCGTGGTGGCCGATCAACACCACCGTGCGACGGAAGTTCGGGTCGAACAGGTTCGAGTTCGAGATCAGCAGATGGCCGGTCAGGGGTTCCACGACTCCATCATGCCGCGTCGAGCAGCCATGTGGCCGCCTCGATGTGACCGACGAGCGGTTCCTCGTCGAACCCCCAAGCGACGGTGTGCGCCACCGTCCACAGCCGTGCCCGCTCACGGTCGAGTCCCAGTTCGGCGGTGACCCGATCGAGGCGACGCACCACGGCCTGCTTGCTGTGGCCGAGCTCGTGGCCGCGCACGACCGAGGCGACCCCGAACTCGCGCTCGCCGGCCAGCGGCTTCGGGTCGATCAGGAGCCAGGGTTCCCGCTCGGCCGCGAGCACGTTGTCAGCGTGCAGATCCTGATCGACGAGCACCTGCTCGCCCTGCGTCGCCACGAGCATGTCGAACGCCTCGGTGGCGGCCTCGATCAGCCGCTCGTCCACCGAGCGTCCCGTCCGTTCCCAGTGCTCGTGCATCTCGACGACGAGGTCGGCCGCCTCATCGGCGAGCGGGCGGAACGGGTCCCCGGCCGGGATCCACAGACGCGGCAGCAGCTCGATCAGCACGTCGAGCGCGGCCTCGGGCTCCTCCCGTGCGAGGGGCGTCCCCGGCAGGCAGCGCTCGAGCAGCATCGCCCGGCACGCCGGGTCTTCGTCGAGCAGGCGCACGGCGGCCTCCCCGCCCAGCCTGCGGAGCGCCTCCGCCTCGAACTCCCCCTCGCGATCGGGGATGCCTACCTTGAGCACGACCGCCTGACCATCGCGCTCCCCAGGCATCGTGAGCGAGGCGACGCTGTTCGCCCACGGCTTCCCGAGCGTCAGCGACCACCGCTCCGCGCAGACGTCGACGATCGCGGGGAGCTCGTCGAGCCATGGGCCGCCCAGCGGATCCCCGCGCCAGATCTCCAAGTGCTCGTAGGTCACGCGGAAGAGGGTACGGCTCAGCTCTTCGCGGGGATCTCCTTCTTCGGGTCGAGGAACGGCAGCGGCGTCACCGTGGCCGTCATCTGGCCGTCGGGCGACATGATCTCGATCGGCGTGCCTTCCGCGGCCTTCGCGATCGGCACCCACGCGAAGCCCATATTGAACTCCAGCCTCGGGGAGTAGGAGGCGCTCACGAGGCGACCGACCTGCCCGTCGTCGTCGACGACGGGCCAGAAGTCCTCGAGCCACATGCCGAGCGGCTCGCCGTCGATCGTCACGCCGACGAGCTTCTGCTGGACTCCCTCGGCCTCGATCCGCTCCAGCGCCTTCCGCGAGACGAACTCGTTGTCGTTGTCGAGCTCGACCAAGCGCTCGAGGCCCGTGATCTCGAACGGGTTGTTCGTGATGTCCATGTCGTTGCCGTAGTTGAAGATGCCGGCTTCCATTCGGCGCTGGTCGCTCGGGGCGATCGCACGCAGCCCGAACTCTTCGCCTGCGGCCATGATCGCGTCCCAGAGGTCGATCGCGAGACTCGAATCGCGCAGGTACACCTCGAAGCCGAGCTCTGCGCTCCAACCCGTGCGCGAGACCACGACCGGGATGCCGTTCAGCTCGGTCTGCTTGTGCCAGTAGTACCGTTGGTCGGCGACGTCGTCGCCGAAGAGCTTGCGGATCAGCGGCTTCGACAATGGCCCCTGGATCTGCAGCGGCGAGACATCTGGCTCGCGGATCTCGACGTCGAGCCCGGCGAACGCCTGCACGCCGAGCGCGTAGAGCAGCGCGTCGGAGTCGGCGAGCGAGAGCCAGAAGTGGTCGTCGGCGAGCTTCAGCAGGATCGGGTCGTTCGCGATGCCGCCGTCCGGCGCGCAGATCAGCACGTACTTGCACTGCTCGGGCTGGGTCTCGGAAAGGTCGCGAGGCGTGAGCAGCTGGGTGAACCGCGCGGCGTCCGGCCCGATGATCTCGACCTGACGCTCCACCGCCACGTCCCAGAGCGTCACCCTCTCCACCAGATGCCAGTACTCCTCGACGTCGTCGTCGTAGAGCGTCGGGATCAGCATGTGGTTGTAGAGGTCCCAGCTGGTGCATCCGGCTTCCACCGTGCGCTGGAAGTACGGAGACTTCTTGTACCAGCTCGCGAAGTAGAACGGGAACGACGAGTTCTGCTCGGCCATCGGGCGCCCTCAACCCTTCCGTCTCAGCGGGCCGCGGCGGCGGTCCCTCTTGATCTCGCGAACCATGTTGTACGCGGGGATGCCGCAGACGCCGCCCCCGGCGTGCGTCGCGCTGGAGCACTGGTACAAGCCGCGGATCGGGGTGCGGTAGTCGGCGTACCCGGGCGCCGGACGCATGTGGAACAGCTGTTCGGCGCTGAGCTCCCCGTGGAAGATGTTGCCTCCGATCAGCCCCCACTCTTGTTCCATCTCGTGGGGGCCGATCACCTGCCGGTGCAGCACGGAGTCGGCGAAGCCGGGTGCCAGCTCGTCGTAACCGGCGATCACCCGGTCGGCGTACGCCTCGAGCTCGGCGGCGTGCGGTTCCTCGCTCCACCCGTGCGGTACCCACTGCGTGAACAGCGACACGACGTGCTTGTCCTCGGGCGCGAGGGTGCGGTCGTACACGGTCGGCATCACGCCGTCGCTGAACGGTGCGGTCGCCGGCTCCCCCGCCCGGGCCTGCTCGAACGCCTTCTCGAGGTACGCGACGGAGTGCGCGAGCTCGAACCCTCCCGTGAGGTCGGTGAGCTCGGGCATCGCGGTGAAGATCGGGGCCCTGTCCAACGCACAGTTGATCTTCACGACGCCGCTGCGCGTCTTCCAGTTCGTGATGTCGTCGACGAAGTCCGCCGGCAGGTCCACGCGGTCGATCTGCTCGAGGAACGTGATCTTCGGGTGGATCGCGGTGACGACCAACGGCGCCCGCAGCTCCTCGCCGGAGTCCAGCACGACCCCGGTCGCGGCGCCGTCGACGACGAGGATGCGTGCGACCCGAGCATCGGTGCGGATGTCGGCGCCCGACGCGCGCGCACTCGAGGCGATCGCATCACTCACCGCGCCCATGCCACCTTCGGGCACGGCCCATGAGCCGAGATGCCCGTCGCCGACGTCGCCGATCGAGTGGTGTGCCATCACGTAACCGGTGCCCGGCTCGTACGGGCCTGCCCATGTGCCGATCAGGCCGTTCAGGGCCATCACCGTCTTCACCTGATCGGACTCGAAGAACCGGTCGAGCAGGTCGACGACCGACATCGTCATCAGCTGGGTCGCGTCGGCGAGCCCGCGCACGTCGAGCCCGCGGAAGCGCCACGCGAGTCGGAGCTGTTCCGTGAGGTCGGAAGGCTTCGTCGAGCCGAGCTTCGGCGGCGTGGCCATCATCAGCGGCCCGAGCACCTCGGCGAGGCCGCCGATCCATGCGTCCCAGCGCTCGATCGCGTCGGCGTCGCGCCTCGAGAACTGCGCGAACGACTCGTGGTTCTTCCGCGCGTCGTCGTCGTACTGCACGATGCAGCGACCGTCGGGGAACGGAAGGAAGTACGGCCCCACCCGCGTCGCCCGGTATCCGTGGCGCTCGAGCTGCAGGTCGCGCAGGATCGTGTCGGGCATCAGGCTCATCACGTAGCTGAGCGTGGTGACCTTGAACTCGGGCGCCTCGGGCCACGGCGCCATCGTGTCGGCGGCCCCGCCGACCTTGTGACGCGCCTCGAGCACGACCGTGCGCGCGCCTGCCTTCGCGAGGTAGGCAGCGGCCACGAGCCCGTTATGGCCCCCGCCCACGACGATCGCGTGGTAGCCGTTCGTGGAAGACATCGTTGCCGCTCAGCCCCTTCCGCGCGGTCGGGAAGGACCGCCACGGGCGGTCACGATACTCCTGAATGGCTATTCAAATCAAATGCCGTTAGCCTCTCCGGATACCGGCACGACAGCGCAGGTGAGCACCGCTTTGCGCGCTGAGCGATGATTCAGGTTGAACCGCGATCGAACGTCAGGCCGTGACGTCGGCCACCTCGGACTCCCGATGCTCACGGCTGAGCGGGCGCACGAGCACCAGCGCGGCGGCGAGGCAGCTCAGCCCCCCGACGAAGTACGCGCCGCGTGGCCCGATCGAGTCGACGACCTCCCCGCCGAACGCGAACGAGATCGCGAGCGCGATCAGGATCGCCGACTCAGAGGCTCCGATCACCCGGCTACGGATGTGATCGGGCGTGCGCCTCTGCAGGATGCCCTGCTCGGCGACGCCTCCGACGCCCTCCCCCGTGCCGGCGCCGACCATCAAGCCGACGGCGAGCGGCAGCCACGGCGCGATGCCGATCAGCCCGAGGCACAGGCCGACGAGCGCCACGCCCCAGATCAGCGCGCGGGCCTCGTAGCGTTCCCGCAGGTAGCGCTGGGCGAGGAAGGAGCCCAGCGCGGCACCGCCGCCCCACCCGGCGTTCAACAGTCCATACCCGATCGCACCGGCGCCGAGCTCTTCGGCGAGCGCCACTTCTGCGACCAGCGTGAAGCCGGCGCCAAGCAGCAGCACGACCCACGCGAGCGTGATCGCGCGCAACACGCGATCTCGCAGCAAGAACACGACGCCATCCTTCAGGCCACCGAACCGATCGTCTTCCCCGCGTTCACCCGTGAACGAACCCGGAGTCGTCGCGATCAGCCACGCCGAGCCCGCGAACGAGACGGCGTTCAAGCCGAACACCCAGTACCCGGCAGTCTGCAACTGATCGGGCGTCGAGTCGGGAGCGATCACGGCGACGAGCACGCCTCCGAGGATCGGCCCGACCAGGTTCCCGATGTTGCGGCCGACCGCCACCATGCCGTTCGCCCACGTCAGGTCCTCGGGGCCGACCAGGTTCGGCACGGCGGCCGCGGACACCGACCAGATCGGCGACTCGAGGGTTGCGGTGATGAACGCCATCACGAGCAGCTGGACCGGGGTTTGCGCGAACGCGAGCGCCACGAAGCCCACCGCTGCGGCGAGGTCCGCGATCACGAGCACCTTCCGGCGATCGAAGCGGTCGCCGAGCGCGCTGCCCAGGGGCGCGAAGAGACCCTGGGCCCCGAACGTGAGGAGCAGCGTCCAGGAGACCCAGCGGGACTCCCCCGTGAGCTGGAACATGATGTACGCGAGCGCCGCGAACGCCGCACCGCTCCCGGTGAGCGAGATCAGGCGCGCCGTCGCAAGCCTGCGCACGGCGGAGCGCTCGCGCGCCGACGGAACGTGGCGAGGCTCCGGAACGGCGGTGTTCGGGGTCTGGCTCATGAAGCGGTGCTCCTTGCGAGGCGATGCGGGGCGGTGATCCTGATCGGAGGTGGTGCGCTACCGCACGGGGCGCGGCCCGAAGTGGGCACGCGCACCGGAGGCATCACCGGTGATCGAGGACATCCGCTTCATGATCGGAGCACGCTACCACAGCGATACGGTCATCCTGAGCGAGGTGCTTCCTGTGGGTGCTCTTGCGAAGCGCTCGATCCCGGTCCATCCTGCCCGGATGATCCCCTGGATCATCGTCGCGGTCGTGGTCACCGGCGCCGCGCTGTATGCGTGGACCATCGTGCTGACGCAGCGGAGCTGGAAGCGCGACGAGACAGCTCTCGCTCTGCTGCCGACCATCGCGAGCGCGATCGGCTTGGACCACGACGAGGAGGGACTCCCAGAATCAGAGCTTCAGTCGTTCTTCTTCGTCATCCATCGCCGGAGCGACCCGCAGTTCGGCGGAGATAGCGTCGAGCAGGTGCTCCGAGGCACCTTCGAAGGCGTTCCGATCGTCAGCTTCGCGTACTGGCACGATTGGGACGACACGTTCCACAACGAGATGTGCCACACGGCACCGCTATCGATGACGAGCCCTCCAATAGTTGTCGCAGTGACGCTCGGTCGGCCGTTCCTCGATCTCCCCTCCATCCCCGTCCGTGCCCTGGCTGATACCCACGCCGGTGCCTACGGGAGGGATGAGGAGCTCGTCACGGGCCTCGTCGAATCGTCGATCGACACGCTGCTCGGCAGAGACGGCGAGTCTGGGGACAGTGCTCTGCCGTCCTACTTCGAGGCTGCCGGCCACCATGTCCTCACGAGCTCGCCTCTGCCTCGGACTGCCGAGGAAGCATCCGCACAGCTTCGAACCCTCCTTGCACTTCGTCGGCTGACGATCCGCGCGCTCGAGGCATCCGGCTCTGGATGATCGCGTGAGGAAAGAAGTGGAGCGGCCCCGTTGGGTCAGGATGGTGGCAGCGTGACAGTGCGCAATTGGTGGGCCTCGATCTCGCCCGCGACGAGCTCGAGCACGCCTGGCGGCACCTCGGTGTCCACCGTCAGGCACATCAGCGCCTCGCCGCCTTCGGCCTTGCGGCCGACGTCCATCGTGGCGATGTTGATGCCGGCCTCGCCGAGCAGGGTGCCGACCTTCCCGATGATGCCCGGACGGTCGACGTACGTGAAGAACACCATGTGCCCGGCCGGCGTGACCTCGATCTCGAAGCCGTTCACCTGGGTGACCCGCTCGTGGTCGCGCCCGAGCACCGACCCCGAGATCGCGACGGGGTCCGCATCGGTCTCGGCTCGCAGGGAGATCGAGCTCACGTAGTCCTGCGAGACCGTCGAGCGCATCTCGCTCACCGTGAGCCCGCGCTCACGGGCGAGCATCGGCGCGTTCACGAACGAGACGGGTTCGTTCACCGTGTTGCCGAGGATGCCCTTCAGAGCGGCGAGCGTGAGCACGCGCGTGTCGGACTCCGCGATGCGGCCGAGGTAGCTCGCGACGATCGATCGCACCCCGCCCTCGGCCAGACCGGCGGTGAGCGCCCCGAGCCGCTCCGCGAGCGGCACGAACGGCCGCACGACCTCGGTGACCTCGGCCCCGGCCGAGACGTTCACGGCGTAGGGCACGAACTCCCCGGTGAGCGCGAGCCGCACCATCTCGGCCACCGTGGTGCCCGCCTTGTCCTGCGCTTCCTTGGTGGATGCGCCCAGATGGGGCGTGACGACCACCGACTCGAGCGCGAACAGGGGCGAGTCGGTCGTGGGCTCCGTCGCGAACACGTCGAGCGCCGCCCCGCCGAGGTGGCCGCTCTCGATCGCCTTGGCGAGCGCGCTCTCGTCGACGATGCCCCCGCGGGCGGTGTTGACGAGCCGGGCGCCCTGCTTCATCAGTCGCAGCTCGTGCTCGCCGATCAGGCCCTCGGTCTCCGGCGTTCGCGGAAGGTGGATCGAGACGAAGTCGGCCTGCACGAGCAGCGCCTCGAGCGACGGCATCGCGTCGACGCCCATCTCCTTCGCGCGGTCGGCGCTCACGTACGGGTCGAACGCGATCACGCGCATGCCGAACCCGGCAGCGCGCTGCGCGACGAGCACCCCGACCCGGCCGAGGCCGACGAGCCCGAGCGTCTTGCCAGCGAGCTCGACCCCCTCCCACTTCGAGCGCTCCCACGACCCCGCCTTCAGCGCGGCGTGCGCCTGTGGCGTGTTGCGGGCCTGGGCGAGCAACAGGGCCATCGCCTGCTCCGCAGCGCTGATGATGTTGGACTGCGGCGCGTTCACGACCATCACACCGCGGCGCGTGGCCGCCTCGACGTCGACGTTGTCGAGCCCGATACCGGCTCGGGCGACCACCTTCAGGTTCGGAGCGGCGGCCAGCACCTCGTCGGTGACCTGCGTCGCGCTGCGGATGACCAACGCGTCGTAGGGTTCGATCTCGGCGGCGAGATCGCCGGTCGCGAGATCGCCGGTCGCGAGATCGGTGCGTTCGTCGACCCGGAAGTCGGCGCGGAGCAGGTCGAGCCCCTGCGCGGAGAGCGGCTCGGTGACGAGCACCCTCATCGGCGAGGCGTGTCCCGGATCACGACGGGCGCGACTCCATGAACACGGTCTCGGCGGCGGCCACCCCAGCGCCTCGCTTCACGGGATGCCCGAGTGTCTCGAGCGTCATCTCCAACGCTGCGAGGCCGCGGATGATGTCGAGCTCGCTGAAGTACCCGAAGTGCCCGATGCGGAAGACCTTCCCCTTCAGCGGCCCCTGTCCCGGCGCGAGCACGACCCCGTGCTCGGCCCTGATCGTGTCGCTGATCGTGTCGGCATCGGCCGACTCGGGGGCCCGGATCGCGGTCACGGTCCAGTTCTGCTCCAGGCCCTCGCCGAACAGGTCGAGACCCAGCGCCTTGACGCCCTCCTTGACCGCGCGCGAGAGCATGCGGTGCCGGCGCATCGCGACCTCGATGCCGTCTTGGAAGTAGAGCTCCAGCGCGACCTGCAGTCCCTGCATCACGCTGATCGCCGGGGTCCACGGGTTCTCCGGGTCGGGAAGGTCGGCGAAGCGCTTGTACGTCGCCCAGTCGAAGTAGAAGCGCGGGTTCGTCGCCGACCGCGTGGCGTCCCACGCGCGCTCGCTGATCGCCGCGAACGCGATGCCCGGCGAGGCGCTCAGCGCCTTCTGGGACCCGCCGACCGCGACGTCGATACCCCAGGCGTCGAACTCGAACGGCACGGCGCCGAGCGACGAGACCACGTCGACCACCACCATCGCGCCGGCGTCGTTGGCGACCTTCGCCAGCTGCTCGATCGGTTGGATCACGCCGGTCGACGTCTCGGACTGCGTGAGCAACACGGCCTTGACCGGAAGCTCGGCGAGCGCCTCGGCCACCTCGTCGGGCCGGACACGTTCGCCCCACTCGTAGTCGACAGTGTGCACCGTGAGTCCGAACCTCTCGGCCAGCGTCTTGAACCGCTCCGCGAAGAACCCCGCCAGCGGTACAAGTACCTCGTCGCCCGGCGAGAAGCAGTTCGCGATCGCCGATTCGAGCCCACCGGTGCCGCTCGAGGTCATCAGGAGCACGTCGGCGGAGTGGGTGCGGTAGAGCTCCTTCAGCCGGTCCGTGACCCCGCGCATGATGTTCCCGAAGCCCGGACCGCGGTGGTACACGAGCGGGCTGCCCTGAGCGAGCAGCACCTCGGGCGGGATCGGGGTCGGGCCGGGAGCCAGGATGATCTCGGGCCTGTCCACGGTGCGGATCAACTCCTCGCAGCTGTCGTTCTGGGCTCGAACGTTCAGCCTAGCAGGGGGCTTCCCCGGCCCCGTGGGGCATCCGGGAACCGCACGATCTGGGCCAACCGAGGGCGCCGGCAGGGGACCACCCACGACCTCCTAGTCCAACCCAGACTACTCCTCCCGGGGGAGATCAGAAGCGGAGCGACTTCCAGACGTCGTCGCCTCGGTCGATGAGTGAGTCCGCGTCGAACTCGACCGGCAGCGGACGCTCCCCCGGCTCTCGGCGCAGCACGCGGTCGAGCATCGTGCGGCGACCTCGGGCACGCGCCACCGCCCTCGTCATCCGGTCGCGCCGCGTCTCACGGATCCGGCGTTGGAGATCGAGGTCTCAGGTGGGATGGCCGACGGCGGGCCCGCCGATGTGCACGGCTCAGCCCTCCGCTTCCGGCACGAGCGTCCGGAGATCGACGTCGGGGTCGGCGAGCGCGTCGGGGTCGGGTGCGACCTGGGCCGAGATCAGCCCGAAGGAACGGCGGACATCGCGCTTCCAGTCAAGGCTCACGGTCGAACGCACCACCCCGTCGGCGTCGAGCAGGAACGCGCAGAACGAACGTTGCTCGAGGGAACCGCGGACGACGGTGCGGTTCCAGGTCGCGGCGAACCCGGCCATCTGCACCTGGGAGTCGTACTGATCGCTCCAGAACCAGTGGGGGTCGGCGAAGACCTCGCCGGCGCCGAGCATGTTGCGTGCGGCGGTCTCCCCCATCTTGATCGCGTTGTCGAAGTGCTCGACGCGGACCGGCCCGAAGACCGGGTGCTCGTGGCGGGCGACGTCGCCGGCCGCGAACACGTCGGGCACCGACGTCTCCAGGGCCGGCCCCACCGGGATGCCGCCGCCCTGGTCGAGTCCGGTGCCCGCCATCAGCTCCACGCTCGGCTCGGTGCCGACTCCAACGATCGCGACGTCGGCGTCGATGCGGCGGCCGCCGCTCGTCACGACCGCCTCGAGGCGGCCGTCGCCCTCGAAGCTCGCCACCGCCTCGTTGAACAACAGCTGCACCCCATGGTCCCGATGCAGTCCCTCCAGCGCCCGGCCGATGTCGGGCCCCAGCACCCGGTACAGGGTGGTCTCGAAGACCTCGACCACCGCGACGTCGTGGGCGAGCATGCGCATCGATGCCGCGACCTCCGCCCCGATGAAGCCCATGCCCACGCAGACGACGCGGGCCCCCTCGACGGCGGATTCCTTGATGCGCTCGGCGTCGGCGGCGGTCCGCAGGTCGAACACCCCGGGCAGCGAGGACCCGGGCGCGTCGAGCTTCCGGTTGCGACTGCCGGTCGCGATGAGCAAGGCGTCGTAGCCGACCCGCTCACCGCCGGCGACCACCACCTGCCGGTCGGTCACGGCGAGCTGCACCGCGCGGGCGCCGAGTCGCGTCTCGACCTCGTGATCGCCGTACCACTGCTCGGGACGCACGTACTGCTCCTCGAGCGACTGTTCGCCACGCAGGAACTCCTTCGACAGAGCCGGTCGCTCGTAGGGCGGCAGCGGCTCGGCGCCGACCAGCACGACGCGGCCGTCGAACCCTTCCTCGCGCAAGGTGGCGGCGGCCGTCGCGCCGGCGAGCGACGCGCCCACGATGACGAAGGTTCGATCGGGAGGCACGTGACGCCTCAGGCCTCGATGCGCAGATCGCCGCCCTCGTCGGAGACGGGGAAGGTGGCGATCGGCTCGGTCGCCGGCCCCTCCACGACCTCGCCGGTCACCATGTCGAAGGTGCTGCCATGGCATTCGCACTCGATCGTGGTGCCGTCGATCTCGCCGCCCATCGACAGGTTGCAGCGCCGGTGCGTGCAGATGTCGCTGAACGCATGCAACGCGCCGTCGACGCGCGACACGGCGATCTCCTCGCCGTTCACGTCGAACGCCGTGGCCTCGCCCTCGGCGATCTCGTCGGCGCTCCCCACGGTGATCCACTCCGCCACGGCGCGACCTCCTCTGCTCGACGGGCGCCCCGCGGGCGCACTCCCGGCAAGCTTACGCTGCAGGGCGAGTTCGACGTGTCGGTGAGGTCAGCCGGGCCGCGGGGGAAGCGGCGGACGGCCGGCGTCGTGACGTGCCCGCGCGCGCGCCCGCAGCACGGTCCCGACGCCGAGCGCCGCGTAGAAGGCCGCCAGGATCAGGATGCCGACCCGGAAGTCGATCGGCAGGAGCGCCGGCAGGAACGCGCCGGCGACCCATGCGAGCTGCAGCAGCGCCTCGTACCGCACGAATACCCGTCCCTGCGCTCCCTCAGGCGCGTACCGCTGCATCAGGCTCTGGAACGCGAGCCGGCCGAACTCGGTGGCCGCGCCGGCGACCAGCGCGAAGACCGTCAGCAGGGGCAGTCCGAAGACCTCGAATGCCAGGAGCGCTCCGACGCACGATGCGCTCACCGATGCGATCACGACCGCTTCCTCGCGGGTGGAGCGGGGCAGGCGCGGGGCCACGATGTCGGCGACGAACGTGCCGATCAGACCGGCTCCCGCCAGCACCGCGAACCAGTACACGGGGGCGGATTCCTCACGGAGCGAGAACGCCAGCAGGAACAGCAGGAAGCCGCTCGCCGCACGCATGCCCACCGCGCCCACGGCAGGCACGGCGAGCGCCGGCACGGCGCCACGCCGGCCGACCTGCCGACCGGCAGCGCTCGGCGCGACCGGGCTCGGCGGGGTGCGGGTTCCGGCCGCGGGCACCCGTGTGGGGTCAGGATGCGCCAGACGGAGCGTGAGCGCCGCCGACCCCGCGTAGATGAGGGCTGCCACGTAGATCACGGCCGGGGAGCCACCGAGTCGGAGCGCGGCGTAGGCGACGGGAGCCGCGAGGATCGCCCCCACGGCGGCGAGTCGGCCCAGCCGGGCGTTGGCCTGCATCAGGCCGTCCCCGCGCCCGGCGTAGGCGATCGTGAGGCCGTTCTTCGTGATCGAGTGCACCTTCGAGAGCACGAGCAAGGCGAGCGCCGCCGGGAAGAGCAGGAGCGTGCTGAACCGGGGCGCCGCATACATCGCGATCACCGCGCGGCCGGCGGCGGACGCGAACGCGATCAGGCGGCGCGGTCCTGCGCGGTCGAGCAGCGGCACCAGCAGCGGTCCGGCGAGCGCGAGCGGTAGCATCGTGATGGCGAGATAGGCGACCACGCGGAGCTTCGCCTCCTCGACCGGCAACGAGAAGAACACCGAGTCGGCCAGCGCGATCGCGAGCATCGTGTCGCCCGCCACGCTCGTCAGGTGATTCAGGGCGTAGGAGTCGATCGGATCGCTCGAGCGCCACAAGCGGACGAACGGATGCACAGCTCCGCGTGCGAGACTCGAGACCCCGTACAGGGCGAGCTGCCAGAGCGGGATTCGCTTCGGGCGGCCGGACGGGGCGCGCACGGCGCCTCGACCTCAGCCCTGGAGCCGCTCGCGCAGCAATCCCTGCGCGAGCTTGGGGTTCGCCGAGCCACCCGAGGCTTTCATGACCTGCCCCACCAGGAAGCCCATCAGGTTGGGGTTCCCGTCGCGGAACTTCTGCGCGGCATCGGCGTTGTCGGCCAGCACCCGGTCGACGATCGCGCCGAGCTCGCCCGTGTCGGAGACCTGACGCAGGCCTCGACGTTCGACGATGGTCTCGATGTCGTCGCCGGTCTCGACGACGTCCTCGAGAGCTTGCTTCGCGCCCGCCCCGCTGATCGTGTCGCCGCTCAGCGAGACGAGCAGGTCGGCGAGGTGTCGGGGCGTCACCCTGGCGACAGCCTCTGACCCGTGTTTGTTCGCCAGGCCCGCCAGGTCCTGCGTGATCCAGTTCGCCGCAGCCGCCGGGTCGGCGCCGAGCGCCACCGTCTCCTCGAACAGGCTGGACCCGGCGCGATCGGAGACGAGCACGCGGGCGACCTCGGGCTTCAGCCCCTGCTCGGCGACGTAGCGTTCCCGACGGACGCGCGGGAGCTCCGGGAGGGCAGCTCGCAGCTCCTCGATCCACCCGTCGGCGGGCTCGATCGCCGGGATGTCCGGCTCCGGGAAGTAACGGTAGTCGAAGGCTTCCTCCTTGGAGCGCATCGACGCGGTCGCGCCGGCGTCCTCGTTCCAGTGACGGGTCTCCTGCACGATCGTCTCGCCGGTCTCGAGGGCCTTGGTCTGTCGAGCGATCTCGTAGGTGAGCGCGCGCTCGAGCGAACGCACCGAGTTCATGTTCTTGATCTCGACCTTCGTGCCGAACTCCGCCGTCCCGACCGAGCGCATCGAGACGTTCGCGTCGCAGCGGAGCGAGCCTTCCTCCATGCGCACGTCGCTCACCTCGAGCGCCTCGAGGGTGGCTCGGAGCTCGCGGAGGTAGGCCGCGGCCTCTTCCGGTGAGCGGATATCGGGCTCGCTGACGCATTCCACGAGGGGCACGCCGGCGCGATTGAAGTCCACGAGCGCGGCGTCGGCGCCGTGGATCCGTCCGCTCGAGCTCGAGTGGGTGGTCTTGCCGGTGTCCTCCTCCATGTGCACCCGGGTGATGCCGACGCGGCTCGTCGAGCCGTCGGGCAGCTCGACGTCGAGGTGACCTCCCACGCAGACCGGCAGGTCGTACTGGCTGATCTGGTAGTTCTTCGGCATGTCCGGATAGAAGTAGTTCTTCCGGTGGAAGACGGAGTGCTGCGCGATCTCGCTCCCGAGCGCGAGTCCGATCGTCATGATGCGCTCGATCGCCTCACGGTTGGGAACGGGAAGGGAACCCGGATGCCCCAGGCACACGGGGCAGACGTTCGTGTTGGGGGGCGCGCCGAAGACGTTGCGGCATCCGCAGAACATCTTCGTTTCGGTGCTGAGCTCCACATGGCACTCGAGCCCGATCACGGCCTCGTACTCGGTCATCGCGGCTTAGCCTATCGAAGCTCTTCGTCGCATCCGGCGAGGGCGGCCGCCGCCGTGCCACCTATCCTGTCGCGATGCCCGATCGCCACGCGTCGTCGCCGAGCACGGGCCGCATCTGGGTGGCGTTGGGGGCCGTGTACGTGATCTGGAGCACCACCTTCATCGCGATCAAGCTCGTGAACGAGACGATGCCCTCGCTCGTGGCGACCGGGGTACGGTTCCTGGTGGCCGGGGCGGTCCTGTTGCCGATCGCGATCAGCACCGGCGATCGCGAGGGCGATCACCCCGGCGCCGCGGAGTGGAAGGGGGCCGCCGTGGTCGCCCTGCTGCTGATGTTCGGCGGCAACGGTGGCATCGTGTGGGCGGAGCGGACGATCCCCTCGGGGGTGGCAGGGCTCGCGATCGCAACGGTGCCGCTGTGGATCGCGGCGATCGACCGGGTGCTGCTGCACAGGCGTCAGCCGCCGGTCGTCGTGGCCGGACTCGCGGTCGGGTTCGCGGGAGCCGCCCTGCTCGTGGGCGGGTCCGCGTTCGACGGGGCGATCGATCTGGGCGGCCTGCTGGTGGCGCTCGGTGCCGCGGCCTCGTGGGCGGCCGGCTCGATCTACCAGCGGCACGCACGCCTCCCCCGGCGGCCGTTCGTGGCCGCCGGCATGGAGATGCTGCTCGCTGCAGGCATCTTCTGGTTCGCCGGCTCGCTCGCGGGCGAGATCGGCGACCTGCGGCTCGACTCGTTCTCCCGGGCTTCCGTGCTGGCCCTCGCCTACCTGATCGTCTTCGGCTCCTGGATCGGGTTCACGGCCTACCTGTGGCTCCTGCGCGTGGCCCGCACGTCGCTGGTCGCCACGTACGCGTACGTCACGCCGGTCGGGGCGGTGTTGCTCGGGTGGCTCTTGCTCGACGAGCGGCTGACGGCCACCGCGGTCGCGGCGGGGGCGTTGATCGTCGTCGCGGTGGCCCTGATCGTCTCGAGCGGCGGCGCGACGCGAGACGATCGCCCGGCCGTTACCTCAGATGCCGGCGAGCAGCGGGGGCCGGAGGTCGAGCCCGAGATCGTGCTCTAGGGCGGCTGCGGCGCCGAACAGCCTCGCTTCCTCGAGGGCGGGCGCTGTCAGCTGCACACCTATCGGCAGCCCTGCGGCATCGAGGCCGCACGGCACGCTCATCGCCGGGACCCCGCCGAGATTGGCCGGGATCGTGAAGATGTCGTTCAGGTACATCGCCATCGGGTCGTCGGCCTTCGCCCCGATCGGGAATGCCGTCGTCGGCGACGTCGGCGAGACCAGCACGTCGAAGCGATCGAACGCGGCGGCGTAGTCGCGCAGGATCAGCGTGCGCACCTTCTGGGCCTGGCCGTAGTAGGCCTCGTAGTACCCGGCCGACAATGCGTAGGTACCCAGCATGATCCGTCGCTTGACCTCTGGCCCGAACCCGGCGCCTCGCGTGCGAAACATCATCTCGATCGAGTCGTCGCCTTCGACCCGCAGCCCGTAGCGCACGCCGTCGTAGCGGGCGAGGTTCGACGACGCCTCGCTCGGCGCGATCAGGTAGTAGGCACTCAAGGCGTATTCCGCATGCGGAAGCGTCGCCTCGTCCACGCCGGCACCGAGCGCCGACAGCCGGTCGCAGGCGTCCCGTACCGATGCGGCGACGTCGGGTTCGACGCCCTGGCCGAACGCTTCGGCGAGCACCCCGACCCGCAGGCCGGCGACGCCCTCCTCGAGCCGATCAGCGTAGTCGGGCACCTCGGCGCCGAGGCTCGTGGCGTCGCGATGGTCCCGCCCCGCGAGCACGCCGAGGAGCGTCGCGGCGTCGCGCACGCTGCGCGTGAACGTGCCGACGGTGTCGAGCGAGGAGGCGAACGCGATCAGACCGTAACGGCTGATCCGCCCGTAGGTGGGCTTCAGGCCCACCGTGCCGGTGAGCGCGGCCGGCTGCCGCACGGAGCCGCCGGTATCGGTGCCGAGGGCCCACACGGCCATGCCGCTCGCGACCGCCGCGGCGCTGCCTCCGCTCGACCCACCGGGCACCATGTCCAGGTTCCACGGGTTGTGCACCGGCCCGAAGGCCGAGTTCTCGTTCGACGAGCCCATCGCGAACTCGTCGCAGTTCGTCTTCCCCACGAGGGTGCTGCCCGCACCCGACAGGCGGGTCCACGCGGTCGCGTCGTAGGGGGGCACGTAGGTCTCGAGGATCTTCGAGCCGCAGGTGGTGCGGATGCCCCTCGTCGTGAACACGTCCTTCAGCGCCAGCGGGATACCGGCGACGCCGGACTGCGGAGCGCCCGTGGCGAGGTACGTGTCGAGCTCGGACGCCCGCTCCAACGCGACCTCCGGCGTCGGGGTCAGGAACGCCCCGACGCGGCCGTCGAGCGCCTCGCGCCGGCCGAGGGACGACTCCGCGAGCTCGACGGCCGTGATCTCGCCTCCGCGGAGCCTCGACGCCAGGTCCTGACCGGTGAGGTCGCAGAGCTCCGTCACGAACCGGTCTCCGCGATCCTCGGCACGAGGAACCGCCCGTCGGCTTCGGCGGGCGCGTTCGCGAGTGCCGCGTCGTGCGAGATGCTCGGCTCCGGCACGTCGTCGCGCAGCACGTTCACCTGAGGGATCGGCGAGGCGGTCGGCGGCACGTCGTCGGCGGCCACCTCCCCCACCTTCGCCGCGTGCTCGAGGATCACGGCGAGCTGGTCGCGCATGCGCGCCTTCTCATCGTCGGTGAGCGACACGCGTGCGAGCCGCGCGACATGGTCGATGTCGATCTCGATGGGCATGGCGGGCAGTCTAGCGGCGCCGTCGCCGCCGGCTCAGACGATCGAGCCGAAGCGCGGCTCGACCTGCACCGAGAGCGCCGCGGCCACCAGGGTGTTCCCGACCAGCCAGACGTCGGTGATCGGGCCGACGCCTCCGGGCACGGGAGTGATCGCCTCGGCCTTCGCGGCCACCGAGTCGAAGTCGAGGTCACCGACGAAGCGCGTCTTCCCCGTGTCCGGGTCGTTCACCGTGTGGAACCCGACATCGACCGCGATCACGCCCTCTCCGACCATGTCGCCGGTGACGAGGCCGGGCTGCCCTGCGGCCACGATCAAGATGTCGGCCTGCGACGTGGCTTCCGCGAGCCGGCCCGAAGCCGCGGTGCGGCTATGGGCGGCCAGCACGGTCGCGTGCCGTTCCAGCCCGAGCCACTGCGCGGGTTTGCCCACGCTCGTGGACCGGCCGACCACGACCAGGGTCTTCCCCGTGTAGAAGTCGGCGGGGTCGATACCGGTCGAGCGCGCGTACGAATCGAGCAAGTAGAAGCACGACGCGGGGGTCGACGGCACGAATCGGGGGCGGCCGAGCGCCAACAGACCGGCGTTCTCGGGGTGTTGTCCCTCGATGTCCTTGCGCGGATCGACGGTGGCGTTGACCACGGCTTCCGGCAGATGTGCCGGGAGCGGACGCAGCACGAGCACGCCGGTGACGCGCGGGTCGGCGTTCACCTTGCCGATCGTCGCCAGTACGTCCGGAAGCTCGACCTCGGAGGGAAGGCGCTCGGAGACGTAGTGGTAGTCGAGCCCTTCGGCGAGCCGCCGAACGTGACGCTCGTACGCGGTGGCGTCGGGCGACTCGCCGATCATGATCGTGGCGAGCCCTGGGGTGACCGACGACATACGCAGCACCTGGAGCTCCTCGTCGATCGTCTCGCGGAGGCGAGCCGCGAGCAGGTTGCCGTCGATCACGTGGGCCGACACACGGACCTCCCCTGGTCTGGCCGGACTATAGCCCTCGCGGCCGGGACGGGATACGAGCGCTCAGGGCGTATCGGGCCGCGGCGGGAACTCGGCGGACACGGCCGCCGGAGGCAGTCGGCGCCGCTAGCTCCTGCCGAGCCGACGCACGAACTCGGCCTCGTCGATCACCTCGACGCCGAGCGACTCGGCCTTGGCGAGCTTCGTGCCCGGCCCCTCGCCGGCGACCACGAACGACGTCTTCTTCGAGACGCTCGAGGCCACGCGGGCACCCGCGGCCTGCGCGAGCTCGGTAGCTTCTTCGCGGCTCATGCCCTCGAGCCCGCCTGTCAGTACGAGCGACTGCCCCTCGAGCGGCCTGGAGCCCTCGTCGGACACCCGCTCGTCGGCCATACGCACCCCGGCCCTCCGCAGCTTCTCCACGAGCGCGAGGTTCTCGTCGTCGTCGAACCACTCGCGCACGGTCGCGGCGATCTCCGGCCCGATCTCGGGCACCTCGTCGATCTCGTCCTCGCTGGCCGCGGCGATCGCGTCGATCGATCCGAACGCGCGCGCGAGGACCTGCGCGACGTGCGTGCCGACGTGCCGGATGTTCAGGCCTACCAAGAGCCGCCAGATCGGACGGTCCTTCGATGCTTCCACCTGCGCGAGCACGTTCGAGATCGCCTTGTCCTTGAACCCAGGCAACTGCGAGAGCTTCTCCGCGTCGAGCGCGTAGATGTCGGCGGGGTCCTCGATCAGGCCGGCCTCGAGCAGCCGCATCACGGTCATGTAGCCGAGATGCTCGATGTCCATCGCACCACGACCCGAGAAGTGGAACAGCCACTCGATGCCCTGAGACGGGCACCCGCGCTTGTTCGGGCAGCGGTAGTCGGCCTCGCCCTCGGGCCGCACGAGCGGTGTGCCGCACGACGGGCAGGCCGCCGGCATCTTCCAGCGGCGGGCGCCCTTCTTCCGCTTGGACGGCACGGGGCCGACGATCTCCGGGATCACGTCGCCTGCGCGCCGGACGATCACGGTGTCGCCTTGCCGCACGTCCTTGCGACGGACCTCGTCCTCGTTGTGCAGGGTGGCGTAGGTGATCGTGACACCGCCGACGAAGACCGGGTCGAGCACTGCGAACGGCGTGACCTTGCCCGTGCGCCCCGTGTGCACGTCGATCTTCTTCAGCAGCGCCGTGCGCTCCTCGGGCGGGAACTTGTAGGCGATCGCCCACCGTGGGGCATGGCTCGTGGCGCCCAGCTCGCGCTGCAGCTCGATCTGGTCGACCTTGATCACGGTGCCATCGATCTCCCAGTCGACCGAATGCCGGTTCGCCTCCCACTGCTCGAGGAACGCCTTCACACCCTCGATCGAGTCACGTGCCTCGGTCGTCGGCGCCACGGGAAGGCCCGCCTTCGCCGCCCAGTCGAGGAACCCGAGGTGCGATCCGAACGAGATGCCCTCGGCGGCCCCGAAGGAGTGCACCCACAGATGGAGCGGTCGGGACGCCGTCACCTTCGGGTCCTTCTGGCGCAACGAGCCGGCGGCGGCGTTGCGGGGGTTCGCGAACGCCTTGCCGCCGGCATCGAGCAGCCGCCGGTTCAGCTCCTCGAACGCGCTCACCGGGAAGTACATCTCGCCCCGGATCTCGACGATCGCAGGCGGATCGTCGACGGCGAGCGTGCGCGGCACGCCCGGCACCGTGCGGACGTTCGCCGTGATGTCCTCGCCCACGCGGCCGTCGCCGCGGGTCGCGGCCTGCACGAGCCGGCCTCGCTCGTACGTGAGGGCGCACGCGACCCCGTCGATCTTCAGCTCGCACGCGTAGCGCGCTTCGTCGCCGACGATCCGCTCGACCCTGGCCGCCCAGGCGTCGAGCTCCTCGAAGCTGAACGCGTTGTCGAGCGAGAGCATCGGTGCACGGTGGTTCACCGGCGCGAACAGGTCGGCGGGCGCGCCGCCCACCGTGACGGTCGGCGAGTCGGACGTCTGAAGCTCGGGGAACCGATCCTCGAGGACCCTGAGCTCGGCCATCAACTCGTCGTACTCGGCGTCGGCCACCTCTGGATCGTCGAGCACGTGATAGCGATAGCGATGGTGATCGATCTCGGCACGGAGCTCCTCGACGCGCAGCTTCGCTTCCGCGCGCTCGCGCTCATCGGGAGCGCGGACCGTCTCCGCCGCCTTCGCTCGTGGGCTCACGCCGCGATCTCCACGCCGCCGGCGAGGCCGACCTCGATGCCGGCGACGATCACCCCGCCGTGCACCCCGGGAACCTGTCGCAGGTAGTGCAGCGCCTGTCGGAACCCGTCGGGCTTGCCGAGCACGGCCTGCACGCCCGCGGCGGCTGCGTCGGCGAGCATGCACGTGTCGGCGATGACCGCCAGCCCGTCGGGCCCACCGCCGCCGCGTCCTCGCCCGAGCGTGGTCGAGACGCCGACGCCGGGCTGCGACGGGGACAGCGCCACGGTGATCGGCTCGCCCCCGTGCCGCTTCACCGCCAGCTTCATGCGCTTGCGCGAGCGGATGAAGTAGTCGCCGTCACACGCGACGGTGAGCTCGTGCAACTGCTCGGCGAGGAACCGGCCGACCTGGTCGACCACGGCGCCCCGGAACGTGAACATCGGCCCGACGCCCGCGCTCGTCGCCGCGTGCACCATCTCCTTCACGATGTCGGGCGCATCGGCGGTGATGCGATCGAGCGGACGCTTGCTCTGCCGGAAGGTCGGGTAGCGCAACGCGTAGGACTGCAGCTGTTCCCAGAAGCTGAGCGCGGCGGCACGCGACTCCTCCGCGTAGTCCTCGGGGGCGGAGATGTGCAGCACCAGGTCCTGCACCTGGATCTCGAAGCTCTTGGCTCGGCGCCTGAGCAGCTTCACACGGTCTCCGGAGGAAGTCGGGCACGGTCGGAACCCGATGATAGCGACCCCGACCGACGGACCGGAGAGCCCTCGGAAATCGGGTCCGAGCCGGCGGGCCTCTCAACGGAACGTCGAGACGATGCGACCGCCCCCGAGCACCTCGTCGCCGCGATAGATCACGGCGCTCTGGCCGGGGGCGATCGCACGCTGCGGCGACCGGAACGTCGCCGTGAACGTCGCGGCTCCGGTCGGCTCGATCACGGCGGGAACGTCGTCACCGCGGTAGCGCACCCGCACCTCCGCCTCGAACGGCCCTCCGGAAGAGGGGTCCCCGCCGACCCACGACGCCCGATCGGCCTCGAGTCCCTGGCGCGACAGCAGCTCGCCGGGCCCGACCACGACGCGGTTGCGCGCTGCGTCGACCTCGAGCACGTACGCGGGCTGCCCGAGCGCCACACCGAGGCCGCGCCGTTGGCCGACCGTGAATCCGAACGTCCCGTCGTGCCGACCGAGCACACGGCCGTCGGGACCGACGACCTCGCCCCCCGGGTGCACGAGCGCAGGCGCCTGCGACCGGACGAACCCTCCGGCATCGCCGCTCGGCGCGAAGCACAGCTCCTGGGAGTCCGGCTTGCTCGCGACGGGCAGCCCGAAACGCTCGGCGTTCGCCCTCGTCTCGGCCTTCGTCAAACCCCCCACCGGGAACAACGATCTCGCGAGCTGCGCCTGACCGAGCATGTGCAGCATGTAGGTCTGGTCCTTGGCGCGGTCGGCACCCCGCCGCAGATGCCACAGGCCGTCGTCGCCGAGTTCGTTCCGCACGTAGTGGCCCGTAGCCACCATGTCGATCCCCAGCTCGTCCGCGCGGCGCAGGAACGCCCCGAACTTGATCTCACCGTTGCACCGCGCGCACGGGTTCGGCGTACGCCCCGCGTCGAGCTCCTCGACGAAATCCGCGATCACGCGCTGTTCGAACGCGGCGGTCATCTCCGCGATCTCGAATGGGAACCCGCCGACGCGCGCGACCAGATCGGCGTCGGCGCGTGCCGTCGGACCACAGCAGCCGTGCTCGACGCCGTCGAGATGCACGAGCCGCATGTGCGACCCGAGCACCTCGTAGCCCTGCTCGTGGAGCAGGCAGGCCGCGACCGACGAGTCCACCCCGCCCGACATCGCGACCAGCACGGAACCCTTCGACGTCATGCGGTCAAGGCTATCGTTCCGGCATGATCGAGGCCCGCTTCGATGACCTGACGGGGGCGTCGGACTCGTTCCGGCTCATCGGCCCCGTCGGCGTGCTCGAGGCCCTCCGTCTCGACGAGGTGGCCGGCACGATCGCCGCCGCTGAGGGCGCCGCTGCCCGCGGGATGTGGGTCGCGGGGTTCGTCGCCTACGAAGCTGCGCCGGGCCTCGATCCGGCGATGCGCGTGCGCAGACGGTCGCCGGACGATCCGTTCGCTCGGTTGCCGCTCGCGTGGTTCGCGATGTTCGAGGACCGCGAACGCACGGTGTTGCCGGAGCCTCAGGACGGGAGCGCTCGAAGCAGCGCAGGCCTCTGGCGTCCGTCGGTCGACAGGGACTCGTACGACGCGGCGATCGCTCGGATCCACGAGCACATCGCGGCGGGCGACTCGTACCAGGTGAACCACACGCTGCGGCTCCGCTCGCGGGTCGAGGGCGACGAGCGGGGGCTGTACAGGGACCTCTGCTACGCGCAACGAGGCGCCTACGCCGCGTTCCTCAACCTCGGGCGCCATCGGGTGATCTCGGCCTCGCCGGAACTGTTCTTCCGCATCGACGACGGTCGCATCACGACGAAGCCGATGAAGGGCACGGCCGGCCGGGGGCGCTGGTCGGCCGAGGACGAGGCCGTGGCGGCGAGCCTGCGCGGGTCGGTGAAGGACCGCGCCGAGAACGCGATGATCGTCGACCTGCTTCGCAACGATATGGGTCGGGTCGCGCGCACGGGGTCGGTGAGCTGGAGCGACGTGTTCGATCTGGAGCGTTACGAGACCGTCTGGCAGCTGACGTCGACGGTCTCTGCCGAACTGGCAGCAGGAACGTCGCTCGTGGACGTCTTCCGGGCACTCTTCCCGTGCGGCTCGGTCACCGGGGCGCCCAAGGTGCGCACGATGCAGATCATCGCCGAGCTCGAAGACTCCCCGAGGGGCGTGTACTGCGGGGCGGTCGGTTTCCTCGCCCCCCAAGGGTCGGACGCGCCCGCGGCTCGATTCAACGTCCCGATCCGCACCGTCGTGCTCGACGCCGAGAGCCGCACCGCCGAGTACGGGGTGGGCGGCGGCATCACGTGGGATTCGAGCGCCCAAGCCGAGTACGACGAGACGGTGGCTAAGGCCGGTGTGCTCACCGCCAGACGCCCGAGGTTCGAGCTGTACGAGACCCTCAGGCACGACCCTGGGGAAGGGTTCCGTCACCTCGGCCGACACCTCACGCGCCTGCGCGACTCGAGCGCGTACTTCGGGTTCGCGATCGACGAGCTCGCCGTGGTGAACGCCCTCGAGCGGGCGGCGGACCGCTTCCCCGACCGGCCCGCGCGGCTCAGGGTGTCGGTCGACCGCCAGGGGCGGGTCGACGTCGGCGCGACCGCACTCGTCACATCGCCAGAGCCCGTTCGCGTCGCGATCGATCGTGGCCATCCGGTCGACCACGCGGATCCGATGATGTTCCACAAGAACAGTCTTCGGAGCGTCTACGAGGAAGCGCGGGCCCGCCATCCCGACGCCGACGAGGTGCTGCTCGTGAACGACCGAGGGGAGATCACCGAGGCCACGATCGCGAACGTGGCCGTCTCGATCGACGGGCGCTGGCTGACCCCACCGCTCGACGCCGGGCTGCTGCCCGGCGTCGGACGGGAGGTGGCCCTGGAGGAAGGCTGGCTCGAAGAGGCCGCGATCCGTGTCGAGGACCTCGCGCGGGCCGACGCGATCGAGCTGGTGAGCGACGTGCGGGGGCGGCGACCGGTGCTCCTGGTGGACTGAGGGTCACGCTACTCCGGATCGACGGGCGTCTTGTCGCCGGGGAAGACGTACGGGTGCACCGTGTGCTCGTCCAGCGGACAGGCACACAGGGGGCAGCGGGGTGGTTCCTCGTAGACGAGCACGGTTCGCTCGCAGTACGGGCACGCACCCTCGCGCATCGCGGGAGGCTCGGCGATCTCGTTCGTCATATGGAGTCGCGCTCGGGGGGAGCGGTCCCCCCCAGCATCGGCAGCCTCCGCGGCTACCTTGAATCGGGGAGGCGACAACGAGGGAGCCGCTGCGGGGCAGCCACGATGGGGGTTCAGGCGAGCTGACGCGCTGTACGCCGGTCGGGGGAGGTTGCGACGATCGCCGACTGGAGAGGGTCGAGGCCCTCCGGTCGGAGGGCCTCGAATGGATGTCCGCTTGTCGGGATCGGGTCGTCAGGCGGCTGCCTTGCGGCTCCGGCGCTTGCCGCGGGGGACGTAGGCGTGCACGGGCTCGTGCTGCCAGCAGTATTCCCACTTGTTGTAACGAGAAAGCCTGGTGCCGCACGACGGCTCGGCGCAGACCCGGTCGCCCTCGTACTGCTTGTTCGGCCGCGGGAGCGGACGGACCGATGCGCCCCGGTACCTCTCCTCTGCCACGTCGCTCACATCCTTTCGGCGGGACCGGCGGTCGCTCGTGGGGGTGCCCGTCCCGGTATGCACGTTCTTCGAACAGCGCGCGGGTTCGGTTCATTCCTGAGGTGGACGACCAGGTGTCTGCATAGGTTCCGGATCCGACGGGTGCGTCGGACGTTCAGGCTGAGCCGAACCGAGGCGGGCGCTTCTCGAGGAAGGCCCGCATCCCCTCACGCTGATCCGCGGTGCCGAACAAGTCGAGGAAGAGCTGCCGCTCCCTGGCCACGCCGGCGGGGCCCGGCGACTCCACCGCGGCGCGGATCGCCGCTTTCGCGGCCGCAAGCGCCCGTCGGGGTCCGTTCGCGAACCCACGGGCGGCATCGACCGCGGCAGGGAACGCCTCGGTGGCAGGCACCACCAGGTCGGCGATGCCGAGCAGAGCCGCATCGTCGGCTTTCACGAACCGACCGGAGTAGACGAGGTCGCGCGCCGTGGCGATGCCGATCAGCCGGACGAGTCGCTGTGTGCCGCCTGCGCCGGGGATCACCCCGATCGAGATCTCGGGTTGACCGACCGTGGCATCGTCGCCTAGGTATCGGAGGTCGGCTCCCAACGCGAGTTCGAAGCCGCCGCCCAACGCGTAGCCGTTCACCGCGGCGATCGAGATCTTCGGGCTTGCCTCGAGCAGGTCGCACGCGGACCCCAGGGCGTCGACGCTGGGTCGCACGTCATCGGGGCCCCAGTCGACCATGGCCTTGATGTCGGCTCCGGCAGCGAAGATGCGCTCGCCGCCCCACAGCACGATGGCGCCGACGTCGTCGCGGCCTGAGGCCTCCCCGATCGCGTCCTGCAACTCGAGCCCGACCTGCAGGTCGATCGCGTTGGCCGGCGGACGGTCCAGCCGCACCACGCCGACACCGTCGTCGACCTCGAGCCGAACGTGTTCCCCCATCGTGGGCGCGATGCTACTCGGTACCTGGGCCGGTACCTGGGCCGGTACCTGGGCCGGTACCTGGGCCGGCAGCGCCCTCGCCCGTCGGGGCCGAGGCCAGGGTGGAACGCATCGCCTCGGCCAGCGGCGTGCGCACCATGCCCAACTCCGAGGCCACGTCGCGTGCATCGGCCCGCGCGGGCGCCGTCAGCGCCGAGACGACGACCGGCGACACCTCGCGCTCGAACACACGCGAGAGTCGCGCTCGCGCTTCCTCACCGTCGAGGTGCTCGGGTCGAGCGTCATCGCCGGCGAGCATCGCGAACACCCCGTCGGCCGTGGTCGCATCGGGACCCTCCAGCGCCCACGTGCCAGCGACCTCCCCCTCGAGGTCGTCCATCGTCGCCAGCACGACCGCGAGGTCGGCGACCGCGACCGGCGCCACCGAACGGTCACCGTCGCCCCACACGATCGGCGGCGCCTCGAGGGCCCCGGCGACCGTGGCTGCGAACCAGAGGGAACCGGTGCCGACGACGGGAGCGCTCCTGATCACGGCGTGCTGCAGCCCCGACGTCGTGACCGCCTCCTCGGCGGCGCCCTTCGCGCGCAGGAACGGATCGGCGGCCTCGATCGATGCCCCGGGCACCGAGACGAGCAGGAACCGACGCACCCCCGCCTCTCGCGCGGCCTGCAGGGCCCGGACCACGGAGCCGTGGTTCGCGTCCCACAGGGCGACCTCATCCGGATGATCCACGCCGCCCACCAGGTGCACGAGCGTGAAGACGCCGCCGAGCACCTCGGCGAGCGCATCGGCGTCGTCGAGCCGCCCAACCGTGACCTTGGCCCCGAGGGCACGGAGTGGCTCCGCCGCCTCGGGTCGACGGACCGCGGCGCGCACCTCGTCCTTGCGACCCAGCAGTGGCACCAGGGCATGACCGATGGGCCCGGACGCCCCCGTGACCATCACCGTCATGTGGGCGATGCTACCCCCCAACCGACGAGGTTCTCGGCCGAGTCGCACGCGTCGGCACCTGCAAGCGCCGTTGCACCTGCAAAGGGCTGCTACCATCTCGGCGATCATGGAACGGACCGGTCACGACTACGCCGACGTGATGGAGCAGCTGCGGAGCCGCGGGCTGCGGATGACGCCCCAGCGGCGCGCGATCGTGACCGAGGTGATGCGCACCCAGGGTCACATCTCCCCCACGGTGATCGCGCGCAGGGTCCAGGGTGAGATGCCCGGAGTGAACGCGTCCACGGTCTATCGCACGCTCACCCTCCTCGAGGAGGTCGGTGTGCTCTCCCACTCCCACCTCGAGACGGGCGCCGAGTACCACAAGACCGAGGAGTCCGAGCACGTCCACCTCACCTGCGGACGATGCGGCAAGGACGATCCGCTCTCGCTCGGTGAGGCTCATGCGCTGCAGGATCTGATCCGCCGACACCACGGGTTCGAAGCCGATCTCACGCACTTCGCGATCACCGGGCTCTGCTCCGCCTGTGCGGCGACACCCGCCGCGGGCTAGGAGTCCTGGGCCCCCGGCTCCATCTCGACGAGCGCAGGGAAGAAGCCGAACGGCAGCTCGAGCCGGTTCGCGGCCATCAGGGCTTCGTCGTCGAGGATCTCCCCCGTGGAGCCGTCCGCCACGATGCGCCCACCGTTCATCACGAGCGCGCGAGGACAGAGCTCGAGGGCGTACGGCAGGTCGTGAGTGACCATGAGCATCGTGATATCGAGCGAGCGGAGGATGTCGGCGAGCTCGCGCCGGCCCGCGGGATCGAGGTTGGACGACGGTTCGTCGAGCACCAGGATCTGCGGCTCCATCGCCAGCACGGTCGCCACCGCGACTCGCCGGCGCTGTCCGAAGCTGAGGTGGTGGGGGGCCCGGTCCCCGAAACCTTCCATACCGACCGCCGTGAGCGCCTCGACGACGCGTCGATCGAGCGCGTCGCCGGCGAGGCCGAGATTGGCCGGGCCGAAGGCGACGTCGTCACGCACCGTGGGCATGAACAACTGGTCGTCCGGATCCTGGAAGACGATGCCTACCCGCCGACGGACCTCCCGGAGATGATCTTTCACGACCGGGAGGCCGCCGACCCGGACGCTGCCCGCCTGGGTCGCGTGGACACCGTTCAGGTGGAGCACGAAGGTGGTCTTGCCGGCCCCGTTCGGGCCGAGCAACGCGACCCGCTCGCCACGCGCCATGGTGAGATCGACCCCGAAGAGCGCCTGCGTGCCGTCCGGGTAGGCGAACGCGAGACGGTGCACCTCGAGGGCGGGGCTGCCCGGTTGCCCCTCGGCGGAGCCGCTCATCGCTGCCCGGTCCATGCCAGCAGGCAGACGACGGCGGCGCCGGCGACCGGACCCAACGCGACGATCCACGTGCGCGGTGTCGCCCTCGGCTCTCCGAGCTCGGGCATCTGCCCGGAGTAGCCGCGAGAGACCATCGCCAAGAACACGCGTTCCCCCCGCTCGTACGACCGGATGAACAACGCGCCGGCCGTCTGTCCGATCGCTTTCGCCTGCCAGAGCCACCGCGCGTCGTATCCGCGAGAGAGCCGGGCGATCCGCATGCGGCGCATGTCGTCGGCGATCACGTCCATGTACCGGACCATGAATGACGCGATGGAGGTGAACGCCCGAGGCACCCGCAGCCGGTCGAATCCGGTGAGGAACTCGGCCATCGTGGTGGTCGAAGCCACCACGACACTCGCGAGCAGACCGATCGTCGCTTTGGCCAGGATGTTCCAAGCACCCCACAGACCCTCCACGGACAGGGAGAGTCCCAACACCTCGACGCGCTGCCCCTGCCCGAAGAACGGGAGCAGGAACGCGAACGCGATGAACGGCACCTCGAACACGAGCCGTCGGAGCAGGTAGCGCAACGGGATCCCAGCCAGCGAGGCGACGACGAGCACGATGGCCGCATCGACAGCGAACGCCCAGAACGCCTCGCGCGGGGTCGCCACAACGATCAGCACGAACGCGAGTTGCGCGACGAGCTTGGCCTCGGGTGCCAACCGATGGATCGGGCTGTGACCGTGGAAGTAGAGCGCGTGGCCGTGCGGACCCGTCATGCCGGGGAGGGCGGCGCGGTCTCCCCGCGTGCTCGCACCGAGCGGATCGCGGCGAAGAGCAGCAGCCCGAGACCGAACGTGACGACGACCCCGATGATGCCGGCGAGGCCGGTGCTCAACCCCTCGTCCTCGACGCCGCGCACGCCGTAGTCGGCGAGCGGCGAATCCGCGAGATCGTGGTCCTTGGCCGTCGAGTCGAAGCCTTCGTCGACCGAGACCTTCTCGAGCCCATCGGGCGAGCTGCTCGCGAGCGGGCTCAGGAAGAAGGCGAGCCCGAGCGCCACGATCAGCCCGCCGACCAGGAACATCGCGAGGTTCTTGCGGTCCATGCTCAGCCTCCCGCGACCACGGGCGCCTCGCCGACGATCGGACGGGGAAGCAGATCGCGTGCGCCGTAGACGAGGTCGGGACGAACGGCCAACACCGCGCCGACCGCGAGCGCCGTGATCACGCCCTCACCGACGCCGATCAAGGTGTGCACGCCGGCCATCGCCGTGAGCACCGTGGAGATCGGGGCATCGCCGGCGCCACCGAGCGCGTACTCGAGCACGAAGGCGAGGGAGGCGAGCACCACCGAGATGCCGGCGGCGATCCCGGCTGCGAGCACGACCGACGGGCGGTTCGAGGGCAGGAAACGCCGGATGCCGAGGAACACCGCATAGCCACCCACCCCGGCGACGAAGGCCATGTTGAGGATGTTGAGCCCGAGCGCAGACAGTCCGCCGTCGGCGAAGAGCAACGCCTGCACGACCAACACGAGCGAGATACAGATCGCTCCGGTCCACGGCCCCACCAGTACGGCAGCGAGCACCCCGCCGAGCAGGTGGCCGCTCGTCCCCGCGGCGACGGGGAAGTTCAGCATCTGGACCGCGAAGATGAATGCAGCGACGAGACCGGCCATCGGAGCGCGTCGATCGTCGAGCTCGTCGGCAGCCTTGCGGACGCTCACGGCGATCCCGGCGACCGAGGCGGCGCCCGCCGCGAGCGCCACCGGCGCATCGATGAACCCGTCGGGGATGTGCATGACGTTCTCCTCCTCATCCCTGCGTGTCGTCGCACACGGGAGACCTTGCAGATGCAACTTGATGCATGAAGTCCACCCGCACCGTACCGGGTGGCTCGATCGAACGTCAAGGAAGGGAGCTCAGAAGTGCGGCGTCTCTCGGTACGTACCGAACACTTCGGTGAGGGTCGCCACGATCTCGCCCTCCGTGCATCGGGCACGGGCGCACTCGACGAGCGGTTCGATGAGGTTCTCCTCGGTGGCCGCGGCGGCACCCAGCCGAGCGAGGCCCCCCTCGGCCGCGGCCGCATCGCGCTCCTCGCGCGTGCGAGCGACGGCCTCGCGCTGACGTGCCTCGGCCCGGGGCCCGATCACCAGGGTGTCGATCGGGCGGTCGTCGGGGTCGACGAACGCATTCACACCTACCTTCACGAGATCGCCCGACTCGTAGCGGCGCTGTTCCTCGAACGCGGCCTCCGCGATCAGGCGCTGGAACCACCCCTGGTCGATGCCGGCGAGCACCCCCTCGAGCATCGAGCCGTGACCCATCGAGTCGATCTCGGCGAAGAGCTCCTCGGCACGTTCCTCGATGCGATCGGTGGCGGTCTCGACGGCGTATGAGCCCCCGAGAGGGTCGGCGACGTCGGCCACGCCGGTCTCGTGAGCGATCACCTGCTGGGTGCGCAGCGCGAGCCGCGCCGCGTCCTCGGTCGGCAGCGCGAGCACTTCGTCGAGCGCGTTCGTGTGCAGCGACTGCGTGCCGCCGAGCACGGCTGCGAGTGCCTCGAGCGCGGTGCGAACGACGTTGTTCATCGGCTGCTGTGCTGTGTTGGAGACCCCCGCGGTCTGCGTATGGAACCGCAGCTTTCGCGCATCGGCGTCGGTGACGCCGTAGCGCTCGCGCAGCCAGCGCTCCCAGATGCGCCGTGCGGCACGGAACTTCGCGATCTCCTCGAACAGATCGATGTGGCTGTTGAAGAAGAACGAGAGGCCCGGCGCGAAGACGGAGGGATCGAGCCCTCGGGCGAGGCCGAGCTCGACGTAGGCGAACCCGTCCGCCAGGGTGAACGCGAGCTCCTGCGCGGCGGTCGAGCCCGCTTCCCGGATGTGGTAGCCGCTCACGCTCACCGGGTGGAACCTGGTCACGCGCTCGGCGCAGAACGCCATCAGGTCGCCGATCAGGCGCAGGTGTGGGCGGGGCGGGAACAGCCACTCCTTCTGCGCGATGTACTCCTTCAGGATGTCGGTCTGCAGGGTGCCGTCGAGACGGTCCCAGGACACGCCCTGGCGCTCCGCGGTGGCGAGGAAGTACGCGAACGCGATCGGGGCCGGACCGCTGATCGTCATCGAGGTGGTGATGTCCCCGAGCGGGATGCCGTCGAAGAGCGTCTCGAAGTCGTCGATCGAGTCGGTCGCCACGCCGCAGCGTCCGACCTCACCCTCGCTGCGCGGGTCGTCGGAGTCCAGGCCCATCAACGTCGGCATGTCGAAGGCCACGCTCAGACCTCCCTGCCCCTGCGCCAGCAGGAACCGATAGCGCTCGTTCGTCTCCTCGGGGGTGCCGAAGCCGGCGAACTGGCGCATCGTCCAGAGCCGCCCCCGATACATCGAGGCGTAGACCCCTCGGGTGAACGGAGGGGAACCGGGTTCCCCGAGCCGCTCCGCCGGATCCCATGGGCCGAGGTCGGCTGCGGTCGCGACCTCGGGCGCCGGCTCGCCCGACAGCGTCGTGTGCGATCGCGCCGCGCTCGGCACCGCGGTCCCTCGCTCGTCCTCACCCATGCAGATGTCCACCTATCGTGGCGCCCTCGAACGCGGGGCTCTGCGCCGCGCCTACTACTCGGCGGCCTTGCGGACCAGCATAGCGGCGGCCCGGTAGGGATCCAGCCGGTGCTCGGCGAGGTCGTCGGCGAGCGCCGGATCGGCTTCGAGCGCGGCGGTGGCCATCACGCGGAACCGCTCGGCGGCCAGGGCCTCGACCTCACGCATCACGCGTTCCCGGCGTTTCGCGCCGAGAGCGCCGCTCGAGGCCAAGTGCGCCCGATGGGCCTCGACCGCCTCCCACAGCTCCTCGACGCCGTCGTGCTCGAGCGCGGTGGTCGCGAGCACAGGCGGGTTCCAGTCGCGCGCGGCGCCCAGGTGCAGCATCTGCCTCAGTTCCCGAACCACCTCGTTGGTGCCATCGCGATCGGCCTTGTTCGCGACGAAGACGTCCGCCACCTCGAGGATCCCAGCCTTCGCCATCTGCACGGCGTCGCCGAGTCCCGGTGCGAGCACCACCACGGCGGTGTCGGTCGCCGCCGCGACCTCGACCTCGGCTTGCCCCACCCCCACGGTCTCGACCACGATGCGCTCGTACCCGGCCGCATCGAGGATGCGCACGGCCTCCGGCGCAGCCAGCGCCATGCCCCCCAGGTGACCACGGGTGGCCATCGAGCGGATGAACACGCTCGGGTCGGTCGCGTGCTCCTGCATGCGGACGCGGTCGCCGAGCAACGCGCCGCCCGTGTACGGCGAGGTCGGATCGACGGCGAGCACGGCCACCCGCAAGTCACGCGCCCTCGAGCACCGGACGAGGCCGGCAGCGAGCGTCGACTTGCCCACGCCGGGGGCACCGGTCAGCCCGATCGTCGCCGCCCGACCCGTGCTCGGGTAGATGCCCTCGGAGAGCGCCTCGAGCTCGGGGGTGCCGTCCTCGACCGCGCTGATCGCGCGCGCGACCGCGCGTCGGTCCCCCGCCAACACCCCGGCCACCAGCCCCCGCGGATCCACGGTGGGCAAGCCTACCCCCCGGTCATGCCGGACTCGGCAGGAGCGGCACCCGGGATCGCTTGCAACGCGTCGCGGAGCGACCGACAGTACGCTCGCTGGCGCGTCAGCGCCGGATCGTCGTCCCGGCCGACGCGTGAGGCGACCATCGCCAGGTTCACCTGCTCCCGCTGCAACCGGTGCAGCAGCGACGAGGCCCCCGCACCGGCTCGCCGCCGCATCTCGCGACGAGCGGCGCGCCGACGGGACGGGCTCTCCAGGAGACGGAGCTCCTCGGCAGAGATGCCGTCGAGCCCGACCTCGTCGGCCAATGCGGCGGTGAGCCACCGGCGTTCCCGTCGGCGCGCCAGGATGATCGCGATCGTCACGAACGCGAGAAGCGGCAATCCCTTGATGGCGGTGGCGAACGCGACGACCGCGTAGTCCATGCCCGTCCATGGTTCCGCCGGGTACAGGTCGAGCAGGGGCGAGTTCCACAGGAAGTGCCCCAGGACGGCGAGGGCACAGAGACCTGCGGCTACCCAGAGCCGGTGCCGCAGCGGCTCCGCTGCCCGACGAGAGACCACCACCCCGATCGCCATCCCGACGAGCCCCGTGTACAGCACATGGCCGTACAGGCCACTCGCGACGACGCGCAGCAGGAACCCTTGGAACACGCCGGCGGGCTGGCCACCGAAGACCGCCATGAAGTAGAAGACGTCCTCGACGATCGCGAACCCCAGTCCGCAGATCGCGCCGTACACGAAGCCATCCATCACGTCGTCGACCTCGTCACGCGCGATCAGGTAGATCAGCACCACGCCGCAGCCCTTCAGGGTCTCCTCGACGAACGGCGCCGTGAGCGCCGCCGTCCATCGCGACGCGAACTCCGGGCCGCCGAGCCTCGCCACCGTGAGCCCCCACCCCGCGTTGCCGATCGCCGAGAGCGCCGTCGCCGCGACCGCGCCCCACAGGAACGACGCGATCAGGAGCGGGATCGGCTCGCGCTCGTAGAGGTCGAGCAGGTAGACGAGGAGGAAGACGGGCGCGCCGTACAGCAGCAGGAGGAACCAGGCCAGGGCCCACCCGCCGGGGGAGATGTTCCGGTACAGGCTCTGTTCGGCGATCGCCACGATGCCGGTGAGCACCACGAGCACGACGTAGAGCCAGAACGCGGGCTGCCGCGGCTGGAAGAAGCGGGTGTGGTGCAGGTGGGGACGTCGCTGCGCGCGCGCCAGCCCGGCGCTCACGGCGAGCCCACCGTCGCGCGTTCGATCATCGTGTGCAGGTCGCCGTCGATGAACGCGAGCAGCCCCTCGGGCGCGAGCCCCACGAAGACCACGCCCCGGCCCGACGCGTCGACGACCGCGGTCACCTCACCCTCGACCGCCGAGCCCGAATCTCGGTCCACCCCGGTGAAGGTGAACCGCTGCCCCTCGAGGCCCCGATCGAGCGCGACGGGCGTGAGGGTCTCCGACACCGTCAGCCGGTCGAGCGACTCGCCGAGGAGCTCGTCGCGGACGGCGATCGCGAGGGTCTCGGCATCGCCGGGGGCCTGCCCCCATGCGACCGCGGCGAAGGTGCCGTTCCCGCGCGTGAGTCGCACGAACGGCCGGGTCCCGATCGCGCCTGGCTGCGCCGGCTCCCAGCCGCTCAAGGGCTGTACCGAGACGGCACCCGGGATCGAGACGGGTGGGCCGGCCGGGTCCGCCAGCACCGCGGCGGCGACGAATCCGCCGAGCGTCACGACGAGCACCACGCCGAGCACGGCGAGGGCCGGCAGCCATCGACGGTCAGCATCGCCCCGCTGCATCCACGCGGCCGCGTCGGGCCGAGGGGGGGCGCCCGCGGGAGGCGACACGCTCACGAAGGTCCCTCGTGCACCGAGAGCAGCGACATGAACCGAGCCATCCGGCGGGGATGCCGCATGAGTCCCCGAACACGCACCCGCCCGGTGGCCACGTCGGCGAGCGCCGCTCGGCCCGCCGCGTGGGCCGGGTCGGGGAGCCCGAAGCGCAGCGGCACCGCAGCCAGCGCCAGCAAGCGCTCGGCGTCGGCCCGGACCCGCAGGTGGGCGTCGGGGGCGACACCGTCGGCCACGCGCACCCTGTGGGAGTCGAGTCGCACGGTGGTCGCCACGCCGGCGTCGGGCACCTCGAGCACGATCACCGAACGGGCGAGATGCGCCGCGCGGCCGGGATCGCGTCCGAGCTGCTGGTCGAGCAGGCCGGCGAGCATCTCGGAGAGACCGCTCGGCGACGAGCCGACGAGCTCGACCCGGGGCACGGTCACGGTCGTAGCACGACCTTCGTCGCCTCGCGGCGGTCGAACAGCGCGTAGCCCGAGGGGGCTTCCTCGAGCGTGAGCCGGTGGCTGACCAGGGGCGTGGGATCGAGCGAGCCCGCCTCGACCTCGGCCATCACCCGCCGCCAGTGCCCGTGCACCGGACAGACGCCCGTGAAGCGCAGCTCGAGCGCGCGAGCCCACGCCACGCCGAGCTGGAGCTCCACCGATTCACCCGCGTAGACGCCCGCGACGACCACCCGGCCGCCGCGACGCACGATCGTGCTCGCCGAGCGATAGGCCTCGACGGAACCGACCGCGTCGATCACGACGTCGGCGCCACGATCATCGGTCATCTCGGCCAGCGCGGTCTCGGCGCTTCGCTCCCCCACGTGGACCGGCGTGGCGCCCAGTGCCTCCGCGAGGTCGAGGCGTGCCGGTTCGCGATCGAGGACGACGACACGTCCGGCGCCGTGCGCGACGAGCGACGCGGCCGCACACCACCCCACGGGCCCGGCGCCGACGATCGCCACCAGTTCGTCGTCGGCCACCTCGGCCTTCGCCGCAGCGTGGAACCCGGTGGTGAGCACGTCACCGACGAACACTGCGCGTTCGTCGGTGACGGCGTCCGGCACAAGCAGGAGGTTGACATCGGCCCACGGCACCCGGACGTGCTCCGCCTGGGCCCCGGGCAGATCACCGCCGAAAGGCCCCGCACCGAAGGCGGCCGCGTGCTCGCAGAGCTGGCTCTGGCCCCGGGCGCAGAACCAGCAACGGCCGCAGGCGACGGCGAACGCGAGCACGACCCGGTCGCCCAGGCTGACGCCGGTCACGGCGTCGCCGACGGCTTCCACGATGCCTACCGCCTCGTGGCCCAGACTCGCCCCCAGAGCGGTCGGGGTCTTGCCGTGTAGGAAGTGCAGATCGGAACCGCAGATCGCGGCGCAGGACACGCGCACGACGGCATCGGTGGACTCTTCGAGGACCGGGTCGCGCACGTCGGCCACCTCGACCCGCCCCGGCTCCACCAACACGACGGCGCGCATCAGGCCTCGTCGGGGAAGCGTGTGGGGACGGTGCCGCAGATCACCACCAGCTCGTGCGCGGCTTCGACGTACCGCAGGATCTTGGGCAGGTCGCCGCTGACCCGAAGCTTGCCCTGCATCATCGCGCGCACCGGATCGAGCTCTCCCCGCACGACGTCCTTCCACCGGCGGTAGGTGGCCCCGATCACGAACTCGGCATCAGCGCCCCGCTCTGCCGTCACCACCCCTCCGTCGCGGCATGAACCGTGCCACAGGTCGAGGTAGCCCCAGACGTCGTCGGACAGGCCCCGCTCCGGGTCGGCCTCGATCAGGAACGCGACGTCGCCCTCCCAGTCGGAGGCCGCGTCGCGATACGCGGCGGAGTGGTTGATCGCATCGACCAACGCGCGGAACCATCCCTGCTTCGGGAACTCGAACATGCCTCCCCCTCGCCTGCGGGCCTCAGCATACGGAGCAGGCGCGCCGTCGATGCGGGCGTGCAGCGACGGAGGTCGGCGACCGCTCAGCCGAGCGCGTCGGCCACGATCACGACGACCGCGATCAGGTTGAAGGCGGCGTGTCCCGCGATCGGCGCGAGCAACGTCTTCCGGCGCTCGTACACGAGCGCGAGGCCCAGGCCCGTGACGACCATCGTCACCTGCAAGGCGACGTTGCCGGTCCATGCCTCGTCCACGACGAAGTGGATCGCCCCGAACATCAGCGCCGACACGATCGCGCCGAGCGCCACGCCGTGCCGGTCGCGGATCGAACGGTAGATCAATCCACGGAACAGGAATTCCTCGGTCACGGGAGCCACGATGACGGCGAAGAACGCGAACACGACCAACCCCGCCCCCTGGAGGTTCCCGGTGACCTGCTCGGGCACCGTGACCTCGTCACCGGTCGCCGCGGAGAGCGCCGCGACGATCGCGGCGACCGCGATCCCGGCCACGATGCGGACGGCGATACCCAGTCCGGCCCCGATCGCGACCTCGCGTCCCACGTGTTGGGAGGGCACCAGCCGCAACGCCTCACGCCATCCGCGGTGCCGGGCGTTGAGCCAGACGACCAGCACCACGAGCACCACGGCATCGATGACGATGCCCCCGGCGAGCTCGCTGGCACCGCTCGCCCCGCCCTCGGTCGTGCTGCCGAACAGGGCGAAGATCGGGGTGGCCGCGATCGAGCCGAGGAGGAACCCCGCCAGCACCATGCCGATCGTCGGCAGGAAGCGCCAGGTGACCTTCGGCCGTCCATCGGGAAGCGTGGCCGGCATCGGCCCGGGGACGAGCTCGCGGCCGACCGCGTGGCCATCGGCGCGCAGGTCTGGTCGTGGGGGCGGTTCGTACGTCATGTCCCGACCATCATCCAGGGTCGGGGCAGCAACGACACGAACGGATCGGGCCCGGGCCTACGGGAGGGTGACCGCCGGCTCTTCGATGCGGCGAACCTCAACCTCGAGCTGGTGCATCTTCTCGATGAACCCCTCGTAACCGCGATCGAGGTGGTGGAGCTCGGAGATCTCCGTGACCCCGTCGGCGGTCAAGGCGGCGATCGCCATCGCCGCGCCGGCCCGGATGTCGAGGGCGCGCACCGGAGCAGCCGAGAGCCGTTCCACGCCGCGGATCACCGCGTGGTGACCCTCGGTGCGGATGTCGGCCCCCATGCGACGGAGCTCGTCCACGTAGAGGAACCGGCTCTCGAACACGTTCTCTGTCGCGATGCTGGTGCCCTCGGCGGTCGCCAGCATCGCCATCAGGATCGGCTGGAAGTCGGTCGCCACCCCCGGGTACGGCAAGGTCACGAAATCGATCGCCCGAGCGCGCTCGGCCTGCCGGATGTGCAGCCCCTGTTCCGTCATCGCGATATCGGCCCCGGCGTCGGTGAGCTTCTGCAGGAAGAGGTCGAGGTGATCGGGGCGGGCATTCTGGAGCGTGACGTCGCCACGGGTCGCGACAGCAGCCGCGGCCCAGGTGCCGGCTTCGATGCGGTCTGCGATCGTCGCATGCTCGGTCCCCACGAGCGAGTCCACCCCCTCGATCTCGATCGTGCTGGTGCCCGCGCCGTCGATCCGCGCACCCATCGCGACAAGGAAGGCGGCGATGTCGGCGATCTCGGGCTCCCGAGCAGCGTTGTCGATCGAGGTCGTGCCCCTGGCCAGCACCGCCGCCATCATCAGGTTCTCGGTGGCACCCACGCTCGGATAGTCGAGGGTGATCGCAGCCCCTCGGAGGCCGGTCGTCTCGGCTACCAGGAACCCGTGCTCCGAGCCGATGTCGGCGCCCATCTTGCGCAGGCCCTGCACGTGCAGGTCGATCGGACGCGACCCGATCGCGTCACCGCCGGGCATCGCGACTCGGGCGCGACCGGCGCGGGCCAGCAGCGATCCCAGCACGGCCGTCGAGGCGCGCATCCGGCGCACGAGATCGTAGGGAGCTTCGACGGATGACAGGGTCGTCGCGTCGATCGTGACCGACCCGCCCTGCCACGCCACCCCCGCGCCGAGGCGTTCGAGCACCTCCGCCATCGTGAGGCAGTCCTGGATGCGAGGCACGTTGCGGAGCACCGTGCGGCCGGGAGCGAGCAACGCCGCGGCCATCAACTTCAGCGCCGAGTTCTTCGCGCCGGCGACGCGGATCGTGCCGGTGCAGCGAGCCCCGCCCGTGACCTGGAGACGTTCCATGGGGGAATCAGTGTAGGGGGCAGTTGAGCGGTTCGTGCTCAACCAGCGAGGCTGATCCGAGCGACCGCTTTGCGCAGCTCGGCCCTGATCGAGGCGACGTCGGCCTCCGCGAGATGGGTGTCGTGGTTCTGGGCGAGCCGTTGTTCGAGCTCGGCCGCCCTCTCGCGGGCTGCCTCGACGTCGATATCGCTCGCGAGCTCCGCGTGGGCGGCCAACACGTCGACCCGCGTGCTGCTTGCGCGGTTGGCTCGGTCGTCGGCCTCGTCCTCGGCCGCCGCGCTGGTCACGTGCATGAATCCGCCGTCGACCACGGCTGCGAGCTCGGGTTCCCCATCACGCTGGATGCGCAGGGGCCCGATCGCGAGCTGCACCATCATCGGCGCGTGTCCGGTGAGGATGCCGACCTCGCCGTCGATCCCGCGCGCGATCACGGTGTGGGCCTCACCGGTCCAGACCTCGCGCTCCGGAGTGACGACGTGCACATCGAGCGTCACGGGTTACGCCGCCTCCATCTGCTTGGCCTGCTCCACGGCTTCCTCGATACCGCCGACGAGGAAGAACGCCTGCTCCGGCAGATGGTCGTACTCGCCCTCGGTGAGGCCCTTGAACGACGCGATCGTCTCGTCGATCGGCGTGTACTTGCCCGGCAGTCCGGTGAACTGCTCGGCCACGAAGAACGGCTGCGACAGGAACCGCTGGATCTTGCGCGCCCGCGACACGACAACCTTGTCCTCTTCGGAGAGCTCGTCGATGCCGAGGATCGCGATGATGTCCTGAAGGTCCTTGTAGCGCTGCAGGATCTCCTGCACACGCCGGGCCACCGCGTAGTGCTCCTCACCCACGTAGCGCGGGTCGAGGATGCGAGACGAAGAGTCCAGCGGATCCACGGCCGGGTAGATGCCGAGCGAGGCGATGTCGCGCGAGAGCACCGTCGTGGCGTCGAGGTGCGCGAACGCCGCGTGCGGCGCCGGGTCGGTGATGTCGTCGGCGGGCACGTAGATCGCTTGCAGCGAGGTGATCGAGCGGCCACCGGCCGAGGTGATCCGCTCCTGCAGGTCGCCCATCTCGCCCGCGAGGTTGGGCTGGTAGCCCACCGCGCTCGGCATGCGCCCGAGCAGGGTCGAGACCTCGGAGCCGGCCTGCGTGAACCGGAAGATGTTGTCGACGAAGAGCAGCACGTCGAGATGCTTCTCGTCGCGGAAATACTCCGCCATCGTGAGGGCGGACAGGGCGACGCGAAGACGCACGCCGGGCGGCTCGTCCATCTGGCCGAACACGAGCGCGGTCTTCTCGATCACTCCTGACTCGGTCATCTCCAGGAACAGGTCGTTGCCCTCCCGAGTGCGCTCGCCGACGCCCGCGAAGACGGACACGCCGCCGTGCTGCTCGGCCTGGCGGCGGATCATCTCCTGGATGATCACGGTCTTGCCCACGCCGGCGCCGCCGAACATGCCGATCTTGCCGCCCTGCACGTAGGGCTCGAGCAGATCGATCACCTTGATGCCGGTCTCGAGCATGACCTTCTTCGGCTCGAGGTCCGCGAACGGCGGAGCCTCGCGGTGGATCGGCCAGTACGTGTCCGGGCTGATCTGGTCGATGGTCGTATCGAGAGGCTCGCCCAGCACGTTGTAGACGTGGCCGAGCACGCCCTCGCCGACCGGCACGGTGATTGGGGCGCCGGTGTTCTCGACCGGCGCGCCTCGAACGACGCCGTCGGTAGGCTTCAGCGCGATCGCACGCACGGTGGCGTCGCCGATGTGCTGCGCGACCTCGCAGGTGATCGTCGTGGTCTCGCCGCCGAGGTCGACGTCGAGCGTGAGCGCCGTGTTGATCTCGGGCAACTCCGCCGGCGGGAACTCGACGTCCACCACCGGACCGATCACCCGGACCACGCGACCCTTCGCGTGTCCGTTCGTCTCCGCCATCGTCATCCCTCCGATGTTGCGGCGAGGGCTTCCGCGCCGCCCACGATCTCCATGATCTCGGTCGTGATCTCGTCCTGGCGGGCACGGTTGGCCTGCCGGGTGAGGATCTTCATCAGCTCGTCCGCGTTGTCGGTCGCGGCCTTCATCGCTCGTCGCCGAGCAGCGTTCTCGGAGGCGGCCGATTCGAGCAACGCCGCGTACACCCTCGCGATCACGTACTGCGGCAGCAGATGATCGAGGATGTGCTCCGGCGCCGGCTCGAACAGGTACTCGGGGTGCACGGTCCCCTCGCCCTTCCCGCTGACCTCCTCGGGCGCGATCGGCAGGAACCGCTGGGCCGTCGCACGCAGCGTGAACGCCGACCGGAAGTCGGTGTAGGCGCAGTAGACCTCGTCGATCTCCTCCGTCGCGAAGTCGTCGATCAGGCGGGCGCCGATCGCTTGCGCGACGTCGTAAGGCGGCACCTCCGTGTGCCCCTGCCAGTCGGCGTGGATCGGCACGCCCCGGAACCGGAAGTATCCGACGCCCTTCTTGCCGCTCACGTAGAGCACCGGCTCGAGGCCGCGGTCGCGCACCGCGGCGAGCACGATCTCGGCCTCCTTGATCACGTTGGCTGTGTAAGCGCCCGCCAGCCCACGGTCCGAGGTGCAGACGAGCACGCCCGCTCTTCGTGGGGTCACACGCTCCTCGAGCAGAGGATGAGTGAACGCCACCGAGTTGCGAGCTAGATCCTCCATCGCCTCCGTCAGCTGGATGGCGTATGGGCGCGAGGCCTCGACCCGCTGCTGCGCCTTCACGATGCGTGATGACGCGATGAGCTCCATCGCCCTGGTGATCTTCTTCGTCGACTGAACCGATCTGATCCGGCGACGGACGACGCGGAGCTTGGCGCCCATCTACCCGGTCGGAGCCTCGGTGTCGCCGGCGTCGCCCGCCTGCTCGTCTTCGTCGACCGACGACATCCGCTCCCAGCCGACGTCGGGCTTCACTTCGTCGGGCGGCGTGGTCTCGCCGAGCGCGGCCTCGGAGCCGGGTCCGGTCTCGGTCGGTGCGAACGTCGCCTGGAACGCCTCGATCGCCGCCTTCAACGTGGTTTCGGTCTCCTCGGAGAGGTCGCCGGTGTCGCGGATCGCTGCGAACACCTCGGGGCTACGGGTCTCCACGTAGGTCGCGAACTCCTCGACGAAGCGCTTCGCGTCCTCGACCGGGTAGTCGTCCATATACCCGCCGGTGACCGTGTAGATCGCGACGACCTGCCGCTCGACCGGCTGCGGGTCGTACTGCGGCTGCTTCAACACCTCGACCACGCGAGCGCCTCGGGCCAGCTGCTGCTGCGACGCCTTATCGAGCTCGGATCCGAACTGGGCGAACGCCTCGAGCGCGCGGAACTGCGCGAGGTCGAGGCGCAGCCGTCCGGCGACCTTCTTCATGGCCTTGATCTGCGCCGCGCCGCCCACCCGCGAGACCGACACGCCGACGTTGATCGCCGGACGAACGCCCGAGAAGAACAGCTCCGACTCGAGGAACAGCTGTCCGTCGGTGATCGAGATCACGTTCGTCGGGATGTACGCGGAGATGTCGCCGCCCTTGGTCTCGATGATCGGCAGCGCCGTCATCGACCCGCCCCCGTTCTCATCGGAGAGCTTCGCGGAACGCTCGAGAAGCCGGGAGTGCAGGTAGAACACATCGCCGGGATAGGCCTCGCGGCCGGGCGGGCGGCGCAGCAGCAGCGAGATCTCACGGTAGGCGACCGCCTGCTTCGACAGGTCGTCGTAGACGATCAGCACGGCATCGCCGTCGTACATCCAGTGCGCGCCGAGCGCCGCTCCCGTGTAGGGGGCGACGTACTGGAACGGCGCGGGGTCCGACGCGGCGGCGTTCACGACGGTCGTGTACTCGAGCGCCCCGTTCTCGCGCAGGGTCTCGACGACCTCGGCCACCGTCGACGCCTTCTGTCCGATCGCGACGTAGATGCACTTCACGGCCTGATCGGTTCCCCAGTACTGCTTCTGCGCGATGATCGTGTCGAGCGCGACGGCGGTCTTGCCGGTCTGGCGGTCACCGATGATCAGCTGGCGCTGACCGCGGCCGATCGCAGTCATCGCGTCGATCGCCGCGATACCCGTATAGAGCGGTTCCTTCACCGGCTGTCGCGCGACGACGTTGGGCGCCTGCACCTCGAGGTTCCTGGTCGCATCGGAGGCGATCGTGCCCTTGTCATCGATCGGGCGAGCCAGGCCGTCGACGACGCGACCGAGGAACGCATCACCCACCGGTATCGACAGGATGCGACCGGTCTGCGTGACCGGATCGCCCTCCTCGATGCTCGCTGAGTCGCCGAAGACGATGCAGCCGATCTCGTCCTCATCGAGGTTGAAGGCCATGCCCAGAAGGCCGCCGGTGAACTCGAGCAGCTCGTTCGCCATCGTGCGCGGCAGCCCGGCCACCCGGGCGATCCCGTCGCCGGACTCGATCACCCGACCGACCTCTTCGCGCGAGACGCTGGGCGACCACGTCTCGACGTTCCTCCTGAGCGCTTCGGCGATGCTCGAAGGGTCGATGTTCAGGGCCATCGTCACACACTCTCCAATCGTCGCTTGGCGTCCTCGAGGCGGGTGGCGACGGTACCGTCGAACACTTCGTCGCCGACGCGGGCGACCACACCGCCCACGACGGCCGGATCGAGCACGGCCTTCACGTCGACCTGCCGGCCGGTCGCAGCCGACAACGCGCGTTCGAGCCGCGCACGCTGCTCGTCGGTGAGGGCCACTGCGGTCCGAACCTCGGCGAGTGCGTGACCGCGTTCTCCCGCGGCCATCCGAGCAACCTCGTCGACGATCTTGGGGATCTCCCGGGCCCTGCCGGCGTCGACGATGAACCCGAGGAGGCTGACGGTCACGGGGTTCACCCGCTCGCCGAGCAGATCGCGGATCACGCCCTTCTTGTTCTCGGTGGGCAGCGCCGCGTCAGTCAGAGCTTCCCGCAGGGATGTGTTCTGCTCGAGCGCCTTCGCGAAGCCGTACAGCTCATCCTCGACGGTCGGCAGCACGCCCTCGGCCCGGGCCACGGTGAACAAGGCCTGGGCGTAGCCGCGGATCAGATCGTCGTTGCCGGTCACGTCAGTTGGTTCCGTTCCCGCCCGAGACCTGATCGATGTATTCGTCGATCAGGCGTTCGTGCGCGCTGGCATCGAGCGACGTGCCCACGACACGACCGGCGAGCTCGACAGCGATGTCTGCGACCTGGCCTCGCAGCTCCTGGAACACCCGGTCGCGCTCGGCGCGGATCTCCTCCTGCGCACGGAGAACGGTCGCTTGGGCCTCCTGTTCGGCCTTGGCCTGCAGGTCGATACGGAGCTGATCCGCCGCATGCCTGGCCTCGTCGATGATCCTGTTCGCGTCGCCCTGCGCTGCCGCGAGCTGCGCCCGGTAGTCCGCCAGGAGCTGATCCGCTTCGCGGCGGGTGGTGTCGGCCTTCTCGAGCTCGCCCTGGATCTTCGCCCGACGCTCCTCGAGCAAGCGTGTTCACGCGCGGGATGACCCACTTCCACATGAAGTAGAACAGGATCGCGAACGCGATCGCGCCGACGAGGAGCTCCTCCCAGTGCGGATAGAGATCCGACGCCTCGTTGACCTCTTGGGCGGCCTCCTCGGTCGCCGCGAGGAGGGTGAGGATGACTGCCAGCATGTTCGGCTCTCCCCTCGGCCTCAGATGATGAACGAGAACGCGATGCCGAACAGCGCGAGCGCCTCGATCAGACCGATGCCGATGAACATCGTCGCCCGCACCTGCCCCGCGTACTCGGGCTGGCGGGCCATCGCCTCCACCGACTTGCCGATCAGGACGCCGAGCCCGATCCCGGGGCCGATCGCGGCCAGCCCGATCACCAGGCCCCTGCCGATCGTCTCGAGACCACCTCCGACGTCACCGCTGATCTGGGCGAGCAGTCCCAACATGTTGCCTCCTTATTCAATGCTCCTCGGCCATCGCACCGCCGATGTAGGAGGCCGTGAGGATGGCGAAGATGAACGCTTGCAGTCCGGACACGAAGATCTCGAAGCCCACCAGGGCGACCGCGATCGCGAATGTGAACGGGGCGAAGATCGCCGTGATGCCGCCCTGCAGCATCGCGATCGTGCCCAGGAAGAAGACGGCGAGCAGGAAATGCCCAGCCATGAAGTTGGCCCAGAGTCGGACCGAGAGCGTGATCGGCCGGATGATGATCTGGGTGAGGAACTCGATCGGCACCAACAGCACGTAGAGCGCCAGCGGCGCCCCCGGCGGCACGCAGACGTGCTTGAGGTAGCCGAGGAACCCGTGCTTGCTGATGCCGACGCCGTTGTACGTGACCCACGCGATCGTCGCCATCACGAGTCGGGAACGCGATGCGGCTGTTCGACGAGAAGTTGATGCCCGGGGCGACCTCCAAGATGTTCCAGAAGAAGATCGCGAAGAAGAACGTCGCGAGCAGCGGCATGAAGCGGGCGCTGTCCTGCCCGAGCATCGGCATGGCGATGTTCTCGCGCACGAAATCGATGCCGACCTCGACCAGGCTCTGCGCCTTGCTCGGCACGACCGACGGCCTGCGGAGCCCGAAGAAGAAGAAGCGCGAGGAACAACAGGAATCCGATCAGGACCAGGAAGTTGATGAAGTTCATGCAGAACGACAGCGAGCCGACGTTGATCGACGGCCCCCAGCAGTCCAAGACGAAATCCTTGGTCGACGGCGGGATGGAACTCGGCGAGCAGGGCCACGAACGAGGCGATCATCGATGGGCCTCGCTGGGATCGGCGGGGAACGTCCACATGTCGGCCTGCATCCTGCCGGATAGCAGCTTCATCTCCACGCCGAGCAACACGATCGTCGACGGGACGACGGCGGCGATGAACGCCACGACGGAGAACCAGCTCGTCTGATCCAGGAGCGCGATGATCGCGACGATGATGCCGAGCCGGATGACGAACCCGCCGAGCCCGACGGCGTAGAGCAGGATCGGCGAGATCGCCGCCGCCCACGAGAGCGAAACGCCCTGCGCCACGAAGTTCGCGGTCACGATGGCGATACCGATCGCCGCGGACCATCCGGCGTCGGAGCCATCGGCAAGCGATCCGATGACGAAGGCGACGGCCGCCGCCGGGAACGCGAAGGGCACGATGCGCCGGATCAGTTCGCGTTCCGGCTCAGCTCTCGCCACCCTCTCCCCTCCCGTACCGCAGCCACACCAGATAGGTCGCGCCGGCCGCACCCAGCACGGTGCCGATCGTGAAGAGCACGTGCCCTGTCCCGAGCCACCGGTCCGCCAGGAACCCCAGACCACCCCAGGCGGCGATGCCCCCGATCATGGTTGACGTGACCGACCAGCCGACTCCCATGCCGGTCCAGGCATCGTTGCGTTGACCCTGGGCCGGCATGGCCCCGAAGTATACGCGGGGCCGTTCTCGGGCGTCAAAGCACCGTCTCACCTACTTTCGCAGGTCAGAGGGGGTTTTTCGCGAGCTTGTGAAAGGATTCACGAAGTACGAGGGCGTCTGACAGGCGCGTTGGAGGGAAGGCACGTGGACGGTCAGCGACCGGCGCCCAGCGCTGCCTTCGCGCCGACGACCTCGCCCTCGGCCTTGCGGCTCGAGCGGAAGCTCGCGACCAGGTTGCCGCCGGCGAACGTCAGCCCGGCGACGAACAGGATCGTGCCCCAGACGTTCACCTGCGGCGGCACGCCGATGCGCGTGGCGCCGAACACCCAGGTCGGGAACGTGTTGACGGCACCACCGACGAAGTTCGTGATCACGAAATCGTCGAGCGAGAGCACGAACGCCAACAGGAATCCCGCCACGATGCCGGGCATGATCAGGGGCATCGTCACCTTCATGAAGGCTTGGAAGGGCGTCGCGAACAGGTCCTGGGCCGCGTTCTCGAGTGATCGGTCGAGGCCCTGGACCCTCGCCCGGACGGTGATCGCCACGAAGGCGATCGCGAATCCGATGTGGCTGAAGAGGATCGAGCCGTATCCGATCGGCGTCTTCGCGAGCACGAACATCGAGAGCAACGATGAGGCAAGCACGATCTCGGGCACTGCGATCGCGAGGAAGATCACGAAGTTCGTGGGCCCTCGGCCGCGGAACCGGTAGCGACCGAGGACGAGTCCGATCAGCGCCCCCAGGGCCGTGGCGATGATCGACGCGGGGATCGCCACGAGGATCGACGTCTTCAGGGCCTCGTTCAACGCCGGGATCGCGAACATCTCCTGCCACCAGACCAGCGTGCAGCAGGTGAACTTCGCGATCTGGCGCTGCCCCACCAACTTGTTGAACGAGAACAGGATCATGACGAAGACCGGGCTCGCCAGGTAGATGATCATCGCGACGGTGAACACCGGCAGGATGTAGGCGGTCCAACGCTTGCGTTTCGTGCGCAGCGGCGGGCGCTCGGTCGCCGGTGTGCGGTCGAGAGCGACGGCACTCATACCGCGCCCGCCGCGAGCGTCGAGTCCTCGGTGCCCAAGACCTTGGCGTACGCCAGGGCGATCACGAGCATGCCGACCATCAGGATCACCGAGAGCGCGGCTGCCTCTGGGTAATCGGCGGACGTGAGGAACTTCGTCTGGATGACCTGACCGACCATCGTCGTCTTGTTGGACCCGAGCACGGTGGAGTTCACGTAGTCACCCGTCGCGGGAACGAACGTCAAGACAAGCGCGGCGAACAGCCCAGGGAACGACAAGGGCAGGACCACCTTCCGGAACGCCTGGAACCTCGACGCGTAGAGGTCCTTCGCCGCCTCGACGAGCCGCTTGTCGATGCGGTCGAGCGCGACGAAGAGGGGCAACGCAGTGAACGGCAGGAAGTTGTACGTGATGCCGGACACGACCGCAACGGGGCCCGCCAGCACCCGGAAGTCGTCGGGCAGGAGGCCGAGGTTCTTCAACGGGCCGAAGAGCACGCCGTCGTCGGCGAGGATGAAGTTCCACTGTACGGTGCGGATCACGAACGACACGAAGAACGGCACCAAGATCAGGAAGAAGAGCGTCGACTTCCACCTGCCGGCGTAGAACGCGATCCAGTACGCCATGGGGTAGGCGAGCAGGATGCTGAAGAGCGTCGCCAGGGCGGAGTACACGAGGGCTCGGGCGATGAAGACCTTCGACGACGAGAACGCGTCCGCGTAGTTCTCGAACGCCCAGTTGAACGTGTACCCGCCCGAGAGCAACCCCCCGCTCTGCAGCGAGGTGTAGACCACCAGGATCAGCGGCACGATGAACGCGATCGTCAGGTAGATCGCTCCGGGTGCCAGGATGCCGTAGGCGACCCGCCGCTGACGGCGCGCGAGGTACTGATCGGCTCGCTTCGGCGGCTCGCCCCCCTGGGCCGTCGCCGTCGCGGCCGCCAGGATCTCTTCCCTGCTCTGCTCCCCTGTCGCCACCGCTTACGTCTCCGTGATCGGGATGAAGATGTTGTCGTACTCCTCGCGTTCCTCGTCGGTCGTGAGGTTGCGGCCGAAGGGAGTCTTCGCGAGGAGCGCGTCGTCGGGCCACAGGAGCGGGCTCTCGGCGGTCTCCTGCAGGTCGGCCGCTACCTCGCCGCTCTCCTCGGACGCGTGCTGGGCGATGAGCTCCTGCACCGCGGGCACCGGCGACATGTACAGGATGTACTCGGTGAGCATCTGGGCGATCTCGGGCTGGTACACGTAGTCCATCAGCTGGTACGCGCCCTGCGGGTTGGCCGAGTTCGTCGGGATCATCATGTTGTCGATCCACAGGAGCGCGCCCTCCTCGGGCACGATGTACTCGTAGGGCTGGTTCTCCCAGATCTTGTAGTACAGGATGTCGCCCGACCAGGCCATCGAGGCGGCCAGGTTCCCGGCCGTGAAGTCGTCGATGTAGCCCTGGTCGTAGAACTTCCGCAGGGTGCCGGAGTCCTTCAGCATCTGGATCCAGTTCGCGGCTTCCTGCCACTCCTCGGGGCCCGAGTCCGCGGGTGTGATGCCGAGGTTGATCATGACCAGGTCGGGCATGTCGCCGGTGATCATGCCGACGGTGTTCGTGCCCACGATGTCGGGGTTCATCAGGTCGTCGAGCTTCACGATCGGCTGGCTCACCTTCTCGGTGTTCCACCCGATGCCGGTGAGCCCCGATTGCCACGCCATCCCGAACTTGTTCCCGGGGTCATAGTCGGGGTCTTTGGCCCATGCGGCCGCGTTCGCGTCGAAGTTCGGTCGGAGCTGAGGATCGAGCTCGGTGATCCAGCCGTTGACGGTGAGCGCCGTGAACTCTCGGCCGTTCGTGATCACGATGATGTCGCGCCCGGTGTCCTGACCCGCCTGGAGCTGCGGCAGGAGCTCCCCGAAGAACGACGCGTTGGCTTGGATCTCGTCGTTGTAGTTGACCGCGATGCCCGTCTCGTCGGTGAAGGACAGCAGCGATGGGTGGACGCGCTCGCCGGTGTCGGGATCCTTGGCCGAGTCGATGTAGAGCGGCCAGTTCGCGAAGTTGATCTCGGCCCCCGGCTCCGCGGCGAAGTCGACCTGCTGGCCCGCGGGAGCCTCGCCGCCGCCACCCGCCGGCTCGCCGCCGCATGCCGCGAGGATCGAGGCGAGGCTGAGGGTTCCGACGGTGGCGCCCCCGTACTTGATCAGGTCGCGACGCGAGACGCGACGCTGCGTCATGCCCCGCATCAACGATGCGGCGAACGCAGGGTCGATCCGGCTGCGGTCCTCGGTCATGCTTCGTCCTCCTCCATGATCAAGCCTTCCTGTGGCGCCACGGCGAACGTGTGCTCGGGCCTCCACGAGACCGTGACCGCCTCGCCTTGCCGGGGCGCTTCCTCGTGGCCCAGGTTCTGCACGTACGCGGTCATGATCGTGCCGCCGACCGATTCGATCTTGTACTGGTGGCTCACGCCGATGTACGTGGTCATCGTGACCCGGCCGGAGACGTGATTCAGCCCGGCCGGCACCGAGGCCTCGTCGCCTCGCGAGATCGTGAGCTTCTCGGGGCGCACCCCGACCTTCACCGTGCCGTGCACGTCGGACGGGACGCGGCTGCTCGGCAGGTCAACCGATCCGCCCGCGGTCAACGACACGGTGGCGAGTCCGTTCGAGCCTTCCTTAAGCTCACCCTCGAGCATGTTCGATGCACCGAGGAACCCGGCGACGAACTCCGTGGCGGGGTTCTCGTAGACGTCAGCAGGCTCGCCGAGCTGCTCGATCTTGCCGAGGCGCATGACCGCGAGCCTGTTCGACATCGTCATGGCCTCTTCCTGGTCGTGCGTCACGTAGATGAACGTGATGCCGACCTCCTGCTGGATGCGCTTCAGCTCGAGCTGCATCTGTTTGCGCAGCTTCATGTCGAGCGCTCCGAGCGGCTCGTCGAGCAGCAGCACCTTGGGGTGGTTCACGAGCGCGCGCGCGAGCGCCACGCGCTGCTGCTGGCCGCCGGACATCTGCGGGGGCTTCCGGGTCTCGAATCCGATCAGGTCGACGAGGGCCATGGTCTCCTTGACCCTGGTCTCGATCTCGGATTTGTCGACCTTCTTCCGCCGCAGCCCGAACGCGACGTTCTCCTTCACGTCGAGGTGCGGGAACAACGCGTAGGACTGGAAGACCGTGTTCACGTCACGCTTGTACGGCGGCAGGTCGGTCACATCACGGCCGCCCAGGTAGACGGTGCCGTACGTGGCGTCCTCGAAACCACCGATCATGCGGAGCGTGGTGGTCTTGCCGCACCCCGAGGGACCGAGCATCGAGAAGAACTCGCCCTCTTCGATGTCCAACGAAAGGTCGTCCACCGCCGCGACGTCACCGAACATCTTCGTGACACGTTCCAGGCGGACGTCGATCTCGTTCGGCACGAGCTACCCCCTCCTCGGTCCCCCGCCCGGCGCACGGCGCTCGAAGGCGGCGGGCATCATCACCTGTCAGTACGTAGTCAGGAACCCTCGGGTTCGGAGATGCATCATCGACCACTTGTACGGAACGGACAAGGGGTGCATCACCCCGATCCCTCCGGACGGGCCGGGGCTCCGGCGGGGGCACTCCCCGAGACGCCGCCCGCGGTTCCCGACGAGGCATCCGGCGCCGCGGGTGGCTCCTCGTCGCCGCGACGCCATCGGTCGAGGGCGGGAAGGGCCGTGGCGAGGAAGAGCGCGGTCGTGGCGAACAGGATCAGCCCCACCGTCGCACGTCCGTCGATCAGACCGACCGCGAGGGCGCTGCCGCTGATCAGTGCGCTCCACAGGTACATGAGCAGCACCGCTCGCCGCTGACTGTGCCCGATGTCCATCAGCCGGTGGTGGATGTGCTCCTTGTCGGCGTGTCCGATGCCTTGGCCACGCCACGTTCGCCGCGCGATCGCGAGCACAACGTCGAGGAACGGGATGAACAGCACCAGCAGGGGCACGATCAGCACGCCGGCGATCGCCGCGATGTCACCGCCGCTCGGCTCGTACGGGTTGCGCCCCACCCCACTGAGTGTCGCGATCGACAACATCATGCCGAGCAGCAGTGAGCCGGAGTCGCCCATGAAGATCCTGGCGGGGAAGAAGTTCCAGGGCAGGAACCCCACGCAGATGCCGACCGTGATCGCCGAGAGCAGCGCTGCGGCCGAGGCGTCACCGAACGTGCTGGGCGATCGTGTCATGTAGATGAAGAACGAGCCGGCGGCGATCGCGATCATGCCGGCCGCCAAGCCGTCGAGGCCGTCGGCCAGGTTCACGGCGTTCGCAACCGCGACGACCCACAGGATCGTGAGCGGCACCGAGAGATCGGACGAGAGGATCACCACCCCCATCCCAGGCAGCCAGAAGTAGAGGAGCGCTCCCCCCATCAGCACGAGCACGCCGGCGATGAAGACCTGCGCCGTGAACTTGGCGAGCGCGCTGGTCCCCCGCCGGTCGTCGATCGCGCCCAACCCGAACATCAGCGTGCAGGTCACGACGGCGGCGAGCGGGATCGGGCTGCCCCGGCGCATGTCGTCGAAGAACGGCATCATGAACGCGATCGCCATGCCGACCAGGAAACCGGCATACATGGCGAGGCCCCCCATCGTCGGGGTCGGCACCGCGTGGACGGTCCGGTCGTTGGGAACCGAGATGGCGCCCATCCGCACCACCACACGGCGGACGAGCGGCGTGGCGACGAAGGTCGTCCCCGCGCTCGCGAGGAAGATGATGAGGTAGGCGCTCACGCTGGCGTCAGTGTGCGGCCCGGGTCATGCGGTCGCAACCGTGGTGCAACAACCGCCCGGGCCGCGGCCGAACGATCCACGCTACGGGTAGACGGGGAACCGTTGCATCAGGTCTCGCACCCGGCCCCGCGCCTTCTCTTTCAGCCCTGCGTCGTCGGGACTCTTCAGCACGTCGGCCATGATGCTCGCGATCTCCCGCATCTCGGGCTCGTCCATGCCGAGCGTCGACGGTCCCGGGGTGCCGACCCGGATGCCCGACGGCGTGGACGGGGGGTTCGGGTCGAACGGGATCTGGTTCTTGTTGAGCGCGATGCCGACCTCGTCGGAGACGGTCTCCGCGGTCTTGCCGTCGATGCCGAGCGGCCGCAGGTCGGCGAGCAGCAGGTGCGAGTCGGTGCCGCCCGAGACGATGCGGAGGCCCTCGTCGGCGAGCCCCGCGGCCAGCGCGCGCGCGTCACGGACCGTGCGCTCAGCGTAGTCGCGGAACTCGGGGGTCGAGGCTTCCTTGAGGGCAACGGCCTTGCCGGCGATGCAGTGCTCCAACGGCCCGCCCTGCATCATCGGGAACACCGCCTTGTCGATCGCCTTGGCGTGTTCCTCCCGGCACAGGATCATCGCCCCGCGAGGTCCACGCAGGGCCTTGTGCGTGGTGAACGTCACGACGTCGGCGTGCGGCACCGGCGAAGGGTAGGCGTCGCCCGCAACGAGGCCGATGAAATGGCTCGCGTCGACCCACAGGAGCGCCCCCACCTCGTCGGCGATCTCGCGGAACGCCGCGAAGTCGATCTCCCTCGGGTACGCCGTGTAGCCCGCCAGGACGATCTTCGGCCGATGCTCCTTCGCGAGATCTCGGATGCGGTCCATATCGAGCTGCTCGGTCTCGCGATCGACCTCGTAGCCGACGAAGTTGAACCACATGCCGCTCACGTTGACCGGTGAGCCGTGCGTGAGGTGCCCACCGTGGGCCAGCACCATGCCGAGCACCGATTCGTTCGGGTCGTTCGGCGTGAGGAACGCCCCGAACACCGCCATGTTCGCCTGGGCCCCGGCGTGCGACTGCACGTTCGCGTGGTCGGCGCCGAAGAGCGCCTTCGCCCGGTCGATCGCGAGCTGCTCGGTGACGTCGACGAACTCGCAACCGCCGTAGTAGCGACGACCGGGATACCCCTCGGCGTACTTGTTGTTCATCGTCGAGCCGATCGCCGCCAGCACGGCGGGGCTCGCGTAGTTCTCGGATGCGATCAGGCGCAGCTCCGTCCGCTCGCGTTCGAGCTCGCCGGCGATCGCGGACGCGACCTCCGGGTCGGTTGCCTTCAGCGCCTCCCAATCGGCCGCGTATTCCCTCTGCACCATGGCTACAGCTCCCCTCGCTCGATGCGTGCGACCTGCTCCAGCCGCGGGATGTGGCGACCGCCCTCGAACTCGGTCTCGAGCCACACCCGCACGATCTCCCGGGCGTACGTGGGCGCCACCACCCGCCCGCCCATACTCAACACGTTCGCGTCGTTGTGCATGCGCGACAACTTGGCGAGGAACAGGTCGTGACAGAGGGCCGCGCGCACGCCGTGCACCTTGTTCGCGGCGATCTGCTCGCCCTGCCCCGACCCCCCCATCACGATGCCGCGCTCGCACTCTCCGTTCGCGACGACGTGGGCGACCGCCGCGATGAACGCCGGGTAGTCGACCGGTTCCTCGGAATCGGTGCCGAGGTCGACGACCTGATGACCCCCATCCGCGAGGAAGCCTGAGATGTCCTGCTTCAGGGAGAAGCCGGCGTGGTCGCTGCCCACCGCGATCCGCACGATCAGGCCTCCCCCACCGGAGTCATCGCTACCGCGCCGTAGAGCCCGTCGACGAGCCTCGTGATCCACTCGTCGAGCTCCCAAGCGATCGCGCGGTAGGTCTGCAGGGGCAGTCCGAGCGGATCCGCGACATCGTCATCCGACGGGTTCCCCTCGAACCCGGCCGCCCTGACGCCCGCGGCGGCGGCGACGCGTGCGGCCAACGTGTCGGGCCCGGCGCCCGGAGGCGGAGGCGGGAGCGATTCGAGCAACCGGACGAGCTCCTTCAGCGTGAACGTGTGGGCCAGGACCGCTGCGTCGTCCTCGAGCCACGTCCGATGCTCACCCGCCATGCCCACCACGAGGTCGGCCCGCCGCGCCTGGTCGAGCGTGAGACGACGAGCCCGGTGACCCGCGATGTCGATGCCTCGTTCGGAGGCGGCCGTCACGGACTCCGCGGTCGCGCCGGAGCCATCCACCCCGATCGTCCCCGCCGAGGAGACGGCGGGTGCGGATGCGCCGAAGCGCGCGACCACCGCGTCACGAAGCATCCCCTCGGCGATCGGGGATCGGCAGATGTTGCCGGTGCAGACGACCAGGATCGAGGTCATGGAGAGGGGCGCGAGTCTAGCAGCGCCGCCCCGTCCGGCAGTAGTCGCACGATCGCCGACGCCCCCACCGCACCCTGCCGCAGGATGCGCGGCTCGCCGTGGGCCAGGTCGAGCACGGTCGAAGGTGCTCCCTCCAGCGGGTCTTCCTCGCACAGGTAGACGGCGACGGCGTCGCCGAAGGTCCTCCGGAGTCCCTCGCAGGTCGCGGGCGGCGGCTCGCCGGACCGGTTGGCGCTGGTCGCCGCGAGCGGGCCCGCCGCCGCGAGCACCGCGCGAGCGAGCGGGTGCGCGGGCACGCGGACGCCGACCGTGGTCGGGTCGCCTCCGAGGTCCCAGGGCCGGCTGTCGTCGGCCCGTGGGAGCACGAGGGTGAGCGCGCCCGGCCAGCAGGCCTCGGCGAGACGTTCCGCCGCCTCGTCGAAGACGGCCAGGTCGCGGGCGAAGGCTGCCGACGGGACGAGCACGGGCAGCTCCAGGTCGCGCGGACGCTGCTTCGCCTCGAAGAGCCGCGCCGTGGCCGAGAGATCGTCGGGCCTCGTGCAGATGCCGTACACGGTGTCCGTCGGCATGATCACGAGCTCGCCCCGCAACGCCGCGGCCGCGGCGTCGGTGACGGGATCCGCCGTCACGGCCACGTCGCGACCACGACGCGATCGCGGTGAGCGAGGTCGGCTCGCACGTCGACCGAGCACGCCGCCGCGGCACGCGCGACCTCCCCGACCGCCGCGGCCTGGCGCTCGCCGATCTCGACGACGATCGCGCCACCGGGGCGCAGATGGGAGGGCGCCTGGGCGAAGAGTTTCTCGTAGACGTCGAGCCCTCCGATCAGCGCCTCGATCGGATCGGCTCGCACCTCCCGCGGCAATCCCTCGAGGTCCCCGGGTTCGAGATAGGGCGGGTTACTCACGACGAGGTCGAACGGTCCCGCGCCCTCGAGGCCGAGAAGCAGGTCGCCCACCCGCACGTCGACGTGGAGACCGCACCGGGCGGCGTTCTCACGCGCCAGCCGGACCGCGTCGGGCGAACGGTCGACCGCGACGACGAGAGCATCGGGTCGTGCGTCCTTGATCGCGAGGGCGATCGCGCCGGTGCCGGTCCCGACGTCGACGACCCGCGGACCGCGGACACCGCTCAGGACGTCCAGCGCCGCATCGACCACGGTCTCGGTCTCCGGACGAGGCACGAACACCCCGGGCCGGACGAGCAGCATGAGCCGATGGAAACCCGTCTCGCCGGTGATGTGCTGCACGGGCTCGCCCGCGCACCGACGGCAGAGGGCTCGCCCGTACGCCCTCGCCTCCGGTCCACGCAGGGGCTCCACCCTCGCGTAGATGCCGGCACGGTCGGTGTCGAGCACCCGGGCCAGCAGGATCTCGGCGCTCGGCATCGGCGAGTCGACGTGGTGGCGAGCGAGGAAGTCGGCCCCGCGCCGGACCACGTCGGCGGGCCTCATGCCGCCCCCTCGGCGAGCTGCTGAGAACGCTCCGCGGCGTTCAGACGGTCCACGAATCCGTCGAGCTCCTCCCCTCCCGCCAGCACGTCCTGGAGCTGGTGTGACGTGTGCTTGATGCGATGGTCGGTGACCCGGCCGTCGGGGAAGTTGTAGGTGCGGATCTTCTCCGAACGGTCTCCCGACCCGAGCTGGGATCGACGGGCCGCCGCCTCCTTGGCCGCCGCCTCGTCCTGCGCTCGCTGGAGCAGCCTCGCGCGCAGGTAACGCATCGCCTTCTCGCGGTTCTGCAGCTGCGAACGCTCTTCCTGACACTCGATCTTGATGCCGGACGGCAGATGCACGATGCGCACCGCGGAGTCGGTCGTGTTCACGGACTGCCCGCCCGGACCGCTCGAGCGATACACGTCGATGATCGAGGTCCTCGGGCCGGATCTCGACCTCGATCTCTTCCGCTTCGGGCAGCACGGCAACCGTCGCCGTGGACGTGTGGATCCGGCCCGACGATTCCGTGACCGGCACTCGCTGCACGCGGTGCACACCCGACTCGTGCTTGAGGCGCGAGTATGCGTCGCGTCCACGCACCTCGAGCACGGCCTCCTTGAACCCACCGATGTCGCTGGGCGACGCCGAGAGCACGTCCGTCTTCCATCGATGGCGTTCGGCCAGGCGCCGGTACATCTCGAAGAGCTCGCCGGCCCAGAGGGCGGCCTCCTGTCCACCCGCACCCGCCCGGATCTCGACGATCAGGTCCTTGCCGTCGTTGGGATCCTTCGGCACCAGGAGCCCTTCGAGGGCGACGCGAAGGCCGGCGGCGCGCTCCGCGGCCTTCGCCGCCTCATCCTCGAGGAACGACACCATCTCCGGATCGTCCTCAGACGCCGCGAGCTCGCTCGCGTCCTCGGTCTGGCGTACCGCGTCGAGGTACTGGCGTGAGGGCCCGGCGATCTCCTCGAGCTCGGCGAACGCCTTCCCGAGGGAACGGAGCCGCTCGGGGTCGGACGCGACGTCGGGCTCGGCCATCTCGGCCGACACGCGCTCGTAACGGGCGAGGATCTCCTCGAGCCGGGTTCCGAAGTCGTCGCTCACGCGTCGATCATCCCAGGGGGTCCTGCGATCGCCCGCGGGGGCGTCTAGCGTTCGGTCTCGGGCTCGTCGAAATCGAACTCGATCGAACTGAGATCGGGGAGTTCCACAGGCGGCTCGGATACATCACCGTCGGACGGTGCGTCGAACAGCCCTTCGAGCCCGACGTCGTCGGACGACGACGACGGGGAGTCATCCGATGTCGACGACGGCGGGCTCTCGACCGCCGACGAAGCCTCGGCAGCGATCCAGAGGTCCTCCACGGCAGCGTCGTACTCGGCCTGCCGGTCCTCGGGCGCGGCGGGACCCGGCCCCTCCGCCGGAGCGATGGTTGGTTCTTCCCCTCGAGGTCCTGCGCCATCGCCAGCAGGCGCGACTGCATCTCGTGCAGTTGAGAGAGCATCGTCTCTCGACGCTCCGCCAGGTTCGCCAGCATCCGGTCGGATTCCTCCCTGGCGTTGATCAGCGCTTGCGACGCGCGGATGCGGGCCTCCTCGGCGCTTGCCTGGGCCTCGTCCTTGATCCGCTCGGCCTCGGCGCGGGCATGGTCGACGACCCGATCGGCCTCGATGTCGGCTGAGGAGAGCACGCTCGCGAACCGTCTCGAGATCTGCTCGTAGGGATCGGCGTCGGCATTCGGAGGAGGCGCGGCGTCCTCGATCTGCCGGAGCCGCGCCTGGGCGTCGGCGAGCGTCCGTTCGAGCGTCTCGACGTGCGCGGCGAGCATCGCGAGGTAGTCGCGGACCTGCGCGGGGTCATACCCTCTGCGGACCGTGGCGAACTCCCGTTGACGAACCTGCTCGCCGCTCGCCGCGAACGGGACCTCCGGATCACCCGTGGACACCGCGGATCGCTCCTTCTGATCGTGCACTCGATCGAGACGTTCACCACGCATCTTGCGGGCGCGGACCACCGGATGCAATGACCGAGGGGAGGTCCCGACCTCGCCCGGAGGCTGTCGTCAGCCGGCGGCCGAGGAGGCCTCCTCTTCCCGCCGGAGGACTTCCTCGAACGAGGCGATCGCCACCTCGATCTGGGAGTCGTCGGGCTGCTGCGTGGTGATCTTCTGCAGCCAGATGCCGGGCGCCATCAGGGCCCGCATGATCAACGAACCGTGGAAACGCGCGCCCAGCCGGAGCGCCTCGTAGGCGACGCCGGCGATGATCGGGATCGCGACGATCCGCGACACCACCCGCCAGACGAACCCCGGCGTGCCGAAGAGGGTGAACACGAAGATCGTGATGATCATCACGATGATCAAGAAGTTCGTGCCGCAGCGGACGTGTTCTTTCGGGTAGCGATCGACCTCGCCGGGCAGCAGTTCATCGCCGTGTTCGTAGGCGGCGATCGTCTTGTGCTCGGCACCGTGATACTCGAAGACGCGATGGATGTCCTTCGTGCGTCCGATGAGCCAGAGGTAGCCCACGAACAGCAACACACGGAAGACGCCCTCGCCGATCAGCAGGGGCACGCCTCCCCCGACCCTGTCCTCAACCCAGGAGAACAGCGTCGTAGGGCCCAGGATGAACACCCCGACGAACAGCAGTAGCGCGATCGCGAGCGACACGCCGATCTGCCTCGACGTGAGCTGCTCCTCGTCATCGACCGACTGGTTCGCCGCGATCATCAGGGCTCGCATGCCGATCGCGAGCGACTGACCCAGCACGATCACGCCCCTGAGCAGCGGCTTGCGCAGGATCGGATGTCGATCGGCCACCGAGTGGATGTCGTGCGACTCGAGGTGGATGTCGCCGGCGGGCCGACGCACCGCGACCGCCCAATGGCGGGCGCCGCGCATCATGACGCCCTCGACGACGGCCTGGCCGCCGTAGAGGTGCGGTGCGGGCGACGGCGAGGCCGCCGGATCGTCGGCCACGCGCGGCTAGCTCTTCTGCGCTGCCTGCTGAGCGGCCTGGGTCTTCGCGTAGCGCCGCTGGAACCGCTCGACCCGGCCACCGGTGTCGACGAGCTTCTGCTTGCCCGTGTAGAAGGGGTGGCAGTTCGAGCAGATCTCGGCGCGGATCTCGCCCACGGTCGAGCGGGTCTGGAACGTGTTCCCGCACGAGCAGTGGACGTTCGCGATCTGATAGTCGGGGTGGATGCCCTGCTTCATGGTGTGTGCGTCTCCTTCGCTGACCGCCTGAGGGTACCTCGCACCTGTTCCAACGCCCGGCTATTCCGACACCAGCCGGATGGGCTCAGCTGCCGCTCTTCGCGATCTCCTTCAGGAACTGCTCGTTCGACTTCGTGGCACGGATCTTGTCGGTGAGCAGCTCGAGCGCCGCCCCCGGGTCCAGCGCGTGCAGCACACGGCGCAGCTTGATCACGAGCGCGAGCTCCTCGGGCGGCAGCAGCAGCTCTTCCTTGCGGGTGCTCGACGCATCGACGTTGATCGCGGGGAAGATCCGCTTCTCGGCGAGCTGGCGATCGAGCCGGAGCTCCATGTTCCCGGTGCCTTTGAACTCCTCGAAGATGCCGTCGTCCATGCGGGAGCCGGTCTCGACGAGCGCGCTCGCGATGATCGTGATAGAGCCGCCTTCCTCGATGTTGCGCGCCGCGCCGAAGAACCGCCGCGGCGGGTACAGGGCCGAGGCGTCGATACCGCCGGAGAGGATCTTCCCGCTGGCCGGCATCCCCAGGTTGTACGCCCGTGCGAGCCGGGTCAGGTTGTCGAGCATGATCACGACATCCTGCTTCGACTCGGCGAGGCGCTTCGCCCGCTCGAGGACGAGCTCGGTGATCTGGATGTGCTGGTCGGTCGGCTTGTCGAAGGTCGAGTACACGACCTCGGCGGCCGTGACCGTGCGCTGCCAGTCGGTGACCTCCTCCGGCCGCTCGTCCACGAGCAGCACGATCAGGTGCACGTCGGGGGTCGAGTTGATGATGCCGTTCGCGATCTGCTTCAGGATCGTCGTCTTGCCGGCCTTCGGGGGCGACACCACCATGCCTCGCTGACCCTTGCCGATCGGGGCGATCATGTCGATGATCCGCTCGGTCACCGCCAGCGGACCCGACTCGAGCCGGAACCGCTCGTCGGGGAAGAGCGGCGTGAGCTTGTCGAAGTTCACGCGGTCCTTGGCCTGTTCGGGATCGAGGCCGTTCACGGTCTCGACCTCGAGCAGGGCGAGGTACTTCTCGTTGTCGCGCGGACGGCGCACCTTGCCCGCGACGACGTCGCCCTTGCGCAGCGAGGCCTTGCGGACCTGCGAGACCGAGACGTAGATGTCCTCCGGCCCCGGGGCGTACCCCGACGTGCGGAGGAAGCCGTACCCGTCGGGGAGCAGGTCGAGGATGCCGGTCTGGGTGGGAGCGTTCGCCATCTCCTCGGCGCGCTCCTGCTCCTCGCGGACCCGGCGCTCCTCGCGCATGCGCCGGCGCTCTTCGCGCGACGGGCGCTGCCGTCGATTCCGGTCACCCTGGGAGCGGTCCTGGTTGCCGCCCTGGGTGCGGTCCTGGCTGCGGTCGCCGCCCAGGTTCCGGTCCCGCCCGCGGTCGCCGCCCTGATCCCGGTCGTCGCGCTCCCTGGTGCGATCCCTGCCACGCTCGGCCCGGTCCTGCGAGCGGTCACGAACCTGCTCGGCCTCGGACTCCTCGACCTCGTCTTCATCGCGGCCGGGCTCGACCTCGGCGCCGGATGTCGGGCGCTCGGCGACCGCCACAGCGGTCGCGCCTTCGTCGTCGACCGCGGTCGGTGCAGTTGCGGCGGCTCCCCTGCCTCGCCCCGGCGTCGGCGAGCCGCCGTCGCCGTTGCCGCCCTTGGCCACGATGGCATCGATCAGGCCGGCCTTGCGGAGTCGCTGTGTGCCCTCGATGCCCATCTCCTGGGCGATGCGCTGCAGCTCGGGGATGAGCTTCTGCTCGAGGGCGGTGCGGTCGGTCGTGGTGTCCATGAGGCTATGCCTCTCCCTTCAGGTCGTTCTGGAGCGTCTGCCAATCGGCCAGGAACTTCTCCAAGCCGAGGTCGGTGAGTGGGTGCTTGACGAGCTGCGCGAAAACGTCGAACGGCATCGTCGCGATGTCGGCCCCGGCGAGCGCCGCGTCGATCACGTGCATCGGGTGCCGCAGGGAGGCCGCGAGCACGTTCGTCTGATAGCCCTGCACCTCGTAGAGCTCACAGATCGCACGCAGCAAGCCCATGCCGTCGCTGCCGACATCGTCGAGCCGGCCGAGGAACGGCGACACGATGTAGGCGCCGATCTCGGCCGCGAGGATCGCCTGGGCCGGCGAGAAGACGAGCGTCACGTTGACCCTGATGCCGTCGGCGGTGAGCCGCTTCCCGGCCGCGAGGCCGTCGGGAGTCATCGGCACCTTCACGACCGCGTTCGCGGCCTTCTGCGAGAGTCCCACACCCTCGTCGTACATCGCGTCGGCCGATGTCTCGGTGGTCTCGAGCGAGATGTCGCCCGGCACCGTCTCGAGGATCTCCTTCCACACGATGTCCGGGTCCTGTCCCTCCCTCGCCACCAGTGAGGGGTTCGTCGTCACCCCGGAGAGCACGCCCCAGCGGTTGATCTCGCGGATCTCCTCGATGTCAGCCGTGTCGAGGAACAGCCTCATGCGGTCTTGCCTCCTACCCGGCCCTCTTCGTGGCCGCTCTCGACGTGCGTCTCGTGCCCCTGGTCCCCGGCGTCGCCACTCGCGGCGTCACGGATCTCCTGGGCACGTTGCGTGGCGTGTTCCATGACCAGATCCATCACCGCGGCGATCGCCTGATCGAAGCTGTAATTGGGCAGCACCGGCACGCCGTGGGAGAGGGCCTGGCTCTTCACGTAGCGCTGGAGCCGCCGGATGTTCTCGAACCCCGCCGCATAGCGCTCCGCGGGACGCCAGGCCACGGCGTCCTCGCGGGTGGCGAAGTGGGTGAGGTGCCGCCCTTCGTCCTCGACACCGAGGATGAACGGCACCGCCAGGATACGGTCCTGGTGGGATTCGAGGTCGAGGAAGCCGGGCACGATGTGCGCACCCTCGATCACGATGCTCGTCCCCTCGGTGGCCGCGCGTTCGATCAGCGCGTTGATGCCCACCGCCACCGCTGCCGTCTGCTCGCGGAACCCGAGCAACAGGGCGTCGGCGCTCTTGCCCGGGGGTTCGCGCAACGCCTGATCGGCGTGGAACGACGAGGTGTGCAGGGTCGGCATCAACTCGGGCGAGAGCATCGACCGCATCACCTCACGGATCGCGTCGGTCGCCACGACCCGAACGATGCCGAGGCGCGCTGCGAGCTGGGTCGCGATCGTCGACTTGCCGACGCCGGTCGTGCCGCCGATCAGGATCACGAGCGGCACGTCGAGCCGCTCTACCTCGCGCCACCGCACGAAGTTCTTGGCGTAGCGGTCCCCGGCGATCTCGCCGATCACCGCGAGGGCGACGTCGGTCAACTCGTCGGACGTGACCGAGGCGCACCCCTGCTCGTGCAGGCGGTCCTCGATCGCCTCGGCGACCTGATATGCACGGTAGGGAGAGAGTCCGGTCACCATGACCTGCGACGCCATCAGTCCTTTCGAGAACGGCAGGCCCGGCTCGCGATCGGTGATCACGATGTGGGGCGTCTTGGGTTCCCTTTGATTCACGCGTTCGTCCCCCGTCGATCGCCGCGCTGCAGAGCGAGGTCGAGCACCTCGCCCAGTGCCGTGTCGAGGTCGCTCGACCCCTCGACGACCACGGCGCGGTTGTCCACGAACACGATCTCCGCCCCCCGGACGAGGGCCCGCTCGACGCCGATGTCGACGGCGGCGGCCTTCAGCTCCGTGAGGAGGACGTCGTAGCCCTGGGCTGCGTCGAGGTCCTCCGCGAGACCGGCCCTATCGGCCAGCCGTGCGCTCCACCCCACCACCTCGCATCGGTACGCCGCCTGCAGGTGCTCGACCTGCCGAGCGGCGACGCCGCCGGGGGCGGTGGTGGCGAAGAACACCCGCGCACCCTGCACGTCCGCCAACGGAACCGGAACGAAGTCGGTGACCAACAGCTGCGACGCATCCAGGAACCTGAGGACGTGGGAGCGCAGTGCGGAGAGGTTCTCGGGCCCGGCGAGCGGGCCGGCAGCCATGGTAACAACGACCAGGTCGGACCGCAACAGTCGATACGGGCCCAGGTAACCGCCGAGGTACTCGGGTGGCGCGCCCGCGGGCACGACCAGGATGCCCGCGTCCCAGGGCACCGGAGGGACGGCTGCACCGCTCCCCTCGAGCACCACGACGCCGGGCGATCTGGCCGCCGCGAGCTCGGCAGCGGCCCGAACGTTCGTCACGTAGGGCGCTCCCGCGAGTCCGCCCCCGGCACGCCGCGCCCCGATCGTCGTCACCCCGGTGGTGAGCGCGTCCTCGAGGTAGTCGGAGGCCGCGTGCTGCCCGTCCCGCACCAGCTGGACCAGGTGTTCGAGATGCACGGTGCCGGCCTCCGCCACCTGTGGTTCGCTCGGACCGCCGCGGCCCATCGCGACGACCACCGGATCGTCGCCGCGCCTCGCTGCCAGCCGTGCGACCTCTCCGCTGATCGCCGTCTTCCCCGTGCGCTTGCCGGTGCCGATCACGGCGACGGTGGGCGACGCGATCGGCGGCCCGTCTTCGGGAGGGGCGAGCTCGAAGTCCGCGCCCGCGTACCGCACCCCGTTGACCAGCGCGACGGCGGCCAGCTCCATGCGCTCGCGGTAGCCGAGCACCGGCTCGTCGGACAGGTCGAGCACCACCTCGGGCGCCCATCCCTCGATCGCCGCCGCGAGGCCGGCCATGCGATCGGCACCCGCGGCTCGGGTCGGCACGCCGACGTCGGGAAGGGCGCCCGGGTCGATCTTCTCGACGCCACCCACGAACAGCGCGCCCACCACGTCGTGCCCGCGGCTCGTCGCGGTCTCGATGCCCCAGCGGGTGACGGGCGGATAGTGCTCGCCGTCCACGAGCACCACGGTTCGCATCGGCGATATCCCTCCTCGGGCGTCGTCGGGGCGAGCGTCGCGCGGCGGGTCGCTCAGTCGCCCACGGGCACCGTGCGTTCCTGCACGGGCAGTTCGTGCTCGCGGTGGAACTGATCGCCCGCGAGCGAGAAGTGCGCCATCACGTGGCTCTCGCCGAACGGGAAACGGCGCAGGATGCGCACCTGCCCGTCGTCGAACTCCAGCACGTTGTAGCAGGGCTTGGTGTAGCCGCGGACGCGAAGGGACGACACCGTGCCCGCGTTGGCCACGTACATGTCCTCGAGGCGCCATACGTAGGGCACGTGCTTGTGCCCTGAGAGCACGACCTGCACGCCCGCGTGGATCAACACCTCGAGGAGGTCGCCGGCGTCCATCACGGTGCTGCGTTCACGGCCCGTGCCGGGGATCGGCAGGAGGTGATGGTGCAGGACGAACACCTTGAGCAGTGCGGGTTCGTCGAACTGACGACGCACCCAGTCGTAGTGCACGCGACCGACCTTCCCCTCGTTCAGGTCCGGCTCGCTCGAGTCGACACCGACGATCCGCACGCCCTCGACGTCGTGGGACCACATCCGCGAGCCGACCAGGTCCTCGAAGTGCAGGTAGCCGACGTTGCGAGAGTCGTGGTTGCCTGGCACTGTGAGCATCGGGGCCTGGATACGCTCGGCGTAGGCGACCCAGTTCTTGTACTCCTGGCGATACCCGTCGGCGGTGAGGTCGCCGCTGACGACGACGACGTCGGGACGCATCTCGTTCAGCTCGGCGATGACCCTGTTCATCAGGTTCGGCACGAAGAACGGAGAACCGACATGGGGATCGGAGATGTGGGCGATGGTGACCACGGGTGAGTTCAGTCTAGTGCCGTGGCGCGACGCTGGCGTGGAAACCTGCGCGAGCGCCGCCGTCCACGAGCAGGACCGCGCCGTTCACGAACGAGGCACGGACGCCCGCCAGGTAGACGGCCGCCGCAGCCACGTCGTCCGCCTGCCCGTGACGCCCGACGGGGGGCACGAGCCAGGTCGCCGGATCGTCCTCGGAACGAGGCGCGCCGAGCGCCCCCATGTGCCGCATGCCAGGCTCCGTGTCGCCGGGCGCGATCACGTTCGACCGGACGCCCCGGCGGCCACCCTCGACCGCCAGCATCTTCGCGAGCATGTGCACCGCGGCCTTCGACACGGAGTAGACGCCGATCTCGACCTCGCCGATCTCGCCTGCGTCCGAACCGATGTGGATCATGCACCCACCTCGGGCCTCGAGGTGAGGGAAGCACGCCTGCGCGTAGCAGAACGCCCCTCGCAGGTTGACTGCCAGCACGCGATCGAAGTCCTCGAGCGTGGTCGCCAGCGGCGAGGCCTGCACCCCGACGCCGGCGTTGTTGACCAGCACATCGAGCCCCCCGAGGGAACCGACGGCAGTCTCCACCGAGGCCCCGACCTGCGACGCATCGGCGGCGTCGGCGCGGAGGAACCGCGCGTACCCCATCGTCGAGAGCGCCGCCTCGGCACGCCGACCGAGCTCGTCGTCGCGTCCGGTGAACGCCACGCGGGCTCCCTCGCGAAGGAACGCGCCGGCCACCGCGAACCCGAGCCCCGTGGTCCCGCCTGTCACGAGCGCGGCTCGGCCATCGAGCTCACCCATCGATGCCACCTCCCACCGTCGCCGGTCGTCGCGAGGGACGATACCCGGGCATGACGTGGCTGGACGTGATGATCGTCGTGCTCCTCGCCGGTTCCCTGTACTCCGGGTATCGGCGGGGGGCCGTGGTGCAGGTGTTGGGCATCGTCGGGTTGGCGCTCGGGGTGGCGGCCGGTGTGACCCTCGCACCCGACGCCGTCAAGCTCGCCGACTCGCTGTCCGCCGCCGTCGCGTTCGCGCTCGGGACCGTGCTCGTGGCGGGCGCGATCGGGAACATGGCCGGCTACCTCGTCGGATCGTGGGTCCGGCGGAAGACCCACGACACGCCGCTCCGCCGCGCCGATGCGATGGGCGGTTCCGCGCTCTCGGCCGTGGCGCTGCTCGCCGTGACCTGGTTCCTGGCGTTGAACCTCGCCGAGGGTCCCTTCCCCATGGTCGCGCGCGGCGTCCGCGACTCGACGATCGTGCGGACGCTCGACTCGACCCTGCCGCCGCCTCCCTCGCTGCTCGGCGAGGCCTCCCGCCTGCTCTCGATGCTGGGCCTGCCGGAGGAAGCGCTCGGGCCCGAGGGGGAACCGCCCGATCCGGTCCCGCTTCCCAGCGAGGCGCAGGCCAGGGACGCCGTCCGGATCGCCGAGGCCTCCACGGTCCAGGTGGTGGGCGGCGGCTGCTACCAGGAATTCGTGAGCCAAGGCAGCGGGTTCGTCGTGCGGTCCGGTCTCGTGATCACGAACGCGCACGTCGTAGCCGGCACCACCGAGCAATCGGTCTCGGTCGACGGGCAGGAACTCCCCGCCACGGTCGTGGGCTTCGACCCTGAGCTCGACGTCGCGCTGTTGCGCGTGCCCGGGCTCGATCTCACGCCGCTCCCGTTGCTCAAAGGTGAGGCGCGCCGCCGCGACATGGGTGCGGTGCTCGGGTATCCGGACGGCGGACCCCTCTCCGTGGGTCCCGCCGCGGTGCGGGAGGTGTCCGAGGTGATCGGCCGCGACATCTACCGCCGGACACAGGTCACCCGGCGCGTCTACGCACTGCAGGGCTCGATCCACCGAGGGAACAGCGGAGGCCCGTTCGTGCTGGAGAGTGGCCTGGTGGCCGGCATGGTCTTCGCGAGCTCGGCCGAGGATGCGAACCTCGGTTACGCGATCGTCGCGAGCGAGTTCCGCCCGATCGTGGCGAGCGCGGCGACGGCGACGCGATCGGTCGGCACGGGCGAGTGCCTCGGCTGACGCATCGCCTGCCCTCAGCCCTCGACGATCTCGAAACCGACGTCGCGGATCCCGGGCCGCAGCACGCGCCATCCGGGACCCGGGTCGGGGACGGACCGGTCGCCGTCGAAGGCGAGCAGGGTCGGCCCCGCCCCCGAGACACACACCGGCACGTCCTCGGCGTTGAGGCGCTCGAAGACCTCGGCGACAGGCGGGACGAACGCGAGCCGCACCTGCTGATGGAGGCGGTCTCGAAGGGCCCGCCCGAGCAGCCTCGGATCGCGCGTGAGCGCCTCGACCACGAGTGCGGCATGCGCCACGTTGAACACGGCGTCCGCGCGCGCGACCTGCCCGGGGAGAGCCGCCCGGGCCTCCGCCGTCGGCAGACGCAGGTCGGGTACGAGCAACACGGGCCTGACATCGGGGTGCACGTGAAGCCGTCGGACGAAACCGTCCTCGGTCGCGACGGTGAACCCGCCGAAGCAGGCGGGCGCTGCGTTGTCGGGGTGCCCCTCGATCGCCGCCGCGTGCGGGAAGACGGCCTCCGGGGTGGGGTCCTCGTCGAGCAGCAGGAGCGCCGCCGCGACCCCCGCGACCACCGCGGTCGACGAGGAACCGAGCCCGCTCGCCATCGGCACGCGGTTCAAGCCGTGCATCCCGAGCGTCGGCAGGGGGCGGTCGCCGGCGACCCGCCGCATCGACTCCCCGATCAGGTCCTTGCCGGAGGTCGGAAGCTCGTCGGCGCTCTCTCCTTCCCACGTGACACGCGGCCCCGTGCCGGTGTCGACCGTCACCTCGTTGCAGAGATCGTGTGCGAGCCCGAAGGAGTCGAAGCCGGGGCCGAGGTTGGCCGAGGTCGCCGGCACACGCACGGTCACTCGCATGGCGAGGAGCCTATCGCGGCACCCGGTCGGCGCCGCGATCAGAGGCCGAGCTCGGTCGCGACGGCCTGCGCCTCGGCGGGCACCACGCCGGGGTGCGCCGCTCCTGCGATCGCCCACTCGGGATCCTTCAGACCGTGACCGGTCAGGATGCACACCACGGTGGCGCCTCTGGTGAGCTCCCCCTCGGCGTGCAGGCGCAGGAGCCCGGCCACGCTCGCAGCGCTCGCCGGTTCCGCGAAGAGCCCTTCGCGAGCCACCCGGCGGTAGGCGGCGAGGATCTCCCGGTCGGTGACCGCCCCGATCGCGCCCTCGGAGTCCCTGGCGGCTTCGACCGCCTTGCCCCAGGAGGCCGGGTTCCCGATGCGGATCGCGGTCGCGATCGTCTGCGGGTCCTTCACCGGCTCCCCCCGCACGATCGGCGCCGCCCCCTGCGCCTGGAAGCCCATGAGCCTCGGCGGCTCGTGGATCAGGCCGTCGGCCAGGTATTCGGAGTACCCGATCCAATGGCTGGAGATGTTCCCCGCGTTGCCCACCGGCACGCAATGCAGGTCGGGCGCACGCCCCAGTGCGTCGACGATCTCGAAGGCGCAGGTCTTCTGGCCCTGCAGCCGGTAGGGGTTCACGCTGTTCACGAGGGTCACCGGGAAGCGCTCGGAAAGGTCCTTCGCGAGTTCGAGCGAGTCGTCGAAATTGCCCTCCACCTCCAGCACGCGCGCCCCGTGCACCAGGGTCTGGGCCATCTTCCCGAGCGCGATCTTTCCCTTCGGCACGAGCACCGCGCACGTGAGCCCCGCCTTCGCCGAGTACGCGGCGGCCGAGGCGCTCGTATTGCCGGTCGAGGCGCAGACGATGGCCTTGGCACCCTCTTCGACCGCTTTCGAGATCGCGAGCGTCATGCCGCGATCCTTGAAGGAGCCGGTGGGGTTAGCTCCGTCGTACTTCAGCCACACCTCGCACCCGGTCTCGTCGGAGAGCGGATCGGAGCGGACGAGCGGGGTGCCACCCTCACGGAGGGTGATCACCGGTGTGGTCTCGCTCACGGGGAGCCGCTCGCGATACTCCTCGATCACACCGCGCCATTGGTGCGCCCCCCCAGTAGTCTGATCCAGACTACCCGTGGGGTCGTCCGCGCCGGCACTCACGGCTCCTCTCCTTCCACCCGGAGCACGCTCGCGATCGCGCGCACCGCCGTGGATTCGCGGAGCTCCTGCAGGGTCTTCTGGAGGGCGCCCTCCTGCGCCCGGTGGGTGATGAGGACGAGCGTGGCTTCGTCGCCGGCGCCCTCCTGCCACACGCGCTCGATCGACACGCCGTTGTGACCGAAATCGCCCGCGATCTCCGCGAGCACCCCGGGGCGGTCCTCCACATGCAGGTTGAGGTAGTACTGGCCACGCGTGTCGTCCATCGGCCTGATGCGACGGTCGAGCGAGCACGTGCATCCCATGTCGCGCCCCCCGTTGACCCGGTGTCGAGCGGCTGCCACGAGGTCGCCGACCACCGCGGTGGCGGTCGGATCGCCGCCCGCGCCGGGTCCGTAGAACATGAGCTGGCCGACCTTCTCACCTTCGACGAACACGGCGTTGAACGCGTCTCGGACGGCGGCGAGCGGATGTGCCTGCGGGATCATCGCCGGGTGCACCCTCGCCGAGATCTCGTCGTCGTCGAGCTCGGCGATCGCGAGCAGCTTGACCACGTAGCCCATGCGATCGGCGTCGGCGATATCCTGCGCGGTGATACCGGTGATGCCTTCGCGGTAGACGTCGCTCGCGACCACCCGCGAGTCGAAGGCGATCGAGGCGAGGATCGCGCACTTCGCGGCGGCGTCGAGCCCCTCCACGTCGGCGGTCGGATCGGCTTCGGCGTAGCCTCGTCGCTGCGCCTCGGCGAGGGCTTCCCCGAACGACCAGCCGTGCTCCGACATCTGCGTGAGGATGAAGTTCGTCGTGCCGTTGAGGATGCCGAGCAGGCGGCCGACGCGCTCGCCGGCGAGCGATTCCTTCAACGGCCGGATCAGCGGGATGCCGCCGGCCACCGCAGCCTCGAAGAGCAGGTCGAGCCCGGCGGCCTCGGCTGCCTCGAACAGCGGGCGGCCCTCGGTGGCGAGGAGCTCCTTGTTCGCTGTCACGACCGGCTTCCCGCCGGCCAGCGCCCGGAGCACCAGGCTCTTCGCGGGTTCCACGCCGCCGATCAGCTCGCACACGACATCGATCTCGGGATCATCGACGATGGCGACGCCGTCGATCGTGAAGGCCCCGGGCGGTAACGGCACGTCGCGCGCCCGCTCCGGATCGCGCACCGCCACGCGGGTCACGGCGACCCGGCAACCGGCGCGCATCGCGATGTCGTCGGCGTGCTCGTGCAACAGACGGATCACCGCCGCTCCGACGGTGCCGCAGCCGAGCAGCCCGACCCTGATCGTCCGTTCGCTCATGCCTCGTCCTCCGGCCGGTCGGCGTCGTCGCCGATCCAGACCGCCATCAGTATCTCGTCCTCGTCACCGTAGGACTTGCGCGAGTGCCGCGCGAGCCTGCCCTCTTCCACGAACCCGAACCTGCGGTAGAGGGCGATCGCCCCCGCGTTGCTCGGATAGACCGAGAGGACGATCTTGTCCACGCCCGTCGAGCGCGCCCACCGGATCGCCTCCGCCATCAGAGCCGTGCCCACCCCTCGTCCACGAGACCCGGCGGCGACGGCGATGCCGAGCGTGGCCACGTGGCGTGTGACGGGGTGGGCCTCGCGCTGGATGTACAGATGTCCGATCACCCGTTCCTCGTCGTCGACGGCCACGATCTGGGCCTCACGGTCGGTCCACGCCCTTCGGAACCGTCGCCGGTACACGCGAGTGCTGTTCGTGACACGTTCCGATCTGACGTAGCGGCCTTCCTCGACGATCGCCGTCCAGAACACGAGGTAGGAGCCGGCGTCCTGCGGGCGAGCAGGCCGCACCCGAACGCCCTCGATCGACGGCGGCGCCGAGGTGCGGCGCAGCGCGCCGGTCTCGAGCCGCTCGAGGTCGGCCGTGTCCTCGCGCCGGAGCCACGCGGTCGCGACGCCGTCGCGGACGGCTACCACCGCGGGCCGCCCCACGCGGTTGTAGGTGCTGGCCAGCGAGTAGGTGTATGCCCCGGTGGCGGCGAAGGCGAGCAGGTCGCCCGGACCGGTCGACGCAGGCAGGCGGACGTGCTCGGCGAGCGTGTCGCCCGATTCGCAGTGACGCCCGACCACGGTGAACACGGACTCCTCGTCGGCGTCGAACGGACCCGAAGCCGGCGCCACGGTGTAACGGGCGTCGTACAACGCCGGACGCACGTTGTCGCTCATGCCGCCGTCGACGGCGAGCAGGCGGCGCTGGCCAGCGACCGTCTTGGCCGCGATCACGCGGTAGAGGGTGACCCCCGCGCTCGCGATCAGCCAGCGCCCCGGCTCGACCACCAACGTGGGTACGTCGAGCCCCTGCGCTCCGCACGCCGCGGTGAGGCGCTCGGAGATCGCGGCCGCGAGGCGGTCCAGATCGGGCGGTTCCTCATCGACGTAGCGCACGCCGAACCCCCCACCCACATCGAGGGTGCGAAGGGTCAGGCCGGCCTCGTCCCGAACCCGAGCGATGAGGCCGACGAGGGCATCGATCGTGCGGAGGTACGGGTCGATGTCGAGCAGCTGCGATCCGATGTGCGCGTGCACGCCCTCGACGCGCACGCCCGGAAGCGAGGCAGCCTCCCGCAGCACGGCCGGCGCATCCGCGAGCGGCGTGCCGAACTTCGATGCGTCGTGTCCGGTCGCGATCGCCTCGTGGGTCTCCACCTCCACGTCGGGCACGACCCGCACGAGCACGGGCTGCACGCGCTCGGTGGCTCGGGCGAGGTGATCGATCCGCCGGAGCTCGTCGAGCCCGTCGGCCACCACGAGCCCGACGCCCGCCCCGAGCGCCGAGGAGAGCTCCTCGTCGGTCTTCGCGTTCCCGTGGAACACCACACGCCCCGAAGGCGCGCCCGCTCGCAGGCACGCCTCGACCTCGCCGCCGGTCGCGGCCAGCAGATCGAGCCCCTCCTCGAGGACTGCTCGCAATGCGGGGAAGGCGGTGAACGCCTTGACCGCGTAGCACGAGCGCGGGAACAGCTGTCGGACAGCTCGGCATCGGGCACGCAGCTCGCCCTCGTCGAGCACCAGGAGGGGCGTGCCGAATCGCTCGGCGAGCTCGGCGGCCGAGACGCCGGCGAGCACCAGGCCTCGATCGTCCACCAGCGCTGCGGCGGGCCAGGGCGGGCCCGGTGCGCTCGCATCGATCGGCGCCGGGTGGAGTGCGTCGCGCCGTGGAACTGCGTCAGCCATCGTCGTCGATGCGCCGCATCGACTCGGGTGCCCCGACCCCCAGCAGCCCGAGCAGGTTCGCGAGGACCTGTTTCGTTCCGGCGGCGAGCCACAGGCGAGCCTGCGTCAGCTCCTCGTCGTTGGAGACGACCCGACACTCCGTGTAGAACCGGTGGAACCGGGCCGCCAGGTCCTGTGTCGCGTGCGCGACGCGGTGCGGCGCTCGCAACTCGGCCGCGTACGCTATCTGGCCCGCCATGTCGGCGAGACCCCGCAGCAGATCCACCTCCGCCTCGTCGGCGAGGAGGGCGAGGTCCACATCGTCGAGGGGCCGCAACGTGACACCCTCGGCCTCCGCCTTGCGCAGGATCGACGCGATGCGAGCATGGCCGTACTGCACGTAGTAGACGGGGTTGTCCATCGATTGGCGCTTCACGGCCTCGATATCGAAGTTCATCGCTGCGTCGTTCGAGTACAGCAGCAACTGGAATCGCGCAGCGTCGACCCCGACCTCGTCGAGCAGCTGGTCGAGGGTGATGAAGTTGCCGGATCGCTTGCCCATGGGCACCGGCACGCCATCGCGCAGGAACGCCACCCATTGGTAGATCACGGGCTCCACGGCGTCGGGGTCGTACCCCATCGCCTCGGCCGCCCCCTTGACCCGCACGACGTCGCCGTGGTGGTCGGCCCCCCAGACGTAGACCAGGTGATCGAACCCTCGCGAGAACTTGTCGACGAGGTACGCGCAATCCGCGCCGAAATACGTGTGCTGTCCGTTCGAACGGACCAGGACGCGATCCTTGTCGTCGCCGTAGTCCGTCGAGCGGAACCAGGCCGCACCTTCCGCGTCATAGGCCATCCCGGCATCGCGGAGCCGCGCGACGGCCGCCTCGATCTCGCCCTTCGCGGCGAGCTCCGATTCCCGGAAGTACACGTCGAACCGGACACCGAAGCGCTCGAGGGTGGCCTCGATCCATCGGAGCACCCGCGATACGCCCTCCGCCCGCATGCGGAGGAACCGCTCCTGCTCGGGAAGGTCCGCGAGCTCGGCTCCTTCCGTTCCGATGATGTCTCGGGCGAGGTCCTCGATGTAGGCGCCGTGGTAGCCGTCGTCGGGCACCTTGGCTTCGCGCCCGACGAGCTGCAGGAACCGCGCCTCGATCGACGCGCCGAACCGGTCCATCTGTCCGCCCGCGTCGTTGAAGTAGTACTCCCGCTCGACCGTCCACCCGGTCGCCTCGAGCAGGCGGGCCAAGGCATCGCCGATCGCGGCGTTCCTCGCGTGTGCGACCGTGAGAGGCCCGGTCGGGTTGGCGCTCACGAACTCGACCTGCGCTCGGCGGCCGTGGGGCTCGAGGCGGCCGTACTCGGGGCCGCGCTCGAGCACCTCACGCAGGGAATCGTGCAGCCACTCGTCCGTCGTGAACAGGTTCAGGAACCCGGGCCCGGCAACCTCGACCTTCTCCAGGAACGGCGCTGCGGGCATCGCCCCGGCGATCGCCTGCGCGACCTCGCGGGGCGGACGCCCGGCCCTCGACGCGATCGAGAGCGCGACGTTGGTCGCGAAATCGCCGTGATCGCGCTGCCTCGGGGCGAGCAGCTCGGGGGTCGGAAGATCCCCCTCGATGCCGAGGTCGGACGCGGCTGCCCGCAGGGCCTCGTTCAGCAACCCGATGAGACGTTCTTCGATCATGCGCCAGGCTCGCGGTCCATGGCCGCTCGCACCGTGGCCACGAGCGTCTCGGGGTCGAAGGGCTTCGAGACGTGATCCACGGACCCGAGCCCGGCCCTGCGCGCCAGGTCGCCTTCAGGTTCGTGAGCCGTGAGGAAGACCACGGGTACCTCGGCGAAGCGCCGGTCTTCACGAAGCTGCGCGCACACCTCGTACCCGTCGAGTCCGGGCATCGTCACGTCGAGCACGATCACGTCGGGCCCGACCTCCGTCGCACGCTCGAGCACCCGGTCCCCGCGGGACGCGCTCGACACCTCGAACCCCGCGAGGCGGAAGTTCAACTCGAGGAGTCGCACGATCAACGGATCGTCGTCGACGACGAGCACCCGCGGCGCGGTGTCCTCCTGCATGCGGGGAGGATACCCACGTCCACCGCGCGCTCCTCGAGCCGGCCGCGCCGGGACGGAACGGGCCGGTTGCTAGACTCGCCGAGCCGCCCCCGTAGCTCAGGGGATAGAGCGCCGGCCTCCGGAGCCGGGTGCGCAGGTTCGAATCCTGCCGGGGGCACCGAGGAGAGATGTTCCCGATCTCTGCACGTCGCCTACCCCGGTGCACCTTTCCTTCGCGTGATTGTTCCCCGGTCCGCGCCTAGGAACTCGGCTCGGGCTCGTCGAGGAACCCGATGACCTCCCGAAGGAACAGATCCGGTGCAGTGACCATCGCGATGTGCTGCTGGCCCTCCAGGACTACCAGACGCGCGTCGGGGAGCGCCCGCTGCACCAACTGCGTGGGTCTCCGGAGGAACTCCGGGCTCTCCCCGCCCATCAGGAGCATGGTCGGGACGCGGAGCTCGCGGAACCTCTCGGGGCGGAAGCCGTAGTCCCCGTCGGCGAACTCCCGCGGGATCGTGTGCGCCGCGGCCAGGCGCTCCTCCCACCCCGCCGATGCCCGGATCAGCTCGAGCTCCGCCTCCGATACCCCCACGACCTCGCGCATGAACGCGATGATGACGCCCTCGCGGTCCCCCGCGGCGAGCAGCTCCTCCAGCCGCTCTCTGGACCCGGGCTCGTACATAGGGACGTCTGACCGGAACGCCGGCTCGTACAGGACGAGCTTACGGAGGTTCGACGTCCTGACGGCGGCCTCGAGGCAACAGAGCGCCCCGTAGGAGTGACCGAGCAGGTTCACCGGCTCCTCGATCCCGTCCACGACCGCTGCAACGTCCTCGTACTCGCGCTCGATCGCAAACGGCTCCGTGTCGCCGCTCGCGCCTCGGCCACGCCGGTCCATGGCGTACACCGTGAACCGTCTCGTGAGCGCAGGCAGGAGCGGCGTCCACCGCGCGCCGGTCGAGCTGGTCCCGTGGACGAGCACGAGCGGTGGCCCGGTCCCGCTCCGATGGCACGCGATCTCGGTCCCGTCGAGGGACGTGACTATCACCACCTCCAGCTCCATCTCGGTCATGTCCGATGCCGCACGGATGCCCATGGCTCCCTCCTTCTCGCTCGACCCAACGAGGGTGCGCCTCCGAGGGAACCCAGAGCATGGGGAGTTCACCCCATGGAGCGATCAAGGAGCGACGAGCTCGTGCTCGATCGCGAACAGCGCTGCGGCGGCCCGCGAGGAGACGCCGAGCTTCGCGTAGATGTGCTCGATATGGTGGTCGGCCGTCCTCGGCGAGATAACAAGGCGGCGAGCGACCTGGCGGGTCGTGAGGCCGTAGGTGATCAGCCGGAGCACCTCGACCTCCCGTTCCGTGAGCCCGGCCGGTCGCTCCCGAGGGATGCGCTCGACGACGCCGTCCGAGGCCGCGAGCACCGCCCGCACCGCATCCGGCTCCAGGACGCCCCGCTCGCCCTCACGCCGGAGCTCTTCGGCAGCCTCCTCAGGCGGTCGGGCGGAGCGATGAGCCCGTTCCTGGGTCATGGCCTGGTAGGTATCGGCGGCGGCAAGGAGGCGAGCCGCGATCGGGATCGCGGCTCCAACGGCCTCCCGGTGGTACCCGGACCCGTCCTGGCGCTCGTGGTGCATCCCGGCCACCTGCGCGAGCGGGGCGAGAACGCTCGAGCGAGCCAGCACACGCTCGGTGTGGTAGGCGTGGAGCCGAACCTTCTCCCATTCCGCGGCCGAGAGCGGCCCAGGCTTCTCCCAGATCCCCGTCGCCACGGCGACCCGCCCCAGGTCGTGGAGGAGAGCAGCGCGGGCCAGCGAGCGCACCTCGTCTTCGGGGAGGCCCAGCGCTGCAGCCGCGGCCGTCGCGATCCTCGCCACCTCCCGCGAGTGCCCCCGGTGGTACGGCGACTTCATGTCGGCGGCGTCACAGAAGGCCCTGGCCACTTCGTCGAGCCGCTCGTCCCCCACCCACCGCCAGGGCTCCGGCTCCGTCTCCACGACCGCCACGACGGGGTCCGCCGGAGACGCCTCCGTGAGCGCGCCCTCCGCGTCCTCGAGGAAGACGGCCACGACGTTCGGGTCGAGCATGCCGCCGCTCCTCGCCAGGATCGCTTCCCTGACCACGTCGATCCCTCCCAGCCTCGAGAACACAACCGCCTGGTCGGCCGCCCTCGCGATCCGCGCGGTGAGCGCGATATCCTCCCCGGCAAGGCCCCTGGGGTCCCCCTTCCCGTTCCATTGCTCCAGGAACTCGCCCAGGCCCCTGACCACCGGCGCCCCGAACCCCATCCGCCGGGCGAGCTGCGTACCGACCTCGCAATAAGCGTTGGCGAAGTCGCGCCCCCACCGCTTCCCTCTCGCCATCGCCGTCGCGACCAGACGGGCCCTTCTCAAGGGAGGGTGGCCCCTCCCCAGCGCCATGGTCGCCGCGATCGCCTGCCGCGGATCATCGAAGTCGACCGTGGCGGCCTGGCCCAGGGAGGCATTGTCGTCCCCGCCAACGTAGCTCGCCTGGTCGCGGGCGAATGCGGTGCACCCGATGTGCTTGAGCAGCGCGGTGTAGTAAACGTCGGCCACGTCGGCCTCGGAGAGGCCCAGCCTCCGACCGAGGTGAGTGGCAAGCAGGCAGGCACGTGAGGAGTGCTCCAGCGGAAACCCCATGCCGAGGTCCGTCGTGAGCGAGAGCGCGGCGATCATCTCGGCGAGCCGCAATCTGCCCGATGCTCTCTGCCCCTCGACGCGCATCGACCCGAGGATACGTCGGTCGCTGCCGGCCAAGGAACCGACCCGCGTCCAGTTGTGCCGCCTTCGATACCCAGCCCCGTGCCGACGCGCTCTCGTCCCCGGGACCTCTGATCCGTCCTCGCCCCGGCCGTCGAAACATCGAATCGGGCTCAGCTGCCCGGGGTTCGCCACGGGCGCTGAATCCTCTTTGCATGTTGCGTCATCGTGCCCGCACCTGCGGGTACGGGAAATGGTGGAGGGCCCCCGATCGATGAACGCCACCCTGTCTCCCGGGACCCGCTCATGCTGAATGGACCCACACATCTGGAACTCCACTCCGCCCATTCGTCAGCATCGATGCCATCGGGCGACGCCGCGTGGGGTGATGACCTTGCTCCGTCACAAGCCGCTGTCCTTGGGGATGGCGATGACGTCGAAGCTCCGCGTATCGGACGCCGGGACGAGCTCATGTCCCTACCGACTGACGCTCCTTCGAGTATCGCCCAAGTTGGGGCATCAACGGCCTACGATGGCGCGGCGATGAGCGACCCCCGCAGCATGCGCGCGCCGACGGGCTTACACGACGACCGCCCACTCGATCGCACCGACCTTCTCGACGATCCGATCGAGCAGTTCCGCACGTGGCTCGACGATGCCGAGCGAGCCGGGGTGCCGCTGCCCAACGCCATGGCGGTGGCGACGGCCGATGCGCGGGGACGGCCGTCGGCACGTCACGTCCTGCTGCGCGGGGTGGACGAGCGCGGGTTCCAGTTCTTCACGAACCGCGAGAGCCGGAAGGGTCGGCAGCTGGCCGAGAACCCGTGGGCGGCGCTCGTGTTCCTCTGGAAGGAGCTCGATCGCCAGGTGCACGTGACGGGGCCGGTCGCGGTGATCTCAGACGAGGAATCCGACGCGTACTTCGCGAGCCGACCGCGGGACGCGCAGCTCGGCGCGTGGGCATCGGCGCAGAGCGCCACGATCGCCGGTCGCGATGAGCTCGAGACGCGCCTCGCCGAGGCGACGGCCCGCTTCCCCGGCGTGGTGCCGAGGCCGCCCTACTGGGGCGGCTACACGGTGAAGCCGGAGACGATCGAGTTCTGGCAGGGACGGCGTCATCGGCTGCACGACCGGTTCGTGTACATCGCCGAGGCGCCCCGAGGTCCGTGGCACGTGGAGCGGCTGGCTCCCTGAAGTCGGACCGGCCCTGCGGGTGTGGGCCCTTCGTCCCTAGGGCGGAGCCGGGAGCCCGGCCACGATGGTGGGCATGGACACCGCGCTCCAGCCGCCGCACGCGGGCGTGCGCCGACACGTCACCGTCGATGCGAACGAAGCCGTGGCCGCCGTCGCCCACCGGCTGAGCGAGGTGATCGCGATCTACCCGATCACGCCGTCGTCGCCGATGGGCGAGCTGGCCGACGCCTGGTCGGCGATCGGGCGCACGAACCTCTGGGGCGCCGTTCCCGACGTCGTCGAGATGCAGAGCGAGGGCGGCGCTGCCGGGGCGCTCCACGGCGCGCTGCAGGCCGGCGCGCTCGCGACGACGTTCACTGCCTCGCAGGGCCTGCTGCTGATGCTGCCCAACATGTTCAAGATCGCGGGCGAGCTGACGCCGTTCGTGATGCACGTGGCGGCGCGCACGCTGGCCACGCACGCGCTCTCGATCTTCGGCGATCACTCCGACGTGATGGCGGCGCGGTCGACCGGGTTCGCGATGCTCTGCGCCTCGTCGGTGCAGGAGGCCCAGGACCTCGCACTCGTAGCCCACACCGCGACGCTCTCGACCCGGGTGCCGTTCCTGCACTTCTTCGACGGGTTCCGCACCTCGCACGAGGTCGCGAAGATCGAGGCGCTCGACGACGCGGACCTGCGCGCGATGGTCGACGACCGGCTCGTACACGCACACCGGGACAGAGCGCTCTCACCGGCGCACCCCGTCCTGCGAGGTTCCGCGCAGAACCCCGACGTCTTCTTCCAGGCCCGTGAAGCGGCGAGCCCGTTCCACCTGGCGGTGCCCGACGCGGTGCAGGCCACGATGGACCGGCTCGCCGAGCGCACCGGGCGTCCGTATCAACTGTTCGACTACACCGGTCACCCGGAGGCCGAACGGGTGCTGGTGCTGATGGGGTCGGGATGCGGCGCCGCCGAGGAAGCCGTGGAGGCCATGGTCGCCGGCGGGGAGCGTGTCGGCCTCGTGAAGGTGCGCCTGTTCCGTCCGTTCTCGGCGGGGGCGCTGGTCGCCGCGCTGCCCGAGACGATGCGGGCGGTCGCCGTGCTCGACCGGACGAAGGAACCCGGGGCCCCGGGCGAACCGCTGTACCAGGACGTCGTGACCTCCCTCGCCGAGGAGATCGGCGCCGGACGGGCACGGCTCGCCGGCGGCATGCCGAGGGTGCTCGGCGGGCGCTACGGGCTGTCCTCGAAGGAGTTCACTCCGGCGATGGCAAAGGCAGCGCTCGAAGCGCTCGACGACGCCGAGGCCCCGACGCACTTCACCGTCGGCATCGTCGACGACGTGAGCGGCTCGAGCCTGTCGTTCGACCCGGCCTTCGACACCGAGCACGACGAGACCGTGCGAGCCGTCTTCTACGGGCTCGGGAGCGACGGCACCGTGAGCGCGAACAAGAACTCGATCAAGATCATCGGGGAACGCACCGACCTGCACGCGCAGGGCTACTTCGTCTACGACTCGAAGAAGGCCGGCGCGGTCACGGTCTCGCACCTGCGGTTCGGGCCTCAGCCGATCCGATCCAGCTACCTGATCCGCCGGGCCAGCTTCGTCGCGTGCCACCAGTTCGAGCGACTCGAGAGCATCGACGTGCTCGAGGTCGCGGCGCCCGGCGCGACGTTCCTGTTGAACAGCCCGTTCGGCCCCGACGAGGTCTGGCAGCACCTACCGGCAGAGGCGCGACACCACATCATGGAACGAGGGCTGCGCCTGTTCGTCGTCGACGGCTACCGGGTCGCGAAGGATGCCGGCCTCGGGACCAGGGTGAACACCGTGCTCCAGACATGCTTCTTCGCGCTCGCCGACGTGATGCCGGTGGAGGACGCGATCGCGGCGATCAAGGACGCGATCGTCAAGACCTACGGTCGGCTGGGCGAGACCGTGCTCGCCCGGAACTTCGCGGCCGTCGACGCCGCGCTCGAGGCCCTCCACGAGGTGCCCGTGCCGGACGACCTCGGTGAGGGACCGGCGATGGTGCCGCCCGTGCCCGCGGCGGCCCCCGACTTCGTGCAACGCGTGACCGCCCGCATGATCGCGGGCGAGGGCGACCTGCTCCCGGTGAGCGCGCTCCCGGTCGACGGCACCTTCCCGACCGATACGGCGCGGTGGGAGCGGAGGTCGATCGCGAGGGAGATCCCGATCTGGGATCCGTCGATCTGCATCGACTGCGCGAAGTGCGCCCTGGTGTGCCCGCATGCCGCGATCCGCATGAAGGTCTACGAGCCGCCCGAGGCCGAGGGTGCCCCTGAGGCGTTCCAGCACAAGGAGTGGAAGGACCGCGAGCGTCCGGGACGATGGATGACGATCCAGGTGGCCCCCGACGATTGCACGGGCTGCGGGATCTGCGTCGATGTCTGCCCCGCCCGCAGCAAGGAGGAGGTCAAGCACAAGGCGATCGACATGCGCCCGAAGCTCGACCACCTCGACGACGAGCGCGCCTCCTGGGACTTCTTCCTGGCGATCCCCGATCCCGATCCCGCTACGGTCCGCGCCGAGACGGTCAAGGGGTCGCAGCAGCTTCCGCCGCGTTTCGAGTTCTCGGGCGCGTGCGCCGGGTGCGGGGAGACGCCGTACCTGAAGCTCCTCACCCAGCTCGTGGGCGATCGGCTGCTGGTTGCCAACGCCACCGGATGCTCGTCGATCTACGGCGGCAACCTGCCCACGACCCCCTGGACCGCCGGGCCCGACGGACGCGGTCCCGCCTGGTCGAACTCCCTGTTCGAGGACAACGCTGAGTTCGGCCTCGGCATGCGGCTGGGCATCGATGCCCAGCGTCACCTGGCGCTCGAGCTGCTCGAGGAACTCGAGTCGAGCCTCGGAGAGTCCTGCGTCCGGGGTCTCGTGGAGGGCGCCGATGCCCAGGACCGGGGCGCGATCGCCCGCCAACGCCTGAGGGTGGACGAGCTCCGAGTCCGGCTCGAACACATCGACGGCGCGGCCGCGCGCGACCTCGACGCGATCGCCGACGTGCTGGTACCGACGAGCGTATGGATCGTCGGCGGCGACGGCTGGGCGTACGACATCGGGTTCGGTGGGCTCGACCACGTGCTCGCGAGCGGCCGGAACGTGAACGTCCTCGTGCTCGACACAGAGGTGTACTCGAACACCGGGGGCCAGGCGTCGAAGTCCACGCCGAGGGGCGCGGTGGCCAAGTTCGCGGCCGCCGGCAAGGGTCAAGGGAAGAAGGACCTCGGCATGATCGCCACGGCCTACGGCGACGTGTATGTCGGGCAGATCGCGATGGGAGCCGACATGCCGCATACCGTGAAGGTGCTCGCCGAGGCCGAGGCGCACCGCGGGCCTTCGCTCGTGATCGCCTACAGCCACTGCATCGCGCACGGTATCGACATGTCCACCGCGATGACGCACCAGCGCGACGCGGTGGCCAGCGGCTACTGGCCGTTGTGGCGGTATGAACCCGAGGCCGTGGGTCGCGGCGAGCATCCCTTCCACCTGGACTCCAAGCGCCCCTCGATCCCTCTGTCGACGTTCGCATCGAAGGAAGCGCGCTTCGCGATGCTCGCCCGCAGCGATCCGGTGCGAGCCGCGGACCTGGCGCGACTCGCGCAAGAGGACGTCGATGCTCGCCGGCGGCTGTACGAGCAGATGGCCGAGGTGGATCGCGGTGGCGGCCACGATGAGGACGACGACGGCCCGACCGGACCCGGTGCGGGCGACGATCAGGAGGTGGACCCGACGTGAGCCCCGACCTGCGAACCAACTACCTCGGGATGACGTTGCGGAATCCGATCGTGCCGTCGGCCTCGCCCCTGGGCCAGCGGATCGACACGCTCCGCGCCCTCCAGGATGCGGGAGCCGCCGCGGTGGTGCTCCCGTCGCTATTCGAAGAGCAGATCGAGCACGACGAGATCCAGGTGACGGGAGCGCTCGAACTCAACGCCGACAGCTACGCGGAAGCGCTCACGTACCTGCCGACCTTCGCGGACTACACGACCGGCACCGACGCGTATCTGCGGCACCTCGAGGCGACGGCTCGCGAGCTCGAGATCCCGGTGATCGGCAGCCTCAACGGCATCTCGCTCGGAGGATGGGTGGAGCATGCCCACCGCATCGAGGAAGCCGGCGCTGCCGCACTCGAGCTGAACGTGTACTTCATCGCCGCCGATCCCGACGAGAGCGGCGCATCGGTGGAGCACCGGACCGTGGAACTCGTGGAAGCCGTGCGGGCTCGCTGCACCATCCCGCTCGCCGTGAAGATCGGCCCGTTCTTCAGTTCCGTCGGCGACATGGCACGACGGCTCACCGAGGCCGGCGCCGACGGTCTCGTGCTCTTCAACCGGTTCATGCAACCCGACATCGACCTCGAGACCCTGAAGGTCGATCCCACGCTCCGGCTGTCGACCTCCGACGAGGTGCGGCTGCCCCTGCGGTGGATCGCGATCCTGCACGGGCGTGTCGACTGCTCACTCGCCGCCACCACGGGGGTGCACACCGCCGTCGACGCGTTGAAACTGCTGCTCGCCGGCGCGGACGTCACGATGATGGCCAGCGCCCTGCTCCGGCAGGGACCCGAGCACGTCGGGACCGTGCTCGCCGAGCTTGAGGGTTGGCTGGCCGAGCGAGACTACGCGAGCGTCGAACAGCTCAAGGGCTCGATGAGCCAGGCGAACATCCCCAACCCGGTCGCGTTCGCCCGGGCGAACTACGCGCAGCTCGTGACCAGTTTCGTCAGCCCCTACGACTGGCGCATGGCCGAGCCCGAGGGTGAGTTGCGTTCCTGAGCGGTCGGCACCTCGGCGCTAGTCTGGGTCGCCATGGACACCCACGACCTGCGCCGCCGGGTCGCCGATGACATGCCCCGGACGGTTGCCGACCTCGAGCGGCTCGTGCGCATCCCGTCGGTCGGGTATCCCGGATACGACCCGGCGCACGTTCGCGACAGCGCCGAGGCGACCGCCGACATCCTGCGCGACGCCGGGCTCGACGACGCCCGCCTCCTCGAGCTCGAGGGTGGTCACCCCGCCGTCTTCGGTCAGCTCGCCGGTCCCATCGGATCGCCGACGCTGTTGCTGTACGCCCATCACGACGTGCAGCCGGCCGCCGATCCGGAAGCGTGGACCACGCCGCCCTTCGAACCGGCGGTCCGCGGGGGCCGGCTGTTCGGCCGTGGCGCCGCCGACGACAAGTCGGGCGTCGTGGTGCACGCGGCCGCGGTCCGCGCGCTGCTCGCTGAGGGCTCGCTGCCGTGCGCGGTGAAGGTGCTCGTCGAAGGCGAGGAGGAGTGCTCGACCGAACACCTGCCCGAGCTCGTCGGGGCCCACGTCGACCTGCTCCGAGCCGACGTGGCCGTCATCGCCGACGGGGGCAACTACCGCACAGGGATGCCGACGCTCGGCACGAGCGTGCGCGGGCTCACCTCGGTCGAGGTTCGGGTCGACGTGCTGGGGATCGCGCAACACAGCGGCGCGTTCGGCGGCCCGCTCCCCGACGCGGTGATGGCGCTGGCCCGGATGATCGCGACGCTCCATGACGACGAGGGCAACGTGACCCTCCAAGGCTTGCACGCGTTCGAGTGGTCCGGGACCCAGGTGCCCGAGGCCGAGTTCCGGGACGAGGCCGGCGTGCTGCCCGGAGTGCGGCTGATCGGCTCGGGCACGATCGCCGACCGAACGCTGACGCGACCCGCGATCAACGTGCTTGCGCTCGAGGCGCCGCGAGTGGTCGACGCGGCGAACCAGATCGTGCCCGCGGCCCGGGCGGTGATCGGTCTGCGGCTGGCGCCCCGCGACGACTGCCGACGGGCCACCCGCATCCTCACCGACCACCTCATAGCCGTGGCACCGTGGGGTGTACGCGTGACCGTCGAGGCGGACGAGCCGGGCGACGGCTACCTCGTCGATGCATCATCCCCGGCGCACCGGGCCGCGAAGGTGGCGATGGCGGAAGCGTTCGGAGCCGAGGTGGTGGAGATGGGTTCCGGCGGTTCGATCCCGCTCGTCTCGATGCTCGCCGAGACCTTCCCGGGCCTTCAGGTGTTGATCTGGGGGCAAGGCGATCATCGGTCGAACTACCACTCGACCGACGAGAGCGTCGACCTCGGCGACCTCGAACGCATGGTCCTCACCGAGGCCCTGTTCATCGGCGAGCTCGCAGCCGGTGCTAGGTTGGGAGGATGAGTGTCGACCCGGATGCAACGCGGCCGGCGGCCGACGACCGGCCCAACGAGGTCGTCCAGGCCGTCCCGGTCGAGGACCAGCCGAGCGCCGCAGTCGAGGGCCCCTCGGGGGGCTCGTCGCCGGAGCCGGAGACGATCACCGAGCCCGCCAAGCTGCTCCGCATCGCGAGCATGGTGCGCGAACTGCTCGACGAGACCCGCCAGGCGTCGCTGGACGAAGCCGGTCGCCGCAGGCTCGCCGATGTCTACCACCGCGCGGTCGGCGAGCTGGCCGAGGTGCTCTCGCCCGATCTGAAGGATGAGCTCGGCGAGCTGGCCCCGCCGCTCGAAGGGGTGCCGACGGAGTCGGAGATCCGGGTCGCACAGGCCCAACTCGTCGGGTGGCTCGAGGGCCTGTTCCACGGCATCCAAGCGGCGATGTTCGCCCAGCAGGCCGCGGCGAGGGCACAGTTCGAGGAGCTCCGGCGGCGAGGCCTGCTGGCGCAGAACCCGCAGTCGCCGGACGGTCCCGCCGAAGGGACACCGCCTCGGGGCGGCACGTACCTCTAGCGACTCGACCCCTCGTTCGCGACCGTCATGGAGCGTCGGCTGCCGATGCGTCGGCTGCCGATGCGTCGGTCCTGATCGGGCGACGCGCCCCGGCCACGTCTTCCGAACCACCGCTCAGCCGCTGAGCGAGATACACCGGCACCAGCGATAACAGCATCACGAGCGCGGCCACAGCGTTGGCCTCCGGGCGGTTCCTGGGGAGCCGGATCGCGTTGAAGATCCACTTCGGCAGCGTCAGCTCGGACCCTGAGGTGAAGTTGGTGACGATGATCTCGTCGAACGAGAGGGCGAAGGCCAGCAAGCCACCTGCGACGAGGGCCGTGCCGATCGCGGGCAGCGTGACGTGGCGGAAGGTCTGCCAGCCATCGGCGCCGAGGTCCATCGACGCCTCCACCAGCGACGTCGGCGTGCGGCGCAGCCGAGCCACGACGTTGTTGAACACCACGACGATGCAGAAGGTCGAGTGCCCGATCATGATCGTCCACAGGCTGAAGGGGATATCGAACGTGTTGATGCCGGTGCGGAGCGCCATGCCCGTGATGATGCCGGGCAGCGCGATCGGCAGCACCAGCAAGAACGACACCGCCTGGCGGCCGAAGAACGCGAAGCGGTGCACGGCGAACGACGCGGCGCTGCCGAGCACGAGCGCGATCGCCGTCGCGACAGCCGCGACCTTGATCGAGTTCCACAGGGCCGACCGCATCTGCTCGTCGCCGATCGCGAGCTCGAACCACTTGGTGGTGAACCCCTTCGGCGGCCACGCCTGCGCCACGCTGTCATTGAAGGCATAGATCACGACCACGGCGAGCGGCACGTAGAGGAACACCAGGGTGACCAGCGTGCCGAACCGAACGGCGAACCGTGTGCCTCGCGTCTCCACCGACCACGCCATCTACAGCGCCTCGAACGCGCCGAGCCTGCGTGCGATGAACAGGTAGACGGCGATGATCGCGATCGGCACCATGGCGAACGCCGCGGCGAACGGCAAGTTGTTCGCCACGCCGACGCTGTCGTAGATCACGTTCCCGATGAATTTCGTGTTGCCGACGAGGATGGGCGCGATGTAGTCGCCCAGCGTGAGGGAGAACGAGAAGATCGAGCCGGCCACGATGCCCGGCAGGGCCAGCGGCCAGACCACCTTCCTCAGTGTCGTCCATCCCTTCGCACCGAGATCGCTCGAGGCCTCGAGGTAGGACTCCGGCACCCGCTCGAGCGCCGCGTACACGGGCAGCACGACGAACGGCAGCCAGAGATAGGTGAACGTCAACCAGATCGACCACAGGGAGTTGCCGATGCCCGGCGAGGGGATCCCGACGGCGTCGAGGATCGACTCCAGGAGACCCTTGGGCGACGTGATCGTCTGCCAGGCGAATGCGCGGATCAGGTAACTGGTCCACAGCGGCATGACCACGGCGACGAGCAGCGCTGATCTCACCCTCGGCGAGGCCACACGCGCGGCGAAGTACCCGATCGGCGCGGCGAGAACGATATCGGCGACCGTCACCGCAGACGCCATCCAGACCGTCCGCAGGGTGATCGTCCGGTAGACCGGCGAGGACCAGAGCGTCTGGAAGTTCTGGAGGCTCCAATCCTTCACGATCTGGGCGGTGAGAGAATCCACCGTCCAGAAGGCGTTCACCAGCAGGAGGGCGAGGGCTCCCAGGTAGAACACGGCGAGCCACCCGAGCGGCGGCAGGAGGGTCAGGGCGAGCCGCGTCCTCGGATGGCGATGCAGGGTCGCTCCGAGTCCATGCCCGGGCGACGATCGGGTCGTGTCGACGTCAACCATCGGATATGAGGAGGGCCGGGCGCCTCGCCGGGCGCCCGACCCTCGTAGGGAGCACTACGCTCCTCTGATCTCCGTCCATTTCTGCGACCAGACGGAGTAGTCCTGGCACACGGCGCCGCGATCATCACCGCACTCGGTCACCGGCGTCTTCCACAGGTGGAGTGAGTCGAGGAACGCAGCGTCCCCGCAGTACCCGTACCGCACCGTGTCGGCAAGGGCAGCCGAGCCCTTGCCGTAGGCCTTGTCCAGCCTCTTCTTCAGGATGGGACAGGAATCCACGTTGCTTCCCGCCGCTCCGTAGTAGTCGGCGACCTCTGCCTGCACGTCGGGCGTCATCGTCCACTTCATCCATTCGAGCATGCAGTTCGGGTTCGCGGCTTCCGACGACATCATCCACGTGTCGGCCCAGCCGGTCATGCCCTCGGTGGGCTCTGCGGGCTTCACCGGCGCGTCGATCTCGGCGTAGCTCAGATTGACCGGCCATGCGGTCCCGGCCACCATGCTGCCGTCCACGAACCCGTCGATCTCGATCGTGTAGGCGCCCCAGTACTTGTCGATCATCGTGCTCTGCCCCTTCAGCAGCTCCACCGCGGCGTTCAGCTGTTCCTCGGTCAGCTCGTAGGGGTCGGTGATGCCGAGATCCGGCTGATGGGTCATGAGGTACAGCGCCGCGTCGGCGATGTAGATCGGGAAGTCATATGCGGTGATGCTGCCCGCATGGGGGTTCGCCTGGCCGTTGAGCTCCGTCTCGAACACGACGTCCCAGCTGGTCGGCGCCGGCTTCACCTCCTGGGTGTTGTACATGAGGAAGTTCGGCCCGTACATGTACGGAGTGCCGTAGATGGTGCCGTCCACGACGTAGTGGCTGTTGTTCGTGCCCGTCTCCGGCTGCAGCGGGTCGATCACGCTCGCGAAGTCTGGGAAGAGGGCAGGGTCGACCGCTGAGACCGCCCCTGAGGCGATCAGCCGGTTCGAGGAGTCACCCGAAGCAGAGACGCCGTCGTAGGCGCCGGCCTGCTGGGTCATCAGGTTGAACATCTCGTCGGAGCTGTCGGCGTACTTCACCGAGACCTTGCAGCCGGTCGCGTCCTCGAACGGCGTCACCCAGTCGTAGGACTCATACCCCGCCGTGGTGCCGTCCTCCGTGTAGCCGACCCACGCGATGAGGTTCAGCTCGCCCTCGGTCTCGCCGATCGTGTCGACGACCGCGGGACCCGCGCTGGGCGTCCCTGTATCGCCCGTGCCGCCGCCCTCGTCGTTCCCGCACGCGGCGGCGACGAGCACCACCGCCCAGAGCGCGGCGAACAACCGGAAGCGCTTCATCATGCCTGCCCCTCCTCCTGGTCCGAGGACCCCTCCGACGCACCGGCGGCAGCTTCCACCGGGCGGTTGTTGCTGCGGCGCCACACGAGCCGCACGGCGTGGCCGCGCACCTGCAGCGCCTGCATCGATGACGTGGTCAGGTTCTGTTGCATCACCACGAGCGACCCCCCCACCTCGAGGTCGACGATATACCGGGTCACCGCGCCGAGGTAGACAACCTCACGCACGGTGCCGGTTGCCGTGCAGTCGTCCGCGGACACCTCGTCGTCCGATCCGACGATCGCGATCTTCTCCGGACGGATCGTGAACGCGTGCTCAACTCCGGTGAGCGCGCGAGCTGCCTCGCCCTCGAGCACGTTAGACACGCCGACGAATCCCGCCACGAAGGCCGTGGCGGGGCGCTCATAGACGTCGGCCGGCGACCCCACCTGCTCGATGTGGCCGTGGCTGAAGACTGCCAATCGATCGCTCATCGTGAGCGCCTCTTCCTGATCGTGGGTGACGTAGATGAACGTCAGCCCGACCTCCTGCTGGATCTGCTTCAGCTCGATCTGCATCTGCTGACGCAGCTTGAGATCGAGGGCGCCGAGCGGCTCGTCGAGCAGCAACACCTTGGGCCGGAGGACGAGAGCCCTCGCCAGAGCCACCCGCTGCCGTTGCCCGCCCGACAGCTGCCCGGGCTTGCGATCGCCGAGACCCCCCAGTCGCACCATCTCCAGCGCCTCGCCGGCCCGGCGATCGCGTTCCTGCTTGCCGACCTTGGCGACCATCAAGCCGTACCCGACGTTCTCCTTGACCGTCATATGTGGGAACAGCGCGTAATCCTGGAACACGGTGTTCACGTCGCGCTGGTACGGCGGCAGCGAGGAGACGTCCTGGCCTCCGAGCAGAACCCGTCCAGAGGTCGGCTCCTCGAAGCCGGCGATCATGCGCAGGCAAGTGGTCTTGCCCGAGCCCGACGGTCCGAGCATCGAGAAGAACTCGCCCTCGCGGACGTCGAGGTCGACGCCGGCGACGGCGACCACGTCGCCGAAACGCTTCACCACGCCCTCGAGCCGCACGGCGACCCCGTCGGTCGTCGCCTCGGTCCCCGGCGTGGCGACGGCAGCCTCGCTCACTCATCCCCCCGTCGTGCCGACCCCGCTCAGACCTCGCACATCTTGACCGCGGATCAGCCGTCCCGCAACACAAGGGGCGGTGCTCCGGCACCTCGCTCCGTGAGGAGCGCCGCGAGATCGTGGGTCAGGTCTCCGATCACTCCCGGACCGCCGTACACGAGGGCGCTGTAGATCTGGACCGTCGTAGCCCCGGCCTCGAGGCACGTGAGGACGTCGTCCGCAGTGAAGATCCCGCCGCTCGCGTTGATCACCAGCTCGCCACCGGTCGCCCGGTGCACCTCGGCCACGATGCGCGGAGTGTGAGGCCATAAGGCCCCGCCCGAGAGGCCTCCCCGCCCGACGGCGAGGCGACGATCCTCGACCGGGCGGGTGTTGGAACACGTGAGCCCGTCGGCGCCTTCCTCTTGCGCGAGACGAGCGAGCGCCAGCACGACGTCGCGCTCCGTGTCGGAGACGAATGGCGGAAGCTTCACGATCACCGGCTTCCCTGTCCGTTCCCGGAAGGCCCGTACGAGTTCCCGCAGGTGGGCCTCGTTGTCTCGATCGCGACCCCACGAGACGTTGGGGCAGCTCGCGTTCAGTTCGACACCGTCGACGAGCGGTTCGAGGAGGGTCAGCGACGACACCGCGTCGTCGAGGCCCTCGTCGGCGAGGCTCACGAACCTCGGCCCGGCCCCGTCGGCCGAGGCGTGGCGCAAGTGTCCGGCCACCACGTCGGCGCCGGGATTGGGCAACCCCATCGCGTTCACCATCGAACGCCGGCGAGGCGACCGGGCGATGCGAGGCGACGGGTTGCCGGCCCGTGCCGCCCGGGTCACCGTGCCGCCGACGACGTAACCGAACCCGAGCCGGCCCAGCGCGCCGAGATGCCGGCACGCCTTGTCGAACCCTGCCGCCAAGCCGATCGGGTTGCGCAGCCGGATCCCGGCCAGGTGGGTCTCGAGCAACGGGTCGTCGAGCGCGCCGCCGAGGCGCGACCACGGGAGCGGGAGCGAGAGTGCCACGTTCGCGACCCGATGGGCGGCCTCGGGCGGGAGCGAGAGGAAGAGCGGGCGCCCGAGGGCCGGGTACCACCTCGCACGTCGCCTCGACATCGTTCCCATCATGCCATCATGCGGGCGATGTCCGACGACCTGGTGCGACGCCTGATCGAGGCCTCGGAGCTGCACGGCGAATTCGTGCTCTCATCCGGACGACGTTCGAGCGTCTACTTCGACAAGTTCCTGTTCCTCACGAGGCCCGACCTCCTCAGGGAGTTGGCGCACGAGGTGACGAGGCTGCTCCCCGAACGGACGGACCACCTCGCTGCTCCCGAGGGAGCGGCCACGCTGCTGGTGGCGGCGGTCTCGCTCGAGACCGGACTGCCCGTCGCGGTGATCCGCAAGGAACCGAAGGCCTACGGCACGATGTCGCAGGTGGAGGGGCACGCTCCCCCCGGGGCCCGGGTGTGCTTGATCGAGGACGTCAGCACCACCGGCCACCAGGTGCGTCGGGCCGCCGAGGTGCTCGCCGACACCGGCGTGGTGGTCGAGCGGATCGTGCTCGCGATCGATCGCGGAGGCGCCGATCACCTCCGGGCAGCCGGGTACGACGTCGCCGCCGTGGCGGTGCTTCGCCCCCAGGAAGAGCCGGCCGGCTAGAGGTGCGCACCGACCGGGAGAGCCATCGCATCCTCGCGCGCTTCTCGACGACGCTGGGCCTCGTCATCGTGACGCTTCCAGGAGGCGGCCACGAGCAGCATCGCCACCACCATCGCGAGGTTGCCGGCGAGCCACATCAGCACCGCGGCCGCCCGCTGGTCGGCGAGCGCGTCCGGCCCCCACGGCGCGGGCAGTGCAGCGTACGTCGGGTACAGGGGCGCATCGGCGCTGTAGATGCCGAGCGCGAGGAACGCCATCGCCGGCATCGCCAGCAGCATCGAGAGCATCCTAACCGGGTACCGCATCGGATGCGGACTCGGGTCGGATCCGACGATGGGCCACCAGTACACCAACGCCGCGCAGATCCACAGCCCGTGCTCCACCGCGTGCCACTCGGTCGAACGCAATGCGAGGTCGAACAGCCTGCTCGCGTGGACGACCACAGGCACGCCCACGAACAACGCCCACCCCACGACCGGGTTGGCGAGCCACCCGGCGGGCCGCGAGCGCAACGCGGACGCGAGGGCACGGGCGGGGCCCCGCGGCAGCGTGCGGAGCGCCAGCGAGATCGGCGCGCCGAGCGCGAGCAACGGAGGCGCGACGAGCGTGAGCAGCAAGTGCTGCAGCATGTGCACCGTGAACGAGACGTCGGCGTAGACATCGACGGGCGACACGAGAGCCACCGTCAGCGCGACCCAGCCGGACCCGAACGCCAGGAGTCGGCCGGGTGGCAACGGGTGACCGCGGCGGCGCGCCCGAACGGTGCCAGCGACGTATGCGGAGCCGAGCCCGAGCAGGAAGGCGACGGTCATCGGGTCGAAGGCCCAGCGATCGAGCCCATCCGACAGATCGCCCGGCGGGATCACAGCCATCACCCGCCCATCGTGACAGGTGGGTGGCCGTTCGCGCCGCCTGGAAGGTCGAGCGTCGTTGGACGGACGGCACAAGGAGAGGTCCCCGTCGGCACCGAAGCCGCGTTGACCGAGCCCGTCGTCCGCGGCTAGAAAGGGGGTCAGATGGCTCAGGTGTCCACGTCCGCCGCCCACGAACGCCCTGGAGCCCCGCCCATCCTGTTCGGCACGATCCTGTTCCTCGCATCCGAACTGTTGTTCTTCGGCGGGTTGTTCGGCGCCTATTACGCACTGCGAGCGCAGACGTCACCGTGGCCTCCGAAGGTGGTGGAGCTCGAGACCGCCCTGGCCGCGGTCGCGACCGGGCTGCTCGTGCTCTCGAGCGTGACGTTCCACGCGGGACTCGTCGCCGCGCGCCGGGAACGCCTCGGCGGCATGCGCGTGTGGATCGTCACCACCCTCGCACTCGGCGCGGTGTTCCTCGGCATCCAGGTGTACGACTACACGCGGCTGCCGTTCGAGGTCTCGACCGACGCGTACGGCACGATGTACTACGCGATGACCGGCCTGCACGGCCTCCACGTCTTCGCGGGGCTGGTGCTGATGCTGGTGGTGCTCGCCCGGGCGGCCCAGGGGGCCTATCGGGGGGGCAGGGTCCACGGCATGCACGCCGTCGGCTACTACTGGCACTTCGTCGACGTGGTGTGGATCGGCCTGTTCGCCACGCTGTTCCTGGTGCGCTGAGATGGCCGCGCGATCCGAAGCCCGCCTGCTCTCGAGGATCCTTCGGATCGGACTGCCCCTCGCGATCCTCGGCCAGATCGCGTGGTCGTTCCGGCCGGCGCCCTCGAATGCCCAGACCGACCTGGAGACACAGGGACGGGCGCTCTACGAGGCGAACTGCTCGACCTGTCACGGTCTCGACGCCACGGGAACCGTGAACGGACCCTCGCTCGCACACGCCGGACCCGCCTCGGTCGACTTCATGCTGCGCACCGGACGGATGCCGCTCGCGAACCCGAACGATCAGCCAAACCGCGGCGAGCCGAAGTTCTCCCCCTCGGAGATCGATGCGTTGATCGCGTACGTGTCCGTGCTCGCGCCGGGCGGGGAACCGATCCCCACGGTCGATCCGTCCCGGGGCGACCTCGCACGCGGCAGCGAGGTCTTCCTCAACGACTGCGCGGGGTGTCACGGGGCCGGGGCCTCGGGTGACTCGATCGGCGGCGGGCAGATCGCCCCGTCGATCTATCCTGCCGACGCCACGGAGATCGGGGAGGCGGTGCGCACCGGCCCGGGCGTGATGCCCCGGTTCGGTCCGGAGACGATCGACCAGCACGATCTCGACTCCCTCGCGGCCTACATGCTGTGGCTGCGAGACAACGGCGACGAAGGGGGTCTGCAGCTCGGGCGGGTGGGCGCGGTGGCCGAAGGGCTGGTCGCGGTCGTGATCGGCCTCGGTCTGTTGATCCTCGTGCTGCGGCTCACCGGAGCGAAGCGATGAAGCGGTCCGAGCGCGTCGTCGCCTTCGCCTTCGCGGTGGCGATCGTTGCGGCGCTCGCACTGTTCGTCGTCTACGTCCGAGGCGGCGACCCCCAAGCCGAGGGCGCCCTGCTCGCGGTCGCGCTGAGCGGGGTCGGTGTCGGGCTCTTGGTATGGGCGAAGCGGCTGATGCCGCACATCCATGACGAGACCCATCCACGCCGAGCCACGGCGCACGACAGCCCCGCCGAGCGCGATGCCGCGCTCGACACGATGGAGGCGGGGGTCGAAGAGATCAAGCGCCGGCGGTTCCTCTCCAGGCTGTTGGTCGGTGCAGCCGGCGCGCTCGGACTGGCCGCTCTGATCCCGATCCGGTCGCTCGGGCGCTCGCCCGGCGACACGCTGCTGGCGACGAAGTGGACTGCCGGCGCCCGGCTCGTGACGGCCGAGGGCGCCCGTGTGACCGAGTCCACGCTCGAGGTCGGATCATTCACGACCGTGTTCCCGGAGGGGTTCGAGGGCTCCGCCGACTCACAGGCCGTGTTGATACGCGTCGAGCCCGACCAGTTGCAGCTGCCGCCGGATCGCAGCGCCGGGGCTCCCGACGGACTCGTGGCGTACTCGAAGATCTGCACCCACGCCGGATGCCCGCTCGGACTGTACCTCGCTGCGACGCACGAGCTCCGGTGCCCCTGCCACCAGTCCACCTTCGACGTGCTCGACGGCGCGCGTCCCGTCTACGGACCGGCCCCGAAGCCCCTTCCCCAACTGCCGATCGAGATCGGCGACGATGGCGACCTCCGCGCCACAGGTGACTTCACAGACCCGGTCGGCCCGAGCTTCTGGGAGGAAGCGTGATCGTCCGCAGGGTGGTCGACGGCCTCGACGAACGACTCGACGGGTCGTCGTTCATCAAGCGGAACCTCCGGAAGGTCTTCCCGGATCACTGGTCGTTCATGCTGGGCGAGCTCGCGCTCTACAGCTTCGTGATGCTGCTGCTCACCGGTACCTTCCTCAGCCTGTTCTTCGTGGCGTCGCCCGCCCAGACCGTCTACGCGGGACCCTACGCGCCACTGCAGGGACGCGAGGTCTCGCTCGCGTACGAGTCGGTCCTGCGCATCTCGCTCGAGGTGCGAGCGGGGCTCGTGATGCGGCAGACGCATCACTGGGCGGCGCTCGTGTTCGTGGCCTCGATGGTGGCGCACCTCGTACGGGTCTTCTTCACGGGCGCGTTCCGAAAGCCGCGCGAGCTCAGCTGGCTCATCGGCGTGACGCTGCTGGTCGCCGGCATCGGGGGCGGTTTCACGGGGTACTCGCTCCCCGATGACCTCTTGTCAGGCACGGGGCTGCGCATCATCTACTCGGCCGTGCTGTCGATCCCCGTCGTCGGCACCTGGCTCGCGTACCTCTTCTTCGGTGGGGAGTTCCCCTCACCCGAGCTGATCCCCCGCCTGTTCGTGATGCACATCCTGTTGATCCCGGCGCTGATCACGGGCATGCTCTCGGCGCACCTCGCGCTCGTCTGGCACCAGACCCACACACAGTTCCGCCCGAAGGGCACGCCCGAGGAGTCGGTCACCGGCACACCCGTGTGGCCGAAGTTCGCCCTGAAGTCGGTCGGGCTCGCGTTCATGACGTTCGCCGTGCTGGCCGGGCTCGGCGGACTCGTGCAGATCAACCCGGTCTGGCTCTACGGACCGTTCGTGCCCTACTCGGCGCCGTCGCCCGCGCAGCCCGACTTCTACGCGGGCTGGCTCGAGGGCATCCTCCGCCTCTGGCCCAACTGGGAGTTTCACGTCTTCGGTCATACGATCGGCGAGTTGTTCCTTCCCGCCGTGGTGATCCCCGGCATCATCTTCACGGTGCTCGCGCTGTGGCCGTTCATCGAGGCCCGCGCCCGGCGCGACACGGCCGTACACCACGACGCGCAGCGTCCGCGCGACGAGCCCGTACGCACCGGCATCGGCGCCGCCGGCATCGCGTTCTTCGTGCTGCTGATGCTCGCAGGATCGAACGACGTGCTCGCGAAGTTCCTGCAGGTCGAGGTCGACACGCTGAACGAGGTGCTCAAGGTGCTGCTGTTCGTCGTGCCGGCGGTCGTCGGCGCGGTCACCTGGTGGGTCTGCCGCGACCTGCGCGATCGGGGCGCGAGGCCCATCGCGCGGCCAGCCAGGGTGGTCTTCCGGCGGAACGAGCGCGGCGGGTTCGACGAGACCCCCGACGACCGTCCGGAGGCATCGCCGGACGATCGCTCGGGTGCGGCCTCCGCGTCGGCGGTGGAGGATCGATGACGCGGAGGGTGGCCCGATCCGCGTGTGCGTCGGCGATCGTCATCGCGGCCGCCTCGTGCTCCTCGTCGTTCGGCATGCCGCGCGGAAGTACGGAGCAGGGCGAGGAGATCTTCCGGCTGTGGCAGGTCTTCTTCTGGGCGGGCATCGTGGTCGCCGCGCTCGTCTACGGCCTGATCGCGTGGTCGCTCGTGCGGTACCGGCGCAGGCGACGCGACCCGGAATCGGAGCTCGGTCGCCAGTTCCACGCGAACGTGCCGCTCGAGATCGTCTACACCGCGGTCCCCGTGGTGATCGTCGTGGCGCTGTTCGTCCTGTCGTTCGGGACCGAGGATCGGGCCTCGTCGGTCACGCCCAACCCTGACGTGACCCTGCGGGTCGAAGCGTTCTCCTGGGGCTGGCGGTTCATGTTCCCCGACGACGGCGTCGAGGTGGTCAGCGAGCCGAGCGCCGAGGGTGTGCCGGGGCCGGAGATCCTGTTGCCACTCGGCGAGACGACGCGGATCGAGCTCACCTCGAACGACGTGATCCATGCGTTCTGGGTGCACGACTTCCTGTACAAACGCGACGCGATCCCCGGGCACGTCAACGAGTTCGACGTCACCCCGACCGAGCTGGGCACCTACCATGGCGTCTGCTCGGAGTTCTGCGGCATCCACCATGCCTACATGACGTTCACCGTGCGGGTAGTGGCGCCGAGCGAGTTCGACGCCTGGCTCACCGCGGGCACGGAGGCGGCATGAGCATCTCCACCGAGCGCCCTGCCTCGTCCGCAACACCGGCCGAGCAGCCGCGCCACGGCGGGCCGGTGGCGTGGCTCACGACGACCGACCACAAGCGGATCGGGGTGATGTACTGCGTCACCGCGTTCGCGTTCTTCCTGATCGGCGGGGCGCTCGCTGGGGCGATGCGAGCAGAGCTCGCCGACACCGGCAGCCAGCTCGTCGGCCCGCAGACGTACAACACGCTGTTCACGGTGCACGGCATCGTCATGATCTTCCTGTTCGTCGCGCCGTTCGGCGTCGGGCTCGCGAACTACCTGGTCCCGCTGCAGATCGGCGCGCCCGACATGGCGTTCCCCCGCCTGAACGCGACGGGGTACTGGTTCTTCGCGGGGGGCGGCCTCCTCGTGCTCCTCAGCTCGTTCGCGAGCGATGCCGGCGGCGTCGCGACGGGCTGGTACCTCTACCCGCCGCTGTCGGGCCCGCGGTACTCCCCCGGCGTAGGCCCGGACCTCCTGATCCTCGGGTTGGCGCTCGTCGCGATCTCCACCGTGATGTCGGGCGTCAACGTGATCACGACGACGTTCCTGATGCGAGCTCCCAGCATGACGATGTGGCGCCTGCCCGTGTTCACGTGGAACGTCGTCGTCACCGCGATCCTCGGGCTCGTCGCGTTCCCCCCGGCGGTGGCGGCCTTCGTGCTGTTGCTGTTCGACCGGAGGCTCGGCGGCCAGGCCTTCGACCCTCTGGGCGGCGGAGACCCGATCGTGTACCAACATCTGTTCTGGTTCTTGGGCCATCCCGAGGTCTACATCTTGATCCTGCCGTTCTTCGGGGTGATCACCGAGATCATCCCGGTGTTCAGTCGCAAGCCGCTCTTCGGCTACACGGGCTTCATCCTCGCGACGCTCGCGATCGGGGCGCTCTCGACCGGGGTTTGGGCCCACCACATGTTCACGACCGGGGTGGTGGACAACCCGTTCTTCTCCGCCATGACCTTCACGATCGCGGTGCCGACGGGCGTGAAGTTCTTCAACTGGATCGGCACGATGTGGGGCGGCAAGATCTCGCTCCGGGTCGCGATGCTCTTCTCGATCGGGTTCATGCTGAACTTCCTGATCGGGGGCGTCACCGGCGTGATGCTCGCGAGCGCGCCGATCGACTTCCAGGTGTCGGACTCGTACTTCCTCGTGTCGCATTTCCACTACACGATGATGGGCGGCTCGGTCTTCGGGATCTTCGCCGCGATCTACTTCTGGTGGCCGAAGGCCTTCGGGTACCGGCTCTCGGAGCGGCTCGGCCGCGGCGTCTTCGCCTTGATGTTCGTCGGATTCAACCTGACGTTCTGGCCGCAGTTCGTGGTGGGCCTTCGCGGCATGCCTCGGCGCATCGTCGACTACGCCCCGGGGCTCGGCTGGGACACGCCGAACCTGGTCTCCTCGCTCGGCGTCGTGGTGCTCTCGGCCGGCGTGCTCCTGTTCCTCGTCGACGCGGTCACCTCGCGTCGACGACGCACGCCGGCGGGTGACGACCCGTGGGGCGGGTACTCGCTCGAATGGGCGACGACGTCACCACCGCCCGAACACAACTTCTCGTCGCTGCCACGCATCCGCTCGGAACGGCCGGCGTTCGACATGCGTCATCTCGAGCTCGCGCCCGATGGACGTCCGAACGGAGCCTCATCGTGAGGATCGCGCTGCGCTACCTGTGGGCGTACGCGGGCTTCGGCCTCGGACTCGGCACGATCTACTGGTTCCTCACGTATGAGGTCGTCGGAGCCGTGATGCTCTGGTTCCTCGGGCTGATGCCTATCATCGTCGGATCGTGGTGGGCGCGGCACGGAGCCTCGCCGAGCGTCCGCGCCGCCGACGACCCCGATGCCGACCCCGTCGACGAGGCCGGCGATTCGCTCGGCTCGTTCCCGACGGGGACGGCATGGCCCGTGTTCCTCGTGCTCGGGGTGCTCGTGACGGGGGCGGGGCTCGTGTACGGCCTCATCCTGCTGACGGTCGGTGTGGTGTTGCTCGTCTGGGCCGTCGCGGGACTCACGCGGGAAAGCAGGGAGTGAGAAGGGTTCCGGCGTGAGCCCGCCCGGCGTCAGGCGCGAACGCAACGCCAGATGCGCAGATCCCACAGCAGGCGGCTGCCGCGCTGGTGCAGCTTGAGCAGCCCGTCCTTCATCAGCCGGGCGGTGGCCGTGGCTTTGGCCACGAGGTCGGGGAGCGGGAACGTGCGCTCGAGCACCGGCTCGATGTTGTCGCCGAACACGCGGCGAGCGGCGGCGAGGATCGCGTTCTCGTCCTGCAGGGTGCCGGTCGGCAGGTAGAGGCGGCCGCCCGGCTGCAGCGTGTCGCCGATCGTCTCCAGGAGCTTGCGCGGCAGCTCGGCACCGGTCGGCCCGCCCGCCGGCACATCCTGGAACCATCCGGAGACCGCGGCGAGCTCGTCGGGGATGCCCGACACGTCGCCGATCAGCACGCTGGCACGCACGTCGCGCATCGGTTCGAGTAGGTCGCCCTGGCGGAACTCGCAGACGTCGCTCAATCCGAGGCGCTCGGCGTTTCGGATGGCCATCTCTACCGCGGGCGACGATAGGTCGCACCCATAGACCTTCGCGGCGCCGAGATGCGCGGCCACGAACGCGAGCACCCCACTGCCGCACCCCACGTCGATCACGGTGTCGTCGGGGCCGATCTCGAGGGCGTCGGCGAGGGTCTTGCTCGTGCTGGTGGGGCTGAAGACACCGGGTCGGACGAGCAACGAGAACGGGCCCGTGCGACCCTTCCACTCGATCTCGCTCGTCTCGACCTGCGCCATCTGGTCGCCCAGGCTACACGTCGTCTCCCGGGGCTGCTAGACGACGGGGGGGTCGAAGGTCACGCTCTCTCCGGGCACCAGGTCCCCCCGCTCGACCGCGTCGGCGTCGGCGTCGAGCTTCGCGCGCAGGGTGCTCGTGGCGATGCCGTGGTGGCCGTCGGGGTAGGCGCCGACGCGACCCGATGCGCGGCGCAGCAACGTTCTCGCGCCGTGGGCGTTCCCGCGGAGCATGTGCACGTACCCGGCCCCCATCTGCGACAGGCCCTTGAAGAACTCCGCGTCATCGGTGCCACGGGCCTGCTTCCAAGCGGTCTCCCAGGCTTCGTGTGCGGGGAAGTACCGCGCGGCGCGAACGTGCTGCCGAGCGAGCTCGTGGTTCTCGGCGATGCTCAGCGAGTCGTAATCCTCGAGGACCAGCTCGTTCTCGGCGTCCCAGTCCAGCGGCCGCCCGAGCCGGTCCCTCGGTCGCTCGGGCTTCTGACGCTTCGGGCTCGGCACGCCGGTCTTGCCCGTCGCCTCGTCCCGGCGTGGTCGGAGATCGTCGGTTGCGTCGTCGGTGCCGGTCGGATGGTCGGATGGTGCCACGAACCGATGCTACCGGGGACGGGATCGAGCACGCTGCCGCTCACCGCCCTGCGCTACCGTTCGCGCATGCAACGCCTGGATGCGATCGTGGTCGGCGCCGGCGCGATGGGCACGGCAGCCGCCCGGAACCTTGCGATGACCGGGCGCGAGACCCTGCTGATCGAGCGGTTCTCGATCGGGCATCCGAACGGCAGCTCGGGTGGCCCCACCCGGATCTTCCGTTACGCCTATCACGACGTCGGGTACGTTCGGCTCGCGATGGCCGCCAGGGAGACCTGGGACGAGCTCGAGGACGCCTCGGGGGAACCGCTCTTTCGCGTCACCGGATGCATCGACGTCGGTCCCGAGGCCCTACAGCGTGCGTCGTTGCTCGAGGCCGTGGGACTCCGGGTCGAGCGAATGTCGGGAGCGGACGCGAACGAGCGGTGGCCCTCGCTCGCCCTCCCGATCGAGGCCGACGTCGTGTTCCAGCCCGACGGCGCCGTACTGAAGGCCGACCGCACGGTCGAAGCACAAGCCCGCCTCGCCGTCGCGGCCGGAGCGACGATCGTCGAGGGAACGACTGTCGTCGGCATCTCGGCCGCCGGCGATGGCGTGGCCCTCACGACGTCGGATGGGACGCGGTTCGAGACCCCGGTCGCGGTCGTCGCCGCGGGACCCTGGGCCGAGCCGCTGCTCGCGACCGCGGGCATCGACGTGCCGCTGCGACCCACCCTCGAACAGGTCACCTACTTCGAGCTGGGCCCGGACAGGGCGGCGCCGCCCCCCGTGATCGACTGGCTGTACGACGAGGAACATCCGGCCTACGTCGTGCCCGACCCGTGGGAACCGGGCGGCTTCAAGGTGGGGTTGCACAGGTCCGGGCCCGCCACCGACGCGGACGGACGCTCGTTCGACCCCGATCCCGGCCGGTTGCAGCGCGTGCTCGACTACGTCGCCGTCCAGGTGCCGGCGGCCCGTCCGACCGATCGGACCGACACCTGCCTGTACACGATCACCCCCGACGAAGACTTCGTGCTCGACCGCGTCGGCCCGGTCGTCATCGCCTCGCCGTGCAGCGGTCACGGGTTCAAGTTCGCACCTCTGTTCGGCCGTGCGCTCGCCGCGCTCGCGGCCGGGGACGAGCCCGTGTTCGACCTGTCCGCGTTCCGGATCGATCGCCCGTCGCTCGCGCGGCGGTAGCGGCAGGGCCCTGCCCCGCCGTCAGTGACGTTCCACGAGCTTCGTCAGAGCGCTCCGCACGGCCTCGTACCCGCGGTCGCCGAGGCGTCGGCGTGTGCGCGTCTCGAGCACCTGCACCGCTCGGCGGAACTCGGTCGCGCAGCGCCGGCCGTGTGCCGTGAGGTGGACGAGCTTGGCGCGCGCATCGGCCGGATCGGGCTCACGACGCACATACCCGAGAGCCTCGAGGTCATCGACCACCTGCATCATCGACTGCTTCGTGACGCCGGCGCGGCGGGCGAGCTCGCCGAGCCGAGTGCCGCCGCGCCGATCGACGTACAGGAACAAGGCCGCGTGACCGGGCCGCACGTCCTCATAGCCTCGTTCGACGAGCGCGTCGCCGAGATCGCGCGCCACGGCGCGCTGCGCCTCGAGCAGCAGCGTGCCGATGTCGGGGATCCGCTCCATGACGCCACGATTATGCTCGTGGTCGTGAGCCGACCAGAGCTGCCGCCCGAACACGCTCGCACGAAACACATGCTGCCCGAGCTCCTGGCGACCCGCCGGGTGTTGCGCCGCTCGGAACCGCTCCTGCCCCACGCCGGTCCGGTCGACGGGGAGCAGACGACCGGCGTCGGGAAGTCGGGCACGCTCCGCGCCGCGATCTTCGGGGTGAACGACGGGCTCGTCTCGAACGCGGCCCTGATCATGGGATTCGCCGGCGCGGACCAAGGGCGTTCCGTGATCCTGCTGGCGGGCATCTCCGGGCTGCTGGCCGGAGCGTTCTCGATGGCGGCGGGCGAGTACGTGTCGATGCGTGTCCAGCGCGAGGTGCTCGAGCGCATGCTGCACCTCGAAGCGCACGAGCTCGGCAGCGATCCGGAAGGCGAGCGGCGGGAGCTGGCCGAGATCTACACGAGGAAGGGCATCTCGCAGGAGCTGGCCGACCGGCTCGCCACCGAGATCTCGAACGATCCGAAGGTCGCGCTCGACACGCATGCCCGTGAAGAGCTCGGCATCGACCCGACGGAAGGGCTCGGCTCCCCCGTCAGCGCCGCCGTCTCGTCGTTCCTCACGTTCTCGGTCGGTGCGCTGATCCCCCTGATCCCCTTCTTCTTCGTCGGCGGCACCACGGGAACCGTGATCTCCGCCACGATGACCGGCGTGGCCCTGCTCGGTGTGGGAGCACTCACCTCGACGGTGACGGGACGCCCGCCGGTCGCGGCCGCGCTGCGCATGCTGGCGATCGGCGGCGGCGCCGCGATCGTGACCTACCTGATCGGCACGGCGCTCGGGGTGAGCGTCGTCGGATGAGCGAGGCCCCCGTCACGATCCGCGAGGCGGCGCCCGGGGAGTACCCGGAGGCCGGCCGCGTCACCGCCGAGGCCTACCGAGAGTTCGTGCGGGACGGCGACGACGACTGGCGTGAGTACCTGGAGGCGATCGCCGACGTCGAGGGGCGGGCCGACCGCACCACGATCCTGGTCGCGCTCGACGGGGAGCGCATCGTCGGCAGCGCCACCCTCGAGCTGTTCGACCGCGTCGAGCGTGAGGACGACCCGACGCTACACCCCGACGAGGCACATATCCGCATGCTCGGTGTCGACCAGTCGGTGAGGCGACGAGGCGTCGCGCGGGCGCTGATGCGGGCCTGCTTCGATCGTGCCCGCGCCGAAGGGAAATCGTTCATGACCCTGCACACCACCCAGCGCATGGGCGCGGCCCAACACATGTACGAAGCCTTCGGGTTCGAGCGACTCGACGACCGCGTGTTCCCGGACGGTTTCGTGCTGCTCACCTATCGCCGCTCGCTCGAGGGAGCGGGGTCGCCCTAGGCGGCGCCCGAGCCCGACGCCGTGCGGACGACCTCGCCGCTCGCCAGGATCACGCCGTCCTCGCACTCGGCCTGTACGAGTCCTCCCCGGAACTGCTGCTCGTAGAGCCTCGCGTACAACCCACCCAGGGCGAGGAGCTCGTCGTGGGTTCCTCGTTCGACCACCCGTCCGCGGTCGATCACGAAGATCACATCGGCCTTGAGGATCGTCGACAGCCGGTGCGCGATCGCGATCGTCGTGCGGCCCTCCATCAACGGCTCGAGCGCCGCCTGCACCAGCCGCTCACTCGTCGTGTCGAGCGATGAGGTCGCCTCGTCGAGGATCAGGATGCGCGGGTCCTTCAGGACCACCCGGGCGATCGCGAGCCGCTGCTTCTCCCCGCCGGAGAGCTTGTATCCACGCTCCCCCACGACCGTGTCGTATCCGTCGGGCAGCTCGACGATGCGGTCATGGATGTACGCTGCCCGGGCGGCAGACTCGAGTTCCTCCTGGGAGGCGTCAGGCCGGCCGTAGAGCAGGTTGCGCCGGATCGTCGTGTGGAACAGGTAGGTCTCCTGCGTCACCACACCGATGATGTGGCCGAGCGATTCGAGCGTGATGCCACGCACGTCGTGACCGTCGATCGTGACGGAGCCCTGCTGCACGTCGTACAGGCGCGGCACCAGGTAGGTCACCGTCGTCTTGCCGGCGCCGCTCGGGCCGACGAGCGCCGCGAGCTGCCCGGGCTCGATGTGCATCGACACCCCGTCGAGCGTCCATTCCCTCGGGGCCTCGTTCGCGACGTCGAGGTCGGTCGGCGAGACGGGGGTCGCGCGCTGCTCTGGCTCGTCGTAACGGAACCGCACGTCTCGCAGCTCGACGGCGCCTCGCACCCGCGACGTGTCGAGCGAGGTCGCGTCCGGTGCGTCCTCGATGTCATGGCGCAGATCGAGGTACTCGAAGATGCGGTCGAACAGCGCGAACGAGCTCTGCACCTCCGTCGAGACCTGCAGCATCGAGCCCATCGGGAAGAACAGCCTCGACTGCAGCGTCGTGAACGCCACGATCGTGCCCGCGTCGATCGCGTTGATGTTCGTCGAGAGCTGCCAGCCGGCCACGAGGTACACGAGGGCCGGCGTGATCGAGAAGAAGGTGCCGACGACGGCGAAGAAGGACCGCCCGATCATCGTCTGGCGGATCTGCAGGCCCGTCAGGCGCTGATTCTCGTCACGGAACCGGCCGATCTCGTGACGTTGGCGGCCGAACGACTTGGACAGCAGGATGCCGCTGACCGACAGGGTCTCCTCGGTGATCGCCGTGAGGTCGGCAAGGGTCCTCTGCGTGTTCGTCGCGACCTCGCGTCGCGCCCTCCCCACCTTCACCGTCAGCCAGAGGAACAACGGCATCAACGCGAGCGAGAGCACCGTCAGAGGCACGGAGAGCAGCAGCATCGCGATCAAGGTGCTGACGATCGTGACCACGTTCGCCAGCACGTTCGAGGCCGTGTCGGTCACGACCGACTGCACACCGCCCACATCGTTGGACAGCCGAGACTGGATCTCTCCCGTGCGGGTGTTCGTGAAGAACCGGAGCGGCATGTTCTGCAGGTGGGCGTAGAGGGCGTTACGGAGGTCCTGCATCACGTGCAGCCCCACCTGGTTCGCCCAGTAGGTCTGCGCGATGCCGATGAGGCTCGTGACGACCGGCACGGCGATCATCAGGGCCACGTAGCGATACAGGAGCGGGAGATCGGGACACGCCCCGCTCGCGCAGGAGCCGGGGGGGTCGCCGAACAGGGCGTTGTTGAAGACCGCTGCGATGAGCAGTGGGTTCACGACGCCGAGTCCCGACGTCACGACGATCGCGACCGCTACGAGCCCGACCGTGCCCCGATAGGGCCGGAACGTGTTCACGACCCGCCGTACGGTGGCCCGGTCGACCGGGCGCTGTTCCTCGTCGACCGGTCGCACGGCGAAGAACCCTCGGTGGCGACCCATGTCTCCGAGGATACGCCCGAGAGGCGACGACTATTCCCTCACCCGACCGACCCGCCTTCGGAGCGGGACGTGACGTCAGCCCGTGCAGGCATGGCGACGCTCGACCGAGCTCCGGGTGTCGTCCGGATCGGCCGCGTACGTGTCGACACCGGGCCCACCGCCGATCGTGTCATCGCCTTCGCCGTCGAGCACCGTGAGGCAGCGGTCGTTGCCTCCGTCTCCGTACACGGAATCGCGGCCGGTCCCGGCGTCCAGCAGCAGGTCTGCATCGGAGCCACCGTGCAGCCCGTCGCTCCCGACCCCCCCGAGCGCGTAATCGGCGCCGGGGCCACCGTCGATGTGGTCGTGGGAGGCCATGCCGAACATGCGATCGTCGCCTCCACCGCCCTTGAGGGTGTCGTTGCCGCCACCCCCGTTGAGGTCGTCGTCACCGGGGCCGCCCTCGATCACGTCGTTGCCCCCGCCTCCACGGATGCGATCGTCGCCGCCGAGCCCGCAGATGATCTCGCCGTTGGGTGTGCCGCTCAGCACATCGTCGCCCGAGGTCCCCGTGATCGAGCAGCCGCCTCGCGCGGCCGCATCAGGCTGGGTCACAGCCACGCCGGCGACAAGCACCGCGATCGATGCGACGACCACTCCCGTGATGCTCTTCATGCGAACCACCTCGCGTCAGATCCGACAGCTGCCCGCCTCGCCGCCTCAGGTGCGACCCTGAGCGAGCGAGCCGGCACGCGCCAACACCGTTTCCATCATCGGCATCGTGAGCCTGCCGGTGAAGGTGTTCTGCTGACTCGGGTGGAAGCATCCGATCAGGGTGAGGGAGCCGATCGCGGCTTCCGCGCCGTGACCGAACCTCGGCTTGGGGCGCCGGGCGTGCCCGAGCGAAGCGAGCGCACGAAGGGCACCGTCCCACGCGTAGCCGCCCAACGCCACGATCACCTGCAACCGGTCGAGGGCTTGGATCTCCCGGACGAGGAACGGCAGGCAACGGTCGCGCTCGTCGGGCGTGGGCCTGTTGGCGGGTGGTGGACAGCGGTTCACCGCGCTCACGAAGGCGCCATGCAGCCGCAGCCCGTCGTCGCGGGCAGTGCTCGTCGGCTGGTTCGCGAGCCCGGCGCCGTGCATCGCCTCGAACAGGAAGTCGCCGGAACGGTCCCCGGTGAAGATCCGCCCGGTGCGGTTGCCGCCGTGCGCGGCCGGGGCGAGACCCAGGATCAACACGCCCGCCTCCGGATCGCCGAAGCCCGTGACCGGACGTCCCCAGTACACCTCGTTCTGGAAGCGGGCAACCTTCTGCGCCGCCACACGTTCCCGCCACTCGACGAGGCGCGGGCACGCCCGGCACGCCACGACTTCCCTCCCGATGGCGGCGAGCTCCGTTGCGCTCATGCCGAGACGGAGCGATGTGCCTCGAGCCAGTCGTCGTACCCACCGGGCGAGGCGAACGCCTGCCCGTCGCGGACCTCGACGATGCGGTCGGGGATGCGATCGAGCAGGTAGCGATCGTGGCTGATCACGATCACCGTGCCGTCGTAGGACTCGAGCGCGGATTCGAGCACCTCCATCGAGTCGATGTCGAGGTGGTTGGTCGGCTCGTCGAGCAGCAGGCAGTTCGCCCCCGAGAGCATCAACAGGCAGAGCTGCAGCCGCGTTCGCTCTCCGCCAGAGAGCGTGCCCACCGGCTGGCGCATCTGGTCGTATCGGAACAGGAAGCGCCCCAGCAACGCGACCGCGTCCTCCTCGTACATCGGCTTCATGTCGCGAACGAACTCGATCGGGGTGCGGTCGGGAGGCTCGGTCTCGTGGCCCTGGGCGAGATAGCCGATCCGCACCGACGGCCCCGCCCGGCGTTCACCCTCGTCGGGAGCGAGCAGCCCGGCGAGCACGGTGCCCAGCACCGACTTGCCGGCGCCGTTCGCGCCGATCACGCCGACCCGCTCTCCGCGGAACACCTGCACCGAGCACCCGAGCAGCACGGGCTCGCCGCCGAACGCGACGGTCACGTCGCGGAGTTCGACGATCTTGTTGCCGCCCCGCTCGGCGCTGCGCATCGCGAGCGCGATCTTCCGCCGTTCGAAGACCGGCTTGTCGATCTTGTCCATGCGGTCGATCTGCCGTTGCTTGTTGCGCGCCTGCTTGATGTGACGTTCGTTCACGACGCGGTCGGCCCAGTCCTTGAATCGCGCGATCGCCTCTTCGAGGCGTGCGATCTCCTTCTGTTGGGTGACGTACAGCTGCTGCTGGCGCTTGAGGGCGATCTCCTTCGCGACGGCGTAGGCCGAGTAGTTCCCCGGCCACATCGTGACCATGCCTCCGTCGAGCTCCGCGACGCGCGACACCGTCTCGTCGAGCAAGTACCGATCGTGCGACACGGTGACGACGGCCCCGTGGAACTCGCCCACGATCGCCTCGAGTCGCGCCCGCCGGTCGGCATCGAGGTGCGTCTCGGGCTCGTCCAGCAGGAGCAGGTCGGGCTGGCGGATCAGGCATGCCGCGAGGGCGACCAGCTTCCGCTGACCCCCGGAGAGCGCGTTCGTGGACAGCCCGAGATCGTCGCCGTCGAGGCCGAGCGAGGTGAGCAGCGCCCGCGCCTGACCTACCAGCCCGGGCCCTCCGACCTCGACCCACCGTTCCAGCAGCGCCTGCTGACGGGTGAGCACCCGGTCCATCCGGTCGAGATCGGCGACCACCTCCGGCCGTGCGAGCTCCGCCTCCACGGCGCGGAGCTCCGCGTCGAGCTCGGCGATGTCGGGGCGGGCCGCGGTCACCGTCTGCTCCGCGGTGCGCTCGTCGCCGTCGACGTGCTGCTCGAGGTAGGAGATCACGAGTCCCTTCCGGTGGACGACCTCGCCCGCCGTCGGCTCTTCGCGTCCTTCCAGGATGTGCAGCATCGTGGACTTGCCGGCACCGTTCGGTCCGACGATGCCGATGCGCGCCCCCTTGGACACCTCGAGGTCGACCCCCTGGAGCACGGGCCAGGAGCCGTAGGACTTCTCCACGCCGACGAGGCTGATCACGGTCATCGATCCACGATACGCACGCCGTGGGTGCCGCGGTTCCCTCAGCGCGTCGGGAGCTCGGCGGTGACGGCCCGCAGCGACACCGAGCCCGGTTCGGCGTCGAGCCACCGTTCGATCGCGTCGCGACGTTCCGGCCACTCCTCCGCGACGATCGAGTACCAGGCCGTGTCCCGGTTGCGTCCCTTCACGATCATGTGCGATCGGAAGACCCCCTCGAAGGCGAAGCCGAGCCGGAGCGCGGCCGCGCGAGATCGCTCGTTGAGCGCATCGCATTTCCACTCCACCCGTCGATAGCCCCACGATTCGAACGACTCGCGCAACAGCAGGTAGGCGGCTTCCGTGTTCGCCCGGCCGCGCTGGGCGGCCCGCACGTACCAGATGTGCCCCAGCTCGAGGCGCCGCATGACCGGATCGATGTTCATCAGGGTCACCACGCCGGCGGGCTCGCCGCTCGCCCGTTCGACGACGGTGAAGAACAGGGGGTCGGTGGACGCGGCGTTGGCCGTGAGCCACGACCGCATCTCGTCCAGGCCGTCGAAGGGCCCGTAGCTCATGTAGGTCCAGATCACGGCATCGTCGGCCTCGGCGTGGGAGCGCTCGTACAGAGCGGGGGCGTGCGCATCCGGTTCCAGCGGCACGAGATCGACGAACACCCCGGCGATCGTCGCTCTGGGGGGCGGCTGGGCCGCGGGCCCCTCGACCCGCTCGCCCACGGGCAGCACCCGCTCGTCGGTCATCGGGCTGCCACCCGCAGCGACCGGAATCGCTCCGCCGCCGCCTCGAACGGGTCGAGTGGGTCCAGCAGTTCCTCGACCGCCCGGAGGAGTCCCTCGAACCCACCCAGGTCGGGCGCCTCTTCCCGGAACCGGCGTGCGCGGCCCAGCGCCTCGTCGATGCCCGCGGCGCACGCGAGCCATTCGCGCTCGGACTCCGGGCGTCGCCAGGCCGGCATCGCCGACCGAGCGCGCTCGAGGCGCTCGGCGAACTCGGCCAGCGCGTCGGGCATCGGACGGCCGGGCAGCCGGGTGGTGGGCATCACCTCGGTGAGCGCCTCCTTGGCGGGCTCGACTTCCGCGAGCACGCGCTCGAACGCCTCGTACGGCGCGTCGAGCTCCGGCGGCAGGCGCCTGCGCCGGAAGATCGTCAAGGACCCGACCCTTGACTGAATGATGATTCAGAGACTAGGCTGCCCGCCACGCGGGGGGATCGACATTCGTGCACGGCACGGGGCTGGCCTATGGTTGAACCGAGATTCAGGCGGGATCCCCGTGAGACATGGTGGATCGAGCACGCGCGGTGCATCGGGGAGGACCCGGAGCTGTTCTTCCCGATCGGCACGAGCGGGCCGGCCCTCGAACAGACCGCCCGGGCGATCGCGGTGTGTCGGGAGTGTCCCGTCCGCGCCCGATGCTTGGAGTGGGCCCTCGACACCTGCCAGGACGCGGGTGTGTGGGGGGGACTCGGTGAGGAAGATCGCCGGGAGATCCGCCGGGAGCGTCGGCGCGAGGCCGCGGAAGCCTCGATCACGGCGAGGTCAGACGATCTGATCGCCGTCGGCTGAGCGCTATCGGCCCGCGCGCGGCGTTCCGTCACAGCTGGCTCGACGGACACAGGTCCTCCACCGGGCACTCGGCGCACTTTGGCTTCTTCGCCTGGCAGATCGCCCGGCCATGGTCGATCAGCACGTAGCTGAACCCGAACCACTTCCGCGAGGGGACGAGTCGCATCAGATCCTGCTCGATCTTGTCGGGATCGGAGTGCTCGCTGAAGCCGAGGCGGTTCGAGAGCCGCCGCACGTGCGTGTCGACGGCGATCCCCTCGACCTTCCCGAAGGCGTTGCCCATGACGATGTTGGCGGTCTTCCGCGCGACCCCCCGCAGGGTCATCAGGTCCTCCATCGTGTCGGGCACGGCACCCTCGTAGACCGTGACGATGCGCTCGCACGCCGCCCGGATCGAAGTCGCCTTCTGGTTGAAGAAGCCCGTGGGGCGGATGTCGGCCTTCAGCTCGTCCTCGGGAACCGCGAGGTAGTCCGCGGCCGAGCCGTACTTCCGGAACAGGTCCGCGGTGACCTCGTTGACCTTCTCGTCGGTGCACTGGGCGGACAGGATCGTGGCCACGAGGCACTCGAGCGGGTTCGAGAACACGAGCGCGACGTGAGCGTCGGGGTAGGCCTTCTCGAGGCGCCGGATCACGACCGGAGCGCGGTCCTCGATCGGCGACGTTCGCGAGAGCTCGGTGCGGGTGGTCATGGGACCCTCACCCTACCGAGGGCATGCAGACGCCGCCCGACGAACCGCTCCTGGATCGTGCATGTCGCTCACGTGCACCCGTTCCGTGTCCCGGGCTGCTCAGGCGCGGATGACGAGCGGAAGGTCGAAGCGATCGCCGTCGCGGTATCCGGCGAAGACGCCGTCGCGCCGTACGTGCACGCTTCCGCGGCCACGCACCTGCCAACGCTCGCCGTCACCGAGCATCGCCGTCTCCTCGTCGATGCCCACGAACACCTGCCCGTCGGTCACCGACGAGACGATGAACTCGGACGCGCCCGGCACCCAGGTGTCGATCATGTCCCAATGCGGCCCGAACAGGGCGCCGCGCACGATGCCGAGCCCGGGCTTGAAGATCGCCTCGAAGTCGTCGCTGTCGCTGTCGTAGGTCGTCTCCGTGAGGCATGCCACCCCCGCGCTGCACCCCGCATACCCCATCCCGCGGGCGAGACCCACCATCAGCGCCTCGCAGACCGCCGTTCCCCTCAACACGTCGGCGAGGTGCGCAGGGTTGCCCCCGGAGAAGTACGCGACCGAGGCGCCGCGCAGGCGGTCTGCGAGGTCTGCGCGGTCGGCGTCAGCGCGAGTGCGCACCGGCACGACCTCGCCCTCGACGCCCAGCGACGCGAAGTGCTCGAGGCCCTTGCGGCCCCACTCGTCGAAGACTTCGTCGCCCTCGCGCGACGATGCCGTCGGAAAGATCGCCACCCGGCCGTCGCCGGTCGCAGACTCGAGCAGCCATCGGTCGGCCACCGTGGACCACGGTTCGAACTCTCCCGAGCCCAGCAGCTCCCACGACGTCATCGGAGGCCGTCTCGTCGGAGACCTGCAGGCCGGAGCTCGGCATCGAGCGCCCGCCCGAGCTCTGCGGCGATGTCGATCAACGCCTCGACGTCGCCGGCCTCGGTCCGGTAGTTCACGATGCACGAGCGCAGGCAGAACCTGTCGCCCAGCACCGCGTTGGAACAATACGCGCGTCCTCCGAGCTGGATCTCGGTCATGAGGCGCTCGTTCAACCGGTCGAGGTATTCGTCGCGACCTTCCGCCTCTGCGAGGCCCTCCGGGACGTACCTGAAGCACGTGATCGAGAGCCCGACCGGCGTCATCAGCTCGAAGTCGTCGCGCTCGGTGACCAGCTCGCCGAGGTACCGGGCGAGCGCCGCGTCGTGCGAGATGCGCCTCGCGTAGGCCGCTCGGCCGTGAGCCAGCAGCGAGACCCACACACGCAGCGACCAGAACCCACGGCTGAAGTTCGGGGAATGCCGCCCGAGGTCGATGCCCCAGTCCGTGTGCTCCTCGTCCTTGACGATGTAGGAGACGTACTCGAGGTCGAAGGCGCGACGCATGAGCTCCGTGTCGCGTACGAGCACGCAGCCACCGCTGAGCGGCGTGTACAGCCACTTGTGTGGATCGAACGCGATCGAGTCGGCTCGCTCGATGCCCGCGAACGACGGCCGCAGATCGTCGGCCAGCACCGCCGGGCCTCCGTAGGCGCCGTCGACGTGCATCCACAGGTCCTCGTCACGACAGACGTCGGCCACCGCCGTGAGATCGTCCACGGCTCCGGTCGCGACCGTGCCGGCGTTCGCGACCACCGCGATGGGTCGCACGCCCGCCGCCCGATCTCGCGCCACGGCGACTCGAAGCTCGTCGACCCGCATGCGGTATCCGTCGTCCACCGGCACGTGTCGCACGTTCCCGGCCCCGACGCCCAGCATGTCGGCGGCGCGATCCGACACCACGTGGGTCTCGCTCGAGAGGTAGAAGCCCAATTGAGGGCCGGCGGCGACGCCTTCGGCCCTGATGTCCCACCCGGCCCGAGCGTCGCGCGCCACCTTCAGCGCGATCAGGTTCGCCATCGCGCCGCCAGAGGTGAGCGCGCCGCCGGCGCCCTCGGGCATGCCGAACATGTCGTGGGCGAACCACCTCGTCAGCGCGAGTTCGATCTCGGTGGCCGAAGGCGACAGCCGCCACCCACCGGCATTCATGTTGATGCCGGACGCGAGCAGGTCCGCGGCGGCGCCCGGCACCGTGCCGGCCCCCGAGACGTACGCGTAGAACCTGGGATGGCCGAGGAACGCCGAGTGCTCGAAGGTCATGCGGCGCAGGTAGTCGACGAGCTCCGGCTCCGGCATCGGCTCCTCAGGCACGTCGAGCACGACGCCCTTGCGGACCTCCTTCGCACCGTGCGCGGGGATCACGGGCAGCTCGTCCAACCTGGTCAGCACCTCCTCGTAGAGGTCGGCCACGTCGTCGACGAACGCCCTCGCTCGCTCGGGTTCCCACGCGAGATCGGTGACCGGATCGGGAGGCCGGGCCATCACGCGCCCCTCTCCGCCGCCAGCCGGAAATACTCGACCGCCATCCATTCACGCATCCGATCGCCGAACACCTCGACGAGCCCTTCCACCTGGCTCTCGTGTGCCTGGATCGCGCGGAACTTCAGCTCGAGCACCTCGTCGGGCAACGTGAAGTCGATCGCGAGATCGTGCGGCGGCACGATCGGGGGTGTGCCCGGCAGGAAGATGTCGAACGGCTCGAGACGCGGCAGCCAGGTCGCGGCCCAATCCGGCGTGACGGTCGCATGGAACAGACGTGCCCCGGGCTTGCCGGCGTCCTCGAACGCCTGTGAGACCCATCGCGACACGCTCTTGTGTCCCTCGTGGCCGGTCATGCCGTCGGGCCCGAAGGTCAACACCGTGTCGGGCCGGACTTCCCGCATGATGTCGAGCACCTGGGCGGCACCCGACTCGTCGAGTGGGGTCTTCATGTCGACGTCGACCGGTCCCTCGAGGAAGCGGTGCTCCTCGACCCCGAGGATGTCGAGGCTGCGACGCATCTCGGCTGTTCGCACGTCGGCCATGCGCTTGGGCGGCCATCGTTCCTCGTCCATCGAGCCGCCCTCGCCCCTGGTGGCGGTGACGTCGACGACCCGGTTTCCGTCGGCCGCGCCGACCGCCATCAAGCCCGAGGAGAGGTAGATGTCGTCGTCCGGGTGCGCCCACACCCCGAGGATCGTGCCGAGCTCCATCGTCACGCGGGCGTCGAGGGTGACTCGTCGATCAGCGAGCGGATGCGGTCGAGTAACGCCGGGGGCACCTCATCGCCGCCGCACTTGGATCGCAGCATGACCTTCACGTGTCGGCGGAACTCAGCGCGCTGCATGCAGGGGTTGCAGTCGGACAGGTGCACCTCGATACGCTCCTGTACGGACACGTCGAGCTCACCGTCGAGGAACGACTCGATCTCCACGAGCGTCTCCTGGCACTTGGGTCCACAGTCAGGCGTCGTCATCGACCAAACCTCGCTCCTTCGCCGTGTCCCACAACGCCCTCTGCAGCGCTTTCCTTCCCCGATGCAGCCGCGACATCACCGTGCCGATCGGCGTGTCCATGATCTCGGCGATCTCTTTGTAGCTGAACCCCTCGACGTCGGCGAGGAGCACCGGCAGCCGGAAGTTCTCGGGCAGCGACTCGAGCGCCTGCTTCACCGCCTCGTCGGGTATGCGGTCGAGCACTTCGGTTTCCGCCGAAAGCTCGACGTTGCGACCACCGAGCCGGTCGTAGAGGTACCACTCGTCGAGGTCGTCGGGACCGTCGACGGTCTGCGGCTCGCGCTGCTTCTTGCGGTAGGTGTTGATGAAGCTGTTCGTGAGGATGCGGTAGAGCCACGCCTTGAGATTCGTCCCCTCCTGGAAGCCTGCGAACCCTCGGTAGGCGCGCAGGTAGGTGTCCTGCACCAGGTCCTCGGCGTCGGCGGGGTTCCTCGTCATGCGCAGGGCGGCCGCGTACAGGCTCGGCAACAAGGGCAACACGTCGCGCTCGAAACGCGCATGCAGGGCCGGATCCTCGGCGGCGGCGGTCTGTGCCATGGGCGGTCAGTATCGCGCATCCAGGCCGGAGCTGGCCGTGCCGATGGGTGTTGAGGAACCGTGGTGCTCGTGCCCCCCCGACGGGACGGCCTGGCATATAGCGCAGCCGATGGGAGAATCACACGTAGATGCCTGACAACGACGATCGTTCTCCGTTCTCACGCCGCGGCAGCGACCCAGCCGGCGGCGGACCGCCGAAGCCTCGTTTCGCGCCGTGGCTGATCGTGCCGGTGCTGCTCGTGGCGCTCCTGGTCTTCAACCAGTTCCTCTCGGGTGCCACCCGCGAGTCGATCAGCTACAGCGAGTTCATCGACGCCGTCGAGCAGGACCAGCTCGACCCCGAGACCACCGTGAAGATCTCCGACTCCGCGATCTCGGGCGCGCTCGTGTCCGACGGGGGTCCGCAGGGGTTCACGACCAAGCTGGCGCCGAACTTCCAGACCCAGGACCTCGCCACCTTCCTCAAGGACAACGAGGTCAACTTCGAGTTCGAGCAGCCGAGCGTGTTCCTGTCGCTGCTCGTCAACATCCTGCCGTTCGCGCTGATCATGATCGGGATCTATTGGTTCGTGTTCCGGCGGATGGGCGCGGGAGCCTCCGGCGCGCTGAACATGGGCAAGAACAAGGTCAAGATCTACGACCGCAAGGAGATGAAGACCACGTTCGCCGACGTCGCCGGCGTCGACGAAGCGAAGGACGAGCTGCGCGAGATCGTCGAGTTCCTGTCGAACCCGAAGAAGTACCAGCGGCTCGGCGGACGCATCCCCAAGGGCGTGCTGCTCCTCGGACCTCCCGGGTGCGGCAAGACGCTGCTCGCTCGCGCCGTGGCCGGCGAGGCGAACGTGCCGTTCTTCTTCATGAGCGGCTCCGAGTTCGTGGAGATGTTCGTCGGGTTGGGTGCCGCGAGGGTGCGCGAGCTGTTCCAGCAGGCGAAGGAGAAGGCACCCGCGCTGGTCTTCCTCGACGAGATCGACACGATCGGCAAGGGCCGGGGCGGGGTGGGCGGCGCCGGCCTCGGGGCCCACGACGAGCGCGAGCAGACCCTGAACCAGTTGCTCGTCGAGATGGACGGCTTCGACGCCTCGAAGGGCGTGATCATCATGGCGGCCACGAACCGCCCGGACGTGCTCGACCCCGCGCTCGTTCGCCCGGGTCGCTTCGACCGTCAGGTCGTGGTCGATCGCCCGGACCTGAGAGGGCGTGAGGAGATCCTCCGAGTGCATGCCCGCGGCGTGGCACTCTCACCCACGGTCGAGTTGCGCACGATCGCCGCCCGCACCCCCGGCTTCACCGGGGCAGACCTCGAGAACGTGGTGAACGAGGCCGCCTTGCTGGCGGCCCGTCGTGAGAAGAACGCGGTGACGATGGACGAGCTCGAGGAGGCGATCGACCGCGCATCGATGGGCCTCGAGCGCAAGTCGCGGGTGATGAGCGAGAAGGAGAAGGCGCGCGTCGCGACGCACGAGATGGGCCACGCGCTCGTCGCGCACTACTCGGAGAACCTCGACCCGGTGCACCGGATCACGATCATCCCGCGCGGCACGGCGGCGCTCGGCCTCACGATGACGCGCCCGCTCGAGGATCGGTTCCTGGCGACCGAACCCGAGCTCAAAGACACCCTCGCCTACGCGATGGGCGGACGCGTCGCCGAGGAGCTCGTCTACGGTGAGGTCTCGACCGGCGCGCAGAACGACCTCGAGAAGGCGACGCAGATCGCCCGGGCGATGGTGACCGAGTACGGCATGAGCGAGAAGGTCGGCCCGCTCTCGCTCGGCCACGACGACCCCAATGCCTTCTTCGCGAACGGTCCTCGCATCTCGGGCGGTACCGCGGAGAAGATCGACGAAGAGGTCATGCGGTTGCTGACCGACGCGCACGATCAGGCCGAGCGCCTCCTGATGAAACACCGCGACCTGCTCGACCGGCTCTCGGCGCTGCTGCTCGTGACCGAGACGATCGACGGCGAAGACCTCGAGGCGTACACGGGGGGGACGAAGCCGATCCCCGACGAAGAGGAGCTCCGCCAGCAGGAAGCGGCGAAGGAGCGGGAGTCGGCCGCTGCTGCTGCAGCGGTGCCGACGCCCGAGCCGGCCCGGACGCCGCAGATCGCGATGCCCCCGGCGCCTCCGATGCCTACCGTCGACTGATCCCCCGGCACTCAGGCACCTGGCTCGTCGGGAGGCCGCGGGTCAAGCACCAGGTCCCACCGGCCCCGCCATCGGTCGAGGAATCGGTAGAAGTTCCGCTTCGACCACTTCGCTCGTTCGTCAGGAGGCGTCTCGAACCACATGCGATGCTCGTGCCTGACGACGGGCAACGGGACGACCTCGGTGCGCAGCCCGCGATCCTTCACCCGGAACGAGAGTTCGATGTCGGCCGTGCGGTACCAGCGGAACTTCTCGTCGAAGCCGCCGACATCGGCGAGCACGTGGCGACGCATCGCCATGCAGTAGCCCTCGACCGCGTCGCACGGGCCGGGCCCGGGAGCTTCCTCGAACTCGCGGAGGTCGTGCGTCACGATGCCGAACGGCCCCGCGATGCCGACCTCGGGATCGGTCAGTGCACGCTCGAGCGGACCGAAGACGTCCCCGACGACCTCCACCGAGCCGTCCATCACGAGCACGATCCGACCCGAGCTGCGGCGGAGGCCGGCATTGCATGCGGCGCCCCACCCGGTGCCCCGGGCCAGCGAGATCACCTCGACGTCGTCGTGCCCGGTGACGAAGACGGCGGGGTCGGTACCGGCCACGTCGGCGACGACGTACCGGACGCGCCTGTCGCCGACGTGCGCCCTGAACGACGTGATCGCGCGGATCACGTCGTCGACCCACCCCTCGACGACCCAGTGAACGGTGACGTCGTCGGTCGCGGGGTCGTCGAGCATCGACGCCACGTCGGCCGGGCGCACCCGTCCGCCCTCGGGTGCAGGCCGCAGCGGCGCGGCGGGCTCCAGCCGCCACCCTCCTCCGGGCTCGTCGACCACCGTCCACCCGGCGGCCGCCAGTTCGTCCCTGAGCGAGTCGGCCGACGCGAAGTCCCGCTCGGCACGCGCGGCCGCGCGTCGCTCCGCGATCGCCCGCACCTCCGGGTCTGCCGCCTCCGTCACGATCGATGCCGCCGCACGAAGTCCAGCACGGCGTCGTCGGCGGCCTCCGCCTGCTCCGAGTGGTACAGATGGCCGGCGCCTTCGAGCAGCCGGAGCTCCGCGCCGGGGATCCGTGATGCGAGCAACTCGGCGTTGCCCGGCGCGATCAGCCGGTCCTCGGTCCCGTGCAACACGAGGGTCGGGGTCGTGATCTCTGGGAGTCGATCGAACGTGTCGAAGGTCTGCATCGCCTCCCATTGTCGGCGCCCGCCGTTCGAGTGTCGCGGTTGCGCCGCGCCCACGCGGAGGTCGTCGGCCACGTGCTCGGGGTGGACATCGGGGAAGCCGGGCGCGTACAGCGACCGCCACGGTTCTCCCTTCGGGACCGGCTCGCGCGGCACGGGAACGACGTGGGTACCTCCGCAATGCGTCGCTGCGAGCACGAGGGAGCGCACACGCTCGGCGCGCGCGAGCACCAATTCCTGTGCCACCATGGCGCCGAACGACTGACCGTACAGATGCGCCCGGTCGATCTCGAGCGCATCGAGCATCGCGATCGTGTCCTCGACGAAGGTGATCATCGAGCACCGACCGATCGGCTCGTCCGACGCGCCGTTGCCGCGGAAGTCGTAGGCGACCACCAGGAGCTGCGTGGCCAGGTGCGGAACGTTGCGCCGCCATCCCGGGATGTCGCCGCCCATGCCCTCGAGCAGCACGATCGGCTGCGCCCGGGGGTCGCCGTGCAGCTCGTGGTAGAGACGGACGCCGTCGGGCCGAGTCAGGAACGGCACGACGTCCGGCGGTCTCCCGAGCCGCACCCGCGTCTCAGGCGGTGGCAGCCTTCGTGGCGTTGCGCAGCCGGGACGCCATCTGTTGCAGGGTCTTCACGGCGATCGACGGATGTTCCTGCATCAGGCCCCTGAAGACCCACTCGGTCAGCCCGAGCATCTGGATGTCGGAGGTCGCCGTCACCGTCGCGGTGCGAGGGCCGCCATCGAGCAGCGCGATCTCTCCGAAGAAGTCGCCGGGCCCGAGCGACGCCTTCTTCTTGCCGCCGATCGTCACGTCGGCGGTTCCGTCGACGATCACGAACAACCCGACCCCCGGCTCTCCCTCACGTGCGATCACGGTGCCGTCGCGGTGGTCGATGTCCTTGACCACGCGGGCGATCGTCTGCAGATCTCTCCTTGAGCAATCGGAGAACAGGGGCACCCGCGAGAGCTGCCCCACCACGTCACGCTTGGCCACGCCGGTTCCCCCTTCGATCGAGTCCGACCGAGCCATCCTAGCTTCGATCGCGGCCCGGCGGGACCCTCGCCGGATCGACCCGGGTTGAGGTGTTCACGCAGGCGGTCTCACGTGCCAGGGGCGCCGGCTCAGCCGGCGCCCCTGGTTTCGTCGCGGGGACAGGATTTGAACCTGTGACCTCTGGGTTATGAGACCCGTCGGCTACGGATCGGCGAGCGTCGTCCAGCACCGTTAGCGCGCTCACCTGCAAGGATCCGCCGGCCCAGAGGAGCTCGAGACACCGACCGGCGCCGTCTTCGCTACTTCGTGGGAGCAAGTTGGGAGTAAGTCGACCGAGCTCGGCGCGCAGCATGCTGGTCGATCCCCATCGCCGTGGTGTCGTCGAGGAACCTCAAAGGGCCGCCAAAATCGAGTTTGAGGCTCAGATACGCTGAGTGCGTGAAGGTCATCTACCAAGATCACGTACCCGAACGGGAAGCATCTACATCGCGATGGACCTCACGGACTCGATCAACTACTTCGGGAGCGCCGACGGCCGGCTCGTATCCAACGGGACTTCACCCGCGACCAGCCGAAGAGACTTCACCATCCGTAAGAGATCCTGTGGGAATCATGACCGCAGCCTCTGACAGCGAGGTCCGAGCGAAGGAAGTCGAGCTGAACTCGCCTACCGGTCACACGATCCCGAGGTCGGCTACAACAGATCTCCATCGTTCGCGCCTAGAGAGCTAGATCCTCCGATCTAGCAGTAGTTCCCACGGACGTTGTTGACATAAGGAGAGCCCCCCGCTCCGATCCGGACGCCTAGGGCTAGCGCGCCACGCGGTAGCGAAGGTAGACGACTCTCGAGCTGAAGGTGCGGGTCTCCACGAGTTCGAGATCCACCCGGCGCTCGCGCTGGGGAAAGAACGGAATGCCACCGCCAACCAGCACCGGGTAGACCATGGCCTGGTACTCGTCGATCAGACCCAACGTGGCCGCCTCGGCGGCGAGAGTCGCGCCGCCGATAGCGATGTCGCCCTCCCCCGGCTCGGCTCGCAACCGCTCGACCTCCTCAGCCAGGCCGACGGAGGCCAGGCGGGCATGGCCCTGCACCGCCGACAGCGTGGTGGAGAACACCACCTTCGGGAGCGGCTTCCAGAGCGCGGCCCACTCGCGGCTTGAGTCGTCGAGCGATGGATCCTGGTCGGCGGTCTCCCAGTACAGCATCGTCTCGTACAGCCGTCGTCCCAACAGGTGCACGCCGACCCCTCGTATCTCGTCGATCCAGAAGCGAAAGACCTCCTCGTCGAACCCCGGCCAGTCGAAGCCGCCGTCCGGCCCGACGATGTAGCCGTCAAGCGAGACGCCCATCGAATAGGTCACGCTGCGCATCAGGCATCCTCCTCGGTAGCGGGTTCGACAGTACGACTGCCGGACGCCGCGGGACTCTAGCGAGAGCCCCCTTCTCTCGGACCTCAGCCGGCCGAGCGACCGGCGCGGATCGCCACTCGAGCTTCACGCTTCCGACGACGCCTCCGTTCGGCCTCGCGAGCTTGCGCCTCGATCTCCTGACACTCCGCGGAGCAATGCGGGTGGTCGAGGAGCCAACGAAGAGATAGGGACACCCCTCGAGCGCACGCTCGGCGAGGACCGCCGACCTCCCATCGGAAAGCCGGCGACTTCCGGCCGCGTTCGGCGCTCATGGCCGACGCATGCGCGTTCTCGAGCCGATCCGTCGAGGCCGGCGACGGCCGGCGCGAATTGTCACTGCAAGTCGGAGACACGTCTCTCCCGCGCCGGACATCCCGAAGAAACCACGCCCTAGGAGGCGACTATGCCAGGACCCGTTGCAGCAGTAGCAGCGAAGCGGTAGGTGCGGGCCAGCCGCTTCGGCGTGACGCCGATGAGCTCCTTGAACCGCTGTGCCAGATGAGTGCTGCTGACACCGGCTGCCACCCTCAGGTCGCCGATCGCCACCGCCCCGCTGGTCGCCGCGATGACGCTGCTCGTATGGCGGACCAGCCCCAGGCCGGCGGTCTCGCACAGCCGTCGCAGTAGCTCCTCCTCGAGCAGCGTCAGCATCTCGTGCGGTCCGTCCGCCGTGGCCAGCCGGTCTCGCAGCTCAGCAATGGCGGGCCGGCCCCAAACCTGCTCTACCGTCACCGGCCGGTCACACAGCTCGGCCGCGGGCATCGGCAGGAACGGCGCCAGCCCCCACGGGACTTCTTCGCGTACCCGCCCAGATCGGTCAACGGCGCACCCGATAGCGCAGGTGAAGCACCCGGTTGCCCTGAATCACCACGTCAGGATCCTCCAACAGGTGCTGCGCGTGGGCCGACCCGAAGTAGCGCTTGCCGGACCCGAACACGACGGGTACGACGTCCATGCGCACCTCGTCGATCAGGCCCGCGGCAAGCACCTGGCCACCGACGTCGCCAGCAGCGACCTCGACCATGTGGTCACCCGCAAGCTCCTGCGCCTTGGCCACGGCTGCCTCGACGCCGTCGACGAAGTGAAACGGCGCCTCGGGGTCCCAGCCCTCAGGCTCCGGCCGGTGCGTCACGACGACCACGTGGTCGACCCCGCCCGGAGGCTTCCCGTCCCAGCCGTCCGTCATGTCGAAGACGTGGCGGCCGACGACGGTCGCCCCGATCTGGTCCCAGTACGGCCGGGTGTAGTCGTAGGACGTCTGCGACACCTTCAACTCGCCGCTCTCGTCCAACGGCACGTCACCGCTGGACAACCAGTCGAACAGGGGTCCGGGCTGGTCGTTCTCGTCCGCGATGAAGCCGTCCACCGACACCGAGCTGTACATGACTACTTTGCCCATGGGGCCCTCCTCTGCCTTGGGATGCCCCCAAATTAGCGTGTCGTGAGCTGTCGCTCTTGTAAGAAATCAAGGCCGCTCAGTACGACATCAGCGGAGCATGGGCCTACGAGTTCAACGTCGGGTGGCATCACGGGGAGAGCGGAGGGCCGGTCTTCGTACAAGACCCGCTTGCAGCGGTGGCCGTGATGCAGTTCTACCGGAACATCGAAGCCCCTCACGGTCGCGTCGCCGGCCCGCACGTCGGTCGATCGCTTGAAGTGATCCGTCAGAAGGTCGTCAGCCTGGGAGCGAACGTCATCTAACAGCGCCGCGCATCGCTGGCACGGTCGTACCCCGGCCCGCGGAGCCGGCGGTCGAGATCCGTCGCGATCGCAAGATCGGATCGGAAGCGCCGGCGCTGGCGGCGACGCTCCTCGACGGAGGTCAGTACGCGGAGTCTGGTCACTCCCGGTCCGAACGTTCGCCGCAGGATCGGCCCGGTCGGCTGCGGCTCGCTCATCGGTCCTCCTCCTCGGCGCGGATGATCGCGGCGACGAGATGCGCGACGTGATCGCAGGGACGCTCGGCGCATCCGCGAGAACAGACGACGCCGCGGCTCGGATCCGACGTCCGCCGATCCTCCTCCAGCGCGTGAGTCCGCGGACGCTGGATCGCCTCTACGCGACGCTCCGCGCCTCCGGCGGCCGCGGCGGGAAGGCGCTCCGCGGGAAGACGGTCCGCAACGTCCACGTCACGCTCTCGAAGGCGCTCGGCGACGCCGTCCGCCGCGGTCATCTCACGACGAACCCGGTCCTGGCCGTCGACCCTCCGGCGCGCGACGACTCGGTCGAGCGCGCCGCGTGGACGGTCGAGGAGGTCCGGACGTTCCTCGACGCCTCCTCGACCGATAGGCTCGCGGCGATCTGGCGGCTCACGCTCGCGACGGGTCTCCGGCGCGGCGAGCTTCTCGGCCTTCAGTGGGACGACCTGGATCTCGACGCAGGGACAGTCGCGGTCGCGCGGCAGATCCTCGTCCGGCCGAGGCCGGTCGCCGGCGAGCCGAGGGTCTACACGCGGGAGACGACGAAATCGAGGCGACGTCGCGTCGTGCGGTTCGACCGCACCACGGCCGCGATGCTCCGGCGCTGGAAGGCCGATCAAGCCGCCGAGCGACTGACGTTCGGTCCGGCGTGGCGCGACGACGGCGGTCTCGGGATCGCGGCGTCGTGGATCGTCACGGAGCCAGACGGCGCGGTAAATCAACCCGGAGACGATCCTCGGCCGGTGGCGGAGCGTCGTTCGGACGGCCGGCGTTCCGGCGATCCCGCTCCACGGAGCGCGTCACTCCTACGCGGAGACGGCGCTGCGAGCCGGCGCTCGCCTCGACGTCGTGAGCCGGCAACTCGGCCACGCCTCGATCGCGACGACGGCGAACATCTACCTCCACGACGCGGACGACTCCGCGAACGAGGTCGCAGAGCTTCTCGCGACCGTCTTCGACGCGCGCGGGGGAAATCTGGGGGAATCGGCCCTAAACGGAGAGGGTGCCGGCTAGGCCGACACCCTCTCTGAACTGCTGTTTCTTTCGTCGCGGGGACAGGATTTGAACCTGTGACCTCTGGGTTATGAGCCCAGCGAGCTACCGGACTGCTCCACCCCGCAGCACGATGCTAGCAAACGGCCGGACGCCGGGAACGTCGTCCCGGGGGATGGGAGATAGGGCACGGCCACACGCCGCCCCCTTCGAGGTCGAGCGGCACCGACGCCTCGCCCTCTCACTTGCGGATTCTGATGCGCAGCTTCGTCCGCGTCCCGCGCCAACGTCCGGTCCTCGTTTCCGTGTCGATGTCGACTTCTTCATAGCCCTCGCGGATCGCTTGGCGGAGGACCGGTGCAAGCTGGTCGAGTTCAGAGACCAGCACCCTCTCCTGCCACCCTTCCTTCTCAGCTCTCCGCCTGATCGGGAATCTCCAGCTGGCTTGACCAGCCCCCATCAGGGCGAAGAGTGTCGTGTGGGCTTGGGCCGGATCCGACGTCAGTGCTCTCACGACCTCCCGTAGGCTTGCCCGAAGACATCCAGCGAGCCCTCTGAGGCGGACGTGACGATCAGGCGCCCCCGAGCCGGGCTGATCGGTCTCGGAAGAAACCGGGGGCTGAGCAACTCTCGCTCGCCCTCGGCAGACTCGAGCACATTGGTCATTCGACGAAGGTGGAGATCAACGTGGTAGAGCTCCGTCCCAACAAGGTCAGTGTCGAACGAGGAGGGGCGGCGTATGCCGGTCGTGAAGCCCTGTAGCGGACGGTGACGATGAAGCTCTCGCGACGAGTCGCGCGCTTCAACAAGCGGGTCACCAACCGCGTCCAGGGCTTGTACGCCTGGCTCGTCCCACCGTGGGCGGTCATCCTCCACCGCGGGAGACGCTCCGGCCGCCAGTACCGCACGCCGCTCTTTGCGTTCAGACGTGGCCGGACTCTGGTCATCGCACTCTTGTATGGCGAGGAATCGGCTTGGCTGGGGAACTTGCGCAAAGGGGGTGGCCACGCGATCCGCGCGGGGCGCACCTTCATCGTCGGGCCGCCCGAGGTCATCGAGACGAGGGCGGCGGACTCACTGCTCGCACGGCTGTCGCCCCCGGCGCGCGCGTACTGTCGGCTCGCAGAGAAGCTCGCGATCCTCGAGCTCGAAGAGCAGCTGCCCGGCTTTGGGAGCCGTGGGCCACCTCAGTGAGCTCGCGTGACGCGTTCGAGTACCGTCGCCAAGAACGGCATGTGCTGGGCGCGCCACACGTGTCGTTTCTCGTACGACCACGCGTAGATCGGGCTGCCGTCGCGAACGAGCTCCAGCAGGCGCGGTTCGGCGAGCTCATCGGCGGACCACTCGTAGAGGCGCTGCAGCCGCGGCACGATCACCGCGTAGTCGAGCATCCGACCGAGACGCTGCTCGTCCGCGATATAGCGATCAACGTCGAGGGCGAGCGGATAGCTGTTCGGGAGCACGCGCCGGAGTGAGAGGAACACTCCCGCCATCCCGAGCCGCGGATCGCCCACTAGGCGGCCGAAAGGAGCCAACCGTCCCAGCGCGAGCCGCGGCGCCGCATTCAGTGCGTGCGCGTACAGCACGCGAGCCAGCGCAACGTTCATGAAGAAGCGCTCCGGTGCGCTCTCGGCTTCGGCGATTCGCCGGTGTTGCAAGTAGGAGTCCACGATGCTCGCGTTGTGCGCGCGGTACCAGTTGCGCCCCGTCGGTCTCGCGCTGAACTCCAGCCAAAGCCGCACCGCCCGCGACGACGGCTCGCCAGCCAACCCACCGAGCAGCGCGATCGTTTCGCATCCGTCCCGCAGCAGTCGCTCGTTGCCCGCCCGCCACCACACGCTGCCCGGCGGCGACGCATCGAGCGGGTTGAGCACACCCCGACGTGCCTGCCAGCGCATGAACGACAACGCCGCTCGTCGGAACGGTAGGTGTCGCGGCGCGTGCCCCGTTGGCCCGTGGAAGACCCGGGCCATCAAAGCAACGCGCGCCGCCGGATCGTCTCGTACGGCCGCGACTTGCGCCTCAGCCCAGGCGAGCGCCCCCCCGCGGTGGCTCACCGCCGAATGATGACACTCAGTAGCCACCGAGACGAGAGCAAGCGGCGGCCAGTCGAGTCACGGCAGCGTGGGCCTCCCCGAGCCGCGGGTGCTTGATGAGAGATCTCGTCTCACGGTGTCGAGAGCCTCGGTCAGGTGCCGACGTAGGTCGCCAGGTGCTCGCCGGTGAGGGTGGAGCGGGCGGCGACGAGGTCGGCGGGCGTGCCCTCGAACACGACCCGGCCACCGTCGTGGCCGGCACCGGGGCCGAGGTCGATGATCCAGTCGGCGTTGGCCATGACCGCCTGGTGGTGCGCGATGACGATGACCGACCTGCCGGAGTCGACGAGCCGGTCGAGCAGGCCGAGCAGCTGCTCGATGTCGGCGAGGTGCAGGCCGGTGGTCGGCTCGTCGAGGACGTAGACGTCGCCCTTCTCGGCCATCTGGGTGGCCAGCTTGAGTCGCTGCCGCTCGCCACCGGACAGCGTCGTGAGCGGCTGGCCGAGGCTGAGGTAGCCGAGCCCGACGTCGGCGAGTCGGTCGAGGATCTTGTGGGCGGCCGGCGTGCGTGCCTCGCCGTCGTCGAAGAACTCCTCGGCCTCGGTCACCGACATCGCGAGCACTTCGGCGATGTTCCGGCCGCCCAGCGTGTACTCCAGCACCGACGCTTGGAACCGCTTCCCCTCGCACTCCTCGCAGGTGGATTCGACGGTGGCCATGACGCCCAGGTCGGTGTAGATGACGCCGGCGCCGTTGCAGGTGGGGCAGGCGCCCTCGGAGTTGGAGCTGAACAGCGCCGGCTTCACGCCGTTGGCCTTCGCGAACGCCTTGCGGATCGGGTCGAGCAGGCCGGTGTACGTGGCCGGATTGCTCCGTCGCGAACCGCGGATCGCGCCTTGGTCGATCGTCACCACGCCGTCGCGTCCGGCGACCGAGCCGTGGATCAGCGAGCTCTTGCCGGAGCCGGCCACACCCGTGATCACGCACAGCACCCCGAGCGGAAGGTCGACGTCCACGTCTTGAAGGTTGTGCGTCGACGCGCCGCGGATCTCGAGCGCGCCGGAGGCCGAGCGCACCGTACCCTTCAGGGTCGCCCGGTCGTCGAGATGACGGCCGGTGATGGTGTCGCTTTCCCGCAGCCCTTCGACCGTACCCTCGTAGCAGACGGTACCGCCTCCCGTGCCGGCGCCGGGGCCCAGGTCGACGACGTGGTCGGCGACCGCGATGGCCTCCGGCTTGTGCTCCACCATGAGCACCGTGTTGCCCTTGTCGCGCAGCTGCAGGAGCAGGTCGTTCATCCGCTGGATGTCGTGGGGGTGCAGGCCGATCGTGGGCTCGTCGAAGACGTAGGTGACGTCGGTGAGCGACGAGCCGAGGTGACGGATCATCTTGGTGCGCTGTGTCTCACCCCCGGACAGGGTGCCCGACGGCCTGGTCGAGCGAGAGGTATCCCAGCCCGATCTCCGCGAACGAGTCGAGGAGGTGTTGCAGACCCGTGAGCAGCGGGGTCACCGACGGCTCGTCGAGGCCTCTGATCCAGTCGGCCAGGTCGCTGATCTGCATCGAGCAGACGTCGGCGATGTTCTTCCCCTCGATCTTCGACGACCGCGCCTCCTTGCTGAGTCGGGTGCCATCGCACTCGGGACAGGTCGTGAACGTCACCGCCCGCTCCACGAAGGCGCGGACGTGTGGCTGCAGCGCGTCGACGTCCTTGGACAGCATCGACTTCTGGATCTTGGGGATCACGCCCTCGTAGGTCAGGTTGATCCCTTCGACCTTGATCTTGGTCGGCTCCCGTAGAGCAGGTCGTGCTGCTCCTTCTTGGTGTACTTGCCGATCGGCTTGTCCATGTCGAAGTAGCCGCTGCCGCTGAAGATGCGGCCGTACCAGCCGTCCATGCTGTAGCCGGGGATCGTGAGCGCACCCTCGCTGAGCGACTTGGCTGTCGTCGTACAGGGCCGTCAGGTCGAAGTCGTTGACCGAGCCCATGCCCTCGCAGCGCGGACACATGCCGCCGAGTCGGTTGAAGGTCGCCTTCTGGGTCTTCGTCTTGCCGGCACCGCGCTCGACGGTGATCGCGCCGCTGGCCTTCACCGAGGGGACGTTGAACGAGTACGCGTTGGGCGAGCCGATGTGCGGCTTCCCGAGCCTGCTGAAGAGGATGCGCAGCATCGCGTTGGCGTCGGTGGCGGTGCCGACGGTGGAGCGGGGGTTGGAGCCCATCCGCTCCTGGTCGACGATGATCGCCGTCGTCAGGCCGTCCAGGACGTCGACCTCCGGCCGCGACAGCGTCGGCATGAAGCCCTGCACGAAGGCGCTGTAGGTCTCGTTGATCATCCGCTGCGACTCCGCGGCGATCGTGCCGAACACCAGCGAGCTCTTGCCCGAGCCGGAGACGCCGGTGAACACCGTCAGCCGGCGCTTCGGGATCTCGACGCTGACGTCCTTGAGGTTGTTCACGCGCGCGCCCTGCACGCGGATCAGGTCGTGGCTGTCGGCAGCGTGCGATCGCGGGGTTCGCCTTCGTCGCCATGCCCCTCAGCGCACCGCCTTCTTCACGAGCGTGGCGATCTTCTTCTCTTCGGCGGCGGTCAGCTCCCTGAGCGCCCAGGAGGTCGGCCACATGGCGCCTTGGTCGAGGTTCGCCTCGTCGCTGAAGCCGAACGTCGCGTACCTCGCGTCGAACTTCTCTGCGCTCTGGAAGAAGCAGACGATCTTGCCGTCCTTGGCGTACGCGGGCATCCCGTACCAGGTCTTCGGCGAGAGGGCCGGCGCGGCGGCCGTGATGATCGCATGGAGCCGCGTGGCCATGGCGCGATCCGTCCCCTTCATCTCGGCGATCTTCGCCAGCAGGGCCTTCTCCCCGTCCGCCTTGGTCGCCTCTGCCTTCAACTCCTGGGCGCGCTCCTTCATCGCGGCCCGTTCCTCAGCCGTGAATCCCTTCGACGATGCCGCCGTGCGCTTGGCGGACTTCCGAGTGACCTTCTTCGTGGTTCCCTTCTCAGCCATCGCGAGTACCTCCTCGTGAACGGTGGATCGCGGTGCGCGTGACCCCGGGCGATCGCCGGACGGCTCAGCGCAGCTCCTGGATGCGGATCATGTTGCCCGCGGGATCGCGGACGGCGCAGTCGCGAACGCCGTACGGCTGCTCGGTCGGCTCCTGCACGACCTCGACGTCGCCGCGTCTGCAACCGCTGGAAGGTGCCGTCGAGATCCTTCGTGGCCAGGTTGATGCCGGCGTACGTGCCCTTGGCCATCATCTCGGCGATCGTGCGACGCTCGTCGTCGGTGACGCCGGGGTCGGCGGCCGGCGGATGCAAGACGATGGACGTGCCGGGCTGGTCGGCGGGGCCGACCGTGATCCAGCGCATCCCCTCGTACCCGACGTCGTTGCGGACCTCGAAACCGAGGGTGTCGCGGTAGAAGGCCAGAGCGGCGTCCGGGTCGTCGTGCGGGAGGTAGGCCTGAATAGATGGTGATGTCCATGGCGGTTAGGTTAGCTGCGCCTCGGCGACCGGCGCTTCTCGATTCCTGATCGGTCTGGTGACCTTCTTCGCCTCACACGACGGCATCCCCGCCGTCGCGCGCGCCGCGTCGCGCCGGTAGGCGCTGGGCGGCATGCCGACCAGTTCGGTGAAGCGACTGCTGAACGTGCCCAGCGACGAGCAGCCGACCTCGAAACAGACCTCGGTGACGCTGCGGTCGCCGCGACGCAGCAGCGCCATCGCGCGCTCGATGCGCCGCGTCATGAGGTAGCCGTACGGCGACTCGCCGTAGGCGAGCCGGAACTGGCGGCTGAGGTGCCCGGCCGACATGTGCGCGCCCCGGGCGAGCGCCTCGACGTCCAGCGGCAGCTGGTACTCCCGGTCGATCCGGTCACGGACGCGGCGCAGCCGTGCCAGGTCGCTCAGGCGCTGCGCCGCCGCAGGTCTGCTGGTCACCTGCGCAATCGTGCCACGTCGCCCCGGAGTTGCCCAGCGCCGCTGGCGCCCCACCCACTCCGCGTCCGCTCTGGCCCGGTCTGCTCCGCCGACGTCCTCGACCTGTTCAGGCCCTGTAGCATCCGCCGCCTGGATCCGATCGAACGGAGGCACGAGATGAGGAAGCTGATCGTGAGCACCTTCCTGACCCTCGACGGGGTCATGCAGGCCCCGGGTGGACCTGGAGAGGACGACGACGGCGGCTTCGCGCACGGTGGCTGGTCGGTGAACTACTGGGACGAGCAGATGGGTCAGGTCATGGGCGAGGCGACGAGCGCACCGTTCGCACTCGTTCTCGGACGCAAGACCTACGACATCTTCGCCGCCCATTGGCCGCACGCCTCAGAGGAGGACGGCGCCAAGCTGTTCAACGACGCCACCAAGTACGTCGCGTCGCGGAGTCATCCCACGCTGGAGTGGAGCAACTCGGTCCTGATCGAGGGAGACGCGGCAGACGGCATCGTGGCGCTCAAGAAGGAGGATGGGCCGGAGCTGCAGGTGCACGGCAGCGGGAACCTGATCCAGACGCTGCTGCGCCACAACCTCGTCGACCAGTACCGCCTGTGGGTCTTCCCCCTCGTCATCGGGTCCGGCAAACGCCTGTTCTCGGAGGGCACCATCCCCTCCGGGCTGAAGCTCGTCGACAGCAAGGTCTCCACCACCGGGGTCGTGATCGGTACGTACGAACCAGCGGGCGAGATCGTCACCGGATCGTTCGCGCTGGACTGACTCACCGCTGGACTTCGGAGAGACACCATTCGAGACCTTCGAGAGTCGCAGCTCGGTGTTCGAAGAAGCCTTGGTACGGTGGCCGGATGAGAGGGTTCGAGGACGCGTTCGGCCATCACGCCTGGGCGACGACGAGACTCATCGATGCGTGCCTGGTCCTGAGCCCCGAGCAGCTGGCCACACCGGTTCCTGGAACGTACGGCTCGATCCTCGAGACCGTGCGCCACTTCGTCGACGGTGACGCCTTCTACCTGTTCATGATCACCGACGACCGCGCTGTGCTCGTCGACGTGGACGACCTCGAGCTCGCCGAGCTTCGGGCCGTGTGCGAGAGCCATCATGCCGCCTGGTCGCGGCTCCTTTCGCAGGAACTCGATCCGGATGCGTTCGTGACCGACGTCGACGAGAGCAACTTCGAGAGGGACGCGACGATCGGCATCCGACTCGCCCAAGCACTGCACCACGGAACCGATCATCGGAGCCAGGTCTGCACCGCCCTCAGCACGCTCGGAGTGGATCCGCCCTCGATCGATGTATGGGACTACGGCATCGAGGTTGGCCGCGTGGTCGAGCGGATGCCGTCGTCGTAAGTCCACTCGCCGATCCGGAACGTCGTCCAGGTGATACGTGATGCGTGAGCCTGCTCAGCCGAGCGAGACCGCGACCTGCTCGAGGTGGTCCAACGCTTCCTGCATACCGCCTTCCATGCCGGAGTCGATGACCATGTCACGGATCTCCCTGCTCGGGTGGTCCACGAGGAGCGTGAGGGTGGTGCGCCCGTCCTTCTCGGTGAAGGTGTACGTGCACACCACGTCTCCGTCCGTTTCGGGCACGCCCTCGTAGACCTCGGTCGTGACGACGCGCTCGTTCGGGACGATCTCCCGGTACTCGCCGTGGAACGCCACCTCGAATCCACCGTTCGAAACCATGACGTAGCGCCACATGCCACCGACCCGCAGATCGACGTCGGCGATCGTGACCTCGCCCCGCTCCCCGCTCCACCAACGCTTGATGAGCTCGGGCGTGGTCCACGCCTCGTAGACCAAGTGCCTGGGTGCGTCGAACTCCCGCGTGATCAGGATCTGCGTGTCCGTCGGGAGCGTCACCACGGCTGTGCCACTACTCGCCACCGCCACCATCTCCTTCCTCCTTCTCCTTGAGTTCCTCCAACACGACATCCAGCCGATCGAAGCGCTGCGCCCACGACTGCTCGTAGTTCTTCACCCAGTCGTGGATGGGCTTGAGCGAGGGGCCGTTGAGCCGGTAGATGCGCTGCCTCCCTTCATCCCGCACATCCACCAGTCCCACCTCCCGCAGCACCCGCAGGTGTTTCGACACGAGCGGCTGCGCCAGGCCCAGTTGCACGACGAGGTCGTTCACGGGTCGTTCCCCGCCGGCAAGCACATCCAGGATCTGCCGGCGCCGAGGCTCGGCCACCGCGTTGAACGCATCTGCCGTCGTCGCCACTCGCGCCATGCCGCCAATCATATGTCTATATCGGTATATGTCAACCGGCGCCTCGAGACGGACACGGAGGCGAGCGTTCTCGGGACGCCTAACCGAGACGGGCACAGATCGCGCGCGGGTCGCCGTCGTCGTCGGTCATGACGTCGATCCCCTCGAATCCGAGCTCATGCAGCAGCTCCCCGATCGGTTCGGCTTGGTCGCCACCCAACTCCGAGAGGAGCCATCCACCCGGACGCAGCCACCTCGTGCTCCTCCTCACGACCTCGAGCAACAGGTCCATGCCGTCGAGCCCGCCATCGAGCGCGAGCCGTGGCTCGAACGTCTGGACGTCGCGCGGGAGCAGGCGGATCGAATCCGTCGGCACGTACGGCGCCACGGCCGTCAACACGTCGACGCGATGCTCGAATACCCGGGGCAGCGGATCGTCCAAGTAGCCCTGGAACACCTCGACGCCGTTCCGCCGGGCGCATCGAACCGCGTTGTCGTCGAGTTCCGTCGCGATCACCCGCGCCGTCGGCACGGCCGCGGCCAGCACGGCCGCGATCGCGCCCAGCGCCCGTGCAGAGATCCGCGGCCACTCCCCCCGCCGGAAGGAGCGTCACCGCCCGTCGCGCCAGCGGCTCGGTCTGCCACCGAGGCACGTAGACGCCGGGTGCGACTGACAGCCTGACGCCGCAGAACATGACCACCCCAGTGAGCCACGCGATCGGCTCACCATCGGTGCGACGAGCGACCAAGTCAGCGAGCACGTCACGGTCACCGGCGGCAGCCCGGATGAGTGCATCGGCTTCCTCGTCGGCAGCGACGCAACCCGCCTCGGCGAGGACTTGCGTCACCGAATCTCGATCCAACCCCTCCACGCACCACCTCGATGGAACTCGCAGGTCGTCCTCGAGCCTACCGGCACTGATGAGCCGGCTCGCGGCGGGATGGCATCGTGTCGGAGCCGGGGGATACGATCTCGAGGATGACCGACTTCAAGCTCGAACTCGTGAACGTGCCGGTGTCCGATGTCGATCGCGCCAAACGGTTCTACGCTGATCGAGCCGGCTTCACCGTCGACCACGATCACGCCGTCTCCGACGACCTGCGCTTCGTGCAGCTCACGCCGCCGGGGTCCGCGTGCTCGATCGCGATCGGTACCGGGCTGTCCGACAGGCCTCCCGGTTCGGTCGCAGGCCTGCAGCTCGTGGTCGACGACATCGAGGTCGCCAGGGCCGAGCTCGTGGGCCGCGGGGTCGAGGCGAGCGAGGTGCAGGTGTTCCCGTGGGGCTCGTTCGTCTTCTTCAGCGATCCCGACGGCAACGCCTGGAGCGTGCAGCAGCTGCCGCCGGCCTCATAGGGGTCGTCGTCGCTCGTCGCGACTACCATCGGCGCATGACGCGCACGGTGAGGTCACTGGTCGGTGGAACGCCCGTCGACGGCGAACCCGGCGGCACCCTCACGATCGCGAACCCGGCGCGGCTCGACGAGATCGTGGTCGAGGCGGCGCTCGGCGATGCGGCCACGGTGGTCGCCGCGAGCCGCGCCGCGCGCGAGGCCCAGCGCGGCTGGGCGGCGACCCCCGCACCCGTGCGCGGCAGGGCGGTGCAGCAGTTCGGCCGCCTCGTCGAGGACAACGCCGAGGCCCTCTCCCGGCTGATCACGCGCGAGATCGGCAAGCCGATCAAGGAATCGCGCGGTGAGGTGCAGGAGGTCGTCGATACCTGCAACTTCTTCCTCTCGGAGGGCCGCCGCCTCTACGGACAGACCGTGCCGAGCGAGATGCCCGACAAGCAGCTGTTCACGTTCCGAACGCCCGTCGGCGTGGCCGCGATCGTGACGGCGGGCAACTTCCCCGTGGCCGTGCCGAGCTGGTACATCGTGCCGGCGCTCGTCGCCGGGAACGCCGTCGTGTGGAAGCCGGCCGAGTACACGCCGGCCACCGCCGAGGCGTTCTCGCAGCTCCTGCTCCATGCGGGACTGCCCGGAGGCGTGTTCTCGATGGTGCTCGCCGATGGGCCATCCACGTTCGCAGGCATCGAGCAGGCGCTCGAGGCCGGACTCGTCGACAAGATCGGTTTCACCGGCTCCACCGACGTGGGCCGTCGCATCGGGGAGCTCGCCGGCCGCCACCTGCAGACCCCCTGCCTCGAGCTCGGCGGCAAGAACCCGCTCGTCGTGATGCCCGACGCCGACCTCGACCTCGCGGTGGAGGGAGCGCTGTTCAGCGGGTTCGGCACCGCCGGCCAGCGGTGCACCTCGCTCGGCACCGCGATCGTGCATACGGACGTGCACGACGATTTCCTGGACCGATTCTCGAAGGCGGTGTCGCAGGCGCCGATCGGCGACCCGACCGAGGACGTGCTGTACGGGCCGATGATCTCCTCCCGCTTCTGCGACCGGTTCGAGACCTGGCTCGAGCTCGTCCGGCCCCACCACACGCTGCTCGGCTCGACCGGCACCGGCCGCATCTCCGCCGCCAACCCCAGGGAGGGGTTCGTCGGCGACCCCGAGGCCGGTCTCTACTACCACCCGACGATCGTCGACGGCGTGCGGAGCGAGGACGACCTCGCCGCGACGGAGACGTTCGGCCCGCTCGTGGGGGTCGCGACGTTCGAGACCTTCGACGAGGCGATCGCCCTCGCGAACGGACACGGCTACGGCCTGTCCAGCAGCATCTACACGACCGACCCGCTCAGCGTGTTCCGGTTCCGCGAGCGCATCTCGGCCGGCATGGTGAGCGTGAACAACTCGACGTCGGGCGCTGAGGCGCACCTCCCGTTCGGAGGCAACGGCCGCAGCGGGAACGGCTCGCGCCAGTCGGGCATCTGGGTCCTCGATCAGTTCACGAGGTGGCAGGCGATGAACTGGGACTACTCTGGCCACCTGCAGAAGGCCCAGATGGACGTCGCCGACGTGGATGCCGATCTCGGCTTCCGCCTGCCTCAGCCGTAGCCTCTCGCCCTACGGCGACGGCGACGCCGACGCCGACGGGCTCGGCGAGGCGGTCGTGCTTCCGGCCGGTACCTCGCCGGAGAGCTCGAGCGCCTGCGCCACGAGCTCCTGGGCCGCCTCGATCTCCTGCTGGTAGGTCGCGAGGTCACCCTCGCGCAGCGCCGCATCGGCCGCGGCGAAGTGGTCCGCAGCCTCCGCCAGCAGCTCGGCGACCGTGCGATCGACGCCGCCCCCCGGCTCCCCGCCGCCACCTGTGCCGGTCTCTCCCTCGACGGCCGCAGCGAGTGCCTCGTCGAGCGTCTGGCCGACACCGACGACGTCGCCGTTGACCACGACCACGCGCTTGAGCTCGGGGACGGCCGCCGACTGGTTGGCTTGCACGTACACCGGCTGCACGTACAGGAACGAGTTCTCGATCGGGATCACGAGCAGGTCGCCGAAGAGCACCTGCGACCCCCCCTGTCCCAGCAGCGTCCGCTCCGCCGAGAACTGCGGGTCCTGGTTGATGCGCGAGAAGACGATCGACGGCCCCGGCACGTTCTCCGAGGCCGGTAGTTCGAGCGAGACCAATCGCCCGTAGGTCTCGGGGTCGGAGCTCGCCGCCAACCACGCCACCATGTTCTGACGGCCCTCCGGCACGAACGGCAGCACCAGCTGGAATGCCTCCGCGTCTTCACCCGGCGCCCGCATCAGCAGGTAGTACGGACGCAACCTCGGACCGCCCGACGTCGACGTGACCGTGGTCGTGCCGTCCTCCAAGGACTGCTGTGTCGGATCGGCCGGGACCTCCCAGCGGTCCTGCTTCTGGTAGAAGACCTCGGGGCTCGTCACGTGGTAGTTCGCGTACTGCGTGGCCTGCACCTGGAACAGGTTCTCGGGGTAGCGGAAGTGCGCTCGCAGCTCTTCGGGGGCGGTCGTCATGTCGGTGAACAGCCCTGGGTACACCCGATCCCACACCTGGATGATCGGGTCGCTGAGGTCTGCGTAGTAGGTCATCGTGCCGTCGTAGGCATCGACCGTGACCTTGACCGCGTTCCGCATGTAGTTGACGAGCGCCGACGGCACTCCGGGGTCCTGCGTCGCCAGTTGCAGGTTCACCGACTCCGAGTACGGGTACTCGTTCGTGCTCGTGTATGCGTCCCAGATCCACACGAGGTCGCCGCCCACGATCGAGAGGTACGGATCGCGATCGAAGGTCAGGAACGGCACGGGCTTCGGCGCCCGTGAGTAGATGTCGCGGTAGATCATGATGCGGCTCGTCGGCACGATCTGGCCCGAGATCAACAGGTTCACGTCCCGGAACCGCCACGCGAACAGCGACCGCTGGAGCACGTTGCCGATCTCGATGCCGCCGTCGCCGTCGTACACGTAGCCGGGAGGAGCCCCCTCGTAGTCGAGCTCGGGGGTCTTCGAGTTCGTGATCACGAACGAGGCGTCGCCCGGATCTCCCTCGCCGTAGTAGATGCGCGGCTGCACGAGCGTGGGCACGTCGGTTGGCGGTGGAGGCAGGTCGGCGAGCGTGAGGATCGGCGCACCCTCGGCGTTCGCCGTGTTCACCCTGGCCGCGACGGCGCCGTACCCGTGCGTGAACACGAGGTGCTCGTTCTGCCACGTGCGAGCCTCAACCTGGATGCCCGCCTGTGCCACCTCGCGACCCGACACCATGAGCACGTTGCGCTCACCGTCGATGTCGTAGCGGTCGACGTCGACGTCGCGGAACTCGTAGAACGACCGGAAGCGCTGCAGCGATTGGAAGTTCTGCCCGAGGATCGTGGGCCGCCACAGCCGGATGTTCGAGACCGTGGTCTCGTTCGTGCGCAGGTCCGCCGTCGTCACCTGCGGTTCATATGTCTGTTCCGGCGGAGCCTCGATCCCCTCGGGCTCGATGTCGAACGCGGTCTGCGTGCCCGTGATGTTGTACTCGATGTACTTCTGCTCCCGCTGGAACTCCTGCGGCGCCACGCGGAACCGCTGCACGAACGCCGGGTACGCGGTTCCGAGCAGCACCGAGACCGCCGCGAGCACGACCACGGCGATGATCGGCAGCGCCCACCGCTGCCGGACGATGTTCGCGAAGAACAACAGCGCGCAGATCACCGCCGCGATGATCAGGAAGTTGAGCGCCGGGAGCTGGGCGTTCACGTCGGTGTAGGACGCGCCCTGCACGACCCCGCGCCGCGAACCGAGCAGGTCGAAGCGACCCAGGTAGTACCCCCACGCCTTGATCAGCATGATCACACCGAGCAGCACCGAGAGGTGCGCGCGCGTCGCGGGAGCGACCCGCTCCCCCCAGGTTCGCGCCTGCGGACGGATGCCGCCCCAGAAGAAGTGCGCGATCGCCGTGAGGAACGTGATGCCCACGAGTGATGAGAACAGCCACCCCTGCAGGAACTCCAACCAGGGCAGGCTGAAGATGTAGAAGGCCGGATCGCGGTGGAACAACGGCTCGGGGTTGCCGAAGACCACACCGCTCGAGTGCCGCCACAGCAGGAACACCTGCCACTGCCGGGACACCCCGATGCCGACCAGCAACGCCAACACCGCAGCCGCGGCCGGCACGAGCCAGCCGAGGAAGGGCTCGAACGCCATGCGGATCCGCTCCACGGCCTCCTGCTCGGGCGTGAGGAACCGCAGCGGGGGCGGCGCGATGCGGCGCGCGATCAGCAGGTTCGCGAAGAGCAGGGCGAAGAAGAGGAGTCCGAAGACGAGACCGAGAACCGCCTTCGTGCGCAACTCGGTCCAGAACACCTGGGTGAGGTCGACCTCACGGAACCACAGCAGGTCGACGTAGAAGGTCGACATGATCGTGAACAGAAGCGCCAGGCCGACCAGTCCCCCGATCACGAACGCGGGCCAGCGGCGCTGACGCGCCGGGATGCGCACGGTTGACATCGGTCCGGGTCGTTCCTCCTCGAACGGGCGGCGGGAGCGCCCGAGCCGAGCCTAACGCAAGTCGCCCGGTACGACGGGCCGCCGCCATCACGGCCGTGATCAGAGACCTTCGAGCGCCTCCACCGCCTCGTCGAAGGTCGCGACCGGGATCAGCCGCATCTCGCCCGTGTCGACTCCCTGCAGCTCGTCCTCGTTCGCGGCCGGTACGAGGAACACCGACGCCCCGGCTCGCTCCGCCCCGACCACCTTGTCGACGATGCCGCCGATGCCGCCGACCTCGCCGTCGAGGTCGATCGTGCCGGTCCCCGCGATCGTGCGGCCGCCCGTGAGGTCGCCGGGCGTCAGGGTGTCGTAGAGGCCGAGCGCGAACATCAGACCGGCCGAGGGACCCCCCACGTCGCCGCTCGCGATCTCGATCTCGAACGGGAACGCGTCCACCATGTTGATGCCCACGAGCGGCTCCTTGAAGCCGGGGCACGGCCCCCTCGTGATCTCGACGTCGTGCGTCTCGTCGCCGACCCGGACGCGGAACGCCACCGGTTCTTCGACCGGCACCTCGTCGATCGCCTGCTGCGCCTCCGCGTACGAGTCCACGTGCTGCCCGTCGATCGCGAGGACCAGGTCGCCCACGAAGAGCTGACCGGCCGCCGGGCAACCTTCTCCGACCGCCTCGATCAAGGCACCCTCGCCGTGCTCGTCGGGGTAGTCGAACAGCTCGGTCAGCACGACGTAAGAAGCGTCGATCTTGCTCTGGTCCATCTGGGAGATCGACCGTTCCTGCTCGATCTCGCGATCCTGGCCCGGTGGGTAGATCTCGTCTTCTCCGACGACGAACTGGGCCTCGTCGATCCAGGCGATCACCGACTGCAGGGCGGTGACCTGGTACCACCGGATCGTGGTCATGATGAGCTCGCCACGCGAGTCGTACCGCGGCACACCCTGTACGTCGATCAACGGCGCGACGTCCTGGGCAGGGCCGGGCCCGACCGCGTAGTAGGGCAGCCGGATCCACCCCGCCGCGAACGCGACGCCGAACAGGACGACCAGGGCGGTCACGCGGGCGAACCGTCTCATGGCCGACATCGTACGGGGGCTCCCCGAAGTTCCTTCACGGAACGCATGCGGGCAAGTACGCTCCTGCGTCGATGCGCAGATGACAGGACTCTTGGGAACCGTCGTGGTGCTCGCGGTCGCGGCTGCGGTCGGCGTGCTCGTCTACCGACTGACGGCGGGAGATGGACGACCCGCGGACGACCAGGACCAGGCCCTCCCCGGCACGCGTGCCGACGTGTCCGAGTGGAGAGGCGAGACGGACACCGCTGCGGATCGTGGCGGTGACCCCTCGACGGTGCCGGAGGGCTACATCCCGGTCGCGCCTGGCGCTCCCTCGTGGCATTCGCGCCTCGGAGGCCTGATGGGGCTCGTCATCGCCGTCGGTGCCGGCGCGATCGCGCTGGCCCTCGCGCTCTATGCGCTCGGAGAGCTGATCGCGCGCCTCGTCTCGAGCGCCGGCGAGAGCACGCCGCCGGGAGCCTGACGGGCTCGGACCACGTCTCAGCGGCGCCGCACGAGCTGGAACGCCGACCGGTAGTCCTCGAGGTGCTCCAGCATGCGTCCGGTACCGATCGCCACGGTCTCGAGCGGCCGCTCCACGACGTGCACGGGCACCTCGCATTCCTGGGCCAGGAGCATGTCGAAACCGCGCAGCAGGGCGCCGCCCCCCGTGAGGAACATGCCGGTCTCCAGCACATCGTGCGTGAGCTCCGGTGGGGCCTCGGCCAACGTCAGCCTGGCAGCCTCGACGATACCGCGCACCGGCTCGCCGATCGCCATTCGGACCTCGTCCTCGGTGAGCTTCACCTCGACCGTGTTTCCGCCGGCGAGCTCACGTCCCACGACGACCGCGGCCTTGCCCGAGGGCGTCGGGAACGCCGACCCGATCGCGATCTTGATCTCCTCGGCCGCCTTCTCGCCGATCGCCACGCCGAACTCGTCGCGGATGTGCTGCTGGACCGCCGCATCGACATCGAAGCCCCCGATCGCCACCGATCGACCACTCACGACACCGCCCATCGAGACGACCGCCATCTCCGAGCGTCCGCCGCCGATGTCGACGACGAGGTGCCCCACCGGCTCGTGCACGGGCAGTCCAGCCCCGATCGCGGCAGCGAGGGGCTCCTCGACGAGGGTGACCTGGCGGATCCCAGCCGATCTGATCGCTTCCTCGATCGCGCGTCGCTCAACCTCGGAACTCATCGACGGCACCGCCACCAGCACCCGCGGTCGGGGGAACCGCACGGTCATCGTGCGCTTGATCACCAACTCGACCATGCGTTGGGTCACGTCGAACTCCGTCATCGTCCCCGCCCGCAGCGGACGAACCGCGAGCACGCTCCCCGAGTCGCTGCCGAGCAGCTGCCAGGCCTCCTCACCCATCGCGAGCACGTCCCCGGTACCCGAGTGCACCGCGACGACCGCGGGCTCGTCGAACACCACGCCCTCGCCCTGCCGATAGACGAGGGTGTTGGCCGTGCCGAGGTCGATCGCGAGGTCGCGCCCCATCTAGCTGCCCATCACCCAGTGGGCATCGCCCGCGACGAGGCGTTCCTTCTTCCAGATGGGCACGTCGACCTTCAGGCGCTCGATGCCATGGCGGCAAGCCTCGAAGGCCTCGGCGCGGTGCGGTGCGGAGACGGCCACGACCACGCTGGTCTCACCCACCGCGAGCACGCCGGTGCGGTGCACGATCGCCACCTTCCGCGCCGGCCAGCGCTCGAGGATCTCCCCGGCGAGCTCCTGCAGCCGCTGCTCGGCGAGCTCCAGCCACGCTTCGTAGGTGAGACCCGTGACGTCGCCGGCATCTGACCGATCGCGCACGGTCCCCGCGAACACGCAGACGGCGCCGGCCGCCGGATCGGCCACGGCACGCGCAGCCTCGTCGATCGAGAGCGGGGCCTCCTGCACGCGCGTGAGCACGCGCACATCAGGCTCGGGGCGGGGCCGGGGGTCGGACACGAGGCCCATCGTAACCAAGGCCGAAGAACCGAGGGGTCGTACGATGGCGGGCATGAGCGATCAGGGAGGCGGTGGGTTCGGGTTCCCGTTCGGGATGGATCCCGAGTCGCTCCGGGACGCGCCCTTGTTCCGCGAGATGCAACGGGTGATGTCGTCCTCGTCGGGCCCGGTCAACTGGGAGCTCGCTCGCCAGGTCGCCGTGGCAAGCGGGGCCGAGGCGGGTGAGGACCGCGAGGCCTCCGAGGCCGATCGTCACGGGTTCGAGGAAGCGGTGCGCGTCGCCGAGCTGCATGTCGCCCGGTTCACGGAGCTCGAGCCTCCCACCGACGTGGCCGAGGTGCGCCCGGTCCGCCGGGCGGAGTGGATCGGCTCGAACACGACGAGTCTCGCGGGGCTGATGGAGCCCGCGGCGAGACGGATCGCCGATGCGATGAGTGGCGCGCAGACCGAGGCGCTCCCGTCCGAGATGCAGGCGCTGAGCGGCATGCTCGCACAGCTGTCGCCGTTGCTGATGGGCGCCCAGATCGGGCAGGTGCTCGGGTTCCTCGCGCAGCGGGTGCTCGGCCAGTACGACGTCGCCGTGCCTCGCTCCGGTCCGGGCACGGTGCTCTTCGTCGTCCCCAATATCCGTCGGTTCGAGACCGACTGGTCGCTCGAGGCGACCGACTTCCGCACGTTCGTGGCGATCCACGAGGTGACCCACCGCTTCGAGTTCGCTCAGCCGTGGGCTCGCGAGCGATTCGAGGCGCTGCTCGACGACTTCCTGACGACGCTCCGGATCGACGTCGAGAGCATGCAGGCGAAGCTCTCGACGCTCGACGCCGCCGACCCCGAGGCGCTGCAGGGCTTGCTCGAGAGCGAGGAGGGGCTCTTCGGCGCCGAGCTCGACGACGAACAGCGGCTCAAGCTCGGCCGCATCCAGGCGTTCATGTCCGCGGCCGAGGGGTACGGCGACCACGTGATGCACGCGCTCGGCGCCGAGCTCCTGCCTTCCTACGGGCGGATCGAGGAGGCGATGCGCCGCTACCGCGAGGGAGAGGCCGGCGACCCCGTGTTCGAGCGGCTGCTCGGCGTGGAGATGAAGCGCGAGCAGTACGAGGCGGGCCGGGCGTTCTGCGACACGGTCGTCGAATTGACCGATGAGGCGACACTGACGCGCATGTGGGACTCGGCCGAGGCGATGCCATCGCTGCCCGAGGTCGCCGAGCCTCGATTGTGGCTGGCCCGCACGGTCTGACCACGGTGCTCGTCGAGCCGAGGTCCCCGTAGCGCGCAACCCCCCGACCGTGCTAGCTTCGGGCCGCTCAGGCGGGGGATCCCCTACCCCGCCGTGAACCCGGGGGAGGGATCATGCGCAGCCGCGTCCTCATCGCGGTCCTCGCCACGCTTGCCGGACTGATGACGATCCCGTCCGGCGCCAACGCTCGAGGCTCGTTCGACCACCTGCATCCCGGAGGTGTCACACCGCTCCGTGAGCAGGTGCCTGTCAACTTCGTCTTCGTGGGTTACGAGCCGGATCAGGTGGCGCGGGCCAAGTTCCTGGCCAAGCTGCCGGAGCGGTATCGGCCACAGGTGCGCTCGAAGATGTTCTACGGCCTGCCCTCGGACATGGGCATCGGCTACACGTACGACTTCCAGGTCACCTTCGCCGACGCCGCGTTCGAGGACCAGTTCTTCGGGGCCTTGTCCGGGCTCGCCGACCCCGCGCCGCTGACGTTGTTCCAGCAGGCGTACAACGACCAGAAGTCCAACGTGCTCGACGTCAGCGAGAACCACTTCATCGACGGGCCCAGCGTGGAGCGGTGGCTGATCGACCACGCGCCCGCCGGCGTCGACACCACGCAGGACACCCTGTTCTTCATCAACTGGTGGGGCCGGGACGATTTCAAGTTCCACGTGTACACGAAGACGAACGAGCCCGATCCCGACACCGGCTACAACTTCGGCGTGCAGCGTGAGAGCCGCAAGATGATCGCGTGGGGCGGAACGCCATCGACCGACGAGGAGGACGGTTCGCCGGGTGAGCACCGGGTCTGGTTCTACGACCTGTCGGCAGGTCCCGAGTCGTGGACCGACAACTGGAACGTGGACGATGCGGACCTCGACGGCAACGGCGTGCCCGACTATCGGATGCCCCCGATCTGGGAGTACCTGGAGCCGGGCGGGGCACGTTCCTCGCGGAAGCTCACCGGCGACCTGGCCACGGATCGCTCGTTACGTGGGCATCGACCTGCTGTTCACGACGTCGCCCCTGTACCCACCCGCGCTCACCCCGCCGCGGATGCCCAGGTCGGTGAACCTCGACCTCAACACCTACGAGGGGTGGCCCGGGGTCGACGCGTCGAGCACGTACATCGACCCCGGTCTCGTGCGTGGCGAGGAGGCCGAGCTGCTGCGCATCCCGACCACCCTCGACCAACAGGACGTCGCGTTGAAGGGTCGGGCCGAGTACTGCTTCCTGCGGTGGGTGAAGGGCAAGATCTGCTATCCGCACCGGCCGCAGTACCCGGACGGGTTCGCGAACCTGTTCCTGTACGGGGCGATCAACCGGTCGCGTTTCACGGACGGCGGCGGGCAGTACGAGGCCACGGTGTTCAACTACGCGACCGACTTCGACGCCGGCGGCGGGCTGCTCGGCTACGCCGACGACAACTGGCTCGACGGAACGCAGAGCGCGGTCTTCGCGTTCGTCGACCCGACGATCGTGGAGTTCGGCTACGGGCTCTCGACGACCACGATCCATGAGGTCGGGCACCACGTGGGCATGAGCCATCCGCACGACGGCTTCGACTACGAGCGCGGCATCGACTTCGGCCCCGCCGACCGCTTCTACTACGCGTGGTCCGGCGACGAATCGAATTCGATCATGAGCTACATCGACGTGAACTGGGACTTCGGCCAGTTCGACCTGGACAACCACTGGCGCACGACCGCGGCCGCGTACCTGATCAACGCCAACGCGATCGCCGCCGACGTGCTCGCGAGCCCCGATGCCGCCGCCGGCATGGCGGCGTTGGGCGACGCCGACGCCGAGGCAGGGCTGGCGCAGGCGGCGTTCACGGGCCACGACTACGCTGCTGCGTTCGATCACGCGCAGGCCGCGTTCGGCTTCGCGAAGCGCGCCGCGCACGACGCCGGCGTGCGGGTGCCGGTCGGCAGGCTCGGGTGGTACGTGCTGCCTCCGGTGAGGTCCGCGGTGGCCGTCGACGAGACCCCGACGTACGCCCACGTCGACAAGCTCGGAGGGCGTTCGCACCGGGTTCGCCCGTAGAGGACGCGCAGGGCGGCGGGGCTGGTCGCGGCCCCGCCGCCGGTACGGCGTCGGGTATCCTCTCCGCTCGATGGAATCGGTCGGAGAGCTGGTCGCTGCTGCGGTCGTCGACGAGCGTGTGTGGAACGCGTACGGCGCTCAGGCCAACGACGGGATCTACCTCGTCGGCCAGCCGGGCCCCGCCCTCCCGTTCGTGATCTTCCGAGCTTGGAAGGTGCCGGTCGGCGTCGTGAGCGAGGAGATCCGGCTGATCGGCCCGTCGGGCCGCACGATCTTCCGTTGGGGCCCCGAGCCACGACGGATGGCGGGCGCGATGGACCTCACGACAGAGCTCGACCGCGTCGACGACGCGGTGTTCGACGAGACGGGCACGTACGTCGCCTCGTTCATCATCGACGACGGGATCGTAGGCGAGGTCGAGTTCCCCGTGTTCGTCCAGGCCTCGGCCGAGAAGCTGCCCAAGGAGACCGAGGACGGCCTGAAGAAGTCCGACGTGATCTGGGTGGGCGAGGAACGGGGCGGGAAGCGTCGCACGGCACCGGTCTGGTTCGCGTACAAGAACGGCAAGATCTACGTGATCTCGCAGCGCGAGCCCGGCCCCCAAGAGCAGACGGTCCCGGGGGTGCCCGACGCGCAGCAGCTCGTCGTCGTCACGCGCCGCAAGCTCCGGGACACCGCTCTCCAAGAGTTCTGGGCCGCTCAGCGGAAGCTGGAAGGTCCCGAGTGGGAAGCGGCCGCCGCGTTGCTCGCTGACAAGCGCAAGAGCCGCGTTGGCTCGCCGGCGGAGAACATCGCGAAGTGGCGCGGCTCGTGCGACATCGTCGAGCTCACGCCCAACGTGCCCGCCTGAGCGTTCGGCGCCCGATCGGCTCAGCCACCCAGCGCGTGCGATCGGTCCGAACGCTGATGGTCGTTCCGAGGTGGTCCGATCACAGCTCCGCGATCGATCCGGACGGCTCGGATCCCGACATGCTGACGTCGGTGACGGGAAGCTCGGAGCGTTCGTCGGCACGTACTCGCCGAACGGGCGCTGGATCGTGATCCGATTCGAGAACCTCGACCAGGCGAGCTTCCGGACCTTCAAGATGCGACCGGACGACAGCGATCGAACGCTCATCACCGAGCTGTCGTTCTCGCCCTGCTTCCTCGGATGGGGACCGCTCGCGAAGCGTGAACGATCCTTTGTCACGGGGGCGACGGGCAGTGAGCCTCGTAGCCGGGAGTGCACACCTCGAGCAGGCCGCCCACGAACACCATCGCGACGTCGATGCTTTCGAGCGCTCGCAGACGGACGTCGCGCGGATCTTCCGAGAGCACGACGAAGTCGGCCAGCTTCCCGGGCGAGACGGTGCCCAGGTCGTCCTCGGCGAAGATCCCGTAGGCGCCGCCCACCGTGAGCAGGCGCATCGCCTGCATGAGCGTGAGTCGCTGCTCGCGCATGTACCGAGGCGGATGCTGGCCAGGCTTCGCGATCCGCGTCGTCGCCTGGGCCAGCGCGTCCATCACCGTCGTGGGCTGCAGGTCCGGATAGTCCTCGCCGAACGGCGAGTCCGTACTCGCCATCGCGTGCAGTCGCGGGTCCTCGGCGATATCGCGCCAGCGCGCCATGAGCTCGAGCTGCTCGTCGTCGAACTCGTGCCGCATGACCCACTTCCAGTCGGAATCGACGAACGTGACCTGGAACGAGGGCGACACGCCCATCCTGCGGATGCGCCTCAATTGGTCGTCTCGGAGCGCGATCGCGTGCTCGAGACGGGCCCGGAACTGACTCCCTTCCTCCTCGCCGAACGCGAGCTTCAGCGCGTCGAGGAACTCGTCGGTCGCGGCGTCTCCGCACGAATGCGCGGCGATCTGCCATCCGGCCTCGTGCACCCGGCGGACCATGCGCTGCAGCTCGATGCGCTTCCAGTGGAAGTTCCCGAAGTCCCTCGGGTCGTCCGCGCGCCCCTGCGTCATGTACATCGTGTTGGGGCTGCAGGCGTCGATGAAGAACTTCACCCCTGCCAGTCGAAGCCTCGGCCCGATGACCTCGCCGGGCGTGTGATCGGAGAACCACATCCCGAAGCGCTGGTGGCGACCGTAGTTGACGGGGAGGTACGCGTTGACGCGCAGGCGTAGCTCGCCGGCGGCATCGAGCCTGGTGAGCTCGTCGAGTCGCTCCTGATTGACGAAATGCTCGTTGATGCTGGTCCACCCACCCTCGAGCGCCATCTGGATCGCCTTCCGGGGCCACGTGACCCCGTACAGCCCGCGGTCGCCGATCCAGTGACTGTGCGAGTCGATGAACCCCGGCGTGACGGCCTTGCCGTCGAGGTCGATCAGGGTGGTGCTCGGACCGGCGAGGCCCAGGACGTCCTCGTCGCTTCCGACCGCCACGAACCGATCACCCGTGACCGCGAACGCGGAGGCCGTGGGCGTATCGGGGTCCATGGTGAGCACGACCGCGTCGTGCACGATCAGGTCGGGGAACGCGGCGGTGCCGAGGGTCGAGCGTTCCCGCGCTCGGCGTCGCGAGAGCGAGGAACGTAGCGAGCAGCGTCGAAGTTGCGATCTTCCGCACGGAACCTCCGTTCGGGCGACGTGACAGTAGGAGCGCGGAGGTTGGGGGGTCAAGCTACGAGGGGCGGTTGACCGGGCGGCCCATCGCCTCGGCGAGCGTCGTCAGCTCCTTCCCGAGCGACTCCATCTCCTCGGGCAACAGCGCTTGCTCCCCGTCACAGAGCGCCGCCTCGGGGTCGTGGTGCACGTCGATCATCACGGCGTCGGCGCCGGCTGCCACGGCTGCCCGCGCCATCGGGGCCACCAGGTGCTTCTTCCCGACCGCGTGCGACGGGTCGACGATCACCGGAAGATGCGACTCGTGCTGGGCCACCGCCATGCCGGCCAGGTCCAGCGTGTTGCGGGTGGCCGGCTCGAACGTGCGGATGCCGCGCTCGCACAGGATCACCTCGGAGTTGCCCCGCTGCGCGACGTACTCCGCGGCCTGGAGCCACTCGTCGATCGTCATCGCGAGCCCGCGCTTCAGCATCACCGGCTTGTTCGTGAGGCCGACCTCTTTCAGCAGCTCGAAGTTCTGCGCGTTGCGCGTGCCCACCCTGATGCAATCGGCGATGTCCGCCACGTGCGTCACCTGCGAGACGTCGACCACCTCGATGATGATCGGCAACCCGGTGTCGCGCCGGCACTCCTCGAGGATCTCGAGCCCCCGCTCCCCCAGCCCCTGGAACGAGTAGGGCGACGTCCTCGGCTTGAACACGTCGCCCCGCAGCACCGTCGCGCCCGCCGCCTTCGCCGCCCGGGTCGCGATCGTCGCCTGTTCCTCGCTCTCGACCGCGCACGGCCCGGCGATGATCGTGAACGTGCCGCGGCCCACCGGCGTCGAGCCCACCATCACCGTGGTGGCCTCGGGGTGCAGGTCGCGCGCGACCATCTTGTAGGGCTTGCCGACCTGGATCACATGGTCGACGCCGGCGAGCTGCGTGAACGGGATCGCCTGGAAGCGCGCGGTGTCGCCCACCAACCCGACGACCGTGTGCACCGCTCCCCGGGAGACGAACGCCTCGCCGCCGACGTTGCGCACCTTCTCGCAGACGACCTCGATGTCCGAGTCCGTCGCGTCCTGCTTCATGACCACGACCATGGCGCTCGCGTTCCCTTCGCCCTCGCCCGGTGACGGCACGTCGGGACGAGAAAGCCCCGGGTACCGACCCGGGGCCGCTGTCGCTGGATGGCTGCCGGCGACTTACCCCGGGTCGCGCCCGAAGTAGGTGAACCGGAAGCCGAAGAAGCCCTGCATGACCCGGCCATGATGAACGACAGTGGCGGGCGATGGCAAGCGAGGCGCCCGCATCATGGGGGAACGACCTCGACCTCACCCACGTACCAGTAGTGCTCGCCCTCGTGCCGGCAGTCGTCGGGTATGCCTCCCGGAAGCCCCGCCGGATCAGGCATGAGATCGTCGATGCCGCCGCCCAATCGCACGTGGTCGCCGATGCGGGCGACGACGCGTTGGCGCCCATCCTCGATCTCGAGCGGTGGTTCCTGGTCCTGACTGAGACCGTAGTCGATCGGCCAGAGCAGCCACGGACCGCCCTCGATGCCGACGCATCCGTCGACGACGGCGAGCGTGCCTCGGAGCAGAGCCTGATCGCCCGAGAGCCGGTCGCCGCCGTGACGAAGCAGGGTGACCCCGTCGGCCTCGGCGAACGGCCAGGCATCCGGAGCAGCCAAGAAGTAGCGTTCCACGCCGTCGTCACGGCAGGGCCGAGGGATCGGATCCCCCGTCGCCGACATCGCGGCGGGGAGATCCGTGAAGCCCCCGCCAAGCGTGATCGGATCGCCCACGCCGGCCACGAGCTCCCCGTCGGGATCGATCACCTCGATCCTCTCCTCGCGGGTCCGTAGGTCGAAGCCGGGCGCCCACAACACGAACACGGGCGGGCCCGACTCCCCGCGCAACGCGATGCAGCCGTCACGGATCGTCAGCGTCCCGATGCCCAGGCCTGCCGGGTAGGCACCGTCCTCGCTTCCCCGATGGGTCAGCAGGGTGACCCCGTCGACGGTCACGGGCGCGCCGGTTCCCCTCCCTGATGACGCGCACGCCGAGAGACCGATCGACGAGACCAGAGCGCATACGAGCCACCGCACGTGCCCATCATGCCCCTCGGTGCGGTACCCGTGACGCTCGCGTAGGATTTCGCCCGATGACCGCCGACCTCACCGTGCTCGATCACCCGCTCGCCGGCGACCTGCTGACGAGGCTCCGCGATCGTGAGACCGGACCCGCCGAGTACAGGGCGTTCACGCGCCGCCTCGGGTTGCTGCTCGTGACCGAGGCCACGCGCGACCTCGCCACCGAGCCACGCAAGGTCGACACGCCGCTCGAGCCGTTCGAGGGAACCCGGGTCGCCAAGCGGGTCGTCGCGATCCCGGTACTGCGCGCCGGCCTCGGACTGCTCGAGGCGGTCACCGACCTGTACCCCGATGCGGTCGTCGGCTACCTCGGCATGGAGCGCGACGAGGAGACCCACGAGCCGCGGGATTACTACGCCAAGCTTCCGGAGCTCGTGGGACGCAAGGCCCTCGTGGTCGACCCGATGCTCGCGACAGGCGGCAGCGGTAGCGCCGCGGTCGGCTACGTGAAGCAGGCCGGGGCCGACGACATCACGTTCGTCTGCGTCGTCGCAGCGCCCGAGGGGCTCGCGCGCCTGCGCGCCGAACATCCCGACGTGCCCGTCGTCGCGGCCGCGCTCGACCGCGAGCTCAACGAGCACGCCTACATCCTGCCGGGGCTGGGTGACTTCGGCGACCGCCTGTACGGCACGTTCTAGTCCATGCTGGACTAGAGGCCCGTACTGCCCTCATAGGCCCTGCCGGCGGCCGCCGGGGGCCTGACCTTCCCGACGAATCCGGCCAGCACGACGATCGTCACCACGTACGGGGTCATGCGGATGAACTCGGGCGGGATCGCGCCGATGATCGGCGCGTCGGCGAGGCGGAGCGGGATCGCTTGCGCGAAGCCGAAGATGAACGCGGCGGCCATCAACCGGATCGGGTTCCAGTTCGAGAGGATCAGTGCCGCCAAGGCGATGAAGCCGAGCCCCTGGGTCTGTCCCTCGTTCCAGCTGAGGTTCACCTCGACCGCGAGGAATGCGCCCGCCGCTCCCGCGAGCGCCCCGGAGATCATGACTCCCTCGTACCGGTACGGCGCGACCCTGATGCCCAACGCTCGCGCCGCCTCCGGGTTCTCGCCGCACGAGCGCAGCCGCAGCCCCCATCGGGTCCTGTAGAGCACGTACCAGGCCGGGAGCACGGCGAGGAGCGCCACGATCACCATCGGCGAGAGGTCCTGGAACGCCTTCCCGAGCCCCCAGGGCAGATCCGAGAGCAACGGGAAGTCGAAGGTGTTCATGCGCGGCTGACCCGAGTCCGACTGGGTGGCCTGCCCGAAGAAGATCGTCGACAGGAACCGCGCGACCCCGATCGCGACGAGGTTGATCACCACGCCCGAGACGATCTGGTCGACGCGGAAGGTCACCGTCGCGAGAGCGTGGATCGACGCGAAGATGGCCCCCGCGGCCATGCCGATCAGGATGCCGATGATCGGGCCCCACGGCAGGCCGAACTCCGGGGTGAACTCGGCCGTCCCCCAGGATCCCGTGACCGTGCCGATGATCATCATGCCCTCGAGGCCGATGTTCACGATGCCGGAGCGCTCGCTGAACAGCCCTCCCAGACCGGTGAGGTAGATGATCGTGTAGTAGGTGAGCGCGATCCCGATCGCGGCGCCGAAGTCTCCGAGCGGCATCAGAGATCGACCTCGCGGGACGGTCCGGGCGGCTCGCCGGCCCCCTCGATATCGACGGCCGCCTCAGCGTCCTGCATGTCTTCGACCTCCGCGGCCCGGCGGAGCTGGCGTGAGAAGAGCCGCCGTTTCGCCACCTGATACGTCACGACCACCGACATGATCAACAGGCCCTGCAGGATGATGATGAACTCGCGCGGCACGTCGGTCTCGATCTGCAGCGAGGTCTCACCGCGCGCCAGCACGCCCCAGAGCACCGCCGCGAAGATGATGCCCACCGGGTTGTTCTGCCCGAGGAAGGCGACGGCGATGCCCGTGAAGCCGATGCCCGCCTCGTACCCCGCCGGCAGGTACCCCTGGTCGGCGAAGAGCTGCTGGATGCCGACGAGGCCCGCGAGCGCGCCCGACACCAGGAACAGCTTGATCTGCACCGCGCCGATCGAGATGCCGCCGGCCTGCGCCGAACCGGGCGAGGATCCCAACCGCGCGGGCCTCGAAGCCGAGTCGCATTCGCTTGAGCAGGAACCAGATCATGCCGGCGACCAGGATCGCCAGGGGCAGCACCCACGAGAGCCGAGCGCTCGGCCTGATGCCGAAGAGATGGCCGAGGTCGGGGATCATCGCGGCGTCGGGGAACGGGTCTGTGCGAAGGTTCACGCTGAAGCCGTTGCCTGTTTCCTCGTATCGGAGCGGCCCTCGGATCACCCACGCCACGAAGCTCGCCGCGATGCCGTTCATCATGATCGTCGTGACGACCTCGTGCGCGCCCGTCTTCACCTTGAGGATCGCCGGCACGGCGGCCCATGCCATGCCGCCCAGCATCCCGAACGCCAGCACGATCGGCACGAGCAGCGGCGCCGGAAGGGACGTGAAGGTCAGCGCCGCGAACGAGGCCGAGGCCATGCCGACGATGAACTGCCCTTCGACGCCGATGTTGAACATGCCGCCCTTGAAACAGACCGACACGGCCAGCGCCGAGAAGATCAAGGGGCCGGCGTTGGCGAGCACGTAGCCGAACCCGTTCCTGTCGCCGAACGATCCGTTCAGGATCGCGCCGTAGACGGTGAAGGGGTCCTCCCCGTACGCCACGATGATGACCGCACCGAGCAGCACCGCGATCCCGAGCGCGGTGAGCAGCGCGAGCAGCTGGCCACCGACGTTCTCGACCCACTCCGGCCGGCTCGCGCTGCGGCCGGCACGGTGACCTGTCGGGTCGCCATCAGCCCGCCTTCGCCTCGACGCCGCCGAGCATGCCGCGGCCGACTTCCTCGGCAGGCGCGTCGGGCGGATACTCGCCAGTGATGCGGCCCTCGTAGAGCGTGACGATGCGGTCGGAGAGGGCGTAGATCTCATCCAACTCCGCCGAGATCAGGAGCACCGCGCGGCCCTCCGCCTTCTGCTCCAGGATCTGGCTCCACACGAACTCGATCGCCCCCACGTCCAGCCCTCGCGTCGGCTGCGCCGCGAGCAGCAGCCGAGGATCGGTCTCGAGCTCTCTCGCGAGGATCAGCTTCTGCTGATTGCCGCCCGACAGGGTGCGTGCGGTCGACTCGATGCTCCGGGTGCGGACATCGAACGCCTCGATCAACCGCCGCGCGAGCTCCTTGATCTTGCCGATGAGCAACACGCCACCCCGGCCCGAGAACTCGGCATCGTCGTGGCGGCCGATCACCGCGTTCTCCCACAGCGTCATGTCGAGGACGAGCCCCTGCTCGTGCCGATCCTCGGGCACGAAGGCAACACCGGCGTTACGGATCTCCTCCGTGCTCAAGCCGACGAGGTCGCGCTCGTCCAACGACACGCGTCCGCTCTCGAGCGGCCGCAATCCCATGATCGTGTCGGCGAGGTCGCGCTGGCCGTTGCCCTCGACGCCGGCCACGCCGACGATCTCACCCGCATGAACGTCGAGCGAGAGTCCGCGTAGACGACCCCCTGCAGATCCTCGAGACGCATCACGACGTCACCCGTCTCCACCTGTGGCTTCTCGAGCCGGAACAGCACGGGGCGACCCACCATCATCTCGGCGAGCCGCGCCTTGTTCGTCTCGGCCGGAGTGGTCTCACCGACCACGGCACCGCGACGCAGCACCGTGATGCGATCCGCGATCGTGAGCACCTCGTCGAGCTTGTGGCTGATGAACACGATCGTCTTGCCGTCGGCCCGAAGACGGCGAAGGTTCTCGAAGAGCTCCTGCCGTCTCAGCCGGCGTGAGCACCGCCGTCGGCTCGTCGAGGATCAGGATCTCGACGCCTCGGTAGAGCGCCTTCAGGATCTCGACCCGCTGCTCCTCGCCGACGGAGAGGTCCTCGACCACGGCCGACGGGTCGATCTGGAAGCCGTAGGAATCGGCGAGGATCTTCACCCGCTGTTCGGCGTCCTCTGCGTGCAGGATCGCCCCGCCCTCGTCGCCGAGGGTGACGTTCTCGGCGACCGTGAACGGGTCGACCAGCACGAAGTGCTGGTGGACCATGCCGATGCCGAGCGCGAGCGCGTCGCGCGGCGAGGAGATCTTCACCTGCTCTCCCCGCACACGGATCGTGCCGCCGCTGGGAGGGTAGAGGCCGTAGAGCACCCGCATCAGGGTGGATTTCCCCGCGCCGTTCTCACCGATCAGCGCGTGGACCTCGCCGGCGCGCAAGTCGAGCGTGACCTCGTCGTTCGCGAGCACACCCGGGAACCGCTTGGAGACGCGCTCCATCACGACGAGGGGCGAGGCGCCTGCGCGCCCCGCCCCATCGTCGCTCGTGACCATCGAGATGCCTTCGACCTCGCCTACGGCTCCGTCGGGGGCTCGATCTCGCCGTCGATGATCTGCTGCTTCGCCTTCTCGACCGCGTCGACGATGTCCTGCCCCATCAGGTCGGGGTTGGACGTCGCGTACGAGATGCCTTCCGCGTCGAGGCCGAACACCTGGACCCCACCCTTGAACGACCCGTCACCCACGGCCACGATCGTGTCGTACACGGCGGTGTCGACCCGCTTGATCATCGAGGTCATGATCCACTGCGCCTGATCCGGCGCGACGACCGCGTACTGATCGGAGTCGACGCCGATCGCGATCTGCTCCTTCGCCGCGGCGGCCTTGAACAGACCGTTCCCCGAGTCGCCTGCGGCGTGGTAGATGATGCATGCGCCGTCGTCGTACATCTTGTTCGACAGCGCCTCACCCTGGGTCGGGTCGTCGAACGCCTTGGTCGTGTCGCCGATGTACTCGACGAGCACGTTCACGTCGGGCGCCGATGCTTCCACACCGGCCACGTAGCCCGCCTCGAACTTCTCGATCAACGGGACGGTCTGACCCACCGAGGAACCCGACCGTGTCGCAGCCGAGCTCGGTCGCCTTCAGGCCCGCCGCCACGCCCACCAGGTAGGAACCCTGCTCTTCCTGGAACGTCAGATCGGCCACGTTCGGGATCGCCTCGGCGTCGTTGTCGAACCCGCACGCGGTGCCGCAGGCGGCGAACCCGTCGATGATGCCGAAGGAGACGTCAGGATAGTCGAGCGCGATCGCGTTGATGCCGCCACTGAACGCGAACCCGTTCCCGATGACGACGTCGTAGCCCGCGTCGGCCAGGGACTGCGTGTTCTCGTCGAGGTTCGTGCCCTCGGAGTTGGCCTCGAGGAACTTCGGTGTTCTCCTCGCAGACGACGCCGTCGGCGATCGCCTTGTCGAGACCTGCCTTGGCGAGGTCGTTGAACCCGTTGTCGCCGAGACCGCCGACGTCGAGCGCGACGCCCACGCTGAGATCGGCGTTGCACTCGGCCGCTGCGCCATCGGTCGCACTGCCGCCGCCGCCGGTCGGCTCGTCACTGCCGCATGCCGCGGCGACGAGCGAGAGCGAGACGAGCGGCAGGGCGAACATGCGGAGCCACTTCGGCATGCTTCCCCTCCCGTTCCTCGAGATCGGATCCCCCAGGACCGCTCGGCGGTCCGCCGGGATTGTCCCTTCGGGCCTGCCCACCGTCAAACGAAGGCCCGTGGGAGACTACGCAGCCGAGGGGGCATCGGGATGCCGGATCGGAGCGGGGGCGAGCAGGTCGAACGCGAGATACGAGGGCGCGTGGAAGCGTCCGCGTTCCATTCGTGGATGGGCATCACCGTCGTCGAGGTGCATGGGGGGGAGGTCGACCTTCGGCTCGAGGCCCGCGAGGATCACGGCAACCTGCAGGGCTCGGTGCACGGAGGCGTGCTGGCCACGTTGGCCGATACCGCCGCCGGGCTCGCGGTGCGCTCGGCGATCCCCGAAGGAAGCCGCCACGTGTCGGTGAACCTCGACATGCAGTACCTCGCGCCCGCGGGCCCCGGCACGTTGCTCGCGACCGGACGCATCGTGCGGCTCGGGCGGCGACTCGCCTTCGCCCGGGCCGAGGTCACCGACGCGGCCGGCCTGGCGATCGCGACGGCACAGGTGACGATCGCGATCTCGCCTCCACCCGCGAGCGACCGACCGGGTCAGTAGTCGGTGTCGACCGCCTGCATCGCCGTGGGCAGCTGCGAGAGCGCCCCTTGCAGCCCCATCAGCAGTCCCATGTTGCCGGCGACCTTGACCTTGCCGGTCATGAAGGCGGTGATCACCGACAGCTCGCTCTTCGCGAGCTTCACGGCAGTCTCGTAGCTCTGCGTGATCGTGGCGTCGGGCGCGTCGGTGTCGCCCACCCCCAGGTCGATCGCACCGTCGGCGATCACGATCCAGTAATGCGTGTCACCTTCGGCAGCGGTGATCACCTGTTGGATCGTGGCGCGCTGTTGTGCCGCCGCCTGACGGAAATCGTCGTTGGCGTTGAGCTGGGCCTTCACGGCGTCGGCCCACTCGGTGGACAGGAACTTCACGGCCACGGCGGTCGTCTCCTCGGTCTCGGACTGAGCGGTTGCGGGCGAGTATAGGCGGGCGCTCAGCCGCCCTCGGCGAGGTCGCGTTCCCACGCACGCACCGTGAACCACCCCGGATCGGTGAGGTGGGTGGCATCGGACAGGAACCACGCGAGCCGTTCCTCGCCGCGGATCACGACCGTGTTCAGGCTCGTGTTCTCGGGGAGGAAGAACATGTCCTGGTCGCGGATGCCCAGGATCTCGCTGAAGTAGGCGTTGATCACCCCGCCGTGGGCGACGACCACCATGTCGCCCTCGGGGTGCTCGGCGATGATCCGCTCGACCGCGGCGACGCATCGCCGTTGGAACGCGTCCCCCCGCTCACTGCCGGGTGCGAGATGCCAGGCGGGATTCTGGTTGCGGAACAGGTCGATCGCTTCGGGATGCTCGGCGAAGATCTGCTCGAAGTCCTTGGCCTCCCACTCGCCGCCGAACCATTCGCAGAGTTCCTCACGTTCGATCACGGGCATGCCCACCCGCTCCGCGAACACCTCCGCGGTCTGGCGGGCCCGCGCGAGCGTCGATGAGTAGATCGCGACGGGACGCGGAAGCAGCTCGAGGCGGTCGGCGAGCCGCCCCGACTGCTCCAGCCCGACCTCGCCGAGGGGCGGGTCGTAGTGCCTGCCGAGAGAGGTCTCGGCATGATCGGTCGACGTGTAGTCCGGCCGTGCGTGCCGGATCAGGTACAGGCGCCGCTCCGTCATCGGGTGACATCCCCGATCGGCGCCACGGCGGCCTTCGCTGCTCGACGAGCCCGCCACTCGTCGGCGTAGGCCTGCACGTCCTCGCGGAGCCAGATGCGGCCCGATGCGAGCGCGGTGATCGGCTCGGGGAACGATCCGCGGTCGATGTAGGTCACGACGCGGCGCTTGTCCCACCCCATGATCTCCGCGGCCTCGGCGACGCCGACGACGTCGGGCACCACCTCGACGGTGAGCGAGACGTCGTCACCCGTTGCCTTGCGCAGCTCGGCGAGGCACTCCCTCCGGCTGACCCCGGTGACCTCGATGTAGGCGGACACGTCGAGCACCCGCGCGTAGTGCCGGCCACCGACCTCCCACATGCGAGCGCGGACCTCGTCAGCCACGGTCACCAGCCACAGCAGGGCATGATGTAGTGGCAGACCGGGCACCTGTGGTGAGCGTGCTCGGGTTCCATCGGGTGCCCGCAGAGATCGCACGGGGGGCGCTTCGACTCCGAGGCCGGGATGCACGCGGGGCGTCCTTCGATGCTGAGCTGTTCCACGGTTGGCATCGTAGCCGCCGATCGACGTCACATCTCCGGTTGGGGTTGGCGGTACAGGCCCAGTCGGCGGAGCTCCCGGCGCCAGCACTCCGTGTGCCAGTGCCGGCGCGAATCGACGTCGCCGACCGGCACCACGACGAGGTGCCAGATGCCGGCGCGCACCTCATGGTCGCAGCCGGGGCACCGATAGGTCTTCTGCCCTCCGACGGCGCGTACGTCGTAGCCGGGCGCCTGCGTCCAGGTCGGTGCGTCCGTGCGGTTGAGCGGGGCCGCGGCCTCCGGCGCCCGGAAATACTCGGGGTTGCGGCGGTTCTTCCGCGGCATCAGGCCGACTCCCCTCGCATGAAGGCAGCGACGAGCGGGGCGAGGGTGGCCGCCACCTCGCGCGGGTCGTCCTTGCGGGAACGCTCGAGCGAGTGACCGCCGCCGTCGATCGCGACGTGCGTGGACGTCGGGAGCTCGGCCAGCACCGGCTCGAGGACCGAAGCCGTGGCGAACGGGTCCTTGGTGCCCTGGATGAACAGCATCGGCACCTCGATGCCGTACAGATGCTCGTCGCGAACGCGTTCCGGCTTGCCGGGTGGGTGCATCGGGTAGCCGAGGAACACGAGGCCGGCCGCCGGCAGGCCCTCGGCGACGGCGACCGAGGCCATGCGGCCTCCGAACGACTTGCCGCCGACCCAGATCGGCTCGCCCTTCCCGGCGCGCGCCTCCGCGGTCTCGAACGCGGCCCGCACGGTCGCCACGGCAACCGGCTGACGATCGGGCGATCGCTTCCCGGCTTCCATGTACGGGAAGTTGCACCGCAGCGTCGCGACACCGTCGTCGGCGATCGAGCGGGCGAATCCGGCCATGAACGGGTGGTCCAAGCCGGCACCGGCCCCATGGAACAGGGCGAGCGAGGCGAACGCCCCGGCCGGCCGCACGTACGCGGCGCTCACGTGGCCCTTGTCGGGCACGTCGATCGTGAGGCGCTCCTCGGGAGTCGGCACGCATGCCATGATGCACGCGATGGCGGCGAAGGGCACGTTGCGGTTGGGCACCTCCGGGTTCTCGTTCGACGGGTGGAAGCACGGCGTCTTCTACCCGGAAGGGCTGAAGAACCGCGAGATGCTGCACTACTACTCGACCCAGCTCAGCTCGGTCGAGATCAACTACACCTTCCGGCGATTCCCGACCGAGAAGTCGCTCACCACATGGCGAGAGCAGGCTGCCGAGGGGTTCGTGTTCACGCTGAAGGCGAACCAGCGCATCACGCACTTCAAGCGGCTGCGCGACACCGACGACGACGTGCGCGACTTCCTCGACCGCGCCAAGGTGCTCGGCGACCGGCTCGGCTGCGTGCTGTTCCAGTGCCCCCCGAACCTGCACTACGACCGCGAGTTGATCGAGCGGTTCGTCGGCTACCTGCCTCCCGGCCCGCCGGCGTTCGCGATGGAGTTCCGGCACGCCTCGTGGAACGAGGCCAAGGACCTACTGCGCGATCAGGGCATCGCCTGGTGCGTCGCCGAGACCGACGAGCGCGACCCGAAGCCCGAGGAATTGTCGTGGGAACCTGTTGGCTACCTGCGCCTGCGCAAGACCGAGTACGGCGACGGCGAGCTGCGGGAGTGGGCGGGGCGCATCCGCCCCGCGCTCGACGCCGGCTCGGAGGTCTTCTGCTACTTCAAGCACGAAGACGATGCGGCCGGCCCGCAGATGGCGAAGCGTCTCGAAGACATCTTGCGCTCCAAGGGATAACGGTCCGACGCAGGGACGGGACTAACCGCCCCAGCGCGCGACCGCCGCGAGGTTCCCCTTGTATGAAGATCTCGGGGCCAGTCCCCAGATGGCGAAGCGTCTCGAAGACATCTTGCGCTCCAAAGCATGAAGCAGACGTGACCGCTCGCGGGTCCGACGACTGGCAACAGTTTGGGCAACAGTCGGAATCGGAGGTCCCCCCTCCCGGTTCGGCTACCCTCGGTCGTGCACGCTGGAGGACTCGAGCTTGCGCACGGCGTCGCGTGCGAACGAGACTGCCACGTGAAGAACCACGGCGCACGCTTGGAACGCCGGTGAGCACGAGCTGAAGGGCGTCCCCGACCGCTGGCGCCTGTACCGGGTGGTGGACTGCGTGAAGGAGTTCCGCGACGTCCGCTACGTCCAGGTCCCCGACGGGACGTACATCGCGTACCTCACGGTCGGCGATGGGCCGGTCGACATCGTCTGGCAGCCCGAGAAGAACAGCAACGTCGACATCGTCTGGCAGATCCCCAACTGGTCGGCGTGGTTCCTGGGGCTCGCCGGCTTCTCCCGTTTGATCCTGCACGACCGCCGGGGAACGGGTGCGTCCAGCAGGAACGTGAAGCCCCCGAACCTCGAGACGCGGGTCTCCGACTGCCTCGCGGTCATGGATGCGGTGGGATCGGATCGCCCGGTCCTGGGCGGGGAGACGGAGGGCGGTGCGGCCAACGTGCTGCTGGCCGCAACGATGCCCGAGCGCGTGCATTCGCTCTTCTGGTGGTACCCGACGCCCAGGTCCACCCAGGCGCCCGACTACCCATGGGGCCTCGATCCGGACGAGATGGAGCGTCGGATGCACGAAGAGGTGGAGACGTGGGGGAGAACGAACTCGTCGAGGGTGACCCGACGACCGACTGGGGACTCTTGACCCGGCAGTCCGTCTCCCCCGACGTCGCGCTCGAGCTGGAGCTCATCTGGCGGCAGACCGACGTGCGAGCGACCATGCCGGCGGTCACCTCGCCCACGCTCCTGCTCGCGAGGGAGCGGGACGAGGCTGCGCTGTCCTACCTCGCCTCCCTCCTGCCGAACGCCGCCGTGCGGCTGTTCCCTGGCGGTGGCGAGTCGCTTCCGGCCGTGGAGGAACAGGCGCCCATCCTGCGCGAGATCAAGGAGTTCATCGGCGTCGACGTTCCGACGCCCGACCTGGACACCGTCTTGGCGACGGTGTTGTTCACCGACATCGTGAACTCCACCGCGAAGCAGGCGTCGCTCGGGGACCGCGGCTGGAAAGGACTGATCGAGCAGCATCACGCCGCGGTCCGCGACTGCCTCGCGCGGTGGCACGGTGTGGAGAACGACACGGCAGGCGACGGCTTCTACGCCACGTTCGACGGGCCGGCGCGCGCGATCCATTGCGCACAGGAGGTCCGTGCGCGTGTCCGAGATCTCGGGATCGAGGTCCGCGCGGGGATCCACACGGGCGAGTGTGAACTCGTCGGCGGGAAGCCCGCCGGGCTGACCGTGTCCATCGGAGCCCGCGTCGCGGCGAACGCAGGGGCGTCCGAGGTCATGATCTCGCAGACGGTGAAGGATCTGGTCGCGGGCAGCGGTCTCTCGTTCGAGGACGCCGGGGAACACGAGCTGAAGGGGGTACCGGACGTGTGGCGCCTGTATCGGGTGATGACGTGACCGGCCAGGAGCGTCGGCCGTCCTGAAGGGCGTCCCCGACCGCTGGCGTCTCACCGAGCGGTGAGCTGACCTTCGACGACACGGCGATCGTCGGAAGGAAGCGCGAACTAAAGCAAATCAGGCAACACTTTGGGCAACATCAACGACCAGAGAAATGTGAAACCGCTGGTCGTGGGAGGCTTGATACGGCGCACTATCCAGTGCTAGAGTGCCGTTGTGCTGCAACGTATCTGGGCCATGCCGCGATCACTTCAAGCACGAAGACGAAGGCGCATCGCCGCAGATGGCGAAGCGTCTCGAAGAGATCTTGCGCTCCAAAGCATGAGGCAGATGTGACGTCTTGCGGGGCCGATGGCCAGGCAACAGCTTCGGGCAACATCAGCGCGTGATCCTCGGCGACGGAGCACCGCTGACGACCGACGCTTCCGCCGAAGGTCAGGCCGCGGCGGCGAGGAGCGCGTCGGTCTCGGCGAGCGCCGGGGCCGCCTCGAGCCGCTCGAAGATCTCTCGGGCGTGGCGCAGGACGGCGCGGCCTCGGTCGGTCGGCGAGAGCCCGAGCAGACACCGGCCCTGGCCGAGGAGCGCGAACGCCTGCTCGGGGACGACCCCGAACCGCTCCCAGCGATCGGCGGCATCGGCGTAGCCATCGGCCGCGGCCTCCAGGTCCCCGCGCGCCTCGGTGAGCGCGCGTTCGCCGCGACGAGCGCGTGCTCGGCGTAGGGGTAGCGGGGCTCGAAGCCGCCCACGAGTCGCTCGGCGAGCGCGAACTCTCCGAGATCCCTAGGGCGGTGCGCACCATCGCGGGGAGGTACGCCGAAGTACTTCGCGGATCTCGCGGGTGCCGGGGATCTGCTCGAGCTCGACGAGCAAGCGCGGCTCGCGGCCTCGTCCGACCGAGCGCGGCGCGCGCCAGCGGCGACGAGCCCAGGCCGATGACGACGATGTCCGCCGTCCCCGATCTCGTCGGCCGCGCGCTCGAGCCAGTCGAGCACCTCGGCCGCCTGGCGCCCTGGCCCCGCAGGGTCGAGGACCCGCGTCTGCGCCGCGCGACCGTCACGCGAGATCGAACACGTCCCCGCTCGCCTCCAGGCGCGCGGCGATGCTCCTCGGCGATCGCGAGCGCCTCGTCGAGCTCGCCGGCGTCGACGAGCACGTCGAGCGATGCCGCCGTGGGCATCGTCGACGCATCTCGGTGAGGCCCCGCGGCCCTCGCGTAGTCGATCCCTTCGCGGCTGAACCTCGAGGCATGCCGCGGGGCCCTCGAACCGCCAGAGCAGCAGCTCCAGGTTGTTGTGGAGCAGGGCCACCTCGCGCCCCTGCCCGGCCTCGGTCGCGAGCGCGATCGCCTCGCGGAAGTCCTCGAGCCCTCCGGTGTCCCCGAGGCTGGCGCGGGCCATCCCCCGGTAGCCGAGGGCACGCGCGGGGCGGGGCAGGCCGAGCTCCTCGGCGAGCGCGAGCGCCCGATCGGCGTAGCGGATCGCGTCCTCGGACCTCCCGCTGGAGGGCTTCGTTGGCCGCCACCTCGGTGAGCGCCTCGACGAGATCGGGGACGGCCGGCAGCGGCTCGAGCAGCGCCAGCGCCTCCGCCGGGCAGCGTCCATTGCCGCGGATCGCCCGAGCAGCTGGAGCGCGTCGCCGAGCGCGACCATCGCGCCGCGCGGCTGCGGCGAAGGTCGCCCTGCGCTCGGAACGATGCGATCGCCTCCTCGAGCGCCTCCGCCGCCTCGGCGTAGCGTCCGGCCTGGAGGCGGCCTCACCGAAGCGAGCGAGCGCCTCGGGACGTTCGGGGTGTCCCGGCGGCGTGAGCGCGAGCGCCCGCTCGAGGTTCGCAAGCGCCGCGGCGGTGTCCAGGCCGAGCGCGCGTTCTCCAGCGAGGGAGAGGAACCTCAGCGCCGGTGCCTCGAGCTCGCCGCCTGCTCGGTCTGCCCGGCCGCCCGCGCGAGCTCCAGTGCCGTCGCGTAGTGGTAGGCGAGGACGTCGGCGAGGTCCTCGACCCGTTCGGGAGCCTTGGACTCGATCCACCGCGCCGCGGCGACGTGGCGCGAGGCCCGCGAGGCCCGCGGGAGCTGCCCGTAGGCGACGTCGCGGGCGAGCACGTGCCAGAAGGCAGTACTCGGCCTCGCCCTCGATCGACGATCGTCGCGCGGGACGCACGAGCTCCTTGCGCGAGAGCTCCCGGAGCGTCTCGGTCACGTCGCTGAGAGTCGCGGTCGCCCATCTGCGGCGATCGCGCCGGCCCAGAAGACCTTGCCGACGACCGCGGCGTCGGCGAGCATCGACTTCGCGTCGGACGAGAGCGTGTCGAGGCGCGCGGCGATCAGGGCCTGGACCGAATCGGGGAACGGGACCTCCGCGCCTTCGCGCAGCTCCCAGCTCGAGCCCTTCTCGACGAGCAGGTCCCTGTCCTTCAGCAGGCGCACGAACTCCTCCGCGTACAGGGGGTTCCCGCCGGCCCGCTCGAGGATCGGCTGTTGCAGCTCGGCCGGGATCACGGTCGTCTCCAGCAGCGCCGAGACGAGCCGTGCGGTCTCGTCCTCGCGACAGCGGCGCAGGTTGATCGTGTTCACGTTGCGCAGGCCGCTCGTGAAGTCGGGATGGCGCTCGAAGAGCTCGGGGCGCGCCGTGCCGACCACGAGCAGCGGCACCGCCTCGGCTCGGTCGGCGAGGTGCTCCAGGAACGCGAGCATCGCCTCGTCGGCCCAGTGCAGGTCCTCGAACACGAGCACGGTCGGATCCTGCTCGGCGACGTGCTCGAGGAACCGCCGCCAGGCGGTGAAGAGCTCCTCGCGTTCGGCGGTGGAGGTCGGCCTCGATCCCGAGCAGCGGGAGCAGGCGCTGGCGGAACCACGGCCGCTCGTCGCCCTCGGGCAGCACCGGCTCGAGCTTCGTTGATGGCGACCTCGGGCGGGTCGGACTCCAGATCCCGGCGTGGGCCTTCACGATCTCTCCGAGCGCCCAGAACGTGATGCCCTCCCCGTAGGGCAGGCACCGCCCCTGGCGCCAGGTGACCAGCTCGGGCTCGGTCGTCGACGTAGCGCGAAGAGCTCCGCGACGATCCGGCTCTTGCCGAGGCCGGGTTCCCCCACGACCGTGACGAGCTGGGGCGAGGTCGGCCGCGACGCGTCTTGTCGAAGATGCCCTTCAGGATCGCGAGGTCGATCTCGCGACCGATGAACGGGGTGTCGTGCGGTGCGGGTGAGGTCGGTCCCGAAGCGTGCGAGCGGGCTCTTCGCGTGGAACACCCGCACCGGCTCGGTCTTGCCCTTGAGCGTCGCGGGCTCGAGCTCCTCGTAGTCGAAGACCGCGGCGGTCGCCTCGTAGGTCCCGAGACCCGACCGCGACGCCCATCTCGGGGGCGACCGACTGGATGCGCGACGCGGTGTTGATCGTGTCCCCGGCGAGAATCCTCTCGCCCGAGCGCGGCGGTGACCCCGAGGCGGACGAGCGCCTCCCCGGTGTTGATCCCCACGCGCAGCCTCAGCGGAGCGCCGCCGACGAGCCTCGAGCTCCTCGGCGTCCTCGACGATCCGAAGTCCCGCGCGGACCGCTCGCTCGGGATCGTCCTCGTGAGCGGCCGGCACCCCGAACACCCCGACCACCGCGTCGCCGATGAACTTCTCGACGACCCCGCCGTGGGCCTCGATCTGCTGCGCGCGCCATCGCGAAGTAGGCGGCGAGCATCTTGTCGACGTCCTCGGGGTCGGCGGACTCCGAGGTCGCGGTGAACCCGACGAGGTCGCAGAACAAGCGCCGTGACGACCTTGCGTTCCTCGGCGACGGGACGGGCGGAGCGCGCCGAGCGGCGTCGCGCATTCCATGCAGAACTTCGCCCCGTCGGGGTTCTCGTGGCCGCAGTACGAGCAGATGAGCACGTGCCGATGCTACCCTCCCGCGACACGGAAGCGCTCCGTCGCCATCCAGCACAGTGGGCCGATCCATTTATCAAATCGGGCAACGATCTAGGCAACATATGAGCGAGAACAATGTTGCAGCCGCAGCTAGGGTCGGACTTGACATGGCGTGGTGTGGATGCTGCATTCAACCCTGTGACCTGCGACAATGCCCCCACTCGCCGGCTCGTCAAGCACGAAGATCTCGGGGCAGTCCCCAGATGGCGAAGCGTCTGGAAGACATCTTGCGCTCCAAAGCATGAGGCAGATGTCAAGGTCTTGCGGGGCCGATGGCCAGGCAACCTTGGGCAACATCAGCGCGTTGCCCTCGGCGACAGAGCACACGCTGACGAACGAACGCTTCCGCTGAAGGTCAGGCCGCGGCGGCGAGGAGCGCGTCGGTCTCGGCGAGCGCTGGCGTCGCACCGAGCCGCTCGAAGATCTCGCGGGCGCGGTGCAGGACCGCTGCGGCCTCGGTCGCTCGGGCCAGACCCAGCAGGCACCGGCCTTGGCCGAGGAGCGCGAACGCCTGCTCCGGCACGACACCGAATCGTTCCCAGTGTGAGCTCGGAGGTGGACAACGGTCCACAGGGAACTGAGCAAGTTGATACAAGACTCGCAGGTCGGCAGAACCCGTGGGTCTCAGTTGCGTCACTGTGCCTTCCCCGGAAGGATGGGTCGGTGGCGATCCCAGAGATCCATTACGCGCGGAACGGCGATGTCGCGCTCGCTTACCAGGTTCTCGGCGACGGGCCGATCGATCTCGTCTTCCTGCCGGCATTCATCAACAACATCGAGATCGCCTGGGAGAGCCCGCACTACGCGCGGTTCCTCCGACGCCTCGCGTCGTTCTCCCGCTTGATATTCATGGACCGACGCGGGACCGGCCTCTCCGACCGCATGTCGCCTACGGACCTGCCGCCGCTCGAGATCCTGATGGACGACCTCGTCGTCGTGCTCGACGCAGTCGGGTCCGAGCGAGTGGCGCTCTTCGGAACATCGAATTCCGGCACCCTGTGTGCGATCTTCGCCGCGACGTTCCCAGATCGCGTAGGCGCACTCGCACTCTACGGCGTTGCGGCGGCTGGGGTCGCCTCGGCCGACTTCCCCTGGCAGTGGTCGATCGACGAGTGGGACGACTATTTCGCGAGAGCTGGCTGAAGGATGGGGAACCCGCGCGTACGCCGAGAAGATGGTCCCCTTGTTCCACCCGTCGCTTGCCCACGACGAGCGTCACATCGACTGGTGGGCGCGATTCATGCGTCAGGCGGCGAGTCCCAACTCGGTCGAGGCGATCGAGCGCATATGGCAACAGATCGACATTCGCCGAATCCTGCCGACCATCCAGGTCCCGACCCTCGTCATGCATCGGACCGACGACCAGGTCGAAGTCATCGAGGCAGGGCGCGACGTCGCCGTCCGGATCCCGGCGTCCCGCTTCCTTGAGCTTCCGGGAGGAGACGACGAACCCTGGGGCGCGGACCAGGACACAGTGCTGGATGAGGTCGAGCAGTTCCTGACCGGAAGGAGACATGTGCAGGACGTCGACCGTGTGCTCGCCACGGTCCTGTTCACCGACATCGTTGGATCGACGGAGTTGGCGGCTCGACTCGGAGACACCGCGTGGAAGGAGCTCCTGGCCAGCCACGACGAGCGCGCGAGAGCCGAGATCAAGCGCCACCGCGGCATCTATGTCGACTCGACCGGCGACGGGCTCCTCGCAACGTTCGACGGTCCGGCTCGAGCAGTGCGTTGCGCTCAGGCGATCGGTGAAGCCCTACGGCCCCTCGGGATGCAGATCCGCGCGGGTTGCCACACGGGCGAGATCGAACTTGCCGGTACGGCCGTACAGAGGGATCGCGGTACATATCGGCGCGAGGGTTGCTTCGCTGGCAGGGAGCTCGGAGGTGTGGACATCAGCCACAGTGAGGGACCTGGTGGCGGGCTCTGGGCTCGTCTTCTAGGACGCCGGCGAGCACGAGCTGAAGGGTGTCCCCGACCGCTGGCGCCTCTACCGAGTCGCGAACTGATGCACGGCGACACTGCGGTCGCGGGAGCAGGAGGGAACTAAAGCAAATCAGGCAACACTTTGGGCAACATCAAATGACGAGAGAAATGGCTTGATACGCGGCAGTACCAGTGCTAGAGTGCCGTTGTGCTGCAACGTATCTGGGCCATGTCGCGATCACTTCAAGCACGAAGAGGATGCGGCCGGCCCGAAGATGGCCAAACGCCTCGAAGACATCCTGCGCTCCAAAGCATGAGGCAGATCTGACCTCTACGGGGCCGATGACCGGGCAGCACTCTCGGCAACAACTTGCGCCTGGCGTCTAGCGCGAACGAGACTGGCGAGGTGAAGAACCCGGCCATGCGACGCCCTCGCGACCGCGATCTCGCAGGCGTCTCCCGACGCAGGGACCTCGACCGGGTGGTGGGCTCATGAGCCGGAAGCCGACGATCGAGTTCGCGTGGAACGGCGACGTGCGCTGACCTTCATGGAAACCCCTCAGACCAAGTACGCGAAGACCCCCGACGACGCCTACATCGCCTATCAGACGGTCGTGTCCCGTCAAGTGGTTGAAATCCGTCACCGCCATCCTCGGTCCTCACGCGATCGCAGCGAGTAGCTCCTTCGGGTCCTCACCTCCCTCGAGCTCGTCGACCTTGGCCATCGAGCCGACGCTGAAGTAGCGGCGATCGGCCACCTGCCATTCGTCGTCTTGCTCGGCCAGCAGCGTCCCGACCATGCGCATCAACGAGTCCAGCGTCGGGAAGATCCCGATCACCCTTGTGCGGCGTTTGACCTCCTTGTGCAGGCGCTCGATCGGGTTGGTCGAATGCAGCCGCCGGCGATGCTCGCGGGGGAAGTGCATGTGGGCGAGCACGTCTTCGGCCGCGTCCTCCAGCAGCTCGGCGGCTTGGGGGAACTTCGGCTCGAGCATCCGGGCCACGTCATGCAGCTGGGTCATCGCGCTCGCGTGATCAGGTGCGGAGAAGATCGAGCGAACGACCGCTGCCACCGTGTCCTGGGCGCCTTTGGGCACGGTCGAGAGCAGGTTGCGCATGAAATGGACCCGGCACCGCTGCCAGGTGGCACCGGCCAGGATCTTCGCGATCGCCTGACGCAGGCCCTCGTGGGCATCGGAGATCACCAGCCGAACGCCCTTCAGGCCCCGCTTGATCAACGAACGAAGGAACGAGGTCCAGAACTGGTGGTCCTCGCTCTGGCCTGTCGCCGCACCCAGGATCGTGCGCTGCCCTTGGTCGTTGACCCCGATCGCGACCACGGTGGCGACCGAGGTGACCCGTCCCGCCTGACGGACCTTGTGGAACGTCGCGTCGAGCCAGACGTAGGGGTGCTCGTCGTCGATCGGGCGCTGCAGGAAGGTCTTGACCTCGGTGTCGAGGACCTTGCAGATCCTGGAGACCTCGGAGCGGGAGATGCCGTCGATCCCGAGGGCTCGGACCAGGTCGTCGACCTTGCGGGTGGACACGCCCTTGACGTAGGCCTCGACGACGACCGCGTGCAGGGCCTTCTCCGCTCGCCGACGGGGCTCGAGCAGGCTCGGGAAGTAGGCGCCGGCGCTCACCTTGGGGATCTTCAGCTCGATCGTGCCCGAGCGGGTGTCCCAGCGCCTGGTGCGGTAGCCGTTGCGGTAGGCAACACGCTCGGAGCTCCGCTCGTAGGGAGCCGCCCCGATCTGAGACGAGACCTCGGTCTCCATCACGGCCTGGGCGAGCACCTTCACGCCCTCACGCAGCAGATCGACGTCGTTCTCTTCCAGCAGCTTGCCGACGAACGACGTGATGTCCATCCTGGGGGTGGCCATCGTCCCTCCTCTTGACCTCGACTGTCATGAGGATGGCGGTGGCCATCTACGTCACGGGGATTTCCACCCCGGAAGTCCACCTCGAAAGTCCACCACTTCTCGGGACGTTAACCTCAGCCGACAGACCGGTACGCCCGACGTTGCCGTCGAGATGGACCGGATCTACAACGAAACGGACGTCCGGGGCGCCATGCCGTCGATCGCAGCCCCCGTGCTCCTGCTGGCTCGCGAGAACGACCGCGAGGCGCTCGAGTACCTCGCCACGCTCGTACGTCGACCGCAGATCCGACTGTTCCCGGGAGCGGACGAGCTGAAGGTCGACGAGCAGCCCGCGGTGCTCGACGCCATCCGAGAGTTCGTTGGCATCTCTCCCGCCGCGCCCGAGCTGGACACCGTCTTGTCGACGGTCCTGTTCACAGACGTCGTCGGATCTACGCAGAAGCAAGCTGAGCTAGGAGACCGACGGTACAAGGGGTTGATCGAACAGCATCATGCGATCGTCCGCGATGCCCTCGAACGATGGCGCGGTCTCGAGTCCTCCACCGCCGGCGATGGCTTCTACGCGACCTTCAACGGACCCGCGCGAGCGATCCACTGTGCGATGGAAGTCGCGCATCGCGTCATCGATCTTGGCATCGAGATCCGTGCGGGCGTGCACACCGGCGAGTGCGAACTGATCGACGGCGAGATCAGCGGCCTCACGGTGTCGATCGGGGCGCGGGTTGCCGCGAAGGCCGGTCCCTCCCAGGTGTTGATCTCACAGACGGTCAAAGACCTCGTGGCCGGATCCGGTCTCACCTTCGAGGACGCCGGAGAGCACGAGCTGAAAGGGGTTCCCGACCGCTGGCGCCTCTACCGGGTGGTGATCTGACCTTCGACGACATGGGGGCACGACCCCTTGCGGGGTTCAGCGCTCGAGTCGCGCGACCGCCGCCATGTTCCCCTTGGCTCGGGCCTTCGCGATGGCCTCGAGACGGGCCGTTGCCGCCTCATCCCCCATCCCCCGCTCGTCCAGCGCGTCCGCGAGCACGAGCAGCGCGTCCACCCTGTCGGGGATGAGGTCCGTTGGCTCGAGGAGCTTGAGCGCGCGTCTCGCCGAGGCCTCCGCCTCGACCGCGGACCCACGGAGCAGATGGGCCCGCGCCAGCACCGCCTGACGCTTGACCAGGTTGTGACGGTCGGTCATGAGCGAGGAGGCGGCGAACGCGTCTGCGAGACGGAGGAACTCACGGGGTCGGTCCTGCGCGTAGACCGCTTCGCACAGGTACTCGTCGGCGACGCTCAGGTACCAAACGTTGCCGATCTGGGCGAAGAACTGCTGCGCCTCCCGGAGCCGCCGCTCAGCGGCGGCCGCTCGGCCCGCCCACAGCTCGACGAAGGCGATCTCCATCCCGTGCGCCGCGGCGAGCCATGCCAGCCCGTGGCGGTCGACGACGTCGCGCCACCGCTCCTCGTGCTCACGGAACCCGGCGTCGTCGCCCGCGGCGAGCGAAGCCGCCGCCATCAAGGCATGTCCGGGGCTATCCGAGATGGGGTCGCGAGCGGTGAACAGTTCCTCGGCATCCGCAGCGAACCGGGTGAACGGGACAGGCCCTACGAACGCCATCCCGACCAGGTCGCCGGCGGCCTGGGTCGCCTCCCTCGGACGACCGGCCGCGAGCGCTCGGAACATCGCTTCCGTCGCCCACCGCTGCGCCTCGTCGCAGTGCGCTCGCACGTACGCGAGGTTGCCCAACCCGATCGCCGCCTCGGCCATGCCCACCTCGTCACCCGAGGTCTCGAACACGTCGAAGGCGCGTCGCGTCTGCTTGGGACGCGGTCTCGATCTCCGCTTCATCCGTTGATCGGTAGATCCGGTTGGCCAGGAGTTGCACGGACGCGCGAAGCGCATCGCGCTCCGATCCCGTCGCATGCGCCTGGCCCAGAGCCTCCGTGAGGAGCGCATCGCTCTCCTCCGCACGGCCCGAATCCGCGAGCGCGGCCCCAAGGCTCGGGAGGATCTCCATGCGGCGAGGGGACCGCTCGGGAAGGAGGACCGCGGCCCGGCCGAGGAGATCGCGGGACGTGATGTAGTCGAGCGCCGCGAACGCCCGCGACCCCGCGTCGGCGAACAGCTCGCCGGCGCGCTCCGACAGGGTGGCTGATCGTTCATCTCGCGCGCCGAGCTCCTCGCGCAGGTGGAGCGCACGTTCGAGGTGGCGCGCGACCGATTCGTCGACGTCGGCCTGGTCGGCGTCCTCCTCCATCATCCAGTCGGCGAGCCGCTCGTGCAGATCCGCCCGCAGCTCCTTCGAGAGGCCCCGGTAGGCGGCGTCGAGCACGAGCGCGTGGGCGAAGCGCCACCGACCGCCGGCCTCGTCCTCCGGCTGCACGAGACCCTTTCGATCGAGCGCGGCGATCGCGGGCTCGAGGTGTTCCGGACCGAGGTCAGGCGCGAGCGCGCGGACCGCCGCGATCCGGAATCTGCGTCCCTCGACCGCCGCACGCTCCAGGACGAGGCGGGATGCCGGATCGAGGCGATCGAGCCTCGAGGCGAGCAACGCTTGCAGCGTCTCGGGGATCTCAACGTCCGCGTCGTCCGCTCCCACCCAACGACCGTCGACGAGGAGCCCGCGATCCGCGAGCATCGCGGTGAGCTGTTCCAGGTACAGCGGGTTCCCCTCTGCGGTCTCGCACACCCGGTCGACGACGGCCGTGGGCGCCCCCGCCCCGAGCAGGATCTCCGCGACCTGCCTGGACTCCGCCGGCGAGAGCGGAGGAAGGGTGGTGGTGAGCGTTCGGGGCTTGCCGGCCGCCCAGTGAGGACGCTGCTCGAGCAGTTCGGGACGCGCGAGACAGAGGAACACCATGGACCCGTGAACGCGCTCGATGACGGCATCGGCGAGGTCGAGCATCGGCGGCTCGGCCCAATGCACATCCTCGAGCACCACCACGAGCGGCCGCTCGGCAGCGACGACTTCGAGCAGGCGTCTGACCGCCCAGGAAGCGTCGGACGCGAGCGCCGCGCCGACCCCGAGGACCTGGGCGATGCGATCGCTCACGGCCGGTCCGTCGGGTTCGGAAGCCACCCGCTCTCGCAGCGCCGCCGCGACCTCGTCGGCGTCGCCACCAGGTCGTCCAGCGGCCTGTGAGAGGAGCTCGACGAGCGGCGCGAAGGTGACGCCGACGCCGTACGAGGGAGTCTGGCCGACCAGGACCGTCGCCCGTTCGCCGACCGCGTCCGCGAACGTGGTCGCGAGGCGGGACTTGCCCACACCGGGCGGGGCTAAGACGGTGACGAGCACGCACGCGCGGTTATCGATCGCGTCCTCGAGCGCCTCTTCGAGCATCCTCAGCTGTCGGTCGCGCCCTACCAGCGGCGTGTCGATCCTGGCCACCACCGAACGAACGGCTAGCACCTTGTGGGCCTGGACCTGCGCTGCCTTGCCTTTCACCTCGATCGCATCCAGCGCCACCAGATCGACGCGCCCGCGGAGCATCCGCTCGGCCGCCGCGGAGACCAACACGTCCCCCGGTTCCGCCGCCGACTCCAGGCGAGCGGCCGTGTTGAATACGTCCCCGACGATCCTCCCTTGCGTAGCGGCAGCCTCGTCGGCGAACGACTCCCCGCAGTCGATCGCGATCCGGACCACGATCCGGACCTCGGGATCGTCGATCTCTCGGTCGAGCTCGGCGGCGGCCTCTCGCATCTCGAGCGCAGCCCGCACGGCGCGAAGCGTGTCGTCCTCATGAGCTTCCGGCACCCCGAAGGTGCCCAGTACGGCGTCCCCGATGAACTTCTCGACCGTCCCGCCGTGCCGCCGGATGGCGTCCCGCATGGCATCGAAGTACCGGTCGAGCACCTTCCGAAGCATCTCGGCGTCGAGCCGCTCCCCGAGCTCCGTCGAACCGACGAGATCGCAGCAGAGAACCGTGACCAACCGGCGACGGGCTTCGTTCGGTGCCGAGAGTCCCGCCCCACACTCCCCACAGAACTTCTGCGCGTCGGGGTTCTCGGTGCCGCAAGAAGGGCAGATGAGCACGTGCCGATGCTATCCCTGGCCGCGTGGCCGCCGCACCTCGCCGCAGTCTCGTTCATACGTGCAGGAGGACGCCGCTCGACGGATCAGTCCTCCCCGACAAGCCGGCGAGTGCGAGGTGGTGGAGGGCAAGTGCAGCGGTCTGTCCGTCTCGATCGGCGCTCGCGTCATGGCCCACGCGGGTCCGTCCGAGGTGCTCGTATCACAGACGGTGAAGGATCTCACCGCCGGATCCGATCTGACCTTCGAGGACGCCGGCGAGCACGAACTCAAGGGTGTCCCCGACCGCTGGCACCTCTACCGTGCGGTGAGCGCGTGATCGACGTCCCTCGGGACCGATACGCGCCGATGCATCTCGGAGTCTCCACGCTCAGGACGCGCTCCGTCACCGACGCTGCCGGATGGAGGATCGAGCGACGTTCTAAGCAACACCGACCTGCGAGACCTCCGAGGCCGAACCGGGTCAGCTCCACCCGGATGGGGAGATCACCCGGGCCCTCACGGCCAGGGCGAACGGCCCGCGTGCGAGGGGTCCATGCCCGGGTCGCAGGGGAGTGGCCACTCCTACGGTGGGACTGGGAGGGTCCGCGCAGCCCCGGTGACGCGGCCGCGGCAGGCCCGTTGGACGATGAAGGAGGAAGCCATGTCGCAACCATGGGCATCGTTCCTGGAGGCGCATGCGGCGCTCCGAGGCAAGATCGCATCGGCGTGTCGGGCCACGGCCGAATCAGCGGCGCTCGACGAAGCGTCGCTGCGGCACGAGCTCGCGCATCTCCATGGGCTGCTGGCGCACGGCATGCTCCGGCACATGGCCGTGGAGGACCGCGTGCTGTACCCGGCGCTCGCCCGCGAGGAAGGGCAGATGAGCGTGGATCTCTTGGCGATGGACCACCGGGCGATCGCAGGCTTGGAACGTGAGGTGGCACTCGCCGAGGACACGCTCTCGCAGGGCGGGCTCGCGCCGAGCGAGCGACGCACGCTCGTCCGCACCTTGCATGGCCTGGAGATGCTGGTCGACCTGCACATGACCAAGGAGGAGGAGATCTGCTTGCCCGCGCTCGACCGTGAGCTCGAGGCGGCCATCCGCCACGACCTCGAGGAGAGCCTCGACACGTTCGAGATGGCCGAGCAGTCGGCAGAGTGACCCGATCGTGTCGGAGGGCGGCGTCTCCGTCACCCCGGTCGCGAAGCGAGGAGCTCGCGGAGCCTGACGACCCATCGGCGCGCCTCGCGCCCCTCGAGGGCCGCAGAACCGTCCCGATCGAGCCATCGCGCGAGTTGCGTGGCCGCGATCATGACCGCCGATCTCCGGAGGCGGATCGGCAGGTCGCTCGGGAGCGGGGTGATCTCCGCGTAGCCCGCCACGAGGGGCGGGAGGAGCGGCCGAGCGGCGTCCTGCAGGTGGAAGTACGCCAGGTCGTACCACCACTCGGCCCCACGGATCTCACCCAGATCGATCATCCCCGAGTAGACGCCGTCGCGCTGGTAGATGTGGGTTCGGTCGAAGTCGCCGTGGACCAACCGCGGATGCGGATCGTCGACACGGGCCTCGTCGAGGAGCTCCTCGAACGCGGCGCGCTCCGCCGACCCGAGCAGTGGCTCGATCCGGCGGATCGAGGGCGCGTGTTCCACGAACGCTCGATAGGTGGTGTCCTCACCACGGAGCGGCCACGCGTCCGTGTCACGGCGGATCCACCCGTATCCCTCGACCGGTACCTCGTTGAGTCGCGCGAGGTCGCGCCCGGCCGCTCGGAGTATCGGTTCGACTTCGGCGACCGCCGGCGAGAGGATCGCGGTCCCGGGAACCTCGCGGACGATCATCACCGAGCGTCCGACCTCATGCCCCTCATCGAGAGCCACCACTTCGGGGAGCCGCAGCCCGGCCGCTCTCAGATGGTCATGGACCGCGGCCTCGACCGCCATCGATCCACCGGCCTCCTCGGCGACCCGCAGGTACATCACCTCCCCGTCGTGATCGAGCCGGAACACCTGGGTCGACGATCCCTCGGCCGCACGTCGGATCGTGACACCGCGACCGATCACGCGGTCGACGAGCGCCCGGAGACCAGCCGCCGACACGTCCGAGGGAGTCGTCAGTCCGCCTTCCGAGCTTCCGGTCCAGCCATCGACTGCAGCCTTCCTCGGACGGTTGCCTCGATCTCGTCGACCTGAACCGCGCCGGCGACCTTGCGACCCAGCGCATCACGAACGTAGAAGGAGTCGATCACCCGACCCGTGTAGGTGGCGACCTTGGCCAGGTGCACGTCGAGCTTCAGTTCCGCCAGGGCGCTCGTGATGTCGTACAGCAACCCGATGCGGTCCGGCGCGCCGACCTCGATCACGGTGGAGTAGTCGGAGGCTTCGTTGTCGACCGCCACGGTCACCGGTGCGCTCGAGCGAGACGCCGGGTACCGGGCGCGCTTCTCGGCGACGCGGTGGTCGAGCGAGAGCCGGCCTTCGACGGCCTTGCGAAGCACCCCCCGGAACTCGCGCCATCGGGCCTCCCCGACCTCGGCCTCGAAGACGCCCTCGACCTCGAAGAGGTCAACGGCGACCCCGTCGTCGGTCGTGAAGACTTGGGCCGTGTGGATCGACAGGCCGGCGAGGGCGACGGCTCCCGCGATCCACGACAGCAGCCCCGGGCGATCCGCGGCGACGACGAGCAGCTCGTAGGAGCCCGCGTCGGGCCCCGGCCACGCCGCCGACCGCACCTCGAACGAACCGATCTCGGGTGCGATCGTCGGGTAGTGGGAAGCGATCCGGTGCGGGTCGACGGCGAGGAAGTAGCCTCGCGGCATGCGGAGCACGAAGCGTTCCACCGCGTCGTCGGGCTCGCCTTCGAGCAGATCCCGGACGGAATCGACCCTGGATGTGAGCTCTCGAGCGAGCTCGGCGCCCATGTCCCCCCGCTCGAACACGTGCTGCACCCGCGTGACGAGCTCGCGCAGCAAGGTCTGACGCCACGGGGTCCAGGCGGCCGGTCCGGTGGCGGCAGCATCGGCCCGGGCGAGCAAGGTGAGCGCGGCGAGGCGCTCCGGCGACCGGATGCGCGCGGCCACATCGAGGATCAGGTTCTCGTCGGTGAGGTCACGGCGGGTCGCCGTGTCGGGCAGCAGGAGGTGCTCTTCGACCATGAAGGCCGCGAGTTCGAGCGTGGGCCGCGACACCCCCATGCGATCCAGCGTCTCCCTCGCGATGCGCGCCCCCGCCGGCACGTGGCTGCCCTCGCCCGTCTTGCCGATGTCGTGCAACAGCGCGCCCAGCAGGAGCCCGTCGCGGTCCGGCACCTGCGAGAGCGCGCCGGCCGTGAACGGGTCGTCGGCATCGGTCGTCGAGAGCAGGCGGTTCATCTCGGCGAGCGCGCTCGTGAGGTGGATATCGACCGTGAAGCGGTGATACGGGTCGCGCTGGGGGCGGCACCGCACGGCCGCCCAGGCCGGGAGGAGTCGCGACAGCAAGCCGAGCCGGTCGAGCGCGTCCAGCGCGGCGACGCCCGCCTCACCTGACCGCAGGATGCGCATGAACGCCTCGCGGGTCAGGGCGGACCACCCGATCGGCTCTGCGACCGGGGTGACCTCGATCGAATCGAGCACACGGGCATCGGGACGCTCACCCTGTTCGGCGACCGCGGCGAGGGCGACCATCGCATCGTCGATGCCGTGGAAGGGCACGGGAGCCTCGGCCGGCATCGCGGTGCCCGAGGAGGCACGGGCCAGCACGTTCTCGGCGATCCAGCGGATGGCCCGGGCGTGCTCGAACACCCCGCGCATCAGGGCGTCCTCGGCGATCAACCGGGGTTCATCGGCGAACCCCATCGCGCGGGCGATCGGCGGTTGCAGCTCGAGCGGGAGTCGGTCCATGCGTCTGGCCGTCTCGAACTGCAGGGCGCTTCGGACCCGCGTCAGGAACTCCTCAGCGGCGGCGAGCTCCTCACGCTCGGCCGTTCGCAGCAGGGCTTCACCCGCCACACCGGTCACCCACCGGACGGCGTGCACGTCTCGCAACCCGCCCGCACCGTTCTTCAGATCCGGTTCGAGCAGATGGGCGGTCACGCCGAAGCGCTCGGCACGGAGGTCGGCGTCGTGTCGCAACGAGCCGACGAACCCGGGGATGTCCGCGCCGGCGAGGTCGCGGACACGGTCGGCCGCCTCGCCGGCGAGGGCGATGTCACCCGCGATCGGCCGGAGGTCGAGCATCGACGTGAATGCATCGAGGCGCTCCCGCGCGATCTGCTCGCACTCACGTGGGGTGCGCACCGCGTGGCCGACCTCGAACCCGGCGTCCCACAATGGGTAGAGGAGACGGTCGGTGAGCACCGCGACGTCGTCCGGCCGCTCGCCGTCGTGCACGATCAAGAGGTCGACGTCAGACCGGGGGAGCTGCTGACGTCGTCCGTATCCTCCGAGGGCCGCGAGGCCAAGGCCCGGAGGTGGATCGGCCGCTCCGAACAACGTGAGCAACGCCACATCGAACATCTCGGCCCGACGCGTCGCCGACCAGAGTCCATGGTGTCCGGCTGAGTAAGCGCGGTCGAGCGCGGCCAGCTCCCCCCGGAGGCGCGCGATGGGCTCGCCCACGGGTGTGCCTTCCATCGCTCGGTCGACGCCGTCGGTCAGACCGCGTCGGGGCCCATCTCGCCCGTGCGGATACGGATCACCTGTTCGGCCTCGGTGATCCAGAGCTTGCCGTCGCCGATCTTGCCGGTGCGTGCCGCCTTCACGATCGCGTCGACGACGCCCTGTGCCTCGCCGTCGGGGACGAGCACCTCGAGCTTCACCTTCGGTACGAAATCGACCTGGTACTCCGCACCTCGGTAGACCTCGGTGTGCCCTCGCTGGCGGCCGAACCCTTCGACGTCAGTCGTGGTCAGGCCGTTCACGCCGAGGTCCCGGAGCGCTTCCTTGACCTCGTCGACTCGATGGGGTTTCACGATGGCGGTCACCAGTTTCACGGCGCGATCCTCCCGGCAGGGGGCATCAGCTTACGCGCCCGTGAGTGGCTTCTCGTACACGTGGAACTGCCGGCGCACCTTCATACCGGCGCCCCGGTAAAGGTGGGTGGCGCCGGTCGCGTTCTGGGTGTCGACGCCGAGCCGCACCTCGCGCTGTCCTCGAGCTGCGAGCTCGATGAACGACCGGAGCAACAATGCCTTGCCGATGCCCCGGTTGCGCCATGCGGGCAACACCCCGAGGTCCGCGACCCACCCGATGCCGTCGTCGGCGGCGTTGTTGATCGAGATGCCGACCGGGATGCCACCATCGAACGCCAGCACGGTGAGGGTCGGATCGTACGAAGGCCATCCCCCGAGCTCGTTCAGCCAATCTCCCTGCGAGATCGGCTCGAAGCCGAAGTTCTCTCGGAAGGCCTCGTCGAGCACGAGGTAGGCGATCACCTCGTCGTCGCCGGCATCGCCGGCGCGGAGGGTGATGCCCGCCGGCGGCTCGGCCGGGGGCACGTCGTCGACCAGAGCGCGCTCCATGTGCCAGAAGGAGCGCACGTGACGGAAGCCGGACACCCCGAACAGGTCGATCGCGGCCCGGTCGGTCTCGGGGGTGCCGGTGCGGAAAGGCGCCCGCGTGCCTGACGGGAGCCGTTCACGCGCGCGCCGTTCGGTCTCTCGGAGCAGGGCCGCCCCGAGCCCGTGTCCGGCGTGCCTCGGATGCACCTTGCCCATCGCGACGATCTGCACCGTGGCGTCGAGCGCGAGGACCAACCCGTACGCGGCGATCGTGCCGTCGGGCGCTTCGGCGATCACGGTGTCACGGTCGAACTCGAACCGGATCGAGGCCCAGTCCTCGAGGATCTCGTCTCGCGCTTGGTCGATGAAGCCGACGTCGGCGAGGTCACGCGCTTCGAACAACTCGACCAGCGCGTCGAGGTCGTCGCGCCGTGCCGGGCGAGCCCGGTACGGATCGGGGAAGGTCACTCCCCGACGGCCTTCTTACGGGCCGTGGTCTTCTTCGCGGTCGCCTTCTTGGCGGTTGGCTTCTTCGCCGTCGACTTCTTGGCTGTCGACTTCCTGGCGGCGGGCTTGGCGACCGGCTCATCGGCCTGCTTCTTCGCCGCGGCGACGCTCGCCTTCAGCGCCTCCATCAGGTCGACGACCTTCGCCGTGGGCTCCGCCTCGACGACCTCGATCTCCTCGCCGTTGATCTTCGCCTCGACGATCGTGAGCAGCGCCTCACGGTACTCGTCGGTGAACTCGTCGGGGTTCCAGTCGGCGGTGAGGTTCTCGATCAGCTGACGGGCCATCTCGACCTCCTGGCCCCGGACCTTCGCGCTCACATCGACGTCGCCGAACTCGGCCTCGCGGATCTCGTCCGGCCAGTACATCGTCTCGAGCACGAACGCGTCGTCCTTGAAACGGAGCGCCGCGAGGTGCTCCTTGTCGCGGAAGCTCACCTTCGCGATGCCGACCTTGTTGTCCTGGCTCATCGCCTCACGCAGCAGCGCGTACGCTTTCGCGCCGGTCTCGTCTGGCGTGAGGTAGTAGCTCTTCTTGAACAGCATCGGGTCGATCTCGTCGAGGTCGACGAACTGCTGGATGTCGATAGCCCGGCTGGATTCGACCGGCACCTTGTCGAAGTCGTCGTCGGTGAGCACGACGTAGCGATCCTTCTCGTACTCGTACCCCTTGACGATGTGCTCGAAGTCGACGATCTCGCCGTCCTTCTCGCACATGCGCTTGTATCGGATGCGCCCCATGTCCTCATCGTGCAGCTGGTTGAAGCGCAAGGTCTTCTCCTCGGTCGCCGGGTAGACGGCGACCGGGATCGTCACGAGGCCGAACGAGATGGCCCCTTTCCACATCGCTCTTGGCATGGAAGTCCCTCCGAGGAAGTCGCGTTCCCGTCGCGTGGCGGACGGAGACCTGATTCTATCGTCGGGCGCCGACGCGATGGGAGGGCCGCGCGCTACGCCTCGTGGTCGGCGTCGATCGCCCGCTCGAGATCCGCGATCGCCGCGGCGAACGCCGCCCCACGATCCTCGCCGGCAGCGACCCGTCGCTCCACGGCCGCGCCCAGCAGGAACGTGGCGATCGGCGTGAGTTTCCGCTCCACGCCGTGCGCGACGTCCCGCGCTGCGCCGAGGAGGCGTTCCTGCGCGTCGTCGTCGATCGACTCGACGCCGAGCGAGGATGCTGCCTGATCGATCCAGTCGCTCACCGCTCCTCCTTCCCCCGGGACCCCGACGACAGAACCCCTCGGGGTTCCGCTTCAGTGGATCGTCCCTCCATCCGAACGATGCTGCCGTTCGAGAGTCGCTTCCTACCACGGTGGCGACACCCGACGCCATCGACGACGGCTAGCATCGCCGACATGGCGAAGCGGAAACGGGCCAGGACCTCGACGGAACCGTTCACGGTGGAGATGCCGACGGCCCTCGAGGCGACCCGCGATGGCGATGCGTGGTGGACCGAGATCGACGGCCGGGAGCTCCGCCTGTCGAACCTCACCAAGGTCTTCTGGCCCGACGAGGGTTACACGAAGGGAGACCTGCTCGCCTACTACCGGAACGTCGCCCGGCTGATCCTGCCGCACCTCGCGGAGCGTCCTCTCACGATGAAGCGCATGCCCGACGGCATCGACGGCGAGTACTTCTACGAGAAGTCGGCCCCCTCGCACACCCCGGACTGGCTCGGGCGCTGCGTCGTGCAGAGCGAGGACGCGAAGGGCGGCGAGATCGACTACCTCACGATCGTCGACGCGGCCGGGCTGCTCTACGTCGCGAACCTCGGATGCATCGAGTTCCACCCGCTGCACTCGCGCTGCGCCGATGTGGTGCACCCCGACTACCTCTTCTTCGACCTCGATCCGTTCGAGCCCTACACGTACGAGGACGTGCTGGTCGTGGCCCGCCACATCAAGGTGCTGCTCGACCAGCTCGGGCTGCCGGCGTTCCCGAAGACGAGCGGAGCGACCGGTCTGCAGATCTACGTGCCGGTGCGGCGGGGCGCCTACTCCTACGACACGGTCCGCGCCTTCGTGGGCGCCGCCGGCCGGCTGATCAAGGGCGCGGACCCCGACCGGGTCACGATGGCGTGGAAGATCGCCGATCGCACCGGCAAGATCTTCATCGACCACAACATGAACCGATCGGGCGCGAACATCTCTGCTGCGTACTCGTTGCGTCCCGAGCCGCGCGCGCCGGTCTCGACGCCGCTCACCTGGGACGAGGTGTTCGACGGTGGATTCGAGCCCGCCGACTTCCGCATCGACAACGTGTGGGAACGGTTCGAACGGGTCGGCGACCTCTTCGAAGGCGTTCGGACGGAGGCGGCCGACCTCACGACGGCTCTCGAGGCGCTCGGGGTCGACCCCGAGACGGTCGACGGCCAGGCACGGCCCGACATCGAGGCGCCGCTTCCCCGCACCGCATCCACGACCGTCGCGAGCCGCACGTCGGAAGAGATCGCGGCGGCCTCGAGGGATCCCGCGTTGTTCGAGTACGTGCGACGGCGCGACTTCGGCCCCGAAGGCACGACCGAACCCGCGCCCGGCGAGGTCACGCCGACCGGCAACTCGTTCGTGATCCACAAGCACCGGGCGACCCGCCTGCACTACGACGTGCGGCTCGAGCGTGACGGGGGCCTGCCGTCATGGGCGGTGCCCAAGGGCCTCCCGATCGTCAAGGGCGACAAGCGTCTCGCGGTCCAGACCGAGGTGCATCCCCTCGAGTACGGCTCGTTCGAGGGCACGATCCCCGAGGGTCACTACGGCGCCGGCGAGGTGCGCATCTTCGACGACGGCTGGTACGAGCCGGTCGAGTGGACCGACTCGAAGGTCTCGTTCCTGTTGCACGGTCGGCGATACCCGGGGCTCGAGTTCCACTTCGTGAAGACGAAGACCGACTGGCTGGCGTTCCTCGCGAGCGCGCAGTCGGCGCCGCTGATCCCTACACCTCCGCGCTTCCAGACGATGCTCGCCGAGGGGGGGTGGGAGGCGTTCGACGACGAGGCGTGGTGGTTCGAGCCGAAGCTCGACGGCATCCGGTGCCTCGCCGATCTCTCGACCGGGGAGACGGCGTTGCGCACCCGAACCGGACGCGATGCCACGAGCCAATACCCCGAGCTGCACATGGTGCACGAGCTCGTCGACCAGGTGAACGCCGTGATCGACGGGGAGATCGTCGCGCTCGACGACGACGGGCGGCCCTCGTTCGAGGTGCTGCAGCAACGTATGAACCTCTCGGAGCAGCGGACGATCGCCCGGGCGTCGAAGACGACACCGGTCTCGCTCGTCGCCTTCGACCTGCTCTGGCTCGACGGCCGCGACACGACCGGTCTGCCTCTGGAGCAGCGGCGCGAGCTGCTCGAGCTCATCGTGGAGCAGGACCACCGGCTGCAGGTCACCGCACACGTCGAAGGCGACGGCGTCGCGTTCACCGAGACCGCGGGAAGACTCGGGCTCGAGGGCGTGATGGCGAAGCGGACCGGTTCGCCCTACCTGCCCGGTCGGCGCAGCCCGGACTGGCGGAAGATCAAACTGATGAACACCCAGGCCTGCGTGATCCTGGGGTGGACGCCGGGCAAGGGAGGGCGAGCGGGATCGTTCGGCGCGCTGCTGGTCGGCGCGATCGAGGACGGCGCGCTGCGATGGGTCGGTCAGGTCGGCTCGGGGTTCACCGACCGCATGCTCGACGGGCTGATGGCCCAGCTCGAGCCGCTCAAGCGCCCCGACCCGCCGATCGACGACCCGGACCTCGCCGCCGTGAAGGGCGCGGCGTTCGTCGAGCCGGAGCTGGTCTGCGAGGTGCGGTTCCTGGAGATGACGAAGAGCACGGGGAAGATGCGCGCGCCGTCGTTCCGAGGCATGCGGCCCGACGTGCCGCCCGAAGAGTGCGTGGCGGAGCCGTTGGCCGGCTCCCGGCGCGTGTCGAGGTCGTCGAAGCGCCGGTGACGGCGCGCGCCTGCCCTCAGGCGCCGGGCGCCCGGTAGGGCACGTGCTTCGAGATCGCCTGGTCGATGTCCTCGGCCGAGAGCAGCACCACGGTCTCGATGCTGCCGGTGCCCGCCGCGCCGACCGCGGTCGCGACCGCCGCGGCCGTGATCTGGTCGGGCATCTCGCCGATGGCGTAGACGTCGGTGTCGCCGAACGCGAAGTCGAACGAGGTGATCGATCCGCCCATCTCGGCGGCCATCTTCTCGATGAAGGTGCGCCGGTTGACCGCGCCTTCCTTCATCACGCCTTGCATGCCCTCCTTGCTGTAGGAGACCTTGAACATGAACCGAGCCATGGGCCTTCCCCCTCCCGGCGGGCAGTCCGATGCAGGCAGGTATCCATAGTCCCCCCGACCGGGCCGATCACGCAACTCCGGGACCGCGTCAGAACGGCTCGTAGCCGGCGCGCACGAGCAGGGCGCGCACATCGCGCTCGTCGAATCCGCGATCGAGCAGCTCCCGGTACAGCCGCACGGTCGCGAGCGTTCGACCGCACGTCGGGCAGAACGCGAACGCGCCGTCGAACGGCGTCTCGCACCACGGGCACTGGGTGACCTCGATCCGCTTGTCGGGCTCGAGACCGGCGTCGGCGACCGCGTCGATGTACCCCTTGCCGTAGTCCCACTGGATGTATTCGTCCTCGGCGAGGTCGAACGCGGGCTCGTGAGGGCGCGGGTCGCCCGTCGTGAGCATCTGCTCCAGGTTGTCGCGCAGCAGCTCCCACTCGAAGAAGTGGTTCGCGCCGCAGTCCTGGCACGCGATCACGACGCCCTTCACGCCCTGCGGCGAGAAGACCGTGCGCATCGCGGCGAGATCGTCGAGGTCGGCCTCGATGTCGCGCCGTTCCTCGGGCGAGAGCTCGAACGGCTCGTCCTGCTCGTGATCCATCTCGAAGTCCATGCTCACCTACTCATCGTCGTCCACGAAACGGAACGCCTTGAAGGCCTCGGCGTACTCCACGCCGGCTTCCTCCCCGACCTGGCGCGCCCGGTCGCGCACGAACGGCGCGGCCGCCTCCCCCTCCTCGGAGGCGTGCTGCGCGAGCGCGGCGACCTTCGTACCGATCGTCTCGGTGATGTCGATGTAGATGTCGGGCTCGTTGCTCGAGAGCCACAGGTTCGGGATCTCGTAGGGCTCGAGGCCCTCGCTCTCGAGCTCCTGGAACATCACCCGCGTGGGCGCGTCGGGCATCACGGCCGTCAGCGCGAGCAGTCCGGCCTGCTTGTGGTCCCAGTGGTTGATGTACCCCTGCCCCGACCAGAGCCTCGATGGGTCGGGAGCCACGAGCACCTCAGGCCGGAGCCGGCGGATCTCGCGGGTGACCTTCTTCCGCGTCTCGGGCGTCACCTCGAGCAGACCGTCGATCTCGCCGAGGAACGTCACGCTCTTCACGCCGAGCACGTCAGCGGCAGCCCGCTGTTCCCGCTCGCGGATCGGGGCGACGTCGGCGCGGTCCGCCCCCGGCTCGTTGGATCCCGCTGAGCCGTCGGTGCAGACCAGGTAATGCACCGCACATCCGGCGCGGGTCCACTTCGCCACCGTGCCACCGCACATGAACTCCGCGTCGTCGGGATGGGCGAACAACACGAGCGCGCTCGAGAAGGTCGGTTCCTGCATCGAGCCCAAGCCTATCGGCGCCCGCAGGAACGGTCGCGCCTGCACGACCACGGGCGTCGGGCGTGGTTCGATGCCCTGGTGAGCGACGACTCGACGCGCATCGCCGAGCTCGAGCGCGGCTTCCGGCGCGACGGGCTGCCGAACCTGATCCTCGACTTCTCTGCGGCCGAGGACGTGTTCACGCGCGCGATCCCGTTCCTCACGATCGTCTTCGTGCTCGAGGTGGTGAACGCGATGGACGTGGAGGCGGGATGGCTGAACCTGCTGCTCGCGCTCGGCGGCGCGGCGATCCTGATCGGCGCTTTCGGCGTGTTGAACGTTGCTCGCGGCCGACGGTTCTTCTCGGTGCCGACCCGTGTCGGCTGGCCGGAGCTCGCCGCGTTCGTGATACTGCCGGGGCTCCTCCCGATCGTGTTCAGCCAACAGCTCTTGTTCGGGGTGAACACGATGGTCGTGAACGCCGCCCTGCTGCTGCTCGTCTACCTCGTGATCGGGTTCGGCGTGGCCTCGCTCGTCCGCTGGACCGGACGACGGTTCTTCTCACAGCTCGGGGCCTCGCTGTCGGTGCTCATACGTGCCGTGCCGCTCCTGCTCTTCTTCTCGCTCGTGATGTTCTTCACCACCGAGATCTGGCAGGTGTTCACGACGCCGGGCCCGGGAGCGTTCTGGACCGCGATGGCACTCTTCGTGCTGCTGGCGATGGTGTTCCTCGCCGTGCGCCTGCCTGGGGTCGTGCGGGAGGTGCAAGCGGAGTCGTCGGTGGGCGACGTCCCGCTACGACGGAAGGAGCGCCTGAACCTCGCGGCCGTCGCGTTGATCAGCGAGATGCTGCAGGTGCTGTTCGTCAGCACGGCGATCTGGCTGTTCTACGTCGTGCTCGGCGCCCTCCTCGTGAACGAAGCCGTGCGCGAGACGTGGCTGTTGACGCCCCACGACGTGCTCTTCACGATCGCGTGGTTCGGTGACGAGGTACAGGTGAGCGAAGCCCTGTTCCGGGTCGCGACCGGCGTGGCCGCGTTCGCCGGCCTCTACTATGCGGTCACGATCCTCGTCGATGCCGCGTACCGCGATCAGTTCGTCGACTCCCTCGGCGAGGAGTTGCGCGACACGTTCCGTCGCCGCAGCGAGTACCTCGAGCTGCAGCGCAAGCGCGGCGTGCCGGTCACCCCCCCAGGTCAGGTTGCGGGCCCGCCGAGCGAGCCATCCGCAGGAACGTGACCTCGTTCCCGTCGTCGAACGTTCGCACGTACACCTCACCTCGCTCGAACCCGGCACGCTCGTACGCGCGGATCGCGCGCTCGTTCCAAGGGAAGACATCGAGCGCGAACGTGCTCGGTTGCCAGCGGTCACGCGCGAACGCCATCGCGGCCTCGACGAAGGAGCGACCCAGCCCTCGTCCGGTCAGATCGGGTCGCAGTCCGAGCCCGATCTCGACGAGATCGCGGTCCCCGATCGCGGTCAGCTCGAGGAACCCGGCCAGCTCGCCGGTCTCGGCGTCGTCGACGGCGAACTCCAGCTCGCCCCAGCGGGCCGGATCGCGCATCCCCTTCTCGAACGAGGGATCCTCGCTGGCGTCGTAGACGTCGTAGGGCGACGGGTAGCGCCAGCTCGCGACGGCGTCTGCGTCCTCACCCGTGAACGCCCTGATCGAGAACCGCATCGGAGCGCATGGTCTCACGGCGGTTGCCGCGCCGCGGACCGGGTACGTTGCGTTCGTGGATCCTCGCAGAACCGAGACGCAGTGCTGAGGGGTGCGATCGACGCCGTGCTCGAGACGAGCGTGGTCGGCAGCTTCACGAAGGTGGGCTACGAGACCCGCCGACGCCTCTACGGCTGGCCGGACCTCTCAGCGCTCGACATGACCGGGAAGACGGTCGTGATCACCGGCGGGAACTCGGGCCTCGGGCTCGTCACCGCCAAGGCCCTCACCCGGATCGGCGCGGCGGTACGGATCGTTGCGCGCAACGCCGAGCGGGGTGCGACCGCGGTCGAGGAGCTCGATGCGATCGGTGGACCGCATGCCGGCCTGTACGTCGCCGACCTCAGCTCGCTCGACGACGTGCGCCGGCTCGCCGACGAGATCCGCGAGCGGGACGCCCGACTCGACGTGCTCGTGCACAACGCCGGCGCCCTGCTCGCCGAGCGGAAGGAGTCGGTCGACGGGCACGAGATGACGTTCGCGACGATGGTGCTCGGTCCGTTCCTGCTCACGAACGAGCTCGTGCCGCTGCTCCGCTCGACGCCTGGCTCCCGCGTACTCTGGATCGCCAGCGGCGGCATGTACACCCAGCCGCTCGAGGTCGACGTGTTGGAGATGGGTCCCGACGACTACTCGGGCGCGACGGCGTACGCACGGGCGAAGCGGGCGCAGGTCGTGCTCGCGGAGGAGTGGGGCAAGCGCCTGCGCGGCGACGGCATCCCGGTGCACGCGATGCACCCGGGATGGGCCGACACGCCGGGTCTGGAAACCGGCCTACCGGGGTTCCGCACCCTGTTGGGGCCGATCCTTCGGTCCCCCGAGCAGGGCGCCGACACGATCGTGTGGCTCGCGGCGGCCGACGAGCCTGGTCGCGTCACCGGCAGGTTCTGGCTCGACCGCGCGCCGCGCTCGACCACGAAGCTCGTGCCGTCGAGGGCGACCCCCGCGGAACGCGAGAGACTGTGGGAGCTCTGCGAGCGCCTGACGGGCGCGGAGCCGGACTAGGTGATCGGTCGTCCATCGGCGGTCGTCCATCGGCGAAGGAGGTTCCCTGTTGCCGGAACCACGAACCGTGCTCTCCGACCTGGTCCTCGGCGAGTCACCGCGCTGGCACGACGGCCGACTCTGGTTCTCGGACTGGGGGGCGCGAGAAGTGGTCGCTCTGGATCCGCATGGGACCCACGAGGTCGTCACGCGCGTCCCATCGTTCCCGTTCTCGATCGACTGGCTGCCGGACGGTCGACTGCTCATCGTCTCGTCGAGCGATCGGCGTCTCCTGTCGCTGGAGCCCGACGGGTCGCTCGCGACCCACGCGGACCTTGCCGACCTCTCCGACTTCCCTTGGAACGAGATCGTCCTGGATGGTCGGGGCAACATCTACGTGAACAACATCGGCTTCGACATGATGGCCGGCGAGCAGGCCGGTCCCGGGACCGTCGCGCTCGTGACACCGGATGGCTCGGTCCGGCAGGTGGCCGATGGTGTCCTCTTCCCCAACGGCATGGTCGTCACTCCGGACAACTCGACGCTGATCCTGGCCGAGTCGCACGGGCAGCGACTCACCGCGTTCGACATCGAGGCCGGCGGTGGCCTGTCAGGTCGTCGGGTGTGGGCTGAACTCGGTGGTGCCGCGCCCGACGGTATCTGCCTGGATGCGGAGGGCGCTGTCTGGTTCGCTGACGTCCCGAACCAGCGATGCGTGCGTGTGTGGGAGGACGGCGAGGTCTCGCAGACGATCGCGCTCGACCGTGGGTGCTTCGCGTGCATGCTCGGAGGCTCCGACGGCAGGACGCTGTTCATGATGGCCGCAGAGTGGCCCGCGGCGTTGGAACCCGGATCGCGAACGGGTCGAGTGCTCACCGTGCAGGCGCCCGCGCCTCGCGTGGGATGGCCTTAGGAGCCGCGGAGGCCGACCCGGTCGACCAGGAGTCACCGCGCGCCGGACGCCCGCGTCGCCAACGCCTGCTCGAGCGTGTCGGCTTGGGCTCGAACGCTGTCGGGCGCCGGTCCCCCGGCGACCGTGTGGGCCGCCACGCTACGCTCTGGGTCGAGCTGGGTCGAGCCGTCGGGCACGCCGAACTCCTTCCACTCGACCTCGGTGAGGTCGGCGAGGCCGCGACCTTCGACCTCGACACGCTTGAGCAACTCCCCCGTGCGGCGGTGCGCCTCGCGGAAGGGCACGCCGTCGAGGACGAGCGCCTCGGCGAGGTCGGTCGCGTAGAGGCCCTCCGGGGTGCACGCCGCACGCATCGCTTCGGCGTCGAAGCCGATGGTCGCGACCGCGCCCGTGAGCGCCGGCAACACGAGCTCGAGCGTGTCGGCGGCATCGAACCCCGGCTCCTTGTCCTCCTGCAGGTCGCGGTGGTAGCCGAGCGGCAGGCCCTGCAACAGCGCCGTAAGGGAAACGAAGTCACCGGCGACACGGGCTGCTTTGCCGCGCGCGAGCTCGGCCGTGTCGGGGTTCCGCTTCTGAGGCATCATGCTCGAACCCGTGGAGTAGGCCTCGTCCAGCGAGGCCCAGCCGAGCGACTCGTCGGTGACGCGCGCCAGGTCGGCGGCCAACCGCGACAGATGTGTCGAGCAGATGGCGGCCACGGCAACGAACTCCTGCACGAAGTCCCGATCGCTCACCGCGTCGATCGAGTTGGCGAACGCCCGGTGCATGCCCAGGCGCGCAGCGGTCATGTCGGGGTCGAGGCCGAGGGTCGACGTGGCGGTGGCGCCCGCGCCCAGCGCGGACGTCGAGGTGCGCACCGACCACTCGTGCAGCCGCTCGAGGTCGCGCGCGAGCGCCCACGCGTGCGCGAGCAGGTGGTGGCCGAGCGTCACAGGCTGGGCGAGGCGCGCATGCGTCGTGCCGGGCATCACGGTGTCGGCGTGCTCGCGGGCACGGACGATCAGTGCCTCGACGAGCGCAACCACCAGCCCGTCGATGCGCCGCCCTGCCGCGAGCAGCCACAGCCGCAGGTCGGTCACGACGAGGTCGTTCCGTGACCGGCCGGCGTGCAGCTTCGCCCCGAGGTCGCCGAGCCGTTCGGTAACGCCCCGCTCGATCGCCGAGTGGATGTCCTCATCGACCTCGTGGAAGACGAACCGGTTCTCGGCGATGTCGTCGCCGATCGCGGCGAGCGCCTCCTCGAGGGAAGCCGCCTCGTCGGCGTCGAGCAGGCCTGCATCCTGGAGCGCCCGCACGTGTGCGATCGACGCGTCGACGTCGACCGACGCGAGCCGCACGTCGAAGTGGAGCGAACGTCCGAGGGCGTGCGCTTCCGGTGCCGGCGGGGTCGAGAAACGTCCCGCCCAGAGCGGGCCGTCGCCGGGCTTCCCCTCGTTCAGCGATGAGCCCTCGGTCACGCGCCGGTCCCTTGCTTCGCCGACCACACCTTGAGTGGCAGACCGTACAGGCGCACGTAGCCCTCGGCGTCGGACTGGTCGAACGCGTCGCCGTTGCCGTACGTCGCGAGCGACAGGTCGTACAAGGAGTGCGCGCTGCGGCGGCCGACGACCGTGCACGAACCCGGCTCGAAACGAAGGCGCACCTCTCCGGTGACCTTCGCCTGGGTGGCGTCGACGTAGGCGTCGATCGCCGCCCGCAGGGGCGAGAACCATTGGCCGTCGTAGACGAGGTCCGCCCATCGCTGCTCGAGCTGCGGCTTGTGATGGGCAAGGTCGCGCTCGAGCGTGAGGTCCTCGAGGGCCTGGTGCGCCGAGATGATCGCGAGCGCTCCGGGCACCTCGTAGAGCTCCCGGCTCTTGATGCCCACGCGCCGGTTCTCGATCATGTCGACCCGCCCGAACCCGTAGGAGCCGCCGAGCACGTCCAGGCGGCGGATCACCTCGGGCAGCGGCGTCGCCACGCCGTCGAGCGCCACGGGCATGCCGCGCTCGAAGGTCAGCGTGACCTCGGCAGGTCGGGTCGGGCGCGCCTCGAGAGGAGCGGTGCGCTCGAAGGCGTCCTCGGGCGGCGCCACCCACGGGTCCTCGAGCGGGCCGCACTCCGCGGTGCGCCCCCACACGTTCTCGTCGACCGAGTACGTGGTCACGACGCTCGCGATCGGGATGCCCCACTCGTCGGCCAGGGTGATCGCCTTCTCGCGCGGGATGTTCGCGTCGCGGATCGGCGCGAGCACCTCGAGGTCCGGCGCGAGGACGCCGAACGAGACCTCGAACCGCACCTGGTCGTTCCCCTTGCCGGTGCACCCGTGTGCGACGACGCTCGCGCCCACCTCCCGGGCGACCTTCACGACCTCCTCGACGATGCAGGGGCGGGCGAGGCCCGACACCATCGGGTACTTCCCCTCGTACAGCCCGTTCGCCTTGATGGCCGGCGCGAGGAACTCAGCTGCGAACCGGTCGACCGCATCGACCACCCGCACGCTCGCAGCGCCGGCCTCGGCTCCGCGTTCGACGATCTCATCGAAGTTCTCGCGCTGGCCGACGTCGACGGCGACCGCATGTACCTCGTACCCCTGCTCGGTCAGCCACCGGATCGTGACCGACGTGTCGAGCCCGCCGCTGTAGGCGAGCACCGCCTTCTTCGCGGCCGTGACCTCGCCGCCGGTTCCTACAGCCATCAACTCGCCTCCATGATCTGCGTCAGCGACCGCTCGAGCGCCGGCGGCTTCACGCCTTCGCGCCCGAGGATCAGGATCGTGTTGTCGCCGGCGATCGTGCCGGCCACCCCGTCGAGCCCGGCGCGGTCGATGCCCTCGGCGAGGGCGGCCGCGGCGCCTGGCGAGGTTCGGACGATCAACCCTGCATCGCTCGCGACGAATGACAGGGCGAACTCGTCGAGCAGGTGCCGGAGCAGCGCCATCGGCCCGTAAGAACCGGCATCGCCCGGCACGACATACCGGGTGCCCTGCGCGTCGTGCACGCGCGCGAGGCCGAGCTCCTCGATGTCGCGGCTGATCGTGGACTGCGTCGCCTCGATCCCCATGTACGCGAGCCGTTCACGGATCTCCTGTTGGCTCGCGAGGCGTTCCTTCGCGAGCAGCCCGAGGATCGACTGCTGCCGCTTCGATTTCGACGCTCCGTTCGAACGGCTCACGACGAGACCTCCTCCTCGGCAGCCTCGAGGACCTGCACGACCGCGGCCCCGAACGCGGACGCGGCCGCGACGACGTCGTCGTCGCTCGACGTGAGCGGCGGCGACATCCGCACGACGTCGGGCCCGGCGGGGCTCGCAAGCACGCCTTCGGCGATCATCGCGAGCACGACGTCGTTCGCGACCGGACGCGCGAGCTGGAATCCCCACAGGCACCCACGACCGCGAGCGTCGACGACAGAGCCCTCCGGCGCCGCGGCGGCGACCGCCGCGGGCACCGCGTCGCCGATCGCACGGGCCCGCTCGAGCAGGTCGTCCCGTTCGATCGTGTCGAGCACCGCGAGCGCGCCCGCGCACACCACCGGGCCGCCGCCGAACGTCGACGCGTGATCGCCGGGCTCGAACGAGATGCTTGCGCGCGCAAGCATCGCCCCGATGGGCAATCCGCCGCCGAGCGCCTTCGCGAGCGTGAGCACGTCGGCCTCGACCCCGGCGTGCTGCAGGGCTGCCCAGTCGCCGCACCGTCCGATACCCGACTGCACCTCGTCGGCCACGAGCAGCGCCCCGCGCTGGTCGCAGAGTCTGCGCACGCCGCGCTGGTAGGAATCGTCGAGCGGACGCACGCCGCCCTCCCCCATCACGGGCTCGAGCAACACGGCACCGATCTCGTCGGTCATCGCTGCGTCGAGCGCAGCGAGGTCGTCGGGCGGTACGAACCGGAACCAGTCCACGAGCGGCTCGAAGGCCGCCCGCTTCGCGCGCTGTCCGGTCGCGGCGAGCGCCGCCACGGTGCGTCCGTGGAAGGAGCCGTCGAGCGCGACGATCGCCGGCTTCCCGTTCGCGAGGCCGTGCTTCCGCACGAGCTTGATCGCGGCTTCGTTCGCCTCGGCTCCGGAGTTGCAGAAGAAGACGCGCGCGTCGGGCACGGGCATCAGCGCGGCGAGCCGCCCGGCGAGCGCCGCCTGGGGCTCGGTCGCGTAGAGATTGCTGACCATGTCGAGGGTGTCGAGCTGGCCGCGCACGGCGGCGACCCACGCAGGGTGCGAATGACCGATCGCGGTCACGCCGAGCGCCCCGGCGAAGTCGAGGAACTCCCGCCCTCGGTCGTCCCACACCCTGGTGCCGGCACCGCGTACGAGCGTCAGCGGGTGCCGGGCGTAGGTGGGCATCACCGACGGCTCGTTCACGGCGCCACCTCCTCCACGGGCGGCAACGCGTCGGGGGTGACCATCGTGCCGACGCCCTCGGGGGTGAAGAGTTCCAGCACGAGGGAGTGCTCGACGCGCCCGTCGACGAGGTGGACCCGGCCGACGCCGGCCTTCAGTGCCGCGACCGCGCTCTCCAGCTTCGGGATCATGCCACCTCCCACCACCCCCGGCCGTGCGAGCAGGTCGAGGCACTGCTCGGCAGAGAGCTCGCTCAGCAGGTCGCCGGTCGGGCCGATCAGGCCGGGCACGTCGTTGATGAACACGAGCTTCTCGGCGCCGAGCGCGATCGCGAGCTCGCTCGCGACCACATCGGCGTTCACGTTGTACGCCTGCCCGCTCGTCTCATCGACCGCGATGCTCGCGACGACCGGCACGAAACGTTGGGCGGTGAGGGTGCGGAGCACCTCGGCGTTCACGTGCACGACCTCGCCGACGAATCCGAGATCGGGCCCCGTCTGTCTGCGGGCGAGCAGCAGACCGCCGTCGACGCCCGAGAGGCCCACCGCCGGCACGCCGCCCGTGACCAGGGCCGCGACGACGTCGGTGTTGAGCTTGCCGGCGAGCACCATCGTCGCCACGTCGAGCGTCTCGGCGTCGGTGACTCGCAGCCCGTCGACGAACGTCGTCTCGATGCCGAGACGTTCGGAGACCTTCGTCACTTGGGGTCCGCCTCCGTGCACGACCACGGGCGTGATGCCGGCGCTCTGCAGCAGCGCGACGTCCTGGGCGAACGAGGAGGCAAGGACCGCCGAGCCCATCGCGGCCCCCCCGTACTTCACGACGATCACCTTCCCGTGGTGCTCGCGCATGAACGGCAGCGCCTCCAGCAGGGTGCGTGCCTTGGCGACCGTGCGCTGCCGGATCTGGGGAGGGAGCTCGAACGACGGCGCGGGAGCTGATGGCTCGATCGTCACGTCGTGTACTCCCCGTTGATGCGCACGTAGCCGTAGGACAGGTCGCAGCCGTAGGCGCGGGCTGCGCCCGGGCCGTGACCCACGCGGATCCGCACGGCGATCTCGGCGTCCTTCATGCGGGCCCTGGCCTCCTCTGCCAGCGCCGACGCGGGTTCGAAGTACGCCGGCGGGATCACGCCGCCGACGGCCACAGGCACGCCGCCGATCACGACGTCGATCGCCTCGGGGTCGACCCCGACGCCGCAGGCCCCCACCGCCTGCAGGAACCGTCCGGGGTTCGGGTCACCGCCGAACGCCGCGGTCTTCACGAGCGGCGAGTCGGCCACGGCTTTGGCGAGCAGGCGGGCATCGTCATCGGATGCGGCCCCCTCCACGTCGATGAGGAGCACGTGGGTCACGCCTTCCCCGTCGACGACCAACTGGGCGACGAGAGCCTCGCCCACCGAGTCGACCGCGGCGGCGAGCTCGTCCCAGGCGGGCGACCCGGCCGAGACCGGGGCTCCGTCGGGCGAGGCGGCGCCGCTCGCCAGCAGCAGGACGGTGTCGTTCGTCGACGTGCAGCCGTCGACCGTGAGGGCGTTGAACCGCGGCGCCAACCGAGCGGCCGCGATCCGCTGCAGGTCGTCGGCGCCGACGGCCGCGTCGGTGGTGACGAACGCGAGCATCGTTGCGAGGTTCGGCGCGATCATGCCGACGCCTTTCGCGCAGCCGCCGACCCGGTGCGGCCCGGCATCTGCCACGGACAGCTTGGGCACCGTGTCGGTCGTCATGATCGCGCGGGCGAACCCCTCCCCGCCCTCAGTCGACAGCGCGGCCACGAGGTCGGGCATCGCATCGTGCAGCAGGATCGTGTGCAGGGGCTCGCCGATCACGCCGGTGGAACAGGGCATCAACTCGTCGGGATCGGCCTCGAGCGCGCGCGCGGCCTCGGCGCTCGACGCGAGCGCGTCGGCGACGCCCCGATCGCCGGTCGCGGCGTTGGCCTGCCCGCTGTTCACGAGCACCGCACGCACGCGGCCGCGCGCGACGCGCTCGCGTCCGACCACCACGGGCGCGGCCGCCACGCGGTTCGTCGTGAACATCGCGGCCGCGGTGGTGCCCGGATCCCCCACCAGCAGCCCGAGGTCGGGCAGGCCGCTCGGCTTGAAACCTGCGGTGACCCCCGAAGCGCGGAACCCGGACGGGTACGTGACGCTCACGGGGACGCCTCCGCCGACAGGCCGCCCGCGGTCACGGGTACACCGCGAGGGTCGGGAGCCCGGCCGCCTCGTCGAGGCCGAGGGAAAGGTTCAGGTTCTGGATCGCTTGGCCGGCGGCGCCCTTGATGAGGTTGTCGATGGCGCCGACCACGACCGCGGTGCCCGAGCGGGCGTCCACGACCGCCTGCAGTTCGATCACGTTGGTGCCCCGCGTGCGTTTCGAGTCGACCATGCCCCCTGGTGCCATCACCCTCACGAACGGCCGTTCGGCGTAGGCGACCGTGAGCGACTCGGTGAGCGACTCGGTCGTGACGCCTTCGGTCAGCGTCGCGTAGCTCGTCGTCAGCACCCCGCGCACGGCGGGCACGAGGTGGGGCACGAAGAGGACCGGTGGCGCGACGCCGGTCGCCAGCTCCAGCCCTCGCTCCATCTCGGGAGTGTGCTGGTGGCCAGGCACGCGATAGGGGCGCAGGCTCTCCTCGGTCGCCGTGAAGCTCGTGGCCCCGTTCGCGCTCTTCCCCGCCCCCGACAGACCGGTCTTGCCGTCGACCCGGATCGGTCCGGGCTCCACCAGACCCTCGCCGAGCAAGGGTGCGAGGCTGAGGATCGCCGCCGTCGCGAAGCACCCCGGGTTCGCGACGAGCGAGGCGCCGTCGACGAGGTCGGCGAAGAGCTCCGGCAGCCCGTACACCGCCTTGTCGAGCAGGTCTGGCGCCGGGTGCTCGAAGCCGTACCACTCCGGGTAGGCGGAGGCCGGAAGCCGGAAGTCGCCCGCGAGGTCGACCACCCGCATCCCGGCGTCGAGCAGGGACGGCACGAGCCCCGAGCTGGTGCCGTTGGGCAACGAGCAGAACGCGACGTCGGCCGCCGCGGCCACGGTCACGGCGTCGATCGGTTGGAGCTCCGAGGTGCCGATCGGCAACGAGGCGAGGTGCGGATGCACCTCGGCGAGGGACAGCCCCGCCGAGTCCTTCGCTCCGAGGAAGGTCACCTCAGCGTGCGGATGCGCGGCGAGCAGCCGAACCGACTCACCTCCGGCATAGCCTGAGGCGCCGAGCACGGCGACACGAACGGCCTTCGGGGACATGGTGCATAAGTATGCACACTGTGGGAATCGATGACCACTCGGCTGCGCGCGATCCCGGCGACGGAAGGACGTCGTCGCGGGCCCGGGGGCGATATGAGGAGGTCGACTCAGACGCCGCGACAGGGAACCCGCCAGGGCCCTAGGGCGAGACGCTTCTTCAGGAAGTTGAAGTCGTGGGCGTTCGCCTGAGGACAGAACTCCGCCGTCTCGAGCTTGTACTCGACCCCGAAGACCGCCTTGCCCGCATCGACGAACGCGTCGAGGCGGCCGCACTCGTCGTACTGGTGGCACTGCTCGTTCAGCGCAGCGTCGAAGTACGGCAGCAGAGCGCGGATCTGGCCGAGATCGTTCTTGAGCAGCGCCGACAGACCACGACGGTGAGCCGCATTTGCGAGGAACACGTTGTACCGACGTTGGTCGGCCCCGGTCAGCGGGAAGCCCGTGCGGTTCGCGTACCCGTCGACGTTGTCGAACTCCACCGCGTCGAACCCCTTGCGGGCACACATGTCGAGGCGTCGCTCCATGATGGGTCGGAGCACGCCGAGGCTGCGGACGTCCAGCCAGCGTTCCCCCGGCCAGCCGTTCGAGCGCCCGAGCACCCGATCGGGGAAGCGCCGGGCGTCGGGCCGCCAGCGCTCCCAAGAACCAGCGCTCATGTAGCAGACGACCGCGCTCCCGGCGCCATGCAGCTCCGCGACGACGCCCCTCGGTACCTCGAACAGGTCGACGTCGTACATGTCCACGTCGAGGGAGGTGTCGATCGGGTCCTGGAGCTGCCATTGCCAGCTCGTCTCGATCGCCGGCACCCAACAGCCGGGACACGGCGCCGGGTCGGGCAGCTCGGGCGCCGGCGGGGAGGAGAGGGCGACGCTCGGGATCGCCGCGACGAGCGTGGCAGAGACGAGGACCGTCGCGAGACGGCGCCACGCCTTCGATATGGGGCTCACGGATCGTCCCTTCATCATCCCGGCCGGTCCAGGCGGATCGTGGAAAGCATGGCCTCGGTGCGCTCCACGGCCGACACGAGCCAGGCGCCGTCCTGGTCGCCTCGCAGGTCCTCACGAGGGTAGACGAACTGGTTCAACGCCTCGTCGGAGCCCATCTGGATGCCGCGCCCCGCCAGGTAGTCGCCGAGGGCGAACTCCCAGCTGAACATGGCCGACCCGTCGCTGAAGGTCTGCACGCTGTACGTCATGAACCGGTTCGGCCGGGACTCGTAGCGGCCGGTTCCACGAACGCCGAAGGTTCGCTCCTCGCTCGGGCGGAACCCGAGTCGTGCGAGCGTCTCCTGGAAGTCCACGAGGGGAGCTTCGCACAGGCCGCGCGGTCGATGTCAGCGCACGACCGTCAGCGGGCCCAGCCCGTCGTCATCCGCGTGACGAGCGCCGATCGGATCGGTGCGTGCAGCCTCGGACACCGACCGCGCGCGAGCGATCGAGCCCCGAGCCTTCCCGAGCTGTGACCGGAACTCGTCAGCGCCGTTCACGATCATGGTGCCGGCACGTGCGAATCGGTTCTCGACCACCGTCTCGAGCGAGTCCAGCACGGTTCCGATCTCGGCCAGGCTCGACTGCACGTCGGCGGCGTCGCCGAAGCGCTGCACCAGGGCGTAGAGGAACAACACGATCGGAAGCGCCGAGGAATACGGCACGATCACGACACCGCTCGCATAGGCGTCTGCGTGCGCGCGCCGCAGGACCTCATAGGCGGCGTCGGGCACCGCCGCCACCGCGACGGGGGCCGTGACCGCCGGGTCGAGGTACTGGGCGACCTCCTTCGCCCGCAGCGTCACGGCCTTCTCGACGGCACGGGCACACGCATCGCGATCGACACGATCGACGGCAGCCTCGAGCGCCTCGAGCTCGGCAAGCGCCGTCCACTTCGAATCGATCGGGAGCCGTCTGCCGTCGGGCAGGAGCAGCCCGAACTCCACGACCTTGCCACCCACCCGGAAGTCGGTGACGAGCATCGCGGGCGGAAGGGCCGAGAGATGGTCGCGCAACACGTGCTCGCCCGCCCGACCCTTCGAGGCTCCCCCCGCGAGCACCGTCGACAACCTGCGCACCACCTCGCGGTGCTCGGCGTCGACACCGCGACGCTCATCTTCGCGGGCCGAGAGCTCCAGCAGCGCCCGACGCGCGCCCTCGACGCCGGACCGCACCTGCTCACCCGCCAGGTCGCGCGCCGAGGCGCTGTCGGCGAGCCGGCGGAGCTCGGCGGCCTGGACCTCGAGCCGCGCCTCCAGGCGCGCCATCACCGCCGCGTCGTCCGACGCACCCTGGCCCACATCTGGTGCTTCACCGAGCCGTCGCGTGGCCGACACGACGAGTCCGACCGCCAGACCGCACGCCAGGGCCAGGAGCACGATCCCGATCTGCTCGCTCACGGGTTCCTCCTCGGTTGGGGATGTGGGACGAACCGTAGCGACCGCCTCCGACACTCGGATCGCGGCTATCGTCGCCGCGTGGAACGCGCCATTTCGCGGATCCCCACCAGGCCACGGCTCGATGGCGACCTGGTCCGGGTACCACGCCTCGCCCTGGCCGTCTCGGCCGCGATGCTCGCCGGGGTCGTCCTGCTCATGGTCGTCGTGGCCTCGGACGTCGCGTCACCACCGTTCCTGCAGGGGCTCGACGACGCGTGGCGACGACGCGTGCTCGCCTGGCCGGACTGGACCCGGCGCCTCGGCGAACTCCTCGAGGTCCTCGGGTCAGGTGCCGCGATGGTGCCGGTCCGGATCGCGGTGGCCGCGTGGCTCGGGTACCGGCGTCGGCGCTGGGACCTCGCGGCATGGCTCCTGGCCTGGCTCGTCGCAGATCTGCTGACCTTCGCGCTGAAGCCCGGACTCGCGCGTGCTCGACCGACCCCGACCGACCCCGACGACGCGTTCACCTCGTTCCCCAGCGCCCACGCGAAGACCGCGGCCCAGGTCGCCATCGGGCTCGTGCTGATCGCGACCAGCCCGTGGCGCCACCGACGCCTCGGCTACGCGCTCGCGTTGACCTGGATCGTGCTGATGGCGCTCTCACGCACCGTGGTCGACCATCACTGGCTTTCAGACGTGGTGGCGGGCTCCCTGCTCGGCGCCGCCTGCGCCGTCGGGATCGCGGCCGCCACACAGTGGCTCCGCGACAGCCGGGCTCGCGACGGGGACAACTAGGTCGCCGGACCGGCGAGACAACAGACCCTCGGCTGCGCCACGATGTGGGGTCGTGTTCCGTCGCCTCCACGCCTCGCTCTCGCCCCATCGCCCAACGATCGTCCGTATCGCCCTGGGCTGCCTCCTCGTTGCCGGGGGATTGATCGTCGTCGGGGGCGCGATCAGGGTGTTGCGGGCGGCGGACCGACCTACGGTCAGCGGCCTCGTCAGCGGCACCCCGGCGCTGGGCTGGACGGCAAGCGTCGACGGCTCGGTGACCGGCCTTGCCGAGGGCGAGGACGCCCTCTACGTGACCGGCGAGCAGCTCACCGTGTTCCCGACGGTGTGTCCTACGGTCGACGACGTCTGCACATCGTCATGGCACGCCGGCGTGCCCGACGGACCGCTCTCGGCGCCCTCCGTGCGCGACGGACGCGTCTTCGTCGGATCGGCTCGCGGGCAGGTCTACGCATTCCCCGCAGGATGCGACGAGACGAGCTGTCTCCCGGAGTGGGTCGGCGTCGCGGGAGAGGGATCGGTCTCGCAACCGGTCGTCAACGACGACTTCGTCTACGTCACATCCGACCGCCTCTACGCGTTCCCCGCCGCCTGTGCCACCGACGATCTCGCCTGCCCGCCGGCGTGGAGCGCCGAGGTGCCGGGGGGGGCAGGGGGCGGCCCTCCTGCCGCAGGCGATGGGCTCGTCGTGGTGGGCTCGGCGTCGATGCGCGGCGAAGTGACGGCGTTCCCGGCCGTGTGCGGGCAGGATTGCCGCCCGGTGTGGTTCGGCCGGACGAACGGTCCGACAACCTCGGTGGCGATCGGCGACGGGTTCGCTTACGCCATCGCGCGCGGCCAGCTGTGGGCGTTTCCGCTGTCGTGCACCGACCGATGCCTCCCGGCATGGCGGGGACGATTCCGCTCCGGCCGCCCGTTCACCGCCGGGGCGACAGAGGCGCCGGTCCCTGCGGGTGATCGGGTGCTCGTCGGCGACGAGCGCGGACGACTGTGGGTGTTCCCGGCGTCGTGCGATTCCCTGCGTTGCGAGGCCGTCGACTCCTTCGAGGTCGCCAACGCCGGGCTGCTCGCGCCCGTGGCCGACGGCGACGTCGTGGTGGTGACGTCGGTGATCGGGAGCATCGCCATCGTCGATCTCGGATGCCGTCCTGAGGAGGCGGCCATCACCGACGCGCCCACCGCTCCCTCGAGCTCCGTCGCGGCGAGCGCGAGCAGCGTCGACGAGTCGTGCGAGCGGGTGCAGACGAGGATGCTCGGCGCCGCCTCCCGCTCGGCGCCCGCGTTGAGCGGCGACGCCGTCTACGCGGCCGATGACCGCGGCACGGTGCTCGCCCTCCCACGCGCCTGATACACATCTGGCCCATGAACGCCTCCGGCATCGATCCTGCGAAGGTCCAGGCCCTGAAGGACCGGGAGGACGCCTCGTTCGCCGAGACACATGCCACCTCGATCGAGACCTGGCATCGCGCTGGGTCGGTGATGCCCAACGGCGTGCCGATGTCGTGGCTGCGAACCTCCTACGACCACCCGCCGATCTGGGTCGACGACGCGAAGGGGGCGCGGTTCCGCGACGTCGACGGCAACGAGTACGCCGACTTCAACATCGCCGACATGTCGATGTTCGCCGGCTACGCCCCGGAACCGGTCGTCGAAGCGGTCTCGAGCCGCATCGCCGCCGGGTCGCAGTTCCTCCTGCCCAACGAGGACTCGATCTGGGTGGCGACCGAGCTCGGACGGCGATACGGGTTGCCGAAATGGCAGTTCACCCTCTCCGCCACCCACGCGAACACCGAGGCGATCAGGGTGGCGCGGGTCGCGACCGGACGCGACAAGGTCCTCTTCTTCGAGGGGAAGTACCACGGGCATTTCGACGAGACGCTCGTCGGACTCGAGCAGGGCGAGCTGGTCCCGGAGGAAGCGGGGCTGCCCAGCGACGTCACCTCGAAGGTCGCGATCGTGCCGTTCAACGACCTCGACGCCCTGCGGGCCGCCCTCGAGAGCCACGAGATCGCGATCGTGATCACCGAACCGGTACCGACGAACAACGTCGGTCTTCAGCTCCCAGACGACGGCTTCCATGACGGGCTTCGCGCGATCACCCGCGAGACCGGGACGCTCCTGGCCTACGACGAGACACACACGCAGGTCGTCGGTGCCGGCGGCCTCACGCGGATGTGGGGTCTCGCGCCGGACCTGATCACGATCGGCAAGTCGTTCGCGGGAGGGGTGCCGCTCGGTGGCTACGGGATGACACAAGAGGTCGCAGAGATCCTCGAGCGACCCGACGGGCGCGACGACGAGAAGCCCACCGTCGCCACCGGGGGCACGCTGTTCGGGAATCCCCTCTCGATGGCTGCGGCGCGTGCGACGCTCGGCGAGGTGCTGACGCCTGATGCGTACGCGCACACCCAGGCGCTCGGCGCGCGGTTGGCCGACGGCATCGAGCGAGCGATCGCGGCTGCCGGGCTCCCCTGGACGGCGCACCGGTTCTGGCCGCGGAGCGGTGTGACGTTCGCGCCGTCCATGCCTCGGAACGCCGCCGAAGCAGCCGCGCACTTCGACGAGCCGTTGCGACGGCTGTTCCGCGTCCACCTCGCCAACCGCGGCGTGTGGGACGCGATCGTCGGTGCGGGGCCCACGTGCTCCGTGCCTGCGACCGAGGCCGACGTCGCCGCCTACGTCGACGCCTTCGGCTCGCTGATCGGAGAGCTCACGTCGTGACCCCCCCGCGCCTCGACGTCATCCGGGTCTCCGGGCCCAACCACTTCGAGGTCGGACGTCGGCTCGGAGAAGCCGCACGCGACCGCGTCCACGCAGAGGCCGAGCACGTCTTCGACGACCTTCCACCCGGGCGCACGATCGACCAGCAGCGCGCGCTCGCGAGGAAGTACCTGGCCTTCACCCAGCCGCGCCTGCCCTGGCTCGTCGAGGAGCTCACGGGCATCGCCGAGGGCGCCGGCATCGACGCGCTCACGTTCTTCGCGGCCTCGATCGAGGAGCTCTGGTACGAGCCCCGGCAGAAGGTCGCTCCTGAGGCGCGGCGCCGCCCGGCCGGTCGGTGCAGCGACGTGGTGGCCGGGTCGGAGGCGACCGCAGACGGGCACCTGCTCGTCGGACACACGAACGATCTGCGTCCCGCCGCCGAGGAGCACATCGTCGGCATCGAGAAGCAGGTCGCCGGCGACCCCACGATCTTCCAGCTCGGGGGGGTGCCATGGCTCTCGGTCGGCTGGAACTCTGCCGGCCTCTCGCTCACGGGCAACGAACTCAGTCCCAACGACGAGCGGCTCGGCATCTCGCGCTCACATCAGGTGCTCGAGATGATGCGTGCCCGCACGCTCGACGAGATGGTGTCGATGTCGCTTCGGAGCGACCGCGCGTCGAGCTACAACAACGTGCTCACGAGCGCCGACGGCGGCGTCGCCAACGTCGAGGGAAGCGCCACCGATGCCGAGGTCACCGGCCTCGACGACGCCGACCACCTCGTGCATACGAACCACTACGTCTGCGATCGCATGCTGCGGTTCGAGGGCGATCCCGCCTACGCCGGGCATTCCGCCGTGCGCCTCGAGCGCGCCCGCGAGCTGATCGCGGCGCAGCCGCCCGGCTCGGTGACTCCGGCCGTGATGCGCGAGATCCTGTCCGACCACGAGACCAAGCCCGACTCGATCTGCCGCCATCCGGAGTTCGGCCGCCCCGACGAGAAGACCGTCTTCTGGTGCGTGGCCGACGTCACCGAGGGTCGCATCGCCTTCGGCCGCGGCAACCCGTGCGATTCCGAGGCACAGGAGTACATGTTCGCCGACTACCCCGGCCGCTGACGTTCGTCTAGGTCTTTCGACCGGTCCTCGACACGGCAGGTCGCTCGGACCGTGCCGTCGCTCGATCGCGGGGCACGATGGGATCGGAGGTGGATGCGATGCGTGGCCTCATGAGGATCGTCGCGGTCTGGGTCGCCGTCGGAGGGTTGGCCGGGGCGGCCGCGCCACCCGGTGAGGCCATCGAGGCCGAGGTCACCTTCCCGTACGAGAGCGGCCGGCTCGTCGACGTCGCCGCCGTGGCGCCGGACGACGCGTGGATCGTCGGTTCCCGCACGAATCGGGCCGGGCATGACCGGACCCTCACCGAGCACTGGGACGGATCGAGGTGGACCTGGATCGACAGCCCGACACCCTCCTGGCGTGGCGGTCGTCTCACCTCGGTGGCCGCGGTCGACACCGACGACGTCTGGGCGGCCGGGTACTCGACCATGCGGGACGCCGACGCGCCGTTGATCCTGCACTGGGACGGCGCGACCTGGTCCGACATCGCCGCGCCCGGCGCGGCTCGGGGGACCCGGCTGCAACAGGTCGCCGCCGGGGGCGGCGGCACGGTGTGGTTCCTCGCGACGGGGGCTTCGCTCGAGGGGGGGAGGCTGCTCGTCCTGGACGAAGGAGTGTGGCGCCGGATCCGCCTGCCGGAAGAGCTCGCGTGGGGAGCCCGTGCGTTCACGGTCGCCGGGCGTGACGGCGCCTGGGTCGTCGGGAACTCGATGTTCGGCGACATCGTCTTCGCAGCGCGCCTGCGGGGATCCCGATGGACCGTGGAACGTCTTCCCGACGTGGCCGGGCGCAACCTCTTCGCGCACGCGGTCGCGATGTCGGAACGAGGACCGCTGGTCGTCGGAACCTCCTGGATCGACGCCGGGTCGGACCGGGGCCCCCGCTGGTACGTCGCGCGCCGAGCGCACGGCCGGTGGACGATCGAGCTGCGCGGCGGCGGCTGGCTGAACGACGTGTCCGCGGCCGGCGACGTGGAGTGGACCGTCGGCCAGGCCCGGCCGGCCTTCGTGACCGCGGCGTTGCGGCACCGGCCGGGCGGGTGGCACCGAGAGCCGACGCCGGCGGGCGTCGAGGGCTACCTCGTGGCGGTCGACGCCTGGCGGGGCGGCGCCTGGGCGATCGGATGGCGCGACGCCGGCACGCCCGATCTCGCGCTCCGCTGGAACGGTGAGGAGTGGCGCCGGGTGCTCACCGCCGCCGTCTGATCGCGATCAGCGCTCGAGGGCGGCCGCGATCGTCGCGGCCGTGGCCACGTCGCCGCTTCCCTGGGCCATCTCGAGCACGCTCGTGCCCTCGTCGTTCATCGCTCGCGGGTCGGCCCCCGAGGCGAGGAGCAACGTGACGCCCGTCACGTCGCCGTTGCGGGCGGCTGCGTGCAGCGGCGTCCACCCACCCGACTGTCTGGCGTTCGGATCGGCGCCGGCCTCCAACAGCATGCCGACGATCTCGGCATGGCTCTCGCTCGCCGCCGAATGCAGCGGGGTGCCCGTCATCCAGCCCGTGCCGTGCGCATCGACGTCGGCCGCATGGTTCACGAGCAACCGCGCCGCATCGAGCCGGCCGAAGAACGCCGCGAAATGCAGGGCCGTGAAGCCGTCGGCGCTCCGCGCGTCGACCAACGCGGGGTCGTAAGCCAAGAGCTCCGTGAGGCGGTCGAGGTCGCCGGCCGCCGCCGCCTCGAACAGGTCCATGTCCGTCACCCGGGGCTGCAGGGCCTCGATCATCCCCCGGTCGAACCGGTAGCGCGCCCGCATCAGGGCCGACACGCCCGCGGCGTCGCGCGCCGTCCCGAGCGACGGGTCGGCGTCGAGCATCGCGCGGACGCGCTCGACCTCACCCGCCTCGATCGCCGCGAACAGGTCATCGGATGTGCTTGCCATCGGCCCTCTCCTCGACTTGTATTTGCGTAGCCTAACTAAATATGCCACCGTACGCGCGGTGACCACGCCCAGGCGGACTTCCCCAACGCGAGACGTGGATGCAGTGGCCGACCGGCTCCACTCGGCCGCCATCCACCTGTTGCGTCGCCTGCGCGTGGAGGACGAGGCGCTGGGCATCTCCGCCCCACGTCTCTCCGCGCTCTCGGTGCTCGTGTTCGGGGGGCCTCAGCGCATCGGAGATCTCGCGCGGATCGAGCAGGTCGAGCCCCCGACGATGACCCGACTCGTCGACGGCCTCGAACGCGACGGCTACGTGATCCGCTCCCCCGATCCCGACGACGCCCGCGCGGTGCGGGTGGTCGCCACCGATCGCGGCCGAGCAGCGTTGCTGGAAGGCCGCCGCCGCCGTGTGGCGGCGTTCAGCACTCTGCTGGCGACGCTTCCCCCGCGCGAGCTCGGACAGCTCGCCCGCGGCGTCGTGGCCCTGGAGCGCGCGCTCGGATCAGCCGGCTGAGGGACCGGTCCTCGGCACCCGGCCCGACACCACCGCACCGGCTTCCCACACCGTGCGTGGCGACCTGAGCGCCCCGATGTCGTCGACTGGGTTCGCGTCATAGAGCACGAGATCGGCGAGGGCGCCGGCTCGCACGGTTCCGACGTCGGGAAGGCGGAGCAGCTCGGCCCCGTTCGACGTGCCGGCGATCATCGCCTCGAGCGGTTCCATGCCCCAGGCGACCATGCGCGCGAGTTCGTGCGGCGCGCCGCCGTGCGGGTTGAACGGCGTGCCGGCATCGGTGCTGCACACGTGACGGACCTTCGCGCGCAGCGCGATCGTGGTGCTGCGTTCGTGGTCCTCAACCACGGCCGTGATCTTGGCGAGAGCGTAGTCAGGGGTACCTGTGGGATTGTCCAACATGCCGAAGGCCGCCGACAGGGTCGGTCCTCGGAACGTGCCGCGCTCGGCCATGCGTCGCGCCGTCGCGGTCGTGAGCTGCACGCAGTGCTCCACTGAGTCGACCCCGGCCACCACCGACCGAGTGATGCCTTCGGCGCCGATCGCGTGGGCGGCGACCCCACGGTCCCACGAGTGGGCCTCATCGACGGCGGCGCCCAACTCCTCGGGCGTGAACGCCGTGAACGTCGCCCCGATGCCGGGGGTGAGCACGCCGCCGGTCGCGACCACCTTGATCGCGGTGGCACCGCCGCGGATCTCCTCACGGACGGCGCGCCGAACCTCGTCGGCGCCGTCGACCTGCCGAGCGAACGCGATGTTGTGGCCGTGCCCGCCCGTGATCGTGAGCGCTCGGCCCGCCGCCACGACGCGCGGTCCAGGCACCGAGCCTGCCTCGATCGCATCCGCGAGCTCACATGTGCCGATGCCGCCCAGATCACGCACAGTGGTCACACCTGCCGCCAGGTGTCTCGCGGCGTTGGCGACGGACTTGATCGGGGCAAGCATGGGACTGGCATTGATCTGCGCGACTTCGGCAGCGAAATCCCCCACGCCATCGAAGTTCAGGTGCACGTGGCAGTCGATCAGCCCAGGGGTGAGTGTGCGGCCCGTGCCATCGACGGCGCGGGCGCTCCGAGCCTCACGTGGCGCGCGGCTGTGCGGACCGACCCACCCGATGCGCTCGCCCTCGACCAAGACACCCTGGCGCCGCCGCATCCGGTGACCGTCGAAGAGCGTGACGTCGGCGATGTACGTGCGACCCGGAGCCATCGCCGTCAGCTCACCCAGGGCGGCACGAGCTCGGACCCGTCGTCGGCGCGCACGAGCCTCGTGCCCGCGAGCATCGTCACCACGATCGTCGCGCCCGTTTCGCCCGCTTCCAGGTGATGCACGGCGCCGATCGGTACGACCACCGAGTCGCCGGCAGCGAGTTCGAACGAGTCGCCGTCGATATGGAAAGTGCCGCTTCCCGCCTCGACGGCGAACACGTCGAGGTGGTCGTGGTGGTGGGCGGGAAGTCCCCCGCCTGCGGGCACCTCGATGCGGAACAACGCCGCCTCGTCGGCACCGCGGCTCGGCGCGGCCAGGCTCGTGATCGTGTTGCCGCCCAACTCGAAGGTCGGGTGGTCGTCGGCGCGTTCGACCGGCACGGCGTGTCCTCCTCGGCGTCGGCGGGTGGGCGGCATCTTCCCACCCGGACGGCGGACGACACCAACAGGCCGCGCTCAGCGGTTCACGGCTGCGTCGGTCCGGCCTCTGCATCGGCCTCCATGCGTTCGAGCCGGTCGTAGTAGTCAGGGATCTCCCGCAGATGTGCCCACGCGATCCTCGCCGTCACGAGCGGGTCGTCGTCGGTCACGTTCGTCACCGGATCACGCCGGCCGTGCTCGAGTTCCACCTCCATGCCCCGACGGAACTGATCCACGTCGAAGGCGGCCGTCGTGAAGTCGAGCCCGACCTCCGCCGCCGCGGCGCGAGCCTGTTCCTCGTTGAACCCATGCCTCGGTCCGTCCATCTCGTTCCTCCCGTGGTCGATGTCGCCATCGTGGCGGGGTGGCGCCGACCCGCAACGGGTACCATGCCCCGCGACATCCGGGCCTTCGGCCCGGTGGGATGACGCCGTCGGGAAGGGGGCGCGGGGTGATCGACGTCGCCAAGCAGGCCGTCGATGCCGCGCGGAGGGCCGGTGCCGACTTCGCCGACGCGCGCGCGGGCACCGACGAGAGCGAATCGCTCACCGTCCGGAATCAGGAGATGGAGGGCATCGACCGGTCGACCTCGACCGGCGTCGGCATCAGGGTGTTGGTCGGCGGCCGATGGGGATTCGCCGCCACCTCGCGCCTCGACGACGCCGAGATCGAGCGGACCGCCCGCCTCGCCGTCGAGATCGCGAAAGCGGCGCACCGGCTGCCCGGAGACCCTGTCTCGCTCAGTCCGGTGGAGCCTGCCCGGGCATCGTGGCGCACGACGGTGAAGGAGGATCCCTTCACCGTGCAGCTCGAAGAGAAGGTCGCCCTGTTGATGGAGGCCTCCCGGCAGATGCAGGGGGTCCCGGGGTTGTCGTTCGCAGAGGCAGGCCTCGACTTCTTCCGGCGGTCGACATGGTTCGCGTCGAGCGACGGCGCCGAGATCGAGCAGGTGGTCACGAACTCCGGCGGCGGGATCGAGGCGGTCGCGGTCGGCGACGGCGACATGCAACGCCGGAGCTACCCGAATTCGTTCCGGGGGCACATGAGAGCCGCCGGGTACGAGCACATCCGCACGCTCGGACTGATCGAGGAGGCCGCGCGCATCGGCGCGGAGGCGGTCGCGCTCCTGTCCGCACCCGAATGTCCGAGCGACGTGACGACCCTCGTGCTCGACTCGGGCCAGATGGAGCTGCAGATCCACGAATCGATCGGCCACCCGATAGAGCTCGACCGCGTGCTCGGCATGGAAGAGGCCTACGCCGGCTCCTCGTGGCTCACCCCCGGCGACCGAGGGAAGGTCCGTTACGCGAGCGACCTCGTGTCGGTCACGGCCGACGCCACGCTTCCCGGCGGGCTCGGCACGTTCGGCTTCGACGACGAGGGCGTCCCGGCACAACGCGTCCCGATCATCGCCGACGGGGTGTTCCAGAACTTCCTGTCGAGTCGCGAGACGGCCGGCCTCGTGGGACAGACCTCGAACGCCACGAGCAGGGCCGACGGGTGGAGCCACCTGCCGCTGATCCGCATGACGAACATCTCGATCGAGCCCCGCGAGGGAACCCTCGCCGAGATCATCGGCGATACCGACCACGGCATCTTCATGATGACGAACAGCTCGTGGTCGATCGACGACAAGCGCATCAACTTCCAGTTCGGATGCGAGCAGGCGTGGCGCATCGAGAACGGCGCCCTCACCACCCTGTACAAGAACCCGAACTACACGGGCATCACGCCGGAGTTCTGGGGCTCGTGCGATGCGGTGGGCGGCGCCGAGGACTGGGTCGTCTGGGGGACGCCGAACTGCGGCAAGGGCCAGCCGGGACAGATCGGGCGCGTCGGGCATGGGGCTTCGCCCGCACGGTTCCGGAACGTGCAGGTAGGGGTGCGCGGGTGAGCCCCGACGCCGGGAGGCTGCTCGGGCCCGACGGGTTCCGCAGCGTCGCCGACGGCGCACTCTCGCTCGGGGGCGCCGACGGCGTCGAGGTGCTACTGATGCACGAGTGGGGCGGGCTCACCCGGTTCGCCAACTCCGAGATCCATCAGAGCATCTCCCGCGAGGACACCGGCCTGCGGGTGCGCGTCGTGAAGGGCGGGCACGTCGGGGTCGCGGCGACGAACGAGGCCACACCCGACGGCGCAGCGGCGGCGGCTCGCAGCGCGCTCGAGATGGCCGAGGTCGTGGCTGCCGACCCGATGTGGCCTGGGCTCGCTCCCCCGGCGGCGGCCCCCGGGGTGGACCGGTTCTTCGAGGACACGGCGGCCGCGTCACCGGAGATGCGCGCCGGAGCGGTCGCTGAGCTGATCGGGCGGTGCGCCCCTGGGTGCACAGCCGCCGGCGCCTACGAGACGGTCGCGGTCGAGCTGGGCGTCGCCAATAGCGAGGGCCAGCTCTGCTGGGCCCCGTCCACGCAGGCGTCGATCACCACCGTGGTCACCGGACCCGACGGCGGCAGCGGCTTCGCGGAGATCTTCGCGGGTTCGACCGAAGCGATCGACCCGGGGGCGATCGGGCGGACGGCCAACGACAAGGCGGTCGCGTCCTCGTCGCCACGGGCGCTCGACGCCGGCACCTACACGGTCGTCCTCGAGCCGGCGGCGACGGCGACCCTGGTGGGGTTCCTGGCGTGGGTGGGCTTCGCCGGCCGCGCCTACATCGAGGGCCGGTCGTGCTTCGACGGCAAGGAGGGGCAGCAGGTCGCCGCGCCCTCGGTCTCGATCTGGGACGACGGCACCGACCCACGAACGCTCGGCGCATCGTTCGACTTCGAGGGGACGCCGAAGCGGAAGGTCGACCTGATCGCCGACGGAGTGTTCCATGGCGTCGTCTACGACCGGCGCACGGGCAAGGAAGCAGGCCACGAGTCGACCGGGCACGGGCTGCCCTCGCCGAACCCCGAAGGGCCGCTCCCACTGCACCTGTTCATGGACACCGGCGATTCGACCGTCGAAGAGATGGTTCGCTCGACCGAGCGAGGACTGCTCGTGACCCGCTTCCACTACTCGAACATCGTGAACCCGATGGAATCGTCGATCACGGGCATGACGCGCGACGGCACGTTCCTGATCGAAGGCGGCGAGGTCGTCGGGCCGGTGCGCAACTTCAGGTTCACCCAGTCGATCCTCGGGGCGCTCTCGAGCGTGTCCATGGTCGGACGCGAAGCCCACCTCGCGAGCGAGTTCTTCTTCAGCGCCTCACGCGTACCCGCCCTGAAGGTCGACGAGTTCCGCTTCTCCGGCGTCAGCGACCACTGAGGTCGGGACGGCTCGGGGTCCCCTCCAGCGCGCGCATGCGTTTGGCCTTGCGAAGCACGCGCACGACGACCCAGACGCCGCCGACGATCCCCGCGAGGAACGCCAGCACCAGCGCGATGCCGATCGCGCCGGCGACCCAGATCCAGCCGCCGATGCACTCGAGGTCGGCCGCATCGAGGAACTCTTGCTGGGTGCGGTAGACGCCCTCGTCGTCGATCACGCGGTCGGTCGACAGACCCGCCATCCGGAACTCCACATCGACGTCGGGCAGGAGCCCGCCGTACTCGACCGTTGCGACGTACGCGTCGTCGGGGTCGAGCGGACCGTCGAGCGGATCGGTCTCTTGCATCAACGGCGGCACGCGACCCACCACGAACATCGACCGGTGCTGGTTGCCGCCACCCTCCACGCGCCACAGCATGGTGCCGTTCGCGTCCACCACGTGGACGGCATCGATACGCTCGTCGGAGCAGGCCGGCGTGAGGATCACAGCTCGCCCGCGCAGGTCGGATCGCACACCGGCGCTCGGATGTGCCTCGACGGTGCACGCGGACGCGAGCGCGAGGCCCGCGAGGGCTGCGGTTCCGATGAGTCGTCGTCGGCGGCGCACGAGAGAGTTCTACGACGGGAACGACCCCCGAAGCGGTAGGCTGGCCGCTCCGAGCGTTCGGAGCTCTTCCTCAAGGAGGCACGCAACGATGCAGGTCGCGGACGTGATGCACACCGACGTGAAGACGGCCGAGACCGAGGACACGTTCGCCGACGTCGCCAAGACGATGCGGACGAACGGTATCTCGTCGGTCGTCGTGCTCGACGGGAAGAAGCTCGCCGGCATCGTGACCGAGCGCGACATCGTGAACCTCGTGGCCGCCGGCGGCGACCCGCACACGGTGAAGGTGGCGCACGGCATGACGCGCCGCGACCTCGAGACGGTTGGGCCGAAGCTGGACCTCACCGACGCGGCTGAGCACATGGTGGCTCGGAACATCCGCCACCTGCCCGTGGTCGACCGGGGTCGTGTCGTCGGCATCGTCTCGATCCGCGACCTCACCCGATGGGCGGCCGACGAGCTCGCGAGCGGCGCCGAGATGCCCGACATCGCGCGGAGCCACAAGGCGCTGCAGGCGGCGAGCGAGTTGCAGAAGCAGCGACGCAAGGGCGCTTAGCGCCAGGCAGGACTCGCGGGTGAGGCGTCCGCACGCCTCGTTCTCCCTCCGGCGACTGGGCAGGGAGCTCCGTGTTCCGTCGCAGGTGTCACTAGGTGAACTTGGAGTCAGTTCACCCTAGGGGGGTCCGTGCCACGTCAGCTCGAGAGGATTCCGCGACGCCCGCCCCCGAGTCCTATCCGTCCGATGCGCGCTCGAACGCCTCGGTCGGATCGTGCAGCGACCCAAGTGCCGCCACGTCCCGCGGGAAGAACAGCGACAGCGTCCAGTCGAGCACCACTCGAACCTTGCGATTGAGCGTCGGGAGCTGCAGCAGGTGGTACGAGCGCGTCACGAACCACGCCGGGAATCCGCGCAGATGCACGCCCATGACGACCGCGACCCCGCGATACCGCCCGAGCGAGCACAGCGAGCCGAGCGCCTCGAACCGGAACGGCTCGACGTCGCGGCCCTCGATCGTGGCGAGCACGTTCGCCGCGAGCCGCTTTCCCTGTCGCGTCGCGTACTGCGCCGACGGCGGGCAGAACCCGCCGGCCACCAGATCCGGCACCGCCGCCGCGTCGCCTGCCGCCCACACCACACCCTCGAGCCCCTCGACCCGCATCGCCGCGTCGACGCGGAGCCGTCCGTGGTCATCGACCGGCAGCTCCGAGGCCGCCGCCAACGGCTCCGGTTTCACTCCCGCCGTCCACACGAGGGTCTCGGCTGGGAACGTCTCTCCGTCGCTCAGCCGCACCACGCCATCCTCGATCGAGTCCAGCCGCGTGCCCATCTTGATCTCGATGCCACGCTCCTCGAGCTCCCGAGCTGCCCAGGCTCCGAGGTCCCCGCCGATCTCGGGCAGGATCTCGTCACGCGCCTCGACCAGCACCCATCGCGGTTCTTCGGCCCCGACCTCCGGCATGTGCTTCAGCGCCCAGCGGGAGAGATCCTCGAGTTCGCCCAGCGCCTCGACGCCTGCGTACCCCGCGCCAACGAACACGAACGTCAAGGCAGCTCGGCGCCGGGGGTCGCGTGGCGGACGCTGCGACGCCGCCTCGAGCCGCGACAGCACGTGGTTGCGCAGCAGGATGGCCTCGCCGAGCGTCTTGAACCCGATGCCATGCTGGGCGAGGCCAGGGACGGGCAACGTTCGCGAGCGCGACCCCGGCGCCAGCACGAGCTGGTCGAACGGCAGCTCGAATCGGTCACCGTCGACCCCGCGAAGGTGCAGCAGCCGATGTTCGAGGTCGACGCGCTCAACGTCGCCGACGACCACGCGCGCGTGCCGCAACGCTGAACGCAACGGCACCACCACATGACGCGGCTCGAGCGTTCCCCCCGCGGCCTCGGGGAGCAACGACTGGTAGAGGAACACGTTCTCCGTCGAGACCAGCGTGAGCGAGTGTCCGCCCGCACGCAGACGCTTCTGCAGCGCCCGTGCGGCGTTCAAGCCGGCGGCACCGCCCCCGACGATCACGAGATGCATACCCCGACGTTACGACCAGGCGACCAGCAAGGCGGGGACCTCCGCGAGATCGGCGACCGACGCGTCGGCCTCGGCGAGCTGCTCCGGCGTCGGCGCATCGGGCGCCTCGCCGCGCAACACCCAGATCGCGCTCATGCCGGCGGCCTTGGCAGGCCGCACGTCGTAGTCGAGACGGTCGCCGAGCATCACCGAGCGCGCGGGTGGCACACCGGCCGTGTCGAGCACCTGGGCGAAGAGCTTCGGGTCGGGTTTCTGCAGCCCGAGGTCGTCGCTGACCCCCCAGACCTCGAAGAACGGCGTGAGGCCGTCGCGCTCCATCGCCGCGCGCACCGACGTCGGCTGGTTCGCGATCACTCCGAGCCGGAATCGCCCGTCGAGCGCCTCGAGGCACGGCATCACGTCCGGATAGAGGGCGGTCGGTGGGTACGTCCAGTATCGGGCCGCCCGGGCCTCGACCGGGTCGAGGTCGGCGCGGTCGCCGAGGAACGCTCGCGTCAGCCGCCTGCGAAACGATCCCGACTGGGCAGCACGGGCGGCCGCGTACTCGGCGTCGAACTCCTCGTCGCTGAACGAGGCGCCCGACTCTCGGAGCGCGAGCATCCACGACCTCGCGTAGACGGTGTCGTCGTACATCACGCCACCGATGTCGAAGAACACGATCTCGAGGGATCCGTCCGTCAAGGACCGCCCCTATCGGCCCGCGCGACGCTTCAGCTCGTCGACCAGCTCCGCGGGCGTCGTGTCGCACCCGAGCCGGAACTCGTAGCGCGCGCCATGGCAGTCGCTCGATCCGGTCGGCACGAGGTCGAGGCGCTCGGCCATCGCCCGGTAGTATGCGCGGGTGTCAGCGTCGTGGTCGGGATGGTCGACCTCGAGCCCGACCATGCCGCCGTCGGCCATCCGCTCGATCAGCTCGTCGGGCACCGCGCCGTTCCCCTTCCACATCGCGGGATGCGCAAGCACGCAGACGCCGCCGGCGTCGCCGATCAAGCGCAGGGCGTCGACCGGGTCCAGGGCGTGCTTGGGCACGTACGCGACGCCCCCGTCGGCGATGTAGCGGTCGAACGCTTCCTTCTCGGTCTCGACGATGCCGGCCTCGACCATCGCCTGGGCCACGTGCGGGCGGGCGATCAGATCGTCGCCGGCGATGCGCCTGACGTTCTCGAACGAGATCTCGTAGCCGGCGTCCTGGAGCTTCTCGACCATCATCTCGCCGCGGCGGAAGCGGGTGTCGGTGAGCCGGCGTAGCTCCTCTCGGAGTGCTTCGTGCGTCGGGTCCACCCAGTAGCCGAGCACATGCAGGCTGGCACCGTCGTACTCGGCCGAGAACTCGATCCCGGGCACGATCTCGACGCCGGCCTCGTCCCCGGCGGCCTCGGCTTCATCGAGGCCGGCGAACGTGTCGTGGTCGGTGACACCGATGCCCACGATGCCGCGCTCACGGGCCAGATGCACGTTGTGCGTTGGGGTCTCGGTGCCGTCGCTGAACGTGGAATGCGTGTGCAGGTCGTATCCGTTCATACCCCGATGCTCCCAGACGGCGCGTCGGAACCGACCTACCCGTCAGGGCGCAGGCGTGACGAGCGCAGGGCCGATCTCGTCGACCGAGCGGCACCCGGTGAGCGCCATCGCGTTCTCGAACTCCGAACGCAGGATCTCGAGCACGCCGGCGACGCCCACTTCCCCCTCGGCGGCCAGGCCCCAGATCGTCGGGCGCCCGACGAGCACCGCCGAGGCGCCGAGAGCCACGGCGGTGAGCACATCGGTGCCGCTCCGCACGCCGCCGTCCATGAGCACCGGCACGCGGCCGGAGACCTGGGCCGCCACCTCGGGCAGGGCCTCGAGCCCCGCGGGAGACCGGTCGAGCTGACGCCCGCCGTGGTTCGAGACGACGATGGCGTCGGCCCCCGCTTGCACCGCAAGCTCGGCGTCCTCGGCCGTGAGCAGGCCCTTCACCACCACCGGCAAACCCGGGAGCTCGGTCCTTGATCCAGCCGAGGTCGCCCCAGGTGACCGACCCGTCGAATAGGTAGTCGCTCGCGCCGATGCCGATCGGCATCACGAAACCGCTGCGCGTGTCACGGTGGCGGAGCCCGTTCACGACGAAGTCGACGGTCCAACAGATCGCCCCGTAGCCGGCCGCCACCACGCGCTCGAGCATCGCCTCGGTGAACCCGCGATCCTCCGCAACGTAGAGCTGCCACCACTTCGGTCCGTGGCTCGCGGCGGCGACCTCCTCGAGGTACGACTCGGTGGTCGACGAGACGATCATCACCGTGCCGGCGGCAGCCGCCGCTCGGGCGGTGGCGAGCTCTCCGTCCGGATGCGCGAGGCGCTGATAGGCCCACGGCGCCACCGCGACCGGGAACCGGATCGGCGAGCCGAGCACGGTCGTCGAGGTGTCGGGTGAACCGGCGCCCCGGAGGAACCGTGGGCGCAGCATCCATCGGTCGAAGGCACGGCGGTTCTCCTCGAGCGTCCACTCGTCGCCGGCACCGCCCTCGTAGTAGCCCCAGACGTCGGGCGCCACCGCGGCGCGCGCAACCGGAAGGTAATCCTCGACCGTGACGTACTTGGGCGAACCGTTCATCGGTGGGCGCAGCCTATCGTCGCACCCCGACGCCGCCGCCGAGTCCTACCGTCGCGCGGCGCCTCTGCGCGCGCCGGTCCGCCCGGCGCCCATGTCGCGCGAGAGCCCTCGCGAGGTCTCCCGTACCGCCGCGACCACTGCGGCGGCCTGCCGGCCCTCGGGGAGGAGCCGCTCGACCGGACCCACGACACCGATCGCGCCGACGGAATGACCCCGGTCGTCGAAGACCGGTGCGGCGATCTCGGCCTCGCCGACGATCGCTTCCTCGTCCTCGAGGGCGGTGCCGTCCTGGGAGACCGCGGTCAGCGCGGCCTCGAGCGCCTCCGGGTCGGTCACGGTCCTCCCCGTGAGCGGCATCAGCTCGGACCCGAGCAGGACATCTCGCGTCGCCGCCGGGAGGAACGCCACGATGGCCTTGCCGAGGGCGCAGGCGTGCCACGGGATCGACGCGCCCACCTCGAGGATCTGCACCGAGTTGTCCGGCCTGAAGACGTGGTGCACGATCAGCACGTTCGGTCCGTGGAGCACACCGACACGCACGGCCTCTCCCGTCCGCGACGCGAGCGAGTCCGCCCAGAGCAGCGACCGGGCACGGAGCTCGTGGTTGTCGAGGAACGCGTTCCCGAGCTGCAGCATCGCCGGCCCCAACCGGTACTTGTCGGTCTCGGGGTCCTGCTCGACGAGCTCCTGTGTCTCGAGGGTTCGCAGCAGCCCGTAGACCGTGCCCTTCGCGAGCCCGAGACGCTCGGCGATCTCGGTGACGCCCATGCGCGACGTACCCGTGCCGAGCGCCTTGAGGATGCGGGCCGCGCGCTCGACCGATTGGATCGTGCCTCGGCGCGGTGTCTCCCCGGTCAACGATCACCGTCCAGCGATCGCGCGAGCGCCCCGAACAGGTACGCGGTCGAGGTGGCCCCCGGATCCTGATGCCCCACGCTGCGCGGCCCGAGGTACGACGCCCGCCCCTTCCGCGCCTGCATCGGCACGGTGGCGCGAACCCCATCGCGGGCTGCATCGGCCGCCTTGCGCGAGGCCGACGCTCCGTCACCTCCCGCCCGCAGCTCCCGTTCGAAGGCTGCGAGGGCCGGCGCATACGCGTCGACGATCGTCTTGTCGCCCTCCTCTGCCGCCCCCAGCCCCTGGATGCCGTCCAGGCCGGCTCGCAATGCCTTCAATAGGTCCTCGGCATCGAACTCGCCGGCGTCGCCGAACGACTCACCCGCCCGGCGCAGGCAGGTGCCGAACAGCGGCCCGGCCGCCCCGCCCACGCGGTAGATCAACGTTCCGCCGACCCGGATCAAGAGCTCGCCGGCGGGCAGATCGGTGGTGGCATCGAGGTCGGTGACGGCCGCCGAGAAGCCGCGGTCCATGTTGATGCCGTGGTCGGCGTCACCGATCGCCGCGTCGAGCTGCGTGAGGAAGTCTCGGTTCGCCGCGACCTCGTCGGCGCACCCACGCACCCACCGGCGGATCGTGGTGTCGTCGTACACGTCGAACATCCTCCCGGGCCCGTGATCAGGTCGCTCTGTCAACGCCGTCACCATCGAACCGCCCCCTAGTGGTGTCAAATCTCGTGCACGGCATGTTCGACGATACCGAACGTTGTTGTGTCATGTCGAGAGAGATGCGATGTTTTCGAACTATTGACATCTCATTACGAACGGAGTTGGCTCACCTCGACACGGTCCCGACGGTGGGACCCGGTACGGAGGGGGTGGTCGCTCAGATGTTCCAAGGAGAGGTGGTCGGCACCGCGGTGCTGATCTTGCTCGGCGACGGGGTCGTCGCCGGGGTGCTTCTGAACAAGTCCAAGGCGCAGAACGGCGGGTGGATCGTCATCACCTGGGCGTGGGGCATGGCGGTCTTCATGGGGGTGCTGGCGAGCGTCGCGGTGAGCGGCGGCGTCGCGCACCTGAACCCCGCCGTCACGATCGGCCTTGCCTCGATCGACCTGGTCGAGTGGAGCGACGTGCCGACGCTGATCGCAGGTCAGTTCCTCGGCGCGGCGATCGGTGCCTTGCTGGTGTACCTCTCATACCTCGTGCACTGGGCCGACACCGACGACGCGGGCCTCAAGCTCGCGGTCTTCTCGACCGGGCCCGCGATCCGCAACACGGCTGCGAACCTGATCACCGAGATCGTCGGCACATTCATGCTGGTCTTCGGGATCCTCGCGATCGTGCCGCAGGCCTTCGGCGAAGACGTCGCCGCCGGCGGATGGCTCGCGACCGGCGCTCTGCCCGTCGGCCTGCTGGTGCTCGTCATCGGCCTGTCGCTCGGCGGACCGACCGGGTACGCGATCAACCCGGCCCGCGACCTCGGGCCGCGCATCATGCACGCGATCCTGCCGATCGCCGGCAAGGGCAGCTCCGACTGGGCCTACTCGTGGATCCCGGTCGTCGGGCCGGTCATCGGCGGAGTGCTCGGGGCGCTCGCGGCGAAGGCGATCTTCGAGCTCTAGCGACGTCGGCGGGAGGGTCCCGTGAGCCCTCCCGCCGCCCCTCCAGACGGGAAGCGAGGTACGCATGAAGAAGCTGATCAACGACCCGGCGAACGTCGTCCGGGAGGAGCTCCAGGGCATCGAGGCGGCGCACCCTGACCTCGTCAAGGTCTCCTACGATCCGTACTCCATCACCCGGGCCGACGCCCCCGTGCGGGGCAAGGTGGCCCTGATCTCGGGTGGAGGGTCCGGACACGAGCCGATGCACGGCGGGTTCGTCGGCGCCGGCATGCTCGACGCGGCTTGCCCCGGCGAGGTCTTCACCTCTCCCACCCCCGACCAGATGGAAGCGGCCACGAAGGCCGTCGACGGCGGCGCCGGCGTGGTGCACATCGTGAAGAACTACACCGGTGACGTCATGAACTTCGAGATGGCGGCGGAGCTCTGCCGCGCCGAGGGCATCGACGTCGAGTCGGTCGTCGTCGACGACGACGTGGCCGTGCAGGACTCGCTGTACACGGCGGGTCGCCGCGGCGTCGGCACGACCGTGCTGATGGAGAAGATCGCCGGCGCGGCCGCCGAACAGAAGCGGCCCCTGAAGGAGGTCGCCGACATCTGCCGCGAGGTGAACGCCAACGGCCGTTCGATGGGCATGGCGCTCACGTCGTGCACCGTGCCGGCGGCGGGCACACCCACCTTCGAGCTCGGCGACGACGAGATCGAGATGGGCGTGGGCATCCACGGCGAGCCCGGGCGCGAGCGCATGAAGATGAAGCAAGCCTCGGAGATCGTCGACATGATGGCGACCGCGATCGTCGGCGACCTTCCGTTCAGCTCGGGCGACCAGGTGCTGGCGTTCGTGAACGGCATGGGCGGCACGCCGATGATCGAGCTGTACATCGTCTTCAACGAGCTCAACAAGTTCCTGTCGGGTCGGGGCATCACGATCTCGCGGAACCTGATCGGCTCGTACATCACCTCGCTCGAGATGGCCGGATGCTCGATCACGCTGCTGAAGCTGAACGACGACTTCACGCAGCTGTGGGACGCTCCGGTGAAGACGGCCGGCCTGCGGTGGGGGGTCTGAACCCCCCGCCCATGGCGGGCGGCGGAACGGGAGGGTGTACGCCGGCATGAGCGAGGGCATGGGTGTCCCCTACGACGATGTGGTCGTGTGGCTGAAGACGTACGCTGCCACGATCGCGGAGAACAAGGCATACCTCACCGAGCTGGACTCCGCGATCGGCGACGCCGACCACGGCATCAACATGGACCGTGGATTCCAGGCGGTGCTCGCCAAAGCTGGATTCGGCGCCACCCGGCGACATCGGCGCCCTCTTCAAGACCGTCGGCATGACCCTCGTCTCGACGGTGGGCGGGGCCGGTGGGCCCCTGTACGGCACGTTGTTCCTGCAGCTGGGCGTCGCCACGGCCGGCAAGAGCGAGATCACGCCCGACGATTGGTCGGCTGCGCTCGCCGCCGCGGTCTCGGGCGTGCAGGCACGGGGCAAGGCGGAGCCCGGTGACAAGACGATGGTCGACGCGCTGATCCCCGGCCGTGACGCGTTCGCCGCCGCGGTCGCAGACGGAGCGGAGCTGCCCGCGGCGCTCCGTCGCTCGGCCGACGCCGCTGAGGAAGGGATGACGGCCACGATCCCGCTCGTGGCTCGGAAGGGCCGAGCAAGCTACCTCGGAGAACGCAGCGCCGGGCATCAAGACCCCGGCGCGACCTCGAGCTACCTGTTGTTGCGTACCGTCGCCGACACTTGGGTCGGCGACGCCTGACATCGGAGGAGGCCCAGATGGCTGACTACGTCGGTGCTCTCGACCAGGGCACGACCAGCACACGCTTCATGATCTTCGACCACGGCGGTCAGGTGGTCGGCATCGACCAGAAGGAGCACGAGCAGATCTTCCCGAAGCCGGGGTGGGTCGAGCACGATGCCAACGAGGTCTGGACCCGAGCAACCCAGGTGATCGACGGCGCCCTCCAGAAGTCGGGGATCGCCGCGAGCGACCTCGCCGCCGTGGGCATCACGAACCAACGCGAGACCGCGCTCGTCTGGGATCGTGCGACCGGCGAGCCGGTGCACAACGCGCTCGTCTGGCAGGACACCCGTCAGCAGGGCCTCGTGGACGAGCTGGCTGCCGACGGCGGCCAGGACCGGTTCCGCGAGAGGACCGGCCTTCCGCTCGCCACGTATTTCTCGGGCACGAAGGTCCGATGGATCCTCGACAACGTCGAAGGGGTTCGGGCGCGGGCCGAGGCCGGAGACCTGATGTTCGGCAACATGGACACGTGGTGCATCTGGAACCTGACGGGCGGCATCGATGGCGGGCGGCACGTGACCGACGTCACCAACGCGAGCCGCACGATGCTGATGAACCTCGAGACGCTCGACTGGGACGACGACCTGCTCTCGGCGATCGGCGTCCCGCGCTCGATGCTCCCCTCGATCGAGCCCTCGTCGGCCGTCTACGCCGAGGCGAAGGGGACGCTCGCCGGCATCCCGGTGGCCGGTGACCTCGGCGATCAGCAGGCCGCGACGTTCGGGCAGGCCGCCTACGACGTGGGCGATGCGAAGAACACCTACGGCACCGGCAACTTCATGCTGCTCAACACCGGCACCGACATCGTCCAATCCAAGAGCGGGCTGCTGACGACGGTCGGCTGGAAGCTCGGCGACGCGCCGGCCGTGTACTGCCTGGAAGGCGCCATCGCCATCACCGGCGCGCTCGTGCAGTGGCTCCGCGACAACCTGGGCCTGATCAGCACGTCGGAGGAGGTGGAGGAGCTGGCGGCGACGGTGGAGGACAACGGGGGCATCTACTTCGTGCCGGCGTTCTCGGGCCTGTTCGCTCCGTACTGGCGAGGCGACGCACGCGGTGTGATCGTCGGCCTCACGCGCTACGTGAACAAGGGGCACGTGGCGCGGGCGACCCTGGAGGCCACGGCCTGGCAGACCCGCGAGGTGCTCGACGCGATGGAGGCCGACTCTGGCGTCACCCTCAAGGAGCTGAAGGTCGACGGCGGCATGGTCTACAACGACCTGCTGATGCAGTTCCAGGCCGACTGCTTGCGGGTGCCGGTGATCCGGCCGAAGGTCGCTGAGACGACCGCGCTCGGCGCCGCCTACGCGGCGGGGCTCGCCGTCGGTTTCTGGAGCTCCACCGACGACCTGCGCCAGAACTGGGGGAAGGACAAGGAGTGGACGCCGCAGATGTCCGAGGACAAGGTCGCGTCCGAGTACGCCGACTGGAAGAAGGCGGTGACCCGCACGTTCGACTGGGTCGAGTGAACGCCGCTGGAGGCGACGAGCGTGATCGAGAGGAGGCGCCATGACCGAAGACCGCGAGCACGACGAGCACGAGGGGTCGTTCGCCGAGGGACAAGCCGATCACGACCCGGACGAAGACACCCACGGCGACTTTGCCGAGGGCCAGGAGCAAGACCACAACGAGCCCGACGAGGTGCCGAAGGGCACGTTCGCCGAAGGGCAGGCCGACGAGGACGAACAGCCCGTCACGCCGCGACGCGGCGATTTCGCCCGCGGGCAGGAGGCGAGGAGGAGGACGAAGACTGAACCCGAGCCGGGACCGCGTGCGATGATTCGTCGATGACCGGAGGCTCGGCGCCACACGTCCTGATCGTGGGCGGCGGCGGCACCGGCGGCGCCCTCGCCCACGATCTCGCCCTGCGTGGAGTGCGCGTCACGCTCGTCGAACGCGGCGAGTTCACCTCGGGCACGACCGGGCGTCACCACGGCTTGCTGCACAGCGGTGCGCGCTACGCCGTGAACGACGAGGAATCGGCGGTCGAGTGCATCGAGGAGAACATGCTGCTCCGCCGCATCGCGCCGGGCTCGTTCGAGGAGAACGACGGCCTGTTCGTGGGGGTGACCGACGAGGACATGGCGTACCTGCCTTCGTTCCTCGAGGGCTGCGAACGGACCGGCATCCCCACGCAGGTGCTGCAGCCCGACGAGGCGCTGCGCCTGGAGCCCCTCTTGAACCCCGCACTGAAGGTCGCGGTGCGCGTGCCCGACGCCACGATGGACGCGATGCGCATGCCGCTGCGCTTCTTCGCCACGGCGAAGGCCAGCGGCGCAGACCTGCTGAACTGGGTCGACGTGATCGACCTCGACCTCGCCGGCGGAATCGTCTCGGGCGCGCGCGTCCGCGATCTCGTGACCGGGCGGGAGACACGGATCGGGGCCGACCTCGTGGTGAACGCGACGGGCCCCTGGTCGGAACAGGTCGCGCGCATGGCCGGGGTGGACGTACCCATCCGCCCCTCCCCCGGCGTGATGCTGGCGGTGCGCGGTCGTCTCTGCAACATGGTGATCAATCGCCTCCACGCCTCGGGCGACGGCGACATCGTGGTGCCCCAGCGCGCCCTCTCGGTCGTCGGCACCAGCTCGTGGGTGGTCGAGGACCCCGACGACCTCGGTGTGCCGGCCGACCACGTGCAACGCATGGTGGAGGAAGGCTCCCTGCTCGTGCCCGCGGTGCGCGAGGCCGAGTTCCGCTCGGCGTGGTCGGCGGCACGGCCGTTGATCGGCTCGCGGGACGACGCCGACTCGGGCCGCGAGCTCTCGCGCACGTTCAAGACGATCGACCACGCTGTGGACGACGGTGTGCAAGGTTTCGTCACGATCACCGGCGGCAAGGGCACGACGCTGCGCGGCATGGCCGAGGTCTGCGCCGACGTCGTGTGCCGCAAGCTCGGCATCGATGTGCCGTGCGCGACGCGCGACACGGTGCTGCTCCCACACACGGCGGCGTACGCGGCATGACGACGAACGCCGACGCGACGCGGACGCTGCGCGTGCACCGCTTCAAGCGTGGCGATGAGGCACCGCACATGGAAGAGCACGAAGTCCCGTTCGACGAACGCACGACCGTGCTCGAGGCGCTCCGCTGGATCCACCTGCACCGAGACCCGACGCTGGGACTCAGGCATTCGTGCTTCCACGCTTCCTGCGGCACATGCGGGGTGCGCGTGAACGGCAGGGAACGGCTCGCGTGCGTGACCAAGCTCTCCGACGTCGCGGGCACCATCACCGTGGACCCGATCGCGAACCTGCCGGTGCTGCACGACGTGATCGTCGACATGGCCACGTTCATGGCGCGCTACCCCGATCCTCATCCGATCGTTCGCGAGAGCGAGTACCTGCCGGAGTCGGCCACGGTTGAGGGGATCGCCGAGCACGAACGGTACGAGGACTGCATCGAGTGCGGCCTGTGCCTTTCGGCCTGCCCGGTTGCGGCGACCGACGACTCCTACATCGGCCCCGCGGCACTCGCGTACGCGCAGCGGCTGCTGGAGGAATCACGAGGCGCCGATCGAGCGGCGATCCTCGACTGGGCCGACCAGGACGCCGGCGCGTGGCGATGCCACGCCGCGTTCGAGTGCACCGAGGCATGCCCGAGCGACGTGCGCCCCGCCCAGCGGATCATGGCGCTCCGCAAGGAGCTCAGGCACCACCGCAGAGAGCAGGGCCGTGCGGTGCCCGAAGCTCCGACGAGCTCGAGCGGGGCCCCCGCGTGAACGAGCCACGGACATCCGCACCCGAGCGCGACCCCGGAGTCGAGGAGATCCTGCGTTCCCGTCGCGGTGGCGGGCCGGTCTCACGGAAGCTCCCCGGACCGGTCGCATGGTTCGACGTGCGCAGCCGGAGCACGGGCCACCTCGCGTTCTCGATGAACCGCATCACCGGTCTCGGGCTCGTCTTCTACCTCTACCTACATCTGGCCGTGCTCTCGATGCTCCTCGGGGGCGAAGATGCCTGGAACGGCTTCCTCGAGATCGCGACGACACCGTTGTTCCTCGGGCTCGACGTGCTGCTCGTGTTCGGCCTCCTCGTGCACGGCCTCAACGGCACACGCCTGTCCCTCGTCGGCAGCGGCTTCGTGCCGGACCATCAGAAGGCCCTGTTCTGGTCGCTCATGGCGTTCGGCGCGATCCTGCTCGTGTACTCGGGGCTCCACGTCTTCGGGGCGGACGGCTGATGGCGACGAGGACGTCATCCGAACGATCGGCGCGGTCACGCAGCTGGCGATGGACGGCGATCACCGGCGTCTCGCTGCTCCTGCTCGTGACGATCCACATGGTCGCCCATCACTTCGTCGTCGACGAGATCGGCGGGCTACGCACCTACCAGGACGTGCTCGACTACATCAGCACGCCGATCATCTTCGTGCTCGAAGGCGTGTTCCTGGTCGTCGTGACCGTGCACGCGATGCTGGGGCTGCGCTCCGTGTTGCTCGACTTCGGTCTGTCCCAGAGCCTGCGCCGCCTGTTGGAACGTGGACTCGTCGTGCTCGGCGTCGTCACGATCGCTTACGGCTTCCTGTTGATCGGCGTGCTGGCCTCGAGGGCCTGAGGCGGCCTGCGGTGGTCGGCATCGTGATCGTGTCGCACAGTCACCGCATCGCCGAAGGCGTCGCCGAACTCGCGCGCGAGATGGGCGGGACCGAGGTGCAGCTCGAGACGGCGGGCGGACTCGCGGCCATCGACGGCGCCGAGGGGTCCGGGCGTCCGATCGGCACCGACGCAGTGCTCGTGATGCAGGCGATCGAACGTGCGTGGTCCGACGACGGCGTGCTCGTGCTGATGGATCTCGGGAGCGCCGTGCTCTCCGCCGAGATGGCGGTCGACCTGATGGGCGACGAGCGGCGGCACCGCATCCTCCTCTGCGAGGCTCCGCTCGTCGAGGGCGCGGTGGCCGCGGCCGTCACCGCCAAGCTCGGCATGCCGCTCGAGGCGGTGGCGGCGGAAGCCCGCATGGGCCTCGCGGGCAAGATCGCGCACCTCGGAACGGTCGCCGCGTCGGAGGGTGGAGATGTTTCCCTGGCAACGGTTCCCGATGTGGTCGACGGCGAGGCGGTGGTCGGGGTGCTCGTGGTCGACGTGCCCCACGGGCTGCATGCTCGGCCAGCGGCTCGCTTCGTGCAGACCGCCGCGGGGTTCGACGCCTCCGTGAGCGTGCGGAACCTCACGACCGGCGGCGGGCCGGCCGATGCCACGAGCCTGAACGCCGTGGCCACGCTCGGGGTGCGCTCGGGCCACGAGGTGGAGGTGCGAGCGTCCGGCCCGGGGGCCGTCGATGCGATCGCCGCGCTCGAGGCGCTCGCCGCCCGGCGGTTCGACGAGCCGGCCGATGTGACCGAGGCGCCTGCCGTCGACGGAGGTGTGACGCCGACGGCGGAGGCGCTCCCCGGCACCGGGGAGCCGACCGCCGAGGGCGTGCTGGCTGGGTTCGCCGCCTCGCCCGGGGTGGCCGTCGGCGAGTTGCGCCGATTCCACTCGCCGCCGCTCGAGGTGCCAGACGCAGGGACGACCGATGCTGCGCGCGAGCTCGCCGCACTCGAGGCGGCCGTCCGCGAGGCCGGCGAAGCGATCACGAGCCAACGCGACGACGTCGCCGCCCGGGCCGGCGAGGACGAGGCGCGCATCTTCGACGCGCACCTGCTGTTCCTGCGCGACGATGCCCTGCTCGAGCCAGCCCGTGCCTCGATCCGCGACAAGGGCGACAGCGCCGCCCGCGCGTGGCACGACGCGGTTGACGGCGTCGCCGCCACCTGGGACACGCTCGACGACGCGTACATGCGGGCGAGAGCGATCGACCTGCGCAGCGTGGGCACACAGGTGCTCGCGCGCATCCTGGGGGTGGAAGTGCCGGCGGCTCGGCTCGACGCACCCGGCATCCTGGTGGCCGCGGACCTCACACCCGCCGACACCGCCGGGCTCGACCCTGCGACGGCGCTCGGCATCGTCACCTCGCACGGCGGCCCGACCTCGCACGCAGCCGTGCTCGCGCGGGCGCTGGGCATCCCTGCCGTCGTCGGCGTGGGACCGCACATGCTCTCGGTGCCCGAAGGATCGTCGCTCGCGGTCGACGGTGATCGAGGCGAGGTGCGCATCGATCCACCTGCCGAGGTCGTGGCACGGTTGGAGACCGAACGGCGGCAGCGCATCGACCGCCTCGCACGGCTGCGCGCGCACGCCGCCGAACCCGCGACGACCCTGGACGGCACGGTCATCGAGGTGGCCGCGAACGTCGGCGGGCCGGGCGAGGTCGCAGCCGCCGTCGAGGCGGGCGCCGACGGTATCGGGCTGTTCCGCACCGAGTTCCTGTTCATGGATCGCGACGCCCTGCCGGACGAACACGAGCAGGAAGCCGCCTACCGAGGCGCCGCCGAGGCGCTCGAAGGCCGGCCCTTGCTCGTGCGCACGCTCGACGCGGGCGCCGACAAGCCGGTCCCCGCCCTCGGACAGGCCCGGGAAGCGAACCCGTTCCTGGGGGTGCGCGGCATCCGGCTCGGCCTCGAGCGCCCTGAGCTCCTTGCCGCACAGCTCCGGGCGCTACTGCGCGTGGCCGTCGACCACCCCCTGCGGGTGATGTTCCCGATGATCGCGACGACCGACGAACTCCTCGCAGCTCGGGCTGCCGTCCAGCGGGCGAGAGAGGAGACCGGCATCGACGCTGCGGTCGAGGTCGGGATCATGGTCGAGGTGCCTTCCGCCGCGCTCATGGCCGACGCACTCGCGGGCGACGCCGACTTCTTCTCGATCGGCACGAACGATCTCACCCAGTACACGCTCGCCGCCGATCGGGGCAACGAGCACGTCGCGTCGCTGAACGATCCGCTGCACCCGGCGGTGCTGCGCCTGGTCGCGACGACGGCCGCCGGCGCGGAGGCGGGCGGTCGTTGGATCGGCGTCTGCGGAGAGCTGGCGGGCGACGAACTCGCCACGAGGCTGTTGCTCGGGCTGGGCATACGCGAGCTCTCGATGGCCGCGCCGGCGATCGCCGCCGTGAAGGACGCCGTGCGCTCGACGGCCCTCGACGAAGCTCGTTCGCTCGCTGCGGACGCCCTCGCGTGCGAGACCGCGGCCGAGGTGCGCGACCTGCTCGCAGCACCGTAGGGTCGGGTCAAGCCGGTACGATTCGCGCACGAGCCATGAGCACCCCCGACGAGCGAGCCGCCGCGTTCCTGGCGTTCATCACCTACCTGCGTATCGCGCTGACGCCGGTGGTGATGGGCATGGTGCTCGTGCGCGACCCGGCCCCGTGGGTCGAACCCACCGCAGCGCTGCTGTTCGCGGTCGCAGCGGCCACAGACTTCTTCGACGGGCGCCTCGCCCGCCGGTGGAAGCAGACCTCCACGTTCGGCAGCTTCCTCGACACCGCCGCCGACAAGCTGCTGGTCTCCGGTGTGTTGCTCGCGCTCGTGGCCGTCGGCCGCGTCTCGGCGTGGATCGCGTTCGTGATCGTGGGGCGCGAGCTGCTGATCATGGGGCTCCGCGGCGCGGTCTCGGCCTCCGACGGTATCGTGGTGACCCCGTCGATGTGGGGGAAATGGAAGGCAACGATCCAGTTCGTGGCGATCACGTTCGCGATCTGGCGACCCGACATCCGCATCGGCGACTGGTACCTCGATCAATGGCTGATGGCGATCGCGGCCCTGATCACGATCGTCTCGGCCGCGCAGTATTTGGCACGGTTCCTGTCGGTACTGTCGGGCCGCGACCAGGCTGCCCGCGGGCGATGACCCGGTGGGCGGGCCCGTCTTCCTGACCGGGGGCAGCGGATTCATCGGCGGCGCGCTGCTGCGGCGGCTGGTGGCCGACGGCCGCGAGGTGCGGGTGCTCGCTCGTTCCGATGCCGCTGCCACCGCACTCGAAGGGTTCGGCGCCGTGGTCGTTCGGGGGGACCTCTTCGATCACGAGGCGCTGCTCGCCGGCATGCGCGGGTGCTCGAGCGCTTTCCACGTCGCCGGCGAGAACGCGATGTGCCTGCGCGACCCTCGTCCGATGCTCCGTGTCAACATCGACGGAGCCGCAGCCGTTACCCGCGCCGCTGCGGCGGCCAGGGTGGGCAGGTTCGTGCACACCTCGTCCGCCGCGACGATCGGCGAGGCATCCGGAGTGGTCGGACGCGAGGACACCCCCCATCGTGGGACGTTCCTCTCGAACTACGAGCGATCGAAGTTCCTGGGTGAACGTCGAGTGCTGTCGATCGGCGATGAACTCGGCCTGCCCGTCGTGTGCGTGAACCCCGCATCTGTACAAGGCCCCGGTCGAACGGGCGGCTCGGCCAGGTTGCTCCTGCGCATCGTGAACGGGAGGCTGCCGGTGATCGTGAACACCTGGCTATCGGTCGTCGACATCGAGGACTGCACCGCAGCGCATCTGCTCGCCGAGCGCGAGGGGGTGCCCGGTCGCCGCTACCTGGTCAGCGGCGCGTCCTTCGATGTGCGCGCTGCGGTGTCGCTGCTACGAGCCGTCTCGGGGCGACCCGGTCACGTCTGGTTCGCACCTCGTCCGCTCGCCACCGTCGTCGGCAGACTCGCGGGCGCGAGTGCCGCACTGACAGGGAAGGAGGCTCCGGTGTGTCCCGAGACCGTGCGCACGCTGCTGCACGGGCACCGGTTCGATGCATCGCTCTCCGAGCATGAACTGGGATTGCGCTACACACCGGTCGAGACCACGATCCGGCGCACGCTCGCCTGGTACGCCGAACGAGGCCTGGCCCCCGCACCGATAGGATGACCGCGGTCGCCCGGCTGAGGCGCCCGAGCGTCGAGAAGCCGAGTCGACGGCCAGGCGATGAGGAGGACCCTGTGAACGCCACCCGACCGGATCGCAACCTCGCGATGGAGCTCGCCCGCGTCACCGAGGCTGCCGCGCTCGCGGCAGGCCGATGGATCGGCCACGGCGACAAGAACGCTGCCGACGGCGCAGCGGTCGATGCGATGCGCTTGATGATCGACACCGTGTCGATGCGCGGAACCGTGGTGATCGGCGAGGGTGAGAAGGACGAGGCGCCCATGCTCTACAACGGCGAGGACGTGGGCAACGGCGACGGTCCGGGGGCCGACGTGGCGGTCGATCCGATCGACGGCACCCGGCTCACGGCGGTGGGACAACCGAACGCGCTCTCGGTGATCGCCCTCGCCGAGCGAGGGTCGATGTTCTTCCCCGGCGCAGCCGTGTACATGGAGAAGGTCGCGACCGGTGCGGAGGCGGCGGATGCGATCGACATCACGGCGCCACCTGAGGAGAACGTCCGGCTGGTGGCGAAGGCCAAGGGGGTGAGGCCGGAGGAGATCAGCGTCACGATCCTCGACCGGCCGCGCCACACGGAGATCATCGAGGCCGTGCGCAGCGTCGGCGCCCGTGTCTACCTCATCTCGGACGGCGACGTCGCAGGCGCGATCGCCGCCGCGGCCCCCCGCACCGGTATCGACCTGCTGATCGGCATCGGCGGCACCCCCGAAGGCGTGATCGCCGCCGCAGCGCTGATGTGCCTCGGCGGCGAGATCCAGGGTCGGCTCTACCCGCGCGACGACGACGAGCGGCAGCGGTTGGTCGATGGAGGATTCGACCTCGACGCGGTGCTTACCGCCCATGACCTCGTGAACGGCAACGACGTGTTCTTCGCGGCCACCGGAATCACCGATGGTTCTCTGCTGAGGGGCGTCCGCTACTGGCCGGACGGCGCCACCACGCACTCGATGGTGATGCGGTCGCGTTCGGGCACGGTGCGTTGGGTCGAAGCAGAGCACAGCTTCGAGAAACTCGAACGGTTCTCTCCGATCACCTACCGCCGCTGACGCCTGCCGACCTCACTCCGATGGTGGCGGAACCCGTGGGGTTCCGGCTATCCTCAGCCGTACTCGAGTCGGAGGGAGCACCACGACATGGCTGAGAAGACGATCCTCGTCTGCGATACCTGCGGCAAGCCCGCAGCCGAAACCGTGACGATCAAGGTGTCGCGAGGCAACTTCGTCAAGGATCTGTGCACCAACCATGTCGGCGAGCTGATCGCGAAGGCACGCCGCCCGCGGCCCGGTCGGCGCAAAGGTGTCGTGGCCGGCGCACCCGCGACCGATGCCACCCCCAAGCGGCGGGGCCGCCCACCGAAGAAGGCAACGGCCTAAGGCCCAGCGAGTTCGTACACACCCCGGCCCGCCTTGCGGAGCACACCTTCGCGTACCCCCCTGGCCAGCGCTCGGTGAAGCGTTCGACGGACGTCGGACAGGGTGAACGGGTCGAGCTGGCCTGCGCGAAGTGCTCGATCCTGGATCACCGTCCAGTGCAGCGGTTCGCCCGCGTCGCGGAGGACGCTGAGCGCAGCCTCGAGCGGGTCGATCGGCGCGGGGCCGCTCACCGGATCAGGGTCCGGCACGCACGGGCGCGAGCACCTGCTCGGCGAACAGGTCCAGCTGCTCCGGATCGGGTACCGCGAAGGGCAGTACCCACGGTGCCACGACGATCTCCTCGACGCCGATCGACTCGAACGCGCGGATCCGGTCGATGACCTGATCGGGGGTACCGGAGAGGGTGTCGGCTCGCCACGAGTCCTCGGTCTCCCCGCTCATCGCGTCGCCGGGCATGGCCGCGCGACCACGCTCGAACACGCCGCGGAAGTCCGTCTCGGTCTCGCCGAGCAGCGCGTACAGGCCGATCGAGAACCGGAACGTCGACGGGTCCCTCCCTGCCTCCTCGCATGCCTCTCGGGCCGCGGCGGCTCGCGCGGCATAGGGGCCCGGCGCCCAACGCCACACGGCGTTCCAACCGTCGGCGTAGGCGGCCGCGAGCCGGAGCAGCCGTGGCCCTCCCTTGCCGCCGACCCAGATCGGGATACCGTCGGCTCGCACCGGTCCCGGCACGAGCAGCGCATCGCGGAGCGAGATCGTCGGCCCTTCGAGCATGGCCGGGACGCCGGCGAACAGCGCCCTGATGACACGGAGGGTCTCCTCCAGCGTGCCGAACCGCTCCCCCACCGATCCGTACCGATACCCGAACGCGGTGAATTCCTCCTCGAGCCATCCCGCACCCACGCCGAGATCGAGGCGGCCGCCTGAGATGCGATCGATCGTCGCGGCCATCTTGGCGACGATCGATGGATGCCGGAACGGCGCGCCGAGTACGAGGGTTCCGAGCCGAACGCGCTCCGTCACCGCCGCGAGCCCGGCGATCGCGGTGAGAGGTTCGAGCGCCGCGATCGGTCGAGTATCCGCTCCGTAGCGGGCGAACGAGTAGAAGAAGTGGTCAGAGACCCACACGGAATCGAAGCCGAGTGCCTCCGCGCGCTGCGCCCACGACGCCATCGCTTCGAACGTGATGGGGGCACCCTTCGGCAACGAGAATCCGTAGTGCGGGAGGCTCAGTCCGAAGCGCATCCGGGCAGGATACGCGCCGACCGCTCGTGACCGCCGCTACGGCGACGGTGAGACGATCGCCGCGCGGGCGTCGATCACGCCGCGCATCACGACGGCCCCGCTCGTGTCGCGGACGATGACTTCGTCGAACGAGGAGAGGTCGAGGTCGAACTCCTGCGAGACGATGCCCGCCCCGCTCGCATCGAGCCCGCCCTTCGGGATGCGTCCGACGAGGAGCGAACCCTCGACGCCCCGCAGACGCACGCTGAACGGCAGTCGGTGACCCGTCTCGGGCGGTACCCCGTTCACGAGCACGATGGCCATGTCGATGATCGAAGGCGAGACGAGCGTCAGCGCGCTGCCGCCTCCGCCTCCCGCGGTCGTCGGCTTCAGAGTGCCGATGAACACCTCGCCCTCGGGATCGCTGAACTCAGCGGTCACCAACAGATCCCGGAAGCGTTCCACGGCGCTGTGCTGGCGGAGCACCGCGTCGCGAGCGACCTCGTCGGATCGCGCCGCGCGACCGGCCATCACGGCTCCCCAGCCGGTGCCCAGCACGGCGAGCAGCGCGGCAACGGCCGCAGCCAATGCGAGGCGCGATCGGCGCGGCGACGCGCTTCGAGGCGGCACCCGCCTGGCAGCTGCTGCTCGCACGGCCCCGACGATCCGGTCTTCCAGCTGCGGAGCCGGGTCCACGGGCGCAAGTGCGAACGCCAGCGTGGCCGAGGCCGCCTGCAGATGACCGGCTTCCTTGCGACATGCGGCGCACCACACGAGGTGCCGGTCGATCGAGGCGGCATCGCGCGGCGGTAGCGCACGCAGTGCGTGCTCCGTCAGTCCGTCCCGCACGGTCGTGCAGTTCACAAGAGCTCCTTGCCCTCGTTCGCCTTGCGTACCTTGATCATCGCCGAACGCAGCCGTGTCTTGACCGTGCCCAGCGGGATGCCGTCGGTCTCGGCGATCTCGCGCGCGGTCATGCCACGGAAGTAGGCACGGGCCACCAGCCGTCGCTCCGCTTCCGTGAGCGAGGACAACGCTCGCACGGCGGCATCACGTTCGATCAGCACGGCTTCCTCGTCGAGGCCCGGAGCATCTGGTACCTCGTCGACGAGCACGAGGGTCGGGCGGGTGACGCCCGTCTCGCGACGAAGCCGATCGACCGCCAGGTTGTGCGCGATCGTCATCAGCCAGGTCGAGAGCCGGCCTCGTGCGGGGTCGAAGCGGGTGGCCTTGCGCCACGCCGTGAGGAAGACGTCCTGCGTGAGCTCCTCGGCCGACTCGCGGGTGCCCAGCAGACGCAGACCGAGCGAGTAGATCGGTCGGCCGTAGCGCGCGTAGAGCGCGCGGATCGCATCGTCGTCGCCGGCGAGGAGCCCTTCCATCAGCTGCTGTTCCTCTCGAGGGAGGAGCGGTCCTTCGTTCCGAGCCTGCACCCGGTTTCCTTCCGGTATACGGAGCCTGCGACGATCGCGGCTTGCGGCCGTGGCGACCCGAGGTCGCGGTATCGCGTCGATCGATTATCGGCCTCTGCGTGGTTCCCTGCACGCAGTTCGCCGGACGTCTAGGCTCGGTTGCGTGGGATCCCGAACGAGAACCGAACCGCAACATGTGGCGAATCCATGACACGGAGATGACGACGACGTCCAAGGGTCACTCGGCTCGACTCGCGATCGCGGTGGCCCTCGTGGTCGTCGGGGCGTCCGGCCTCCTCGCACGCTCCGTTCCGACGGCGACCGCGCAGTCCCCGGGCCCCGCGGCCGGCACGATCGTCCGGATGCACCTCGACGGCGTGGTCGATCCCTTCGTGGCGGACCACATCGAGAGCGGCATCGCGCAGGCGAGCGACGAGGGCGCGAACGCGGTGCTGATCGAGATCGACACCCCCGGCGGCCTGGTCTCCTCGACACGCCAGATCACGCAGGCGATCCTCAACGCCCGGCTCCCCGTCCTCTGTTACGTGGCGCCCTCGGGAGCACGCGCCGCGTCGGCAGGCTCGTTCGTGCTCCTCTCGGGCGACGTGGCGGCGATGGCTCCCGGCACCAACGTGGGCGCCGCCACGCCCGTGGGCATCGACGGCGCGGTCGGCTCCGACAAGGCCGTGAACGACGCCGCCGCCTCGATGCGGGCGATCGCCGAGGAGCACGACCGCAACGCCGACGTCGCCGAGTCGTTCGTGACCGAGGCCGTGAGCATCAGTGCCGAGCAAGCCCTGAACGACGGCGTGATCGACCTGATCGCACCGACCACCGAAGCCTTGCTGGCCGAGGTCGACGGCACGACCGTCACGCTCGGCGACGGCGACGAGGTCGTGCTCGAGACGGCCGGAACGACGATCACCGACCACAACGTGGGCGGACTCGTCGGCTTCCTGCACACCCTGCTCGATCCCACGCTCGCCTTCATCTTCTTCTGGCTCGGCCTCGCCCTGATCGTGCTGGAACTGCTGGTGCCGGGCCACATCTTCTCCGGCACGATCGGCACCGCGATGCTGATCCTCGCGATCGTGTCGTTCGGCGTGTTGCCGGTGCAGCTGATCGGCATCGGGCTGCTCGTGGCGGCCGCGGTGCTGATGGTCGTCGAGCTGAACGCCCCCGGGTTCGGTGTCTGGGGCATCGCGGGCACGATCTGCCTGCTGCTCGGCGGGTGGTTCCTGTACGACCGGGCCGGCGGCGTCTCGGTCTCGCCGGTGGTGCTGGTGGCCACCGCGGTGTCCGTGGGTCTCTTCTTCGCCGTGGTGCTCCGCAAGGTGCTCCGCATTCGACAGATGCCGCCCGCCCAGGGCGTCGAGGTGATCGTCGGACAGACCGGCATCGCGATCGGCGCCGGGTTGAACCCCGACGGCATCGTCCGGGTCTCGTCCGAGGAGTGGCGAGCCACCTCGGCCGACGGCTCCCCGATCCCGCCCGGCGCAACGGTCAGGGTCATCCGCCTCGACGGTCTCGTGCTCACCGTCGACCGCGAACCGATGGAGCACGAGGCGGCTGCCGTCACGGCGGCCGAGGAAGGGAGGAACCACTGATGGAGATCAGTGCCGCCCTGATCGCCCTGATCGTGGTGGTCGTGCTGGTCGTGCTGTTCCTGGCGAAGGCGATCCGCATCGTGCCCGAATACCAGCGCCTGGTCGTGTTCCGGCTCGGTCGCCTGCTCGGTCAGAAGGGTCCAGGACTCGTGATCCTGATCCCCTTCGTCGACAGAGGCATCACGGTCGACCTGCGGGAGTTCTACCTGGAGATCCCCCGACAGGACTCGATCACGAAAGACAACGCACCGATCGCGGTGGACTTCGTGATGTTCTACAAGGTGATGGACGCGCAGACGTCCGTGGTGCAGGTCGGTAACTTCGCCGGCGCGGCGCTGAACATCGCCTCGACGACCCTGCGCGCGGTGATCGGCGACATCCCCCTGGACGACATGCTCGCCAAGCGCGACGAGATCAACACCCTGCTGCGCATCAAGCTCGACGAGGTCACCGAGCGGTGGGGTGTCAAGGTCACGAACGTCGAGATCCGCGAGATCATCCCGCCCGCCTCGGTGCAGGAGGCGATGACCCGGCAGATGTCCGCCGAGCGTACGCGTCGCGCGGTCGTCACCGAAGCCGACGGCGCGAAGGCCGCCGCGATCACGGTGGCCGAGGGCAACAAGGAAGCCGCGATCCTGAACGCCGAGGGCTCGAAGCAGTCGGCGATCTTGACCGCCGAGGGTGATCGGCAGGCCGCGATCCTGCGCGCCGAGGGTTTCGCCCTCGCGCTGAAGACGATCAACGAGCAGGCGTCGGGCGCCGCGGTGAACACGATGCGCCTGCAGTACCTCGAGACGCTGAAGGCGCTCGGCGTGTCGCCGTCGTCGAAGATCGTCGTGCCGATGGAGCTCTCCGGACTCGTGGCCGGCTTCGCAGCGCTGTCCGATGCGGCGAGCAACGGTTCGTCCGGATCCGACCAGGCGCAGGCGGTGGCTCCAGCCTGACCGGGCTCGATCGGAGCTCAGAGTGCGTTGGCGGGGCGCAGACGCGGCCGACGCCCTCGGCGTCCAGGAACCTCGACGTCTCCAGTGGTGTATGACGTCCGAACGGTGACGGAACTGCGCCCCGTGGAGGGCCGACCCTCGGAGGACGCCGAGCTCACCGCGCGCGCACGCGACGGCGACGTCGGCGCGTACGAGGAGCTGGTGACGCGGTACCAGGGCATCGCCCTCCGCGTCGCCTGGCTGGTGGTGCGCAACCGTGGCGATGCGGAGGATGCCGTGCAAGAGGCGTTCGTGAAGGCCTTCTACGCGCTCCCCAGGTTCCGGCCGGGGGCTCCGTTCCGTCCGTGGATCCTGCGGATCGTCGCGAACGAGGCGCGCAACCGTGGCCGATCCTCCCGCCGCCGCGACGGCCTCACCCTGCGGCTGGCCGCGACCGAGACGAGGGATGCGGCCCCGTCCCCCGAGGTCGCGGCCCTCGCCCGGGCCGACACCGAGGCGCTCGCCGCCGCGCTCGACCGGCTCCCTGAACGTGACCGGCTCGTCGTGGCCTACCGCTACCTGTTCGAGATGAGTGAGGCCGAGACCGCCGAGGCGCTCGACGTACGGCCTGGCACGGTGAAGTCGCGGCTCTCCCGGGCGCTCGTGCGCCTGCGAACGGAGCTCGCCACGGCCACGCCGCTCACTCACGTGGAGGAGCCATGAGCGAACGGCTGCACGCGATGACCGACGAGCAGATCGGCGCGGCCATCACCACGCTGCGCGACGAGCTCGCCTGGCCCGCCGCCGCCGACCTGGCGAGCGCCGTCGGCACCACGATCCGCGAGCAACAAGCCGCGCCCTCGCTGGTGGCGCCCCGACTCCGGCTGCCGAGTCGGCGTCGCACGCTGCTCGTCATCGCCGCGGCGCTCCTCGCGCTCGCAGGCGTCGCGCTCGCCGCTCGCATGGTGATCGAGCTCGGCGCCGTGGCGGTACAGGTGCTGCCGGGCCGGCCGACCGCGTTGCCGTCGAACGTCGCGACCGAGGACGACCTCGGGCGCGAGGTCGCGCTCCGGGAAACCAGCGCGATCGCCGGGTTCGCGCCCGCGCTGCCCTCGGCGCTCGGGCCGCCCTCTCGTGCGTGGGTCGACGAGGCCGAGATGGGCCTCGATCCCGACGACGTCGCCGTGCGCATCGTGACGGCATGGTCGCCCTCGGCCGGCCTCCCCCGGATCCACGAGAGCGACGCCGGAGCCGTGCTGATGCAGTTCCGCGGCGAGTGGGAGGTCGCCTCGAAGCTGCTCTCCGCAGAGACGAACCGATTCGGCGAGGCGATCGTCGAGGGACGCGATGCGTTCTGGACGAGCGGCGAGCACGAGTTGTTGCTCGTGAGCGGCGACGAGACGCGCCGGCTGCTCGTCACCGGCAACGTGCTGATCTGGCAGGATGCTGGATTCACCTTCCGGCTCGAGACGGCGTTGCCCAAGCATCGGGCGATCGCGATCGCCGAATCCGTGGAGCGCCCGTGATCGAGCTCGGCTGAACCCGGAACCTCCTCGCGATCACCGGTGTACGTGGGGTGTGGACGCCGACCGAGGAGGGCTGTTCCATGACACGGACACACAAGGTGGCGACGATCGTGGCGCTCGGCAGCATGGGGGCGTTCGCCGGCATGACCGCGGCAGCGGCCGGCGGTGGATGCCACGGCGGCGTGACGGAGGCCCGGGGCACCCGCATCGAGATGGTCGATGCCTGCTTCACGCCCACCACGCTGTTCGCCCGGCCGGGGGAGACGATCACGTTCGTCAATCGCGACGACTTCACGCACAACGTGTCGGCGAACGGCTGGGGACACTTCGAGGACCTGGGCGGAGGCGATCGCTACACGACCTCGTTCGCCGATGAAGGCGTGTACGCATACGCGTGCTCGCTGCATCCAGGCATGTCTGGCTCGATCGTGATCGGCGACGACGGCTCGAGCACGAGCGTGGCCGCGGTCGGCGGACCCCAACCCATCGCAGCCTCGGCCCTGCCCACCTCCGACGTCGGCGGTTGGATCGTGGCGGGCGCGATCGGGCTCGTGGTCGGCGCCGCAGCCGGCACGGGCTTCGCGGCCGTGCGAAGCCGCTCCACCGCGACCTGATACCTGCCCGGTCCCCGTAACTCAGACAGGGATCGGCATGCCCGCCTGCTGCATCGCCAGCTCGAAGTCGTGCCGGTTCGAGACCGCCTGGAAAGCGTCCTCGACCGTGACCTTCCCGTCCTGCACGAGCTGCAGCAGGCTCTGGTCGAAGGTGATCATGCCGTAGAAGCTGCCGTCCTGGATCACGTCCTTGATCTCGTTCGTCTTGTCCGGGTCGGCGATGCGCTCGGCGACGCGGCCCGTGTTGATCAGGATCTCGAGGCCCGGAACACGACCGCCGTCGACGGTCGGCACGAGCCGCTGACAGATGATGCCGCGCAGCGTGCCGGCCAGGGCGAGCCGGACCTGCTTCTGCTGGTAGGGCGGGAAGAAATCGATCACGCGGTTCACGGTCTCGGTCGCGTCGACGGTGTGCAGCGTCGACATCACGAGGTGGCCGGTCTCAGCGGCCGCGATCGCCGCGCGCACCGTCTCCGTGTCGCGCATCTCCCCGATCAGGATCACGTCGGGGTCCTGGCGCAGCGCCGCACGCAGCGCCACCAGGAAGTCCTGCGTGTCGTTGCCCACCTCGCGCTGGTTGATCGCGGCGACATCGTCGCGGTGCAACACCTCGATCGGGTCCTCGATCGTCACGATATGCACCGGCTTCTTCTTGTTGATGTAGTCGATCATCGCGGCCAGGGTCGTGGTCTTGCCCGATCCGGTGGGGCCTGTCACGAGCACCAGACCGCGCTGCTCGTCCGCGATCTTCCGCACGGCGTCGGGCAGCCCGATCTCCTCGAACGCCGGTCCGCCGAAGCGGAGCTTCCGAAGCACCATGCTGATCGAACCACGCTGACGGAACACGTTGACGCGGAACCGCCCCACGTTCGGGATCGAGTAGGCGAAGTCCACCTCGCCGGTCTCCAGGAATCTGGCCATGCGATCGGGAGGGATGATGCCTTCGGCGATCGCTTGACACTCGATGCCGGTCAACGGGTCTCGGTCGAGCCGGTGCAACCCCTTGGGCAGTCGGATCATGGGTGGCGACCCGACCTTGACGTGCAGGTCGGAGCCCTCGCCGGCCACGAGGCGCTGCAGCCACGCGTTGAATTCGGGAACGATGGGTGTGCCGTCGGACGACATCGTCGCCGTCTGCTCCATGCTTGCTTCCTCCGCCGCAGATGATGTGGTCGCGCCGTACGGCCCCTGCCGTCCGGCTCTCCCCTTGCATCGGACGAGACCGGCTCGGACTTCAGTCCGAGGTCGTGAGGTTCCGGGCCGCGATACGTACGTAGCGCGACTCAGGCGCGGACGGCGCTCAGCTTGCACACGGCCGACCGGTCGGCGAGCGGCTCGAAGGTGTCGAGACGCATCGGTGGCCGCGACCCCGCCAGCATGCCTTCGAGCAGGCCGCGATGGATCGAGCACACGAGCTCGCGATGCTCGTCCAGCAGATCGCGGAAGGGGCAGTCACGCAGGGTGATGTCGACGCGGGTACGGCCACGCCTGCGGAAGCGGGGAACGAAGCCCGCCTCGGCCAGAGCCTCTTGCAGCGCCGCGAGGTTCGGGCCGCTGGGGGTACGAGCACCCGGCCTCGGAGCGGCGCGTCCCACGAGGTACGCACCCCACTCGCGAGCGGTGTCCACGGCGCGCTCGCGCTGCCGGCTCCCGGTGAGTTGGCCCGCGAGGATGTCGGCGAGCAGTCGGAAGTCCCGGCCCGCCCGCTCCTCACGGTCGACCGCCGAGTACACGGTGTGCGGCCGCCCCACCGACGACCCGCCCCGCTGCACCTCACTCGTGACCAGCCCGGCATCTTCCAGCCGTCGCAGATGGGGTCGCAGCGTGTTCACGTGGAGCGAGAGCCGGGTCGAGAGCTCACGCACCGTCACCGGACGGCCGGACAGACGGAGGAACCGGTAACACCGGTACCGGGTGGCGTCGGCCAACGCCTTGTGGACCTCGATCGGTGAGGGCTCCGGCATCTCTCCGCTCCGGACGTATCATGGATTTCCACGGTGAACACCGTGCGAATCAATCTTAGAGCAACCGGGAGCCCGCGAAAGGGGCGGACGTGGCCACCGAACAGCAGGTGCGTGAAGCGCTTCGAGGAGTGATGGACCCAGAGATCGGGCGGCCGATCGAGGACATCGGCATGCTGCAGTCGATCTCTATCAACGGCGGCCTGGTCGAGGTGCACGTGCTGATCACGATCGAGGGCTGTCCGCTGAAGGACCGCATCACCCAAGACGTCACGGGGGCCGTGCAACCGCTCGACGGGGTCGAGCGGGTCGACGTTCGACTCACCCCCATGAGCCAACAGCAGCGCGAGGCGCTGGTCTCGCAGCTGCGGGGCGGCGCGCCGACCGCGCAGCAGAAGATCCAGTTCCCTTCGTCGACCTCCGTGATCGCCGTGGCGTCGGGCAAGGGTGGCGTGGGCAAGTCCTCGGTCACGGTGAACCTCGCCGCCGCGCTCGCGGCCGACGGCAGGAAGGTGGGCGTCCTGGACGCCGACGTCTGGGGATTCAGCGTGCCTCGCATGCTGGGGGTCTCGGGGAAGCCCGTCGGCTTCGAGAACATGATCCTGCCCCTCGAGGGATACGGCGTGAAGGTCATCTCGATGGGCTTCTTCGTTCCCGAGGACACCCCGGTGATCTGGCGCGGGCCGATGCTGCACAAGGCGATCGAGCAGTTCCTGGGCGACGTGTACTGGGGCGACCTGGACTTCCTGCTCTGCGATCTGCCGCCGGGCACCGGCGACGTCTCGATCTCCTTGGCCTCGTTCCTGCCGGGCGCATCGATGCTCGTCGTCACGACCCCGCAGGAAGCCGCCCGCACCGTGGCCGAGCGGTCGGGCAGGATGGCCGAGCGCACGAACCTGCGGCCGATCGGAGTCGTGGAGAACATGAGCTGGTTCGTCTGCCCGCACTGCGGTGAGCGCGAGCCGATCTTCGGCGAAGGGGGCGGCCGTGACGCCGCCGAGCACCTCGGCGTGCCGCTGATGGCCCAGGTGCCGCTGATGCCCGCGATGCGCGAGGGCGGCGACATCGGCGAGCCGATCGTGGTATCGCATCCCGACGCGCCGGCGAGCGTGGCGCTGCGCGACGCCGCCGACGCGGTGGTTCGTGCGACGAAATCCAAGGTCGGGAAGCCGCTCACGCTGATGGCCAGCGGGCCGGCGAGCTAGTCTCGGCTGGATCAGTCGTCGAGGTCGCCGGCGATCTCGTGCCCTGCGGCGCGGAGCGCTCGCACCGCCGCGTCGAGCCGACGCACGAGCGTGTAGTCGGTCTCGAAGGTCGCTATGGTGAACATCGAGATGCCTGCAGCGGCGAGCGGCTGTGTGACGGAATGGAGCACGCCGACCTGCGACAGGTCGAACGTGTCGTCGAGCTGCAGACATCGCCAGCCGTCCTCGCCCGGCACCTCCGCGGGGACACGGTCGGCCCGGCACACGATCGAGAGTTCGCTCGAGGTGCGGGTGATCGACGTGAACGGACCTCCCACCCACGCCGGCACGGGAACACCGGGCTCGAAGCGGCAGATCGTGTAGGCGCCCGGAAGGACGACGATGCGCAGGGGCGCCAAGGTCGTCACGGTGTGGCCTCCGCCTCATGCTCGGACCGTGGCTCGGTGATCTGTCCGACGTCCGTCGGTTCGTCGGCGGAGCGGTGTTCGGGTTCGAGAGCCGGACCGCCACCCGTCGGTGCGTCGGGGTCGGGTCGTGAAGCGAACCAGGCGAGCAGCGACGCGCAGGTCGTCGCCACCGCGAGCGCGGTCCATTGGCTGCCCGTGAGCCCGAAGAACCGCTTGTCGATGCGGAGTGAGTCCTCGACGATGCGCGACAGGCCGTACCAGAGCCCGAACGTGAGGGTGAGGATGCCCTCACGGCGCGGCTTCCGCATCAGCACGACGTAGAGCACCACGAAGAGCGCGGCGGCGCTCATCATGTCGTAGAGGGCGGTCTGGTGGACCCCGACCCCGTGGGCGATCTCGCGTCCGGCATCGTCGAGCAGCCTCGTTCCCTCGCGGCTGATCGTCTCGAGGTGTCCGCCCTGCAACTGCGCCTGGCACAACCCGTCCTGACAGGAGAACGGCGGCGCGATCGCGCCACCCCGGTACCGCCACGCGAACAGCCAGTCCGTCGGCCGCCCGAGGTGATCGGCGATGATCAGGTCGCCGAAGCGGCCGATCGCGATGCCCAACGCGAGCGACGGCGCGACCGGGTCGGCCACTTGGAAGAATCGGTACCCGGCCCGCAACACCCGTGGCGTGTTCACGATCACCGCCCCGGCGATGCCGCCCAGCAGGGAGATACCGCCCTGCCAGATCGCGAGCATGCCGAAGACGGAGTCGAACTCGGAGACGTGCGCGATCACGTAGAAGAGCCTCGCTCCCACGATCGCGCCGATCAGCGACCAGAACACGATTCCCTGCACGTCGTCGTGGTCGATCCCCCAGCGCGGCGCGATGCGTCCCAGGAGCCAGGCACCCGTCAGGAAGCCGATCGCGATGAACACACCGTGGGGCGAGATGGCGAACTGATCCCCGAAACGGATCCGGTCGAGGACGGGCCAGCCGATCGCGGCGATCTCACGCAGCACCGTTCCGGAGTGTAGCCGTGGCCTGTCGGGACGCCCCGGTGTCAGGTCCGGGCGATGGCGCCGCGCGGCCAGACGGCGGCCACCGCCCGTCCCATGAGGATCCCGCTCACGACGTCGGAGGGGTAATGCACCCCGAGATAGACGCGCGACGCGGCGACGGTCGCTCCGACCGCCGTGAGACCCGCCCGCGCGACCCGACCGGCGCCCAGCTCGCGGGCGGCGACGGTCGTGAAGGTCGTGTACACCGCCGGATGGCTGCTCGGCCACGACGTACCCATCGGTGGAGCGATCATCGCCCGCGTCCCCCTGGGGTCGGCGTCGTACGGGCGTGGCCGGTTCGCCAGCTTCTTCACGCCTTGCCCCAACAGCCAGGTCGAGCCGGCGGCGGCGATGGCTCGGGCGGCCTGCCGCGGCCGGCCGAGCGCGGCCAACGCTCCGGCCGCGGCGCCCGCCGCGTACAGCGACCCGAGCTCGGTCACGGCCGAGAACGCTCGATCTGCGGCCGGCCCGTGCCCACGGTTCACGGACACGAACAGGTCGGCGTCGGCGTCACGACCAGGCTGCGTGCCGAGTGCCACGACGCCCACCCCCGCGGCGAGGGTGGCAAGCATCGACCCGCGGAACAGGGAGCCGATCCTCACGGTGGCCTGCTCGCGTATGCCTCGATCTCGCGTCGTTGTGCGAGGACGCCGTGGCGCAGCGCGTACTGCGCCCCACCCATCGCGTTCAGGCTCGCCGCGCCGAACCCCCCGAGCGGACCTCGGAACCGGTAGGTGACCTCGTGACGGAGCACGCTCCGTTCGAACGGCAACGACGCGACCGATGTGGTGACGGTGGCGTCCAGCAATCCTTCGAGGCGGATCGACGAGCGCCACGGCGGCTCCCACTCGAGGACCGTGGCCCGCACCGTGGTCTGCACGCCCATGAACCCCATCACGACCTCGTAGCGTGCCCCTAGCCCCATACCCTCCTCCGGCAGGGAGACGCGTACCACGTGCTTGTCCCACTGCGGCAGGTTGCGTGGGTCGCTCGCGATGTGCCACACCGTCTCGGGCGGAGCGTCGACCTCGACGGAGAACTCGACGGTGGTCATGCGGCGGGAGCGCTGCCGCTCGTCCACCCCTTCCACCAGACGAGGCGAGCGGGGGTGATGCGCACGAGCACCCCCGCGCCCGGGTGCAGGGCGGTGGCCAGCGACCGCGCGGTCTTCGCGCCCGAGCCGAGCGAGTCGAGCACGTGGAAGGTCGCCGACCCCTGCACCATCGCTCCCGCCATGTCGCGAGCGCGCCACGCGCTCGCCTCGTCGACGGTGAGCGCGACCGAGGCCTCCGGACCGGCGCCGGCGAGGGCCAGGGTCTCGGCCGGGAGCGCGGCGTAGAGCGCCGAGGGTTCCGCGAGCCAGCGGACCGGCAGCACGACCGGGCCACGCGCGCCGGCCACGGTCAGCACGCCCTCGCCGCTGCGGCCGAGCGACGCACCGAGTTCCGGCGGCAACGCCTCGAGCGGATCGGGCCCGACCTTGACCCGACGAAACGTCTTCTGCGACATCGCCTCGCCGCCCCAGCGACCGCGGCCTTCCTGAACCCCGTCCTCGTCCAGCAGCGCGGTGCGCTCGAGGTCGACGCCGACGAAGACGCGGCCGGGGGGTGTCCAGGCGAGCGGTACCTGCCGGGCGTCGAAGGCATAGCCCGCGAAGAACCTCGCGTTCTTCTTGCTGAAGCGAGCGGTGGCCCGTGCGATCGACGTGGCGCCGGTGACGGCGGCTCCCCAGGAGTTCCGATCGAGGGCATCGTAGGTCTTCACGGTGCCGGTGAACGTGACCGCGAGATCGCCTCGCCGTACCAGCCCGGCGACCCCGGGATCGACCTTCCACGCGCGGGTCTTCACCGAGCCACGCGACGTCGTGAGCCAGACGCGCCCCCCCGAGTAAGCGAACACGAGCGGCGTGCAGTGCGGGCCTCGCGGCGTCGAGGTGGCGACCGCGCAGAAAGGAGCGTCCTCCAGGACCTGCTGCACGGCCGTCGACAGGAAACTCATCTCGCCGCCCCTTCCTCGATCGCCGCTCGTCCGGCCCCCGGCGGGAGCGCGAGCATCAGTCCGGTCCAGAGGATATGGCTCACGAGGCTCGCGAGCACACCCCCCGACCACCATGCGAGCCCCGCCCACACCGCGCCACCGACGATCGCGCCGGCGACGATCGGCAGGCTCCGGCTCGCGGCGTTCGCGATCACGTAGGCGAGCCATGAGATCGCAGCGGCAGCGGCAGCGGTCACCGCGGTGGCGAGCCGCCCCTGGAACAGCCCGCGCCAGAACAGCTCTTCGGCCGGCACCATCACGACCAGGCTCAGCCCGAGCGACCGCGCCAGCGTGACCTCGCCCGCTTCCCCGTACTTCTGCAGCACGTCGCGGTGGAATGGGGCCCATCGCGAGGCGAGCCGCACGAAGACACGCGTGCCCAGGTAGAGCGCCAGGCCGGCGGTGACGCCGGCGATGAATGCGGTGGTCGAGGTCGTGTCGGCGGCGGCGACCGGCGGCCACACGGCGATGGCGGCCACACCCATGGCGCCGAGCACTACGGGCATGAGCCTCCAGACGTGGTGACGACCGGTCGACACGAGCCACCACCCGACGAACTCGGCCAGGGCTCCGACGACCATGACCGCGACCTGCATCGGCTACCCCAGGAACCGGGTCTTCACGGCGACCTCCGCCGTGAACGCCGTGACCACCGCGAGGTAGTAGAAGCCGGTGGCCGACTGCACCGCCGAGGCACGCTCACCCTTCAACGCGGCCCGAGTGAGCAACGCGATCAGCAGGGTCGCGCCCACCATGCCGAGCGCGATCCACGGCGCCAGCGCCCCGGCGGTGAGCAGCGGGTTCAACGACGCGGACGTCTCGACCCCGCCGAACCCGCTGGAGACGACGGCGACGGCTTCCACCACCACCGAGATCAGCATCGCGGTCGTGAGCCGGTCGATCGGGGCGCGGCCCAGGCCCCGGTCGGTCAGGTACCAGTGCCCCAGCAGCAGGCCGTCGGTGATCGACCCGAGGAACGCCGCCCCCGCGAGCAGCTGGAAGAGCGAGAGCGCGAAGGACTGGCGCCCCGTGCCGGCCATCGCGACGAGCGTGGCGACGGCGAGCCCGACCCCCGCGAAGCCGGCGATGCGCGCGGGCAGGTGCCGTTTGGCAAGCATCAGCACGAACGAGAGCCCGACCGCGGCCCCGGTGGCGAGGGAGAACATCGCGGACCAGCTGCCGGCGTCGTCGCCGGGGATCGTGGCGGCACGCGTCGAGAACCACGCACCCAGCGCGAGCACGAGGACGATCGAGGTCGTGAGCGTGAAGAACCCCCGCTTGACCTCGTTCCACAGCGGCGTGCACCACAGGAACACCAGGGAACCGGCCACCGCCTCGGCCAGCACCAGCGCCATGTAGCCGGCTGCGCCGGTCACCGCGTGCCCCCTCGCATACGGCCCGACAGCCTACCCGCGAGGCCCAGTAGGCTGGCGGGCCATGAACGACTGGCGCACATACGACGACGTCGCCGAGACGTACGAGCGCGTGCACGCGGCGAGGTTCGCCGAGGTGGCCCGCGACCTGGTCGAGATGATGGGTCTCGCCGACGGAGCCAGGGTGCTCGACGTCGGCACCGGCACGGGGGTCGCGGCCCAGGTCGCCGCCGACGCGGGGGCATCGGTCGTTGGCATCGACGAGTCGGTCGGCATGCTGCGCGTGGCCAACCGGGAACGCCCGAAGGTGCCGATCGTCGGCGCACAGGCGATCGACCTGCCGTTCGGGCCGGCTCGCTTCGACGCGGTGATCGGATCGTTCGTGCTCGCGCACTTCAACAAAGTCGAGACCGCGCTCTTCGACGTCTCTCGGGTGCTGCGGCGAGGCGGTCGTGTGGGCTTCTCGTCGTGGACCGACGGCGTCGACGCCTACCAGACCGCCTGGCGCGAGCTGGTCGAGAGCGTGGTGCCGCGCGAGATGCTCGAACCCGCCTACGCCGAGGCGGCGCCGTGGCACGAGCGGTTCCGCTCGCGGACGGCCGTCGAGGAGGCGCTGATCGACTCCGGCTTCCGCTCCGTCCGCACCGAAGTCGCCAAGTACCACTGGACCTATCCGCTCGATGACTATCTCGACGGACTGCAGGTGTGGGCGACCGGCAGGTTCGTTCGGAACATGCTCGGCGAGTCCGGGTGGGCGTCGCTGCGCGAGCGGGCTCACGCCGTGTTCTCGGAGCGGTTCCCGGATCCGCTGAACGACTTCCGCGAGGTCATCCTCGCGGTGGCGACGAAGCCCGCCTGAGACGGGGGTTCAGGCGAGGTCAGTGCGAGTGAACCGCAGCGAGCCCGGGGTGCCGTCGGGCATGAGCACCTCGTCGTAGCACGCCTCCAATTGGCGACCGAGCCGCTGCGCATGCTCCACGGCGTCGATCGGGAGGTTCGCCAGGAACATCCCGCACCCCGCGACGCCGGGGTTGAGGGTCGAGTCCCCGCGCAGGAACGCGGTCCCGACGTCGAGCGTCTGCGTCACGGTGCCGTCGACGACGCCCCGGGCCCTGATCGCATCACGGTCGTCGGTGTCGCCGTATCCGTGCCACAGGACCGTGGGGAAACCGCCGGCGCCGAGCCTCGCGAACAGATCGAGCGCGTCCATGTCATCGGCGGATCGCTCCGTCTCGTCGAACGGGTCGAGCAGCGCGAACGTCGACGCGACTGCCTCGGGCGCGAGTCCCTGGGCGCGCGCCCAGATCGTCGCGATGCCGTCGGTCCGCTCCACCCGCACGAGATCGGCGAGGTCCAACTCGCGCGCCGTGCGCGTGAGGTCGGCGACACTCCCGGGATCGAGGTCGCAGAGCAAGTACGTCGCCGCGTCGCCGAGCACCTCCATCGCGAGGCGCGCGGACCCCGGATACCGCGGCTCCCCCCCGTCGCCCCCCTGCATCACGCGCACGAGTCCCAGGTACCGGGAGGCGTTGATGGCCGGTGCGCGCGGCGCTTCACGCAGGAGGGTGAACACGCCGTACTCACGCTCCCATTCGCGGTCGAGCAGATAGGTGCCCGATCCCGCGTGCGTCTCCCAGTAGCGCGCGGGGCGCAGGCGGTCGAGCAGGTCGCCGAGCACCAGGTGCTTCCAGACGTCGCCGATCTTCCCGAAGTGCGGGTTCGCCATCGAGCGGGAGCCTACGCCAGCGAGTCTGGCTCAGGCGATCATCGGCCCCTCGCCGAGCTTCCCGCCGGCGTGGATCGGGCTCGATGCGTGCGCCTCACGCACGGTCCGAGTCGGCTACCCTCGCGGGCCATGGAGTTCACGGAGGTGGTACGACGTCGTCGCATGGTGCGTCGGTTCGATCAGCGCCCTGTGCCGCTCGAGACGATGGATCGCGTGCTCGAGGTCGGCAGGCGGGGACCGTCGGCAGGGTTCGCCCAAGGGGTGGAATTCCTCGTCCTGGATCGGCCCGACGACATCGCCACGTTCTGGGAGACCACACGTGATCCCGAGTTCGGATGGGACCTCGACGACATCGCGGTGGGGCCGACGGTGCTCGTGCTCCCGATCCCCGACCCCGGTCGCTACCTCGAGCGGTACTCCCAGCCGGACAAGATCGCGTTCGGCCTTGACGACGCCGGAAGGTGGCCGGTCAAGTTCTGGGAGGTCGACGCGGCGATGGCCTCGATGCTGATGCTCCTGGCTGCCGTCGACGAAGGTCTCAGCGGCTGGTTCTTCGGGATCGACCACGGCGAACGCGAACTCTTGGACCGGTTCGGCGTGCCGGAGGGCCTGCGACCGGTCGGCATCATGGGATTCGGGTTCCGGGCGGACGATGAGGGACCGAGCGGCTCCGGGGCGAATCGACCACGCCGTTCGTTCGAGGATCAGGTGCACCGCGGCGGTTGGTGACGATCGGTCCCCGAGGTCTATCGGGGGCGCTCCCCGCGGTCGAGTAGACGGTGAGGATCACCCTCGCGTCGCCCAGAACCGCTGATGCTCGTGGCGCACTGATACGAGGGCTTCGTCTGGTCCAGAACCGCCTACCCGCAATGTCCCGCGCCGAGCGATCCGCTCTCTATCTCCAGCCTGAACCGACCTGAGGCACGAGTCGCAACAGAGCCAAACCTCCTCGGTGCGCACCTCTTCGGCGGAAACGACGAAGGAGAAGAAGTGGGGTCCCTCGAACCATGCCACCACGGGGCGTGTGCTGCAGAAGCTGCACCCGGCGTCCATCATCGCGACGTAGCACTCAGGCGAGGGCAGGCCCTGATGACCGAGCGTTCGCGAATGTCGCTCGAAGCACCCTCAATCCTGGCGCGGCCCTTTACTCAAGCACGTAGGGGACTTCGCATTCATGAAGTAGGTCCACGATCACATCGAAGATGGGTTTCGGCTGCGGAACGCCCCAAGTTCGCGACATGTCTTGGCATCGCTCGTGGTGCGCCCCAAAACCAAGACTGAATCCACCTCACGTGGCCACACCTCGAACAACCAGTCCGAGAAGCCGTCCAGATCGAGACGCCTGTCCATAGCCTTTCGATCGCTTCTGTCCGTCATCGGTCCGAACATCGCCTCATCGACGGCGCGGCCGAAGTCCCCGTCCTCGTGGATCTGGCGGCCGTCGATGACGTACCTGCGAGGGGACTCGTGATTCAGGGTCTCGCGCACCCTCCGCCAATCACGCCACCTCGTTTGCTCGGTCGGTGTTGCCCACGGCCCCTCATGAGGATCGCCCGGCCAGACCCTCGGGTTCCCGTAGCAACGGGCGGTCTCCCTGCCGGTGCGCGGGAGCCGCACCTTCCGGTGGCACGTTAGGCACCTCCTGCGAGGACGGAGGGCTCTCGGTTGGGCGTCGCGCACACTCACGACCTTCTCCTCTGCTGCGGAACCGTCTACACACACCGTGAACGGAGGGCCGCCGACAGCGCTCCCCCTTTGAACCGGAGGTCTGCGACGAGCGCCGCGAACATCGGTCGCTGCTCGCTGGAATCGGCGTCGTCAGACGCGAGGAAGCTAGTGAGGGATCCTGCCGCACCCTGGGTATCCGCGAGTTCCTGCTCCACACCCTGTGGAACGGCCTCCGAGAGTCGGTCGAGGTCGTTGTCGACGCCTTCGAAGGACTCGAGCCAGAGGGGATTGGCAGTCCCGCCCTCCATCATCGGGGTGTTCCAGAGGGCGACCCACGACCCCCTGAACGCCTCGGCGCGCTCACATGGGTCGGCGTGCGATGTGCACCCGGGCATCAGCACGAGCAACGCGAGGACGGTCGATGTCCTTAAGACCCATCGGCCGAGCCCGGCGCGTCCCGGACACACTCCGGCCCCGACACGTCTTGCGGAGGTCGCCTCCATGGAGCGATCGTAGCCCCCCCTCGAGCGAGGGAGCCATGGTGTGCGCGAGCGTGCGGTTCATGCACCGAGGGAGATCACCGGGGCGCCGCGACCACGTTGAGCCGCGCGGGGTCGTACTCGCAGTGGCTATCGACGCCCTTCGTCACCCTGCTGGAGGGGGAGCCGTCGCTCAGCGGGCCAGAGCGAAACGAGGGCGGTGGCGCGTCTCGGTCCAGGGACGTCGCGGTCTCGTATCCAAGTGTTGGCGGATGTATCTGGAGGTGCCCGGCTAGGCGAACCACCAGTCGAGGAACCCTTGGACGGCCGGGAGCACGAGCGCGGACGCGACTCCGGCGACTTCAGACATGGCGACCTCCAAGCAGGAGCCCAGACCGAGAGGCTCAGCTCCGCTCCGCGAGTAGCACTCCTCCATGACCAAAGTCCCGCGAATGTACCTAGAAGGCGAGAGCCTCTAAGCCGCGGTCGCGGGAGATGCCGAGAGGTCGTCGAGCTTCTCGGTCGCAGGCTAACGACGGTGATGTCTACGTGTCATGAACCCTCAAGGAACCTCACACCTTCAGCAGGGGACCCGCTGGTGTTCCGTGTGGGATTCGATTTGCGTCGATCAGCCGACCAATCAACGACCCCCGTGGTGCAGAGCTGCGCTTGATCGTCTTCGGTCAAGCCCGCATAGTTCACCTCAAGCGTGCCCTCGGCGGAACCGAATCGCACGGTCCCGGCGAAGTGGAAGGACGGCCCTGACGGTTCCGAGCGATCGACGAATTGGAACTCGCCGCCTTCGCCAAGGCGTTGCAATCCTCCTGGGGAGATCAACCCAGCCCACTTACCAGTCGATCCGTCCTCGCAGGTCATCGTGAAGAAGACGGAGAAGCCGAGGAGGAAGCGTGCCCCGCTGTCACGTTTCAAGACCTTTAGACGAACCAGCTCGGCTTGGGAGGTTTCACCGCGGTAAGTGATGCGCTGACCCGCTGATGCAGGGACGGCCAGGATGAGTACGAGCCCTGCGGTGAGGGCGACCAAGGCTGCTCGACGTGCGAAGTTGCGCATGGTCTCCTCCTTGGGTTGCGCCATCGGGCACCGCATGCTGGCACAGAACAGTGGAGCCGAGCAATACACGCCACCTGGGACGCGATGTGGTTTCACCTCGGTTCCACGTTCGCACCAGCGGATAGCCTGTGATGCGCGAGCGAGACCTCCCTCGGACAGGACCACGGGTCACCGTCATCGCTCACCCGAGACGACCGGCTGACCACCCTGGAAGGTAATCGTCACGTTTCCGTGCTCGTCGGTTCGCCACATCTGGGCGCCGGTCGCCGCGATCGCCTCGAGGGTGGCGGGCACGGGATGCGCGAGCGTCTTCCTCGCCCGACCGTTGTTCGTCGAGACATTGGAGAGGCGGCTCAACGCCACCCGCTGAAGGCGCATGATCCGCCCAGGTCGGCCCTCCCTCGACCGCGGCGCAGCTCGGCCATCGCTGCGAGGATCGGCGTCGCGGATCGTCGACCACCCCACCGCCCCAGCACGACCTTCGCGGCTTCCCCGATGCGACGGAGTCGGGCGAGCTCCTCGGTCGGGATCGGCCGCACGACAGCTCGTTCGTCGTCATGTCTCGCCCTTCGCCTGACGGTTCGCGAGATCACTCTGAAAGGTCGAGGCGACGGAACTCCTCGGCTCGACCGACGCCGATCTTCTTCCCGGCTTCCTCGGCTTCCTCGAGCAAGAATCGCTCGAAGTACGCGATGCCCTCGGAGAGCTGGCTACCGTGCTTCGCGAGCGCGTCGATCTTCCGCCGCCAGGTCGCGGTCACATCCTCGGTGTGGTTCGGCTCGTTCGTCCAGCCGAGCCAGACGTCGGTAACGTCCTGCACGCCGATGCCGTCGCCCAGGTGCTCGGGGAAGAAGTGCGGGTTGCCCGAGCCGGGGAACGCAGAGTCGAGCGCGATCCAGCCCGCGTTCCGATGGTCGGAGTGGTTGTAGTAGACGTTCCGGAAGAACACCGCGGTCGGATCGACCGAGAGCACGGTCTCGGCCCGCACCTCGCGGATGCGGCGCACGACCTGCTCACGCACCTCGTCGGTGTTCTGCAGGTCGCCGTCGTGCACGTCGAGGATGCGCACGCTCGCGAGGCCGAGCACATCGCCGGCTTCCTGCGTCTCACGGGCGCGGACCCGGGCGAGCTGACCGCGGTCGAGCTGCGGGTCCTGGGATCCGCGGTCACCGTTCGTGAGCACGAGCAGGTGCACCTCACGACCGGCCTCGACCCAGTTCGCGAGCAGCCCGCCCGCGGCGATCTCGGCGTCGTCGGGATGGGCGAAGATGCCGAGCGCCGGTCCGGTGCGCGGTTCGGGAAGGGCCTCTGACACCGCGGTGGTAACCCCTACGCGGCAGCCCGGTCGAGCACGAACCGCACGAGCGTGCGGACCGGGATCCCGGTCGCGCCTCGAGGGCTCAGGTCGGTGCCGCGGTCGTTGAACGCCGGCCCGGCGATGTCGAGGTGGCACCAGGGCGTGTCGCCCACGAACTCGGCGAGGAACCACGCCGCGGTGATCGCGCCGCCCCAGCGGTCGCCGATGTTCTTGATGTCGGCCACGCTCGAATCGATCAGCGGGCGGTAGTCCTGGTGCAGCGGCAGCTGCCAGATCGGCTCGCCGGTCGCGTCACCCGCCTCGATCAGATCGCGGATCAGCGCGTCGTCGTTGCCCATCGCGCCCGTGATGCCCGTGCCCAACGCCACGACGCACGCGCCCGTCAGCGTCGCGGTGTCCACGATCAACTGCGGCCTCCGCTCGGCGAGGAGCGCCAGCGCATCGGCGAGCACGAGCCGGCCCTCCGCATCGGTGTTCAGGACCTCGGACGTCTTCCCGCCCCGGTGCGTGATCACGTCGCCCGGCTTCTGCGCGGAGCCACTCGGCATGTTCTCGCTGCACGGGATGGCAGCGATCACGTTGATCCTCGGCTTCAGTCGGGCGATCGCCTTCATCGTCGCCAGGATCGATGCCGCGCCGCCCATGTCGTCCTTCATCGTCTCCATGCCTTTGGCGTCCTTGATCGACAGGCCTCCGGAGTCGAACGCGATGCCCTTGCCGGTGAGCGCGATCGGCGTGGCGGCGCCCGCGCCCGTGTACGTCAGCTCGATCAGGCGGGGCGGATTCACGCTTCCCTTGCCCACGCCGAGGATGCCACCGAAGCCGCCCTTCTCGAGCTGGGGCTCGTTCCAGACCTTGCAGGTGAGGCCGACCGACCGCGCCATGCGCTGGGCCTCACGCGCGATCTCAGCGGGTGGCATGTCGCCCGCAGGCGTGTTCACGAGGTCGCGCGCCCAGCAGACGGCATCGACCACGATCGCGGCGTGCTTCGCCGCCGCCGCGAGTCCCCTCGTCTGCCACTTCCGGCTGCCGAGCACGACGACCCTCTTCAGTCCTGCAGCGTCGTCGTGCGTGGTGCGGTAGCGGTCGAAGCGGTAGTCGCCCAATCCGAGCCCCTCGGCGGCCGCCTGGACCGCATCTGCTGCATGGCGGACGCCGAACGCCTGCGGGAACGTCGTCGCGACGCTGCCGAAGCGGCGCGCCGTGCCGGCGGCTCGGCCGAGTGCCCGGCGCATCAACTCGATCGTGACCTCGTGCTTCGGACCCACGCCGACCAGCAAGACCGCGCTCGCTGCGAACCGGTCGCGGTCGCGGCGCGTGACGAGCACCGACTCGCCCTTCTTGCCGGTGAGCTTGGCATCGGCGTAGACCCGGGTCAGCCCCGTCTCGCGCACCCCCGGTCCCGGCGTCGGCCCCTGGAACACCGGCACGATCAGCAGGCCGGTCTTGACGTCTGCTGGAGACTCGCTCGAGTAGGAGTACGTGGTCACGTCGGATCGCTCCTTCTTCGGGGTCGGCCCGCGGTGGCTCGAGAGCGGGGCGACGCGGTTGCACCGCAGTCTAATCGGCGCGACCGGCCCTGGGGCCGCGGTGCGACACGGTCGATAGGCTGAGGGGATGAAGCCCCGCGACATGCGAGACCTCGTGTGGTTCGACGACGACGCGGTGCGCACCGACGTGCTCTTCGAGACCGAGCGCATCTGGAGTCAGCTGATCTGCCTGCAAGGTGCCCAGGGCATCGGCCCGATCGCCGACACGGGATCCGACGCGATCGTGTCCGTGCTCGCCGGCGAGGTCGCGGTGCAGGTGGGTAAGAGCCGCACGCGCATGGGCCAGTGGCACGCCGTGCTCGTGCCCGCCGGCACCGAGCTCACGATCCGCAACGCCTCGGAGGAACCAGCGGTCGTGCAGGTGACGACGGCCCCCCCACCCGCGCCGTCTGCCTGAGGGCTCCGCCCGGCGGGTCGTACGGCCCGACGACAGAGTCCACGAACCGCGCCCGAGGCGATCGCGACTCATGTACCGATGTCCTCGTCACCGGGGCGAACCGCGAGCACGGCGCCGTCGGCCACCTCGATCACGGCCCGTTCCCCGAGGAACCGGTTGCTGGTGCCGCGGCTCGAGCCCGCCTCCAGGACGGCGTCGTCGAGCGCCCAGCGCAGTCCCTCCGTGCGGACGCCACGGGCAGGGCCGCCGATAGCGAAGAGGCTGACGAGCTCACCGGGCGTGCCGTGGAGCTCCCGTCGCCGGTCCCGCACGACGTGCACGCGGGCGGCGCCGAGCACCGCATCGACCTCGACGGCGGCGTACCTGGGCGAGGCGAGCACCAGCACGTTGCCGATCAGATGGTCGAGCCGCCCCGCGTCGCCGGCTACGACGACCACGCGCGTGGCGCCCGCTGCGATCGCCTCGCCGATCGCCAGGTCGAGGTCGGTCTCGTCCTTGTCCTCGGGATGTCGGCGAACGGTGCCGCCAGAGCGCTCGAACGCGTCGAGGTCGGCCGCGCTCACGGAGTCGAGATCGCCGACGAGCAGGTCGACCCGCACGCCCTGTCGGTTCGCCTCGGCGAGACCGACGTCGGCCGCGACCACCAAGGCGTCGTCGGGCACAACGACGGGAACGCGCGCGGCACCGCCGCCGCCGAAGATGACTGCCGATCGCATGGGTGGGAACTCCCTCCGCCGGCATTACCCGGATCAGGTTCGTCGGGTCGCCGGCGCTTGAGCCGGCCTCTCAGCCCGGTCACCCGAGCTCCCCGTGTTCTCGTTCGAGTATAGGCACGGACGGCTGGTGCGACCGTGCGGCGCAGTCCGTCAGGACCGAACAGGGCCGGTGGCGATCAGGTAGCCGCGGAGCCCCTGCATCGCACGATCCATCAGCACACGCATCACCGGCCGGTAGACCACGGCGGCGGGTCCCCCGACGACGGGCACTGCGAGACGGATGTCCTCCCGCCAGGTGAACCGGGTACCGCCCTCGATGGGATCGAGCGTCCATGTGCCGGCGCCCGCCACGAGCGAGCCGTGCCGGATCTCGAGGCGGCGCGGCGGGTCCCAGCCGGTCACCTCCATCGGCTCGGTGAAGGCCGGCACGCCGAAGATGCGGGTGCGAACCGCGAGGCGTACGCCCACTCCGTCGCGCTGCTCCGAGACGACCGTCACGCTGTCGGCGTCGAGCATCCAGTCGGCCTGGCGCTCCCAATCCATCAGCACGGTCCAGGCCTCCTCGAGGGGGACCGGCAGCACGATCTCGCGTTCGACCAGCACGCCTCCGAGTCTATGCGTCGGTCTGGCCAGGAACGATGCCGCGCTAGGCTGCAACGATGGGGCGGGGTGGGATCGTGGCGGCGGCGATCGGGACGGCGCGCGGCGACCGGCCACTCGGTGGCGATCGGGCCGCTGCGACGGTGCTCGACGGCGGCGTGGGCGTCGCGTGGGGCGACGACGGCTCGATCGGATTCGTAGGCCCGGCCGACGAACTCCCCTGGCAACCGACGATGGGCAGCCCGGATCGCGGATGCCTCACGCCTGGGTTCGTCGACTGCCACACGCACCTGCCGTTCATCGGGTGGCGCGCCGACGAGTTCGAGGCTCGCCTGCGCGGCGTCTCGTACCGGGAGCTGCACGGCGGCGACGGAGGCATCTTCCGTTCGGCGCGCATGTTCGCCGAGGCGAGCGACGACGAGATCGTGGCCTTCTCCCGCGCGCTGCTCGACGAGATGCTCGCCCACGGCACGACCGCGCTCGAGCTGAAGACGGGCTACGGCCTCTCGGTCGACCAGGAGGTCCGGGCGGCGAGGCTCGCTCGACGGCTCGCGGACGAGGCTCTCGCAGACGTGCGCGGTCACCCTGCTCGCCGCACACGCCGTGCCGTCCGGCATGATGCGGGGGGATTGGGTTCGCACCGCGTGCACCGAGCTGATCCCGGAGGTCGGCCGGCAGGAACTCGCCGACGCGGTCGACGTCTACGTCGAGGACATCGCGTTCTCGCTCGACGACCTCGAGGCGATCGCGGGGGCTGCGAACGAGGCCGGACTCGCGCTCCGCGTGCACGCCGATCAGCTCGGTGACTCCGGCGCGGCGGCCGCGGCGGCGCGCCTCGGCGCTCGGAGCGCCGACCACCTGAACCACTGCTCGCCCGAGGGGGTCGCAGCGCTCGAGCACGGTGAGACGGTCGCCGGCTTGTTGCCCGCCTCGACCTTCTTCCTTCGGGGCACGCCGGCCCCGTCAAGGACGCTGCGCGACGCCGGGGTGCCGATCGCGCTCGCCAGCGACGCGAACCCGGGCACGTCGCCTGTGGTCTCGATGCCCGAAGTCATCGCGATGGCGGCCGGCGTCTACGGGGTGCCTCCGCTCGAGGCGCTCACGGCGGCGACGCTCAACCCGGCGTGGGTGCTCGGACTCGCCGGCCGGCTCGGCACGCTCCAGCCGGGGAAACGCGCCGACCTCGTCCTGCTCGAGGACGCCTCGTTCGCCCAGGTGCCCTACCGCCCCGGTCACGACCCGGTGATCGCGACGATCGTCGAGGGCGAGATCGTGCACGCTCGGGACGGGTGGCCCACTGGTCCAGCGTAGACTAGGCGAGCGAGCCGATCGCGCCTTCCCCGGCTGCGATCAGGCCCCCCTCGCGCACCAAGGTCACGGCGTCGGCGATATCGGGGCCGAACTCGCGATCCGCCTCGAAGAACGGCACTCGAGCGCGGATCGCCCGGTGCACGGCGTGCGTGGCCGGACCCGGCTCCAGCGGCGATCGAAGATCGAGGGCTTGGGCCGCGGCCAGCGCCTCGAGGGCGATCACCGTCTCCGCATTCGCGACGACTTCGCGGGCATGCCGGGCCGAGGTCATGCCCATGCTCACGTGGTCCTCCTGACCCGCGCTCGACGGGATCGAGTCGACCGAGGCGGGATGGGCGATGGACTTGCACTCGCTCACGAGGGAGGCCGCCGTGTACTGCACGAGCATGAAGCCCGAGTTCAGCCCGGACCCGTGCACGAGGAACGGCGGCAGCCCGTTCGACTGGTGCTCGTCGAGCAGCCGGTAGAGGCGGCGCTCCGAGATCGACGCGAGCGAGACGAGCGCGGTCGCCACCGTGTCGAGCGCGATCGCGACCGGCTGGCCGTGGAAGTTCCCGCCGGAGACGACCTCGCCGCCGGGCAGCACGATCGGGTTGTCGCTCACGCTGTTCGCCTCGATGCGCAGCACCTCGCGGGCGTAGGCGAGCGCATCGCGCGTGGCGCCGTGCACCTGGGGGGCGCACCGCAAGGAGTACGCGTCCTGCACGAGGTGGGGCGAGTCGCGATGGGACGCGAGCACGGGCGAGCCGGCCAGCAGCCGTCGCAGGTTCGAGGCGCTCGCTGCTTGCCCGGGGTGCGGGCGCAGGGCCTGGAGCCGCTCGTCGAACGGCCTGTCGGTGCCGAGCGACGCTTCGATCGTCATCGCGGCGACGATGTCGGCCGTGCGGGCGAGCGTCGCGGCCCGTTCGGTCGCGATGATGCCGATCGCGAGCATGCCCTGCGTGCCGTTGACGAGCGCGAGGCCTTCCTTCGCCCGAAGCGTCAGCGGCGTGAGCCCGGCACGGGCCATCGCCCCGGCGGCCGGCTCCACCGCGCCCTCGGGTGAGAGCACCTCGCCATGTCCGATCAGCGGCAGGGCGAGGTTCGCCAGCGGCGCGAGGTCACCCGAGGCTCCGAGCGAGCCCTGCTGGGGCACGGCAGGGATCACGTCCTCGTTCAGCATCGAGACCATCAGGTCGACGACCTCGGGGCGCACCCCCGAGTGGCCGAGCGCGAGCACGTGGGCGCGGAGCAGCAGCATCGCGCGCGCTTCCTCTCTCGGGAGAGGCGGTCCCACCGCGGTCGCATGCGATCGCACGATGCCGTGCTGCAGGGTCGAGGCCTGCGCCGGGTCGACGCGGGTGTGCGCGAGCGCCCCGAACCCCGTGGTGACGCCGTAGATCGTCTCGCCGCTCGCGACGGCGTCGTCGATCACCGCTCGCGCCGCCGCGACGCGCGCACGGGCGTCATCGCTGAACGCGACGCGCGCTCCATCGGCGACGGCGACGACGTCGGCGGCCTCGAGCCTCTCCCCAACCGCGACGCTCACGCCGGCGCCGCTTCCAACAGGCGGACCTCGAGCGCGGTCTCGACGACGTCGCCGTGTGCACCCGGCTCGACGCGCCGAGCACCAGCACCCGCGTCGGACGCCAGCACATCGGCGACCTCGGTGTCCACGACGTGCACGGCGGCCAGATCGTCGCACGCGATGCCGGGAGGCAGCGCCCCTTCCCCGACGAGCCGGTGGTACGACGGACGCCTCGACGGCTCGGAGTCGAAGTGCGGGCAGAAGCTCCCCGGCACGATCCCGAGCCCATCAGGAAGCGGGTCGGCCCGCCCCAGCAGGTAGGAATCGGTCGTCGACGCCTCGAACCAACAGTTCGCGCCGGCGCTGCCGCCGGCGAGCACCACGCCTGCGTCCCATGCTTCCCGGAGGATCTCGTCGAGGCCGTGCGCTCGCCACACGGCCAGCATGTTCAACGTGTTGCCACCGCCGACGAGCACGATGTCGTGGCCGAGCACGAACGAACGCAGATCCTGCACGGTGCGGTCGAAGAGCTGGAGAACGGCGGGCTCCCACCGGCGAGCAGGGAATGCGCGGAAGAAGGCTGCCACGCTCCGATCGCCGTCGCCGGCCGCGGTCGGCACGGACAGGATCTTCGGCCGCGCCGCGCCCGTGAGGTCGAAGATGAACCGGTAGATCGGGTCCCCCGGCCACTGCCCGCCGCCCATCGCCACGATGTGTCGCTCGTTCACTCGCCCTCCGTCATCGGCACACGAACGCCGCGCTCCTCGGCGACCTCGATCGCCCGGTCGTATCCGGCATCGGCGTGGCGAACGACGCCCATGCCGGGATCGGAGGTCAGCACCCGCTGCAGCCGTTCCGCCGAGTTTCGCGTCCCGTCGGCCACCACGACCATGCCGGCGTGGATCGAGTAGCCGATGCCCACGCCGCCGCCATGGTGCACGCTCACCCAGTGGGCGCCCGCTGCGGTGTTCACGAGCGCGTTCAGGATCGGCCAGTCCGCGATCGCGTCGGAACCGTCGCGCATCGCCTCGGTCTCCCGGTTGGGGCTCGCAACGCTCCCGGCGTCGAGGTGGTCGCGACCGATGACGATCGGTGCGCTCACCGAGCCGGTCGCGACCAGTTCGTTGAACCGTTCGCCGGCCAGGTCTCGTTCGCCGTAGCCGAGCCAGCAGATGCGCGCCGGGAGCCCCTGGTAGGCCACCCGCTCGGATGCGAGTCGGAGCCAGCGCTGCAGCCGCTCGTTCCCAGGGAACAGCGCGCCCACCGCAGCGTCCGTCGCCGCGATGTCTGCCGGATCGCCAGAGAGCGCCGCCCACCGGAACGGGCCTTTGCCCTCGCAGAAGAGCGGTCGCACGAACGCCGGCACGAAGCCCGGGTAGCTGAACGCCACGTCGCGCGCGAGACCGCCCGCTTCCGCGCCGGCGCGCAGGTTGTTGCCGTAGTCGAACGTCACCGCGCCCCGGTTCATGAATCCCACCATCGCCTCGACATGAGCGGCCATCGAGGCTTCCGCCCGTCGCACGTACCCTGCGGGGTCCCGCTCACGCAGGTCGGCGGCGTCGGCGAGCGAGAGATCTGCCGGCACGTAGCCGCCGAGCGGGTCGTGAGCGGATGTCTGATCGGTCACGACGTCGGGCTGCCATCCTCGGGCGAGCAGCTCGGGCAGCACCTCCGCGCAGTTGCCGACGAGGCCGATCGAGACGGGCTCCCTGCCGGCCTTCGCCTCGTCTGCCCACCGCAGCGCCTCGTCGAGGTCGTCGGTCTCACGATCGAGGTAGCGGGTCTTCACGCGACGCTCGATGCGGGATGGGTCGACATCGACGCAGAGCGCGACCCCGCCGTTCATCGTCACAGCGAGTGGCTGGGCGCCGCCCATGCCGCCGAGGCCACCCGTGAGCGTCACGGTGCCGTCGAGCGAGCCGCCGAAGTGCTGGTGGGCGCACTCGGCGAGCGTCTCATAGGTGCCTTGCAGGATGCCCTGGGTGCCGATGTAGATCCACGACCCCGCGGTCATCTGCCCGTACATCGTGAGCCCCTGCGCCTCGAGCGCCCGGAACGTCTCCCAATCGGCCCAGCGCGGCACCAGCATCGAGTTCGAGATCAGCACTCGGGGTGCCATGTCATGCGTGCGGAAGACGGCGACCGGCTTCCCGGACTGCACGAGCAAGGTCTCGTCGTCGCCGAGGGTGCGCAGCGTTCGCACGATCGCATCGAAGGCCTCCCAGCTGCGCGCCGCCCGGCCGGTGCCGCCGTACACCACGAGGTCCTCGGGGCGCTCGGCCACCTCCGGGTCGAGGTTGTTCATCAGCATGCGCATCGCGGCTTCCTGCGGCCACGAGCGACAGGTCAGATCGCTCCCTCGAGGTGCGCGGATCTCACGGGTGGTCATCGGCTGTCACCTCCGGTTCCGGCGCGATGCTACTGCGGCGACGATCGCGGCGCTCTGCGGCGCTCATGACGCATGCGGGACCGACCCGCGGGATGCTTGAGCGGACCCCCCGCGACGGGTAGCGTCCCCCCGATGGCCGTCGGAACTTCCCCCTACGCAACCGATGGCGCGAGCGGTGCTGCCGAGCCGATCCGCGTGCTGATCGCCGACGACGAGCCGGCGCTGCGCGGGGCGCTCGCGGACCTGCTCGCCCACGAGGATGACGTCGTGCTGATCGGCGCTGCCGGCGACGCCGACGAGGCGATCGCGATCGCCGGGGATGCGCGCCCCGACGTCGCCCTCGTCGATGTGTCGATGCCCGCGGGCGGCGGGCCTCGGGCGGCCCGCGAGATCGCTCGCTGTTCCCCCGGCACCCGCGTGATCGCGCTCTCGGCCTTCGAGGATCGGCCGACCGTGCTCGAGATGCTCCGCGCGGGAGCGGTCGGATACCTGGTGAAGGGCACCGCCGGCGAGGAGATCGTCGGGTCGATCCAGAAGGTCATGGCCGGCGGGGCGAGCTTGTCATCCGAGGTGATCGCCGGCATCGTCCACGAGCTCGCGAAGCAGTTGCGTCGGGAGGACGACGAACGCGAACGGCTCGACGCGCGGCGGGGCGAGATCGAGCGGTTCGTTGCGGGCGAGGGGGTCTCGATCGCCTTCCAGCCGATCGTCGATCTCGTGACGAACGAGACCGTCGGGCTCGAGGCCCTCGCCAGGTTCGCTGCGCCGCCGCCGAGGCCTCCCAACGAATGGTTCGCCGAGGCCGTCGCGCTCGCCCTCGGCGTCCAGCTCGAGCTCACCACGGTAGCCCGGGCGCTTCGAGCGTTACCCTCGATCGCTCCCGGCGTGTACCTCGCGGTGAACTGCTCGCACCGCGCCGCCGTCTCGAGCGAGCTGGCCGAGCTGCTGAGACCGCACGCCGCGCGACTCGTGCTCGAGATCACCGAGCACGAAGCGGTCGAGGACTACGACGACCTGGTCGCCGGGCTCGCGCCGCTGCGCGCCCTCGGGGCTCGAGTCGCGATCGACGATGCCGGCGCAGGGTTCGCAAGCCTGCGCCACACGCTCCGCATCGCACCCGACATCGTGAAGCTGGACCTCAGCCTCACCCGCGACATCGACACCGACCGAGCGAAGCGCGCGCTCGCCGTGGCGCTGGTGTCGTTCGCTCAGGAGGTGGGATCGTCGCTGGTCGCCGAGGGCATCGAGACGCCCCGCGAGCTCGAGACGCTTCGCGAGTTGGGCGTCGGCTACGGGCAGGGGTTCTACCTGGCCGAGCCCGGCCCGCTCTCCTGAGGTCGGTCGGAGCCCGGACCGCCCGACATCGAGCCGGCTACTCGCCGCTGCGGCGGTCCATCGCCCACGAAGAGGTGGCCGACCCCTTCGTGTACTGCTTCATCTCGGTGGCGACCGCAACCGCCTCAGCGTAGTGCTGGAAGATGCGTCGGTCGGTCGACGCCACACCGATCGACACGGTGATGAGCCCGAAGCGCTGCAACTCGCCGCGACGGTTCGTGACCTCGATGTAGCCCCGCTCACGGTCGGCGCCGTCGTAGAAGCCGGGTGCGGCGGCGTCGAAAGCCGACACGATCGCGTCGGCGACGGCCGGGACCTGATCGGGCGCGATCACCACGACGAAGTCGTCGCCGCCGACGTGGCCAACGAAGGCGGTGTTGCCGCTCGCGGTCCGAGCGGCCTCGGCGATCAGCCGAGCCGTCGTCTGGATGACCTCGTCGCCGCGCATGAAGCCGTAGTGGTCGTTGTATGCCTTGAAGTGATCGAGGTCCGCGTAGAGGATCGCGAAGGGCTCGTTCCGGTCGACCCTGGCGTCGATCTCCTCCTCGATCCGAACGTTGCCGGGCAGGCCGGTGAGCGGCGATTGGGTCCGCGTATCGCGGGACCGACGGAGCACGCCGCGGATACGGGCAAGCAGCTCCGGGGTGTCGAACGGCTTGACGATGTAGTCGTCGGCGCCGATCGCGAACCCCTCGAGCTTGTCGGCCGACAGCCCGCGGGCGGTGAGCATGATCACGGAGACGGCAGCCGTGCGAGGGTCCTGCCGGAGTCGCCGCGTGAGCTCGAACCCGTCCATGTTCGGCATCATCACGTCGGCGAGCACGAGGTCTGGGCATCGTTCCTGCGCCGCCTCGAGCGCCTGGGTGCCGTCGGCGGCGACACGAACGTCGTAGCCGGCTGCACGCAACTCGATCTCGAGTAGGCGCGCGATGAACGGGTCGTCGTCGACGACAAGCAAGCTCTCGCCGCCGCCATCGGCACCTGCGTCGATGTCTCTTTCCTCGGTCCGGTAGCTCTCGCTCACACCCTCGATCCGATCCCCATGCGCCCCCGCGCGTGGACCTTCCTGGAATCGGCACTTTATCCCTCGAGGTGAAGCATGTCCGGAACGAGCCGTCGTCGACCCGGTGCGAGCCCCGACTCAGCCCGGGACGTCCCCGCCCCGGCATGGCACGATAGACCCCGTCAGAACAGCGCAAGGAGGGTCGGCGATGCAGGTGCTGGAGACGTTCCTCGACGCGATGGGGAACACGCCGGTGGTGCGCCTGCGCTCGATCACCCGCGGCCTGCGTCCCGCGATCCTCGCCAAGGCCGAGATGCTGAATCCCGGGGGCTCGGTGAAGGATCGCATCGGCATCCGCATGATCGAGGCGGCCGAGCGCGAGGGGAAGCTCCGCCCCGGCGGCACGATCGTCGAACCGACGTCGGGCAACACCGGGCACGGCCTGGCGATCGCAGCGGCGATCCGCGGCTACCGATGCATCTTCGTGATGCCCGACAAGATGAGCCAGGAGAAGATCTCGCTGCTGCGCGCATACGGCGCCGAGGTGATCATCACGCCGACCGCGGTGCCGCGTGAGTCGCCGGAGTCCTACTACTCGGTCGCGTCGCGCCTGGCCGACGAGATCCCCGGGGCGTTCCAGCCGAACCAGTACTTCAACCAGGAGAACCCGGCCGCCCACTTCGACACGACCGGTCCCGAGATCTGGGCACAGACCGACGGCGCGATCGACGTCTTCGTCGCCGGGGTCGGCACCGGCGGCACGATCACGGGTGTCGGGCGCTATCTGAAGTCACGGAACCCGGATGTGGTCGTCGTGGGCGCTGACACCGAAGGGTCCGTGTACACGGGAGACGAACCGCGCCCCTACCTCACCGAGGGCATCGGAGAAGACTTCTTCCCCGAGACGTTCGACCCCGACATCGTCGACCGCTGGGTGCGGGTGCCGGACCGGGAGGCGTTCCTCACCGCTCGGGCAGTCACGCGGCAAGAAGGCATCCTCGTCGGCGGGTCGAGCGGCTCCGCGGTCTACGCCGCGCTGGAGGTCGCCCGCGACTACGGGGACGAGACGACGATCGTGGTGCTGTTGCCTGACACCGGCCGCAACTACCTCTCGAAGCTGTACTCCGACGGCTGGATGCGACAGTACGGGTTCCTCGAAGGGCCGGAGGTCACGACCGTGGAGCAGGTGCTCTCGTCCAAGGGCGCCGAGCTGCCCTCGCTGATCACCGTCAACGCCCACGACAAGGTGCGCCGGGCCGTCGACGTGCTGCAGGCGAGCTCGATCTCACAGGCACCGGTCGTGCGCGAGGAATCCGCCGACGTGACGCAGTTCGTCGGTTCGATCCGCGACCGCGAGCTACTCGAGCGGGTCTTCCGCGATCCCGACGCACTGCAGGCCGATGTCGCGGAGGTCATGGCGCCCCCGATCCCGTTCGTGGAGTGGGACCAGCCGATCGAGACGGCGTTCGCCCAGCTCGAGCAGGCCCCTGCTGTGCTCGTGGCGAAGTCCGGTCAGGTGCTCGGGGTGCTCACGCGGAGCGACCTGCTCGACTTCATCGCCCATCGTCGCCAGGCGCAGCGGTAGCGGCTGCGGTGCGGTCGCTGGGCATCGACGTCGGCGTGGGCAAGGGCCTCGACGTCGTGCTGCTCGACGAGCGCCTCGTGCCCCTGCACGTCTCGTCGCGCGTGCACGTGCGCGACGTCGGTCGGCTGATCCGTGAGCTGCGGCCCGACGTCGTCGCGATCGACTCGCCGCCTCGGTGGGCCCCGTCGGGGCGCTCGCGGCTGACGGAGCGGGAGCTCGCAGCCCTCAACATCTCGTCGTTCAACACGCCGAGCGAGGGCCACGGCAAGGGGAACCGCTTCTTCGCGTGGATGGAGGTCGGGTTCGAGGTGTTCGCGCACGCGGCGGCGGCGGGGTTCCCCGCGTACTCGGCGGGCAGCCCCCGTGGGAAGGCGCTCGAGGTGTTCCCGCATGCGACCGCGGTCGTGCTGGCAGGGTGTCTGGCGCCCAAGGGGGCGCGGAAGCACACCTGGCGCACCGCCGTGCTGCGGGCCCAGGGCGTACGCACCGACGAGCTGGGCTCGGCCGATCGCATCGATGCCGCGCTCGCCGCCCTCACGGGGCTGTACGCGCTCGACGGGAAGCGATTCGCCCCCGGCGATCCGAGGGAAGGCGTGATCGTGGTGCCGTCGGCGGCCCTGCCGGCCGTGCCCTACCGGCCGGGCACGGCCGCCCCCCGTGAGGCCGAGCCCCTGTTCACCTACTGCGCGTGCGGGGATCCCGGCTGCGATCAGCTGGTGCGCGGTGAGTTCGCACCGGGGCACGACGCGAAGCGCAAGGCCATGCTGTGGAGACGAGCGCGCGAGGGAGCCGAGGCGCTCGACGAACTGAAGTCCCGAGGCTGGAAGGCTCCGCCCGAGATGCGATGAGGAGGCCGGTGTGAGTCCAGACGAGCGGCGCCCCGACGACCACCTCCGCTTCGAGACACGCGCGATCCACGCCGGCCAAGACCCCGATGCGCCGTACGGCGCCGTCAACGTGCCGATCTACCAGACCTCGACCTACGCGCAGCCCGAGGTCGGCGCCCCCAAGGTGTGGGACTACGCGCGGGGAGGCAATCCGACCAGGGAAGCATTCCAGCAGGCCCTCGCCTCGCTGGAGGGCGGCACGCATGGGTTCGCCTTCTCGAGCGGGCTCGGCGCCGAGACCACGTTGCTACTCACGCTTGGCCCGGGCGATCACGTCGTGCTGGGCGACGACGTCTACGGCGGCACCTACCGGCTGCTCTCGAAGGTGATGAGCGGTTGGGGCCTCTCGTTCTCGACGATCGACCTCGCTGACCTCGGGTCGCTGGGGGCGGCGCTGACCCCCGCGACGAAGCTCGTCTGGGTCGAGTCCCCCTCGAACCCACTGCTGAAGATCGTGGACATCGAGGCGATGAGCGCGGTCGCGCACGAGCACGGCGTCCGAGTCGTGGTGGACAACACGTTCGCCACGCCGGCGCTGCAGCGCCCACTCTCGCTCGGCGCCGACGCGGTCGTGCACAGCGTGACGAAGTACGTCGGTGGGCACTCCGACCTGATCGGCGGGGCGATCGTCACGAGCGACGAGGAGTGGATCGAGCGGCTCGGGTTCCTCGTGAACGCCGTGGGCGCCGTACCCGGGCCGATGGACTGCTACCTCGCCCTTCGGGGGCTGAAGACGCTCGCGATCCGCATGCGGGCCCACTGTGCCGGAGCGACGGCGATCGCCGGATTCCTGACCATGCACCCCGCGGTGACCCAGGTGCTGTACCCAGGACTCGACGATCACCCCGGACACAGGGTCGCCGCGCGGCAGATGGCCGACTTCGGCGGCATGGTGTCGTTCCGGGTCGGCAGCGGCGAGAAGGCGCTCGACGTGGCTCGCCGCACGGACCTCTTCTTCCTGGCGGAATCGCTCGGCGGGGTCGAGTCGCTGATCGAGGTGCCCGCACCGATGACGCACGCCAGCGTCGCGGGGTCGCCGATCGAGGTACCGACCGACCTGGTGCGGCTGTCGGTCGGCATCGAGCACCCAGACGATCTGATCGAAGACCTCGATCGGGCTCTCTCGTGAGCGACGAACCGTGAGCGACGAACCGTACTACCGACGCGACCTGGCCCTGGTCCATCACAAGGGATTCGGCTTCCATGCCGATGACTGCGCGCCCGGAATCCTGGCGTTGCTCGAACCGGTCCGCGCCCGCGACGGTCTCGTCGTGGAGCTCGGATGCGGCAGCGGGCTGCTCACCCGGCACGTGCTCGACGCCGGCCATCGGGTGATCGCCACCGATGCGTCGCCGGCGATGCTCGAGCTCGCACGTGAGGTGGCCGGTGATGCCCAGGAGATCCGCAGGCTTGCCCTCCCGGACGATCCGATCCCAGGTGCCGATGCCATCGTCTCGGTCGGCCACGTGCTGAGCTACCTGCCGACCGCCCGCGCGATCGACCGGGCACTGGTCGCGATCGCCCGCGCGCTCAACCCGGGCGGGGTGCTCGCGATCGACCTGTGCGATCTCGAGTGGGCGGAAGCCCGGGTCGACCAACCCACTAGGGGTTGGGTCGGTGAGGACTGGGCGGTCGTGACCGAGTTCTCCGTGCCGTCGCCCGACCGATACGTGCGACTGATGGCGACGTTCGTCCGCGAGGCCGACGGTTCGTGGCGCCGCGACGACGAACGCCACGACAACGTGATGATCGACACATCGATCGTGCCGGCGCTCCTCGCCGCGCACGGCGTCGAGGCGAGCGTGGAGCGGTCGTTCGGCACCGAGCACTTGCCGGTCGGGCTCCGCGCGATCGTCGGGCACCGACCGGCGTGAAACGACATCGCGTAGGACATCCGCGCCCCGCGGCTAGAGCCTCAACGGTGGCCCGCTCGTGGTCGCGAGCTCGACCGAGCGCACGCCGGGATCGGCGTCGAACACCCCTATCGGCAGGGCGTCGCCGCCGGGGCCGAGCCAGTCGCGCAGGCGGCGCGCGTCACCGGCGATCTCCACGCTCGCGATGCCGCTCACGTCGACGTCATGGCGGATCGGGGCACGACCGGGATGCAGCTCGGCCGGGCCGTCCCAAGCGATGAAGAACGGCAACCATGGGTCTCGAGAGTCGTCGTCGAAGCCGGCGCCGCGCCAGCGGAGCCGGGAACCCTCGGGCGTGAGCCGTGACCCCGGCTGGACCGACAGACCGACCCTCGCTGCAGTCGCCTCGATGTCGTCGACGCGGAGGCAGACCGACAACCACCGGTCGTGACCGTCCGATGTCGCCTCGAGCAGCGCTCGGCCCGGTGCAGACGAGCGTCCCACCTCCGGGTCGAGCACCGCGAGCAGCTCGAGGTAGTCATCGCCGAGCGGCACGATGCGGTTCCCGGTCCCCCACTGCTCGTGCACGCCGCCTGCCACCGAGGCGAGGCCGTGCTCACGACGCAGCCGCTCCCCCGCCTCGTCGAGGTCGGATACCGCCAACACCACGTGATCGATCTCGTACACCGCATCTCTCTCTCGCCCCGAACCCCCCATCGTGCCATCTCGCGATACCGTCGAAGCATGCGGCACGCCCGCCTCCCTGTCGCCACGATCGTGCTCACGCTGCTCCTCACGTCACCGGCCGATGCGGCTGATCCGGAACCGCGGCCGTTCCTCGACGGCCTCGCGTTCCCGACGAACATGGCGTTCCTGCCCGACGGCACGCTGCTGTTCACCGAGAAGGAGACCGGCAGCGTGCGGGTCGTCACCTCGCAGGGCGAGCTGCTCGCTCGGCCGTTCGTCACGCTTCCGGTGATCCCCGAGGCCGAACGCGGCCTGCTCGGCATCGCCGTGCATCCCGACTTCGAACGCGAACCGTGGGTGTACCTCTACCTGTCCGACCCTGCCGACGGTCTGAATCGGCTCGTGAGGGTGCGCGCCCACCGCAGGGTCGCCGCCGGCGAGGCCCACCCGCTGCTGGACGGCATCAGCGCGGTCGCCGGCTACCACAACGGTGGGGACCTCGTGTTCGCCACGGACGGCACGTTGTTCGTCTCGCTCGGTGAGGCGCACGAGCCCGATCGCGCCCAGGACGAGGACGACATCGGCGGCAAGGTGGTGCGGCTCACACCCGACGGCGGCGTGCCGGCCGACAACCCGTTCGGCGCGGACAACCCGGTGTGGTCGATCGGACACCGCAACTCGTTCGGGCTGTGCGTCGACCCCGAGACCGGGGAGCTCTGGGAGACGGAGAACGGCCCCGACCGCGACGACGAGGTCAACCTCGTCGAGGCGGGGGGCAACTACGGCTGGCCTATCGTGACGGGTGTCGCGCGCGACGAGCGATTCGTCGAGCCGGTGGTCGTGTTCCCCGAGCCGATCGCGCTCACCGGATGTGCGGTAGCCGGCGGGGACCTGTGGTTCGGGTCGTTCGACGGTCGGCTGTGGCGCCTGCCTGCCTCCGCTCGTTCGTCGGGTGGGGTCGACGAGATGGCCAGCTTCCCGTCCGGCGTCACCGACGTCGCGCTCGGCCCGAACGGCCTCCTCTACATCGCGACCGCCGACGCGATCTGGACGCTGCGGCCCGGCGCTGAAACCGGGTCCACCGTCACCCCCACAGCGAGCCAGCAACCCTCTGCGTCGTCGACGCCACAGGCCGCCGCTGCGACGAACGACGACGACGCGTGGCGCGCGTGGGTGGCGATCGGGGCGCTCGTCGTACTCGCCGGCGCACTCGGTGCCCGGTTCGTCGCCGGGCGGCAGCTCCGCGGCGGGACACCCGACGACGCCGAGCGCTGAGGGCCCTATGTCAACCCTTCAGGCGGCGAGTCGGCTGACACCGCCGTGGAGAGCGGGGTCGTAGGGTGCGCCATCGGTCCAGCACCTCCAGATCACCCGGATCCATGCGCGGGCGAGCACACGCACGGCGTGAGGATGCCGGCACCCACGCGCCCTGGCCCGATCGTAGATGTCCCGTGCCCACGGACTGGCCTGCACGCTGTCTTGCGCGACGTCGACCAGGGCTGCACGCAGCTGCTTGTCGCATCCTCGCCGGAAGCTGACGGAGCGCTGCTTGCCAGAGGCTCGGGTGGACGGAGCGACCCCGGCGGCGGCGAGCGAGGACTCATCCGGGTAGCGGCTGCGACAGTCCCCGATCTCGGCGAGCAGTAGCGCCGCCCGGTTCGTGCCGGCCCTCGGGAGCGAACGGAAGATCTCCCCATCCGGATGCAAGGTCAGCGCCTCTGCGATCCGGCGGTCGAGCTCCTCGATCCGAGCACGCACGTCCCGGAGCGATCCCACGAGCTGGGTCGTGACGAAGCCGTGACCAACCCCGGCGCTGTCATGCAGGCCCACGGGAGCTTCCGACAGATGTGCCATGAGCTCCTCCGCTGTCTTCCTCCCGCAGTAGCCGACCGACCGCAGCCAGGCCTGGAGACGACGCTCGGACAGCCACGCTGCCGTGTCGATGGTCGGGAACCGCTCGAGGAACGTCAGCGAGATCGGGCTGTCGAGCTTCGCGAACAGCCCGATCGCACCGGGAAACGCATGCTGCAGGTTCGCGAGCAGCTGGTTCGACAGCGCGATCCGGTGCTCGATCAGGTCCTTGCGTGCCCTCACCAGTGCCCGCAGCGCCAACGTGTCGTCCCGGTCGGGCACGAGCGGTGCCATCCGGTGCCCGTCGGTACGAAGCGCGTCGGCCAACACGTAGGCGTCGAAGCGATCGTCCTTGTTCCCCGCGGTGCCGTGGCGAAGCCGATAGGCCCGGACCTGACGAGGCGAGATCACGACGACCTGGAACCCACCCTCGAGCAGCACCCGCACCACCGGACCATCCGGACGCTCGATGCCGACCCGGTCGGCCCTCCAGCGCTGCAGCCGCTCGCACATCCGCACGAACGAGCGTGCCCGGTGCTCGACGTCGAACCGGTCAAGGACCGTCCCATCGTCATCGAGCACGCACACCGCCTGGCGGTCCCAGGACCAGTCCACGCCGACGTGACGAGGCCGCTGCGATGGCCTAGCGTCCATCTTGCTCCTCCCTCACTCGGGGGAAGCACCCGGTCCGGTTCGGGGTCTGCTCGCCGGTCGCTCACTGATCGGCGCTCGAGGCGCATAGCCCTATCGCCAGTCGGCAGGCCCCGGGCCGCCGGGCTCGCGCTTCTCAGCCTGGCCCTCGAGGAGCTTGGTCAGCCTGGCGATGCACCGGCGGACCCCGGGTGTGCCAGCAGACTCACATCTGCTCGGTCAAAGGTGAACCAGTGAGCGGTCAGGCCTGCTTCGGGCGCTTCATGTAGGCGACCGTGGAGAGGGCCCCCGATGGCGTCGGTTGCGCCACCACCGAGACGAGCTCCCATCCGTCGTCGCCGAACGTGTTCAGGATCTCTCCGGGGTTGTGCTCGAGCAGCGGCGCGACGAAGTATTCCCACCCGGTCATGTGCTCCCCTCCCGTTGCAGTCGTTGATCCGTCCGCCTGATGCAGACCCCCATGATGACCTCGAGTCCGGCCTCGCTCGCGATGCGGTACGCCTCATCGTTCACGATGCCGTCCTGCAGCCACAGCACCTTCGCGCCGATCGCCACCGCCTCGCGCGCGATCTCAGGTGTGTCCTCGGCCCGCCGGAACACGTCGACCACGTCGATCGGCACGTCGGCGGGGATGTCGCGCAGAGACGCGTAGGCGTGCTCGCCGAGCACGTCTGTCTCACGGGGATTGACCGGCACGATCCGGTACCCGCGATCCTGCAGGTAGGCGGCGACGTCGAGCGAGGGTCGGCCGGGCCTCGACGAGAGGCCGACCACCGCGATCGTGTGGGCCTCCCCCAACAGGATCCGCAGCTCCCGGTCCTCGGGCGCCACCGCGTTCACGGCATCGGCCACGTCGTCTCCTTCCTGATCGTCTCGAGCAGCGTGTGGAGCATCGATCCGGTCGCGCCCCACACGGTGTGCCCGTCGAGCTCGTACGCGAACCCACGCCAGATGCCCCCGTCGGGACGGTCGTAGGTCACCGTGCGCTCGGCCGCGGCGAGGCGTTGGACACCGAACGTGAGCACTTCGTCGATCTCGCCCTCGTTCACGGTGAACGACGGCGGTCGCTCGAGCGTTCCCACGAACGGCACCACGAGGATGCCGCTGACGAAGGTGTGCACCGGCGGCAGGGCGCCGAGCACGCGTGGCAGCGCCGGATCGAGGCCGATCTCCTCGTGCACCTCGCGGAGTGCAGTCTCGGCGAGCGTCTCGCCGGGGTCCTGCAACCCGCCGGGGAAGGAGATCTCGCCGGCGTGGCGAGAGAGCGCGGCGGCCCGCACGGTGAACACGAGCGAGGGCCCGGGGTCGAGCACGATCAGGGCGAGCACCGCCGCGAGTCGGTCATGCGGTCCCGGGGAGGGCGACGGATCGATCTCGAGGGCCGCCGCGAGTGCCGCGAGCTCATCGGCATGTAGCATCGCGCGCCATGGTAGATGAGGCCGTGCTCACCGCCGCCGCTGCGGCCGTCGACCCCGACGAGGTGCTCTCCTTCGCGCGGACGCTGATCGCCGCCAGGGGTGAGAACCCGGGCGGCACGGAGGACGGATCGGCCGCCGTCGCGAGCGAGATCCTCACCGACCTCGGCGCGTCACCCGAGATCGTGCGGTCGGACGCCGGGCGTCCCAGCGTCGTGGCATCGATCGGCACCGACCAGGGCCCGAGCCTCGCGTGGAACGGCCACCTCGATGTCGTGCCGGCCGGCTCGCTCGACACGTGGCGGCACGACCCGTGGGCGGGCGAGATCGACGCCGACGGGCGCCTCGTCGGACGTGGCGCGGCAGACATGAAGGGCCCGATCGCGGCCGCGCTCGCCGCCGCCTCGGCCCTGCGTCGAGCCGGCGTGTCGTTCGATGGTTCGCTCGTCTTCCACCTAGCCGCCGACGAGGAGCTCGCCGGCGTGCACGGCACGAAGGTGCTCTGGGAGCGCGGGCTGCTCATCCAGGACGCCGCGGTCGTGGGTGAGCCCAGCGAGCTGCAGGTCGGGCTCGCTGAGCGCGGGGGCGCATGGTTCACGGCCAGGGCCTATGGGACGGCCGCCCACGGCTCCCAGCCCCACCGCGGCGTGAACGCGATCATCTCGATGGCCAGGTTCCTGCTGCGACTTCCCGAGGTACTGCCCGACCGGGAGCACCCGCTCGTCGGGAGCCCCACCGTGAATGCAGCGCTGATCGCGGGCGGAAGCGCACCCAACGTCGTGCCGGACCGGTGCGAGGTCGACATCGACCGGCGAACCGTGCCCGGAGAGACCGATCCCGACGAGGTGCGGGCGCCGTTCCTGACATTGGTGGAGGCGATCCGCCGGGAACACCCCGAGGTCTCGATCGAGGTCGAGCTGCGGGAATGGACCGAGGCGGCCGAGGCGTCAGCTGACACCGATATCGCTCGCATCGCCGTCGATGCCGTCGATGCCACGACGGGCACCCGTCCCCGGTTCGTCGGCTTCACGGGCATCACGGACGCGCGCTTCTACATCAACCAGGCGCGCATCCCGACGGTGATCTGCGGCCCCGGATCGCTCACCCTGGCCCACACCGCCGACGAGTCCGTGGCGGTCGAGGAGCTGGTGGCCGGTGCCCGAGCCTACGCTCGAATGTTCGCTGCCTTCCTCGCCGACTGAGCGTTCACGGGGAAGGCTTCGCCTTCACGCCGCGACGCCGTATCCTGAGAGGACGATGGATACCACCACGACCCCCTTGATCAGCGTGACCGAGCAGGCGGCCAACAAGGCGCGCCAGCTCGCCGAACGCGACGGCCGGCCCGACGCGGCGCTCCGCGTGCGTGTGACGGCGGGTGGATGCTCGGGCTTCAGCTACGCCCTCACCCTCGAGGACGGCCCCGAGCCCGGCGACAACATCGTGGAGGGCCCGGGCGGGTTCCGGGTGCTGATCGATCCGGCGAGCGCGCCGATCGTCACGGGCTCGACGCTCGAGTTCGATGAGGCGCTCCTGGGCGGCGGCCTGAAGATGGCGAACCCGCAGGCCACACACGAATGCGCCTGCGGCGAGTCGTTCAGCGTCTGAGCCGAACCGCTCCCTCGGCTCACGCGACCTGCAGCGTCCCCGTCATCGACGGGTGGATCGTGCAATGGAACCCGACCGACTCCGTCAGATCGACCTGCACGGTCGTCTTCTCGCCCGCCGCGATCGCGACGTCGGCGCTGCCGTCGTCGAGGGTGAACGTGTGGTCGGTCGAGTCGGCGTTCGTCAACGCGATCTCGATCGACCCCGCAGCGACGGTCACGACCGTGGGTTCGAAGGCGAGGTCGACGATGCTGATGGCGGCCGAGCCGGGAGCGAGATCGCCGGTCTCCGGCTCGGGGGAGGTGCCCCCGGAGTCGCCGCCTCCGCCCGCACGCGCCCGCCATCACCGCCAGCGCGAGGATCACCGGCACCGCGAACACCCGTCGTCGACGCATCTGTCCCCCTCGAAGGGTCGAACGATCTTCCGCAGCCTACCTCTCGCCGGCATCGGCCACGAGCGTGCTGCCCCGAGGACGAAGGGCCCTGGGCTATGCTGCGGACGATGCCGGCTCCGACCGACAAGACGCAGTGGCGGCACCTCTACGACGAGGTCGTCACCACCGGCCTCTGCACGGGCTGCAGCGCGTGCATCGTGGCGTGCCCCTTCCATGTACTGGGCTACGAGGACAACCTGCCCGTGCAGTTGCAGGACGAAGGCCCGGATCGATGCTCGCACGGCGACAAAGGCTGCTCGCTGTGCACGCTCGCCTGCCCCCGGTTCCGTGACTGGGAGTCTGAGATCGACACGACGTTGTTCGGCATGGCGCGATCGCCCGACGAGGTGATCGGCAAGCACCGGGAGATCGTGCTCGCACGAGCGACCGACCCAGAGATGTTGATGAGCGGCCAAGACGGCGGGGTGGTCTCGGCCTTGTTGATCTGGGGACTCCGCACCGGACAGATCGACGGCGCGTGCACGTCCAAGCTGAGCGACGAGCGGCCATGGGACGCCGAGCCGACGGTGGTCACCGATCCGCAGGGCGTGCTGGACACCGCAGGATCGCGCTACACGTACTCGGCCAACCCGCTGGCGCTGCTCACGGCCGCAGAGATGGGGCTGTCGAACGTGGCCCTCGTCGGCATGAGCTGCCAGGCCAGCGTCACCGGCTCTCTGGAGGCTCGGCGCGTGAACAAGTGGCGGAAGAAGATCTCGTGGACGTTCGGACTCCTGTGTTCGAAGACCTTCACCTACGACGGCCTCATGGTCGAGATCGCCCAACACGAGCTGGGCATCGATCTCGATCACCTCGCCCGTGTGAACGTCAAGGGGAAGCTGCTCTTCTACACCGACGAGGGTGACGAGCTCACGTACTCCCTGAAGGACGCCCATCGGTTCACCAGGCCCGGTTGCCTGCGGTGCCCGGACTTCGCGGCGGAGCACGCCGATATCTCGTTCGGGGGACTCGGCCAGTCCGAAGGATGGACGCTCACGATCGTCCGCACCGAGCGCGGAACGGACATCTGGGAGCGGGCACTGGGCGACGGTGTGGTCGAGGCGCGACCGGCATCCGAGGATCCGCGAGCCGTCGACCTGATGTTCAAGCTCGCCGCGAGGTCGCGCGCCAGGTGGCCGACCGGCGAGGAGATGCCGGCCGCGGGATCGGCTCCCGGCATCGTTCCCGATCCCGCCTGATCGGAGCCCCGGCCGGCCCACGCCTACACCGCGGCCGCCCCCGGCCCGATACAGACAGCGTGACCCGATCGGGCCGCTCGTCGACGCGCGCCCGAAGGAGGAGAGAGACGTCTCGATGGTGGACACGGCGCGACCGGCCGGTGGTGCGAGCTCGCTCCACCACGACGCCTTGCTCGCTGCGGTCGCATCCTCCGTGGAACGCCTGTTGGGTGCGGCCGACTGGCGGGAAGCCGCCGACGAGGTCCTCGGACGGCTGGGCACGGCCGCCGGGGTCTCGCGTGCCTACGTGATCGAGAACCGGATCGACGACGACGGCCGGCTCGTCGGCACCGTGCTCCACGGATGGTGCGCCCCCGGGGCGTCGTCCCGGTTCGGCGACCCTCTGGCCGACGCGGTGCCCTGGGACGCAGGGTTCGCTCGGTGGGCGTCCGCTCACGCCCGCGGAGAGCCCGTCGCCGGCCACATCGCCGAGGTCCCTGAGGCTGAGCGGCACGAGTTCGAGACCCAGGGCGTCCTTTCCATCGCCCAGCACCCGATCTTCGTCGGTGACGAGTGGTGGGGCGCGATCGGCTTCGACGACTGCGAACGGCGACGGACCTGGGGTCCCGAGCTCGAAGCTCTGCGAGCCTGCGCGACGGTGCTCGGCGCCGCCGTGGACCACCACCGCATCGAACGTGTTCGTCACGACGCCGAGCACCGCTGGCGGCAGGTGATCGAACACATCCCGGCGGTCACGTACACCGACGTCGTCGTATCGCCGGGCGACGTCAGGATGGAGTTCGTGAGTCCGCAGGTCAGAGCCGTCCTCGGATTCGAGCCCGAGCGGTTCATCGAGGATCCCAGCTTCTGGTTCAGCCTGATCGAACCGGAGGATCTCGCGCGGCTCGAGGCGTCGGGCGTGCTGGACGCGACCGACGTCTCCAGCTTCGACGAGGTGTACCGCATGCGAGCCGCCGACGGCACGATCCGGTGGATCCACGACACCTCGACACCGGTCTTCCGCGAGGACGGTTCCCTCGACCATTTCCTCGGATTCATGATCGACGAGACAGAGCGCATGCGCACGCAGGAGCGGGTGCGGCAGGCCGAGGAGCGCTACCGCTTGCTCGTCGAGCGAACACCAGCCATCACCTACACGGAGTCGATCGTCGAGCGCTACGACCCCGTGTCGGTGATCGCCTACCTCAGCCCCCAGATCGAGACGATCCTCGGCTACCCCCTCAGCGATTGGGAGGCACCCGGTTTCTGGTTGCAGGTGACCCACCCCGACGATCGCGCCGCGGTCATGGCCGAGAGCGCCCGCACGAACGACACGGGCGAGCCGTACCGGCAGGAGTACCGCATGGTCGGCAGCGACGGCAGGGTGGTCTGGATCCACGACGAGTCCGTGGTCGTCCACGATGCCGACGGGCGTCCGCTCTACTGGCAGGGCGTGATGATGGACGTCACCGAACGTAAGCATGCCGAGGAGCAGCTCCGCCAGGCGGAGGAACGCTATCGGGCGCTGATCGAACACATCCCCGCGGTGGTCTACCGGGAATCACCCGAAGGCGATCCGGCGAAGTTCTACATCAGCCCCCAGGTGCACGATTTCTTCGGTTACGCGCCGGAGGAATGGACCTGGACCCCGGACTTCTGGCGAAGCCGCATCCATCCGGACGATCGGGCGCTCGTCTACGAGGTCGACGACCGCTCCAACGAGACCAAGCAGGCCTACTCGGTGGACTACCGGTTCCGCCACGCGGACGAGCGCTGGGTCTGGGTGCACGACGAGGCCACCTTCGTGCCCGAGCGCGACGACGAGGGGTTCTGGCAAGGGTTCTTGCTCGACATCACCGAACGCAAGAACGCCGAGGAGCGGGTGCGGGAGGCGGAGGTCAAGTTCCGCACGATCGTCGAGCAGAACCAAGCGATCTTCTATACGCAGGAGATCGACCCCGAGGATCCGTCGATCTCGCTCACGACCTATGTCGCACCGGGCAACACCGATCTGATCGGCTACACCCTGGAGGATGTGCAGAGCGATCCGACGCTCTGGCGCTCGATCATCCACCCGGACGACCGCGAGCGGGTGCTCTCGGCCGACGCCGAGAGCAACATCGGCGACGAGGACCACTTCTCGATGGAGTACCGCATGATCGCCAAGGACGGACGCATCGTTTGGGTGCAGGACGAGGCGAGGTTGGTGCGGCTCGTCGACAAGCCCCCGTACTGGCAGGGCTTCCTGCTCGACGTGACCGAACGAAAGGAGGCGCAGGCTCAGCTCGAACGCGCCCTCGCCGTGGAACGGGAGGCCACCCAGCGGCTCCGATCGCTCGACGAGATGAAGAACACGTTCCTCGCGGCCGTCTCTCACGACCTGCGCACGCCGCTCGCGGCGATCCTCGGCCTCGCGATCACGCTCGAACGAGGGGATGTCCAGCTCGACGAGGCCGACGCACGAGACCTGGCAGGGCGCATCGCCAGCAACGCCCGCCGCCTCGAGCGACTCGTGACGAACCTGCTCGACATGGACCGGCTCGCGCGCGGGATCGTCACCCCGAAGCTGGAGGACGCCGACGTCGGGGCACTGGTCGGGCGCGTCGTCGAGGAATCCGAGCTCGTCGCGAGTGACCGCCTCGTGACGGAGCTCCCGTCGATCGTCCAGCCCGTCGACGTGGCGAAGATCGAACGCATCGTCGAGAACCTGCTCGCCAACGCCGCACGCCACGCACCACCGACCGCGACCGTGTGGGTCCGCGTCCTCGCGGAGCCCGGCGGGCTGGTGATCGCCGTGGAAGACGATGGCCCGGGGGTTCCCGACGATCTCCGGGATTCCGTGTTCGAGCCCTTCACCCAGGGTCGGGGCGCACCTCGGCATTCGCCGGGGGTGGGCGTCGGGCTGACGCTCGTGCGGCGGTTCGCCGAGCTGCTACACGGACGCGCCTGGGTACAGGATCGGGAGGGAGGGGGCGCGTCGTTCCGCGTCTTCCTGCCGTCTTCGGCTCCCCCGGCGGCAGGAGACCTGTTGCCTCCGGACGACGCCGGCGCGCTCGCCTGAGGCGTTACTCTCCGGCCGTGAACGCGAGATCGGCGATATCGATCGCGCCGGACGGGGTCCGGTCGAACCTGATCACGATCCGTGCCAGGTTCGCGAGATCGACTCCGGCGAACCGATCCAGCGGGAAGCGCAGTTGCTGCAAGAGCACGTGACCCGCGTACCTGCGGAGTCCGCTCGGGTATCGGAGGGACTCGTTGCCCACGTCCGCGGCGGCCACAGCCGACTCGTTGCCGGTGGTGTCGACGAGCACGAGCGTCAGATCCTGGCGGTCGACGCCGTCGTTCGCCCGATAGCCGGGATTCAGCGTCGTTCGCAACTGCACCGCGTCGAAGCCGCTGGCGTCGGCACCCGCGCCGAGATCGAAGCGCACCCTCCCGCCCGGGCGCGACCAGCCGAAGACGCCGCGCGAGAGCCCCGGCAGGTGCGCGTCGAAGAACGCCAGCTCCCCGGGCACGCACGGGGTCTCGTGGGAGTTCTCGCACCAGCCTACGAACGAGAGGCCGGCCGTCGTCACCTGACCACCCAGCTCGGTGCGACGGATCGAGCGCTCGTGCGTGAAGCGATCGACGTCGAGCCGCCGTGAAGGCAGATCCGGAGGCAGGTACGCGAGCAGCGCTTGGGTCGGATCGATCCCGGGCGGCGGCGTCGCTCCGGTCCAGATCGGGTCGAGCGCCGTCTCGCCGCCCAGGTAACGACGGAAGTACGACACGATGTACGCGGCACCGACCCGGCGCTGTTGCGCCGCGGTGAGCTTCCCCTCGCACCGCCCGTAGGAGTCGTCGAACGATCCCGGGTAGCCGAACGACGGTGTCCAGACCGTATTGAAGAAGTTGTGGTTGGCGCCGAACGCGGTGATCGTCTGCTTCGGCGACGGGTCCCCGGGCACGCGGTACCGTGCGTCGTCGAAGAAGTGCACCCCTTGCAGATCGGACACGTCGCCGTCGCAATACGGCAGCATGACGGCGAGCGGCACCTCGTTGACCGTCTCACGCGTGAAATCGACCGGCGCGAGGGGCAGCACGGCATCGATGCCGTAGCCGGAGGCGCGCTCGCGATCGACGATCACGTTCCAGACGACCCCCTCGCCGCCCCTCGAGTGGCCCATCGTGCCCACCCTCGACGTGTCGACTTGACCGACGAACCGGTCCCCGAACGGCTCACCGCCCATCGTCGACCACGTCTGCCACAGGTCGAGGTGGGCCTCGATCAGCTCGCCTCGCTGTCGCATGCCCGTGTCGGGCACGTTGTTGCCCAGCACGTTGACACCGTTCCCGCTCACGGAGACGACGACATAGCCGTAGCTCGCCAGCCGGGACGCGAGGTAGTCGTACCCCTCGTGGTTCGGGATCGGTTCCCACCCGGCACGGCACGGCCACCGATAGTCCGAGCGGTTCCCGCGGTAGCAGGAGGAGTGGTTCCCGTGCAGGAACAACACGATCGGATACGGACCGTCGGGCAGGCCCGTGGGGTGGTGCACGTCGGCGCGGAGCTCCACCTTGCCGCCCAAGCCGGTGGGACGGAATGCACGATCGCCAAGGTCGTACTCGCGGCGGACCACGTCGTAGGGGCCCGGGGTCGGCGAGCGCCTCGAGGGGGCCGGGTCGAACCGCGATGTCGTCATCGGAACGGGACGCGCGGGCCGGCCTCCATAGGAGACGCCGAGCGAGGCCGAGAGGACGACGTCGTCCTCGGTGATCGCGACCACCGAGCGGAGATCGCCCGCCGGGATCGCGGTGGCGATCGCACGGCCGTCGGCGACGAGGACGTAGCGGAGGGCGCGGGGCGGGTAGCTGCCGGTCACCCGAACCCGGAACACGCGGTCCGGTGCTCCCGGCCGGCGCAGCGATGTCGGCACGCGCACCCGCTCGACCGTGACGTCACCGTCACGTCGGACCAGCCTGCCCGCCCGAAGCTGGAGCACCCGTACGGCTCTCGCGGACCACGCAGGGGCACCGGGGCTCGAGACCGACGATACCGGCCCGCTGCCGGCACCCCGCGCGGGGCCCGGGCCGAACAGCAGCGCCGACGTGACCGCTGCCACGACGAGCGCAACCGCGAGCCGACCCCGATCCCTCATCTCTCCGTCATCCTCTGGTTGGACCCGGCACCATGCTCGCACGCACGAGGGGGAACGTCGCGCGGCCGGGGAAAATTGACGATCGCAGGCCCCGGGCCTCAGCCGAGGGCCTGCGAGGATCGCGGAGCTGGATGGACGGCGCTAGATCGCCTGCCACGCCGCGACCACCGGGTGGTCGACGGCAGCGGGACCGACCTGGGCGGCGCCGCCGGGCGAGCCCAGGCCGCTGATGTCGTCGTTGAACCATTCAGCGTTGATCGGGGTGAACTGCTTCCATTCGCCGGGCACGTCGTCCTCGTAGAAGATCGCCGTCACGGGACACGCGGGCTCGCATGCGCCGCAGTCGACGCACTCATCGGGCTGGATGTAGAGCATCCGCGGACCCTCGTAGATGCAGTCGACCGGGCACTCGTCGACGCAGGCGCGGTCCTTCACGTCGATGCAGGGCTCTGCGATCGTGTAGGTCATGCCATAAACCCCTTTTCCACGGTGTCGGCCTTGCAAACTCCAGTGTACGCCTCGACGCGGTCACTGCAACTCAGGCCGGCGCGAGCGCCTGCAGGGTTCCCGAGACCGAGGCGACCCCTGCCGAGCCGACGCCTTCGAGGCCGAGGCGAGCGTCGAAGGGCACCGGATAGATCACCGGAAGGTCGCATCCCGCCTCACGGAACTCGCCGAGCCGAGAGCGTGCCGTGTCGGGCTCCCCGTGCAGACAGACGGCGTCGAGCAGCGAGGCCACGTGCCCGAGCGGAGGGACCCGGTGCCCGGCCCGGGCCTCGGCGGCGGCGTCGGCGGCCCGACCCACCCCCATCGTTTCGAACTGGCGGCGGTACGCGGGATACGAGGCGTACTCCCCCGCCGCGAGCGCCAGGGCGGCGCGCCCCGTGTCCCATGTCTCGCCGGACGCGACCGCCGACCGGATGTACGCGGCGATCGTCACCGAGCCCGGATCGCGCCCCGCCCGCTCGGCCGCAGCCCTGACGCCGGCCCTGGCATCGGCGACCCGCTCGGGCGTACACCAGTTCAGCAACACACCGTCGGCGATCTCGCCCGCGAGCGCCACCGCCCGGGGGCCGAGGGCGGCGAGCCACACGGGAACTGGTCGATCGAGTCCGAGCCTCGGACCCTCGCCGGCCTCGCGTCCGGCGCCGGGGTCGAGCAACGCTCGGATCTCGCCCACCTGCGCCCGGAGCTCATCGAGCGCTCCCGGGTGGGGAGCCCCCGTGCCCAAGCCGAGGATCGCACGTCCCCCCGAGCGCTCATGCACGGTCGCGGCGCCCATCGCGGTGAGCGACGTCCGCCGGGAGGTCATCGGCACCACGCCCGTGCCGAGCTGCAGCTGCGTCGTCTCACCCGCGAGGCCGGTGAGCGCCGCGAATGCGTCGCGGCCGGCGATCTCCGGCAGGAACACCGCTCGGTACCCGAGCTGATCGCCGTGCCGGGCCAGCCTCGCGAATTCGGGCCACGGCCACGGGTCGCGGATCGCGAACGCCGTGCCGATCACCGTCGGTTGTCGGACATCGCCCACGGCTGCCATCGTCGCAGACCGATGGAGACCCTGACGTTCTCGACCGACGACGGCGTGCGCCTCGAGGGCGAGCTCCGCCTGCCCGACGGGGAACCGCGGGGATCGGCCGTGCTCTGTCACCCACATCCCAAGCAGGGCGGCAGCAAGGACCATCCGATCCTGTGGGCGCTACGGAACGAACTCTCGACCACGCGTGGTCTTGCCGTGCTCGGGTTCAACTTCCGGGGCGTCATGGGCTCGGGTGGCACCTACGGCGGCGGTCGTCATGAGCTCCGGGACGCTCGCGCTGCGATCGGCCGCGTGCGCGTGGAGGCGCCCGAACGTCCGACCGTGATGTGCGGATGGTCCTTCGGCGCCAGCGTTGCCCTCCGCGAAGCCCTCGACGACAGCCGGATCGCCGCGCTCGCCCTCGTGGGTATGCCGCTGCGGCCGGACGACCCGACGCTGCCGCCGCTGCCCCACCCGGTGGAGCTCCGCGGGCTGCGGCGTCCGGTGCTCGTCCTCGCCGGCGACAACGACGAGTACTGCCCGACGGTCGAGGCGCAGGCGTTCACGGACTCGTTGCCCGACGGCCGCCTCCACCTGGTCGACGGCGCGGATCACTACCTGTGGCGGCGGGAACGCGAGGCCGCCGAGGTCGTGGGCGGGTTCGTCGACGAGGTGCTGGGGAGGGCGTGACCTACCCCGCGGGCGGGTCGTCGTCACGGTACGTCGTGCGCCAGGAGCGGATCACCCGGTACACCACGTACACACCGAACGCGACGACGACCGCCGCGACGAGGTAGCCGGCGGCCGTGCTCATGACGGTGTGGTCATCGGCCGATCAGAGCGGCACGTGCGAGAGGACCATGATCCGAGGCTCGGTCATCTCCTCCATCGCGAACCGAAGACCCTCCCGGCCGAAGCCCGATTCCTTCGAGCCACCGTAGGGCATCTGGTCGGCGCGGAACGCGCTCACGTCGTTCACGATCACGCCCCCGACCTCGAGGGTCCGATGTGCCTCGAACGCGCGGTTGATGTCGTTGGTGAACACGCCGGCCTGGAGTCCGTACTTCGAGTCGTTCACCTCGGCGAGGGCCTCCTCGAACGTCTGGTACGGCGTGATCGTGCAGACCGGACCGAAGACCTCCTCGCACCGAACCTTCATCTCCGGCGTGGTCTGCGAGATCAGGGTCGGCTTGAAGAACGGGCCGTCGGCCGTGCCGCCCGTGAGCACCTCGGCCCCTTGGGCCTGGGCCTCGGCCACCCACGCGGCGATGCGGTCGACCTCGCTGCGGGTGATCACGGGGCCGACGTCGACCGTCTCGTCCATCGGGTCACCGACCTTCAGCTGCTCGACCTGCTTGGTGAGCCGTGCCGCGAAGTCCTCGTACACCTCGCTCGCGACGAGCACGCGCTGCACGCTGATGCAGCTCTGCCCGGCCTGGTAGTAGCCGCCGAACGCGACACGCTGAGCCGCGAGGTCGAGGTCGGCATCGCTGTGCACGATCACGCCGGCGTTGCCACCGAGCTCGAGGGTGACCTTCTTCTTCGGGTCGAGCCCTTTCAGGTACCAGCCGATGCCGGCCGAGCCGGTGAACGAGATCTTCCGGAACCGCTCGTCGCGCGCCATGCCGTCGGCGACCTTCGAGCTCACCGGCAGCACCTGGTACATCCCCTTGGGCAGGTCGGTCTCGTCGAAGAACTCTGCGAGCCGCAGGGCTCCGATGGGCGTCGCGCTCGCCGGCTTCACCACGATCGGCGCACCCACCGCGAGCGCGGGCGCCACCTTGTGCGCGACGAGGTTCAGGGGGAAGTTGAACGGCGTGATGCCGAACACCGGCCCGATCGGGAACCGACGCAGGATGCCGAACCGCGACCCGAACGCTGCCTCGGTGTCGAGGCGCATCGCCTCGTCCTGGCCGTGGCGAACCGTCTCGGACGCCCAGCGGAACGTGGATACCGCCCGGGCGGCTTCGACGCGCGCCCATTTCAGAGGCTTGCCGCCCTCCGCGGCGATCAGCCGGGCGTTCTCCTCCTGCGTCTCGTCGAGCCTGCGCGAGATGTGGTCGAGCGCGCTCGAGCGCGCGGCCACCGACAGTTTCGGCGACTCCTCGAACGTCTCGGCCGCGGTGGCGACGGCCTCCTCGACGTCGGCCCCGGTCGGCACGCCGAGCTCGGCGACCACGCTGTCATCGAACGGACTGAGCACCTCGACGGTGCCCTCGCCGGTCCGCCATCCGCCGTTCACCAGGAACGGTCTGATCTCGGTCATTGGATCGCTCCTCGCGTGTTTCGTCGAGTGGACGCCCGACGGGCGCCCCACGGGTGTCTAGTCTGGGTCAGACTACTCGTTCCACCGCGCGATCGCGTCGTTCCTCGAGTCGCGGCGCTCGGCAGCTCAGTCGAGCGAGACCATCACGTGCTTGATGTTGGTGTAGTCATCGAGCGAGTAGACCGACATGTCCTTGCCGTGCCCGCTCTGCTTGTAGCCGCCGTGCGGCATCTCCGGCGTCAGGGGGATGTGGGTGTTCACCCAGACGCACCCGTACTCGAGCTTGCGTGCCATGCGCATCGCGCGGCCCACGTCGCGCGTCCACACGGACGACGCGAGGCCGTAGTCGACCCCGTTCGCCCAGGCGAGCGCCTGATCCTCGTCGGTGAACCGTTGCACGGTCACCACGGGCCCGAAGACCTCCCGCTGGATGATCTCCGAGTCCTGGTTCGGGATTCGCGACGACGGTGGGCTGGTAGTAGAAGCCGTCACGATCGATCACCTCGCCGCCCGTGACCACCTCGGCGCCGGCCTCCTTGGCGCGATCGACGAACCCGATCACGCGATCCTGCTGCTCCTTGGAGATCACGGAACCGACGGCGACGTCGTCCTCGAACGGACCGCCGACCTTGATGTCCTCGACGGCCGGCACCAGATCGGCGAGCACCTTGTCGTACGCCTTGTCGGCGACGAGGACCCTCGTCGCTGCCGTGCAGTCCTGCCCGGCGTTGAAGTACCCGGCGATCGAGACCCACTCGACCACCGAGGCCAGGTCTGCGTCGTCGAAGACGACGACCGGGGCCTTCCCGCCCAGCTCGAGGTGCACGCGCTTGAGCGACTCGCTCGCGTTCGAGTGGATGATCTTGCCGGTGCCGACGTCTCCCGTGAGCGACACGATGCCGACGTCTGGGCTCTTCACCAGCGCGTCGCCGACCGGGATGCCGTCGCCCGTCACGACGTTGAACACGCCCGCCGGGAATAGGTCGGCGGCCAACTCGGCCATCTTGATCGCGGTGAGCGGCGTCAGCTCGCTCGGCTTCAGCACGATCGTGTTGCCGGTGGCGAGGGCGGGGCCGATCTTCCACACCGCCATCATCAGTGGGTAGTTCCACGGGGCGATCAGGCCCGCGACCCCGATCGGCTCGCGGCGGATGAAGCTCGTGAACCCGGCCATGTACTCGCCCGCGCTCCTGCCTTCGAGCGTGCGCGCCGCGCCCGCGAAGAACCGGAGGTTGTCCACGATCGGCGGGATCTCCTCCGACATCGTGACCTCGTAGGGCTTGCCGACGTTCTCCGCCTCGATCTTGACGAGCTCCTCGGCGTGCTCCTCGATGCGATCGGCGAGCCTCAGCAACGCGAGCTGCCGGTCCTTCGGCGTCATGTCGTACCACTCGCCGTAGAACGCGTTCTTGGCCGCCGCAACGGCACGGTTCGCGTCCTCGGCCGTCCCCTCCTGCACGCTCGCGATCACCGCACCCGACGCGGGGCTGATGATGTCGCGGGTGCCACCGTCCGACGAGTTGACCCACTCGCCGTTGATGAACATCTGATGGCTGTCGGCCATGTTCCCCCTCCTCGTGTGGAAGCGAACCTTCGCCCGAACCAACTACACAGACCGCAAGTATGCCTCGCCCCGGGAACTTCGGACCACCCGACACAACGGCTGCCCGCCGAACCCGCATTGGACGGCATGGACAACGCACATGCCGGAACGTCAGCCCTCCACCTGCGCCGATTGCAGATCGCGAGCTCGCAAAGCCAGCCAGAACTCCATGCGGTCGAAGCTGCTCGACAGATCGCGGCCCGTGAGCTCCTCGACTTTCCGCATGCGGTAGCGGAGCGTGTGGCGGTGAACGAAGAGCTGCGCCGCCGCAGCCTCCCAGCGTGCGTTGTGCGTCAGGAATGCCTCGAGCGAGACGAGCAACTCACCGCCGTGATCTCGGTCGTAGGCGTCGAGCGGCGCGAGCATCGAATCGGCGAACGCGCGCAGCGCATCCGGATCGGCCATCGACAAGAGCAGCCGGTACGTGCCCAGATCGGCGAAGCCCGCCTGTGGCCAGCCCTCGAGCCTGCAGACCTGCAACGCGTAGCGTGCCTCACGCAACGACCTCCCGACCTCCTCAGCACCCACGGAAGACCCGGCCCCGGCCCGCAGCTCCGCCCCGATGCGTTCGCCGATCGACGTCATGACCTCGGCGGGGTCGGGTGCGGGATCGGCCGGCAGCAGCAGGTGCACCCCCGTGTCGTGCGCCGACGCGAGGAAGCCCCCGCCTGCTCGTGAGCGGTCGTCGGTGGCCGTGTCGGCGAGAGCGCCCGGGTCGATGTCGGTGCCTGCGGCCTCGAGGGAGATCACGACCACCTGGGCGCTCCTGTCGAACCCGAACCGGGCGAGGCCGCGGGCCGCGTCGGCCGCCGAGAGTGCTCCGCGGGAGAGCTCGTCGAAGAAATCTCCCTGCAGGCGACGTTGCGCGTCGGCCACCGCGCGAGACTTGGCCAGCTCGATCGCGAAGAGGCTGAGGGCATGGCCCGCCACGATGTGATCGAACTGGCTCGGCTGCTCTGGCTTCCCGACCGCCAGGAACGCCTCCACGCGACCCTGGGCGCCCACCGGCTGCACCCAGACATGGTGGCCACGGTCGACGAGGGTGACGCTGAACGAGGTGCCTTCGGGGCGGCGCGTGCGCAGTTCCTCCCACACACGCTCCGCCCTCGTGGTGGCGGCCCGACCGGTCGAGGCGAGGGCCAGGCCGTGCAGGTCGAGCAGCAACACCCACCCCTTCGTGACGTCCGCGAGCGATCGCGCGACGCCTTCGGCGCCCGAGCCTTCCATCACGGCTCGGGTGAGCACATGCTCGGCATCGACCGCCCGCTGCAGGGTGTCGTACTGCTCCGCCACGATGCGCGTGAAGATCGCCTCGGTGATCGCGATGAACGGCACTGGGTAGGGCACCTCGAACAAGGGGAACCCGGCCTGGCTCGCCGCCTTGATCAACGATCTGGGCGTCGTGTCGTAGGTGAAACCGAGCCCGAAGCCGAGCCCGGTGAGACCGGCATCGGTGAGACGCTTCAGGTAGGCGCGCTGCTTCGCCGGGGTCGATCCGATGCCGAGACCGGTGGTGAGGATCAGCTCGCCGCCCTTCAGCCACGGCGTGGGGTCCTCGAGCTCGGAGACGTGCACCCAACGGATCGGACGATCGATGCGCTCCCCGCCCGCGAGCAACCGCAGCGGCAAGCCGGGGATCGCGACGATGTCCCGCACGGTCACGGCCATCCATCGATTGTACGGAACGTACACACACGAACGGAACGGGCTCTCCGACGACCCGTCCGGTGGACGGTTCGTACAAATCGGCCGGCGGTTCATGGCATCGCGGGTGCCTGACAGGTCGTGACCCGCCGCCGGAGACTCATGGCCATGGACATCCCGCAGGAACGCAAGGTCCTCACCGATATCCCGGGGCCGAGATCGAAGGAGTGGTTCGCTCGTCGCGGGCAGGCCGTGCCACAGGGTGTGGGGGCGATGCATCCGATCGTCACGGCCCGTGCGTCGGGCGCGATCGTCGAGGACGTCGACGGCAACCGCTTGATCGACTTCGCGACCGGCATCGCCGTGCTGAACGTCGGGCATTCCGCCCCCGAGGTGGTCGAGGCGATCACCCGCCAGGCCGAACTCGACACGCACTCGTGCTTCCACGTGACGGCGAACGAGCCCTACATCGAGCTGGCCGAGCGATTGAACGCCCTCGCGCCGGGCGAGCACGCGAAGAAGACGATGTTCGCCAACTCAGGCGCGGAGGCCGTCGAGAACGCGGTGAAGATCGCTCGCTACCACACGGGGCGCCCGGCGATCGTGACGTTCGATCATGCGTTCCACGGCCGCACCCTGCTCGCGATGTCGCTCACCGCGAAGGTGATGCCCTACAAGCAGGGCATGGGCCCGTTCGCGCCGGAGATCTACCGGTTGCCCTTCGCCTATCCGTATCGCTGGCTGGGCGACCCCGGCCGCGTGACCGAGGAGGCGCTGGCCTACGCGATCGACGAGATGCACAAGCACATCGGTGAGGGGAACATCGCCGCGGTGATCATGGAGCCGATCCAGGGCGAAGGTGGGTTCATCGTGCCCTCCCCCGGCTTCGTCCGCGGCATCGCCGAGTTCTGCGCCGCACACGGCATCGTCTTCATCGACGACGAGATCCAATCGGGCATGGGGCGCGCCGGTCGCTGGTTCGCGATCGAGGACGAAGACGTCGTGCCCGACCTCGTCACGACCGCGAAGTCGGTCGGCGGAGGGATGCCGATCAGCGCGGTCACGGGCCGCGCCGAGATCATGGACGCGGTGCATCCCGGCGGGCTCGGTGGCACGTACGGCGGCAACCCCGTCGCGGCCGCGGCCTCCCTCGCCGTGCTCGAGAAGATCGAACGTGAGGACCTGTTGGCGCGTTCACGCCGGATCGGCGCGACGATCATGGGCAGGTTCGAGACGTTCGCCTCCACGTACGAGGTCGTCGGCGACGTCCGCGGCCGTGGGTCGATGTGCGCGATCGAACTCGTGGCCGACCGGGCCACGAAGGAACCCCTCGACGCCGACGCGATGAACGCGATCGCCCGTCGGTGCCTCGAGGAAGGCGTGCTCGTGCTCACGGCCGGCACGTATGGCAACGTGGTCCGGCTGCTCCCGCCGCTGACGATCGACGAGGCGCTGCTCGACGAGGGCCTCGGTGTGCTCGACCGAGCGATCGGCTCGGTCATCGGCTGAACCCGATCCGCGGCGGCTGCTAGCGTCGCCGCGATGAGCGCACCGGAGCCAGCACGCCCTCGGCGGGTCCGGGCCGTGGCACGCGCGGTCGCGCTCGACCTGACGCCCCTGCGTATCTCGCGTGACTACCGGCTCCTATGGACCGGGCAGTTCGTGTCCGAGCTCGGCTACCAATTCGCACGCGTGGCGATCTACGTCCAGGTCTTCGAGCTGACCGGCTCGGCCGCAGCGGTCGGCCTCACGGGCCTGACCGGCCTCGTCGCGTTGTTCGCCGGTTCCCTGGTCGGTTCGTCGTTCATCGACGCTCGCGACCGACGCTCGATCCTGATGTGGTCGCAGGTGTTCATGATGCTCGCGGCCGCGATCCTGCTGGCGGGTGCCCTGGCCGGACGTCCGCCTCTGACGCTCCTCTACGGGGCGAACGCCCTCACCGCCTTCGTCGGCGCGATCGAGGACCCGGCTCGCTCGGCGATGACCCCTCGACTCGTCGGTACGGACCTGCTGCCGTCCGCGCTCACGCTGAACCAGGTGCTATGGCAGACCGTGAACATCGTGGGCCCCGCGCTCGCGGGCGTCGTGATCGGCGCCTTCGGGTTCGGCCTCGCCTACACGATCGACCTCGTGACCTACGCGGCGCTCTTCGTCGCGGCCACACTGATGCGTCCGATGCCACCCGAGCACGATCCCGAGGGCGCCGTCGGCTGGGCCGCGGTCAAGGAGGGGTTCGCGTTCGTGCGCGCGAACCGCCTGGTCGCGTCGACGTTCGTGATCGACCTGATCGCCATGATCTTCGGAATGCCCGCGGCCCTGTTCCCGATCCTCGCCTTCACCCAGTTCCATCGAGGTCCAGAGATCGTCGGGTTGCTGTTCGCGGCGCCGTCGGTCGGCGCCCTCGTCGGCGCCCTGTCCGGGGGCTGGGTGCGACGTGTGCACCGGCAGGGGGTGGCGGTGATCTGGGCGGTGGCCGCGTGGGGCGCCGCGATCGCGGCGTTCGGGCTGGTCGGCACGGACCTGGCGCTCGCCCTCGTCTTCCTTGCCGTGGCCGGAGCCGCCGACGTGATCAGTGCGATCTTCCGTTCGACGATCGCGCAGCTCGCGACGCCCGATCGGCTCCGCGGGCGCCTATCGACGATCTTCATCCTGGTGGTCACGGGAGGGCCGCGTCTCGGCGACTTCGAGGCGGGCATGGTCGCCGCTTGGTTCACCCCGACCCTCAGCGTGGTGAGCGGGGGACTCGCGTGCATCGTGGGTTCGGGCATCGTTGCGCTCGCCTACCCCGAGCTGCGCGGCTATCGCTCGGGGCCGGCGAGCTGAGCACGCTCGCCGGCTCGATGCGCCCGCGCGCCGACCCCGGCCCCCCTCTGGATACACTGCGGGGGATGTCACCGAGTGGAACCACCGCGGCCCGCGCGATCGAGTCGCCCGTCGTGGTCGCCTCGAACCGAGGCCCGGTGACCTTCGACCGGGACGATCGGGGGCGCCTCGCCCCTCGTCGAGGGACCGGGGGGCTGGTCACGGCCCTGTCCGGCGTGTTCTACCGGGACGACACGGCGTGGGTCTCCGCCGCGATGAGCGACGGGGACCGGGCGGTTGCGCTGAAAGGCCGCAACGTGGAAGCGGGCTCGAACCAGCGGATGCGCTACGTAGTGCTCCCGCCCGATCGCTATGACGGGTACTACAACGAGGTCTCGAACCGCATCCTGTGGATGGTGCACCACAACCTGTGGGACATCCCCCGCGCACCGATGTTCGATGACGGCACGCAGGAGGCCTGGCACGACTTCGTCGAGGCGAACCGCGCGTTCGCGCACGCGCTCGCCGACGAGTCGGAGCACGATCCCGTCTACCTGGTGCAGGACTACCACCTCTGCCTCGTGCCGGGCATGCTTCGCGAGCTCGTGCCCGACGCCAAGATCGTGCACTTCTCGCACACGCCCTTCGCCGGTGCGACGTACCTGCGGGTGCTGCCGGAAACGATGCGGACGGCGATACTGCGCGGGCTCGCCGGCGCCGACGTGCTCGGGTTCCAGGCCAAGCAGTGGGCCGAGAACTACCTGCTCTCGGCCCGCACCCTCCCCGAACTACGCGTCCTCCGGGGCGGCCGGCTCCAGCTCGACGACCGGACCGCGGCCGTGCGAGCGTTCCCGGTCGCGGTGAGCGCGGAGCCCCTGCGCGAGACCGCGAACCGTCCTGAGGCGGACGAGGTGCGTGCCGAGCTGCGCCAGTGGGCCGGCGAGTGCCGGATCATGCTCCGCGTCGACCGACTCGAGCCGTCGAAGAACATCCTCCGCGGGTTCCTTGCGTATGAGCTGTTCTTTCGCCGTAACCCGTCGTGGGTCGGTCAGGTGCGATTCCTCTGCCTGCTGAGTCCCTCTCGTGAGGATGTGCCCGAGTACCAGAACTACGGTGAAGAGTGCCTCGCCGAGGCCGATCGCATCAACGCCGAGTTCCGCACGAGAGGGTGGGTGCCGATCGAGGTTCGGGTGCAGGAGGACTACGCGTTCGCCGTCGCCGCCTACGACATGTACGACGTGCTGCTCGTGAACCCCACCTACGACGGCATGAACCTCGTCGCGATGGAGGGCCCGCTGGTGAATCGGCGCGACGGCGTGCTCGTGCTCTCGCGCAACGCAGGTGCCTACAGCCGCCTCGGCCGGCAGGCGTTGGGCGTGAACCCCTTCGACCTCGCAGAGACGGCCGAGGCGATCCGGGAATCGCTCGAGATGCCCGAGGAGGAACGCGCCCGCAGGGCGCGAGGCATGTCCCGCACCGTGCAGGCGCACACGCCTCCGACGTGGCTCGCGAGCCAGCTGGAGGCGGTCGACCAGGTGCGCCCGCCCGGGCGCCGCCGCTGACCGCGACCGGTCGTCGGGCCGTTCAGAGGCCTCGAAGCAGGGTGACGAGCCCGGCCGGCCCGTCGACGACGACGTCGGCGGCGGCCGTGAGCGCCGCCGGGGTCTCGCGCCCGTGCACGGCGACCTTCACCGTTCGCAGTCCCCGCTCCGCGAGGCGATCGAGCGCCTCGAACGCGCGCAGGTCGGCGACGTCGTCGCCCGCGTACAGCACGGCCTCGAGTCGTTCGTCGGCGACGATACGTTCCACCGCCCCCTCCTTCAGCGGGCGGCCGGCCGGCACCAGCTCGACCACCATCTTGCCCGGAAGCAGCTCGAGTCCCGCCTCGTCGGCGATCGGCGAGAGGGCAGCCACGAGCGCGCCCTGGGCGACCGCCGGATCCTCGGCGGCCCGATAGTGCACCGCCACGGATGCGCCCTTGCGCTCCACGCGGCTGCCGGGGACCTCGTGAGCGGCGGCCGCGACCACCTCCAGGACGTCATCGCCGAGCGGCGGCGCTTGCTCCGCGAGGCCGTACAAGGCGGCCAGGCGGACGCCCTCGATGCCCACCAGCTCTCGCAACTCGTCACCCGTACGGCCCGACACGATCGCGACCACGGCGCCGCGCCCCACGAGCCGGGCGATCGCGTCACGGGCCCCCTCGCGGATGCGGGCGAGCTCGGGCCGGGCCACGATCGGGCTCAACGTGCCGTCGAAGTCGAGCAGCACACCCGAGCGGCCGGGAGCGTTGCGGAACTCTCGTAGAGGATCCATCCCGGAAATCCTAGTGTTCTCGTGGGAGAGGGCTACACTCGCCACCCGTGAGCAGCGCCTCCGTCGTCCCGTTCCCGGGGCCGGCCGACCTCCCGCAAGGGGGTGCCGTCGCCCCGCTCCAGAGCCATCAGAGCCCGTTCCCGCCGATCGCGGAGTACGGGTTCCTCTCCGACCGCGAGGTCACGGCCCTCGTCGGACCGAGCGGCAGCGTCGAGTGGCTCTGCACTCCGCGACCCGACAGCCCGAGCGTCTTCGGGGCGATCCTCGACCGATCGGCGGGGGCGTTCAGGCTCGGACCGGCCGAGCTGCTCGTGCCGGCGGGTCGCCGGTACATGCCCGGCACGAACGTGCTCGAGACGACCTGGCAAACGCGCACGGGCTGGCTGATCGTGCGTGACTCGCTCGTGATGGGTCCATGGCTCGACGACGAGCGACCCGAGGGCTATCGACGCCCCCCGGGCGACTATCGCGCCGAGCACATGTTGCTCCGCGTGGTGCGGTGCATCCAGGGCCAGGTCGACCTGGTGCTCAACTGCGAGCCTGCGTTCGACTACGGCCGCAACGACTGCCGCTGGGAGTACACCGGTCCCGGGTGGACCGAGGCGATCGCGCGGGGAGGCAAAGGCGACCCGACGCTCCGGCTCGCGACCGACATGCGCCTGGGCCTGGAAGGGCGGGCCGCCGTGGCCTTCACGAGGCTGAACGACGGCGAATCGGCGTTCGCCGCCCTCAGTTGGGACGGGGGCGAGCGCGCCGTGCCGGCCGACGCCGACGCCGCCTGGCAGAAGGTCTACGACACCGCCGACTACTGGCGAGACTGGCTCAACATGGGCGAGTTCCCCGATCACCCGTGGCGCTCCCACCTTCAGCGCGCCGCCCTCACGCTGAAAGGGCTCACCTACGCACCGACCGGCGCATTGATCGCGGCGCCCACGACGTCATTGCCCGAGACGCCGGGCGGCGAGCGGAACTGGGACTACCGCTACAGCTGGGTGCGCGACGCGACGTTCGCCCTGTGGGGGCTCTACACGCTGGGCTTCGACTTCGAGGCGAACAGCTTCTTCTACTTCATCGCCGATCAGGTGAAGGACGGCTCTCCGTTGCAGGTGATGTACGGCGTGGGCGGGGAGAAGGACCTGCTCGAGGAGACGCTCGATCATCTCACCGGCTATGAGCACGCGAGACCCGTGCGGGTCGGGAACAGCGCACACGACCAGGACCAGCACGATGTCTGGGGAGCGCTGCTCGACAGCTACTACCTCCATCTGCGCTCGGGCGAGTTCCTGTCCGGGAAGGCCTGGGTCGGCCTGGAGCGGCAGGTGGACGAGGCGGCGTCCCGGTGGCGCGAACCAGACCAGGGCATCTGGGAGATGCGCGGACCACCCCTGCACTTCACCTCCTCGAAGATCATGTGCTGGGTCGCCTGCGATCGCGGGGCCCGTCTCGCGGAGGCGTTCGACAAACCCGAGCTCGCAACCCGCTGGGGCACCCAGGCCGACGCCATCAAGGCGGACGTGCTCGCCAACGGCGTGGACGCGCGCGGGGTGCTCACGCAGGCATACGGGTCCGACGCTCTCGACGCATCACTCCTGCTCGCGCCGCTGATGCGGTTCCTGCCCGCCGACGACCCGGTGATCAAGGCGACGGTGATCGCGATCGCCGACGAGCTGACGATCGACGGCCTCGTGCTCCGGTACCGGGTGGAGGAGACGGACGATGGCCTCGACGGAGAGGAGGCCACCTTCGCGATCTGCTCGTTCTGGCTGGTCTCGGCGCTCACCGAGATCGGCGAGCTCGAACGCGCTCGCGATCTCTGCGAGCGCATGCTCTCGTTCGCGAGCCCGCTCGGCCTCTACGCCGAGGAGATCGACCCGCGCACCGGCCGTCACTGGGGCAACTTCCCTCAGGCGTTCACGCACCTGGCGCAGATCAACGCGCTGATGCACATCATCCGCGCCGACGCAGCGTCCGGCACGACCCCGCTTCGGTGAGCCGAGGTCCCACGACGGCAAGGTCACGGCCACTACCGTCACACCATGGCCCACGCCCCGTCACGAGCTCGGCCGACCCCTGGGCTCACCACGGTCATCGTCGTCCTCGCGGTGGCGATCGCTGCCGGGCTCATCGCGCTGTGGCCCGGTGACGTCGAGCCACCCGCGAACGCCCAACTCTTGCGGCGCGGCGCCCTCGTCGAAGCCACGACGATCTCGGTCGGCCGGGCTCCCTGCGGTACCGGGAGCGGCGCCGTGCCCCCCGGCGGCGGGACCGCGGCCGATCAAGGCCCTGTCTGCCGACAGCTGACGTTCCTGATCGAGGAGGGCAAGGACGCCGGGACGAACGTGGTGATCGAATTGCCCGACCTCTCCACCGCGCCCGACGTCGGGGTCGGAGAGCGGGTGATCCTCGAGCGTCCACCGGTCGACGTGCCCGGGGCGCCCTACGCGTTCTACGACCGGATCCGCACGCCATCGCTGATCTGGCTCGCCGTGATCTTCGCTGTCCTCGTCGTGCTGCTCGGAAGGCTCCGAGGGGTCGCGGCACTGGTGGGCCTCGGGGTGTCGATCGGCGTGCTCCTCGTGTTCGTGATCCCCGCGATCCTCGAGGGTTCCCCGCCCGTCCTCGTGGCGTCGGTCGGCGCAGGGGCGATCGGGTTCGTGGTCCTGTACATCGCTCACGGGTTCACGAGCCGCACTTCGGTCGCCCTGATCGGCACACTCACGGGGGTCGGGATCACCCTCGTCCTCTCGCTGATCTGGGGACCGCTGACCCGGCTTGCCGGGCTCGGCAGCGAGGGTTCGTTCGTGATCACGGCCCTCGGGGCGGACATCGACCTGGCCGGGCTCCTCCTCGCCGGGATCGTGATCGGCGCGTTGGGTGCGATCGACGACGTCGCGGTGACCCAGGCTTCGGCCGTGTGGGAGCTGCGGGCCGCCGACCCCGGCCTCGGCCCGCCCGAGCTCTTCCACGCCGGGATGCGTGTGGGGCGCGACCACGTCGGCTCGATCGTCAACACCCTGGCCCTCGCCTACGCGGGAGCATCGCTCCCGCTCCTCATCATCTTCCAGTTGTCGGAGCTGCCACTGGGTCGCCTCGTCGGGAGCGAGGTGGTCGCGACCGAGGTCGTCCGCACGCTCGTCGGATCGATCGGCTTGATCGCCGCGATGCCCATCACCACCTGGCTCGCCTCGCGGATCGCCCCGCGCGAACCGGTCGCCGCCGTATCAGCAAGCTAGTGCTCGTCCTCCTCGCTCGCGCCGGCCTGGTCGGTCTCCGGGTCGCCGGCCTCGTCCGAACCATCGCCTTCGACGTCGATGCGAGGGATCAGGCGGTCGAGCGGGCCCGGCAGGCGGAACACCGACCCGCCGAAGAGCACGAGCATCGCGGGCGCGAGGAGCACCACCATCGTGCCCGCGAGCAGAACGGCCGTCGCCAGCCCCACGCCGAACTGCTTCACCGTCGGGTCGCCGTTGATCACGAAACTCGCAAAGACGCAGATCATGATGCATGCCGCCGCGGTGATCACCCGGGCGCTCGCCCCCAGTCCCGACGGCACGGCCTCGCGCGGCGGCCTTCCCTCCGCGTGCTGCTGCTCGATGCGGCTCATCAAGAACACCTCGTAGTCCATCGAGAGCCCGAAGAGCACCGCGAACATCATCAGCGGCACGAAGCTCGCGATCGGCACGGTGTCGCGCGGGGCGTCGAGGCCGATCAGCGACAAGCCCCATCCCCACTGGAAGACGGCCGTGAGGACGCCGAGCGCGGCGGCCACCGAGAGCAGATTCGTGACCGCGGCCTGAAGCGGCACCGTCAGCGAGTGGAACGCCACCATCAGCAACAGGAAGCTGAGGATGACGACCGTCGCGATGACGACCGGGAGGCGCTGGCCGATCTTCGTGGCCAGGTCGACGTTCGATGCCGTCGATCCACCGACGTTCGTGGTGATGCCGCCTTCCTGGGTCGCCCCCGGGAGCACGGTGGCCCGCAGCTCGCGAACGAGGTCGGCCGTGGCGGGAGATGACGGGGCATCCTGGGGGATCGCGCTGACGGTTGCCGCATCGCCGCGATCGTTGATCTGGAGCGGAAGGAGCCCGACCACGCCGTCGGTCGCCATGAGGGCATCCTGGATACGCACGATGCGGTGGTCGGTGCCGCGGTCGTCGCCACCGGCTTTCGTGAGGATGTCGGTCAACTCATCCTGGAGTTGCAGGGCGCGCTGCTTCTGTGCGTCCGCCTCGTCGGCCTCGGCCTGGAGCTCGGCGGCCCGGCGCTTCAGATCCGCTCCCTTCCGCTCCAGGTCGTTCGCCTGCGCCTGGAGCGCGTTGCCCTGTCGCTCGAGCTCGACGGCGCGTGCGCGAAGGGCGTCGGCCTGTCGCTGGAGCGCCTCGGCTTCGGCCCGCAGACGCTCAGCGTCGGCCAGCAGCACCCGGGCTCGTTCGACGAGGGGCACGAGGCGAGCGCGGGTGCGGGCCTCCTTCTCCTCGAGACGAGCGAGCCGCCGCCGGAGCCGCTCGAGACGGTCCGGGTCGGTGGTCTGCTCGATCAGACGTCGCACGAAGCGCTCGCGACCGAGGATGAACGCCAGGTGCGCCACGATCGGCCGGGCCCGCTCCGCCAGCCTTGCCGCACGCGCCCTGAGCGATGCCTCCTGCGCTTCGAGACGCGCCTGTTCCGCCTGCAGCTCGGCGGCCTGGCGTTCGAGCGTGGCCTTGCGGCGCTCCAACGCAGCACCCTGACGCTCGAGCCGGGCCTGCTCGGCCTCGAGCTCGGCCTGCTGTCGCTGCAGGGCTGCTCGTTCTCGCTCGAGGCGTCGCTGCTCACGCTCGAGCTGGGCCTGCAGGGACGTGGCCTCGTTGTACTTCCTCGTGTACCCGGCGCTGGGGTGCGCCGGCGGGTCGAGCGTCATCGCGATCAGCAGCGGCCCGTTGTAGCCGACGCCGAACCCCCGCTTCATCAGGTCGTAGGCCTGACGCTCGGTCGTGGACTCGGGCGTGACCCCGATGTCCTCCTGGCCGAGCCGCAGCGAGAACAGCGGCACGATGAGCGGCGCGAGGATCGCGATCGCCGCCGCCACCGCGAGCCACGGGTGCCGCGCGACCCCACGGGCCCAGGTATCCCAGCGGGTCCGTCCTTCCGGCCGCTTCCGCATCTGGAGGAACCTGGGCACCCGGAGCCGGTTCACCCCGTTGCCGACGAACGAGAGGATCGCCGGCATCAGCGTGATCGAGGTGATCACGGCCGTCAGGACCGCGATCGCGGCCGCGAGCCCGAGCGTCGTCACGAGCGGGATGCCGGCGACGGCGAGCGACACGAGCGCGATCACCACGGTGCTGCCGGCGAAGACGATCGCGCTTCCCGAGGACGAGACCGCTCGCGCCACCGACTCCCGCATCGGCATGCCGGCCTCGAGTTGGTCCTTGTGCCGTGTCACGAGGAACAGCGCGTAGTCGATGCCGACGCCCAGCCCGATCATCGTGGCCAGGGTGGGCGCGACGGTCGGCACCGAGATCACATGCCCCAACAACCCGATCACCGACGTCGCGATCGCGAGGGCGACCGCGGCGGTCAGGATCGGGAGGCCCATCGCGACCAGGCTGCCGAACACGAGCGCGAGGATCACCATCGCCGAGAGGTTGCCGATCAGCTCGCTGGTCTTGGTCTCGGGCTGCGAGAGCTCGCTGCCGATCGGGCCGCCGACCGCTACCTGGAGACCGGCCTTCCGGGCAGGCTCGGTCGCCGACAGCGTCTTGTCCGCGAGCTCCTCGGTGATGAACCCCGAATCGATGTCGAGCAGGACGGGCATGAATGCGATCGAGCCGTCGTCGCTCACGAGGCCCGCCGCCTTCCCGTCCTTCGACAGCGGGTTCACGACGCTCGCCACGTGCGCCGCTTCCCGCATGCGCCGATAGGTCTCGTCGATCGCACCATGGGCCGGCTGCTCGGTCAGCCGTCCCTCGTCCACGGCGAAGACGAACGGGCTCGTGCCGTTCTGTTGCGGCGGGAACCGCTCCGCCAGGAGATCGAACGCAGCCTGGCTGTCGGTGCCGGGCAGCGTGAGCTCGTTGTTCGTCTTGGCGCCGACCGCCCGGACGGACAGCACCGCCACCAGGACCACGACGACCCAGGCTCCCGACACGAGGAGCCGGTGGTCCGCAGCGAACCTCCCGATGCGGAGGAGCAAATCAGACACGAAGGGCCCCACCCTAGGGTGACGCCGTCCGCTTGGTCAACCGAGGTGAGCTCAGGGAACCGATGCGCTGCAGCGCACACAGAGCACTGATGCCGGTCGCGCCTCGAGTCGTTCGTCGGAGATCGTGGTGGCGCACCGATCGCAGATCCCGTAGGTGCCGTCGTCGAGCTTCTCGAGTGCCCGCTCGACGTCTCCGAGCTTCGCGGCGAGGGCGCCGGCCTGCCCGACGCGCTCGATCCTCCCGATCGCCTCGCTCGTGCCTTCGCCGACGCGTTTGCCGAACCCGATCGTCGCCGCCGGATCGCGCGTGACCACCATGAGGGCCCCGAGCTCATGCGAGAGCGAGGCCTGCGTCGCTTCGAGCCCGGCGCGGATCGAGATGAGGTCGAGGCTCATCGAGGGCCGGCCTCGTCCGATGGAGCGTCGGGCAGTAGGACCAGCGTGTCGTGTGGCTCCACCACGTCGACGGTGCCCGTGAGCCCCGCAGCGACCAAGAGCGTGAACCCAGCCTCGTGTTCGACGACGACATCGTCCGCCTCGGCTCCGTCCGCGAGCTCGAACCGCACCTCACGAGGCCCATCGGCGACCAGCCGGATGCGCGCATCGGGGTTGAGCCGTCGCGCCGTCTCGTCGGCTCGTGACAACAGGGCCGCGGCCCGCGGTGTGCATCGGATCATGGATCGATGCTACCGGCCCGTTCCCGTCGCTCTGCGCGAGCGCAGGCGACGCGTTCGCCACGTACCCTGCTCCGATGGGTTCCAACCCCTCGCCCGGAGCCGACAGGGAGCCGACGTGAGCACGGCGCTCGAGCTCCGGCTAGTCGGCCCGGGAGGCGAGCCGGTCGACCTGTCGCGTACGTTGAGCTCCCACGGGTTCTCCGATCTGGCCCCGATCTCGCTCGACGAGCGCGCCTCCACGCTCGAGCTCACCGTGCGCGTGCCGCGCGGCCGACCCCGCCGCATCCGGATCGCCCCGGGGAGACCGGGCACCGCGCGTCTCGAGGTGCTCGGTCCCACCCCCGGCGCCGGAGCGCGCCGAGCCGCGCTCGAGGGCACCGCCTATGTGCTCCGGCTCGACCGGGATCTGTCGGGGTTCTACCGGCGAATCGCCGACGACCCGGATCTGGCGTGGGCCACCGCGGGTGCCGGTCGCATGCTGCGCTCCCCCACGGTGTTCGAGGACGTCGTCAAGACGATCTGCACGACGAACTGCACATGGAGCGCGACCGTTCGCATGGTCAACGCGCTCGTCTCGGGATTGGGGGACGCTGCCGCCGGGGGTTCCGGCCCGCTCACGAACGCCTTCCCCACGCCGGCGGCGATGTCCGCTGCCCCCGAAGGCTTCTACCGCGACGTCGTGCGGGCCGGCTACCGCGGTCCCTACCTGATCGAGTTGGCTCGACGAGTCGACGCCGGCGAGATCGACCTCGAAGCCTGGTCGTCCGCCGATCCCGAGGACCTGCCCGATGACGAACTGGAACGCCGCCTGCTCGACCTGCCCGGCGTGGGCCCCTATGCCGCTGCACACGTGATGATGACGCTCGGCCGGGACTCGAGGCTGATCCTCGATTCATGGACCCGCCCGACGTACGCGCGGCTCATGGGCAGGACGAAGCCCGTGCCCGACGCGACGATCATCCGGCGGTTCCGCCGCTACGGCGACCACGCGGGGCTCGCGTTCTGGTTGTTCCTCACCCGCGACTGGATCGAGGACTGAGGCGCCGGTCGATGGTTGCGACGGCGAGTCCTGCCACCCCATACTGACGGGTCCCCAGGAGACCGACCGACCATGCACGTGCCCTTATGTCTCGAGCCGGCCGCACCCTCCGGCTCCTCACGGCCCTGCGATCGGAGCGTCGCACGCTGCGGCAGGGCGTAGTTGCGCTCATCCTCAGCACGGCTGCGGGCTTCGTCGCCGGCCTGGTCCTGAGCCACATCACCGGCTCGCTGGAGCGGCTCCCGGGCCTGCTCATCCTGATCCCGGCCGCGGTCGGCATGCGCGGCACGATCTTCGGAGCCTTGGAAGCTCGCCTCGGAACCAGCATCCACGTCGGTCTCTTCCACGCCACCCTGGGCCGGGGCAGCGTGCTCCGAGACAACGTCACCGTGGCATTCGTCACCACCTTCACGTCGTCGCTGTGGCTCGCGGTGCTGGCCAAGGTCGCCGCCGCTCTCTTCGGTGACCCGGCGATCTCGCTGGTGCAGCTGATCGTGATCTCGGTCGTGGGAGGAGCCCTTGGATCGATCGTGATCCTCGTGTTCACGGTCGCGTTGTCCGTGGTGTCGTTCCGCCGAAGCTGGGACCTCGATGCGGTCGGCACCCCGATGGTCACGGCACTCGGCGACGCGGCCACGTTGCCGACACTGTTCCTCGCGACGTTCCTCGTCCGTGACGGACCGGTCACCGGCGTCGTCGCGGCTGTCTGTCTCGCCGCGGTCGCGTGGAGCGTCATCGTCGCGGCGCGGAGCGATCGGCCCGACGTGCGCCGCATCACCGTCCAGATGATCGGGGTGATCGCCCTCACCCCGCTGCTCGACATCGCCGCCGGGGGTCTGCTCGGGCGGTTCCAACCCGAGCTGGTCCGCAGCGCGGGGATCCTGATCCTGATCCCGCCGTTCGTGTCGCAGTCGGGGGCGCTGGGCGGCATCCTCGCCTCACGTTTGTCGTCCAAGATCCAACTCGGACTCGTTCGACCGACCGCGTGGCCCGACCCCCTCGCCTGGCTCGACGCGGCGGTCGTCGCCGTGCTCGCGGGCGCGACCTTCCTCATCGTTGGGTCTGGTGCGACCGTGCTCGCCGAGCTGACGACCCGGAATCATCCGGGTGCCTCGGTGATGATCGGAGGGACCCTGTTGGCAGGGTTCATGCTCCTGCCCTTGATCCTGCTGCTCGCCTACGGGGTCGCTGTGGCGACGGCTCGGTTCGGTCTCGATCCCGACGACCAGAGCGTGCCCGTGATCACGAGCGCGATGGATCTCGCAGGGGTGATCGCGGTGCTGTTGTCGATGACGCTGCTGGGAGTGCTGCCGGGCTGAGGCGGCTTGTTCGGCCTGCGACCCCGGGCGATACTTCGGCGGCCGCACAGACCGACGCCCAGCGTGTCCGCGACGGCGATCGAATCCATGGCCACACCCACGAAGACCCGGTTGGTTCCCCGGCGCGCCCGGCGCGTCTATCGAACCTTGCGCGGCGAGCGGCGCACGTTGCAGCAGGGAGTGGCCGCGCTCGCGCTCAGCACGGCCGCCGGCTTCGTCGCCGGCGTGATCCTCGGCTCGATCACCGGCACCCTCGAGCTGCTCCCGGGCTTGCTCGTGTTGATCCCGGCTTCGGTCGGCATGCGAGGCATGATCTTCGGGGCGATGGGCGCCCGGCTCGGCACGGGCATCGCGGCCGGCGTGTTCGAACCGAACCTACGCCGCAACGGCCTGCTCGGGCGCAACGTCGAGGTGGCCGTGATCTCGGCCGTCCTCTCGTCGTTCTACCTCGCCGGCATGGCGAAGCTCGTCGCGTCCGCGTTCGGCGAGGACACGGTGTCCGTCTGGGATCTCGTCACGATCTCCGTCGTCGGGGGGGTACTCGCCTCGGCGGTGATCCTGGTGGTCACCGTGGCCCTGGCCGTGCAGTCGTTCCAGCGGGGATGGGACCTCGACGCCGTGTCGACCCCCATGGTCACGGCGATCGGCGACATGATCACGCTCCCGGCCCTGTTCCTCGCGACCTTCATCGCGCGCAACGACTCTCTGAACGCTGTGGTCGCGGCACTGTGCACGGCGGCCGCGATCGGCGCGCTCGCCTGGGCGGTCTTCCGCAGCTCACGCGAGGTGCGGCGCACGTTGCTCGAGATGGCGGGCGTGAGCGCTCTCGCGCCGCTCCTCGACATCTTCGCGGGCGCCGTGCTCGAGGCCCACCGGATCGAGCTCGAGGCGATCCCCGGGATCCTCATCCTGATCCCGCCGTTCGTGTCGCAGGCGGGCGCGATCGGCGGCATCTTCTCGTCACGACTGTCTTCGAAACTCCAGCTGGGTGTGATCACGCCGCGCGGCCGCCCCGAAGGCCCAGCGTTCGTCGATGCCACAATCGTGGTCGCGCTCGGCCTCGTCGTCTTCACCGCGATCGGTGCGATCGCGTCGTTGCTCGCGGCCGTGATGGGGGTCGCGCGGCCGCCGGCCGAGGTGATGCTCGCCGGCACCGTGCTCGCCGGAACGCTCGTGCTCCCCGTCACCCTCGTGGTCGGTTACTACGTCGCCGTGCTCACGACCCGTTTCGGGCTCGATCCGGACAACCACGGGGTCCCGACGATCACCGCGACGCTCGACCTCACGGGCGTAGCCGCCATCCTATTCGTCATGTCAGTATTGGGGGTCACCTGATGGATGAGCCGAAGAACGTCAAAGACCTGCTCGTCGAGCTGAAAGACGCCTCGGAGTTGATGGTCGACCTCGCGTACGCGGCGGTCTTCTTCAACGAAGACAAGCTCGCGAGGGAGGTCGCTCGCCTCGAGCGGCGCATGAACGACCATCTCCGCCAGCTCAGGACGACGGCGATGCTCGCCGCCCGCAGTCCCGAGGACGCCGAGGGCATGGCAGGTGTGCTGTGGATCGCCGACGCGATCGAGCAGGTCGGCGACGCGGCCTCCGACATCGCGCGGGTCATCGCCGCGCGGCTCGGCATCCCGGACGCTCTGAAGCCCGACCTGCGCCATGCCGACGAGATGACGGCGCGCGTGAAGGTTCGTGAGGGTGCCGACGTCGTCGGCCGCGACCTGCGGGAGCTGTCGCTGCCCACGGAGACCGGTATGTGGATCATGGCGATCCGCTCCGGACTCGACTGGCGGTTCGACCCCGGGCCGGACGACGTGGTCTCCGTGGGCGACGTGCTGCTCGTGCGCGGACCCGACGAAGGGGTGAACGAGCTGCGCGAGCTCGCCGGAGCACCGCCGCTTCCCTTGCCGCCCGACGGCGACGAGCCGGCGCTGTCCGAGCTCGACCGTGCCGTCGACCTCCTGGTCGAGTTGAAGGACCTCTCCGAGGCGGCCGTGGGCATGGCCTACTCCTCGCTCTTGTTCAACAACCGATCGCTCGCTGCCGAGGTCGGAGCGCTCGAAGCTCGCAGCGACCAACTCCGCGACGAGCTGGAGTCCTGGGTGCTCCGGGCGGCGCCCGAGGCTCGCGATCCCGACGAGTTGCGGGGGTTGCTCCGACTCGGCGCCGCGAGCGAGGCGGTGTGCGACGCGGCCCGTGACATGACCTGGTACGTGGAGCACGGCGAAGCGTTGCACCCGGTGGTGCAGATGGCGCTCGAGGAGACCGAGGAGACGAGTGCCGAGACGGTCGTGCAACCCGGATCCGCTGCCGCCGGTCGCTCCCTGAAGGAGCTGCGGCTCGAGACCGAGACCGGCATGTTCGTGCTCGCGTTGCAGCGCGGTGTCCGATGGATCTATCGGCCGCGGCCCGGTTTCGTCCTGCGCGAGGGCGATCGCCTGATCTCCGTCGGCCCGGAGGAAGGCGAGGAGGAGCTCTGGGCCCTCACCGGCGCGCCGGTGGCGACCGAGGCGTGACGCACCGCGTCGTGACGCCAGTTGGACGCCGCTTCCTTGTACCCGGCCCGGAGGTGACCTAGCCTCGCCGCATGGACGCCTACGTCTACCTCCGCATCGCACCGGGCTCGATGGACCAGGTCCTCGCGGGACTCGCATCGAAGTCGCAGGTTCCACGGGCGATCGCCGTGGTGGGCGGCTGGGACGTGCTGATGCACGCCGAGGGCCCCGACCTCGCGTCGATCGCGACGCAGGTGCTCTCGGAGATCCATCACGTGCCCGGGGTGCAGCGAACGATGACGGCGCCCGTGGTGCCTCCGGATCGCATCGGCATCGCTGGCTGGGGGGCTCCACAGGCGCCGGCGATCATCGGCGACGCGTGCTACGTGCACATCAAAGTGGAAGCCGGCGCCGCCGCCGGCATCGCGGAGCGTCTGGGCGACATGGCGGACGTCTCGGGGGTCGCCGTGCTCGGTGGCGAGTACGACCTGCTCGCGTGCGTGGCACAGCCGTGGGAGATCGCGAGCGGCGTGATCCTCGAGGAGATCCATTCGCTGCCCGGCGTGGTCGCCACCGACACGCTCGTCTCGATCGTCTACGAGGAGCCGGAGGAAGACCGCGACCAGTTCTCCGCTTGGACCTGAGCGCGATCAGGAAGCGCTCAAGCAGCCGAAGGCGGTAGCGCGATCAGGAAGCGCTCAAGCAGCCGAAGGCGGTAGCGCGATCAGGAAGCGCTCAGTGGGATCTCGCGAACGCCAGCCGGAAGCGAGAACCGGACCCGCTCCTCGGTGAGGGTGACCTCCTCCACCGTGGTGAACCCCCGCTCGGCCAACCACGCCACCATGCGGTGCACGAGCCATTCCGGTGCGGAGGCGCCGCTCGTGAGTCCGACGGTGCCGGCTCCGTCCAGCCAGGTCGGGTCCACCGTGCTGTCGTCATCGACGAGGTAGGCAGGCGTGCCCAGTTCCCTCGAGAGCTCCGCGAGCCGGTTCGAGTTGGACGAGTTCTGCGATCCGATCACGAGCACCACGTCGGCGGCGGGTGCGATCACTTTCACGGCGTCCTGGCGGTTCTGCGTCGCATAGCAGATGTCGTCCCGCGGAGGGCCCGTGATCGCCGGGAACCGCTCCTCGAGGATGCGGACGATCTCGTTCGTCTCGTCGACCGACAGCGTCGTCTGCGTGAGGTAGCTCAGGTTCTCGGGGTCGGGAACCTCCACGGTGCGGGCCTCGTCGGTCGACTGCACCAGGATCGTGCGATCGGGTGCCTGACCGCTGGTGCCCTCGACCTCTTCATGACCTTCGTGACCGATCAGCACGATCGTTCGTCCCTGCTGGGCGAACCGTCGGGCCTCTCCGTGCACCTTGGTGACCAGAGGGCAGGTCGCGTCGATCACGTCGAGCCCCCGGGTTCCCGCGTTCTCGTACACCCACGGCGCCACGCCATGCGCCGAGAGGACGACCACCGCCCCCTCGGGCACCTCGGTCTCCTGGTCGACGAAGACCGCCCCCTTGTCCTCGAGATCGCGCACGACGTGCAGGTTGTGCACGATCTGCTTGCGCACGTACACCGGCGCACCGTGTATGGCGAGAGCACGCTCGACCGCGTCGACGGCGCGCTCGACCCCGGCACAGTAGCCGCGCGGCGCGGCGAGCAACACGGTTCCGGCATGGTCTGCCACGGCCCACATCGTAGGCCCCCACGCTATGACCTGTGGTCATGTTCGAGTTGTCGCTCGTCGGGGGCCCCCGTAGGGTTATCCGGCACGACGCGGACGGTTCCGGTCCGCCCCTCCCCGGCGCATGCTGCGCACACCACCTTCCCAGGGTCGGCGTTGCGTATGCCTGCGCACGTCCGGGAGCTGGGGCCGGCGGTCCGCGTCGCGCGATAGGTCACACAGACGGAGATATCGACCACAGGAGGTGATGTCCGCACCCACGACCTACCGCGGGGACGATCGGCGCGCCGGTGAAGAGCTCACCGCACGGCCGACCGGACCTGAGCGCAACAGCCAGTTCCGCTCGCCGCGGGGGTGAACCCATATATGGATCGATCCCGAACCGTGCGCCGCCGCTTCCCGGCCGCGCTGATCCTCTCCTCGCTGCTCCTCTCCGTTCCCGTCGTCATCTCGACGACCCCGGCGCAGGCGCGCGAACAAGGGGTGCCAGCCCGCATCTGCGACATCGATTGGCGGAAGGGCACCTGGCACGTCAAACAGCTCATCCGATGCGCGGAGGAACGCTGGCCCGTCCCGGGTGGAGCCTCCACCGCCCTGTACGTCGCCGACAGGGAATCGCACTTCGAGCACGACGCGTACAACTCCTACAGTGGCGCGAGCGGCATCTTCCAGCACCTCCGCCGATACTGGCCCGGCCGCGCCCAAGCGTTCGGCTTCCGCGGTTGGTCCGCCTTCAACGCCCGGGCCAACATCATGGTGACGATGCGCATGGTGCATCGCCTGGGCAGCTGGAGCCCCTGGGGCGTCTAAGCCCCGACCGGACCGCCTGGGCGGGGCAGGTCGAGCACCAGCCCCCGCACCTCGTCCAGCGAGGTGGCCACCGCGGTGGCCCCGGGCGTGTCCCGGTCCGTGATGATCCGCATCACGGGGAACCGCAGGCGCACGATCTCCACGAGTTCGTCCTGGTCGCCGAAGGCGACCAGGACGTGCGGACGCTCCGCATCGAGCTGATCGAGCGCCGAACGCAGGTCGGTCGCCCCTGGCGTGAGCTCCCACTCCGCGCCGACCGACGCGGCCTTCAACGCCTCGAGCGACTCGCCGTCGTCGGCCACACACATCAGGGTGAGGGCGCGGCACATCGCTAGAGCCAGTCGCGCCGCTTGAATAGTCACGTATAAGCGCGATGGCCGACGCCACCATCAGCCCCAGTGCCATCGGATACCCGAACACGCCATCGGAGTTCGGGCATGTGCGTGAAGTTCATGCCGTAGATGCCGGCGATCAACGTCGGCACGAGCACGATGCGGCCCACGCGCTGAGCTTCTTCATGACCTCGTTCAGGCGGTTCGCGGCCTGGGCGACCCGGACCTCCAGCAACGACGTGAGCAGATCGCGAACGTTGTCGCGAGTTCGACGACCCTGCATCACATGATCCATCACGTCTCGGTAGTACGGCGCCAACGACGACGTCGCGAAGGCGGGCTCTTCCTGGATCGTGTCGACGCCCTGTCGGAGCGGCATCGCCGAGCGACGAAGCACCACGGTGTCACGCTTCAGCGTGGAACAGCCGTTCCTGGATGTTCGGCGTCGCGCGAAGGGTCGCCGTCGCGCTCGAACACCACATCCTGGAGACGCGTCTGCATCGTCTTCGAGCGCCTCGACCGCGGACAGGTACCCGTCGACCACCTCGTCGAGCAGCGTGTAGAGCGCGAACCCGACCCTGTGGAGGCCATCTCGGAGTGCCGTTCCCATCGGGCATCCACTCCTTCCATCGCGTACAACTGGCGCCAAGCGAAGCGTCACGAGGAACCCCTCCCCGGCGATGGCGTGGATCTCGTGCTCGACGAGACCCAGCGGCGATCCTGGCCCACCGTGACGGGCCGCAGCACCACGAACGCGTGTCCCTCGAAGAGCTCGACCTTCGATCGCTTGGCCGCCGATGCTTCGTGTCCTCGATCGTGACCGGGTGCAGGCCGAGACGCCGCCCGCAACGCGCTGAGATCGACGACGTCGGGATCGATGATGTCGAGCCAAGCGAAGGCCCCTGCGTCGAGCCGATCGCGCAGCCGCCTGGCCATCGAGATCGGCGAACGTTCACCTCGCTCGCGTGACCCCGTCGCCGGTACGAACCGCCCCTTGATCACCGAGGAAGCCTATCCGAACCGCGGCTACACTCGCGCCGTGGCCGCTTCCCGCTTCGAGCGAACCGATCCCCGGCCACGTGCTGCGGTTCTGGCGTGCACTCGATGCGTTGTTCGGCCGGGTGGAACCCACATGGTGGGGAGCGGTCGTCACCGACGGACGGTTCCCCGCGGTGTGGGATGCGAACTACGCGCGGATCGACGTTCCCGGCGACGACCTGACCGTCGACGAGGTGGAGCGTTCGCTGCTTCCCGCCCTGCGCGCCGCCGGCGTCACGACCGAGCACCTCGTGTCGTTCCATCCCGAACGTTGCGCGGATCTGTTGCGAGCCCTCAGCGACAGAGGTCACTCGCTCACCTGGGATCTGGTGATGGACCTCCGACGCACCTCGGGCAACCCCCCGCCCACATACACGCGTGACCCCGTCGAGGAGATGGCCGACGGCCCGGAGCTCTGGGCCCGGGTGCACGACTCCCTCGCCCTCTTCGACGTGGGCGCCGATGAGACGGTGAGCCAGCTCCGGGCGATCGAGCGCGACGTGCTCCGCACCGGGGGCAAACGTTGGTTCGGCATCCGCGACGACGGTGGCGTGCTCGTCTCGCTCGGCGCGGTCATGGTGCTCGACGGCGTGGGCTACGTCGACAACGTCGTGACGTTCCCCGAGGCGCGCGGACGCGGCCTCGCCAGCAACGTCACGACGGCGCTGATCAGTGCGGCGCACGCCGACGGGGCCGATCACGTCTGCCTGTTCGCCGATCCGACCGCGTCGTCGGTCGTGCGGATGTACGAGCGTCTCGGATTCCGACGCGCCGGCATGCTGGCGGCGACGCGAGGCCCACTGCCGGCGTGAGGCGTCCGCGATCGCCCGACCGCACGCCTCAAGCGGGAGGGGAGATGTACCGCGCCTCGGTGAACAGTCCCCCATCTCGCTCGAGCACCCAGGTCGACCCCTTCTTCGTCAGCAACGGGTCGTCGACCGGCAGTCCGCGATCCGCGAGCGCCTGCAAGACCGCAGGGATCACGTCGCCATGGGTGCTCACGACGACCGTGCCGCCCGACGAACGGAGCAGCGACATGGCAGCTTGCGTGTCTGCCCCCTCCGCCAAGTCCTCGTGCTCCTCGATCGGGAGCCGGCGCGAGAGGGCGAGTGGGCGCACCGTCTGGACGCATCGGGCCGACGGGCTCGACAGCACCCGGTCCAGCGGGATCCCTTCGAACACGCCCACCAACGCCTCGGCCTGCAGCCGCCCCTTCCTCGACAGCGGCCGCAGTCGGTCGTCCTCGGTCCATGCCTCCCGATCCCCCGCCCTGGCATGGCGCACCAGGAACAACGGCCGGTCGAAAGCCGCCGCGGCCTCGAGCACGGATCGGTCGTGCGCGTACGTCAGCATCGATGCGGCCTCCTCGGGCGAGGTCCATCGGATCTCGTCGACCTCGGCGCCCGGGACGAACGAGCCTCCGGTCGGGTACATCAGCCAGTACCGCACCGTCTTCGCCCGGTCCTGGTGATCGGTGTAGTGCACGGTCACGAGCTCGGGTCCGAACTCGCACCGGAACCCCGTCTCCTCCAGGACCTCGCGCGACGCGTTCTCCTCGTCGGTCTCGCCGTCTTCGGCCTTGCCTTTGGGGAAGGTCCAGTCGTCGTAGCGGGGCCGGTGCACGAGCGCGATCTCGGGCCCGCGTTCGCCTCGCCGGCGAACCACCCCGCCGCCCGCCCGGACCTGCGTCATCACTCCCAGAACCTCAGCCGACGATCGGTCAGACGATCCCATGCGGAAGACCACCGCGCACGGGCGGCATCCTTGGCGTGCGCCTCGACCGCGGCCAACTCCCCCGCCGTGAAGGCCACCCGCGAGGTCGTACCCGCCGCCTGCTCTCGCAGCCATGCCGACGCCATGACCGCATCCTGATGCTCGCCCAACACGACCTGCATCGCTTCCGCCCGGCGAGCGAACCGCCGGGCCCGCTTCCCCGCGACCGGCGCAAGCACCTCGGCGGCGTACCGCACGCGTTTGACGCGGATCCGGGCTTCGTGGAGATCGGTGTCTGGCGACGAGGGTCCGAGCCGCTCGCCGAGCCGGGCGAGATGCCCCCACGGGCGTTCCATCACGTCGGCGAGCGTCTCGATCGCCAGGACCTTCGCTGCCTCTGCCCGCACCGGCGGCGAGTCGGTGCTCTCCACGAGGTCGTCGAGCAAGGCCAGGTATCGTGCCTCACGCATCGCCGAGAGCAGCTCGGCCCGGGCCGATTCCCGCTGCGACCGCAGACGCTGGAGCAATGTCGCCACGCCGCGGGCGTCGTCGTCGAGGGTGGCCGATGCGTGCCTCCGCAGGCGCTCGTCCAGCACATCCAGATCGCGCACACGCCCCAACTCGGCCCCGAGCCAACCCAGCTCTTCCCGCAAGTCGTCACGGGGTTCATCGACCAGGTAGGCGCGGAACGTCCGCAGATCGCTCCTGAGCCGACGGGTCGCGACCCGGGCCTGGTGCACCCCTTCGGGGTCCTGGCCGATGCGGACGACCGGGTCGTGCCGGATCAGTCGCTCGGTCGACGCCGCGATCGCGGCCCGCACGACCTCGTGCACCGTCGACCGCTTCCCGACCCGCGGGACGACGACGTCGGGAGGGAGCAACGAGTTCGGACGCAGAGCCCGGGTGGCCTTGGGGATCGCCGCGCCGCGCCGCGCTCCGCTCTGCACGAGGCTCGACACCACTGCCTCGAGCACCCTGTCGTCGCCGGCCTGGGTCAGTTCCACCTCGACCTCGCGGAACCGCTCGACGATCCGGCGTCCGTCGAGGACCGTGACCTCGTCATCGACCACCTCGGCCACCTCCCCGTCGTCGTTCGCCGAGAGCGCGACCAGGTGACGGAGCGTCTGCAGTCTCGTCGCGAGCCGCACCGGCGAGGTGCGGACGAACGCGCTCACCAGGTCGAGCGCGGCGGCCGGCGGCCGGGCAGGTGGGCCCTCGAAGGTGATCTCCTGCCGCGTGATCACCTCGTCGTTCGTCGCTCCCGGGAGCTTGACGGTCCACCCCGCTCCCGTCCGGTATCGGAGCGAGCCGCCCCACCGGGTGAGCCGCAGATCGGCGGTGTCGTAGTAGCTGGTGACGAAGCGCTCGGTGCCCGCCGCGGATGCGCCCACTCCGGGCACCGCCTCGTGGAGATCCGGGAGGTTGAACGACGGGTCCGCCGCGAGCTTCGCCTCGCGTTCCAGGTTCACCGTTCGCCGCCCGCCCGCACGACCGCGAGCTCCTGCAGCGCCCGGTGCGCCTCGACGCCGTGGACCGGCGGGACCTTGTGCCACCGCCCCTCGGGGTCGAGCTCCCATGCGAGCTCGTCGTCGTCCATCCCGACCCTGATGATCTCGGCCAGGCGCTCCTTGAGGGCTGGGTCCTCCACCGGCGTGAGGGCCTCCACGCGCCGGTCGAGGTTGCGCGGCATCCAGTCGGCCGATCCGATCAGGTAGTCGAACCCTCGCGTCTCGCTGCCGAACCGGTAGATGCGGGAGTGCTCGAGGAATCGCCCCACGATCGACCGGACGCGGATGCCGTCGGAGAGTCCCGGCACGCCTGGACGCAGACAGCAGATGCCGCGCACGAGCAGGTCGATGCCGACGCCTGCCTGCGATGCCTCGTAGAGCGTGTCGATCAGATCGGCGTCGACGAGGCTGTTCATCTTGAGCACGATCGAGCCGTCGTCCGTGGCCATCTCTCGCCGGATCAACGCCTCGAGGCCCGGGCGCATCGTGACCGGCGCGACGAGCAGCTTCCGGTACTCGCGCTGGCGGCTGTACCCCGTGAGCAGGTTGAAGAGGTCGGTGAGGTCGGCGCCGAGGTCGGGGTCCGCGGTGAGCAGGCCGATGTCCTCGTAGATCCGCGCGGTCGTCGGGTTGTAGTTGCCGGTGCCGATGTGCGCATAGCGCCGGATGCCTCCGCCTTCCCGCCGGACGACCAGCGAGGTCTTCGCGTGGGTCTTCAGCCCCACCACCCCGTACACGACGTGGACGCCGGCGGTCTCGAGCGTCTTCGCGAAGGAGATGTTCGCGAGCTCGTCGAAGCGCGCCTTCAGCTCGACGAGGGCGACCACCTGCTTGCCGGCCCCGGCCGCCTTCACGAGCGACCGGATGATCGGGCTGTCCGCGGAGGTGCGGTACAGGGTCTGCTTGATCGCGAGCACGTCGGGATCGCCTGCGGCCTGCTCGACGAACGCCTCGACCGAGGCCGAGAACGAGTCGTACGGATGGTGCACGAGGATGTCGCCGCGCCGGATCGCCTCGAAGACGTCGGCCGTGCCCTCCGACACCTGCAAGGGGGGCGGCGTCACGGGCGACCACGGCTCTTCCTTCAGCTCGGGCCGATCGAGCCCCACGAAATACCAGAGGTCCCCCGCCGCGAGCAGACCGTCGTCGTCCACGTAGATCTGCGAATCCTCGACGCCCAGCTCCCGCATCAGCAGGTGGCGCATCTCGTCGCTCATGGTGGGATCGATCTCGAGCCTGACGGCGGTGGCACCTCGCTGCCGGCGCTGGAGCACCGTCTCGATCGCGGCCAGCAGGTCGTCGGCCTCGTCCTCCTCGACCTCCACGTCGGCGTCGCGAGTGACTCGGAACACGTGCACGTCGACGATGTCCATACCCGGGAAGAGCTGGTCGAGATGGGCGGCCACGACCTCCTCCAACGGTACGAACCGATCGCCGTCGGGCAGATCGGTGAACCGCGGCAGCAGCGGCGGGATCTTCACCCGGGCGAAGCGCCGCTCGCCCGTGAGAGGATCGCGGATCGCCGCAGCGAGGTTCAAGGACAAGCTCGAGATGTAGGGGAACGGATGCGCGGGGTCGACCGAGAGCGGCGTGAGCACCGGGAAGATGCGGTCGCGGAACCGCCGGCCGAGGAATTCCTTGTCGGCGTCCGCCAGCTGCTCCCAGTGCACGAGGCGGATGCGTTCCTTCTCGAGCGCCGGCAGCAGGTCGCCGGCGACCAGCTCGTCTGCTCGGGCCTGCAACCCCGAGACCCGTTCACGGATCGCCTCCAGCTGCTCGCGCGGACCCATGCCGTCCGGCGTCGTCGCCGTCACGCCCGCCTCGACCTGTTCCTCGAGGCCGGAGACACGGACCTGGAAGAACTCGTCGAGGTTCTGCGTGTAGATCGCGACGAACTTCACCCGTTCGAGGAGCGGGCGCGACGGGTCTTCGGCGAGCGCCAGCACCCGGTCGTTGAAGTCCAGCCACGACAGCTCCCGGTTGATGAACCGGGATGCGGTCTCGCTCACTGGTTCGGGGAAGGCGTGGGCATCCATGGTCGGCAGCATGCCATGCTACGGACGGGGCGCGCACGGAGGCAACCGTCGAAGGTCTGCATCGCCGGCGTTCGGCCGACGAGATCAGTCCACGTACTTGTAGCCGAGGCCACGCACGGTCACCAGATGACGCGGGGCGTGCGGGTCTTCCTCGATCTTCTGCCGGATTCGCTTCACGTGCACGTCGAGCGTCTTCGTGTCTCCCACGTAGTCGGCGCCCCAGACCTCCTCGATCAGGAACACCCGGGTGAGGAGCCGGTCCTTCCGGCGCAGGAACGCCTCCAGGAGCTCGAACTCCTTCGGCGGGAAGGCCACGGCGTCGCCGCGCACGCGCACCTCGTGGCGGGCGACGTCCATCTCGACCGGGCCACCGTGCAAGCACCTCCTCGGCCGGCGCGATCTCGCCCCGCATGCCGGCCCGACGAAGGTGCGCTCGCACGCGCGAGACGAGCTCGCGAACCGAGAACGGCTTCGTGACGTAGTCGTCCGCACCGAGCTCGAGCCCGGTCACCTTGTCGGCCTCCGAGTCCTTGGCGGTCACCATGATGATCGGCACGTCCGATTCGGCGCGGATCGTGCGACAGACGTCGAGCCCGGAGATCTCCGGCAACATCAGGTCGAGGATCACGAGCGACGGCTGCTCCGACCGGAACCGGTCGAGCGCCCGGCGCCCGTCGCCGGCGACCGCGACCCGGAACCCCTCGCGCTCGAGGTTGTAGCGGACGGAGTCGGCGAGCGACTCCTCGTCCTCGACGATCAGGATGTACGCCGAGGGTTCCGGGGTCGTCAGGGCCTCCGGCAGCTCATCGGGCACAGCGCTCACTCCATCACCACCGGGTGCGACGCGTCGGTGAACTCCCGGAACTCGCCGGTGAGCAGGAAGCCCACCTGCTCGGCGATGTCGACGGCGTTGTCGCCGACCCGCTCCAGCGCCCTGGCAGCCATGTTCATGTGGAGACCCCAGTCGAGCTGGGAGCGAGTCGTCGGCGAGCTTGAGCGCCTCCAGATGGGTGTTGCGGTTCAGGCGATCGACGGGGTCGTCCATCGTCGGCACCTTCAGCGCCAGCTCGAGGTCGCGGCGTCCCGAACGACTCCATCGCGGTGCGCACCATGGCCACGACGAGCGTGCCCATCTCCTCGATCTGCATGCGCATCGTCTCGCTGCCACGCGCGTCCTTCGTCCAGAGGTACATCTTCGCGACGTTCACGGCCTGGTCGCCGACACGCTCGAGGTGCAGGTCGCAGTGGAGGATCGCGGAGATCAAGCGCAGGTCCTGCGCCACCGGCGACTGCAGAGCGAGCATCTGGAGCACGTCGTTGTCGATCTTGAGGTAGAGCTCGTCGATCTGGTCGTCGGCATCGATCACCGCCTGCGCCTTCTCGTCGTCGTGCTGGATCAGTGCCTCGACGGCCCGCTGCACCGAGGTCGCCGCCAGCTCGCCCAGGCTCAACAGCTCGAGCTCGGTCTTCTCGAGTTCCTCGTGGAAGCTCTCCCTGGTCATCCGAACCGCCCCGTCACGTAGTCCTCGGTCCGCTGGTCGGTCGGGTTCGTGAACACCGTCTCGGTGCGGTCGAACTCGACGATCGTGCCGGTGCGGGATCCGTCGTCGTGCACCTCGACCGTGAAGAAGGCCGTGCGATCCGAGACGCGTGCGGCCTGCTGCATGTTGTGCGTCACGATCACGATCGTGTAGTCGGCCACCAGCTCCTGCATCAGGTCTTCGATCTTCGCGGTGGCGATCGGGTCGAGCGCCGAGCACGGCTCGTCCATCAGGATCACGTCGGGCTTCGTCGCGATCGCCCGGGCGATGCACAGCCGCTGCTGCTGGCCTCCGGAGAGCGCCAGGCCCGATTCCTTCAGCTTGTCCTTCACCTCGTCCCAGAGCGCGGCCCTGTTGAGGCTCTCCTCCACCAGGTCGTCCATGTTGCCCTTGTACCCGGCGATCTTCGGCCCGAACGCGATGTTGTCGTAGATCGACTTCGGGAACGGGTTCGGCTTCTGGAACACCATGCCGATGCGCCGCCGCACCTCGACCGGGTCGACCCGCTCGTCGTAGAGGTCGACACCGTGATAGAGCAGGGTCCCCTCGACCCGGGCGCCCTCGATCAGATCGTTCATGCGGTTCAGACAGCGCAGGAACGTCGTCTTGCCGCAACCCGACGGTCCGATCAGCGCCGTGATCTCGTTCTTCAGGATCGGCAGGTTGATGTCGCGCACCGCGCGGAAGTCGCCGTAGAACACGGCGAGGTCGGTGGTCGAGAAGACGACCTCGCGGGTCGCCTCCTCGGCCTCGGTCACGGCGGACGCCTTCACCACGAGTTGCGGACCTTCGTCGGCGACGGGAGCCACCGGGGTCAGGTCGGTCGTATCCATCGGGCTCACCACCTTCGGTCATATCGGTTCCTCAGCAGGATCGCGGCGAAGTTCACCGCGAGGATGATCACCAGCAGCACGATGATGGCCGCGGCCGTGTTGGCCTTCCAGCCCTCGCCCGCGAGTCTCGACCAGGAGAAGATCTGGGTCGGAAGCGACGTGTACTGACCCTGCAGGATCTCGAGCGGGGTCCGGCCCGAGGGCGTCGACAGGTACCCGGTCACGGCGCCGACCAGCAGCAACGGCGCCGTCTCGCCGAACGCGCGGGCGAGCGACAGGATCGTGCCGGTGAAGATGCCGGGGGCCGCGTACGGAAGCACGTGGCTGCGCACGACCTCCCATCGCGTGGCACCGACCCCGTATGCGGCCTCGCGGATGCTCTTCGGCACCGCTCGGAGCGCTTCCATCGAGATCAGGATGACGATCGGGAGCACGAGCACCGCGAGGGTCAAGCCACCTGAGATGTAGCTGCGACCGAACGAATCGGGGCCGGTGATCGCGCGGAGCGCCTGGACGAACAGCACGAGGCCGAGGATGCCGTAGACGATCGACGGGACGCCGGCGAGGTTGCGGATGTTGGTCGTGAGCAGACGATTGAGCCTGGTGTCTCGCGCGTACTCCTGCAGGTAGATCGCCGCAGCGATGCCCATCGGCATGGCGACGACCGCCACGAACCCGATCAGGATCAGCGAGCCGACGATGCCCTGGCGAACCCCGGCCCGGGTGTCCAGACTCGACACGTTGCTCGTGACGAAGTCACCCAGTCGCGTCGAGAGCACGGGCCACGCCGCGACGAGCGTGGTTCCGAGCAGCACGATCAGGATCAAGAGCGCGAGGAGCAGCGAGAGGAGCAGCGCGCCCTGGAAGACCCGGCCCGCGACATCCCGCTTCGACCCCCGCAGTGCCAGTTCCACGGTGCTGCGAACTTGAGCGGTGGGCGCGATGGCCGACATCAGTAGTCCTTCCTGACCCGGCGCACGAAACGCTCGGACAGCACGTTCATCGCCAGGGTCAGCACGAACAGCAGCAGCCCGACGAAGTAGAGGGCGTCGAACGGGTTGACCTCGCTCGCACCCGAGCTCTTCACCTGGTCCGAGCCGATCGCCAGCGAAGAGATCGCCCCGGTCATCGTCTGCCCCGGCACCAAGGGGTTCCAGTGCCGCGACGCGCCCGAGGTCGCCCCGGCAGCGATCGCCACGACCATGGTCTCACCGAGCGCCCGTGAGAACCCGAGGATCAACGAGGCCACGATGCCCGAGACCGCTGCCGGGAAGACCACCTTCGTGGTGACCGTGCGCCGGCGTGCGCCGATGCCGTAGGCCGCCTCGCGCAGGGCCCCGGGCACCGCGTACATCGCGTCCTCGGCGACGGAGGCGACCAGCGGGATCGTGAGTATGCCCACGCCGATGCCGGCAGCCATGATCGTGAACGTGCTCGTGGCATTGAACACGTTCTGCACGATCGCCGGATTGATCACCTGGAGCGCGAAGTACCCGAGCACGACGCTGGGGATCCCGGCCAGCGTCTCCAGTATCGGCTTCAGCCGGCGACGGGTTTTCGGGTTGGCGTACTCGGCAAGATACATCGCTGCCCCCAGACCCAGCGGGGTGGCGATCAGCATCGCGATCACGGAGACCTCGAGCGTGCCGATGAAGATCGTGAGCACGTCGAACTCGCCTCGGCGTGGGAACCACCCATCCGTCCAGAGCTGGCCGAGATCTACCTTCGCGAGGAAGCTGATCGCCTGGCCCACCAGCGCGATGACGATCGCGACGCTGATGACGAGCGAGATGCCCGCCGACAGCGCCAGCAAGGCGCGGACGAACGACTCCTTGCGCCTGCGCTGCGGACTACCTTGTAGCCCCTTGATCGACAGCCCCGGGTCTCCCGTCGTCGTGGCCATGGTGGCGGCTACCTTACCCTCGGTGTCGTATCGGGAGAAGGGCCGGACGGCGTATGCCGTCCGGCCCCAGACCGGGTGGTTCCTCGATCAGGCTGACGCCGACTCCCACGTGGAGCGGGTGGCCTCGATCCGATCGGCCGGCAGGGCGATGTAGCCCACCTGCTCGGCCAGCCCGCCGGTGGCGATGGCTTCGTCGGAGAGGTAGTAGTCGACGTAAGCCGCGACCTCGGGTCGCGCGGCCGCCTCGCTGCTGACGTAGATGTAGAGCGAGCGGGACAGCGGGTACGAGCCGTCCGAGATCGTCTCGGCCGACGGCGCCACGCAACCCGTCGCCGCCGTCGACCTCGATCTCCTTGACCGCGTCACCGGCTTCCTCGGCGAAGGCGAAGCCCACGAACCCGAGCGCGCTGGGTGAGCCTTCCATCGCCGTGATGATCACGTTGTCGTTCGGCGACGCCGTGTAGTCCTTCCGCAGCGTCGCCGCTTCGTCCTCGGGCACGCCCTGTTCGAGCGCGATGTCCTCGATGCCCGCGAGCTCGATGAAAGCGTCGTAGGTGCCCGACTCCTCACCGGGGGCGGTGATCTCCAACGGTGCGTCGGGGAAGCCACCGTTGCCGCCGACCTGCTGCGCGAGCGAGTCGGCGCCGTTCCAGGTGTCGATGCCAACGGACTCCGGGCCGAACAGCGCGTAGAGGTCGCCGTTGTTCAGGCATGTGACGCTCGAGTTCTCAGGGTTCGTCATCACGGTCACGCCGTCGAGTCCGATCTCGAGCTCGGTGTACTCGATGCCGTTCTTCTTGCAGTTCTTTGCCTCGTCGGGCTCGATCGGGCGAGAGGCGTCGGAGATGTCGGTCTCGCCGTTGCAGAAGAGCTCGAACCCGTCACCGGTACCGGGACCGTCGACGCTGATCGCGACTTCGGGGTTCGTTTCGTTGAAGATCTCCGCCACGATCGACGAGATCGGCTCGACGGTCGACGAGCCCGAGATCACGATCGAACCCGAAACGGCGGACGGCTCGTTCGTCGCACTTCCGCCATCGGTCGTGCCGCCACTCGTCGTCGCCACACGCGGCGGCCACGAGCGAGAGTGCGAGCAGACCCGCAAGCATGCCCGCGTGCTTCCTGAACTTGCTCATCGACGCCCTCCTCGGGATGTCATGTCGAGGGCGATGTTAGGAAGACCGTGTGGACACCCGATTGACCGGAAGTGAACGCTGGATGAACGTCTCCCCCGCGGGATGGCGGGAAAAGGAGCCCTCGCAACCCCGAGATGGTCGGATGTCCGACCGTTGGATGAACGCACGGCGAACGCCGGGGGAACCGGTGAACGCGCTGCGTACACTCCCGACGGCATGGGCACGAGCACGGTCGTCGTCATCGTCATCGCCGTGGTGGTCGCAGGCGGGCTCGGAGCCGCCATCGCAGCCCGTCGGGCCCGGCGAGCCGCGGTCATCGCCGAGGGACGTGCGGCCGACGCCACCAGGGAGCTCGAGCGCCGCGAGACCGCCTTCCGAGACGAACGAGCGGTGCAGGACCTGATCCTCGAAGCGATGCAGGAAGGCGTGCTGCTCTTCGACGCCGACCAGAGCATCGCGTTCGCGAACGCCGCGCTCACGCAGCACCTCGGATCCCGCCCGGTCGCCATCTCGAACCTCTTCCCCCTCGATCTGCGCGAGATGGTGCGCCGGGTCGCGACCTCGGGCGAGGCCGCCACGATCGAGGTGGAACGCACGTCGCCGTCGCGATGGCTGCGGGTCACCGCGACCTCCGCCGGCGAGGGAGCCGTGCTGGTCGTGGTCACCGACATCACCGATTCGCGACGGACCGAAGCGGTCCGCCGCGACTTCGTCGCCAACGCGTCGCACGAGTTGAAGACGCCGGCAGCGTCGATCCAGGCCGCAGCGGAGACGCTGCGAGCCGTCGCCGACGAGGATCCCGGGGCGGTGCCGCGGTTCGCCGTGCAGCTCGAGCGCGAGGCGCTGCGACTGTCGCGGATCGTCGCCGATCTGCTCGATCTCTCGCGCCTCGAGTCCGGCAGCGAGCTCGGCGAGCGCGTCCGACTCGACGTGATCGTCCGCGAAGAAGCCGAGCGCACGGACGAAGCCGCCCGGGAAGGGGACGTCAGGCTCGAGGTGGTCGCCCCCACGCCTGTGTCGGTGACGGGTTCGGCTCGGGACCTCTCGCTCCTCGTGCGCAACCTGATCGACAACGCCGTGCGCTACACACGTCCGGGCGGGCGTGTCGACGTCGGCGTCGAGGAGGCGCCCGACGGGGTGGTCCTCGCCGTCTGCGACACGGGCGTGGGTATCCCCACCCGCGACCTACCGCGGGTCTTCGAGCGCTTCTATCGCGTCGACCGCGCTCGATCCCGCGAGACCGGCGGCACCGGGCTCGGGCTCGCGATCGTGAAGCACGTCGCCGAGAACCACGGGGGGTCGGTCGCTGTCGAGAGCGAGCTGGGAGTCGGCACGACCTTCACGGTCCGTCTTCCCGCCCGCGACGCGGCCTCGCCGGCGGGATGACACCGATGACGACCCTGTTCCTGGTGAGGCACGGCCTGACCGCGCAGACCGGCAGGACGCTCTACGGCCGGACCCGTGGCATCCTGCTCGACGACCGCGGCCGAGCGCAGGCCGAGCATCTCGCCGAGCGTCTCGCTCCCGTGCGTCCCACCGCGATCTACTCGAGCCCGCTCGAGCGATGCGTCCAGACGGTGGAGCCGCTCGCGGCGGTGTGTCGTCTCTCGATCGCGGAGCGAGACGGCCTGATCGAGATGCATGCCGGCTCGTGGACCGGCAAGCCGCTCTCCCGCCTGCGGCGCACGAAGGCATGGGCCGAGGTGCAGCGCTCGCCGGCCACGTTCCGCTTCCCCGGTGGGGGCGAGGGCTTCGACGAGGCCAGGGACCGCGCCGTCGCCGAGGTCGACGCGATCGCGCGCCGTCACCGTCGCGGCCGCGTGGTCGTCGCCACGCACGGCGACATCCTGCGCGTGATCCTCTCGCACCTCGCCGGCACCCCGCTCGACGACTTCCAGCGGATGGTCGTGGACACCGCCTCGGTCTCGGTCGTGACGATCGGGCGCGAGGGACGATCGTGGGTACAGCTCGTGAACGACACGGGCGGGCTCGAGCGGTTCGCTCCCGGCGGGGGCACGCCGCCATGGGAAGCCGCGAGGTCGACGAGTGGGGAGCGCACACGATCGAACCTGCGAGGATAGGCGCATGGATCTCGGCCGCGTCGATCGCATCACCGCCGACGCCGTCGGCGAACCTGGATCACGCACGTTCTACCTGCAGGCGCGGCGCGACGACGAGCTCGTCACGGTCGTGGTCGAGAAGCAACAGGTGCAGTTGCTCGCCGCGTCGATCCTCGAGCTGCTCGCCGACCTCGAACTCGAGACCGGCACCGGCCCCGACGACGATCAGATGACGCTCGAAGACCCGGTCGAGCCGCGCTGGCGTGCCGGCAAGCTCTCGATCGGCTACGACCACGACCGCGAGGTGTTCGTGCTCGAGATCGAGGAGTTCGTGCCCGACGTCGAGGACGAGGAGGAGACGGACCTTCGGTCGCCTCTCGAGTCAGAGCCGGAGACCGTGCACCTGTTCGCCACGCGTGAGCAGATGTTCGCTCTCTCCCGGTACGGCGCTGCGGTCACCGAACGAGGTCGCCCCACCTGTCAGTTCTGCGGGAACCCGATGGAACCGGAGGGACATGCGTGTCCCGCGATGAACGGCCATTCGGCGCGTCGCTGAGCGACCCGGGCGGGCCGTCGGTGATCGAGACCGGCGCGCTCGAGATCCTCGGCCTGCTCCCCAACTCCTCGAACTACACGTTCCTGGCTCGGGCCACCGGGACCGACGGCGAGCAGACGCTCGCCGTCTACAAGCCGCAACGGGGTGAGATGCCCCTGTGGGACTTCCCACCGGGGTCGCTGTGCAAGCGTGAGGTGGCCGCCTTCGTCGTCGCGCGGGAGCTGGGTTGGCCCGATGTTCCCTTGACCGTCATGCGCGATGGACCGGAGGGCACCGGCTCCGTGCAACGGTTCGTCCCGTTCGAGCCGCAGGAGCACTACTTCACCTTGCAGGACCGCTTCCCCGATGCCTTCAGAGCGATCGCCGCCTTCGATCTGCTCGTGAACAACGCCGACCGCAAGGGCGGGCATTGCCTCCTGGGCGAGGACGGCCGCATCTGGACGATCGACCATGGGGTCTGCTTCCACGAGGAGCCCAAGCTCCGCACGGTGATCTGGGAGTTCATGGACGAGCCGATCCCCGATGCTCTCGTCGCCGACATCGGCCGGCTCGGCGAGCGCCTCGCGGGCGGCAGGCCGCCGTGCGCAGAGCTGTCGGCCCTGCTCGACCCTGCCGAGGTCGCCGCCCTGCGGCGTCGCGGGGACGCGATCGCTATGGACCCCGTGTTCCCGTCGCCGACCGGGGGTCGACCCTACCCGTGGCCGCCGGTCTGAGACTCGCGCCGTGGAACGCCTGCATCACTCGTCGTTCCCCACACCGTTGGGGGAGCTCACGCTCGTCTGCTCGGCCGCGGGCGTGGTCGCCACGATCTTCGACGACGAAGAACCGGTCGCGGCGCTCGGTCGGATCGAGCATGCCCTCGACGCACCCCTGATCCGAGGCGGCGGTTGCTCGCGGGTGGCCCGTCGCGAGACCGAGAGCTATCTCGCCGGCCGTCGCCGCGCGTTCTCGGTGCCACCGGATCTCTCGCTGGTTCCCGAGGGCTTCGGTCGGCGCGTGCTCGAGGTCGTCGCGACGATCCCGTACGGGGAACTGTGGACGTACGGCGACGTGGCCGGCATGGCGGGAAGCCCCCGCGCCGCGAGGGCTGCCGGCAGCGCGCTCGCCGGCTGTCCGATCGAGCTCTTCGTGCCGTGTCACCGAGTCGTCCATGCCGGTGGCACGATCGGTGGGTACGGACGCCACGAGGATCGCAAACGGTGGCTGTTGCGGCACGAGGGCGCGATCGCCTGACGCCACGACCGCGCTCGAGCGACACGAACCGGACGTTCCTGTGCCCGTGCGAGAGGATGAGGCCATGACGCGTCGCACCCTGCCCGCAGTGGTCGTCCTCGCGCTGCTCGTCACCGCCTGCTCGGGTGGCGGCGAGCCCGGATCGGCCGGCCCTTCGACCTCCACATCGACCGGCGATCCCTCCTCGTACTCCGCGGAGGTGGCGAGCTCGGACCTGGCCGCGGGCTCACCGGAGCCGGTGCAGATCGGGGTCTTCTCGAGCACCGCCGACGGGGGGGTGCAGCTGCTGTCGTTCGGCAGGATCGAGGTCACGTTCGCCTTCTTGGGAACCGACGGCGGTCAGACGCCGACGGCCGGCCCCGCGACATCCGCCGAGTACGTGCCGGCGCCGACCACGACCGACGGCGGCGAGGGGCCGACGCTGACGAACCCGGCCGATGCCCGCGGCGTCTACCAAACCCCAGACATCACCTTCCCCGAGGCGGGCATCTGGAAGGCGACGGTCACGGCCGAGGTCGACGGCGGAGCGCCGATGACGCTCGAGGCCGCGTTCAACGTCTACCCCGAGCACCGGATCCCGGCACCGGGTGACGAGGCGCTCGCGACGAAGAACCTCACGATCCACTCGAAGGGCGCGCCGGCCGTCGCGATCGATTCCCGGGCCCAAGACGGCGCGAAGGTGCCCGACCCGCAGCTGCACGACACCACGATCGCCGCCGCGATCCGTGAGGGGCGACCCGCCCTCGTGCAGTTCGCCACACCGGTGTATTGCGTCAGTCGCTTCTGCGGTCCGACGGTCGAGGCTCAGGAGGAGCTCGCTGCCGAGTACGGCGATGTGGCGGAGTTCATCCACGTCGAGATCTGGCGGGACTACGACGAGAGCACGGTGAACCAGGCGGCCGCGGACTGGCTGCTGCGCGGCGACGAGCTGACCGAACCGTGGATGTACCTGATCGACGCCGATGGCGTGATCGTCGAGCGATGGGGACCGCTGTTCGACCTCGACGACGTCCGCGCCGCGCTCGATGGCCTCGAGGTCTGAGACGTCGCCCTCCGGCATGGCGCATCACGCCCTCCATCCCCGCCTTCCCCGGGCCGACCCGTAGCATGGAGGACGACATGGAACAACAGCCGGTGATCCCGCCGCCTCCACCGGGTGGCGACCATTGCTACCGCCACCCCGCCGTGGCGACCGGCGTGCACTGCACGCGCTGCGGCCGACCGATCTGCCCCGAGTGCATGATCGCCGCGCCCGTGGGCCACCAGTGCCCGGCATGCGTCGCCGAGGCCAGGAGCGAGTACCGGAAGGGCCCCGGCAGGCGTGTCGCGGTGGCGAACGCGAAGGCGACGTCGGTCACCTCGGTCCTGCTGGCGCTGATGGGTGCGGGGTACGTCCTCGAGGTGGTGTCCGGCGGCGCGGGCTCGTTGCTCGGCGGGCCCAACGTGCTCGACCTGATCCGTCTGGGCGCCGCCGTCGGCATCGCCCCGTTGCCCGACGGAAGCATCGTCGGCATCGCCACCGGCCAGGAATGGCGCATGCTGACGGCGGTCTTCCTGCACGGCGGCATCCTCCATCTGCTGATGAACGCCTACGCGTTGTGGATCTTCGGGCCCGTGTTCGAGCGCGAGATCGGGCGGGTGAAGTTCCTGATGGTCTTCCTGACGACGGGGGTGTTCGCGAGCGCCGCCTCCTACGCGTTCGCGAGCGAGCCGACCCAGGTGAGCGTCGGCGCGTCGGGCGCGATCTTCGGTGTCGTCGGTGCGTTCGTCGCGTACAACTACCGCCACCGCGAGCTCGCCGTCGCCGCCGCCCGGCTCCGGGGGCTGGTGCCGTTCCTGATCCTCAACGTGATATTCGCGTTCTCCCTGAATTCGCTCATCGATTGGCGGGCACACCTCGGCGGGTTCGTCGCCGGCCTCGTCGCCGGAGTCGTGGCCGAGGGCTGGGGCAACCGGTCGACACGCCGGGCCGTCGCGATCGGGGGGTTCGTCGCTCTCGCGGTGGGTGCGTTCGTGCTGGCGGCCTGGCAGACGGCGCAGTACCGGGACGCCTTCCCCGGGATGATCTGATCCGGACCTGCGCCCCGCTAAGGGGTCTCGGCGTCGGCGATGCCGTAGAGGAAGCCCTCCCGGGTGCCGAGGTAGAGCCATCCTCGCCACACCGCCGGGGTTGACTCGATGCATCCGTCGAGGCGCATCCGCCAGAGCAGCGGGGGGTCGACGGTCGGGTCCGAGACGTCCCACGCGTACAGGTCGCCGAGGCAGTCGCCGAGGATCAGCACGCCGTCGACCACGACCGGGGACGCGATCGAGGGGGCGCCGACCTTCAGCTCGTGCAGGACCTGGCCGGACTCCCGATCGACCTCGAGCACCCGCCCGGCCGCGGTGGAGAAGAAGACGAGCTCACCGTAGAGGGCGGGCGTCGACCAGCTCCCACCCGCCCCTTCGAACCCGATCTCGCGGGCATCGATGCTCCAGACGACCGGATCGTCCGGACTCCGGGGATCGAGCTTCATCAGCTGCCCGACCTCTCGCGAGCGTTCGTTGAACCGTTGGTACTCGGCGGCCACGTAGAGGAATCCCTGTCCGTCGATCACGATCGATGCATCGACGTCGTCCCCCGCCCAGAACCGGAACACCTGCTCGACCTGGTCACCACCCGACAACAGGTCGCCGAGATCCCACCCCTGCACGAGTCCCCCCGAGTTCGCGAAGTAGGCGATCCCCTTACGGAAGGCGACGGAGTTCTCGATCGACACCTCCTGGTCCCCGAGGGCCGCGAGGAGCTCGTCGTCGAAACCCGGGATCGTCGCCACCACCTCAGGATCGACGGTGACGAGTCCCCGAGGATCGTAGCCACGGTGCAGCCGGATCACGTAGAACCACCCGTTCTCCGATCCTTCGAGCAGGTGGTCACCCACGACGAGCGGCGCCCCGTCCCAATCGTCGTTGCGCAACGGTCGGGGCACCGACGTGCCGGCGTCGATGCTCCAGAGGGTCTCGGGTTCGGGGCGATCCAAGGCCACCACGCGCAGGTGTCCGTCCCGAGACCCTGCGTAATAGAGGGGGAATCCGTCGGGGTCGGTCGTGGCCGAGCCCTTCGCCAGATCGTGCGTCTCGAGCGGCGGCCGGACCGCCTCACCGGTCTCGCCGTCGACGAAGTGGTAGCGACCGTCGTAGGCGCCCTCGCGGACCTCGATCCCGCCGCCCGGCAGTCCGATCACGTTCGGTTGTCCGGTCCACCCGGTGCCACACCATTCCGAGACATCGATCCCGACGATCGACTCCGAACAGAGCTTCGTGCGCCCGGGATGCTGCCAACGGATCACCGGATCGAGCGGCACCGGTCCCTCGCCGTAGTACGAGCGACCGGCGTTGCCTCGGAACGTCGTCACGCCGGCGAACGAACGGTTCGCCGGCTTCGGGGTCTTCACGACGACCGGTTGTGGCGCCGGCGCGCCGGTGGCGCCGGTGTCATCGCCACCACGGACGAGCGCGAGCCCCGCGACCGCGACCACGGTCGCCGAGAGTAGCCCGAGGGCGAGCGCGACCATCCGCCGTGGGATGCGAGGCGCGGCGCCGGCGTCGGACATGTCGGCAATCGTATCGGCGGGGCGCCGACGCGCGGCTCAGACCGGGTCGCCGGCCGACGCGTAGCTGCCGAGCACTCGCAGCAGCGACGTGTGCTCGGCCACCTCCCGGAGCGCGCTCTCGACCTCGAGCGAGTCGGCCGCCGCCATGAGGTCCACGTAGAAGACGTACTCGAAGGGCTTGCCTCGGCGGGGGCGCGATTCCAGCTTGTGCAGGTTGATCCCGCGCTCGGCGAAGGGCTGCAACGACGCCAGCAGCGATCCCGGGCGGTCCAACACCGCCATGACGAGCGAGGTCTTGTCGGGTCGACCGAGATCGGCCGCGCCGGTCGAGATGGCGGCGAACTTCGTGTAGTTCTCCTTCTCGGTCTGGATCCGTTCTGCGAGCACCGCGAGGCCCAGGGCGGTCCCTGCTTCGATGCTCGCGATGGCGGCATCCTCGCGGCCGCCACCGGACGCGATCATCCGCGCCGCACCGGCTGTGTCGTGCACCGGCACCGGCGCGATGTGCATCGACGAGAGGAACTCCTCGCATTGGGCGAGCGCCTGCCAATGCGAATGCGCGCGCCGGATCTCCTCGAGCCTGGCGCCGGGCACTCCCAGCAGCGCGTGGTCCACCCGCACGAGCACCTCTCCGACGATCCGTAGGAGGCTGGTGTGCTGCAGCTGCTCGTAGGTCTCGTTGACCGAACCCGCCTGTGAGTTCTCCAGGGGCACCACGCCGTGATCGGCCTCACCGCTCGTGACCCGAGAGAACACGAGCCGAACGGTGTCGCACGGCAGAGGCTTCGCGTCGGGGAACAGCGATCGGACGGCGCGTTCGCTGTACGCGCCCGGTTCCCCCTGGTAGGCGACCTGCATGGCCGGGAAGACTAGCAGCGACCCGTTGCGCGACCGATGATACCCTCCCCTCGCCGCAGGACCGTTCACCCCGACACGAGGATGCCCCCGATGACTAGCCCGGCCCCTCCGCGCGCACCCGATGCAGGCGCCGCCGACGGGGCGGAGGAGCCACGGCAGGCCTCGAACGCCGGACCCGGTCGGCGTCGCCTGTTCTGGTCCTCCCTAGCGCTCGTGGTCGTCGTGCTCGCGGTCCTCGCGATCGCGATCGGTATCACCGCGGTGGGGGCCCGAAGCTCGCTCGATCGAGGAACATCAGCGATCCAGGCCGGGCGCCGGGAACTCGTCGACGGACGACTCACAGCTGCGGCGCAGCGTTTCTCGCAAGCCGAGGAGGCGTTCCAGCAGGGGCTCGACCGCGCCGGAGGAGGCCTCGGCGGCCTGCTCTCACATGTCCCGATCCTCGGCCGGACGCTGATCGTCGCGAGCGGCGTGGCCGAGGCAGGACGCGATCTCTCCGACGCAGGCGTCACGCTCACCGACACGATCGCCGCGATGCCCGAGGGCCTCGGATCGCTGGCTCCGGTCGCCGGACGCATCCCGATCGAGACACTGGACACGCTCGCGGACGACATCGAGGCGACGGCCACCCAGGCGCGAACCGCGCTCGCCACCGTGCGAGCCACGCCCGACACGCTCCTACCATCGGTCGTCGCCGACGCGAGGTTCGAGGCCGTGGAGCAGACGGCTAGGCTGAGTCGGTCGCTGGACGCCGCCGCTGTGATGGTCCGACGCCTCCCTGAGTTCGCCGGGGCCGAGGGCACGAAGCGCTACCTGCTGATCGCGGAGAGCCCCGCCGAGCAGCGTGGCACCGGAGGCATCTGGGGGGCATACGCGGTCATGACCGCGAGCGACGGACGTCTCTCGTTCGCTCCGTTCTCGCAGCTGCAGGTGTTCCCCGAGATCCCCCCGAGCGAGCTTCCGGCGCCGAACCCCGACTACCGTGAGAACTACGACCACTACGGAGGCGCCGGGGCCTGGACCGACCTGAACATGACGCCCGATCTGCCCTCGGCGGCACGAGCCTTGTTGTCCTCGTATGCATACACGACGGGCGAGACGATGGACGGCGTGATCGTGGCAGACCCCTTCGCGGTGCGGGAGATGCTCCGAGTAACCGGCCGAGCCACGATCCCATCCCTCGGCGTCTCGATCGGCCCGGGGTCCGTCGTCGACTTCATGACGAACGAGGCATACACGCTGTTCCCGTTCAGAGGTCGCGAACGGAAGACCGTCCTCGGCGCCGTGGTAGGCCAAGCGTTCGACCGCTTCCTCGAACAGCCAGGGCGGTCGACGGCCAAGCTGAAGGCGATCGCCAAGGCTGTGGGTGACGGTCATCTCCGGTTGTACTCCACGGATCCGACGTTGCAGCGAGCCCTGCGGATGGGAGGTCTCGACGGGGCCCTACGCGTTCCCCCCGGCAGCGACCTGCTCGCCGTCCACGTGAACAGCCGCTCGGGCAGCAAGGTGGACTTCTACGCCACCAGAACGGTCGACTACGAGGTGCGACTCGGTGGCGACGGTGAGGCGTTCGCGACGACCGACATCACCCTGCGCAACGACGCGCCGACGAGCGGCGTGCCGGGGTACGTGATCGAACCCAATGTGCCTGGGCACGAGACGGGCGACAACGTCTCGCTCATCTCGACCTCGTGCCCGGGGCCCTGCGAGTTGGTCGAGGCGACCAGGAACGGCCGCGATGTCAGGGTCCTCGCGGGCGAAGAGCTGGGCAGCGGCTGGTACCAGGACTTCCCGACGACACCGGGGGGCGAGACGACGACCGTGACGATCGTCACGCATCGAACCGATGTCTGGCGGGGCAACTCGTCCGGAGGCACTTACCGCCTCGTGGTGCTGCCGCAGACGACCGTGAAGCCCACCGAGACCACGATCGAGGTCGTCGCGCCCGAAGGGACGCGCATCACGTGGACGAGCGAGCCGATGTCCATCGAGGGAGGCCGCGCCGTGTGGACGGGTGAGGCCGAGGGGCGAACGGTGATCGTCGTTCGGTTCCGCGCGCCTGCGCCGCTGCGCTGGTGGCGCAACTTCGTCCGCGCGCTCCCCTGAGCGACCCGTACTCGATCCCGCGGCGTCACGACAACGCCGCCGCACGAGGGCTCGAGACATGCGAACGCCCCGGGGTTTCCCCGGGGCGTTCGACGATCAGTCCGAAGTTACGACTGAGCGCTGGCTCGACGCCGAGCCACGAACAACGCGACCAGACCGACAGCCACGAGGGCGATCGCGACGAACGCCGCCATCGAGGCATCGCCTCCGGTGAAGGCGGTGTCGCCACCGGCGCCGCCGCCGGCGCCCTGTACATCGGCTGCGGGCGCTGATTCGGTCGTCTGGGCGAGGACCGCACCGGCGAAGGTCATGACGAACGCCATGGCGCCGGCGAAGACCGCGAGTGCCTTCTTCATCGACAGATCCCTTCTGTTGGACGCGGCCGGCGGCCGTGTCGCCAATCTAGGTGCTAATGATAGGTCGTTCGGGCTACGTCAGGCAACCATCGGAAGACCATTTCTCGTCGGTCAACCGTCGTATCGCCGAACGGGGGCTCCAGGCGTGGCCCCGATACACCGATACCTCGAACGTGAAGCTGCGACGCACCTCAACGGACGACCGCATCGCTCGGGCCTTCGCCGACGCGGTCGCGGCCGGCAACCACGAGGCGGCCGAGGGCTGGGTGGCAGTCGCGGCCCTCCGCGCCGATCGCTCACAGGGTCGACGGCACACCGCCACGCCGAGGCTCACGGATCGCCGGATCCTGCGCTGACCGCTCAGTACGCGCCGCGACTCCGCAGGAGCGCAGGCACCGTCTTCGCCAGGATGTAGAGGTCGTACGCGAGCGACCAGTTCTCGATGTAGAACAGGTCGAGGCGCACGCTGTCGTCGAACGAGAGGTCGGACCTACCGCTCACCTGCCACAACCCGCTGCAGCCGGGTGGCACCTCGAGCCGGTCGAAATGCCAGTCCTCGTACTTCTTGACCTCCTCGGGCAGCGGCGGGCGAGGGCCGACGAGGCTCATCTCGCCACGAACGACATTGATCAGCTGCGGCAGCTCGTCGAGGCTGTACTTCCGCAGGACGCGCCCGGTCGACGTGACCCGGGGGTCATGCTCGAGCTTGAACAACAGGTCCTCGACGCCGAGCGACGCGCGGAGCTCCTCCACCATCTCGTGCGCGCCGACCTTCATCGTGCGGAACTTCAGCATCGTGAATGGACGCCCGCGATGTCCCACCCGCGTCTGCCGATAGAGGACGGGTCCCTGCGACGACAGCCTGACCGCGATCGCGACGATACCGAACACCGGTGCGAGCACCACGACGCCCAGCCCCGCGAGGGTCACGTCGAACGCTCGCTTCAATGCGGCCTGGGTGCCCGTGAGTCGAACGGGCTGCAGCGACAGGGCGGTCACCCCGCCGAGCGACTGCACCGCCACGCGTGACGACAGCACCTCGGGCAGGGTCGCGGTGATGCGGACCTCGACACCCTCGAGCCGCACGGCCTTCGCGACGTGCTTCATCTCCGCGGTCGACAACGAAGTGGCCGCCACGAACACGCACTCGGCGCGGCACTCCCGGATCACCTCTCGGAGCTCTGCGATCGTACCGAGGATCCGTGTGTCGGGGTCGCCGTCAACGGCCTGTTCGGCGCTGTGCGCCGTAGCTACCATGCCGAGCGCGCGGAACCCGAACGCCGGAGCTTCCATCAGCTCCAACAGGTGCGTCGCTTCCTCGTTGGTGCCGACGATGAGCGTCGGGAAGCTCAACGAGCCGTGGGCGCGCTCATGGCCGATCTTCGCGTGCCAGAGCCGTCGCGTGACGAGGGCCAGCACGATCGCGAAGACCCACGAGAGCGCGAGCCAGCCGCGCGATGGATCCGGCTGGGTCTTCGCCCCGAAGGACAGGACGGCGATGGCCGCGACGGCGAGCGAGACCGCCAGGATGATGCGGCGGAACTCCTCAGCCGGCGAGTAGCGGTGTGCGTCGTACAGATGGAAGGCCGTGTACAGCGTGAGCACGACGATAGGGGTCGCGAGGAGGAGGAGCGCCCGGAGATCTGGTTCAGGCGTCTTGAGCTTCAGCCACCCAATGTGCGCGAGATAGAACGCGGACACGACGGCGAGGACGTCGGTGATCGTCATCAGCCGGTAGAAGCGTCGGTAGCGAGCGCGAACCGAGCTCGGCTTGTCGACGAGCGGCGTGCGCACAACGGACGACACGTCCGTTGCCTTGATGTTCACCTCATCGTCGATCTCGCGCTGCATGATGCGCCCCGTTGCCCCTTCACCCGCAGCTACCCCAACAGCCGCCCGCTACCCCACTACCCCGGGCCTAACTATCTATCGGTAACCCTCTACCCCATATCCGGTCGGCGGGGGATATGCACCTCCGCCGTATGGGGGACGATAACCTGTCTAGCGCTTCGGTGCCATAAGGCGAAGGTTATTTGTCGGGGCAAGATCGCACGCAGACAGCCTAAGGCCGATGCCGTTCGCGAGGACGGGCGTCGTTCACGATGCAGATGCAACGGAACGGAACCCTCGATGCGGTTGCCGGGCTGGTCAGCGCCTGAACAACTGGGTCACGATCTGGATCGCGCCCGGGCCCACGATGACCACGAACAGGGCCGGCAGGATGCAGAGCACCAGCGGGAACACGATCTTCACCGGCGTCTGCTGGGCCTTGGCCTCCGCCGCCTGACGACGCTTGATCCGGAGCTGCTGCGCCTGCGTGCGGAGTACGCTCGCGATCGACACACCGAACACGTCGGCCTGGATCATCGCGAGCGCGAAGCCGTTCAACTCATCGACGTCGGTGCGGTCCGCGAGGTGCCGGAAGGCCTCGGAGCGTGGCACGCCGAGCTGGATCTCCTGCAGCATGCGCGCGAACTCGGCGGACAGCACGCCCGGCACGTTCTGCACCACCTGGGCGATGGCCGCGTTGAGCGACAGCCCGGCCTCCACGCTGATCGTGAGGAGGTCGAGCGTGTCGGACAAGGTCTTCAGGATCTCCTTCTGACGCTCGTCGACCCGACGGTTCAGCACCGAGTCGGGCAGCACGAAGCCGACGAAGGCGAGCAGCGAGATGGCGACGATCGAGATGAACGGCGCCGGCTGGAGGATCGTGGACAGCACGAACCCTCCGAAGACACCGACCACCGCGCCGATCACCTTGAAGGCCAGCACGCGTTCCGCGTCCCACCCCGCGGGGCCGCCGGCCAGCTGCAGCTTCTTCGCGACGCGCTCGCGCGCGTCGAGCGGCGTCACGCGGCGAGCCACTCGGCCGGCGGTGGACACGATCGGCAGCAGGACGCGTTGTCCGAAGTTCTGCGACAGCGCCTGCTCACGCAGGTTGATGGATTCCGACGCGCCCCCGCCGACCTGCGATTCGAGCAGACGGATGGCGCGCTTCTTCTCCGAGGAGCTCGGCTCGACCGCCAGGCCGATCAGCACGATGGAGAAGAAGACGGAGGCGACAGCGAGAACAAGCCAGATCTCAGACATCGATATCCACGATCTTTCTCATCCAAAGGATCCCCAGCACCAGCAGGACCACGGCCCCGCTCAGCAAGAAGAGACCGATGCGGGTGGTGAACAGCAAGCCGATGTAGCTAGGGTTCACAGCGAACATGTAGACGGCGATCGCGACCGGCAGGGCCGCGAGCACCCACGCCGACAGACGGCCCTCCGCCGTGAGCACCTGGATCTGGCGGCGCATCATCGCCCGTTCGCGAAGCGTATCGGCGACGTTGTCGAGGATCTCGGCCAGGTTGCCGCCGACCTCGCGCTGGATGTTCACGGCCAGCACCGCCCACCGGAAGTCGGCGCTGCCGACCCGAGTGGCGAGTGCCTCGAGTGCATCGTCCGTGGGACGGCCGAGCCGGATCTCGGAGACCACACGCTGGAACTCGGTCGCCGCCGGCTGCGGGATCTCGCGAGCGACCATGTCGAGGGCCTGCATGAAGCTGTGCCCGGCTCGGAGCGAGCTCGCCATGATGGTCAACACATCGGGCAGCTGCTCGCGCATCTTCTCGGTGCGCCGCTTCAGGGCCATACGCAGGGCCATCGTCGGGCCGATCCCAGCCGCAGCGCCGACGGCCAGAGCCAACAGGCTCGCGCGCAACAGCGCCGCGCCGAGCACCGCTCCGACCAGGAACGCCACGACGGAGAGCACCACGAATTCACCCGAACGGATGCTCACCCCGGCGGATTCCAACTCGGCGTCGAGCCGGTCGTTGAAGCCGCGCGATTCCGCGAAGCGCTTCCCGAACCGCGTGACTCGTTGCGGGATCCAACCCGCTGCGCCCTCGAGGTCGACCGCGACCGGCTGGCTCGTTCCCGTCCCGCTGATGGCGGCCATGCGCGCCGAGATCTCGCGATCCTTCTTCGCTCGCGCCGCCGTGCCGAGCAGTAGCCAGCCCAACGCGAAGGCGGCCACACCGACCAGCGCCGCGATGACGAGCTGCGCCGCGGGCGAGCTCCAGAACGAGAGGGCGACCACGGCGCTCACCGCTCCCCCTGCGGCTCGCGCGCGAAGGTCTCGGCGTCGAGGTACACACCACGCTCCGCGAGCTTGTCGAGGAACTTCGGACGGAGCCCGGTCGCCTTGAGGTGCCCCTTGAACTTGCCGTCGTCGTCCAGGCCGGCCGCGAAGTCGAACATGAAGATGTCCTGCAGGGTGATCACGTCGCTCTCCATGCCGGCGATCTCGGTCACGTGCGTGATCCGACGGGACCCATCCTTCAGCCGCGACTGATGCACCACGAGTTGGATCGCCGAGGAGATCTGCTCGCGCACCGAGCGCGGGCTGAGCTCCATGCCGGCCATCATCGTGATCGTCTCGAGGCGTGACAGCGAGTCCCGAGGCGAGTTCGAGTGGATCGTCGAGATCGACCCGTCATGTCCGGTGTTCATGGCCTGCAGCATGTCGAGCGCCTCCGGTCCACGAACCTCACCGACCACGATGCGATCGGGCCTCATCCGCAAGGAGTTGCGGACGAGGTCGCGGATCATGACGGCGCCCTTGCCCTCGATGTTCGGCGGACGCGACTCCAGGCGCACGACGTGGGGCTGTTGCAGACGCAGTTCCGCCGCATCCTCGATCGTGATGATGCGCTCGTCGTCGGGGATGAACGACGAGAGCACGTTGAGCGTCGTCGTCTTTCCCGCGCCGGTACCGCCCGAGACCATGATGTTCGTGCGGCCGCGGACGCAGGCCTCCAGGAACTTCGCCACGGCCGAGCTCATCGTGCCGAACTCGACCAGGTCGTCGGCCTGGAACGGGTCGGCCGCGAACTTCCTGATCGTCAAGGCGGGGCCATCCAGCGCAAGCGGCGGGATCACAGCGTTCACTCGGGAGCCGTCGGGCAGCCGCGCGTCGACGTACGGAGACGCTTCGTCGACACGGCGGCCCACCTTGCCCACGATCTTGTCGATCGTGCGGCGCAGCTGCTGCTCGTCGTGGAACTTCGTGCCGGTCCAGAAGAGCTTGCCGGCCCGCTCGACGTAGATCGTGTCCCAATTGTTGACCATGACCTCGGTGACTTCGGGGTCACGGATGTACGGCTCCAGCGGGCCCAGACCCAGCACGCTGTCGCCGATCTGGCGAACGATCAGCAACTTCTCCTGGGCCGAGAGGGAACTCTCCTCTTCGTCCAACAGCTCGCGCAGGCGCTGGTGTACCAGGCCCTCGAGCTCCGTATCGGACAGCGTCGAGTCGTAGAGCCGTGGTCCGAGGACCTCCACCAGGCGCTCCTGCACCCGGACTCGGACCTCGGCGATCCGATCCTTCTGCTGGGCTTTGGCCAGCCTGTCTGCCAACGACATCTCGGGTGCTCCTCTCCGTTTCCCTGGCTCTACTAGTTCCGGGCGAACAGCCGCTTCTTCTTGCGGGCGTCACCGTTCGTGGAAGCGATCTCTCCGCCCACCTCCGTGGCCTCGACGAACTTCCCGGCGAGCTGACGGACGGACACGGACACCTCCGACGAAGGTTCGTCGAACACCACGGGTCGGCCCTTGTTGAGGGACGTCGGAACGAGCCGGCTCGACGGGATCATGGCGTCCACCCGGACCTTCATGACCCGCTCGACGTCGCTCGCATCCAAGCCCACCTTCGAGTCGGCCCGGTTCAACACGACCCGGAACCGGTCGCGCGGGAGTCCGATCTGCAGCAACGTGTCGAGCGCCTTGCCCAGGTGCTTCACACCCACCACGTCGAGACCCGTGACCAGACAGATCAACTCCGACAGGTCGAAGCAGACGAGCGCCGAGTCCGAGTAGTCGACCGACGCGTCGACGATCACATACGGGAAGTCGTTTCTCATGGCCCGCAGGAACTTCCCGATCGCCTCGCCTGCCGGCGCTTCTGCCGTCGGATCGGTCGGTGCGCCGTAGGCCCACAGGTGGTCTGCGACCTTCAACCCGACGGATCGGGTCTGGTCGTGATCGGCGCCCTCACCGAGCGCCATCAGGTCCGGGATGTTCGAGGAAGGCTCGGTCCCGAAGTACGTGAAGACGTCGCCCATGTCGAAGTCGAGGTCGACCACGGCGGTGTCCTGTCCCGTGACCTCCGAGATCGCGCAGGCCAGGTTGATGGTCAGGAACGTCTTCCCGGCTCCGCCCTTCGAGGAGAAGACCGAGATGATCCGTCCGCGCTGCCCAGCGTGACTCTCCGTCCGGCCGACCCCGACCGAACGCAGGTTGGCGGCCCACACGATGGCCCGTTCGACGGCATCGCGCAGCTCCTCGGTGCCCTGCGTCATGTCGACCACGTCGCGGATGCCGGCCCGCATGGCGGCAGGCAACAGCCCGTTCCACGTGTGGTCGCGGACCATGACGATGGCGGTGCCAGGGGCCTGGCGCCCGACGAACTCGGCGAGGCCGAGTGCGTCGGGCTCCTTCACCTCGGGCGACAGCACGAGCACGTCGATCGGGCTGAGCGCGTGGATCAGGAGTTCCTCTGCCGCTGTCGCGGACTGGACCCAACCCACCTCCTCCGGCTCGATCTCGAGGGATCGCGCCAGTTGCTGGCGGAAGGACTGCGGCGTCCCGACGGCGACGACGCTGGAGTCTGTCATCCCTTGGCCCCCACCAGCTCCTCGTAGGAGGCACCCAGGCTGGCCTCGACCTTGTAGCCGTCCGAGTTCTCCGGCGGCAGCAGTCCGAGGTTGACCATGTCCGCGGTGACGAGCGCGTAGGTGACCGCCTGCGCGTCCTGAGGCGACAGGTCGAGGGTCACCGGGATGTCGGTCTCCGCGAACTTGGTGCCCTCGACGGTGACCGGATTCACGATGTTCAGCACCCGAGCCGACGGCACGATCGTCGCGGTGAACTTGAAGGGGATCGGCACGATCGGGCCAACGGCGTTGGCGTCGGTGAGGATCTTGTCGAGCTGGGCGGGCGACAGGATCTGACGCAGCGCGCCCTTCTGCACGAGCTCACCCGGCTTGAAGGTCGCGTATACGGCGACATGATCGCCACGTTGGACCAGGCCATAGCCTGCTGGACCTCCGTCGAGCACGACGGGCAGGCCGACGTTGCCCTCGGAGATGCCGAGCGAACCGCCCTTGGGCGCTTCGCCGCCCGACAGACGTCCCAGGGGGATCTGCTCGTTCGCGAGCACGGGGGCGGTCGTCGTCTGACCGCGCAGCTGGCTCGGGTCCGTGACCGCACCGTCGACGACCGCTTCGGTCGGCACACGGAGCTCGGTGAACACGCCTTCCTCGACGAGTGGGCCGAGGTTCGTGTTGGCCGCGATGTCCTGCTTGGACACGACCACGACGGAGAGCGCCCCGCCGGTGACGGCGTCGCTCTTGACACCGTTCGTGTAGAGGATCACCGCTGCCGCCGCCACGATGGCGAGGACCACGGCGATGGCAACCACCAGACCGCGTGACCTCATGTTCCTAGCTCCTTTCGTGAGCTTCCGTGCATCTCTCCGCGGGGCATGTCCTCTGTCCCGTCGTTCTCGTTCATCGACCACCAGATGTGGAACTTGAGGTGGCCTGGATCGATCGACGCGATCGATCGGTGCCGGTGCGATCGGATACCCGATCGTTCCGCCGGTCCCTCGCTCGTTCGGCCCGCCATCGCGTCCCGGACGAGCGAGCGGCCGGCGGAAACCGGCCGCTCGTCGTTGATGCAGGTGAGGCTTAGGTGCTCGCGATCGAGTCACCGACCTCCTGGAACGTGGAGCTACTCTCGGTACCGATGAAGGCCACCGCAGCGATGATCACGACCGCGATCAACGCCACCATCAGCGCGTACTCGACGGCCGTGGCGCCACCCTCCTCAGCGACACGACCCTTGAGGTCGGCCCACCAGGTGGTGACTCCCGTGTAGAGACGAAGCATGTGTTGCACCCCCTTCCTCCGAAGAGATCCCGTCCTGTCGAAGGGGTTTTCGACCCTTCGGCGCGAAAGCTTGAGCGCGCATGAGAACGGTAGGGTCCACTCTCTGACCAGGGAATTCCCTGTTTCCCGGAGGACGGCTACGTAGAGCTACGTACTACTGCCGACCGGCTCAATCGATGTGCCGGAGACGCCGATGCCATGGGCTGACGTGGCGAAGACAGTCGAGCTCCGGATGGATCGCACCGACCCGCCGCGGGCGAGCGCGGAGCACGTCCCGAAGCGTCCGACCCTCGACGACGTGTGGATGGCGTTCGCCCTGGTCGTTCCTGCCTTCCTCATGCTGATCTCGCGGCTACACACCGTCGATCTGACGTATCACCTGCGACTTGGAGAACTGATCCGAACGACCGGAGCCATCCCCACCCGTGACACGTTCACGTTCACGGCGTTCGGAGCTCCGTGGGTTGATCAGCAGTGGCTGTCCCAACTCGTGCTCGACCTCACGTATCGCGCCGGAGGCTTCGCCGGACTGATCGCGCTCCGGGCGGCCCTGGTGACCGTGGTCTCCGCGTTCGTGTTCGTCACGTGCCGATCCCGGGGTGGTTCGATGCGAGCCTCGTCGCTCCTGACGGCGGCGGGCTTCTTCATGGCGTTGCCGTACCTCTCACTGCGTCCCCAGCTGTTCGGTGCCGTGTTCTTCGCTGCGACGGTCTTCCTGATCACGACGCGAGCGGCGGGTCCCGCGCGTCTCTGGCTCGTGCCGGTCCTCACGCTTGCGAGCGCCAACGCTCATGGTTCCTTCGTCTTCGCTCCCGCGCTCGTCGCCTTCGCCCTGATGGAAGACCTGGTCGACAGACGCCCCGCCTGGAAGTGGACCGCTTCGGTGCTCGTAGCCACGATCGTCGCGAGCTGCCTCACGCCCGTCGGGTCCAGGCGTCTGGAGGTACGCCGTCTCGCTGATGTCGAACGACGCGATCCGGACCTCGATCACCGAGTGGGTGCCGCCGTCGTTCGCGACCCTCTCCGGAACGATGTTCCTGCTCGCCCTCCTGGGGATCGGGATCGCGCTCGCGCGGCACGCCGAGACCGTGTCCATCCCCGACGTCGTCTGGGTCGTCGCGTTCTCGCTGCTCGCCCTGACCGCGCACCGGAACATCCTGTGGTGGGCGATCGCCGTGCCACCGGTCGTCGCCGGCGCCGTCGGAGCGAGAGCGAAACCCCTCCCCGCCGGCCGCGGGCGGACCCGGGTCGTGAACGTCGCGGTGCTCGCCGTCTTCGCGGCAGGGCTGATCTCGGCGGTCCCGTGGCTGCGACCGAACGCCCCCCGCGTCGAGAACACACCGCCTCCGGCGATGATGCAGCGAGCCGAGTCCGCGATCCCATCGGGAGCCCGCGTGTTCGTCTTCCAGCCGTGGGCATCGTGGGTCGAGTTCGCCCGGCCCGATGTATACGTGTTCGTCGACTCCAGGATCGAGCTCTTCGATGCGGCCACCTGGCGGGACTACCATGCGGTCGCCGGCGGTTCCTACGGATGGACGGCGGTCCTCGACCGCTGGCGGGTCGACGCGGTGATGGTGAGCCGGGACCAGTCGGCCGTGATCCAGGAGCTCTCTCGGGCGGTGGGCTGGGAGACGGTCTCGCGCGGCGACGAGGGAGCCCTCTTCAGGCGATCGTGATGCGGACTACCAGCGATCCGTGCCGCCGACCGTGACGAGCCCGGCCCGCGCCGCCAGACGGATCGCCGCGAGACGGCTGCCGACGCCCAGCTTGCCGTAGATGCGAGCCAGGTGCGTCGTGACCGTCCGCTCGCGCACGCCGAGCCGCGATGCGATCTCACGCGCGGTCAGCCCCTCTGCCGCCACGCTGAGGACCTCGCGCTCACGCTGCGTCAGCCGGATATCGAGGTCGCGGCGGCGCTCGATACCGTCGGCGATCTGCCCGACCGCCACCGAAGCCGGACCGGCGAGCACCATCTCACGATCGGCGGCCCGACGCAGCGACTGCAGGAACTCCACCGGGTCGATGCTCTTGTCCACGAATCCGTCCGCGCCCATGAAGAGCGCACGCGACACCGTCGTGGCGCTCGGCGTTCGCGCCGCACCCGAGGACGGCGTGCGCGGGGAACCGTTCCCGCAGCGTTCGGATCAGCCAGAACGCGTCGTGCTCACCCGCGATGCCGAGGCCGACGAGCACGACGACGCGGGTGCGTCGCACGCGGCTCACGATCTCGACACCTTCATCGGCGCTCCCCGTCTCGGCGAGCACCTCCATGTCTGGCCGGTCCTCGATCAGCATCGTGAGGCCGGCGCGGACGACAGGGAGCGGATCGACGACGACCACCCCGAGACGTCGTCGGGTGCGCGGCGTCGCGTCGCTCTCGGGCCGTGCGCTCATGCTGCCTCCACAGGGGAACCGTTGGCTACCCTCCCCTATCGGCAGACGGCGGGGTCGGGATGAGCGAGGCTACGGCTCGATCAGCCCGAGTTGGGCGGCGCGAGCCACAGCCTGCACGCGCGTGCGAACCCCGAGCTTCCGATAGAGCTTCGCGACGTGCGTCTCGACCGTTCGCGGGGAGATGCCGAGCCGCCGCCCCACCTGTTGCATCGTGAGCCCCTGACTCACCATCGCGAGGATCTCGAGCTCACGGGCGGTCAGGGACGCCTCGACCTCCGACCCCTCGCGCGCCTGCTGCGCGAATCGTCCCAGCGCCATCACCGCCGCCTGTTCCAGTTCGGGATCGACGGCCCGTTCGCCATCGGCGACCCTGCGGACCACCGCCCCGATGCCGGGGAGCCCGTCCGACTTGCGCACGTACCCTCGCACGCCGAGCCGGAGGGCCTCGAGCACCGCCGCGCCGTCCGCACGATCGGTGAGCACCACGGCCGCGACCGAAACGCCTTCCTCCCGCATCGCTCTGAGCGACTCGAGCGTCGGCTCGCCGCCGTCGAGCCGGTCGTCGAGCACCAGCACGTCGGGACGGATCCTGCGGCACGCGTCGAAGAGCCCGACCTCGTCGCGCACCTCGGCGACGACCTCGATGCCGGGCTCCGCCTCACAGGCGCGTCGGGCGACCTCACCGACGACGCCATGACCGGCCGCGATCACGACCGTCGCCGTCTTCGCCTCCATGGCCGGGAAGGCTATCCCGGGTCTCATGCCGAACGCGAGGCCGAGGCGAGGCCGTGTCGCCACGCGATCCGTACCGCTTCGACCTTGGAATGGACGCCGAGCTTTGCGAGGATGTTCTTCACGTGGCTCTGCACCGTCAGCGGGCTGATCCCGAACGCTTCGGCGACATCGATCGTGGAGGCGCCGGCCGCGAGCGATCGCAGGATCTCCCGTTCCCGGTGCGTGAGGACGGCAACAGGGTCGGCGACCGGCCCGTCGGACCCGCTCGACGTGAGACGGTCGACGAGGGTGGAGAGATCTTCCACCGGCAGCACCAGCTCCCCTGCCAGCGCGCGACGGAAGACATCGAGCAACGAGGGATCGCGTCGGGGTGGCAGCACGCCGGAGGCGCCGGCCGACAGCGCGCTCGCGGCCACATCGGGACCGCCGTTCCTGCTCGACGCCAGCACCCGACCTCGCCCACCCCCCGCAACGATCTCGGCGATCGAATCGGTCCCTCGCCCGTCGGAGCGATCGAGCTCGACCACGACCAGATCGACGAGGCCGGCGCCGAGCCGGTCGATGGCATCCGCGGCATCGGGCACCGGCCCGATCACGCGCGCGGGCCCGCGCACGGGCATCGCGCGCGCCAGTTCCCTGGCGAGCGTTGGACCCTCGTCGACGACGAGCACTCTGATCTGGTCGGCCATGTGCCGTTCCATCGGCACGGCGCGCCTCCACCCTGAACGCGAACGGTCGCCTCTGCTCGCGGGACTGGTCGCCGGCGTCGAGGTCGGACAGACTCACCGGATGACCCACGCTCCCCCTCGCCGCCCGAATCGCCTGGCGAAGGAGACCAGCCCGTACCTGCTCGGACATGCTCACAACCCGGTCGACTGGTTCCCGTGGGGCGAGGAGGCCTTGGCGAAGGCCGAGGTCGAGGACCGGCCGATCTTCCTGTCGATCGGGTACGCGGCGTGTCACTGGTGTCACGTGATGGAGCGGGAGTCGTTCGAGGACGAGGCGATCGCCGCGTTCATGAACGAGCACTTCGTTTCGATCAAGGTCGATCGTGAGGAGCGCCCCGACCTCGACGGCATCTACATGGACGCGGTGCAAGCCATGACCGGCCAGGGCGGGTGGCCGATGTCGGCGTTCCTCACGCCCGACGGCGAACCCTTCTTCGCGGGCACGTACTTCCCGCCGCAACCGCGACACGGGCTGCCGGCGTTCCGCGATGTGCTGCGGGGCGTCGCCGAGGCGTGGCGTGACAGGCGGGATGACGTGGTCGGGCAGGCTGCCGATGTCACAGGGGCGATCATGCGAGCCTCTCGGGTACAGGCGAGCGAGGAGGCCCTCGACGACGCGATCGCCGACGAGGCCACGGCGGTACTCCGACGGTCGTTCGATGCTCGGTGGGGCGGGTTCGGCGGAGCGCCCAAGTTCCCGCAACCGATGACGCTCGAGTTCCTGCTTCGCCGAGCCGTGCGTGGATCAGCCGACGCGCTCGAGATGGTGATGACGACCCTCGACCGCATGGCCGGAGGCGGCATCTGGGACCACGTCGGAGGGGGGTTCGCCAGATACTCCACCGACGAGCGTTGGCACGTGCCTCATTTCGAGAAGATGCTCTACGACAACGCACAACTGCTGCAGCTGTACACGCGAGCGTGGCAGGTGACCGGCGCCGCCCGCTACCGGGAGGTGGCCGTCGGGAGCGCCGAGTACCTCCTCCGCGAGATGCAACATCCCGAGGGTGGCTTCTTCTCCTCTCAGGATGCGGATTCCGAGGGCGTCGAGGGGAAGTTCTTCACCTGGACCTGGTCGGAGCTGGTCGAGCTCGTCGGGGAGGCGGTCGCGCGCGCGTTCGGCGCGCGACCCGAGGGCAACTGGGACGGCACGAACGTCCTGTGGCGTCCCGTGTCGATCGCCGAGAGCGCCTCGGCGGCGCGTCGCACGACCGAGGAGCTCGACGCCGAGCTCGCGGATGCCCGCGCGGTCCTCTTCGAGGCGCGCGAGACCAGGGTGCGACCTGCCACCGACGACAAGGTGCTCGCTTCGTGGAACGGCATGGCGATCGGCGCGATGGCCGAGGCCGGGAGAGCGCTGGACGAGCCGACCTACATCGAAGCCGCCACGAGGGCGGCCGGGTTCGTGCTGACCCACCTCCGCGGAGACGGCGGGCGGCTCCTGCGATCGTGGCGAGGCGGCGTGGCCGGCGGCCCGGGGTTCGCGGACGATCACGCCCTCATGGCATCGGCCTGCCTCACGCTGTACGAGACGACATTCGAGCTGGCGTGGTTCGAGCGTGCCCGTGAGCTCGTCGACGACCTGCGGCGGCTGTTCCGGGACGAGGACGGTGGCTTCTTCCAGACCGGGACCGATACCGCGACGCTGCTGGTGCGACCCAAGGAGCTGTACGACAACGCCACCCCGAGTGGGAACTCGGTGGCCGCCGAAGCGCTCCTGCGGATGGCACGGCTCACCGGGAACGCAGCCTTCGACGACGAGGCCGAGTCGGCCCTGCGGATCGTCAGGGACTCGATGGACCGTGCCCCGAGCGCCTTCGGGCACGCCCTCTGCGTGCTCGACCGGATGGTCGGACCGCACCGAGAGGTCGCGATCGTCGGGGACCCCGCCGGCGACGCCACCAGGGCACTGGCGGCTGAGGTGACCGCCCGTCGGTACCGGCCGAACCTCGTGCTCGCCGTGGCCGCCCCCGACGACGAGGAGGCGCGGCGAGCGGTGCTGCTGCTGAAGGATCGCATCCAGATCGACGGTTCGGCGACCGCCTACGTCTGCGATCGCTTCACGTGCCGGCTGCCGGTCACCGATGCGAAAGGGCTGCGCTCCCAGCTCGACGACGCGATGGAGGCATGAGCCAGCGTGGGGTCTAGGACCAACGACCAGCTTGGCGCGGGTCCTCGCCCCCGCGCATACTGACCCTCGTCGGGCGGCCGCTCGCCCGAGTGGCCGAGAGTGGTCTGGAAGCGAACGATGAGGGCGAAGACATGAGTCAGGAAGGGCTGGCGTGGGCTCCCGAGCCGGCCGACGAGAACGACCGCGACGTCCGCGTGGGTCATACCTGCGTCCGCTCGAGCTCCCGGGCCCACGTCAACGGTGTCCGGATCGATCCCGTCACGCCGGCCGAGTTCCTGTCGACCGTTCGGTCCTTCATGGGGTGCGGCGCGAGCCACCTCCTGCACTTCTGTGCAGCGCATCCCACCGTCGAGGCTCGGCAGGACCCCGGGTACCGGGATCTGCTCAATCGCGGTGACCTCAACCTGCCCGACGGCATGCCGGTCGCCTGGGCAGCGCGCACGAAGGGGGCCCCCGCGCTCCGACTCACAGGCACCGACGCGATGAACCTGGTGACGTCATGGGGGGTCCAGCAAGGCATGAAGCACTACCTCTACGGCGCCACCGAGGACACGCTCGCCCTGCTCCGACAGAACTTGGAGGAGGCCCATCCGGGCATCGAGATCGTGGGCGTGGAATCCCCGCCGTTCCGACCGATCTCCGACAACGAGCTGGACGCAACGGCCGACCGGATCGCGGGCACGGGCGCCGACGCCGTCTGGATCGGACTCGGTGCTCCCAAGCAGGACGTCATCGGGGACCGGCTTCGGGAGCGGCACGCCGCGCCGACGCTCTATGCCGTCGGCGCGGCCTTCGACTTCATCGCCGGCACCAAGCGGCGCGCGCCCGGTTGGATGAGCCGCCTCGGACTGGAGTGGCTCTACCGGCTCTCCTCCGAACCGGGACGACTGTGGAAGCGGTATCTGGTCGGAAACACCCGGTTCGTGATGGGGGTTGCCTCCGATCGCTTCCACCGCGGGCCTGCTTGATCGGTGCGGATCCTCTTCCTCCATTCGAGGTACCTGTCGGGACCCGTGTCGGGCGAGAATCGAGTGGTCGAGGACGAAGTCCTGCTTCTGCGCGAGGCCGGTCACGAGGTCGGGGTCCTGAGTCCGGAACCGATCGTGGGGAGCCGGGCCGACCGCCTGCGGACCGCGGGCTCGGCGATCACGTCGCGACGGGCTGCCCACCTGGTGCACGGCGCGGTGCGGGATCGCTCGGTCGACGTGGTGCACGTGCACAACGTGTTCCCGACCCTCTCGCCCGCCGTCCTGCCCGCGGCCCGCGACGCAGGCGCCGCGGTCGTGATGACCCTGCACAACTACCGACTGATGTGCCTGCCAGCGACGTTCCTGCGCGACGGACGTGTCTGCGAAGACTGCCTGGGCGCCACCACACTGCGAGGCATCCGACACGCCTGTTACCGGGAGTCTCGAGGCGCCAGCGCGATCCTCGCGGCCTCGCTTCAGCTGCATCGGGCGACCGGGAGCTTCGACGCGGTCACCCGATTCCTGGCCGTCGGAGAATTCGTCAAGGCCAAGCACGTGGAGGCGGGCATCGACGAGGAGCGGATCCTGGTGAAGCCCAACTTCGTGCGGGCGCAGGAACGGCGCTCGGGCCCGGGCGAACGGTTCCTCTTCATGGGGCGACTGGCGCCGGAGAAGGGCCTCGACACGCTGCTCCGGGCTTGGGAGCGGACGCCCTCAGGAGCCGCGCTCGACATCGTCGGATCCGGACCCGACGAGGAAGCGTTGCGCGCCATGTCGCCGCCCGGCGGTCGGGTTCGCTTCTTGGGGCAGGTGGAGCCCGATCGCGTCCCTGGCTTGCTGGCCGGCGCGCGGGCCCTGCTGGTGCCTTCGCGCTGGTACGAAGCGGCCCCGCGGACGATCGTGGAAGCCTACGCATCGGGCGTACCGGTGATCGCGAGTGACATCGGCGCGTTGCCCGATGCCGTCGAGCCCGGGGAGAGCGGGTTCCTGGTGCCACCCGAGCACGCCGACGCGTGGGCCGAGGCGATCGGGTCGCTGCTCGACGACGCGACATCGGAGCGGCTCGGCGACAACGCACACCGGCGTTGGAGGGCGCGCTACAGCCCGGAGGTCGGCCTGGCCGAGCTGGAGTCCTGCTACCGCGCGGCGATCGAGTCTCGCCATCGGTGAGCCGGCTGGGTCGGCCTCACGCGCCCGGCCGTACCAACGCGTACTTGATGCGCTTCGGCACGGTGTGGGTGAGCTTGCCGATCGGCTGATAGCGGCGGTTCCGGCGGCGGAATCGTTCCAGCTCCTCGTCGAATCCGGGCGAAGAGGCGATCGCCGCGGCGAACCGCTCGTCCGCCCAGTCGTAGAGCTGGCGGTCGAGGGCGTTCATCTCTTCGATCACGGCGCGGGTCGATGCGGGCACCGCTTCCTTGCGGCTCGACGGCGTGACGTTGGCGGCCACGTAGTACGGGGGCTTCCACCCGAACGTGCGGCGAAGCAGGATCAGCGACTCGTCGAACCGCTCGGTCATGCCGACGAAGGAGAAGTGCTCCTCGATGTTGCGCTTGGCGCGCTCGAGCATGTCGGGCGAGCAGCCTCCGAACGGCGTGTCCAGGTCTCCCGAGATCGCCCGCACCTGGCTGTTGTCCGCCTCGAGTGCCGAGCCGCTGGTGACGTAGGACGCGAGGGTCGCGCCCTCGGCGGTGGCCTGTGCGTGCAGTGGGTGCTTCGGGTTGCGGGCGACGTAGTGGTACTGGCTCATCGTGAGTCGCACCGGATCGCGGAGCATCGTGATGTAGGTGGACGGGCGCGGGACGTACTCGTGCAGCCCGAAGACAGTATGCGCCAGGATCAGCCGGGCCCCGGCTCGCTCCGACTCGGACATCTCGGCGAAGAACGCAAGGGTCTGTTCGCGGCGGAGACCCTCTGCGTCGGGGTCGCGTTCCTTGATCTCACGGTTGCGGATCAGCAGCGTCTTCGATGCCGGGAACTGGCGGCGCAGCACCCGTCGCATCGTCGTGCCGGCGGTCTTGCCGATGTGCAGGAAGATGACGGTAGGCGCGCCGCGGTCACCGGAAGCGGGGGCAGGGGCGCTCATCGACATCCAGGATACCCGCGGGCAACCACCGCCCATCCTCCGCGGCGCGTTCGCTACACTCTGCGCCCTCGAACGACTGGAGCGCGTTGTTGAGCAGCGAGCATCGGCCCTATCGGGTGCTGTTGGTGGCCGGAACCGGTCAGAACGGCGCCACGATCATGTCGCGCGTCCTCGCGCAGGTGCCCGGGTTCGTGGCGGTGGGCGAGCTGGGCCACCTGTGGGACAAGGGGTTGATCGAGAACCGCGCCTGCGGCTGCGGCGTTCCGTTCCTCGAGTGTCCGTTCTGGACCCGCGTGGGCGAGGTCGCCTTCGGGGGCTGGTCACGGGTCGATGCCAGGGCGCTCACGAGCCTGCGGGGCACGCTCCTGCTGAAGCGCTCTCCCCTCCCGCATCCTTTCGCACTCCCGCTCCTGCGGTGGCCGGGGCTCTCGCGCCGGTACGCACGCTCGCTCGAGCACTATCGGGAGGTGTTGCTCCGCGTGTACGACGGGATCGCGAGCGCGTCCGGCGCCCACCACATCGTCGACTCGATGAAGGTGCCTGCGCACGTCTACGCGGTGGCCGGTGTCTCCGAGGTCGACCCACTCGTGGTGCATCTCGTGCGCGATGCGCGCGGCGTGGCGTACTCGAGCATGAAGATGGTGCTCCGCCAGGGCACCGACGACGACCCCTATCGCGTACGCCGCCCCCCCGCGAAGAGCGCCCTTCGCTGGATGTGGATCAACGAGTCGTTCGACCGGCTCGGCCGGCGGATGCCCTCGACGCTCGTGCGGTACGAGTCCTTCGTCGAGGATCCGGCGCGCGAGATCGCACGCATCGCCACCGATGCAGGGGTGCAGGTGTCGCCCCAGGACCTCACGATGATCGACGGGCGATCGGTCTCGATGCCGCCCGGCCACCTGTTCGCGGGCAACCGCGTGCGCTTCAACGAGGGCCCCGTGGAGCTCCGCGAGGACGTGGAGTGGCGGAGCACCGTGGCCCGCGACACGCAGCGGCGCATCGCGATCCTCGCGAGACCGCTGCTGACCAGGTACGGGTACGACCCGGCGCCCGCGGCGGACGCGCCCGGCTGACCGATCGACGCTCAGGCGTCATCGATCGACGATGTCGGCATCGTCGACCTCGTCCTCGTCGATCATGTCCCGCCGGCGGCGCAGGAACGACCTGACGTCACCCCGAAGGAAGAAGTCCCGCAGCTTCCTGGGGCTCAGCTGCACGAAGGTCCACACGCCCACGTAGCGGCGGGCGAGACCGACCTGAAGGAAGTTCTGGAGCACCGCCACCGAGGCCGTCGCGGTGGCCACCCCGACGGCGCCGTACCGATCGGCAGCCCAGATGCCCGCGACGACGCTGAGCGCGCCGGTGCACAGGGTGACCACCATCATCGATCGCTGGTGGCCGGTCATCATCAGCGTGATGCCGGCGGCGCCGGACCAGACCGCGACCAGCCGGCCGATGCTCAGGATCACGAGGATCGTGCTGCCTTGTCGGTAGAAGTCGCTGTAGACGATCTCCATCACCCCGGCGCCGAACAACACGAACACCATGAGGATCGCGAGCGAGGGCAGTCCGGCCAGCGACGCGCCGGCGCGCAACGTGTCCTCGAGCTGCCGCCGTTGGCCCTTCGCATCCAGCTCGGCGACGATCGGCGGCATCACCCCTCGGATGATCCACAGGGGCGTCGCCACGAGCGTGACCAGCCTCGTCGCGGCCCCGTAGAGGGCGACCTCCCTCTGGGGTCGGAACGCGCCGAGCACCAGGAGGTCGATGCCGCTGCCGAGGAAGTAGATCGCGACGTTCGTCACGAGCGACGGCCACGCGACGTCGAAGATCTCCCGGCGTTGCAGTGCGCCCGTGCCCTGCACCGCTCGGACCTCCCGGACGAGGTGACGGGCCCCCAGCAGGACGACGAGGAGGGTGGCCCCCGCCGAGATCCCGACCGCCCCGCGGATGTCGATCGCGATCGAGTCCGAGGCGTAGATCACGCCGAGCGTCGTCGCGAGCAGGATGTCCACCAGCAGGGCGTCGTACAGCGTGGCCCGGCCGAAGTCCTGCAGCCCTCGGAACGTCTCGACCATCAGGGACTGCAGAGCCGTCGCGATCAGCCACCCGCCGGCGAGCGGCATCGCCATCTCGACGACGGGCGAATCGAAGACGTGCTCTGCGAGGAACGGTCCGATGACGAACGCGAGCATCGACCCCACGACCAACGAGCTGACCGCCCCGATCGAGAGGCTCCGCAGGATCGCCCCGCGGGCCCGGCCGGGCTCGCCCACGCCGATCGCCGCGGCGGCGACCTTCACGACGGCTCGGTCGAGTCCGAGCTGAGCGATCACCGCCCCGACGATCACCATCGTGAAGCTCGTGAAGTAGGCCCCGAACTCAGTGGGCGTGAGGAGCCGGGCCAGCAACGCGTTGATCCCCACGCCGAGCACGATCGAGATCACGCGGCCGATCAGCACCCATGCCGATCCCTTCACCAATCGGCGTCGGAGCGACGGGAGCGGCGAAGGCGTTCGCTCGGGTGGGCTCACGGCCGAGGGTCGACAGGACGCAGTGATCGGATCGAAGGGGTGACCGGTGACATCGAAACTCCACGTGGAGACGGGGCGAAGGTTGCGAGGATACACCGAGGCTCGACGGCCCACGGCGAACGGTTGCGCTTGGGATGGTGCGAGGCGGGGGTCGTCGGTCGATATTGTGGGGCTCTCTCCGAGGAGGCGAAGTGAGCGACGACGGACGGCGAGACCGCTGGCTGCGAGAGCGCCGGTACGAGGCGCGGTACCTCGTGTCCAGCTATCCCGCGGCCTATCTCCCGTGGGCCCGTCGTCACTACCGTGGCACCGGGGTCGTGGTCGTCGACGACGACACCGAACTCGTGATCGAGGCCTTCGGCCGGTCGGGGAGCACGTTCGCCGTCGACGCCTTCGAGAGCGTGCAGACGCGGCCGGTCACGATCGCGCACCACACGCACGCCTCGGCCGCGGTGATCGACGGGGTCCGCCGCGGGATCCCCACGCTCGTGTTGGTGAAAGACCCGGTCGCCGCGACCCTCTCGCACATGGATCGCCGCAAGATCGGCGCGGAACAACCGCTGCGGGCCTGGGTGCGCTACCACGAGCGGATCGCGCCGCACCGTCATGGCTTCGTCGTCGGCGCAACGAAGGACCTCAGCACGGGCGTCGGCGACATGATCGAGGCCCTCAACGCCCGGTTCGGCACCGCGTACGAGGTCTTCCGCCCCTCACCCGCGGCGGTCGCCGCGGTGTTCGAAGGCATCGAAGGCCGCAACCTGGCGCGGTACGGTGAACGCACCGAGTTCGTCGCCAGGCCCAACCCGGAGCGCGAGGCCCGCAAGGAGGCAGGTCGGCAGGAAGCCGAGGGACCACGGCTCGCGTCACTCCGCGCGCGCGCATACGCCCTCTACGACCGTCTGATCGAGGAGCGATCCAGATGAGCATGACGACCGCGGAACGATCCCTCCGATCTGCCAGCTCGGGCGACGACGCGCCGGCCCATACCGACGCGTATCGTTTCGCCCGAGCCGTCCTGGTGATGGTGGCCCTCGGAAGCTTCGACGTGCGGAACTTCTTCGATCGAGGAGGGTCGAACCGCTACCTGCTGATCTTCATCCCGATCGTCATGGTGGTGGTCTTGCGACTGCGGCGACCGAGCACGGTCGTTCGCAAGCCGGTCGTCACCGACGTGCTGCTGCTCTGCCTCTGGGTGATGGGCATGATCGGCACCACCTACGGGTTGTCGACGGCCCAGGGCGCCGACTCCGCTCGGCCGATCTTCTACCCGATGTCGCTGGGATTGCTGTCGTTGTTCGTCCTCGACCAGCCGCGCCGCGACGAGACGAGGCGCATCCTGCAGATCCTCGGCTGGATCGGCGCTGCCTACGTCGTGCTCGCGGCCGTCGTCAACACGGACCTGCTCCCCGGGCTCGCCGGGTTCAAGCAGTTCCGGAACGCGAGCTTCGCGCTCGTGCTGATGGGACTCGTCGCCGCACACATCCAACGTCGGCGAGGGCTCTTCCTCGTCCTGTCCGGCTTCGCCCTGCTGAACTTCGCCGCCTACCCCTCGGCGACCTCCGTGATCGTGACCCTCGCCGTGATCGTGGTGATGTTCATGACTCGGCCCACGACGTCGAGCATGCGGCCGTACCTCGTCGGTCTCGCGGCGACGATCCTGGTGCTGGTCGCGGTGCTCAACGTGGACCGGGGCATCGGGCTGATGAGCGACTACTTCGAGGCCGTGAACAAGGTGAACGCTAGTTACGGGCGGCTCTCCGTGTGGCAGGAAGGCCTCGAGCGGTTCGAAGAGTCCCCCTTGTTCGGCGACGCGTTCTCGAGCGGCACGGTGGTCGAGGCTCGACGGCTCCGAGGAGGGTCGACGTTCCAGATCCCCTTCCACAACGACTACATCTTGTTCCTCGCCGACGGGGGCCTCGCGGGCATCGTGCTGCTCCTCACGTTCATCGTCTGGCTCAACGTCACGCTGCTGCGGAGGTTCCGCCTCGCCGTGCGCGCGGAACGGTGGGAGGATGCGAACCTGCTCCGTCTGCTCCTGGCGCTCTTCGACGCCTTCTTCGTTGCGGCGGCGTTCAATCCGGTGATCGAGGGCCTGTCTCGATCGGCGACGATCTTCGGCCTCTACGCGGTCGCGATGCTGATCGGCCGGCCCGAGGTGCCACCCGACCACCTGGGGGCGCCGTCCGAGGAGCCTGGGTCGGTCAGCCGCACCACGACGGGAGGCGCTCGTAGCCTCGCGCCCGCAGGATCTCCCCGAGCGTCGCGTTCGAAGGCGCGAACCACGCGGAGAGGCGAGCGCGGGCGTCGGGCGACATCGCCTCGGGAGCACGGCTCCGGTTGATCGAGTAGTAGAGCTTCCGCAAGGGTGCCTTCAACCGACGACGGTTCCGGAGCGCGCCGCCTTCCCGGTTCGCGGCGATCGCGACACGTTGCAGCGTTCCGCTGCGGAAACCCTCGGTCCGGTTCTCGACCGAGTAGCTGAAAGTGGACGTCACCGCGTCGTCGATGTCGAGCCAACGGCAGACACCTCCGACGAACGGGGCCGGGTCGCGCACCATGTCCTCGAAGAAGAAGACGTGGATCGCGTCGCCGAACGAATCGAGCCACTCTCCGACGATCTCCACGTACGTGCCGCCGGCCAGCGTGTAGTAGTCGGCGTCCTCGCCCACCCGTGGCCGCCCCTCGTCGCGCACCCGCTCGCAGCGCTCGACGAAGGCGTCGAAGTCGACGTCGTTCGGGATCGTCATGTGGCTCCGCTTGAACCGGTACTCCGACCACAGCTTCCCGACCGGGTCTCGGAACATCAAGATCACACGCGGGTCCGGCAGGGTCTGCCGGATCGCCCGGATCGTTCGCGTCCGACCCTTGAAGTACTGAGGGCTGGCCTCCATCACGTACCGCTGGCCACCGCAGTGCGCGAAGTGGCGCGTGTATCCCTCCAGCGGCGGCAGCATGGCATCCGGGTCGTCGGGCAGACGGAAGTAACGCGGTTCCTTCACCGAGGACGCGCATACATCGGGATGCTGGGACAAGTACCAGAACAGCGAAGTGGTGCCCGCCTTGCCGACGCCCGCGATCACCAGGTTGGGAAGGCGGGATAGCTCGGACGTGTCGCCGGATCGATCGGCCACCCTGCAGCGGGCCTCCTCGTGCGGGGAACGGGACGGGGGTCGGCGCCGCCTGAGGGGCACCGGGCGGGCACTATACTCCGTCGCCATGTCCGACGCGCCCGGCTCCCCGCTGCCGACCGTCGTGCTCAGCTCGGTGGTGCGGTCCTCGCATCGCGGCGAGAGTCACGGAGGGGTGTACCTCGTCGATCTCGAGCGAGCGACTATCCGGCAGACCGTCGATTGGAACGCCGTCGACATCGACTGGGAGGGCCGAGGCGGCGATCGTGGCCTCCGAGGCATCGCCTTCCACCGCGAGCGGGTGTTGCTCGCCGCGAGCGACGAGATCTTCGTCTACGACCGGAACTTCCGGCGCCTGGGGTCGTTCACGAATCCTTACCTGAAGCACTGCCACGAGATCGTGGTGCGCGACGGCCGGTTGTACATGAGCTCCACGGGCTACGACTCGGTCCTCGAGTACGACCTGGAACTCGAACGTTTCAACCGGGGGTTCATGCTGCGGTTCCCCGAACGCTGGAAGGCCCGCCGGCGCCTGCACCTCCGGCCCCGGCCGACGTTCCAGGTGTTCGATCCGAACGAGCCGGGGGGGCCGGGTCCCGGCGACACCAGCCACATCAACAACGTGTTCGTCGACGACGAGGGCATCTACACCTCCGGGGTGGGGCTGGGCACCCTGTGGCGCTTCGGGAACGGGGATCGGCTTGAACGCTACGCGTCGATCCCGTACGGCACCCACAACGCCACGCCGTTCCAAGGTGGGGTGCTGCTGAACCACACGGCCACCGACCGCGTGGCGTTCGTCTCCCGGCGCGGGAAGGTCGTTCGTTCCTATCCCGTCCCCGAACTCGATCAGTCCGATCTCACCTACACCGACCTCACGAGCGACAAGGCGCGACAGGCGTTCGGGCGGGGGCTGGCGATCGTGGACGCACAGACGTTCGTCGCCGGCTCGTCACCTGCGACGGTGACCGTCTACCGCGTCGACCCGCCCTCCGTCGTGAAACACGTGACGATCTCGCACGACGTCCGCAACGCGGTGCACGGGCTCGAGGTGTGGCCGTTCGAACCTGAGGCCTGAGGCCTGAGGCGGGGCGGTCAGGGCCGGGGTCCGCTCCACAGGAACCTCGCCGCGGCCTGCCGGCTCGATCGCCGCGCCGCCGCCGACACCGACGCCGCCGCGTCCCGAGGCGCCGAGCCGAGGCCCCCGGGCTGTGCGTCGATCTCCCGGAGCAGCTCGTCGAGGTCGTACCCCATCTCCGCCAGGCACGTGGGGCCGAGCGACGTGAGGTAGGAGCGCGCCCAACGGGTGCGCACCGTGCCGCGGATCGTCGACTTCCACTTGTCGAGCGGCTCGGTGCTCAGCTCGCCGTAGCGTGCCGTTCCGGTGGGGTCGCCCATGCGGGCCTCCCAGCGAACCGAGGAGAAGCCCTCGAGCACGCCCGGATCGAACGCGAGGCCGAGGTAGGCGAAGAGGTCGGTGAGCGCGCGGTCCGGTGACCCGACGAGATCCTCGAACCGCAGCGCGACGCTCCGATCTCGATGCTCACCGAGCGCACGCACGAGGTTCGGCGGCCCCTCGAAGAGGTCGGCGTGCCAGCGCTCCAGCTTCCACCGACCCGCCGACCACGTGTCGACGATCGAGGAGACCACCGAGAGCGGGTTCCGCCACAGGAACACGAACCGGGCGTCGGGGAAGATGCGGAACAGATCGTCGGCGATGAAGTGGTAGCGGGGCGTCTTGTCGAGGAAGTACTCGGCATCGCCCTCGGCGGCCCTGCCGTACAGGTCCATCGCGAACGCCCGCAGCGCGTCGAGATACGAGTCCGCACCCCCGGGGAGCCGGCCCGCGAACTCGCGGATCGCACGCGACGAGGGCACCTGCCCGTACTCGGCGAAGGCTCCCGACTCCCGCAAGGCGTACACCTGTGGGAGCAGTAACCATGGCTCCGGCGACGTGGCGACCGCCTCGTGGGAGCCGAGGATGCGCTGCAGGAGCGTCGATCCCGATCGGGGCAGTGACAGCAGGAAGAGGGGTCGCATGGCTCGCCCAGGGTACCGAGCCCCACGCCGCGCGGCCTCGCCGACCGCCGACCGACTCCGGCCGAACGGCCTCCCCCGCCCCGGGTGCGAAAGGGCCGAACGACGGAAGAGGGCATCGACCCCCGGGTGCCGATACGCACCAGGTCCGAGTCGTAGATCGAGAGGGGACGACGATGCGGAGACCTCACTGGCTCATGCTCGTGTCGCTGGCGGCCTTGATCGTGGGGATGATCGCTCCGACCGGGAGAGCGATCGCGAGCGCCAACTTCCATCTGACCTGCATGTACGTCGGTTCGTCGAACGACGATCCGATCGTGCGGCCCGGTCAGCCCGGCGCCACGCACATGCACGACTTCTTCGGCAACCGATCCACGAACGCGATGTCGACGATCCAGGACATGGGAAGCGCGAGCACGACGTGCGACGTTCCCGGCGACCGCTCCGGCTACTGGGCACCGGCGTTGATCGACCCCCAGGGTGTGGCGGTGAAGCCGATCCGGCTGAGCGCCTACTACTGGAACAAGGGCATCGAGGTGAAGGTGCCACCGGCGGATCTCCGCATCGTCGCCGGCGGCGACACGTCGAACCTGCGGGTCGCCGGCTACACCTGCGGCGAGGGCACTCCTACCTCGTCGGTGCCGCTCGACTGCGGCCGCAAGCTGCTCAAGGGCGTCGTGATCTTCCCGTCGTGCTGGGACGGGATGAACCTCGACTCCGCGGATCATCGGAGCCATATGTCCTACCCGAAGGGGAAGGGGTGCCCGTCGACGCACCCGGTGCCGCTGCCCAAGCTGGTGCTCCACGTCACCTACGGCATCCGCAACGGCGCCGGCTACTGGCTCAGCTCCGACGCCATGATGGGCACCACCCAGGGACGATCGATGCATGCGGACTTCTGGAACGTCTGGGACGCTCAGACGCTCGCCGGGGCGGTCTCGGTGCTGAACACGGGGGTGACCGCCTCATTGGGCGACTGACGCCCGCTTCGCGTCCCGGTCTTGACCACAAGCCTCCTCCCTCATAGCGTTGCGTCGCCGGATCACCGGCCTACAGCAGCGTCACGAGGGAAGGGGTCGGCCTTGAGATACGTCCGAGTGGCCGCGATCACGATCGCGGTGGTTGTGGTGATCGCCGGGCCGGCCACGGCTGCCGGCGACGTCGTCGGTCTGTGGCACATGGACGAGTCCTCCGGCACGAAGATGAATGACGCCTCCACCCACGACAACGACGGCACGCTCGAGCATGTCGCGTTCACGACCGACGGGTGGAGCGGACGCGCATACTCCTTCAACGGGTCGAACTCACTCGTCGTGATCCCCAACGACGCGACACTGAACCCGGGTACCGCCGACATCGTGCTGTCGGCGTACATCAACGTATCGACGCCCCCGAGCCGCGCCGAATTCGACTACGACATCATCAGGAAGAAGGGCCAGGGCTCGATCTACAAGATGGAGGTCCTCTACACCGGCACCGGGTACTGCCAGTTCAAGGGCAGCCAGAACAATGGGGTGGTCAAAGGCGGCCCCGTCGTGACGGACGGCGAGTGGCATCACATCGAATGCCGCCGCACCTCGAACCGCGTCTCGCTCCTCGTCGACGGAGTCGAGGTGAAGTCGAAGACGATCTCCGTGGGCTCGATCTCCAACAAGACGGCGCTCGTGCTGGGAGGCAAGCCAGACCGGTCCGATGACTGGTTCCGGGGCCTGATGGACGAGGTGTCCATCACCTTCGGCTCGTAGGGCGATACGAAGGGTCTCTCCCCGTATCGGCATCCGCCGTCGGGATGAGCCTTCCGACGTACGAGATCGAGTCTTTCGACCGACGACGCCTGGACCTCGGTCTGACTAGCGTGGCGCCGACGAGGACGAATCCGATGCGCCCGTCTGCCCGTCCTCCCGAGCGACGCGAGGTGCAGGAACGATGTCCCAGGCCGCGACGAGAGGATCCCGTTCGCGCTTGGTCGCATCGCTCGTCGTCGCCGCGTTCGCCGTATCGGCGGCCGTGACGGTCACCGGAGCCGCGAGGGCCGGCGGCGGCGACCCGGTGATCGCCGCTGCGGGCGACATCGCATGCGACCCGGCCGATCCGAAGTTCGCCGGCGGCGTCGGCTCGGGCAAGAAGTGCCGCGCGATGGCCACGTCGGACCTGCTGCTCGACATGCTCGACGACCGCCTCGATCGCGTGCTGGCCATCGGCGACACGCAGTACGAATGCGGGGCACTGGCGGCCTTCCACGCTTCCTACGACGAGTCGTGGGGGCGGATGAAGGCGATCACCGCGCCGATCCCCGGCGACGAGGAGTACGGGACCGGCGCGGGCTGCGGAGGCACCACCGCGTCGGGATACTTCGACTACTTCGGTGCGGCCGCCGGGGACCCGTCCAGGGGCTACTACAGCTTCAACGTGCCGGCGGGATGTACGTCGTCCTCGCCCGTCTGCTGGCACGTGGTCGGGCTCAACACGAACGACGGATGCAGCCGGGTGGCCTGCGGCGGGAACTCGGCCCAGGTCGACTGGCTCCGCGCCGACCTCGACGCGCACCTGGCCTCGTGCACGATCGTGATGTGGCACACGCCGCGCTGGCGCTCGAACACCTCGTCCGACGGGCCCTTCACGAACAAGCTTCCCCAGCACATCTGGCGGGCTGCCGTCGAGCACGGCGCCGACATCACCCTCCACGGGAACCAGCATTTCTACGAGCGGTTCGCACCCCAGGACGTGAACGGAGGGCAGTCATCGACGGGCACCCGGGCGTTCATCGTCGGCACGGGTGGGAAGTCGACCGGCACCCCGCGGTTCGCGGCGCCGAACAGCCAGGTCCGTTCCAACGCCTTGGGCGTGCTGAAGCTCACCCTGCACGACGAGAGCTATGCCTGGCAGTTCATCGATCGCTTCGATGCGACGGTCGACTCCGGCACCGACACCTGCCGGAATCCGGGCTGACGCTCACCAGTCGTCGTCGTCGTAGAACGTGGCCGCCACCTCCGCGGTGCCTTCTCTGACTCGCGCGATCTGGACCGGGCTCAGGCGCTGCTTCCAGAGCGTCAATCCCGCCTGGCTGTCGCGGCGTTGGTCGCCCGGGCGCCGGACGTCGGCGGGATTCGACGCCCCGCTGTAGTGCTCCACGACGGAGGCCAGTGAGCCGTCGTCGGTGAGTTCGAGGCGCTGGTAGAGATCGGCGAATCCCTCCATCGGTCGGGTGCCGAGGTCTTCGTGCCGACGGAAGATCCACCCGGGACGCGCGGTGCCCAGCCGCGCGATCTCCGCGTGCAGGATGTTCCAGAGCAGTATCGCCTGCTCGAGGAGCGGCTGCTCCCGTTGCGCGAAGCGGCGGATCTCGTCCTCCGAGGACGCGAGGCGGTCGCGCATCAGGTACGGCTGGGCGAGGAAGTCCCCGAACGGATGCCGCCAGCCGTGACGCACGATGCTGGATGCGAACGCGGCCGGATGCCGGATCAGGACCACGGGCTGCGCATCGAACCGATCCACGAGCCACTCCGAGGAGAACAGCGCGATCGGATCCTTCAACAACGCCCTGGCGCCGATGCGCTCGGCGCGCCGCGTCGAGCGGAGGTCGCGGATCATCCTCCCCGCATCCCTCGGTGTGCGGAGTGCCCTCAGCTCGGCTCCGAGGTTGTAGTGAAGGGCGACCGTGTCGCGAACCGCTGCGAGGTAGGCTTCCTCGTTGTCGTCGCAGACGTACGGGAACCACACGCGGAACCCCGCCGCACAGATGCCGGGGCGAGCGAGCACGCTGAAGGGCTCCCAGATGTAGTGCACCGGCGACGTCGAGCCCGACAAGACACGCGAGACCCATCCCGTGCCGGAACGGTGCGAACCGGTCACCAGGATCGGGCGTGACGTTGCCATCGGGTCAGTACCGTACAAGGAACTCCGAGCGGAGCCGGGCGAGGTGGAGGTGGAGATGGGGTCTGACGGGACGAAGGTTCGCTTCGGGGTCGTGACGCCCGTGTTGAACGGCGAGGCGTTCCTGCAGCAGACCCTCGAGTCCATCTGGACGCAGGTGTCCGACGACGTCGAGATCGATCACGTGCTCGTCGACGGCGGCTCCACCGATCGCACGCTCGAGATCGCCGCCGACTACCCGACGCGCGTGCTTCGATCCGAGGACGACCAGGGCATGTACGACGCCGTGAACAAGGGCTTGGCGGCGGTCGATGGCCAGATCGTCGGCTACATCAACGCCGATGACGAGATCGCCCCCGGTGCGGTGGCTGCGATCGTCGACGGGTTCCGTCGAGAGCCGCTCGCGGGATGGTTGTGCGGCAAGGTGGAGTACATCGGGCCCGAGGGCGAGGTGTTGGGTCGCATGCAGCCGGTCCGGGTCTCGCTCGCGTCGTACGCCGGTATCGGCTGGTCCACGATCCCGCAGCAGACGGTCTGGGCGCGACGGGAGTTCTTCGATGCGATCGGCCCCTTCGACCTCGCCTTCCGAAACTGCGGCGACTACGACTGGTACGCGCGCGCCCTCCGGCGCCAGCACCCGCTGATCCTGCATCGAACGATCGGGAGGTTCCGCCTGCACCCGGCGCAGATCTCGCTGGACCCGGCGAAGATGGAGCTCGAGAGCCGGATGGTGCAGGAGCGCTACGGCGGGACCGGGCGCCTGCGGTGGCTGCAGGGGAAGTCGTTGAGCCTGCGATTGAACGCACGGAACCCGGCGTGGCTGATCGCCAAGAAACGCGGGCGCATCTCGTTCACCGCGGACCGACCGGCCTAGGGCGAGGGTCGAGGAACCTCCCCCGAACGTCGCCTCCGGCCATCATCTCCTTGACGGACGCTCGTCGCCGACCGTACCGTTGTCCGCGATCGACACACCCGACGACCCCCCATGATCCCCCCGGTCGGGATCGACCGATGAGCGCTGCTCCAGGAGGCCCGAGTATGTCCGCGATCGATGCTCCACAACGGCGCTCCGAAGGGTCGCCCGCCTCCGATGCGGCGGTGTGCACCCTTTACATGGTGCGACACGGCACCACCACCATGAACGTCGAGAACCGTTACCGCGGACGCCGCGATGTGCCGCTCGACGCGCAGGGCTGGGCCGACGCGGTCGAGGCCGCCCGCGCGCTCTCGCCCGTGAAGCTCTCGTCCGTCTACGCCGGACCTCTCCGCCGCACGATCAACACCGCGCAGGTCATCGCCGACGAATGCCGCATCCCCGACGTGCGCATCCTGCACGGCCTCACGAACGTCGACTACGGCGCCTGGGAAGGCATGACGTCCGAGGAAGCCGCGATGTACGACCCGGTCGCGTTCCAGCTCTACAAGACCGACCCCGATCAGGCCATCTGCCCGAACGGCGAGCGACTGGCCGACGCACAGGCCAGGGTGATGGAGGCGATCCGGCTGATCGGCGAGCGCCACCCGGGCGAGCGCGTGGCAGGGGTGACGCACGCGGTCATGATCCGTCTGGCGGTCGCTGCCCTGCAGGGAGCGCATGGGGAAGGGTGGCGCATCCCGGTCGGACGGGGTTCACTCACCCGGTTCGAGATCACGGGCGGCGAGGTCCGCGTGGTCGACATGCCCACCGGCGACGACGTCGACTGACGCCCAGCCGGGAGCCATGCATGGGAAGGCTCTCGGCGGCGAGATCACCCTTCGATCAGGCGCCGGTAGACCGTCCAGGCGTGCTCCCGACGATCCCGCAGCGCGGCGGCATCGAGGGCTCCCCTCATCGCCACCTTCTGAGCCGCGCGCGATTCGGAAGGCCGCTGCACGCGATGCTCGGGGACCTCGAGGGACGGTTCGAGGCCGGCGGCCACGCTCCGCGCCTTCGCGAGGCGGTACGCCTCGAGACCGATGCGCCCGTCCTCGAAGTCGCCGAGGGCCTCGCTCCACGGCGGCCGCCGGCTCCGGTCGTCGATGATCTCGAAGACCGCCGCGACGTGCTCCGGGTCGTGCTCGAACCGGTCGAACGAGGTCGAGAACTTCGCGTTCAGCCGATCGATCACCGGACCGAAGTCCGTGGTGATCTCCGCGAAGTCGGCGACCACCACGCGATCGAGCTCCTCGGCCACCCGCTCGCAGAAACGCGAGTACGCCCCGAGCGCCATCGACAGGCTCACGTCGGGCTCGCGGATCGCGATCGACAGGACCGTGTCGTCGGGCTCGCGGATCGCGACCAGACAGGGCACGCCGAGCCGAGCCGCTTCGGCGACGTGCGCGGCCGAGTGGAGCGTGTGCGCCACTCGCACCGGCACCCGTTGGGCGACCTGGAACGCGATCACGGAGAACGTCACCGCGGTCCTGGTGAACCCATCGATCACGAGCTGGGTCGACGGGTTCACGACCGACTCGCCGTAGCGCCGCCGGGCGAGGGGCAGGTACCACTGATGCTGCGCCGCCCGGAAGCGCAGGTCCCAGCGGATCTGCCGCACCCGCGAACCGACACCGCGCCCCGAGCCATTCACCACGGCGGTGACTCTACCCATCGCCACAGGGACATCCGGCCGGGTCGGCCATGACCCTGGACGCAGAGGGCCTGGCGAGGCTGCTCCTGGCGATCACGCTGCTGCTGATCGCCGCCCACGTGTTCGGGTACCTGTTCGCTCGCTACCGGCAGCCTCGTGTGATCGGCGAGATCCTCGGCGGGCTGGTCCTCGGGCCGACCGTGCTCGGCGCGATCGCTCCGGGCGTGCAGGAGTCGTTGTTCCCGCCGATCGGATCGACCCCTGGATCGACCCCTCTGGTGCTGGACGCGCTGTATCAGCTCGGACTGCTGCTCCTGATGTTCGGCGCCGGCGCTGAGGTCCGCCTGTCGTTCGACTCCAAGGAGCGGCGCACGGTGGGAGCGGTGACGATCACCGGCATGGTCGTGCCGTTCCTGGTCGGGCTCGCGTTCGTGTCGCTGCTGCCCGAAGGCAGGTTCCTCGGGCCGGCGAACGACCAGGCCGCCTTCGTCCTGGTGTTCGCGCTCGCGATCGCCGTGACGAGCATCCCCGTGATCTCCCGGATCATGCAGGACCTCGGGATCCTCGAGACCCCGTTCGCCCGCATCGTGCTCGCGGTCGCCGTGATCGAGGACGTGGTGGTCTACATCCTGCTCGCCATCGCGCTCGGGTTCGTCAGCGCGACGAGCGGCGCGAGCTTCGGTCTGCAGGCGGCGCTCGGCATCGGAGGGTCCGGCGTCTCCGGGGTCGTCTACCACACCGTTGCGACCCTGGGGTTCTTGCTCCTCTCCCTGTGGCTGGGGCCGATCGTCTACCGAGGGGTGCTGCGGTCCAAGCTCAACCTCGTGAAGCGATCGAACGCGATCGCGTTCCAGGTCGTGTTCATGTTCGCGATGACGGTGATCGCGGCCTTCATCGGCGTCACACCGTTGTTCGGGGCCTTCGCGGCAGGCATCGTGGTCGGATCCACCGAAGGGGCCGGCGCTCAGGAGGCTCGTGAACGTATCCGCACGTTCGCGATGGCCTTCTTCATCCCGATCTACTTCGCGATCGTGGGGCTTCGACTCGATCTGATCGACGGATTCGACCTACTGTTCTTCCTGGTGTTCCTGGTCGTGGCGTGTGCGGCGAAGGCGGCCAGCGTCTGGGCCGGCGCGCGCTTCGCCGGAGAGACGGCGGCCGGGGCGCGGAACCTCGCGATCGCCCTGAACGCTCGCGGCGGACCGGGCATCGTGCTCGCGTCGGTCGCCTTCGACGCGGCGATCATCGACCGGACCTTCTACGCGGTGCTCGTGATGCTCGCGATCGTCACGTCGCTGCTGGCGGGATCGTGGCTCGAGCGCCTGATCCGGTCGGGGCAGCCGCTTCGGTGACCGAGGCGGACCCGGCGTGACGGGCTAGCTCTCGTTGCGCTGGCGAGCCGTGCCGCCGCCTCCGCGGATCGGGGCGGGCGTCGCTCCCTCGCCGTTCTGCTGCTCCGGGCCTTCCCCGGCCGGCTCGACCGGCATGGGCGGCTCCACGGGCATCGTCGGCGGCTCGGACGGCCGCTCGGAGGCCGATTCGACAGACGATTCGACGGGGGATTCGACGGGCGGCGTGAAGACCTGGCGGGTCGGCCGGGGGGGACCTGAAGACGGTCGTCGCGGCGTCTCGCGCACCTGGCGTCGCTTCGAGGCCGACGCCGCGCGTTCGTCCGGCCCGTAGTACGTGTCGTAGTTGCTGAACCCGAGCCCCAGCCGCTGCGCGACCGAGATGTTGTTGTAGGCCCCTCCGATGATCGACCCACCCGCCGTGGTGAGCTGCGCGACCGCCTCCTCGAGGGCGGTCCTCGACGAGATCGACGGGTCGTGCACCAGGATGACGCCGTCGCCCAGCTCGGCGAGGATCGAGGCGTCGGCCACGGGGAGCACCGGTGGGGAGTCGGTGATGATCACGTCCGCGATCGACCGGAGCTCGGCCATCGCCCTGCCGGCCTGCGCGAGCAGCGAGACCGGGTCGTGCGGCGTGGCGCCGCTCCCCAACAGGGAGAGCCCCTCGACGTCGGTGTCGACGAGGAGTTCCCGGACACTGATGCCCTCGAGCGCGTCGCGGAACCCCGGACCTTCGGGCACCCCGAAGAACTCGGAGGCTCGTGGTCGCCGCAGGTCGGCGTCGACCAGTACCACCCGGAGACCGGTCTCGGCCAGGGCCCACGCGACGTTGGCGGCGGTGGCGCTCTTCCCCTCGCCGGGCAAGGCCGAGGAGACCACGATCACGTCGAGCAGGTGCTGCGATCGAAGGAAGCGCACGTTCGTGGCGAGCGTGCGGTACGCCTCGGCCGCGGCGCCGCCGGGTTCGGTGGCCATCACCAGATCGGCTCGTTCTCGATCGCTCCAGCCTTCGACCGAGGGGATCACGCCGAGCACCGGCGCGTCGATCTGCTCGGAGAGCTCGTGACGGTCCTCGATGCGGTCCTCGAGCAGTCCGCGGCCGATCGCGAGGATCGCGCCGATCAGGGCACCGAGCAACGCTCCCCCGATGATCACCGGAGGCAAGCCGACGCCCGTCGCGGACTCCGGCCGGATCGCTTGACTGTAGATGCGCCCGCCCTGGAGACCATCCCTGATGTTCTCGAGGTCGGAGAGCTCGCGTCGGAGCTCCCCGCGCTCCTGCGAACCACAGGTTCCGCTCGAAGTTGTTCTGGGCCGCGTCGAGCCGCTCGTCCGCGGTACGATCAGGGCCTCGACACCCTTGATCTTGTCATCGAGCCTCGCTCTGTCTTCAGCGATCCGGTTTTCCAGGTAGGCGGCCGCGAAGGCGTTGGCGAGCCGCTGGGCCGCGTCGGTATTCGGGTCCTCGTACCCGACGTACATCACCGTGCTGTCTCCGACCACATCGACCCGAACACCCCCCAGGAGATCGTTGGCCGACGTCTCAGTGGGAAGGTTCTCCCGCACCAACTCGGCGACATCGGCCGAGGACACGATCTCGGATTCGGTCGCCATGTCGATCTCGGCCGACGCACCTGTCGCCTGCGTTGCGCTCACTAGTGGGTTCACGAGCGGCAGGATCTGAAGCTTCGCGCGCGCCAGGTACGTGGGGGTCTTCGTCATGACGAACGCGGCGGCGAGTCCCGCCACGATGACCGCGAAGACGATCGGCAGCCACAGGCGCTTCCGCACCATTCGCCAGTAGTCACTGAGATCGAGGAATCGGTTCTGTTCGGCCACGGGTGTCCTTCGGTGTCGGGTCGCGCGCCTACGTCCGCTTCGGGAGATGTTACCCGAGTGGAACCCCCCTCCATAGAAACGTCATGAACCTGGTCACGATCTCCGTTCGGCCCGTCCGTTGGCGTCGAGCACCTTCGCGAGTGCCGATCGCAGCTCGCGGGCCTCCCGTGTCGTGAGCGCGTCGAGGAACCGCGCCCGGATGCCCTCGAGGTGCACGGGGGCCGCGGCGCGGAACCGCCTCCGTCCGGCGGCCGAGAGCGAGACCAGCGTCGCCCGTCCGTCGTCGGGGTCGGGGGCTCGGTGCACCAGGCCCTCACGTTCCATACGATCGACCGCCCGGGTGGTGCCGCTGGCCGTGAGCAGCACGCTCTCGGCGAGATCGGCCATGCGGAGCCTCCCCTCCGGAGCGCGGTAGAGATAGAGCAGCACCTCGTACTCCGACATCACCAGTCCGGTTCGCTCTCGCAACTCGTCACCGAGGCCCTCGGTGACGGCGTCGTGCGCCTGCAGGAACGTGAACCATGCCTGGAGCTTCGAGTCGGCGGCCATGCGGCGAGGGTACGGGTGGATACTTGCGCGCACAACTATCTCCCGCCGCTTAGACTCGGGGTTTCACGCCGCGAGGAGGTCGATCGACCATGTCCACCGCCACGTTCGTCACGAACCAGGGGTCGTTCACGGTGGCCCTGATGCCCGAGCACGCTCCGAAGACGGTGCAGAACTTCGTCGACCTGTCGAGTGGCGGACGCGAATGGACCGATCCTCGCGACGGCAGCGCGAAGACCGAGGCGCTGTATCCGGGCACGATCTTCCACCGGGTGATCGACGGGTTCATGATCCAAGGCGGCGACCCCACCGGCACGGGCAAGGGCGGGCCCGGCTATACGTTCGAGGACGAGTGCCCGCCCGGCGGTCCGTCGTTCGACCGGCCAGGCCTGCTCGCGATGGCGAACGCGGGGCCCGGCACGAACGGCTGCCAGTTCTTCGTGACCGTCGCACCGACCGAGTGGCTCACCGGACGGCACACGATCTTCGGCGAGGTCACCGAGGGATACGACGTGGTCGAGCACATCTCGAAGTCGTCGACCGGGGCGCTGGATCGCCCGACCGAGGACATCGTGATCGAATCGCATCGACATCGCGGAGTGACGCGGACCTGTCGGCGCGCCGAGCAGGCGCAGGTGCCGCTCGAGGAGTCGAGCTCGCTCGACGGGATCCTTCTCGAGGTTCCCGGCGCCGACGGCCTCACGAAGGGCGCGGGATGCACGGAGACACCCAGCTCATCGCGACGATCGCGATCAGTCTGGCGGCAGCGTTCGCCGGCGGCCTGATCGCCGCCAGGATCGGGCTGCCCACGATCGTGGGCTATCTGCTCGCGGGCGTGGTGGTGGGCCCGTTCACCCCGGGGTTCGTGGCCGACGCCGAGCTCGCGACCCAGCTGGCCGACATCGGCGTCATCCTGCTGATGTTCGGCGTGGGGATGCATTTCTCGGTCGGCGACCTGCTGGCTGTCCGTGGGATCGCCGTGCCCGGCGCGCTCGGACAGATCGCCGTCGCGACCCTGCTGGGCATGGCCATCGCGTGGGTCTGGGGATGGCCGGCCGGCGAAGGCTTCGTGTTCGGGCTGGCGTTGTCGGTGGCGAGCACCGTCGTGCTGCTGCGAGCCCTCGATGAGCGCGGCGGTGTGGAGACCCCTGAGGGCCGACTCGCGGTCGGGTGGCTGCTCGTCGAAGACATCGTCATGGTGGTGGCGCTCGTCGTGCTGCCGGGGATGGCCGGATCGCTCGGAGGCGCATCGGACGTCGGTCCTGACACGTCCCTGGTGCTGGAACTCGTGCTCACGCTCGGCAAGCTGGTCGCGTTCGTCGCCCTGATGCTGATCGTCGGCCGGCGTGTGGTGCCGACCCTGCTCACGTGGGCGGAGCGCCTCGGCGCTCGCGACCTGTTCGTGCTCGCGGTGCTCGCTGTGGCACTCGGCATCGCCTACGGAGCAGCGGAGATCTTCGGGGTCTCGGTCGCCCTCGGCGCCTTCCTCGCCGGGGTCGCCGTGAACGGCTCGGACCTCAGCCATCGCGCAGCCGAGCACGCCATCCCACTGCAGGAAGCGTTCGCCGTGCTCTTCTTCGTCTCGATCGGCATGCTGATCGACCCTGCCTCCCTGGTCGACCAGTGGCAAGCGATCCTCGTGGTCGCGCTCGTGATCGTGGCGGGCAAGTCGATCGCGGCGTTCGCGATCGTGGTCGCAGCCGGACGGCCTGCGCGCACCGGTCTCACCGTCGCGGCCGGCCTCAGCCAGATCGGCGAGTTCTCGTTCATCCTGGCGGAGCTCGGCCGGTCGCTCGACCTGCTCTCGCCCGACGCCCTGTCGCTCGTGCTGGCGGGCGCCCTCGTCTCGATCACCCTGAACCCGTTCGTGATGCGACTGATCGACCCCGCCTCGGCGTGGATCGAACGGCAGCCCGGGCTCGCCGGCCTCTCCCGCGGACGACGCTCTCCGGTGAGCTGATCGGGATCTTCGGGCTCAGCCCGGGCGGTCGAGTCGGTAGATCAGGTGTCCCCACCCTGCGCGAATCGTGCCGCGCCAGATGTCGAAGCCGAGCTTCTCGGCGACCCGCCGCGACGGAACGTTCTCCGGTCTGATCAGTGAGATCAGGAAGGGTGCGTCGAGCGAGGAGAACGCGGCCTCACGGCACGCGGCTCCGGCCTCGGTGGCGATGCCCTGACGCTGCCTCGACGCGAGCACGTGCCAGCCGAGCTCGACGAAGGGATCGCCGTCCGCCTCCTGCACCGTGGGTCCGACGTCTCCGATCACCTCACCGGTCCCTCGGTCCTCGATCGCCAACAGTCCGAATCCGTCACGCTCGTACCGTGCGAGCTGACCTTCGACCCACGCTCGCGTGCGGTCGAGATCGAACGGGGCGGGGTAGTAGCGCATCGAGGCCGCGTCGCCCAGCACGGCCTGCAGCGCGTCGGCGTCGGACAGGTCCTCGTGGAACGGCCGGAGCCGCAGGCGTTCTGTCTCGATCCGCATGGGCAGGCGCACGGTCGACCAGCGTATCGGCGTCGGAGCCATCGGCGTCGGGCTACCCCTCGATGGCTCGGACGCGGCATACTTCGAAGCTTCCCGCCGTCGCACCGCGCCAGCGAACGGCCCGGATAGAAGGGATCGCGATGACCGATCGACCGAACGTCCTGGTGACCCGTCCGATCATGGATGCGCCCCTCGCCCGCCTGCAGGAACGATGCGACGTCACGGTGCACGAGAACGAGTTCGGAATCCCGCGCGACGAGTTGCTGACCGTGATCGCCGGCCGTGACGCGATCGTGACGATGTTGACCGAGCACGTCGATGCCGAATTCCTCGAAGCGGCCGGGGCACAGCTGAAGATCGTCGCGAACCACGCGGTCGGCTTCGACAACGTCGACGTAGGGGCCTGCACCGCGGCAGGCGTGCTCGCGACGAACACCCCCGACGTGCTCACGGAGACAACCGCCGACACCGCGTTCGCGCTGCTGATGGCAGCCGCACGGCGGCTCGGCGAGGGCGAGCGGTTCCTCCGGTCGGGCAGCCCGTGGATCTGGGGGCCGCTCATGATGCTCGGCCAGGACGTGCACCACAAGACGATCGGCATCGTCGGCTTCGGCCGCATCGGCCAGGCGGTGGCGCGGCGAGCGAGAGGGTTCGGCATGCGTGTCGTCTACAGCGATGCGGTGCAGCTGCCTCCGGACGTCGAGGCCGAGACCGGCGCCGAGCGGCTCGAGCTCGACGACCTGCTGGGCCAGGCCGACTTCGTCTCGATCCACACGAACCTCACCCCCGAGACCCGGCACCTGTTCGGGGCCGATGCCTTCCGCACGATGAAGCCCTCGGCCGTGGTCGTGAACACCTCGCGGGGTCCGGTGGTCGACGAGGCGGCGCTCGCCGACGCGCTGGAGGCCGGGGAGATCTTCGCGGCCGGGCTCGACGTGTTCGAGCGCGAGCCCGAGGTGGAACCTCGCCTGCTGAAGCTCGAGAACGCGGTCGTGATCCCGCACCTCGGCAGCGCCACGGTCGACACGCGCAACGCGATGGGCCACCTCGTCGTCGACAACGTGTTCGCTGCGATCGACGGCGCCCGGCCCCCCACCTTGTTGAACCCCGACGCGCTGTCCGGCTGATCTCGTGACCGGCCGGGCGGTCTCACGCCGCGGTGAGGGTCCCCGCTCTCGCGCGCTCCGCGCCGACGTCCGCCTGCTCACCACGATGCTCGGCGACGCGATCGCCGAGAGTGGCGGCGAGACGTTGCTCGCCGAGGTCGAGGCGTTGCGCACGGCTGCGATCGCGCATCGGGGTCATCCGACGGCCACCCGTCGACGCAGGATCACGCACCTCGTCGACGGCCTGGACATCGGGCGGGCCGAGGATGTGATCAGGGCGTTCACGTGCTACTTCCAGCTCGTGAACCTCGCCGAGGAGCGCCACCGCGTGCGCACCTTGCGTCGGCGGGCCCGGTCGGGCACGCCGGTCAAGGACTCGATCGGCGCGCTCGACGTCGACCCCGCCCCCACCGCCGACCTGCGGATCCAACCGGTGCTCACGGCCCATCCCACCGAGGCCAAGCGCCGGGCGGTCGTCGAGCACCTGTGGCGCATCGGCTCGCTGCTCGAGCATCTCGAGGAGCTGCCGCTGGGCGCGTCGGAGGAACAGGAGGTACGACGCCACATGCGGGAAGAGATCGCCGGCCTGTGGCGCACCGACCCGATCCGTCCGCACCGGCCGGAGCCGCTCGACGAGGTCCGCGCGGTGCTCGCGCTCTTCGATCAGACGATCTTCAGCTCGCTGCCGGCCGTCTACCGCGAGATGGACCGACGACTGGACCCCGAAGGATGCGGCGTCCGGCCGCCCTCGTTCGAGCCCTTCCTCCGGTGGGGCACGTGGGTGGGCGGTGATCGCGACGGGAACCCGGGCGTCACCGCGCAGGTCACGCGCGCCACGGTCGCGATCCAGTCGGATCACGTGCTGCGCGGGCTCGAGGCCGCCGCCCGGCGCATCGCCCGGACCCTCTCGGTCTCGGAGCGCGACGTGCCGCCGAGCCGGGCGCTGCGGCGGGCGCTCCGCGATCGGCGACCGCGCTCCCCGAGGTCGCGGCAGAGCTGGAGCGCAAGCTCTCCGATGCGCCGCATCGGCGCTTCCTCGGACTCGCCGCCCATCGACTGGCCGCCACCCGCGCGGGCGGGTCCGGCTGTTACGACCGTCCTCGGGGGTTCCGCGATGACATCGACCTGCTGCAGCGGTCACTCGCAGCGGCGGGCGCCGCGCGCCTCGCGTATGGAGAGCTGCAACACCTGCGCTGGCAGGTGGAGACGTTCGGGTTCCACCTCGCCGCGATGGAGGTTCGGCAACACTCGAGCGTGCTGGCCTCGGCGCTCGCGGAGGTGACCGCCGCGAGCGGCGAGAGGGCCGCGCGGCCCTCGCCAGCGACCCGAGAGGTGCTGGCCACCTTCCGCGCGATCGCCGACATCCAGCAGCGCTACGGCACCGAGGCCTGCGACCACGTGATCGTGAGCTTCACGCGATCGGCCGACGACCTCTCCGGCGTGCTGCGTCTGGCCCGCCTCGCCGTGCCCGAGGCGCCGCCGGAGATCGTGCCGGTGCCGTTGCTCGAGACGCGGAAGGAGCTCGCCGCGGCCCCCGAGATCCTCGGCGCGTGGGCGGCGAGGCCCGAGTCACGGCGCCTGCTGCGCCGACGCCGCGACGAGCTCGAGGTCATGGTCGGCTACTCCGACTCCGCGAAGGAGGTCGGGATGCTCGCCGCGAACCTGGAGCTCTACGGCGCCCAGCGGGCGATGGTGGCATGGGCCCGGGCCAACGATGTCGGCTCACGATCTTCCACGGGCGTGGCGGCGCCTTGGGGCGCGGCGGGGGGCCGGCGAGCGCCGCGATCACGGCCGAGCCGCCGGGATCGGTGGCAGGCCGCTTCAAGGTCACCGAACAAGGCGAGGTGGCGTTCGCCCGCTACGGCAACGGCGCGCTCGCCCGCCGCCACCTCGAGCAGCTCACGAACGCGGTCGTGCGGGCTTCCGCAGAGCCGGTGACGGTCGACGCGGCCGACCGTTTCGCCGACGAGATCGACCGTATGTCCCTCGCATCGCGCACGCGCTACGAAGCCCTGGTGCATGCGCCCGGGTTCCTGGAGTTCTTCCGCCGCGTCACGCCGATCGCACAGATCGGCACGCTGCCGATCGCGTCGCGCCCCATCTCGCGCGGGATCGACGACGCCACCGCGCTCGAAGATCTCCGGGCGATCCCCTGGGTCTTCGCCTGGGGGCAGAGCCGCATCAACCTGACCGGCTGGTACGGGCTGGGCGCCGGACTCGGCGAGGTCGCGTCGCGCCGAGGCGGCATCTCACGGCTGCGCGCGATGGCGCGCGAGTGGCCGTTCTTCTCCACGTTGCTCGACAACGCGGAGCTGTCGCTCGCGAAGGCCGACCCGTCGATCGCCGAACGCTACCTCGCCAGGGGGGACCGGCCCGACCTCGCCGCGTCGATCCGCGACGAGATGGCACGCACCACGGAGCTCGTGCTCTCGGTCACCGGCCATACGCGCCTGCTCGACGGCCGCCCCGACCTGCAGCGCGCGATCGAGTTCCGCAACCCCTACGTCGACGCGCTGTCGTTCCTGCAGGTGCGTTTCCTCGACGATCGGCGGAGCTCGCGCACCGAGCGCTTGATCCAGGCCTCGATCAGCGGCGTCGCGGCGGGGCTGCAGAACACCGGCTGAGGTCGAGGCGTCGTCGATACCCCGCGGTTGACCTGAAGCTGCCGCAGCCCACTACCGGCTCGGCGTCCGCCCTGTGCCATACTCGGCGCTCCTTGAACCGGCGTTCAAGCGAGTGGCGGACCGCGGCTGACCGCGGGAGGGAGGGTCCGACATGACCAGCGATGCCACGATGCCGGCGCTGCAGCCCGGCGAGCGTCTCCTGTGCGGTCCCGGGCCGTCGAACGTGCACCCGGCGGTGCTCGACGCGATGCGCCTGCCGATGAACGGGCACCTCGACCCCGACTTCTGGGACATCCTGCTCGACCTCGTCGACGGGATGCGCGCGCTCTGGCGTCGCGGCGACCAGGGCCTGACGATCGCGCTGTCGTCGTCGGGCACCTCCGCGATGGAGGCCGGCTTCATGAACCTCATCGACCCCGGCGACACCGTGATCAGCTGCCACTGGGGGTTCTTCGGCTCGCGATTGAACGACTTCGCGCACCGCGTGGGCGCGAACGTGGTCGAGCTGACCGCCGACCTCGGCCAGATCGTGCCGCGTCGATCGCATCGTGGAGACGCTCGCGGCCAACCCCGGACACGAAGATCGTGAGCGTCGTGCACGCCGAGACCTCGACCGGCGCCGAGTTCCCGCTGCAGGAGCTCGCCGCCGCGATGCGCGCGAGCGGCGTCGGAGGCGCTGCTCTACGCCGACTGCGTGACGTCGCTCGGCGGTCAGCAGGTCGAGGCGGACGCGTGGGGCCTCGACTACGCCTACTCCTGCTCGCAGAAGTCGCTCGGATGCCCCCCCGGCATCGCGCCCGTCACGATCAGCGAGCGTGCGATCGACGCGATGGCGACGCACCAGGGACCGGCTCCCTACTACTACGACTTCGAGGAGCTCGCGAAGTACTGGATCGACCGGCCGATCACGTATCACCACACGATGCCGATCCTGCAGTACTACGCGCTGTACACGGGGGTCCGAGCTCGCGCTCGAGGAGGGCCTCGAGGCTCGGTGGGCTCGCAACGAGGACGCGGGACGCTACTTCCAGGACGAGATCCGGGCCCGCGGGTTCGAGCTGCTCGCCGACCCGGACCACCAGCTGGTGGAGCTGACCGCCGTGAAGGTGCCCGACGGGGTGGACGGCAACGAGGTCCAGACCCGGATCCTGCGCGAGTTCGACCTCGAGGTCGGTGGTGGTCTCGGTCCGAAGGCGCCGCCCATCTGGCGTGTCGGCCTGATGGGCGTGAACGCGAACCGCGAGACCGCCGATCGGGTGCTCGCCGCGTTCGACGCCGTGCTGCCCCGCTAGGCCGAGCAGGACCGGCCATGGCCGACGATGCCCGGCTGCACCGGAGCGAGCTCGCCGTGCCCGGCACGAACCTGCGAGCGATGGAGAAGGCTCCCACGCTCGGCGCCGATGTCGTGTTCCTCGATCTCGAAGACGCCGTCGCGCCGGCCGACAAGGAGCGGGCGCGGGCCAACGTGATCGAGGCGCTCCGGGCGCACGATTGGTCGGGCACCGCCGTCAGCGTGCGCGTGAACGGCCTCGACACCCGCTGGTGCTACCGCGACGTCGTCGACGTGGTGGAGGCGCGCGGTGACGTGCTCGACACGGTGCTGGTGCCGAAGGTGGGCTCGCCGTCCGACGTCGAGTTCGTCGCGACGCTGCTCGACCAGATCGAGCAGCGCAAGGGTTCGAGCTCGGTCGCATCGGGATCCACATCCTGATCGAGACCGCGGCGGGCATGGCGAACGTCGAGGCGATCGCGCGTGCACGTCCCGACCGTCTCGAGGCGATGGTCTTCGGGGTGGCCGACTACGCCGCGAGCGTGCAGGCGCGCACCACGAACATCGGCGGCGCGAACCCCGACTACGCGGTGCTGACCGATCCCGACCCGAGGCGCGGCGCCCGGGAGCATCCACTGGGGCGACCAGTGGCACTTCGGCATCTCGCGCATGGTGGCGGCGTGCCGCGCGCAGGGCCTCCGTCCGATCGACGGGCCCTTCGGCGACTACGGGGACGCCGACGGCTACCGCGCGCCGCGCGTCGCGCGGCCGCGCTGGGCTGCGAAGGGAAGTGGGCGATCCACCCGTCGCAGGTCGAGCTCGCGAACGAGGTCTTCACGCCGGCGACGGACAGAGATCGAACGCGCCGAGCGGATCCTCCAGGCGATGGAGGACGCCGCGAAGGAAGGGCAAGGGAGCGGTCTCGCTCGACGGTCGCCTGATCGACGCCGCCTCGATCCGCATGGCGCGAGAACCTGATGCGCAAGGTCGAGCAGATGCGCGCCCGCTGAGGAAGTGCCGGCACCGAGAACGAGGACCCGCCGACGGGCCGCGGAGGTGAACCGATGAACATCCACGAGTACCAGGCGAATCGCTGCTCCGCCGAGCTACCGCGTGACGACGCCGCGCGGCGAGGTGGTGTACACGTCGAAGGCCGCGGCCCGCGTCGCCGAGGAGCTCGGCGGGCAGCCGCTGGGTCGTGAAGGCCCAGATCCACGCCGGGCGGGCGCGGCAAGGCCGGCGGCGTGAAGCTCGGCAACTCCCCCGCGAAGATCGCCGAGATCGCCGACCAGATGCTCGGCTCCACCCTCGTGACGGAGCAGACCGGCCCCGAGGGGCAGCGCGTGAGCCGGCGTCCTCGTGGAGCGCGCCGTCGCGGATCGAGCGCGAGTTCTACCTCTCCCTCGTGGTCGACCGGACTCGCAACGGATCGTGGTCGTCGCGAGCGCCGAGGGAGGCGTCGACATCGAGGACGTCGCCGGCGCGATCCCCGACGCGATCCACACCGAGTACGTCGACCCGGGCGTGGGCCTCGCTCGACTTCCAGTGCCGCAAGATCGCGACCGCGATCGGCCTCGGCAACAGGACCACGTCGTTCACGCGGTTGCTCAAGCGGATGTACCGGCTGTTCCGCGACAACGACTGCCTGCTGCTCGAGATCAACCCGTTCATCGAGACCGAGGACGGCGAGCTCGTCGCGCTCGACGCGAAGATGAGCTTCGACGACAACGCCCTGTTCCGACAGGGCGACGTCGTCGAGCTGCGCGACTTCGACGAGGAGGACCCGAAGGAGGTCGAGGCGAGCGGTCACGGCCTGAACTACATCGCCCTCGACGGCTCGGTCGGCTGCATCGTGAACGGCGCCGGGCTCGCGATGGGCACGATGGACGCGATCGTGCTCCACGGCGGACGACCGGCGAACTTCCTCGACGTCGGCGGTGGCGCGAGCCCCGAGAAGATCGCGAACGCGTTCCGCATCGTGCTGAAGGACCCGAACGTGCGCGCGATCCTCGTGAACATCTTCGCGGGCATCAACCGCTGCGACTGGATCGCGGCCAGGGCGTCGTGCAGGCGACCCGCGACCAGGAGATCGACGTCGCCGGTCATCGTTCGGCTCGCCGGCACGAACGTCGACGAAGGGCGCGCGATCCTGGACGAGAGCGGCCTCGAGCTGGTCCAGGCCGCACGATCTCGACGACGCCGCGACGAAAGCGGTGGCGGCGGCGGGCACCGCTCGCGCACGGAAGGAGTGCCGGCATGAGCGTGTTCGTGGACAGCGACTCGCAGGTCATCATCCAGGGGTTCACGGGCCAGCACGCGACGTTCCACGCCGAGGAGGCGATGCGCCGGCGGGACCAGGTCGTCGGCGGCGTGACCCCCGGGCAAGGGCGGCACGACGCACCTCGGGCTCCCCGTCTTCAACAGCGTCGCCGAGGCGGTCGAGGAGACCGGTGCCAACGTGAGCGGCATCTTCGTGCCGCCGCAGGTCGCGATCGATTCGCTGCTACGAGGCGATCGACGCGCGGGGTCGACGTCGCGGTGATCATCGCCGACGGCGTGCCCGTCCAGGACATGGTGCGCACGAAGCGCTACCTCGCCGGTCGCTCGACGCGCATCATCGGCCCCAACTCCCCCGGCATCATCACGCCGGGCGAGTGCAAGGTCGGCATCATGCCGAGCCACATCTACCTGAAGGGCCGCGTGGGCGTCGATCTCGCGAAGCGGCACACTGAACTACGAAGCCGTCTCGCAGATGACCGGGCTCGGCCTCGGACAATCGACGTGCGTCGGCATCGGCGGCGATCCGGTGAACGGCACCGACTTCAAGACCGTGCTGCAGGCGTTCGAGAACGACGACGAGACCGACGTGGTCGTGATGATCGGCGAGATCGGCGGCCAGCAGGAGGTCGAGGCCGCGTCGTGGGCCGCGCAGTACATGTCGAAGCCGCTCGTCGCGTTCATCGCGGGTGTCTCGGCGCCGCGTGGGCGCCGGATGGGCCACGCCGGCGCGGTGATCGCCGGCGACTCCGACACGGCGACCGCCAAGCTCGACGCGATCGAGGCGTTCGGTCACCGGGTCGTGCGCAACCCCGCCGACATCGGCGACACGGTGCTCCGAGCCGTCAAGGAGACCGGGGAGCGAGCGGGCACCGGCCGGTCGTAGGCGTCAGCCACCGGCTGCGACCGGCCTCCACCGTCAGTGCCCGGCAGGAAGCGGCTCGTGGTGGCACCTCGGGCGCGCCTATCGAGACGGATCCCCGAGCGAGCTCGCCGTGACGTCCGACGGCTCGATCGTCCTCGCCGGGACGGTCGACGTCGGGGGTGACTGCCACGCGGCTGCCGGCGCTCTCTCGCCCTCGGACGGCACCCGATCGTGGTTCCGGGTGCTCGGACGGACTCAGGATTGTGGGTTCGAGGAGCTCGCGGTCGGCACATCGTCGGTCTTCGTCGCGTGGGAGGACCGAGACTCGACCCTCGCATCGCTCGACCCCTCGGATGGGACCGTCATCTGGTCGCGCGACCTTCCTCGACTCCGGCTCGTGTCCACCCTCGCCGCAGCCCCCTCGCTGCTGATCGTCGAGGGCGGGATCAGGCGACGTGGCACGGTGGCCGCGTTCGACTCGGACGACGGCACCCGGGCATGGTCGACCGAGCTGCGACGCGTCGACGCCTACGGGATCTACGCCCTGCACGCACCGTCCGGCGGTGACACCGTCTACGCCGCCGGCTCCCGACGGCACGGGGAGGCGTTCGTGACGGCGCTCGCCCTCGGGAACGGAGGACGGCGCGGGACCGCTACCTACGACGGCACCTGGTCGTACACGCAGTGGGTCGCGCTCGCCGCGATCCCCGAGGACGCCGCATCTACGCGACCGGCGGGTCCGTCGAGGGCACGGACGGCCTCACCGAGGCGCACGCGACAACGGCCTCCTACCGCGCATGGGCGTGACCGGAACCGGGGTACGGTTCCGGCATGGCGACGTCGTCGACGACCATCTCGGTGCAGGGACGCGACATCAAGGTCACGAGCCCGGACAAGGTCTATTTCCCCGACGCCGCGGGCGGGCCGATCACGAAGCTCGAGGTCGTGGAGTACTGGGCGACCGTGGCCGGGGCAGCACTCAACGGGTGTCGCGACCGGCCGGCGATCCTGCACCGGTTCCCGGGCGGGGTGACCGGCGAGGACACTGAGCCCTTCTATCAGAAGCGTATCCCGAAGGGGGCGCCCGACTGGGTGCGCACCGCCACGGTGAGGTTCCCGAGCGGGCGCTCGGCGTCGATGCCGGTGATGCACGATGAGGCCGCGCTCGTGTGGGCGGCCACGCTCGGCTGCCTCGAGTGCAACCCGTGGCCGGTGCGCGCCGACGACGTCGACCACCCCGACGAGCTGCGTGTCGACCTCGACCCGACCGACGGCGTGCCCTGGGACGACGTTCGCCGCGTCGCGCTGATGGCCCGTGACGTGCTCGCCGAGCACGGGCTGACCGGCTTCCCGAAGACGAGCGGCAAACGCGGCATCCACGTGAACGCCCGCGTCGAGCGCGGCAACGGTTTCACGAACACCCGACGGGCGGCGCTCGCGTTCGCGCGCGAGGTCGAGCGGCGCATGCCGGCCGTCGCCACGACCGCCTGGTGGAAGGAGGAACGCCAGGGCGTGTTCCTCGACTACAACCAGAACGCGCGCGACCGTACGGTGGCCAGCGCCTACTCGATCCGCCCGATGCCCGACGCCCGCGTCTCGACGCCCCTGCACTGGGACGAGGTCGCCGACGTCGAGCCCGATGCGGTTCACGCTACCTACCGTGCCCGACCGGCTGCGAGAGATCGGCGATCCCGGCGCCGGCATCGACGACCATGTCGGCACGCTCGACTCCCTACTCGAGCTCGCCGCGAAGGACGCCGAAGGCGGCCTCGGCGACGCGCCGTGGCCGCCCCACTTCCCGAAGGGCGACGACGAGCCGCTGCGCGTGAACCCTTCCCGCGCGAAGAAGGTCGCCGAGTGGGAAGCCTGGAAGCAGGCCCAGAAGGGGAAGCCGCGCGACGAGTGGGAGCCGTTCCCCGGGTTGGAGGACGCGGGCGAGAAGTAGTCTGAGCTGGACTACTCCTCGGGCTCCGGCCACGTCGGCGGCTCGGCGCCGATCTGGGCGAAGGTCGCGCTCTCGGGCTCGCGGTCGTCGCGCCAACGCACGAACGTCGCCGCATGCCGGATCCGCCCGTACTGCATCCGGTCGATCGTGACCTCCGCGACGAGCACCGGCTCGATCGCGACCCACTCGAGGTCGCGCCCGGCGGTCCACCGGCTCGGTCCTCCTGGCGCACGGCCGCCCTCGAAGCTCGGGCCTTCCAGCTTCTTGAGCTCGCCGAGCATCTCGCGGCGCTCGGCCGCCTTGAACGACGAAGTGTGCCCGACGTAGTGCAGCGTGCCGTCGTCGTCGTAGAGACCGAGCAGCAGCGCGCCGACGCCGTCACGGGTCTTCGACAACCGGTACCCACCGATCACGACGTCGAGGGTGCGGCGGTGCTTCACCTTCACCCAGCCGCGCTCTCCCGGCAGGTACGGCTGATCGGCGCGCTTCGCGAGGATGCCGTCCTGCCCGAGGCCGTCCTCGTCGTCGAACCACACCTGCGCCCGATCGAGCTCGGCGGTCCAGGGCGCGACGAGCACGACCGGCGCCGGCGGCATCGACGGGAGGTCGCCCGGTGCCTCGAGCCAGCCGAGCTCCTGCACGAGCGAGGCGAGCCGCTCGCGACGCGTCGCGAGCGGGAGGTCGGCGAGGTCGTCTGCCCCCTCGCGGATCAGATCGAAGAGCACGAGCGTCGCCGGGATCTCCCCGGCGAGCTTGCGCACCCGCGACTCGGCAGGATGCAGCCGGAGCTGCAGCTCGTCGAACTCCATCGAGCCGTCGGCGACGCGCACGATCTCGCCGTCGGCGACGAAGGAACCCTCACCGCCTGCTTCGACGGCCGCGACGACCTCCGGGAAGTACCGGCCGAGCGGCCGGCCGTCTCGGCTCACGAGGCGAACCGAACCGGCGGCGTCGACCGCGACGATGGTGCGGAAGCCGTCCCACTTCGGCTCGTAGGTCCAGCCCTCGCCGGTCGGCATCTCCGGCTGGAGCTTCGCGAGCATCGGCGCCGGCAGGTCGCCCGCGATCATGCGCTTCGGCATAGAGCGGACCCTACCGTGTCAGCTCTCGAGCACGGCGGTGAGCCGATCGGCATTCGCCTCGGTCGAGGCGATCGATCGGCGCACGTCGTCGATGACGCCGAGCGATAGCAACCTCAGCATGCCCTCGTCACCCGCGGCCGCCGCGTGCTCGATGCCGTCCGCGCTCGCGTACATGCGCGCCACGACCCGCTCGACGAACCCGGCGCGGTCCTCGAGCCCGTAGGTCTCCACGACCAGCCGCAGCCGCAGCTCGCGCTCTCGATCCTGCCAACGCCCGAACTCGCCGCGGGCGAGCATCCCGGGATGATGCAACGGCGCCCAGAGCCAGGCAGCGAACGCCAGGTCGTCGAGCGGGTCGCCCGGACGCGCCAGGTCCCAGTCGATCACGCCGACCACCCGGCCAGCGCGCCAGACCGCGTTGTACGGCGCCCAATCGCCGTGCACGATCGCCGCGCCGGGATCGCCCGTGCCCGCGAACCGCCACCGGGCATCGGGAGGCGGCTCGAACGTCGCGACCGCCTCATGGAAGCGCCGAAGCAGGAGGATCGCCTGCACGAGCGTGTCGTCACCACGCCACCAGGCCGGCCAGGGATCGGCGTCACCGACGGTCTCGCCCTCGATGTACGTGAGGATCTCGCGCCCTCTGTCGTCGATGCCGAGCACGCGAGGCGCCGCGTCGAATCCGGCCGACTCGAGGTGACGGAGCAGCGCGTGGACCGCCGGCGTCCACGCTCCGGTCGCTCGACGGACGGTGTCGCCGACGCGGACCGCTCCCCCGACGTTGCCGCCGGGCAGCGGTCGCTCTTCTTCACCCATGTTCGGCCCGTTCGCCGTCACGACGCGACACCAACAGGTGGGTCTCCATCTCGCTCTTGCCCTTCACTTGCACCGGGCCGCGCGGCTCGCACACGAACGCGTCGCGGATCAGCTCGTGCGTCGCCGCCGTGATCTGGATCTCGCCGGAACGCCCGACGATTCCATGCGGCTCGCGGTATTCACCGTGTCGCCCCACAGGTCGTACGAGAACGTGCGGGTGCCGATCACGCCCGCGGTGACCGGGCCGGAGTTGACACCCACCGGAACAGGAGTCGCTTGCCGTCGACCGGGTTGACCGCCTCGTGGTCGCGGATCCGCAGGGCGAGCTCGGCGATCGCGTGTGCGTGGTCGACTCGCGGCCGCGGCACGCCTGCCGCCGCCATGTACGCATCGCCGACGGTCTTGATCTTCTCGAGGCCGAGCTCGTCGACGAACGTGTCGAAGCACGAGAACACCTCGTCGAGCAGCTCCACGAGCTGCGCGGGCGAGAGCAACGCCGACATCGGCGTGAAGTCGACGACGTCGGCGAAGAGCACCGAGGCCGAGTCGATGTCGTCGGCGATCGTGCCGGCTCCCTCCTTGAGGCGTGGCACGATGTCGTCGGGCAGGATCGCGTGGAGCAGGTCATCGGACCGGCGCTGGTACAGGTCGCGCTGGCGCACGAAGTAGGCCATCACGGCGAGGACGAGGATCGCGGTCGCCACGAGGTTGAAGGCGGCGTCGGCGGCGGGGTCCGAGAGCTCGTAGATCGGATCGACCCAGTCGGGCATCGACGATGGCATAGACGACCGATGCGGCGAAGGCGACGGTCCACCAGATCGCAGCTCGCAGACCGATCGCGATCAGGGCCGCGAGGCCGAGGGCCAAGCCGAAGATCGCGACCAGGCCAGAGGGGAAGAGTCCCCCGAACATCGCCGTCTCGGCGAGCTGGGTGACGAAGATCAGCGCGAACAACGCGTTGACGAGCGCGGCGAATCGATGCGGCCAGATCTTCATCGCGACCAGGAACGGCAACGTCAGCGACACTGAGATGAGGTTCATCACCGCGACCGCCGTGTAGCCGGCGGCGAGGTCCATCATGGACTGTGGGATCGTGAACACCGTCGCGATGACGAAGGCGACGAGGAAGACCCTGTCGCCCGCTGCGCCTGGTCTCGGGCTCGTCGGGATACTCGCCGATCGTGAGCACCGGCTCGCAGGAGTGCGTCGCCAGCGGGAGACGTCGGCCATGCCGCGGACCCTACCCCGGATCGCGTCCCGAGCCCGTGAGCCTCACTCCGCCTTCGGGCGACCTCGGCGCGATGCCTTCTGGCGCTCGTTCTGGTCGAGCAACACCTTGCGCAGCCGCACGTTCTTCGGCGTGACCTCGACGCACTCGTCCTCGCGCAGGAACTCGAGCGCCTGCTCGAGCGAGAGCTGCGTCTTCGGGATCAGCCTCACGAGCTCCTCGGCGTTCGCCTTGCGCATGTTCGTGAGGTGCTTCTCCTTCGTGGGGTTCACGTCCATGTCCTCGGCGCGCGCGTTCTCGCCGACGATCATGCCCTCGTAGACCTCCTCGCCCGGCCCGACGAAGAGCGACCCGCGTTCCTGCAGGTTCAAGAGTGCGAACTGCGTCGTGACCCCCCGCCGGTCGGCGACGAGCGAGCCGCTCGGCCGTGTGCGCAGGTCGCCGTGCCACGGCTCGTATCCCTCGAACACGTGGTGCAGCTGCCCGGTGCCGCGGGTCTCGGTCATGAACTCGGTGCGGAAGCCGATCAGACCGCGCGCCGGCACCAGGTACTCCATGCGGATCCAGCCGGTGCCGTGGTTCACCATCTGCTCCATGCGACCCTTCCGCAGCGCCAGCAACTGGCTGATCACGCCGAGGAACTCCTCGGGGGCGTCGACCGCGACGCGCTCCATCGGCTCGAGGAGCCTGCCGTCGACGGTGCGAGTCACGACCTGCGGCTTGCCGACCGTGAGCTCGAAGCCCTCGCGCCGCATCATCTCGACGAGGATCGCGAGCTGCAGCTCACCGCGGCCCTGCACCTCCCACATCTCCGGACGCTCGGTGTCGACCACGCGGATCGAGACGTTGCCGACGACCTCCTGGTCGAGCCGCGACTTCAGCAGACGAGCGGTGACCTTGTCGCCATCCTGGCCGCTGAGTGGCGAGGTGTTGATCGCCACGGTCATCGAGAGCGACGGCTCGTCGACTCGCGTGATCGGCAACGGACGCGGGTCGTCGGGGTCCGCGAGCGTCTCGCCGATCGTGATCTCGTCGATGCCGGCGATCGCGATGATCTCGCCTGGCCCGGCCTCGTCGGCGTCGACGCGGTCGAGCGCGTCGGTGACGTACAGCTCGCTCAGCTTCTGCTGTTCGATCGTGCCGTCGGCTCGGCACCACGCGACCGGCTGTCCCTTGCGCACGACCCCGTTGAAGACCCGGCAGAGCGCGAGCCGCCCGACGTACGGCGACGCATCGAGGTTCGTCACCAGGGCCTGCATCGGATGGCCGTCCTCGTACTCCGGCGCCGGGATGTGAGCGAGCAGCGACTCGAACAGCGGCTTGAGGTCGTCGGCGAGCGCGTCGGGGGCCTCGCCCGCCTTCCCCTCTCGCGACACGGCGTACAGGATCGGGAACGAGATCTGATCCTCGTCGGCGTCGAGATCGAGGAACAGCTCCTCGACCTCATGCACGACCTCGGCGGGCCGCGCGTCGGCACGATCCACCTTGTTCACGACGAGGATCACCGGCAGCCGCGCCTCGAGCGCCTTCCGCAGGACGAAGCGGGTCTGCGGGAGGGGGCCCTCGCTCGCGTCGACGAGCAACAGCACGCCGTCGACCATCGTGAGGGCACGCTCGACCTCGCCGCCGAAATCGGCGTGGCCGGGCGTGTCCACGATGTTGATCTTCACGCCGCCGTGGCGCACAGCCGTGTTCTTCGCGAGGATCGTGATGCCCTTCTCACGCTCGAGGTCCATCGAGTCCATCACGCGTTCTGCGACGTCCTGGTTCTCGCGGAACGCGCCGGATTGCCACAGCATCGCGTCGACGAGCGTGGTCTTGCCGTGGTCGACGTGGGCAACGATCGCCACGTTGCGGATGTCGTTCCGCGCGGTCATGGAGCGCTCCGCTTGTCCAGGGGAGCCGGACGGCCATCCGGCCCTCTCATCCTACCGGCGTGACCGTGGGATAGTGACGAGGCGCTGATCCGATGAGCGAGCCCGTCACGTGAGGTGTAGAAAAGAGCCGTTCTCCAACGTCGGAAGGGACCTGAGACATGGCGATCCACTCACAGCATCCGAAGGAACGCTCCCCGATGAACCGGCGGACCTTCCTGAGGCGCGCGGCGGCGGCGGGCATCGCGCTGCCGTCGGCCTCGGCGATCCTGGCGGCCTGTGGCGGCGGCGCCCAGGAGACGGTCGACACAGGCTCGGCCACGGCATCGGGAGGCGCGGCCAGCTCCTTCGGCACCGGCGGCATCCCCGGCGCGCCCTACCCGTTGGCCCGGCCCGATGCCCCCGTCACCTGGAACGTCCAGAGCGACAACCCGGTGATCGACAGCGGCCTCGAACCCGAGAAGGACGCCACCGTCCGGGTGCTCGCGTGGCCCTACTACCTGGCACCGTCGATCTGGAAGGCCTTCGAGAAGCAGCACGACTGCAAGGTCGAGGTGACCGAGTTCGGCGACATGGACAAGGGCCTCGCCAAGATCAACTCGGGCCAGGGCGACTTCGACATCTTGTTCGGTATGAACGTGTGGGCCGTGGGGCGTTCGATCGCGGCGGGCCTGCTCCGCCCGATCAACCAGGACTACATCCCGAACCTGTCGAACTCGTGGGACCAGTTCACGAGCCCGTTCTACGATCAAGGGTCCGTCTTCACGTTGCCCTACAGCATCTGGGACACCGGCATCATGTGGCGCAACGACATGCTGGACCAGGACATCGCCGGCATGGACAACCCCTACGAGATCTTCTGGAACGGCGCGCCCAAGGACAAGACGCACCTGCTCTCGAACGCCCAGGACACGCTGGCCTTGCCGATGTTCCGCGACGGGCTCAGCGACGTGAACGTCACCGACCCGGCCACGATCACGAAGGCGAAGGACGACATCGCGCAGGTGGTCGAGGCGACCAATGCGAAGTTCGACCATGAGGACTACACCGACATCCCCAAGGGGCAGTCGTGGTTGCACCAGTCGTGGTCGGGCAACGTGGGCAGCGCCTTCCTGTTCCTGCCCAAGGGTGACGAGGCGCTGAACGTGTCGTACTACTGGCCGGGCTCCACCGACGGCATCCCGGGCAACGTCGACAACGACACGATCGTGCTCCTGGCAAGCGGCAAGGCCCCGGTGCTGGCGCACATGTTGGCCAACGACGTCCTGGACGCCAAGAACGCCTACACGAACTACACGACGTGGACGGGTTACCAGATGCCGCAGAAGAGCTTCACGCCCGACCTGCTCGTGGGCAACTCGGTCGTCCCCGAGCACCTGTCCACCACGGTCGTCACCGAGGAGGACTTCGCCAAGGGTTCCCGCGAGCTCGAGCTGGCGCCCGACGCGGACGCGCTGTGGCAGGCCGCTTACGCCGAACTCGTGGCGGGTGTCTAGCAGGGCCTGGTCGCCACGCTGGTTCTGGCCGTCGTTCTCCGCGCCGGCCACACTCTTCCTGCTCCTGTTCTTCGTGTTCCCGTTCTACGTGGTTCTGGCCGTCACGTTCGGCACCACGGATCCGATCCTGCGCCAACCGGTCCCGTACTGGAACCCCTTGGACTGGGATCTCGGGGTCCTTCGGTTCACGGTGTCGAACCTGACCCACACGGACGGTCTGTACTACGCCGCGTTCGTGCACACGATCGTCTACGTCGGGATCGCCACCCTGTTGTGCCTGCTGATCGGCTACCCGGTCGCCTACTTCCTGGCCCGGCACAGCGGGAGGTACAAGGGGGTGTTCCTGGTGGCGTTCTTCGCGCCGTTCTGGATCTCCTACATGCTTCGGATGCTGGCGTGGATCTCCCTGCTCCAGGACGACGGCTACGTGAACAAGGCCCTCGAGGCGCTCGGTGTGCTCGACGCGCCCTACCCATGGCTCGCCGGCAAGCCGCTCACCCTGATCCTCGGGTTGGTCTACGGCTACGTGCCGTTCATGATCCTGCCGCTGTACGGAACGCTCGACAGGATCCACCACTCGATGCTGGAAGCGGGCCGGGACCTGGGCGCCAGCCCCGCGGGTACCTTCCGTCGCGTGACCCTGCCGCTGTCCGAGCAAGCGATCCTGGCCGGCATCGTGATCTGCAGCTTGCCGATGTTCGGTGACTACTACACCCAGCAGCTGCTGGCCAACACCACAGGCACCCGCATGCTGGGGAACGCGGTCATCGACTCCTTGGTCGTGCCGATCTTCGTGTCGCGAGGGGCCGCGTTGATCCTCGTGATGTTGGTCCTGTTGATCCTGCCGATCCTGTACTACCTTCGAAGCACGAACCGGGCGGCGAGTCAGGTGGCAGGGTGAACACGGACCTGCTCACCCGCCCGGCCCGTCGCTCGAGCCTCCGCGAGCTGCTCACGAACCCGTGGGGAAAGACGCGGTTCCTCTGGGTGGTTGGCGTCGGATACCTGCTGTGGTCGTTGATCCCGGTCGGCGAGGCCGTGCTCTTCTCCTTCAACCGGACCCGTTCGATCACCCAGTGGGACGGGTTCTCGCTCCGTTGGTACACGTGGGACCCCAACGGCTCGGTGTTGAACGACCCCAACCTTCAACACGCGATCGTGCAGAGCCTGAAGCTTGCGTCCCTCACCGCGCTGATCACGGTGCCGCTGGGCGTGGCGTTCGCCCTGTCGCTGCATCACTGGCGAGGGCGAGTGGCAGGCAGCGCCAACTTCATGATGCTGTTCGCGTTCGTGACCCCCGAACTGATCCTGGCGGTGTCCCTGTTCCTGCTGTTCATCAACGCGTTCGAGGTGGTGGGTTTGGGCTCGATCGCACAGCTGATCGGGTTGGTGGTGTTGGGGGTCGCCTATCCGGTCGTGATCGTTCGGGCTCGGCTGCTCTCCTTGGGTCCGGAGTACGAGGAAGCGGCGATGGACCTGGGCGCCTCCCCCACGCGTGCGCTGTTCCGGGTGACGCTCCCGTTGTTGGGCCCGTCGATCTTCGCGAGCGCAGCGGTCGTGTTCGCGTTCTCGCTCGACGACTTCGTGATCGTGAACCAGCTCTCGCGCGACGCGGCCAGCCAGACGGTATCGATGGCGATCTACGCCGCAGCTCGAACCTCGCCGACGCCCGCCACCAACGCGATCGGCACGATCCTGCTCACCGCATCCACGGCCCTGATCGTCGTGGCATCCGTGGTCTACCGGCGAGCGGCTCGCCGTCGCGGAGAGGCGGTGGGGTTCGAGGACGCTGCCTGACCTGGCTGCTGATACGTTCGCGTGCATGGCCATCCACGATCTCCTGCGAGCCGAACCGGGTCGCGGGGCGATCCTTCCCGGCATCCACCCGCGCTCGACGCCGGGCGTCGAGGACCGTGAAGCCGCCGAGGCCGAGTTCCAGATGCTCGCCGATCGCCTCGACGACCTGCAAGAGCGTCTCTGGGTCGAGGGCGAACGGTCCCTGCTGGTCGTGCTGCAGGGGATGGACACGAGCGGGAAGGGCGGCACCGTCCGCCACGTCTTCTCCTCGATGAACCCCGCGGGCGTCGAGGTCACGTCGTTCAAGAAGCCGACCGACGAAGAGCTCGCGCACCACTTCCTCTGGCGGATCGAGCGGAAGCTCCCCGTCCCCGGTGAGGTGATGGTCTTCGACCGGTCGCACTACGAAGACGTGCTCGTGGTGCGGGTGCGCTCGCTCGTGCCCGAGCACGTCTGGCGTGCGCGGTACGAGGAGATCGTCGCGTTCGAGGAGCGGGTCGCCGCGGCCGGCACGACGATCCTGAAGTGCATGCTGCACATCTCCTACGACGAGCAGCGTGAACGCCTGTTGGCTCGACTCGACGATCCGTCGAAGCACTGGAAGTTCCACGAGGCCGACATCGAGGAGCGGCAGCGCTGGCAGGACTACCAGGGCGCATACGAGGAGGCGATCCGCGAGTGCTCGACCGATGTCACGCCCTGGTACGTGATCCCGGCCGACCGCAAGTGGTACCGGAACTGGGCGATCTCGAAGCTGCTGGTCGAGACGCTCGAGCGGATGGATCCGCGCCTGCCGCAGCCCGATCTCGACGTGGAGGCGCTGAAGGCACGCCTGGCGCCTCCGAACTGAACCCGGGCGCCGGCGGTCGCACGACCCTTCCGTCGGGTCCTGCGCGTACGATCGGGTGATGTCCACGCAGATCCACTCCCGCATCGCGGTCGCCGCAGCCCTGACGTTCGTCGCCGGAGCCTGCTCGGCGAGCGGCAACGAGACGGCATCGCCTGCACCTCCGCGATCGTCGGCGCGATCGTCGGCCGCGGTCCCGGTCGACGCAACTCCGGCGGATGGCGACGTGGCGGAGGTGCTGCGCTTCTCGGCGCCGCGCCTCGGCGGGGGCAGGATCGATGGCGAGGACTTCTCCGGCCGCGACACGGCGTTCTGGTTCTGGGCGCCGTGGTGAACGACGTGCCAGGGGGCGGCCCCTGAAGTCGCGCGGGTCGCGCGATCCTACGAGGACCGGGTGGCGTTCGTCGGCGTGCCGGGCAACGCGCCGTCCGACGACATGCAGGCGTTCGTCGACGAGTTCGAGCTCACCTTCCCGCAGGCCGTCACCGAGGACGGTTCCCTCTGGGGCCGCTTCGGCGTGGCGTACCAGCCCGCCTGGGTGTTCGTGGACGACTCGGGCGAGACGACCGTCGTGCCCTACGAGCTGCCCGAGGCGGAGCTCGAGCGAACGCTCGACAAGCTCATCGCGGCCTGAGACCGCCGCCGCTCGCCGCGGCACCAGGGCCGTCTCGCCTTCGGCTGCCCGAGCGGTCGCTCAGGCTCCGTGCACGGCCGCAAGCAGTGCGCGTTCCCGCTCCGGATCGAGTCCCGCCGCCATCGGCCAGGCCTGCTCGCGCGTGCGATCCCACTCGAGCGTGTCGCGCACCGTCTCGGCGGGGTCCCGGCACTCGAGTCCCGCGGCGAACGCTCGGCTCGAGTCGAAGGCATGGAACCCGGGCGCCTCGGGCCACCACAAGGGGAACGCCTCGTGGGGATCGTCGCCCTCCGGTTCCCCACCGAACGCGTTCGAAAGGAAGGCCTCATCCACCCACGTGACGCGGGTGTCGGCGCCGGCCGCCGACGCCGCCTCGGCGATCACGTTCTCGAGCGTCATCGTCGGGGCCCTGTCGACGACCCCATAGACGCCGGGCGTCGCGCCCTCGGCCAGACGGAGGACGAAGGCGGCGAGATCGCGAGCGTCGACCCACTGCAGCCCGTACTCGGCCGGGGCCGGAGCGAGCATCTCGCCCCCCGTCGCGGCGCGGCGGACCCAGTACGTGAATCGGTCACTCGGATCGTGGGGGCCCACGATGAAACCAGGACGGATCACGCAGGCGCGGTCGGCGAAGACCCGTTCCACCTCACGCTCGCACGCGACCTTCAGGGGCCCGTACGACTCGTCCGTCACCTCCTCGGTGTCGGGGAACGGCGGTTCGAAGATGGGCGAGGCCTCGGTGCCCCCCGGCGGGAGGTCCTCCTGATGCGCCGACAAGGAGGAGTAGAAGCCGTACCATCCGCTCTCGGCGAGCAACTCCGACGACGACCTCACCGCCCGCGGCACGTAGCCGCACGTGTCGACCACGGCGTCGAACCGCCTGCCCGCCAACGCGCCGACCCCTCGGTCTCGATCGCCCAGCACGTGTTCGGCATCGGGGAACAGGTCGGTCCCGGTGCGATGGAACAGCGTGACCTCGTGTCCGCGCGCCAAGGCGAGCTCGGTCAGGGCACGCCCCGAGAACCTTGCCCCGCCGATCACCAGCAGCTTCATCGCTCCTCCTTCACGCTGACGGTGGACGCCTCTCACACACGGGCGGTTGACGCCTCTTCATTCACGAGCGGTGGACGCCTCTTCATTCACGGGCGGTGGACGCCCTGGCCACGACGGTGGTCGGCACCACCACGGGCCGGTGTCGAGCGAGGTGCCATCGACGAGGGCGAGCAGCTCGGCCGCGGCCGCTCCCAGGTCCCGGGGGAAGAGCTCCAACGTAGTGATCGCCGGGCGGCTGCGTGCCGCGAGCCCCAGGTCTGCGAGCGACGAGATCATGAGGTCGATCGAGGCAGGACGCGGCAGCCGACCGGCTGATGGACTCGAGCCGGTCCCACGTGTCGGGTGAGGTCCAGTCGGCTTCCTTCGCTGCGTGGATCCACGGCTCGACCCCACGGCGTTCGCACCAGGCTCGGTACGCGCCCAGGCTGTCCAGCTCGTAGGACTCGCCCCCCGTGAGCGAGAGCATGCCGACCCGCCGAGCACCCGACGCCACCATGTGGTCGAGGATGGCTGCCGTGCCCGCGGCGTAATCGTTGTCGACCACCCATGTGTCCGCCCGGCCGCCCGGAACCTTCCCCACGGTGACGATCGGGACCGACCGGTCGAGTTCGCGGATGGCTGGATCGTCGGGGACCGGATCGACGACGATGAGCCCGTCGAGTGGCAGACGTTCCCAGATCGACGCTTCACCGGCGGGCACGATCACGAGCGCGAGCCCTCGAGCGATCGCGGTGGCGGTCGCCGCGTCGATCAGGTTGGCGTTGTGCTCGAACTCCTCGACCGGGGCGTGCACGCCGTCGGGCATCGAGACCGTGAGCGCGATCAAGCCGGTGCGCCCGGATGCGAGGTGACGGCCGCGCGGATCCGGTCGGTACCCGAGCTGATCCGCCACCTCGCGGACCCGCCGTCGTGTCTCCTCCGAAACGCCGGCCTTCCCGTTGAGCGCGTGTGAAACGGTCGTGATCGACACGCCGGCCGCTCGGACGACGTCGCGAATGCCAACATGGCGGCGCTCCGACATCGCACGATGATAGAACCCCCCGAGCGCCCTGAGGGGGCGCGCCGCACGTGAAGCGGCTACGCGGCTGCGGTCTCCATGTCAGCGCCGTATCCACCGTTCCGCGCGAGGCCGTTCATCCGTGCGCGGTGCGCGAGGGCGGCCTGTGCGGCCTCGACGTTCGCGTCGTCCCCGCCCCACACCGCGAGCGAGGGCGCTTGCAGCGCCCGGCCGTAGGAGAAGCTCAGCTGCCAGGGCGAGCCCGAGCCCACGCCCTCCCGATTCATCTCGTTCAGGCGGCTCGTGGCCTGTTCGTCGCTCATGCCCCCCGAGAGGAACACCACCCCCGGAACCTCGGCCGGTACGTGCGCCGTCAGGCAACGCACGGTGGCCTCCGCGATCGTCGCGTCGTCGTCCTGGGTGGCGCAGCCCTTGCCGGGCACGATCATGTTCACCTTCAGCAGCGATCCCGCCAGATCGACCCGGGCCCCGGCGAGCGCCCGGTAGAGCGCGTCGAGCGTTCGCCCGGTCGCCGCCTCACACGCCGCGAGATCGTGGTCGCCGTCCATGAGCACCTCAGGCTCGACGATCGGAACGATGCCGGCCTCCTGACACAGGGCGGCGTAGCGGGCCATCGCGTGTGCGTTCGCGTCGATCGCGCCGGCGGTGGGCAGCCCGTCCCCGACGAAGATCGTGGCCCGCCACTTCGCGAACCGGGCTCCCAACCCGGCGTATCCGGCCAACCGTTCACGGAGACCGTCCAGCCCCTCGGTGACGGTCTCACCCGGGAACAACGCGAGCGCCTTGGCACCGGTGTCGACCTTGATCCCGGGGATCACGCCTGCATCCCGCAGCACGTCGATGAATCGCCGGCCGTCGTCGGCGGACTGGCGGATCGTCTCGTCGAACAGGATCGCGCCGCTGATGTGCTCACCCAGCCCCGGTGTCGTGAACAGCAGTTGCCGATATCGGCGACGAGCATCCTCGGTCGAACCGACGCCGATCGAGTCGAAGCGTTTCTCGATCGTGCCGGTCGACTCGTCGGCGGCGAGGATCCCCTTGGCCGGGGCCACGAGGGCGCGAGCGGTGTCGTGCATGGAAGTCATGGTCCCTCCCGGAAACGGTGTCGACGGAGCGTCACCTCCAGCCTACCGCCGCGCCGTGGCCCGCTGTTCCCCGGCGGTCGGTCCGCGGTTCAGACGCATCCGGCACCGGCCGATAGAGACGCATGCGGACGCACTCACTTCGCGCCTCGTGGGTGGCTAGCGTGCTCGCCGGGATCCTCGCCCTCGGGTCGCCGCTCGCGAGCGGCGTCGCGGGGGACGAGGAGCCGATCGCGTCCGGGTCGGGCAACGCCTCGATCGTGGACCGCTCGCGGGACCCGGCGCTCGACGTCGGATCACGCGCCGCCGGGCGGGGCTCCCGGGTCGCGGTGCCGAAGCCGCCCAGGCCTGCCACACCCGCGAGCCACTTGCTCGTTCGCGTGCCTCGCGACCTCGCGGTCCGAGCGAACCCTCGGGCACACTCGCGAGTCGTCGGCACGATGCCGAGCGGTTCGAAGTACTACGACGTGCCCGTCACCGCGTGGGTCGAGGAGGTCTCGCCCGACGGCCGCTGGGGACGCGTCGAGATCCCGTACGTGTGGCCGAGACGGCACGGGTGGATCCCCCTGCGGGATCTCGCCCGCCGCACCACGAACGTCGAGGTGCACGTCGACCTCTCAGAACACCGCATCACGGTCGAGACGTTCGGACGGGTGCGCTTCGGCATGCCCGCGGCCACCGGTACCTCGGCCTCTCCGACCCCGCCTGGCGAGTACTTCGTGACCGATCGCATCCCGTTCTCGGGCGGCTCCCTCGGCACCTTCGCGTTCGGCATCTCCGGTATCCAGCCCCGCCTACCCCCGGGGTGGAGCGGCGGCGACCAGCTCGCGATCCACGGCACGAGCGACCCGTCGTCGATAGGGCGATCGGCGAGCGCCGGGTGCCTGCGTGTGAGCGAGCGGTCGCTCGACCGCCTGAAACCCTTGCTGAAGCTCGGCACGCCGATCCTCATCGCGCCCTGATCTCGCCCCGCCGAGCGGTCACGTACCTAGTCTGCGCCAGACCCCTGGCGACGTTCCCCAACCAGGGCCCGCAACTGCGGGAGGTGGGCCTCGGCATGGCGGAACGGGCCCCCTGAAGCTCCGAGCGTGTTGCCGAGGCGGGCACCTGCAGGCGTGCGGCCCCGCGGCGTGCCCGGACGCCGCCATCGCGCGTCGCCGAACGCGTCCAGCCGCGCGAGCAGCCGTTCATGGGTCGCCTCGGCGCGCCGGCGTTGCTCCGCGGCCCCGCGCGAGGCCTTCCTCTCGACCGCATCGCGGTTGAGCGTCGAGGTGCTGGTCGACCAGATCACCGAGTCGATCGCCGGGCCGTGGCCCTCCTCCCACGCGTCGAGGGTCTCGAGCGCGTACTCCTGCCAGCTCTCGAGGTGACCGAGCAGGTCCTTCGGCGACCACTCCCCTCCGCCGAGCCTCTCGTGCGTCCGTGCGCGCGGAGGAAGGCGGTCGTAGAGCGCGAACACCTCGCGCATGCCGTCGTCGACGATGCGGATCGCACGTCGCCTCGAGGGCGCGTCGTCGGTCGCATCTCGTCCCACCGACCTGAGCCTACGCGTCGTCGCCCAGAGCGAGCCACCAGCGCGCGGCGACGAGCTCCGCGACCAGCACCTCGGCGAGCAGGGCGGCCGATGGATCATCGTCGTGTCGGTACCGAACCGCGAGATCTGCCCCGTCGACCTGGGCCCCGACGGAAACGACGCGGGCACCCCGATCGCGCATCCACGTCATGATCGCCGGATCGAAGCGGGAACCGGCGAACAGCAGCGCGCGGTAGTCGAGCGACTTCGTCAGGTAGACATCGACGTGCAGCCAGTCCCCCGCCTCGCACGCGTCGGCGGCGCGACGCGGGCCCTCGCGCAGCATGAGGGCTCCCTGCTCAGCGGACGACATCCGCTCGGCCGGCGCGATCGTGAATGTGGAGGAACCCTCGGCCAGCAGATCGGCGACGGCCGGCATCCACAGGTCGCGCCGTTCGAGCAGATCCTCGCTGGCGTCGGCCGCTCGTCGCACGGCGCCGACCACCGACGAGCGCTCGCCCCCCGTCAGGGCCGTCTCGAGCTCGAGCAGCAGGACGAGCGTGTGCTGGAAGGATCGGCAGGCCACCCCGCCGACCTCGTCGCCGGCGAGCATCGCCACGACGTCGTCGGCCACCCGCTCGATCGCGGAGCCGGAACGGTTCGTGAGCGCGACGGTGCCGCTCACGCCGCGATGGCGGGCGAGCGCCTCGATCGTCTCCTCGGTCCCGCCGCTCGCCGAGATGCCGACCGCCAGCACCCCGGGGCCGGGCTTCGTGCCCGAGGCGAGCGACGCGTACTCGGCCACGGCGTTCACACCGGCGGCACGGAGCCTGGTCGCGACCACACGCGCCGCGTATCGCGACGACCCCATGCCGATCATCACGACCCGGTCGACACGCCGGTGCAGGGGCCAGGCGATGCCGTCGTCGAGCGCCGCGGCGAGCTCCCGGAGCGCCGCGGGCTTGCGCTCGAGGTCGCGCAGGAACGCCTCGGGATCCATCACCCCTCCGCCGGGAACAGCGCTCGCATCGCGAGGTCGGGGACGTATCTCCAGCGAGGTAGGAACCGTGCCGCGTACACGTACTCGTGACACTCTTGAGCGACCTCGAGCGGATGCAGCAGCCGCTCGTCGAAAAGGTGCGGCGCGCCCGAGGCGTCGAGCTCACCACGATAGGCCGCGAGGAAGAGGGCCCGGCTCGACGCGATCCACGACCCGACGGTCCCGTCGTGGCCGGGGACGCGCCTCGAGGCGACCCGACCGAGGTGGTCGATCGACCGCACGAACGCGGCGACGTCCCGCACCGGCGTGTCGAAGGTTCCGCGCTCCGCCGGCGAGGCCGTCGGGTTCCCGTCGAAATCGGTCACCGCGTATCCTCCGTCCCACTCGAGCACCTGTCCGACGTGGAAGTCGCCGTGCACCCGCGTGGTGACGGCCGATCCCGCGTCACCGAGCACATCGACCGCGGCGCGGATCCGGGCGGCGCGGGCGTGCAGACGGGCTCCGTCCTCTCCGTCGGTCAGCGCGAGGGCCTGTTCGGCGGTCTCCAGCGCCGACCGACGCCAGCGAGTGGCGGTCGCCTCGCCGGCTTCGCACACTGGTTCGGGCAGCACGGGAGACGGGGTGGCGAGCGACACATGCATCCGAGCCGCGATCCGCCCCAGCCGTGGTGCGGCCTCGAACGCCTCGGCGTCGCCGACCGAACCGTCGAGCCACGCCACCACCCGCTCGAGGTACCACTCCCAGCCGTCCCGAGCGCCGGGCAGGTACGAGGACGCGGTGGCGAGCACCACCTCGTCGCCTGCCGGCGACGTCCACCGCAAGGCCCCGAGCGGCTGGGGGAGCGATGTGAACCCGACCGAGGCCATGTGCACCGGAAGATCGAGCCCTGGCTGGGGACCGGGCGCGGTGAGCGGGAACAGCTTCACCACCGTGGACCCGCCAACGATCATCGAGTCGTTGGATTGGTCGACGTCGATCGCACGCTCGACCGTGTCGGCCGCGTCATCGACGCTCGCCGAACGATCGAACCCGTCACCGGCGAATGATCCTCCCGAGAACGCGCCGGCCCGCCGATCCTCGAGCATCGGGCGGAGCATCGCGGCGAACGCCCCGTCACCGGCGACCGCCCGCCGTGGCCCATCCGCATCGGCGACCGGGACCACCACGAACGCTCCGCCCGCAGCCCCCACCACCAGGGACAGTCCAGGCCCGAGCGCCAGCAGGTCGATCGGCCTCACGGGGCCGATCGGCGCCTCTCCGTCACGTCGTCGCGGGGGAAGCAGGTCGGTCATCGGCGCCCGCCGCATCCATGCCTCGACCCCGTCGCGGCCGATGTTCACGCCTGTGTCCGACACGCCCGGGAGCTTACGCGTCGGCCTCCCACGAACGTCGCGATACAGTGCAAGTCGTTCGGTCGCGCGCCGGGGAAGCGGAGGCTGTCCTCGCGCGTGACCCCGATGGGAGGGATCGTGTCCACCGCCGCCGCGAACCGCGCGATGCGCCCGAACTCGATCGGGATCGCGATCGTCGTCATCTTCACGACGGCAACGATGCTCCCGCGACAGACGGCGACCGCCGCCCCCGCCGTCGCGCGGCCGCGCGTCGGTCCCTCGACGCCGGAGTTGGTCGAGCGCGCGGTCCGTCGAGGTGATATCACCGATGCGCAAGGCGCCCTGTACCTGACGTGGGCGTTCACCGCTCCTCACAGGGTGCCCGACGCGTACGTCAGCGACACACCCTGGTCGGGCACCCTGCCGCTGCTGCGCCTCCGCGAGCGCATCGCGGCCCTGGGCGACTCCCCCACCGCACTGGCGGCTCGATCGGAGTTCCGGGGTGCGACCTTCGCATGTCCCGGCACCAGCGGCTCCCTGCCGAACCGCAGGTCGTCGGCGCACTTCTACATCCAGTACAAGGCCTCGGCGCTCCAGGCGCTCACGATCGCTCGATACGCGAGCGCGCTCGAGACCACGTGGGCGACCGAGATCGGCACCTTCAAGTGGGCGAAGCCACCCAGAGACCCCGTGAGCGCACCCCCCGGCGGCCGATACCCGGTGCGCGTCGAGAACCTCGGTGCCGGCCTGTACGGCTACGTCACGAGCACACAGCTCGTGGGCAACAACCCGGCGACCCCGTGGAACGACCGGGACGCCGCCGCGAGCTGCATGGTGCTGAACCGGAACTTCGGTCAGTTCGCCCCGAGCTCGGCACTCGACGCGCTCCGGGCGACCGCTGCCCACGAGTTCAACCACTCGATCCAGTTCGGCTACGGGGCGCTGCACGGCTTCGGCAACGTGTCCGACGTGATGGTCGAGGGGCTCGCGACCGAGATGGAGGATGAGGTCTTCGACTCGTCGAACGACAGCTACAACTATCTGTGGCCCTCGTTCAGAACGCCGATGGGGCGCTACGGTGCGTCGCCGTACCCGTACTGGGTCGTGTTCAGGGCCATGGCCGAGCGCTTCGGCACCGGTGTGCGGGGCGGCGCCGAGGACGTGTACCAGGTCTTCTGGGAGCAGATCAGCCGGGGGGCCTCGACCAACCTCGCGGCGCTCGGCAAGGGGTTCAAGGCGAACGGCACCACCCTCGGGAAGGCGTACCACGACGCCTCGATCGCGGCGCGATTCCTGCAGGATTGCTCGGCCACCCCGCGGCGGCACTGCCTCGAGGAGGGGCCGGCGTACGCGGCCGCCGCAGGTCCCAACGGCGACCACGCCTCGTTGAACGCTGCCCCCGACACGCTCTCCAAGAAGATCGCGAACGACTATGCGCTCAACTGGATCGGACTCCCCACCGGCGGCGCCTTCGACCTCTCGGTGACGCTCGACGGCGGCCGCGGCGTGCTCCGGGTGAGCATCGCGTGCCGGTCCGGCGCCGCCGTGAGTGTGACGTCGGCCGGCACGGCGACCTCCTCGCGTGACGCGGTGGTGAACGGGTTCGACCCGGGCACGTGCGACGAGGTCAGCGCGGTGATCTCGAACGTGAGGCAGACCGCGCCGTCGCCTCGGACCGTCACGAGGACCCGTTACACGATCTCGATCGCCTGAGGCGGGGGCTCAGGCCTCCCCGATCGGGTCGCTGGACAGGTCGCCGCGCACGGGTCCGAGGGGTTCGCCGAGCTTCGACGCGACCCGGTCGAGGCGGGCCAGGAACGAGTAGATCTCCTCGCGCAAGCGCTTCGCGTTGTCGCTGAGTCCCTGAAGCTCGGCGAGCTTCCAATGCTTGTCCAGGATCGGCCGCAACACCTGGTCGTGATGGATGCGCAAGTTGTAGATGCCCGCCTGCGCCATCGCCTTCGCTTTCTCACGGAACCCCGGGATGCCGGCGCCCGGCATCGCGAAGTTCGTGATCTGGCGGTGCATCGCCTCGACCATCGCGTTCGGGTCGAGCTCGATCGCGTTCACCGCCATGTCGCGGTAGAAGACGTAGTGCAGGTTCTCGTCGGTCGCGACGCGAGAACACAGCTTCTCCGCCGTCTCGTCGTCGGTGATCGCGCCGGTGTTCCGATGCGAGATGCGCGTGGCGAGCTCCTGGATCGTCGTGAACACGACCCCGTCGAGCGGTCCCTGCTCCGAGAACGCCGGGTACCAGCCTCGCAGCGCTTGGTCCATGCGCCCCTGCTCGAGCACCATCGGATCGACGCCGCGCGTGACCGTCAGGTAATCGCGGATCACGATCGCGTGGCGGCCCTCCTCGGCGGTCCAGCGCCGGACCCACTCACCCCACGCCTCCTCGTCGCCGAACGTCCTCCACAGGGCCAGGTGGTAGTAGGGCAGGTTGTCCTCGGTGAGCAGGTTCACCTCGAGCGCGGTCTGCGCCACGTCCGGCAGGCGTGAGTCGGCGGGCTCCCACGGCTCCTTCACGAAGTTGCGACCCTCTTCGTAGGGCACGAAGTCGTGCGGCATCCACTCGTAGGTCGTGGCCACGTGGCGGTCGAGCGCCGTGCCCACCTGGGGCATCAGCTCGTGCAGGATCGCCTCGTTGGACAGACGCGTGGCGCCCTCTCCGTTCGCTGGGGTCATGTGCTCGCTCCTCGTGTCGGTTCCGGTGCCTCTTCCGTGTTGCATAGGTGTTGCATAGGTTCAGCACCGGAACCTCTGCAAGGCTCTGCCACGCTGACCTCGTTGCCCGCGGACCGGCCGACGGATCGGCCGGCGGATCGGCAGGCGTATCGACCGAAAAGCCGGAAGGCCTACCGACCGTTCAGGGGCCGAGGAAGGAGTGACTGGCCGGCCCACAGGGTACCGCGCGGAGACCGGCCTCGTCGTCGGACATCCGGCGGCACCTCGAGCGCGAAGCCCTGGGGAGCACCACCGACGATCGTCGAGCATCGACAGGAGCAATCAGTGGACATCGCCGTGATCGGCAGTGGCATCGCGGGCCTCGGGGCCGCCTGGGCCTTGGCTCGGCAGCACCGGGTCACCGTGTACGAAGCGGGTTCGCACCTGGGCGGACACGCGAACACCGTGGAGATCGAAGATCGCGGACATGCCGTGGCGGTCGACACGGGCTTCATCGTCTACAACGAGCGCAACTACCCGAACCTCGTGCGGCTGTTCGACACCCTCGGGGTCCGCACCGAACCGAGCGACATGTCGTTCTCGGTTTCCGTCGGTCGAGGCGCGTTCGAGTACCGGGCCCGGGGGCTCGGACTGCTCGCGCAGCCTTCGAACCTGGCCCGGCCGGCGTACCGGCGCATGGTCCGCGAGATCGTTCGGTTCTCCCGCGAGGCGAAGGGCCTGGTGGGTGCCGGCATCCGCGAGTCGACCGGCGAGTGGCTCGATCGAGCGGGGTACTCCCGAGCATTCCGCGAGGACTTCCTGCTCCCGATGGTCGCCTGCATCTGGTCGTCCCGGCTCGAGGAGATGCTCTCCTACCCGGCTGCGACGATGGCCGGGTTCCTCGACAACCACGGGCTCCTCGACCTCGGCGACCGACCCCAGTGGCGCACGGTGAGCGGTGGCAGCCGTGAGTACGTGCGGCGGGTCGCCGACTCCCTCGATGACGTTCGGCTCGGAACCCCGATCGACTCCCTGGTGCGGCTCCCCGACGGGACCGTCGTGCGGGACGAGGCCGGCCGGGACGCACGATTCGACCACGTGGTGCTGGCCACCCATGCCGACACGTCGCTCGCGATCCTCGGCGACGACGCGACGGACCGGGAGCGCGACGTGCTGGGGTCGTTCCGCTACCAAGAGAACGTCGCGGTGCTCCATCGCGACCCGTCGTACATGCCCGTGCGCCGTCGAGCCTGGTCGAGTTGGAACTACCTCGCGGCCGGGACCGAGCAGGACCGGCGGCGGAGCGTCTCGCTCACCTACTGGATGAACCGGCTGCAGAACCTCGACACCGAACGGCCGGTCTTCGTCACCCTGAACCCGAGCGCCGAGCCGAGCGATGCGGTGGCGTCGTTCACGTACCACCACCCGCAATACGATCGCGCCGCCGTCGACGCACAAGAGGCGATCGCCTCGATGCAGGGAGGGCAACGCACCTGGTTCTGCGGCAGCTACTGCGGGTACGGGTTCCACGAGGACGGGCTGCGGTCCGGCCTCGACGTGGCGGCGCGGCTGGGCTCACCGGCCCCGTGGACCGTGCCCGATGCCGTGGCGTCGGAGACCCTCGAGGGCGAACTCGCGCCGGCTGGTTGGTCGGCATGACCTCGTCCGCGCTCTACGCCGGCACCGTGATGCACGATCGATCGTTCCCCCGGCGCCACCGATTCACCTACGGCGTCTGGTACCTGTTGGCCGACCTCGACGAGCTGCCCGCGTTGGATCGGCGCATCCGAGGCTTCGGGTTCAACCGCGCCGCGCCGGTGAGCTTCCACGAGGCCGACCACGGCCCGCGCGACGGCTCGCCGCTTCGTCCGTGGATCGAGCGACGGTTGGCGGAAGCCGGCGTCGACCTCGAGGGCGGACCGGTGCGAGTGCTGACGTTCCCGCGGGTGTTCGGCTACGTCTTCAACCCGCTCTCGGTCTGGTTCTGTCACGGCCCAGACGAGGATCTCCGCGCGATCCTCTACGAGGTGTCGAACACGTTCGGGCAATCACACGACTACCTGGTGCCCGTTCGTCCCGGCGAGGTCACCGCCAACGCGCGGGCCCGCGCGCTCCGGACGGTGTTCGACAAGCAGCTGTACGTCTCGCCGTTCATCCCTATGGCCGCCACGTACGACTTCACGACCAGGGTGCCGGACGAGCGGATCTCCGTCGTGGTGCGGGAGACCGCGGCCGGCGGACCGGTGCTGGTGGCCACGCTCGGTGCGAGCCGCCGGCCGCTCACCGGGCGATCGCTCGCCGGCCTGCTCGTCCGCTATCCGTTGGTGACGCTGAAGGTGATCGCGGGCATCCACCGGCAGGCTCTCACCCTGTGGCGGAAGGGCGCTCCGTTCCGACACCGAGGGCTCCCGCCGGCCTCTCCGGTGACGATCGTCGAGGGGTCGAACCGGCCGGCTCGAGGTCGTGCCCCGGAGGCTCCCGTGGAACCCCAGATCCGGGTTACGGTCCCGATATGAACGGGCCGGCCGGGGCGCTCGAGCGACGCATCCTCGACGTCGTCGCGGCGCGGATCCGGGCCGGTCGGCTCCGCGTGGAGCTCCCCGACGGCTCCCGCCGCACGTTCGAGGGCCGGTTCCCGGGGCCGGTCGCGACGGTGACCCTGCATCGATGGAAGCTGCTGCGGCGCGTCACGGCGACGGGAGCGATCGGACTCGCCGACGGCTACGTGCTCGGCGACTACGACGCCGACGACCTCGAGGCGTTCCTCGAGCTGTGCGCGCTGCATCTCGAGCCGGCCTATCGCATCGCGGCGCCTCGATGGCTGCACGCCGTCGGCCGCACCGCGTGGAACGTGCTGGGCTCCCCCTCGCGACCGCGCGGACCGCTCACCGATGTCGTGCAGCACTACGACCTCGGCAACGACTTCTACGCCTCCTGGCTCGACGAGACGATGACCTATAGCTCGGCCGTCTTCACCGACGACGAGGCGCCGCTCGCCGAGGCGCAGCGCGAGAAGTACCGCGGCCTCGCCGAGCGCGCGAGCATCCGCGCCGGCGACCGCGTGCTCGAGATCGGGTCGGGATGGGGCGGGTTCGCCTGCTTCCTCGCGGACGAGCTCGGATGCCGCGTGACCACGATCACGGTCTCGAAGGAGCAGCACGACTTCGTCGACAAGCTCGTCGCCGAGCAGGGCCTCGCCGATCGCGTCGACGCGCGGCTCGCTGACTTCCGGGCGGTCGACGGCGCCTTCGACCGCGTCGTCTCGGTGGAGATGATGGAGTCGATCCCGCAGCGCCTCTGGGATCCGTTCTTCCGTCAGCTGCGCGAGCGTGTGCGGCCGGGTGGGACCGTGGGACTGCAGCTGATCATGGTCGCCGACCGACATTGGCAGAGCTCGAACGAGCATCCCGACTTCGTGCGCCGCTACATCTTCCCGGGAGGCCAGGTGCCCTCACTCGGGGTGCTGCGCGGGTTGGCGCGCCGTCACGGGCTCACGTGGCGCGACGACGAGGGGTTCGGGCGGTCGTACGCGCGGACGCTCGCCACCTGGCTCGCGAACTTCGACGATGCCTGGCCTCGCATCCGTGAGATGGGGTTCGACGATCGCTTCCGCCGCATGTGGCGGTACTACCTCGCGTACTGCGCGGCGGGCTTCGCGAGCGGTCGCACCGACGTTCGCCAGATCGTGCTCGACCGCAGCTGACACCCGTCGGGCCGTCCGCCGGGCGTTCGCGGACCACCGGCCTCCCCCGCACGGGCCCGATACCCCGACGAAGGTCGCTTCCCCCGGGTGGCGCGTCAAGCGGGAACGCGGCCGATGCCGATACCACCCGCCATGAGGGGGAACGCATCTGACGGAAGTGTGGCGATCGCCCCGGTGTCGCGGCGCTCATTCGTGCGCGCCGCGGCGATCGGCAGCGCGCTCGCGGGCTCCGGTGCGGCGGCGGGTCTGTTCGAGGCGCTGCCCGCCGGAGCCGCGGGCTCACTCGCGGCGGGCGGAGCCGACATGCACCTGCTCCGGCGAGCCACGCACGGACCCACGCATCAACTGGTGAAGGAGATCCGGCGACTCGGCCGCGGCAGATGGCTCGACCGGCAGCTCGATCCTTCCTCGCTGAACGACCCCTTCTGCGAGGACTACGTGGCCGACCGGTACCCCGATCTCGGGATGAGCGTGCAGCACGCCTTCGAGACCCTGGGTGGCTCCTGGGACCTGATGTACGCGCTGGGGCAAGCCACGATCGTCCGCGCCGTGTGGAGCAAGCGCCAGCTGTTCGAGGTGATGGTCGACTTCTGGTCGAACCACCTGAACGTGACGAACCCGCATGAAGCCTGCTGGTGGTCCCGTCACGACTACGACACCCGTGTGATCCGCAAGCATGCGCTCGGCAAGTTCTCGCACATGCTGCGTGCCTCCGCCGTACACCCGGCGATGATGATGTACCTCAACAACGCCGAGAGCTCGCGCGACAACCCGAACGAGAACTACGGCCGTGAGATCCTCGAGCTGCATTCGGTCGGCGTCGACGGCGGGTACGACGAGGAAGACATGCGCCAGTCGACGATGGCCCTCACCGGCTTCGGCATCAGCTGGGAAACGGGCGAGTTCGAGTACCACCCCTGGGACCACTACACGGGCCGGGTCGACGTGATGGGCTGGCACGCCAAGAACACCACCGAGGAGGGGGGCAAGGATGTCGGGCTCGCCTACGTCGACTACCTCGCCCACCATCACTCGACGGCCGAACGGATCGCCAGGAAGCTGTGCGAGCGGTTCGTCTCCGATCGCCCACCGAGGTCCCTCGTCGACTCGCTGGCGGAGACCTACCTCGACCACGACACGGCGATCGTGCCCGTGCTCGAGAAGCTCTTCCGGTCGACGGCGTTCGATCGTTCGCTCGGCGAGAAGGTGCGCCGGCCGTTCGAGGACGTCGCCGCCACGCTCCGGATCCTGAACATCAAGCCGGACCCCGACGGGGTCGACGGGCAGCAGGGGCTCTACTGGATGCTCGAGGGGCTGGGTCACCTGCCGATGGGCTGGGTGCCGCCCAACGGGTATCCCGACACCGGTGATCCGTGGCGCTCGGCGGGCCTCACGCTCGGACGCTGGAACATGCACGTGGGGCTCGCCGCCGGATGGTGGCCGGCGAACCACCTCCAGGTGCCGGTCCTGAGGAACAGCGTGCTCCCGGCGAAGCTGCCGAAGACTTACGGGGCGCTCGTCGACACGCTGGCGAAGCGCCTCGTATTCCGCACGCTCCCTCACGCCCATCGCAACGCGGTGCTCGCCTTCCTCGAGCATCAGGCGAGCGATCCGCTCGACGCAGACGACGCGGCCGTGGACTGGCGCCTCCCCTACCTGGTGGCGCTGATCCTCGATACGCCTTCCAACGGGATCCGGTGATCGACATGCCTATCGAGCGTCAAGGAGACCGCACGACCACGATCGACGTGACCGCCGCCGAGCGCCCGTGCGGGTGCCCCGCGCTGCCCGAGCTCTCCAGGCGCTCGTTCCTGAAGGCGGCGGGCGCGACCGGCGTCGTGGCCGGCCTCGCGAGCGAGGGCATGTTCACGAGGCTCGCGTTCGGCGCCACACCCTACGTCGGAGACGTGCTGGTGGTGCTGTCGCTCCGCGGCGGCATGGACAGCCTTCAGGCCGTCGTGCCCGCCGCTGCCGCGCAGTACAACCACTACGTGAACTGGCGGCCGAACATCGCCGTACCCCAAGGCCAGCTGCTGCCGCTCGATGCCGACTTCGGCATGCATCCCTCGATGGCCCCGCTGAAGCCCTTCTACGACGCAGGCTCCCTCGGCATCGTGAACGCCGTCGGCATGGCCCAGCCGAACCGATCCCACTTCTCGGCGATGGAAGAGATGGAACGAGCAGCGCCGGGGACGTCGCTCCGCACCGGATGGCTCGACCGCGTCCTCGGTCTCCGAGACCCGGGCGAACCCTTCCAGGCGACGCAGCTCGGATCGAACTCCGCGGCCCCGGCCTTCCTCGGACCCGCTCCCGAGCTCGCGATGTGGAACGTCGACGGCTTCGAGCTCTCGGGCGCCTGGAACCCGACCGAGGAGGCCCGGTGGGACACGGCGCTGCGCGGTGTGCAGACGGGGGCCCCTCCGGTGATCGAGGCGCCCGCGCTCACCGCGCTCGACGCGCTGTCGACCGCCGCTCAGCTCCGGGCCGCCGGCTACACCCCGGCCAACGGCGCCGCCTACCCGGACTCCGGGTTGGGGAACGCGCTGCGCGACGTGGCCCGCCTGATCAAGGCCGACGTGGGGCTGCAGGTTGCGGCCGTCGACTACGGCGACTGGGACATGCACGCGGACCAGGGCGGCGTCGGCGGCGGGTGGATGGTGGACCACCTGGGCGAGTTCTCATCGTCCCTCGCAGCGTTCGCGACCGATCTGGGCGCCGCGATGGGCGGGGTCACCCTGATCACCCTCACCGAGTTCGGACGGCGCATCGAGGAGAACGGCTCCGGCGGCACGGACCACGGCTTCGGGCAAGCGGTCTTCCTGCTGGGCGACGGGGTGAAGGGCGGGCAGGTGCACGGCGTCTGGCCAGGGATCGCGCCGGGCGATCTCGTCGACGGCGACCTCGACGCCACCACGGACTACCGCAACCTGCTGGCCTCGGTCCTCGAGCGGCGCTGCGGCGCGAGCACGGCCGACGTCACGAGCGTGTTCCCGGGCATCGGCCCCGCGCGCCCCGACGTCGTTCACCAGCACCCCTAGCACGCAGGGGTCAGCGAGAGGTCGACTCGCGTCGCACGATCGACGTCGGCACGTCGCGCACGGACGCGGCGGGACGACCCTCGAGCACGTCGATCAGCACGGTCGCGGCTGCCTCGCCGAGGCGATCCTGGTTCAGCTCCAGGGTGGTGAGCGCCGGATGCGCCGACGCGGCGAGCCCCATCTCGGCGATCGTCGCGACGAGCAGATCCTGCGGCACCCGCACACCCGCGGCACTCGCCGCGGCGAGCAGCTCCACTCCCTGCCGCTCGTAGAGACAGAAGACCGCGTCGGGGCGATCCGCCCTCGAGAGGAACCCCGTCGCGCCGGCACGGAACTCCGTGGCATCTGCCGTGGGATCCGCATCGAGCGTGTGCACGACGGGAGCCTGGCCCCGTTCGGCGCACCAGCCTCGGTAGGCGACGAGCGAGTCCTCGGTGAACGACTCGAACGTGTGGAGCCCCATCAGGCCCACCCGCTGCGCGCCGGCACCGGCGAGGTGGTCGAGCACCGAGCGAGTGGCCGAGGCGCGGTCGTTCTCGACCACGAGGTCGGCGGCATCCCCGTTGGGGTCGCGCCCGACGAAGACGATCGGTGTGCCTCGAGCCCGCAGCATCGGCAGCGTCGGGTCTCCGTCCGCCGGGTCGATCACGATCACCCCATCGAGCGGGAGCCGCCCCCACGTCTCGGGTCCCGAGGTCGACGGCGCCACGACGAGCGCGTACCCGTGGCCGACGGCCGTGCGGGTCGCCGCATTCATGAGGGCGACGTAGTAGTCGATCTGGGTGAACGCGATCGGTGCGTTCCCCGGCTGCGACACCACGGTGGCGATCATCCCCGTGCGGCCGCTCGCGAGGCTCTGGGCCGCCGGATGCGGCGTATACCCCAGGTCGCTCGCGACGCGCCGCACCCGCTCGCGTGTCTCGTCGGTCAGCCGGCCCTTGCCCGACAGCGCGTGCGACACCGTCGTGATCGACACGCCCGCGGCCTTCGCGACGTCCTTGATGCCGACGCTGCCGTTTGGCCCCCGTCGTCGGCCGCCTTCATCCGCCCACCGCGAGATCGGTCGATCGCCTCACCCTTCGGCCGGTGAGTCGCAATGCGATCACGATCGTCACCAGCGAGACGACCATCACGATCGCCGCCACCGCGTTGATCACGGGCGTCACCCCGAAGCGGATCATCGAGTAGACCTGATCGGAAAGGTGATCGATGTCGGCCCCGAGTTGAAGAACGCGATCACGAACTCGTCGATCGACAACGTGAACGCGACCAGCGCACCGGCGATCACGCCGGGCAGGATCGCCGGCAACGTCACGAGCAGGAACGTCGTGACCGGGTGGGCGCCGAGGTCGGCGGCTGCCTCCTCGATGCGACGGTCGAAGTAGCCGAGCCGCGTGCGCACGATCGCGGCCACGAAGATCATGTCGAACACCACATGGGCGATCACGATCGTGTGCAGGCCCAGTGTGAACCGGAGCAGGTTGAAGAACGAGAGCAACCCGATCGCGAGCACGATGTCGGGGATCACCGCCGGCAGGAACAACGCGCTGTCGAGCACACGGCTGCGCACCGTGCGCTGCAGCCCGAGCGCGAGCAGCGTGCCGAGCACGTCCGAGATCGCGGTGACGAACCCGGCCACGATGAGCGAGTTCTCGATCGCCGACGAGCAGATCCTCGTCGCCCGTCGAGCTCCCGGTACCACTGCAGGGAGAACCCTTCCAGTTCGTCGGCAGGCCCGAGCCGTTGAACGAGAGGACCACGAGCACCGCGATCGGCAGGTAGAGGAACGCGAACAAGCAACCCCATGTGGACCCGGAGGTAGCGGCTACGCCGGACGGCCATGTTCCACCTCCTGCGTCCGACGGAGGACCTGCGCCTGCACCGCCAGCACCACGAACATCAGCACGATCACCGACATCGCGAGCACAGCGCCGAACGGCCAGTCTCGAGCCGTCAGGAACTGCTGCTGGATCACGTTGCCGATCATCACCGTCTGGCCGCCGCCGAGCAGGTCGGGCACGATGAAGTTCCCGAGGCTCGGCACGAACACGAAGATGCACCCCGCGACGATGCCCGGGCATCGTGAGCGGAATCGTGACCTTCCACAGCGTCTCGGCGGGGCTCGGCGTACAGGTCGGCCGCCGCCTCCGACGTCTGCGGTCCGAGGCGTTCGAGCGAGGCGTAGATCGGCAGCACCATGAGCGGCAGGTAGGCGTAGACGAGCCCGAGCGTCACCGCGAACTCGTTGTACAGCAGCGGCAGCGGCTCGTCGATCACGCCGACGCCCATGCAGCACCTTGTTGATCAGGCCGGCCGGGTTCAGCAGCACCATCCACGCGTAGGTCCTGATCAGGAAGCTCGTCCAGAACGGCAGGATCACGAGCACGAGTAGCGGCACCCTCCATCGCGTCGACGCCCGCGTGATGAACAGCGCCGCCGGGTAGGCGAGCAGCAGCGCCGCCGCGGTCGCGATCGACGCGATGCGAACCGACGTCCACAGCACGCCGACGTAGAGCGGATCGAGCGCTCGCGCGTAATTCTTCAGCGTCGGCTCGTAGATCACCCCGCCGTAGGGACCCCGGCTGAAGAACGGAGTACGCGATCAGCACCCCGACGGGCACGAGGAAGAACACGAGCCACCAGGCCGTGCCCGGCCCGAGCAGCACGACGCGAGGGCCCCAGACCCGGCCGCGGGCACGCCGGGCCGGGAGCCGTCGCAGTGCTCATGACCGTTGGTGGGGTCGGCTCACGCCTTGATCTCGGTGGCGGTCTCCGTCCAGAGGATCGTGCCCTCCTCGCCCAGGTCGGTCTGGAGCTCCTGCTCGAAGAGCTCGGCGGGCGAGATCGCGAGCGTCGGGTAGCCCTTGATGACAGCCGGATCGACGGCCGCCATCACCTCGGCGTTGGGCATCTTGTAGAACGTGATATTCGACGATCTGCTTCCCCACCTCGGGGCGCAGGATGTAGTCGATGAACGCGTGCGCAGCGGCCTTGTTCTCGGAAGCCTCCAGCACGACCATGTTGTCGACCCAAAGGTCGCTGCCCTCGTCGGGGATCACGAAGTCGATGTTCTTCGGATCCTCGAGGCGTCCGTACTCGCACCAACCGTCCCACGCCTGCACGAGGCTCGCCTCGCCCGAGACGAGCTTCGAGTAGAACGTCGTGTCGTCGAAGGCGAGCAGGTTCTCCTTGGCCTCCATCGTCCACGCCTTCGCCTCATCGATCTCCGCCGGGTCGGTCGTGTTGACCGAATACCCGAGGCTCAGCAGCGCCGGCTGCAAGAGCCACCGGTCGGTGCCGAGCATCGTCATCTTGCCCTCGGTGTCGGGGTCCGCGGTGTGGAAGGCTTCCCAGGAGCTCGGTGTCTGGGAGAGGAGGTCCTTGCGGTAGCAGATGCCCGTCGTGCCCCACGTGTAGGGCACCGAGTGCGTGTTCCCCGGGTCGAACGCGAGCTCGGTCGCCTCGGTGTCGAGGTTCGCCATGTTCGGGATCTGCGACTGGTCGATCTCGGCTGCGTACCCGAGGCCCACGAGCGGCTCGATGAAGGGACCCGACACGAAGACGAGATCGAAGCCCGTGCCGTTGGCGGCGGTGAGCTTGCCCATGATGTCCTCGTTCGTGGTGTGGATCGCGTACTCGACCGTGACGCCCGTTTCCTTCTCGAAGTCCTTGATCACCGACTTCGGCATGTAGGCGTCCCAGTTCGAGACCGTGAGCGTGGTGCCACTGATGTCGACCGGCTCGGCGGCCCCGCCGTCGGACGCCGCGGGCGACGTGCCACCACCGTCGTCGGATCCGCAGGCCGCGAGCACGAGCGCGGCGACCGACGCGATCGCCGCAAGACGGATGAACCGGTGACGCATGCGAAGCACCCCCCACGAGGAAGACCATCGGGAACTGACCCGTACGATGAGCAGTACGTAGAGAACCCCGTTCGAGGGGCATGGTATAACCCACATGGGGAGGATGCGCAAGCGCTTTCGCAGCGTGCGAACGCCCCGTCGGTGAGACGCCAAGCGCCGGAACGCGAACGCGGGAAGGGGGAGCTTCGAGGTGGCTGAGCAGCTCACGATCGTGTTCATGCCCGAGAGCGCCTACGGGCCCACGAACAACTGCGTCGGCATCGGCAAGATCCTCGAGCAGCGCGGCCACCGGGTCGTGTTCGCGGCCGAGGCATCCTGGAGAGGGAAGCTCGAACCGCTGGGGTTCGAGGAAGATCTCGTCGATCTCGCACCGCCACCCGAGGAGGCCGGCGAGCAGGACGCCGGCCAGTTCTGGACCGACTTCATCACCGAGACCGCTCCGGAGTTCCGCAAGCCCACGATCGAGCAACTCTCCACCTTCATCGAGCCCGTGTTCGCCTCGCTGATCGACGGTGCGACCTACTGCGAGCCCCAGCTCAACGAGATCCTCGACCGCGCGCAGCCCGACGTGATCGTCGAGGACAACGTGAACGCGTTCCCTGCGCTCATGACACACGGCGCGCCATGGGTGCGCATCATGAGCTGCAACCCGCTCGAGATGAAGGACCCGGCGCTGCCGCCGACGTTCAGCGGCTACGCGATCGACGACCCGAGCCCGTGGGAAGGGTTCCGCGAGGAGTACGAGCGCTCGCACCGCGAGACGTGGGAGCGCTACAACGCGTTCGTCGTCGACGCCGGGGCGCCGCCGCTCCCCGACCTGGAGTTCATCCACGAGTCCGACGTGCTGAACCTCTCCGTGTATCCGGAGGTCGCCGACTATCCGAGGTCACGGCCGCTCGCTCCCACGTGGCACCGGCTGGAGTCGAGCGTCCGAGACACCGAGGAACCGTTCGACGTGCCGGAGTCGCTGCGGGGAGGCGACGGCTCGCTCGTGTACCTCTCGCTCGGCTCGCTCGGGTCGGCCGACGTGGCGTTGATGCGTCGTCTGGTCGCGGTCTTGGCCGAGACACCGCACCGGTACATCGTGTCGAAGGGCCCGCGCGCCGATGAGTTCGACCTTCCCGACAACATGTGGGGGGAGGCGCGGCTGCCGCAGACGTCGATCATGCCGATCTGCGACCTGGTGATCACCCACGGCGGCAACAACACGACGACCGAGGCCCTGCACTTCGGCAAGCCGATGATCGTGCTGCCGCTGTTCTGGGACCAGTACGACAACGCGCAGCGGGTCGACGAGCTCGGGTTCGGCATCCGCCTCGACACCTACGGGTTCGAGGACCGGGAGCTGCGGGATGCGGTCGAGCGCCTGGTGGGCGACGGCGGGATGCGGGATCGGATGACGGCGAACGGCCGGGCGATCCGGTCCGCCGATGGCACGACGGCCGCCGCCGACCTGATCGAGCGCGTCGGTCGCAACCACGGAAGCGGCTGACCGGGCGGACCCGGGCCGTCGAGTGCCCTCGCCTCACCCTCGAGTTGCTCGGTCGCGCATGGGGGTGTTATGTTCGCGCAACGGTCTGGGATGAACCGCACTGCTTCCGCTGCCGATCCCAGATCGACGCCGTTGAGGACCCGAACGGGAGGCCGGGGACGCGGGCACCCCGGCCTCCGTTCGGAACATCGAGGGGAGCAGTCGCCCGGCGACCCGCTGCAAACCTTGACACGAGCCGATCGGACGGTCGAAGCTATCCGTCCGCGCGCGGTTCCCCCGTAGTGTCCGCGCAAGCCGGGAGGGGTACGACATGAACAACGACGTGCGAGGGCATTCGACGCACGGCCGCCGACGCTCGAAGCGACTCGTCACGGCGGGTGCAACCCTGCCCGCCGTGTTGCTGGCGGCACTGCTCACGCTGCCCGGCGCCGCCAACGCCGGTGGCGGCGCCAGCGGCAGTGAGGGCGGCGGCAGCGCCAGCGGCATCCTGCCGCCAGGCGGCTTGCTCACGACGCGCGACGGCCCGATCGATGCCGCCGACCCCTTCGCCATAGGGCTGAAGAACATCGGCGACCAGACGCTCGACGCGACCATCCACGAGGAGGCCTGCGACGGGTCGCAGGAGTTCGCGCTGTGCAGCGTGCCGAGGGTCGGAGGTGTCGCCGGCAACTTCATCTTCCAGCCGGCCGAACCCGGCCGTCGTCGCGGTGCGAGCTCCTCGGGTGCCGTCGCGATCGCGAAGCTCTTCTACGACAGGTCGGTGCTCGTGGGGGTCGACGGGTTCAAGATCTTCTACCAGAAGACCGACTCGAGCCCGGTGATCAGGCTGCCTCGATGCGGGGATGGCGTGAAGACGGAGTGCTTCCAGAGCAAGCGTCGCAGCAACGGCGACGAGATCGTGCGGGTGCGCCTCAGCAACGACCCTCGCGTGACGCGCGGCTGATTCCGACGAGCCCGTCGTCGAGGGGTTGGTGGCCGGTCAGGGTCGAACGTACGCCGTCTTCACCGTGGTGAAGAACTCCACGGCGTAGCGACCCTGCTCCCGGCTCCCGCTCGACGAGCCCTTCGTGCCGCCGAACGGCACGTGGAAGTCGACACCCGCCGTCGGCAGGTTCACGGTGACGATGCCGGCCTGCAGTCCGTCGCGGAACCGCGCGGCGTGCGCGAGCGATGTGGTGCACACCCCGGCCGAGAGCCCGTACTCGGTGTCGTTCGCGAGCGCGAGCGCCTCGTCGGCATCCGTCGCGCGGATCACCGTCGCGATCGGCCCGAACACTTCCTCGCGGTTCACGCGCATCTCGTTGGAGGTGTCGACGAACAACGCCGGCTCGAGGAAGTACCCGTCGGTCTCTCGCTCGAGCCGGGCTCCCCCGAACGCGAGGCCGGCGCCCTCATCGCGGGCGATCTCGAGGTACTCCAGGTCCTGGTCGAGCTGGTCGCGACTCACGACCGGCCCGATGTCGGTGTCCTCGTCGAGGGCATGCCCGACGCGAAGCACCCGAAGGCGATCGATCATGGCCTCCACGAACCGATCGTGGATGCCCTCGGTCGCGATCAGCCGGGACGACGCGGTGCACCGTTGGCCGGTCTGGAAGAAGGCTCCCTGCACCGCACAATCGACGGCGACGTCGATGTCGGCGTCGTCGAGCACGACCAGCGGGTTCTTGCCGCCCATCTCGAGCTGGTACTTGCCGAACCGTGCGGCCATCGCCATCGCCACCCGCGAACCCACTGCCTGCGAACCGGTGAACGTCACCCCGCGCACGCGGGAGTCGTGCACGATCCGTTCGCCGACGATCCGGCCGGGGCCGACGACGAGGTTCAGGGCGCCGTCGGGCAGGCCGGCCCGGGCGCAGATCTCCACGAGGGACCACGCCGAGGCCGGCACGAGCTCCGCGGGCTTGAACACGACGGTGCATCCATAGGCGAGCGCCGGCGCGATCTTCCACGCGGGGATCGCGATCGGGAAGTTCCAGGGGGTGATCACGCCCACCACACCGAGCGGCTCGCGCACCACGTCGACGTCGACGCCGGGGCGGACGCTGCGCAGATGCTCCCCGGGGATCCGGAGCGCCTCACCGGCGAAGAACCGGAAGAGCTGTGAGGCGCGTATCACCTCGCCGACCCCCTCGACCTTGGGCTTGCCCTCCTCACGCGAGAGCTGCGCACCGAGCTCCTGCGCACGGGCTTCGAGCTCGAGGCCCACGCGCTCGAGCACGGTGAAGCGCTCGGCAGGCGTCGCAGCCGCCCACATCGGAGCGGCTGCCGTCGCCGCCTCGATCGCGGCGTCGACCTGCGCCTCGTCGGCGACGGCGAACTCCCCGACCACCTCGGACAGATCCGAGGGGTTCAGGTCGGCGACGGTGGTCGATCCTTCGATCCACGCCCCGCCGATGAAGTTGGCCCGCGCCATCGAGCGACCTCCGTTCAGGCGAACAGTCCGCAGCCTACCGACGGAGCAACCTGCGGGTCACGTGGCGAGCAGCACCACGATCGACACCGCTCCACCGATCGCGCCGATCAGCATCGGCACGGCGTACGGTCGGCGCGACGGCAGCGCGAGGGTCCAGCCGAGGGAGTTCACCGACGTGTAGGTGAGGGCCCCCAGGGCGACCAATGACACCCCATCGGCCCAACCTCGGTCCGCGATCAGCCCGACGCCCCCGACCACGAGGCCGAGCGCGGTCGAGTACTCGGCGATCCAGTGGGGTAGGAACAGCGATCCGTCGCGGCGATCGCGGGCGTGCAGCAGCCCGGCCGATCGGTCGACCTCCGGGCTCGTGCGTATGTCGCGCGCCCAGGTCAGTCCGATCGCGAACCCCATCACGACCATGAACCCTCCGACCAGCGACGACACAAGGCGACCTCCCCGATCTTCTGGCGACCGCACGGTTCAGAGGCCGTATCCCGAGCAGCCTCGTCCTCGGTCCGGATCGGCATGATACGGAGCCGAGGAAGAGCGCGTTCACGTGGCCGGCGACACCGATCGCAGGGGGGACCCTCGATGGATCTACCCTACGGTGAGTGTCGTGGCGAGCATCGCGTGAAGAACTACCCTGCAAGGCTTCAGCACTCCTGGGCCGATCGCCTACTTTCATCCGACTCGGGTGATGTATCCTGCCTTCCCCCCGGCTCGAATGTATGTGTAGCCGCAGAATGGCGCGGCTCGAGGAAAGGGAGGGGAGTGCGATGCAGGAGAGGCAACCGAGCGGCGCGGCGGTCGGCTGGACCATGTTCGCGGCGTTCATGATGATCCTGATCGGATCGTTCCATGCGATCGCTGGACTCGCGGGCATCTTGGAGAACGAGTTCTACGCGATCACGCCCAACTACGTGTTCGAGTTCGACGCGACCACGTGGGGCTGGATCCACCTGATCGGCGGCGTGATCGTCTTGCTTGCCGGGTTCGGTCTCTTCAGTGGCGCCGTCTGGGCGCGTACGGTCGGCGTGATCGTGGCGACGGTCAGCGCGATCGTGAGCTTCGTCTGGATCCCGTGGTACCCGCTCTGGTCGATCGTCCTCATCGGGGTCGACGTCGCCGTGATCTGGGCCCTGACGGCCCACGGCCGCGACATCACGGCCGCGTAGTAACCGGCTGATCGCGCGAACCCCCCGGGCCGGCTCGGGGACCGGTGTCGGACCACCCACATCGGTTGTCGGGCCGGCTCACTCGCGCTTCAGGGGGACCGACGTGGCGGTCCTTGGAGGCCGGGGGCGGGTCGATCAGGAGTCGAGGGACTCCAGGGCGGCGTCCACGTCGTAGTCGAGCGCGAGCGCGACCTTCCGAGCGGTGCCCACGATGCTCGCGGTGCCGACGAGCGGGGCGATCGCGAGCATCGTGCCGACGATCTCATCGGGCATAGCGCCGGCCTCGAGCGCGTCGCCCACCGTCCATCGGAACGTCTCAGCCGAGCCGTCGTGCGCGACCAGCGCGGCCACCCGCGCGAGGGCCCTGCACCGATCGTCGAGACCACAGACCTCGCCGGCCTGGTGGTCCCGATAGAGCTCTTCGGCGAAGAACCGCCGGTCGTTCACCACGAGGTGCCGGAGGATGTCCTCATACCTTTCCATGCGACCCCCGGCTTCGTGTCGACGGTGCGACTTCATTGAACGCCGTTGCAGCTACCCAGGCATCGCGCTAAACGGATGAACCGTGGAACGCCCGGCATGCTCGCCAGGCATCGCTAGCCGCTGATCAGGCCCAGGTGCTGCGCCGCCTCGACCGCACCTGCCCGCGACGTCACCCCGAGCTTGCGATAGATCGAGATCGCCTGCGTCTTGATCGTGTGGGGCGACAAGAAGAGCTGCTCGCCGATCTCTCGGAACGAGAGATGGGTCGTGAGGAACGGGAGGAGCCGTGCCTCCGCCGGCGTGAGCGAGGGCACCTCGGGCACGACCCTGATCAGGGTCTCGAACTCCACCTCGAGCTCGCGGAGCTCGTCGATGAGCGCGCCCAGGCCCGGGCGATGGCGGGCGATCGTGCCGGCTTTCTCGAGGTAGCCCCGTGCGGCTGGGACGTCGCCGAGTCCGATCGAGCATCGAGCGAGCTCGAGGTAGGCCTGGATCGCGAAGGGTGGGAGAGCCTCCGTCAATCTGCCCCGGCTCTCGTCGGCCTCGTCGAGGTAACGTCGCGCCTTCACGTGATCGCCCTGGACGAGGGCGACGCGAGCGGCGACCGCACAGGTCAATACACCGGCGAAGTATCCCCGGAGGTTGCCCCGATCGATCGTGTCACGCGCGCGCCTGACCGACGTGGCGGCTCCCGAGACATCGCCCCGGTGCAGGGCACAGATCGCGAGTTCGGTCAACGCGACCGCTTCGGCAGGTCCCGTCCCCATCTGGGTCGCGCTCCCGACGCAGTCCTCGAACCGTGCGATCGCCGAGTCCAGGTCGCCTCGCAGCATGGAGCTCAGGCCGAGCACCGCGAATCCCAGCGGGACCCACGGACTCCCCGGCGGCAGCATCGGCACTGCGAGCTCCACGTCGGCTTCCATCGCCTCGACCCCGTCCCGACACATCGTGGCCTTCGCCAGCAGGCGAACCGCCTCGAGTTCAGGGGGAAGTAGTTGCGCGTGCGACCCGGAGGCCGCCCCCGCGGCCCACCGATCCGCGTCGACGGGACGTCCTTCCATCGCCATGAACCAGGTCGCGATCACCGCGAGCGCGGGATAGGACTCGAGGGGGGCTTGCGCAGCGATCCACTCCAACCACCTGGAGAGCGACGCCGCCCGGCCCGTGTAGTACATGCGCTGTCCGTATCGGAGGACGAGCCCCGCGACGCGGTCCACATCGTGTCCGGCCAAGGCGTACTCGATCGCCTGATCCGGCGAGCCTTGCTGTTCACACCACTCGGACGCCCGGGCCGTGAGCGTCGGCTCGAGATCCGGCGTGCGATGCCGTAGCTCCATCAACAACCACTCTCGGAACAGATGGTGGTAGCGATACCGCTCACGCCGATGGTCCAACGGCACCAGGAAGAGGTTCGCGTCCTCGAGCTCCTCGAGACGCGCCCCCGACCCCGTCGTCTCCAGCACCGCGTCGCAGAGCGGGCCGAAGAGCTCGTCGAGCACCGCCGTTCTGATCAGGAAGTCGACCTGCTCGGAGGGCAGGCGCGAGAGCACCGCCTGGCGGAAGAAGGAGGCCATGAGGCGATCGTCGCCGCGGAACGATTCGACGATGCCGCCGACCGAACCCTCGACGCCGCGGCGCGAGAGCGCGGCGAGGTACACGGCGGCGGGCCAGCCCTCGGTCTGATCCAAGAGCGTCGAGATCTCGGCACCTTCGATCTCCTCGGCGGTCACGCCGCGGAACAACGACGCTGCTTCGTCTTCATGGAATGCGAGATCGCGGACGCCGATCTCGACCAGGCCTTCGGAGGCCTCGGACACACCTAGGGCGACGGCGGGATGCAACCCGGCCAGCGCCACCTGGCACCCCGGCGGGGCCTCCTCCATGACGACCCGGATCAACTCCGTCGCCGATGGGTCGGTCAGGTTGTGATGGTCGTCGATCACGAACAGGAACGGCGCAGTGATGTGACGGACCGCCGCGCCGAGACCTGCCCGCAGGATCGATGGGCGCGGCGTCACCCCTTCCAACTCGTGCAGGAGCTCGCCTTCGAGTGGCGCGTACGGCTCGATGGCGAAGGCGAGGTACCGACCGAGCATGATCGGGTAGTTGCAGTCCTCCCCGACCGACAGCCACGCGGTCGCGCGCGAGCTGTTGCGCGCGTACTGTGCCATCACGGTGGTCTTCCCGTACCCGGGAGGCGCAACCACGCAGATCACCCGGTTGGTGGGGTCGGACAGCCGCTCGATCAGCGAAAGACGGGGCACGTCGGTGATCCTGGCCGAGGGGATCTGCAGCTGTGAATGACGCAGGCCCCAACGCACATCGTTCAGCTCCGGCTTGTGCCGCGCCGGCACATCCATGGTGCCCGTCGCCATACGCTCCCCCGGCATCCCGTGCAGCCTAGGCCAGAGGGTAGGCTGCCGCCAAGGCCCCCGGCGAAGGGGGGAGGGCCCTATCGGGGCGGGACCCTCAGGCGGTCAAGCGTTCGAGGCGCCGAGGGCCACGAGGTCCTCGGGGTGGATCCACGTGTCGGCGAGCGGTACGCCGCCTGCCCGCATGATCGCGTCACGCAGCGGGATCGCCCAGCGGTGCTCCAACAGGGCAACCGCTGCCGACGTGCCGTTCGGGATCACGTCGGCGATCGACCACACGGCCTCCTCGCCGAGGATGCCCTCCTCTGCCGCCTCGGCGCCCGCGAGCGCTCCGGCCTCGAGGCCCTCCTCGTCACCCTCCATGCCGAGCCCGATCAAGGCGCCGGCGATCGCGCCGAACTCGGCTCGTTCCTCGTCCGATAGATCGCTCAGCTCGACGGCTGCGATCTCGCCGGCGGAGTCCTTGGCCACGGCCACCAGGTCGACGACCCTGACCAGGTCGGCGTCCTTCAGCCGATGCAGCTCGGCGAGGATCTCGCCGGTGAAGTTCGGGTCCTCGAACCCGACCACCATGATCTGAACCGGACCGAATTCTTCCATCGTCGTGTCTCCCTCGTCCCTCGATCCGGCTATCCGAGCAGCTTGGACTTCTGCGCCGCGAACTCCTCGTCGGTGAGCACCCCGCTGTCGTGAAGCTTGCCCAGCTCCTCGAGCTTGCCGATCGCGTCCTCGGACATACCGGCGCTCTGCGGCTCCGGCGGCGCCTGGGAGGGCTGCTGCTCCTCGTTGGTCGCCGCGTTCTGCTCGGCCTGGTCGTCCTGTCCCGCCTGGTGCTTCTTGCCGGCGTGATACAGCGCGGCGCCGCCACCCGCGAGGGCGGCGCCCCGAAGCACGGGCCTCCTCCTCCTGCGCATATCTCCATTTCCTCCCTTGCGCGCTCGCGCGCTGAGAACGCCGCCGTCAGGCGGTTCCTACTCCGTGGAGCTCCTCGTTGATCTGCTTGGTCGCATCGTCGGACAACGAGGTCTTCAGGACCTTGCCCCCGAACTTCGAGAGCGCGTCGAGCGCCTTGTCCGCCGTGACCTTCTCGAACATGATGAACAACGCCGATGTACCCGGCTGCAACATGTCGCGCACCTGATCCTGGAACTGCTGATCGATGCCGGACTTCGCGATCTTGCCCATGATCGCGCCCATGCCGGCGCCGACGGCCATGCCGAGGAAGGGCACGAAGAACAGGATGCCGAAGAGCATGCCCCAGAACATGCCCGAGACCGTGCCCGCGCCGACCGTGTGCTGGTTCGTGACCGTCTTGAGCTTGCCGTCCTGGTTCCGGATGATCGCGGCGATCGCGTCCGCCTCGATGATCAGGTCACCGGCGAGGCGCTCCGCTTCCTCCATCGCCTGGATCGCCGTCGTGGTGTCGTCGTACCCGATCGCGATCAGATCTGCCATGGCGTCTCCTTCCTCCAGGTCAGGTTCTTCCCACCCTGACTCTTCCCCGCGTGGCAGGAGCCTACATCACCCGCAGAGGATGATTGCCGCCGCGCGAGACGACGCGAGAATCATCCAATCGGGCTGATGAGCGCGCGACCCGACGTTGCCATCATGTTCGAACGGGGCGCGCGCAGGGCCCGGCCGGGTACCCGCGGATGAGGCCGAAGGAGGGAAACTTGATGGCCCTTCACATCGAGGATTACGCGCTGATCGGTGACACGCACACCGCGGCCATCGTGGGCGACGACGGCTCGATCGATTGGCTCTGCCTGCCCCGTTTCGACTCATCCGCATGCTTCGCAGGCCTGCTGGGCGCGGATGAGCATGTTCGTGGCGAATCGAGCCGGTCGACCAAGTGGCGCGACTGGATGATCCGCGCGGTCGCGGGCGATCCCGAGGACCTGCAGATCATCTACGGCGTCGCTGGAGAACGCCGACTCGACGAGTACGAGCTCGACTGGCTGCCGGGCGACGAGGTCTCCGCTCCGGTCAGGGTCGGGAACGTGGCGTCGGGGCAGCTGCAGTTGGACGTCTATGGAGAGCTCTCGGACGCGGTCTACCGCGCTCGAGAGGCTGCCGAGGGCCAACCCGCACCGCCCCATCGCGGATGAGCACGCTCGGCGGGTCCCCGCCTCCGTCCGGGGAGCAGCACGTGCTTCGGAACAACCTCCAGCAGGCGGTCGTGACCGAAGTGGGGGCAACCTTGCGTCATTACTCGGTCGAGGGCGTGGATGTGATCGACGGGTTCGATGTGGATGAACCGTCGTCGGACGGTCGGGGCCAGGTGCTCGCTCCCTGGCCGAACCGGCTCGATGGCGGCCGTTACCGATTCGAGGATCGAGACGCCCAGGCGGCCCTCGATGAACCCGAACGGCTCAACGCGATCCACGGCCTGGTCCGTTGGCTCCCGTGGGTGGTGCGTTCACGAACCGAGACGGCGATCGAGCTGGGCTGCGTCCTCTATCCGCAGCCGGGCTACCCATGGCAGGTCGATCTGCGCGTCCGCTACGTGCTCGACGGTGCAGGCCTCACGATCTCGACCCTGGTGACGAACACCTCGGACATCCCGGCGCCGTTCGGGATCGGGTTCCACCCGTACCTGACCGTCGGCACGGCGGTCGATCACGCGAGCTTGCTGATCCCCGCCACACGCCGGTTGGTGACGGACCATCGCGGCCTGCCGATCGGCGATCGCCAGGTGTCCGGCACCGAGTTCGATCTCAGTGAACCGACGACCGTCGGGCCGGCGCAGCTCGATACGTGCTACACGGGTCTCCTGCCGGGGCCCGACGGACTCGCGCGTGCCGAGGTGACCTCGCCGGGCGGTGAACGCGCCGTGAACATCTGGGTTGACGCGTGGTTCCGGTACCTCATGGTGTTCACGGGCGATACGGTGGATCCGGCATCCCGGCGACGTTGCTCCGTCGCGATCGAGCCGATGACATGCCCGCCGAACGCCTTGAGAACAGGGACCGACTTGAAGATCATCGAGCCTGGGCGTGCCATCGGTGGACGATGGGGGGTGGTCCCCTCCGGGGGGATCGGGAAGGGGTAAAGGATGACGGACGCGCGACGGGTGATCATCGTCGGCGCTGGTTTCGCGGGCATCGGCTGTGCGAAGGAGCTCTCCAAGCACGACGACGTCCACGTCACCCTGATCGACAAGCACAACTACAGCCAGTTCATGCCGTTGCTCTACCAGGTCGCGACCGCGCAACTGGCGGTCGCCGACGTGGCGTTGAACATCCGGAGCGAGTTCCGGAAGCATCCGACCGTCGACGTGAAGATGGGCGAGGTCGTCGCCGTCGACGCCGGCCGCCGGTCGGTCACGTTGGATGACGGCCAGGAGCTCGCCGGCGATTTCCTCGTGCTCGCCGGCGGAAGCCGTGTGAACTTCTTCGGCATCCCGGGCGCGGAGCACGCGTTCCCCCTCTACTCGCTCGACGATGCGGAGCGGCTGCGATCGCGGGTGCTCGCCGTCTTCGAGGATGCCGACCGCGATCCCCGACTGCTCGAGCAGGGCGCACTCACGTTCGTGATCATCGGGGCCGGCGCGACCGGCACGGAGATCTCCGGGGCGCTCGGCGAGATGATCCGCGACGTCATGCCCTCCGAGTACCAGGACCTCGCCGTCTCGCGCGCCAGGATCATGCTCGTCGATCGAGGGCAGTTCGTGCTCGGCCCGTTCTCCCCGAAATCGCACGATTACGCCGCCAAAGCGCTCCAGCGCGACGGCGTCGAGCTCCGGTTGGGGACCTCGGTCGAGGAGGTCCGCCCGGATGCCGTGGTGCTGTCGGGCGGAGAGACGATCCCGACCCGATGCGTGATCTGGGGAGGCGGCTTGAAGGCGGCCGAGCTCGCCTCGCGTGCCGGCCTCGCGACGGGACGCGGCGGGCGGATCGACGTGATGCCGGACCTGACCGTCGCCGACCACTCCGGCGTCTATGTGGTGGGCGACATCGCCAACGCCGCCGCGCCCGACGGCAGCGACTTCCCCCAGTTGGGTTCCGTGGCGCTGCAGCAAGGACGGTGGGCGGCGAAGAACATCCTGGCGGACATCGATGGGAAGCAGCGGACCGGCTTCCACTACCACGACAAGGGCATCATGGCCATGATCGGCCGGGGCGCTGCGGTCGCCGAGGTCGGCGAGCATCGCCACGAGCTGCACGGCCCGATCGCGTTCTCCGCGTGGCTGGGCGTGCACGTGGCGCTGCTGAGCGGCGTGCGTCACCGCGTTGACGCCTTCGTCAGCTGGGCGGGCGACTACTTCACGAAGACGCGCGGCCCACAAGTGCTCGATCGTTCCGACGTCGCGCGCATCGACTGGGGCGAGGGCGAGGACAAGGACGATGCCTGAACCTCATCAGGAAGGAGCGTCATGAGCCTGAAGGGGAGGACCGCGATCGTCACCGGGGGGAACAGCGGGATCGGGAAGACCATCGTGCTCGCCCTCGCCGAGGAGGGCGCGAACATCGTGATCGACTACGTGGCGCACCCCGACGCGACCGAGGCGCTCGAGAAGCAGGTGGCCGACCTCGGCGACCAAGTGATCGGCGTCGATGCCGACGTGAGCAAGGTCGATGACCTGCAACGGCTGGTCGATGCGGCGGTGAACGCGTTCGGCCGACTCGACATCATCGTCAACAACGCCGGCGTGGAGACGCGCACGTCCGTGCTCGACACAACCGAGCAGCAGTACGAATTCGTGCTGAACGTGAACCTGAAGAGCGCGTTCTTCGGCACCCAGATCGCCGCCAAGCAGATGATCGCGCAGGGCGACGGTGGCCGCATCATCAACATCTCGTCGGTGCACGAGGACTGGCCGATGCCCGGGAACACGGCCTACTGCCTGTCGAAGGGTGGGATGCGCATGTTGACGCGGACCGCGGGGGTCGAGCTCGCCCCCCACAACATCACGGTGGTCGGGGTCGGACCAGGCGCGGTCGACACACCGATCAACAAGGCCACCGAAGCAGACCCAGGCGCCATGAAGCGACTCGAGGCCGCGATACCGCTCGGACGCATGGCCGAACCGGAGGAGATCGGCAGCGTCGTGGCGTTCCTGGCCGGAGACGGTTCCAGCTACGTCACGGCGACGACCCTGATGACCGACGGCGGGCTCATCCAGAGCAGTCCGGGGCTATGAGCGTGCTGGGGGGGTCGCGCGTCCCATGGCCCGTGCGCAGCGTGGTCGCGGGTGCTGCAGGCACGGCCGCCATGAGTCTCGCTTACGAGGCAGAACGTCGGCTGCGTCACGGTAGGGAGCAGCTCGACTACGACGACAGCCTCGTGCCGGGGAAGATCGTGCTCAGCGTCTTGCACCTCCCCGACGTGAGCGATCGCGAGGATGCCGACGTCGGCCTGGCGTTGCGATGGGGATACGGGTCGGCTTTCGGCCTCTGGCACGGAACCCTTCGCCGCTTCCTGCCGGAGCCATGGGCTGCCCTCGTGTTCGGAGCGACGCTGATGTCCGCCACGCTGAGCCTGTTCCCGCTGCTCGGGAAGACACCTCCGCCGTGGAAGTGGCCGCCGGACGTGCTCGCCACGAGCTTCGGCACACACGCCGCCTACGTCCTGGCGGTGGCGGTCGCAGACGACGCGATGGCTCGGGCCACCGAGGACGGCTAGCGGGCCACCGCTCACGACGCCGGCGGAGACCCGGCAGCGGCGGCCCAGTAAGACGTCGCGCGCTCGGGACCATCTCGCCCTCGTGCGGGAGACGACGAAGATGTCCGACGCGGCGCGGATGCCGGCACAGCTCACGTCGTTCGTTGGTCGCTCGCGCGAACTGGCGGAGCTCGGGAGGCTGTTCGCCCGCGCGCGCCTGATAACGCTCACCGGGCCTGGCGGGAGCGGCAAGACGCGACTTGCGCTCGAGTTCGTGGCTCGGCTGCCCGCGGGTCCGCACTTCGTGTGGAGCTCTTCTGGCGAGGGCGGGGGCGATCGACCCGAGGTTCGCGCTGACTGAGGATGACGATGCGGTGGCGGTCGCTGACATCTGTGCGCGGCTCGACGGACTGCCGATGGCGATCGAGCTGGCGGCGGCCCGCACCCGCCTCTTCACTCCGACGGCGCTCCTGTCACGACTGGATCGGCGCCTGCCGACCCTCGAGGGCGGACCGGCGGACGCGCCGGACCGTCAGCGAATGCCCCTGGGCAACGACAGCAGCTTCCAGTTGTCCATGAGCTCCAGGTTGGAGCCAAGGACGCAGGGCTACATCGGGGAGTGCCTCAGAACGCTCCTCATTTCCCGCTCGCCTACCATTCCACTCCCTGATGATCCTTGCCATCTCAGCGCCGACACCTTGGAGATGCGTTCGTGAGAACGTCCGCAACGGACGGGGAGACAGGCAACACGATCCCCGGCTCATGAAGCCGACTCTGGCATGATGCTCGGATGAATTCCGAGACGGCTCCGCCGGCACCCGCCGCCGCCTCTCCGATCGAGCTCCTGAAGGAACGGAGCTACGTGGCAGTGCTCATCTTCGGGGCTGTGCTCGGTATCCCTGTCGCCACTGTCGCCTACCTGTTCCTCAAGTTGGTCGCCGAAGCCCAGCAATTCCTCTTCACGACGCTCCCCGCCGATCTGGGTTTCCAGGGGGAGCCCGTCTGGTGGCCGCTCCCGTTGCTCGGCCTGAGTGGGCTGCTCGTGGCGCTTACCATCCGACACCTGCCTGGCACCGCCGGCCACGAGCCCGCCGAGGGCTTCAAACCGGCTGGAGCAGTCAGGCCGATCGATCTTCCCGGCATCGTCATCGCCGCCTTCGCCACCCTCGGTCTCGGCGTCGTGCTCGGGCCCGAGGCCCCATTGATCGCGATCGGGAGCGGGCTCGGGGTCCTAGCGATTCACCTCGTCAAGAAGGATGCACCGACACAGGCTGTGTTGGTGGTCGGAGCCGCGGCGAGCTTCGCGGCGATCAGCACCCTGCTGGGATCGCCCCTGGCTGGAGCCTTCTTGTTGATGGAAGCCTCGGGAGTGGGGGGGCCGATGCTGGGGGTCTTGCTGGTCCCTGGCCTCCTCGCAGCGGGTATAGGCTCGCTCATCTTCCTGGGCTTGGATGGCCTGACTGGGTTCGGGACGTTCTCACTCGCCATCCCCGATATCCCTTCGTTCACGACTCCGACAATCTCCGAGTTCCTCTGGGCGATCGGGATCGGCCTCGCGGCAGCCCTGGTCGGAGGCGGAATCAGGCGGATGGCCCTCACTCTCCAGCCGATCGTCGCGCGCCGACGCACCGTGTTGACGCCATTGGCTGGCCTAGCGATCGGCGTGTTGGCGGTCGTCTTCGCCGAAGGCTCTGGAAGGAGCTCGAGTGAAGTGCTCTTCTCGGGTCAATCTGCGCTCCCGTCGCTCATCGAGAATGCAGCCGACTGGACGGTGGGGGCGCTCGTTCTGCTCATCGTGTGCAAGGGGTTGGCCTACGGGGCCGCGCTGAGCGCCTTCCGAGGGGGCCCAACGTTCCCGGGCATGTTCATCGGCGCCGCGGGTGGGATCGCCCTCTCGCATCTGCCAGGTCTCCCCATGATCGCGGGCGCCGCCATGGGTATGGGAGCCATGTTGGTCGTGATGTTGGGACTACCGCTGACGTCGGTCCTGCTCACGGCCATATTCCTACCCGCGGACGCCCTCGCGTTGACGCCGCTCGTGATCGTCGCAGTTGTGGTCGCCTACGTGGCGAGCGCGCGACTTGGCCCGGCTCCAGAACCAACGTCGCCTGCTCCGGCACCGGAGCGGGCGACCGAGTCGAGCTTCGAACCCGCCAAGGGAAGCCGTCAGCCTGGCACCGATTGAGGCGAAGACAGCGCAGCTGAAGGCAGAGAAGAGGGATCGTCGGCTTCGATCCGCAGCCGCGATCTTCACCGCCTTCCCACGGTCCACGCCACAGCAGCGGACGGCCCCCAATGCCCCTGAGATGGCTGGGGTCTCGACGTCAGAAGCGCCACGTCACGGCCGAAACCCCGATCATCGCGGGGCCATCAACGCGCGCGAGCAACCCCCCCGTGCCCAAGACCCCGGACGGCCGTGTCGAGCGCTCATGGCTCGGACACCGGCGGCTTCCAGACGCTCACCACGGGCCGAGCTCCGGCTCCTGCCGTACCTGTCCACGCACTTCACCTTCCGCGAGATCGGCGAGGCGCTGTATCTGTCACCGCACACCGTGAAATCTCAAGCGATCTCATCTACCGGAGGCTCGGAGTCTCGTCGCGAAGCGCGACAGTCGAGATCGCCCGCGAGATCGGGCTGCTCGAGGGCTAGTCGACTCTAACCCTTTGCGCGAGGTCGGATGTCGGGCTCGACTCTGCCCGCGAGCGGGGGATAGCATCCGCCAGGGCGGGCGTCGAGCATCGTTCGGCTTCCCGCGTCAATGGTGATGTGTCCCGCTGCGAGGAGGGGGATCATGGCTCGATCGGCTTCGGGGACGCAAGGGCGGATCGAGAGATGGTTCGAGGGAGAAGTCGTCCAGCCGATGGCCGACTTCCAGGATCCGAAGCAAGAGTGGCGCCGTCTGTTCTCGGAGTTGCTCGGTACGTTCTTCCTCGTGCTCGTCGCCGCCGGCGGAGGGATGATGGGCCAAGCCTTCCCCAACACCATCAGTCGCACCGCCGCCGTCGTCGCCCCTGGATTGATGGTAATGGCCATCATCCTGTTCATGGGCAAGGTGTCCGGCGCTCACCTCAACCCGGTGGTCAGCATCGCCTTCGCCCTCCGTCGTGACTTCCCGTGGCGCAGGGTGCCCGGGTACATCGTCGTCCAGCTCATCGGGGCGGGCCTCGCCGCCTGGTTCCTCCAGTCCGTCATCCACGTATCTGCGACCTACGGCTCGAACTTCCCGGCGGCCGGCTATTCCGCGCTCGACGCGTTCCTGATGGAGACGGTCCTCACGCTCGGGCTGGTGAGCGTGATCTTGGGTACCGCTTCGGGAGCCCAGAACCTGGGCGTGATCGGGGCGCTCGGCGTCGGCGCCTACATCGCGCTCGCCGGCCTTTGGGGCAGTCCGATCTCCGGTGCATCGATGAATCCCGCGCGAACGTTCGGGCCCGACTTCGTGGGTTGGGACTTCACGGACTACTGGGTGTACGTGGCCGGCCCGTTGCTGGGGGCCGTGCTTGCCGTTGGAGCGGCGTTCGCTCTCCGAGGGCCGGGGGGTGGCCAAGCTGGGTCCGGTGCCGCACAGGGCGCCTTGGATACGGAGATCCAGGACCGCGGGAAGGCCTGATCGCGGAAAAGCCTCAGCGATCGCCGAGCTCGGGGATCAGTAGCATGGCGCCGAGGAAGAAGCAGACCGCCCCGACGAACGTGCCGAGGTTGGCGAGGGGCAGACTGACGATCTCGCCGGTCGAGGGCTCGATGTAGGCGGCCACCGCGGAGACCAGGAACGCCACGGAACCGACGAGGTTCAGTGCCACGATCCGCCACGGCGTCTCGCGAGGACGCCAACCCCACCATCCGTCGCAGACCTCGATCCAGGCGAGCGTGCTCGCGACCATGAACGCGATCGAGCCGAGCATGTCGGGCGCCCACACGAGCCGTTGCTGTTGCTGGGTGCTCAACGCCGTGTTCATCGCGTTGTACGTGCTGCGGTTGAAGGCCAGTGTGCCGAGCGATTGCACGGCCGCGGACCACCAGTCGATGCGCTGGGGCTGCCACGCGAGCAGACGGTGACGACGAGGGGTATCGCCCTCGGGGGCCGCGTTGATCGTCTGCACGAACTGCAGGTAGCCCGCCGAGGTGAAGAACAGCGATCCCACGAAGTAGGTCATCGCGACCGTGCTCGACGAGACCGCGTCGTCGTAGGGCGGGAAGGGACCCAGCACGAACGCGGTCGAGCCGATCATGAACAGCACCGCCACCCACCAACCGATGAGTCCGGGCCGCCACCATGGGTGGGCGAGCGGTTGGCTGTGTTCCTCGGGCAGCCCGGTCTTGCGGTGCCGCCGGGAGTTCCATGTGCGGTGCGATCCATCAGGGAGCGTGTACCGCTCCCTCGTGACGAACGGTCCGACCTTCCGGCGCTCCTCGAGCACCCACTCGGCCGGGGCGCGGATCAGCGGGTGCGTGCCGCTCACATCGCTACGTGTGGCTGAAGCCGGGCGTCGCCGATCCCGCCCGAGGTGGGTTCTCCGTCAGGTAGTCGACGGCCTCCTGCAGATCCTCGATCAGCGCGTCGGCCAGGTCGTAGCTGAAGCCCTCGCGCACGACGACGCGCATCACGGCGATGTCGGTCGCGTCGTCGGGCATCGTGTACGCGGGCACCTGCCAGCCCTTGATGCGGAGCCGTTCAGAGACGTCGAAGACGGTGAACGGTCCGTCTCCCCTCAGCTGGAACGCGAAGACCGGGATCGCCGTGCCGTCGCTCACGAGCTCGAAGGGCCCGAGGTCGGCGATCTTCCCGGAGGTGTGCACGGCCAGGTCGCGAAGCGTCTGCATGATGCGCCGGTACCCCGACATGCCGAGCCGTAGGAAGTTGTAGTACTGCCCGACGATCTGGTTGCCGGGGCGCGAGAAGTTCAGCGTGAACGTGGGCATGTCGCCGCCCAGGTAGTTCACGTGGAAGACGAGGTCCTCCGGCAGGTCCTCCTTGTCGCGCCAGATCACGAACCCGACCCCCGGGTACACGAGCCCGTACTTGTGTCCCGAGACGTTGATCGACTTCACCATGGGCAGCCGGAAGTCCCACCGGAGGTCGGGGTGCAGGAACGGCGCGACGAACCCGCCGCTCGCGGCGTCGACGTGCACCGGCACGTCGAACCCGGTCTCGGCGTTGCTCGCGACCACCGCATCGTGGATCGCCTCGATCGGCTCGAACTCACCCGTGTAGGTCGTGCCGAGGATCGCCACGACACCGATCGTGTTCTCGTCGATGCGCTCGACGGCTTCCTCGGGCGAGATCACGTACCGGCCCTCGTGCACCGGGATGTAGCGTGCCTCGACGTCCCAGTACCGGCAGAACTTCTCCCAGACGACCTGCACGTTGGAACCGAGGATCATGTTGGGCGTGTCGGTGGGTTTGCCCGAGGCTTCGCGACGCGCGCGCCAGCGCCACTTCATCGCGAGCCCGGCGAGCATCACCGCCTCGCTCGAGCCGATCGTCGAGGCACCGACCGCGTCGCCGTCCTCGGGCGCGTTGAAGAGGTGGGCCACCATGTTCACGCAGCGCCGCTCGATCTCGGCCGTCTGCGGGTACTCGTCCTTGTCGATCATGTTCTTGTCGAACGCCTCGGCCATGAGCCTGTCGGCCTCGGGCTCCATCCAGGTCGTGACGAACGTGGCCAGGTTCAGCCGAGAGCTCCCGTCGAGCAAGAGCTCGTCGTGGATCAATCGGTAGGCGGCCTCGGGACGAGCGCCGAGCTCCGGCATCTCGAACTTCGGGATCGGCTCGAGATCGAGACGCTGCGTATACGCGGGTGCAACCGCGGTCCCGCGCTCAGGGTCCTGTCCTGACACTTTCTGGTGCACCATCGAAGCTCCCTCCCCGTTGCGACGAAGAATCTCTCCTGCGACAGCGTGACCGAAGGGCCACTATGCGGCATCAATCCATCGGGGCGAAACCGTCAGGGATGTCAGCGCTCGAGGCCCCGATGAGGCGGTGGGGATCGCGGAGGCAACCGACGGGGCGATCGACCCCCAGGGGTAGCCCGCCCATCGTGAGGTCAGCCGGGAACCACTGGCGAGAACGTCATCCCGACGGAATGATGCTCCGACCGGGAGCCGTGGCTACGATCGGTACTAACGGCCATCGTGCGTGGACTCCCCAACCCCGCTGGGGGACCTTGCGAGGGACGGCGTGTCGAAGAGTTCGAGGAGAGGAGCGGATCAGGATGGCCTCGCTCATCCAGAAGGCCGAGGAACTGCCCGCCTACGTTCATGGGATGGAGGGCTACGCGTTCGGGTTCCCGCTCGTGACCATGGACGTGACCAAGCGACTGCTCACGGCGACTGGAGCGTCGGGTGAGTACAAGGCTCCCCTCAACCAGTTCGCCCGCATCCGGACACTCATCGATCCGGACTTCAACGACGTCGTGCGGATCAGCCGCAACTCCCTCTGGTCGCACGGGTTCGTGGATCTGAAGGACGAGCCCTTCGTCTACTCGCAGCCCGACACCAAGGGCCGCTTCATCGTGATGCAGGCATTGAACATGTGGACCGACGACTTCGCGTCGACCGGGAGCCGAACGACGGGCACCGAGGCCGGTCACTTCCTCATCGCCGGGCCCGACGTGGGACGGGACGGCGCCTCCGGACGTGAAGGCGACGTTCCGCTCGACCACGCGCTACGCGTGGATCCTCGTGCAGATCGCCGCGGACGGGCCACAGGACTACGCCGAGGTCAACGCACTCCAGGACGAGCTCACCCTCACGCCGCTCAGCGCGTGGGGCCGACCATTAGACGTCCCCAGCGACGTCCCCGTGGACCCCACCGTCGACACCACGGCGACGCCGTTCGACCAGGTCCGTCTGATGACCGGCACGACGTTCTTCGAGCGACTGGCGACGTTGATGGTGGACAACCCGCCGTACCCGGACGACGCGCCGATCCTCAAGAAGCTGAAGGCGATCGGGGTCGAGCCGGGGAAGGACTTCGATGCAGAGCACCTCGATCCGAAGCATGCAGACGCGTTCAACCGAGCCGCTCGCGCGGTCTTCGGCAAGCTCGAGACGGCTCCCTACGAGATGAAGACCGTGAACGGGTGGCTGCTCGCCCTGAACCTCGGTCGATACGAGACGAACTACAACATCCGGGCGTTCGTCGCCTTCTTCGGGCTCGGAGCGCTCCCGGCGGAGGACTGCGTCTACTCCGCGGCCTTCGTCGATGAGGACGGGAGGCCGCTCGACGGGGCGAACGAGTACGTGATCCACTTCGATGAGGATCGAGACCTTCCCCTCCCACAGCGGTGTATGGTCCATCTCGGCGTATCGAGAGAACGCATACGTCCACAACCCGATCGAGCGATATGCGATCTCGTCGGGGATGCCGCTGACGTACAACACCGACGGTTCGATCGACATCTACATCCAGGCTGGTCGCCCGGCCCGGACAGGGAGCCGAACTGGCTACCCTGCCCCCCGAGCGGTCTGTTCAACCTCACCGCCCGCGCCTATCAGCCGAAGGACGAGATACTGGACGGACGGACGGAGGACGGCCTCGTCGTCGAGGCCGGCTCGTACGCCCCTCCCCCGGTGAAGAGGGTGGCACGCATCTGAGAGTCATCTGGGAGGAACGACCATGAGTGAACCCGATCGCAGCATCTCCCGATCCGCCGACCGCCGTTCGCCGGGACGGCGAACCGGACGCTCGACGGTTCCCAGCCCGACTGGAACCTGATCGGGCACCCGACGCCGCCGGAGGGGGCGCCGAACGTGCTGCTGGTCCTCATCGACGACGCCGGGTTCGGCAACCCGAGCACGTTCGGCGGGCCGATCCAGACGCCGAACTACACGCGGATGGCCGAGGCGGGGCTGCGCTACAACCGGTTCCACGTCACGGCGCTGTGCTCGCCGACGCGGGCGGCGCTGCTGACCGGGCGGAACAACCACGCGGTCGGGTTCGGCTCGATCGGCGAGTTCGCCGGTGGCTTCCCCGGCTACTCCGCCACCCTGCCACGGGACTGCGCGCCGCTGCCCCGGATCCTCCGCGACAACGGCTACAGCACGGCGGCCTTCGGCAAGTGGCACCTGACGCCCGACGGCCAGCAGGGTCCGGCCGGGCCGTTCGACCGCTGGCCGAACGGCTGGGGGTTCGACTACTTCTACGGGATCCTCGGCGGCGGGTCGAGCCAGTGGGACCCGTGCCTCGCCGAGAACCAGAAGATCATCGGCACCGACGAGCCTTCTACGACGAGGAGGATCCCGTACTACTTCCCCGACGCGATGGCCGACCGAACCATCGAGTGGCTCCACGGGGTCCGCGCCCAGGACGCCCACAAGCCCTTCTTCGTCTACTTCTCGACCGGCTGCAGCCACGCCCCGCACCACGTCGCGAAGGAGTGGGCGGACAAGTACAAGGGCAAGTTCGACCAGGGATGGGACAAGCTCCGCGAGGAGACCTTCGCCCGCCAGAAGGAGCTCGGGGTCATCCCCGCCGACGCCGAGCTGACCCCGCGCGACGAGGCGTTCCCGGCCTGGGACGACGTGCCCGACAAGCTGAAGGCGTTCTACGCCCGCCAGATGGAGGTCTACGCGGGGTTCTCCGAGAACGCCGACCACAACGTCGGCCGCGTGATCGACGCGATCGAGGAGCTGGGCGAGCTCGACAACACGCTGATCATCTGGATCTGGGGCGACAACGGCGCCAGCATGGAGGGCACCATCACCGGCTCGTTCAACGAGCTGACGATGCAGAACGGCATCCCGCTCACCGACGAGATGCAGCTCCAGCTCTCGGAGCGCTACGGCGGGCTCGACCAGTGGGGCGCCGCGATCATGGAGCCGCACTACGGGGCGGCCTGGGCGTGGGCCGGGAACACGCCGTTCCAGTGGGGCAAGCAGGTCGGCTCGCACCTCGGCGGGACGCGCAACCCGATGGTCGTGCACTGGCCCGACCGCGATCACCGACGCCGGTGGGCTGCGCTCGCAGTTCACCCACGTGATCGACGTGGCGCCCACGATCCTCGACGTCGCCGGCATCCCCGTGCCCGAGACGCGTCGACGGGATCGAGCAGGAGCCGATGCACGGCACCTCGTTCGTCGCGTCGCTGACCGACGGCGCCGCGCCCGAGCACCGCACCCAGCAGTACTTCGAGACGATCGGCAACCGGGCCATGTACAAGGACGGCTGGTGGCTCGCGATGAAGACCGAGCGCATCCCGTGGGTGCTCACGCCCGAGGCGCTCGCGCCCTACGCGCCCGGGCGTCTGGGATCCGGACGCGGGCCCGGCCGAGCTGTACTACCTGCCCGACGACTTCACCCAGGCGAACGACCTGGCGGCCGAGCACCCCGACAAGGTCGCAGGAGCTCAAGGACCTGTTCTGGGAGGAGGCCGAGCGCTACAAGGTGCTGCCGCTGCTCGCGACGCTCTCGACGTTCTTCGGCATGCTGCCGCCGATCCCGGAGGAGACGACGTTCGAGTTCCGCGGCGACGTCCAGAACGTGATGTCGGGCATGATCCCGAGGATCTACAACCGCTCGTACGCGATCACCGCCGACCTCGTCGTGCCCGAGGGCGGCGCCGAGGGCGTGATCGTCGCCGAGGCCGACCACCTCGGTGGGTTCACCCTCTACGTCAAGGACGGCAAGCTCACCCACACCTACTCGATGATGGGCGTGTTCGTCTTCAAGCAGGTCGCCGAGGAGGACCTCCCGACCGGCGACGTGACCGTCCGCATGGAGTTCGCGGCCGACGAGGCCACGCCGGCGACCGGCGGCGACGTGACGCTGTTCATCGACGACCGCCCGGTCGGCAAGGGCCGCATGGACCACACGTGCCGGTCCGGTTCTCGGGCTACGCGGGGATGGACATCGGGCGCGACAACGGTGGCGTCGTCGACCTCGCGCTACGAGGACCGAGAAGCCGTTCGCGTTCACCGGCACGGTGAAGAAGGTGGTGTTCGACATCAAGCCGCACCTCTCGGACCAGGACGAGCTCGACCTCCACGCCGCCGAGCACCACGGGCACGCCGCGCACGGCCTGTCGGCATGACCGGAGGACGAAGGAGGAATCGCGATGGCATTCGATGACGAGACGACCGACGTCCTGATCGGCGGCTACCTGTCGACCGACGCCGCCCACGAGGACTACGAGGCCGTCCTGAGCTGCGGCGCGCACCTCTGGGGCGCCGTGGTGGTGAGCAAGGACCTCGAGGGCAAGCTCTCGGTCGAGCAGACCGATCACATGGTCGAGGAGGGCGCCGCCGGGCTCGCCGCGGTCGGCTTCGTGGTCGGCCTGTTCGCGCCGCCGCTGCTCGCGGCGACCGCGATCGGTGCGGCGCTCGGTGCGGTCGGCGGCAAGGTGCTGCACAAGAAGATCGGGCAGCAAGATCGAGGAGGCGGCCGGCGAGACGATCCCGATCGGCGGCGCCGGCCTGATCGTCGCCTACCCGCGTGCCGAGGCCGAGCAAGGTCGAGCCGGCGGTCACCCGCGCGATCAAGAAGGTCGTCGGCGAGGCCGAGGGCCACCACGTCAAGGCCCTCAAGGGCGCGCTCGCCGACGCCCAGCAGAAGATGGCCGACGAAGGCGCGTGATCGAACCTTCCTCTCGAGTCACCTCCGGGTCAGAACGAACCGGTCCCGCCGAGCCTCCGCTCGTGCATCGCCGACTCAGCCAGCAACGCCCGCCGCCACCGTCTGATGGATCTCGTGGACGTGCAACTTCTTCTCGTCCTCGTCGGTCCCCGGCGTCAGGTCGAAGACCACCCGCTTGACAGTCCCCGTGAAGGCGTACGGGGCCTTGTCCTCGTAGTCGAGGTCGACCACGAGACCGTTGTCCCGGCCGATGTCCATCCCCGAGTAGCTCGTGAACGTGATCGGGCACGGTCTGCGGCATGTCACCCTCGCCGACCTGTTCGTCGTTCACGATGAGCGTGACGTGGCCCCCGCTGCCCGGCGTGTTCTGCTCGGATCTCGAAGAGCATCTTCACCTTCACCTCGCCCAGCGGGCAGCTGCGTCTGCGCGACCTGCCTGAAGGTGTCGACCCCGAGCAGCGAGTACGTGTGCCGCAGGATGCCGTCGCCGTCCACCCAGAGGCGCGAAACCGCCGATGAAGTCGGCCATGGCGACGATGCACGCCCTCGGCCCCCGTCCGGGGACGACGAGGTCGGCTTCGATCGCGTAGGAACGACCGTAGATCCTCGGGATCATGCCCCGTTCACGTTCTGCACGTCGCCCGCGAACGTGAATCGCGTGATCGTCGGCAGCGGCGGCAGGATCCCGTAGATGACCGAGAAGCCCGCCATCAGCGGAAGCACCCGGTTGCGCTCGGCCTCCTTCCACCACAGCTCCTGGAGCTCCTGCACCTTCTCCGGGATGCTCGGCAGCGACGTCCTTGGCCTGGGAGAAGTCCTCCGGCAGGTAGAACAGCTCCCAACCCACGTCGCGATCGGGGTCGAAGTCAGCGTCGGGCCCGAACGGCGCCAGCGTCTTCGGCGAGAGGTCCCACGGGAGCCGGTCGGGCGTCGACGCCGCCCACCAGCCGTCCTTGTACATGCCCCGGCTCGCGAACATCTCGAAGTACTGCGTCGTGTGGCGCTCGGCCGCCGTCGGCGTCGTCCAGCGTGTACAGGAAGCTCGTGCCGTCCATCGGCTCCTGCGCGATGCCGTCGACCGTCGTTCGGCTCCGGGATCCCGGCCGCCTCGAGGATCGTGGGACCGACGTCGATCACGTGCGTGAACTGCGAGCGCATCACGTGGTCCGGCTCGAGCCGCGATGGCCACGAGATCACCATGGGATCGCGCGTGCCGCCGAGGTGGCTGGCCGTCTGCTTCCCCCATTGGAACGGCGTGTTGCAGGCGTGGGCCCACGCGGCGGCGATGTGCGGCGCCGTGTGGTCGCCACCGAGGGCTTCCAGGCCGCCGTACTGCTCGATCAGCTCGGTCTGCTGCGCGGCGATCGAGGACCAGCCCGTTGAGGAACGTCAACTCGTTGAACGAGCCGGTGTTCGTGCCCTCGAGGCTGGCGCCGTTGTCGCCCCAGATGAAGATGATCAGCGTGTTGTCGAGGTCGCCCATCTCCTCGATCTCATCGAGCAGCCGGCCGACGTTCCAGTCGGCGTTCTCCTGGTAGCCGGCGTAGACCTCCATCTGTCGCGCGTACAGCTTCTTCGACGCATCGTCGAGCGAATCCCACGCCGGGAAGGCATCGGGCCGCTCGGTCAGCTCGGTGTCCTGCGGCACGATTCCGAGCTGCTTCTGCCGCTCGAGCGTCCGCTTCGCGCAGCTCGTCCCAGCCGTCGTCGAACTTGCCCCGGTACTTGTCGGCCCACTCCTTCGGGACGTGGTGCGGGGCGTGCGCGCAGCCGGTGGAGTAGAACATGAACCAGGGCTTCTGCGTATCCTGCGCGCGGACCGCCGTGCAGCCACTCGACGGCCTTGTCGGTGATGTCGTCGGGGAAGTAGTACTGCTCGCCGTCCTTGCCCTCCGGTACCCCGAGGACCGAATCGTCCTGCGTGATGATCGGGTCGTACTGGCCGGCAGCGCCGGACAAGAACCCCCACCAGTGATCGAAGCCCCAGGACTTCGGCCAGTGGTCGAACGGCCCCGCCGTGCCCTGCACGTTGTTCGGGGTGAGGTGCCACTTCCCGAAGCCACCGGTCACGTAGCCGTTCTCCTTGAGGATGCGCGGGAGTCCGGCGCAGCTCTTCGGCTTCGCCGCCGTGTAGCCGGGGAACGGTCCCGGGTACTCGGCGATCGAGCCGAACCCGACGCGATGCTGGTTCCGCCCGGTGAGCAGCGCGGCCCGCGTCGGGGAGCACACGGCGGTCACGTGGAACCGGTTGTAGGTGACGCCCATCTCCTGCACGCGCGAGAAGGCCGGCGTGCTGACCGGGCCACCGAACGTGTCGATCGAGCCGAAGCCCGCGTCGTCGATCGATGACGAGGAGCACGTTCGGCGCACCCTCGGGCGCCTTCGGCCCGGGGATCATCGACCAGTCCGCGACCGACTCCTTCAGCGTGCGACCCACCGTGCCGCCGAACGTGCGGTCGGGATCGGCAGCTCGCTGCGGTCCTGCACGAACTTGCCCATCGCGGTCGCGAGCTCGGACTTCAGGGCGCGGACGCCGTCCTTGTCCGTCTGAGCGACCGACTTCGCCGGCGATCCCGACAGGGCCTGCTCGACCGCGAGCCGGTGCTCGTCGTCGAAGACCGTGATGACTGCCCGCGGTGCCGGGCGGCAGCTCGTCGGCCGAGCCCTTCCATGCCCGACTTCACCTTGCGATCGGTGAACTTCCCGATCAGCCCGCCGACGGCGCCACCGACCGCCACTGAGGCGAGCAACGGCGGCGCGAAGAGCCCCACCACCAATCCGGCGCCGGCGCCCCACCCGAGGCCCTTGCGGCCCAGGTGGTCGCCGTGCTGGACGACCGTGATCGCGCCGTCGGCGTCGTGGGTGACGAGGATCGCCCCCTCGATCTCAACCTGCTTGCCTGCGACGACCTGCATGAGGCCGTCGAAATCACGCGTCGCCATGTCGATGTCCCGATAGCCAGCGACGAGGACATCGGTCTGTGTGTCAGCCACGTCAGTGCTCCTCTCCTTCGGTCGCAACCGGTCGAGCGCCTCCTGCATGCAACCGCGACCGGTCGGCGGCGACATCGTCTACATGGGACGAATCGGTCACAGCTGGTCGGCACCGTGACAGTGCTTCCACTTGCGGCCCGAGCCACAGGGCACGGTTCGTTGCGCCCCCGCTTCGAGTCCTCCGAAGCGTAGACGTGCACGAGCTCCGCCGGTGCTCTGTCCGCGCGCAGGAGGTCGCACATCGCTTCCATCGTCGGCCGGATGTGTGCGAAGAACTCCTTGTAGCTCGGGCAGAGGTAGTTCAGCCCGGGGTCGCCGTCGGGCGTCGAGCGTGAATCGGTCCTTCGGGCACCCGCCGTGGCAGGCGAACCGCACGTCGCACTCGAGGCAGAACGGGGGCAGCGTGTCGCGCTTGGCCTGTCCGAACTCCGCTGCTGCGGCGAGCACGATCAGGTCGATCATGCGCGTCTCGCGGATGTTGCCCAGCAGGTACTCCGGCTCGACGAAGTGGTCGCACGAGTACAGGTCGCCGTTGTGCTCCAGCGCCAGCGCCAGCCCGCACGTCTGCGAGTGGATGCAGAGGCTGGGCGGCTCCCGTACCAGTTCGCCAGCGTCACGTCGAACATCTGCACGTAGACCTTGCCGACGTCACGGCGCTTCCACTCGTCGAACACGTCGACCAGGAAGTCGCCCGTACTGCTCGGGCGGGCACCGACCGATCGGTGACGAGGTCGCCGTCCTGCATGTAGAGCAGGCGATCCTTCACCGGCTCTGCCCCAGCCCTCGTTGGCCACCGGGAGGAGCTCGGGTGTGGTGCGCTCGATGATCGGGATGAACTGCATGAATCGGGCGCCGCAGCTCGTCGCGGAAGAACCGGTACACCTCGCGCCGCGGTCGTGGTTGGCCGCGTGGATCGTGGTGAGGACGTTCCACTCGACGCCGTGACGTTGCAGCAGCGTCGAGCCCCTCCATCACCTCGGTCGAAGCTGCCCTTCCCGTCCTTCTCGACGCGGATACGTGTCGTGCATCTCACGTGGACCGTCGATCGAGAGCCCCACGAGGAAGCCGTGCTCGGCGAAGAACGCCGCCCACTCGTCGTCGAGCAGCGTGCCGTTCGTCTGGATCGTGTGCTCGATGCGCTGGTCCGGCAGCTTGAGCTGCTCGGCGAGCTCGACCGAGCGCCGGAAGAAGTCGAGCCCCATCATCGTCGGCTCGCCGCCCTGCCACGCGACCGCGACCTCGGGCGACCTGGCGTGCGCCTCGATCAACTGCTGCAGGTATGTGCTCGAGCGACTCGTCGGCCATCCGGAACCGGCTGCCCGGGTAGAGCATCTCCTTGGACAGGAAGAAGCAATAGGTGCAGTCGAGGTTGCAGACCGCTCCTGTGGGCTTGGCGAGCAGATGGAACGCCTCAGGCGCACCCGGAGGCAGCAGGCCGGCCGGATGCTCCGCTGCGACGCTCATCGGAGCAGCGTAGCCCTCCGGACCCGCTGAGCGGTCCGTGACAGCTGCGAGCTGGTGACCGATGATGCCCCGCGAGCGAGAGCCGATCGCGAGCGAGGATCACCGACGATGACTTCCGAGCAGATCCTGGACGCCGCCTTCGATGTCGGCGTCGCGGTGGCGATCGTCGCTACCCTCGCCTCACTTGGTCTGTCGCTGAGCCTTGCCGAGATCGTCGCCCCGTTGCGGCGGGTCGGCCTGGTGAGCGGCCTGATCGTGCTGAACGTCGTCGTGATCCCGCTGGCGGCGTGGGGAGTCGTCGGTTCGCTCGGACTCGCCGACGACGAGATCTCAGGCGTCACGCTCGCCGCGATCGGCTCGGCGGGCGCGGCCGGGCTCAAGGCGTCGCAGCTCTCGGGGCGCGCCGATCTGGGCTTGGCCGTCTCGATGGTCATCGTGCTCCAGGTGCTCAACCTCGTTGCGGTGCCGCTGTGGGCGGGCGAGTTCGTCGTCGGAGCCACGATCAGCCCGGCGACGATCTTGCAGCACCTGCTCGTGCTCGTGCTCGTGCCGCTGGTCGCGGGCCTCGCCGTCCGGAAGCGCTTCGGCGAGGAGGCCGGTCGTTGGCGTTCCCGGCTCGTCAGGCTCGCGAACCTGTCGCTGGCGATCGCCCTCGTCTCGGGCATCGCGGTGAACCGAAGCTCCATCCTCGAGCTCGCCGTCTCCAGGGTCATGCTCGCCTCGGTGGCCATCGTCGTCTTCGCCGTCGTGAGCGGCATGTTGATCGGCGGTCGGGATGCCGCCACACGAGCCACCGCCGGACTGGTCTCGGGCATGCGATTCGCCGCGCTGGGTCTGGTCATCATCGCCACGCAGCTGGACGGCAGCCCCTCGGTGCTCGGGCCGGCGATCGTCTACGCCCTGACCGACATGGTCATCGCGCTCGCGCTCGCCCTCGCGATGGCACGGCGCGGGAAGGTAACGGCGGTCGAGACGGCCTGATCGTCGGAAGAGTGTTCCACGTGATCAAGGCTTGAAGTTGCTGAATGGGCCACCGACCCGGTCGTAGGTGTTGCCGAGCTCGTCCTGCGTGATCTTGACGTTGCCGTCGTCCGGCGTGAGCACGAGATCCCGTTCGAGGATCACGGAGCGGAAGCTCCAGCCCGGCGCGGGAGCGAGGCGGCGGGCGAGGTCCTTCAGGCTCTCGTACGTCTGGCTCGGGTCGACGATCAGGCTCGCCGACTTCATGCACCAGGTGTCGCCGTCCGGATCGTCGAGCACGAAGGCGGGCGATCCCGCGTCGATGCCCAACTGCGTATCCCGCTTGCCCTCGATCTCCTTGTAGGCGACGCTCTCGTGCTTGCGCATCTCCTTGGGGACGTTGAGCCACATGACCCACCGCGCGTCCAATCCGTGGAAGTTGCGCTGGCGCCCGACCATGACCTCGACCCAGTCGAGGCACCAGAGCCTCGGGCCGTTCTTGAATGCCCGGAGGAGGTCGTACTCCTCCTCCAGCGCGTCGACGTCGACCTCATCGAGCACTGCTTGCGGGCACGTATCCCCTGTGCCGTCGGGATCGTTAAGACCGATCGTGTTGTAGACGCCGCCCACCAGGTGGTGGGTGATCGCGTGGCCACCGATCAAGAAGATCTCGGTGTAGCGCTGGCCGCGCACGTGCTCGAAGCGCATGAGCTTCGCGCCCTCGTCGTCGGGCGGCAGCTTGGCTGACAGTTTCAGCTTCATGATCCGCTCTCCTTCCCTCTCGCCCCATACGCCCTTGGCCCTCGCACCCACGGCAGGAGCCAGAAGCCGGTCATGGCGCGCGTCGTCACCGGCGGCGGTGTCCACGACCCGTCGAGGATCGAGGGCGGCGTGTCCTGCGGCCAGTAGAGGCGGAGCATCGGGACGAACTTGCCCTTGGGGGCGGGGAGCCAGTTCGCCTCCTTGCTCCGCGCCCGGCGACTCCGCCTGGAGGTACAGGTCCACGGAGCCGTCCGCGTTGGTGACGAAGGTGTCCCGCTGGCTCAGGCTGTAGCGGTCGATCGGGTTCGGCACGAAGAAGAAGTCCGGGTCGTACATCGTCAGCGACCAGAAGCCCTTGACCGGCGGCATCTGCCCCTTCTCGAAGCGCATCACGTAGGCATGCTTCGAGCCGTCGTACTCCTTGCCGTCGACGTCCTTCTCCGAGAACGGGTACATCGCATCCTGCGGGAAGTTCAGCCCGGGCCCGATCAGCGTGACCATCGCGCGCTGCTCGTAGTCGGTTCCGTACTGGCCGGCGTTGCTGGTCCAGTACAGCCAGCCGTTGACGGGCTTCCTTCGTCTTCATGGCGCGGACCAGCTCCAGCAGGGCCAGCTTCGGATCGAGCTTGTGCCCGAGCGTCGGCAGCTTGCTCGCCGTCGAAGTCCTCGCCGGGCACGATGCCGATCTCGGCCATCCGCTCGACGATCTCCGCGTCCTCCGGCTTCGGCGGGTTCGTCTTCAGCAGCTCGGCCAGGTAGGCGAAGAAGTCGGCCAGCGGCAGGTCGTTGACCTGCTTGCGGACCTCCTTCTCCATGTCGAAGGTCTCGTCCACGACGCCCGGCGGTGGCGTGTAGGGCGTGCCGTACGCGCTGAGCGGCACGCACGAGAACCGGTCCTGGAGCGCGTGGACGGCGGCGTAGTCCTCCGGCGTGCCCTCGCAGTAGACCCGGCCGAGGATCCACACCAGGGCCGTCGGCGACTCGACCTGCGTCACGCCCTCGGGCAACGTGCCCGACCAGCCGGGCCCGGTGATCGACGTACTCCTGGGCCGTGCCGCCCGTGGCCCGCGTGCCGGCGACGAAGAACACCTCGTTGAAGCCGCTCAGCATGGGCATGATGTAGAAGCGGTCGCCCATGTCGGGGATGCCGAACACCCACGGCTCGGTCGACACGTCGAGCCAGACCATCGTGTACAGGGTGTCGGCGTTGGGAGCCGCGGCGCCGTGATCGTCCACCGCCGGGTACGGCCCGCATCTTGATCAGCTGCCCCATCGGGGCATGCGCGTCGTCGGGCTTCCGCACGTTCGTCTCGTGCTTGCGCGTCATGTCCATCGTGACGAGCGGGTAGCCGTACAGGTACGCCTCGCGAACGATCTTGTGCTTCTTCATGACGACCACTCCTCAGCTGCTCGAGCTGCGGGCCGACTCGATGGCACCCCCCCGAAGGGGCGGCACGACACCAACGTAGGTTCGAGCCAAGGAGACACCATCGTCCGAACCGGATGAACCCAGGATGCTCCGCAAGGGGGGCGCCCCGTCCCTCCCGGACGGCATCCCCGAGGAGCCCGGTTGGATCAGAAGTGCTAGTCGCGCCGGTCCTCTCGCCGGTCTCCTCGGTCGTCGCGCCGGTCTCCTCGCCGATCGTGGCGGCGGTTCACGCCGTGCACCGCCACCGCGGCGCCGCCGGCCACGGCTGCGGTCTTCGCCACCGGGGCACCGACCACGCCTCGGCGTCCTCGTCGTGCTGCTCGTAGCGGCATGTCACGCTCCTTCGCTCATGGCGGCTTCTTCCGCCTCGATCGATGCGATGATCGCCTGGATCGGGATGCGGCCGGTCGCGACCAGCTGCCCCCCGGCCCGACGAGCCGCGGAGGCGAACGGCGCCGCCCACACGTTCTCCCAGACGAGCACGCCCGCGGTGCTTCCGTTCTCCATCGCCGCGGCGAGGTGCACCACGTCGTCCTCCGCGAGGATCTCCGCGACGTGGGCCTCGAGGCCTCGCAGCTCGTCGAGGTTCTCCAGATCGTCGATCTCGAGTCCCTCGATGGCGCCGTCGTCGTCCTTGTGCAGGACCAAGAGGTCGAGGATCCGGATGACCCCCTTGTCCACCAACGTTGCCAGCTCGTCGGCCATCTCGCCGGTGAAGCTGCTCTTCCCCGCCGGGAACTCGACGACCAGGTAGTCGACCGGGCCGAGTTCGTCGATCTCCTTCTCGCTCATCCTCCGCTCCTTCCGCTCGGACACGGGCCGGTGACCTGGCGGTCACCCGCTCCCAGGCCATAGTGTCCGCTGGGGCGGGGGACGACATCGCCCGGGTCGGATGATGCTGATCGGTTGGGCTGTCACTAGCGTGCGGCCAGCGCGTGAGGAGGCGTTCGGGTGGATCTCGTCTGGGCAGGGCTGATCGTCGTGGGGGTGACGGCGGTCATGGTCGGAGTGATGCTGCTCGTGCGGCGGGGCGCTCCCGAGGGCAGCCGCTTCCAGGACGGCGACCGCGCATCCGGGGTCTTCGGCGTGCTCTCGACCGGATTCGCTCTGCTGCTGGGGTTCGTCGTCTTCCTGGCATTCACGAAGTACGACGACTCGAGGAGCGGTGCGGAAGCCGAAGCCCTCTTGGTCGTGCAACAGTTCGAGACCGCCCAGCTGATGCCTTCGGACGTCGGCGCCCGTCTCTCGGGCGAGCTGATCTGCTACGGACGATCCGTCGTCGAGCAGGAGTGGCCCGCGATGGGCTCGGAGTCGGAGACCGGACCGATCAATCCATGGGGGCTGGCCATGTTCCGAACCTTGGAGACTACCGAGCCGAGGACCGCGAGCGAACAGAGCGCGTTCGATGCCTGGCTGTCCCAGAGCAGCGCCCGCGAGGAGGGTCGACGGGACCGTCTGCACGCGGCGGAAGGCATCGTGCCGCCGCCCGTCTGGATCGTGTTGTTCCTCTCCGCGTCCCTCGTCTTCCTCTACCTGCTCTTCTTCGCCGACAGCGGGGAATCTGCGGTCGTGCAAGGCATGATGGCGGGCACCGTCACCGCGGTGGTCGTCGCGACGCTGCTCGTGCTCGCCGCACTGAACCGGCCCTACCAGGGGGATATCGGGGGCCTGCAACCCGTGGCGATGCAGCGGTCCCTCACGATCCTCGACGAGGCGCGCGCGGCACTCGACATCGACGACCCCCTTCCCTGCGATGCGAGTGGCCAGCCATCGTGAGCCCGTCGAACGACCGGCCCGCCGCTGGAAGCAACCGAGCCTGGATCGACACGGCCGCCGCGATCCTGCTGGCGGCCGCCGCGGTTGCGACGGCGTGGAGCAGCTACCAGGCGAGTCGATGGACGGGCGAGCAGGCCAAGGCGTTCAGCGCCGCGAACGCAGCCCGGGTCGAGTCCACCAAGGCGTCGAACCTCGCGAATGCCCAGAGCCAGATCGACATCGCGCTCTTCACGCAGTGGGTCGATGCCGACCTCACCGGCGACGCCGACCTGGCCGACTTCTACGAGCAGCGCTTCCGCGACGAGTTCAACCCGGCGTTCCGAGCGTGGATCCAGACCGATCCCTTCACCGACGCGTCGGCGCCCGACTCCCCCTTCGCGATGCCCGAGTACTCGGTCGCCGCGAACGATCAGGCGAGGAAGCTGGAGGCGACGGCCAACGCGACCGCCGAGACCGCGAGGGTGTACGTGCAGCGAGCGACCAACTACGTGCTGGGGGTCGTCCTGTTCGCGGTGGCGCTCTTCTTCGCGGGCATCAGCACGAAGCTCCCACGACCGGGCTTGAAGAAGGCCGTGCTGTCGGTCGGCGTCGTCGTGTTCCTCGTGGCGGCCGGCTGGATCGCGACGTTCCCGATCAGCCTCTCGATCGACTGACACCTCTCAGAGGTAGTCGTGCTGCTTCATCCACCTCATCGCGAACGTGCCCCACAGGGGCGGCAGGTAGAACGTGACGAGCCGGAAGGCCACGGCCGTGGATGTCGCCGCACCTTCAGGGATCCCGATCGCGATCAACCCGGCCGTGTAGCCCGCCTCGGCTACCCCCACGCCGCCCGGCACCGGCATGAACCCCGCGAAGAGGCTGACGAAGGTGTTGACGAGGATCAGCGCGGCGAGCGAGGCGGAATGCCCGAAGGCCTTCAGACACAAGCCGAGGATGATCGCGAGCATCACCTGCGCGACGAAGTTGCCGCCGAGCAAGAGCAACAGCTTCTTGGGGTGGCGGAGCACCCGGAGCGCGGCCTTCGCGTCGGAAGCCTTCTCCCGCAAGATGTTCCAGAAGCCGCGCAGCATCTTGCGAGTCTTGGGGACGAGGAGCGCGACGATGAGCGCCACCACCACGAGCGCCGTCGCGATCAGCAACGCCTGCCAGTTGAACGAGCCCGACGACCCGTCCGACGAGTCCTGACCGTTCGACGACAGGTTCAGGCTGACCATGCCGGAGACCAGGATCACCGTGATCAGCAACATCTGGATCACGAACGTGCTGAAGCTGTCGATCATGCCGATCGAGATCGCGCCGGCTCCCGGCACGCCGACGCGTTGGAAGAACCGGATCTCCAGCGCGACCCTGGCTGCGGAGCTCGGTACGGCGAGCGCGATGAACTGCACCCCGTACTGCAACATGAGCACGGGCCAGAACCTGACGGACTGCATGGTGGCCCCCATCGTGGAGAAGGCCTGCGGCACCTGCGCGAACGGCGTCACCACCAACGCAACCACGAGCCATGCCCAGTCGGCGTTCTTGAACTCCTCGATGATCGTGTCGATGCCGACGTCGGCGAACACGGAGATGAGCGCGTAGGCGAGCAGGCCGGCCACGGCGAGTTTGGCCAACGACCCCCATGTGATCCGCCGGATCGGTTCGAGGGGTGGGATCGCGATGTGGGTGCGCTCCGCGGTCAGGGTCCGAAGGTCCTCGAGATCCCATTCCTCAGCGCGGATCGCCTTCCGGGTGTCGAGGTCGAACACCGCGGGCTGCAGGAACGGGAGCACGTCGGCGAGGCCGTCGGCCCCGATCGCGTCGGATGCCGCGGCGACCGCCCGTTCTTCACCGACCGAGAGGGTCGTGAGCACGAGCAGCTGCGCCCGGTCGGTCAGGAGCTCGAACTCGGTAGCGGCCACCCTCGCCGCACCGAGGTCGATGAAGACGGGCGAGCCGTCCGAACGGATGCCGAGTCGATCCGCATCCACCCGACCGTGCGACACGCCAAGCTCGTGGAGCTTCCCGAGGATCCGCCACCAGCCGCCCAGCATGTGGTCGTCGATCTCGTCGGCGGCGAACGAGCCGTAGGGCCGCGCGTCGGCCTCGAGCACGAGGAGCGCGTCGCCCTCGGCGACCTGTCCGGCGGCCACGACCGGCAGCACCGGCACCCCCCCGCGCTCGGCGAGGAGCGATACGAGCGCTTCGTGCTCGACCTGCTGCAGCCGGCCCCTGCCGACCGGTTTCACACCCCGATTCCAGATCGCGGACCAAGCGGCTGCGACCACCTGACCGTCGTACGCGTCACGGCCGAAGACCTTCACCATGAGCGGGTGGCCATCGATGGAGGACGCCAACGCGAGCGCGACCCCGCGTGGCTGCAGCACCGCCGCTCGCAGGTCGGTCGCCTCCACGCCGAGCTCACCGAGAGCCTCCGACACCTGATCGAGGGTGAGGTTGCCCCCGGGGGAGCCCACGAGCAGATGCGTCAACGCTGCCACGGCGAATCCGAGCAGGAATCCTGCGGCGGCGCCGATCGGAAGCGTCGCCCCGAGGGCGATGCCCGAGACGATCCCGAGCGCGATCAGCCACCGCCCGACGTGCCGCAGGGGGCGGGCCAGATGCGGCGACGCCGTCACGATCACGGCCGTCGCCACGGCGATGCGCGTCCCGAGGTAGATCGCCGGCGACGAGGAGTTGAGCAGCCCCTCGAGGCTCGTCGACGTGTCGGTCCCACCGATCGCGGCGACGACGATCGCCGACCCGAGGCCGAGGCCGACCGCGAGCACCTCATCGAGGAACAGACGCTTCCTGCCGGGCGTGAACAGGGCGACCAGCAGCAAGACGAGCGACCAGACGATCAGCAGGTCGTACGAGATCTCCCAGAACCAGCCGACGAGCCCAGGGAGCTCGGCGACGAGGTCGGCGGTCGCGGTATCGAGCGCCGTCGGCCCGGGCGCCGGGAACGACAGGGCGACGATGCCGAGGATCGCGAGCACCAGGAGCACGCCGTCGGTGGGTCGCCGAGCCCGAGGCGCGTGGGGAGCCGACGAGAAGACCCTGATGCCGGCGACCTGCCGACCGCGACGCTTCGCGGGCGCCGGGGGTTCCTCGGTGCCCGCAGAACCGTCGCGGATCCCTGCTACCACTTCATCACCCGCCATGGCAGACTCCATCGATCCGGCCACGCTGCACCCAGGAGGCGCCCGCCGCGGTCCTTCCGTGGCCAGGATGGGCAGCGGAAGGTGATGCGACAGGTGGAGCCTAGCCGAGTGATCGACAGCGGAGGGTCATCCGACCCGGATGATGTTGCCGTGCAGGAACGCACGCTGCTCGCCAGCTACCCTGCGGAGGACGCATGAGGGCACGGTCGGCACCTCGCCGAGCGCGGCGGCGGCGGCTGACCCGCGCGCTCGTCTCACCGGACAGCTACGGCTCGATCCTCGTGCTGCTCCTGATCACCTATGTCGCCTCGGCGACGGCGACCCAGCAGTGGCAACGGTCGATCATCGTCGTGCTGCAGGTGCTCACCGTGTGGCTCGCCCTGCGGGTCGCGGGCGCACGTCGGGTCGTGCTCACGATTGCGGCGATCGCCCTCGCCTACGCCGTCGTCGTGGCGGTCGTGGCGCTGTTCTCCGACGAATCCGATCTGACGACCGGTCTCCTCTTCATCGCGAGCACTGCCCTGTACTTCCTCGCACCGCTCTCGATCTTGCGATCGATCGTGGTGCAGCGAGAGGTCGATCAGGAAACCGTGTTGGGAGCGATCGACGCGTACCTCTTCGTCGGCATGTTCTTCGCCTACGCCTATCAGGCGATCGGCTCGTTCGATTCTCCGTTCTTCGAAGGAGGGCTCGAGGCGACGGTCCCTCGTGTCCTGTTCTTCAGCTTCACGACCCTCACGACGACGGGCTACGGGAACCTCGTGCCGGCCGGCCGGCTCGGTCAGACGGCCGCGGTCGGCGAGATGCTCGTGGGTCAGCTCTTCCTCGTGACCGCCGTCGCGAAGGTGATCACGGTCTGGAGACCCGCCCGCTGGCGTGCCGCCGAGAGCGGCGAGGTCTCACCATCGGACGTCGAGGACGCCGCAGGAACAGATCCACCCTCGGTCGCCGAGGACACGTCGGGCTAGGGAGTGGACCGCTCCTCCGTCCGGCGCAGGAGGTGCCGCCGCACGTGAGGCTCGGCCACCTCGACGAGCTCCGGCGCCGTCGGGTCGCCCGCGCGGATCCGACCACCGTACGCGCCCGCCAACGGATGCGCGGTGACCCCGTGCAGGATCACCGAGAGCAGGATCGTCCAGGTCGCGATGCCCAACAGCGGTTCGTCGAGCGGAGTGCCGTGCAGCTCCTCGAGGGCGATCAGCGTGAACACGACCGACGCGAGGCCGCGTGGACCGAACCACCCCATGAAGGCGACCGTGCTCCGGCGGAACCCCTTCCCCACCAGCGCGATCGCGACCGGCACCATGCGGACGAGCGTCAAGCTCACGATCGCGTAGACGACGGCCGTGCCGTCGAGGGAACCGGCCAGCACCGGGCCTGCGAACGAGGCGCCGAAGATGACCCACACCAGGAAGGAAGCGAACATCGAGGCGTCCTCCGTGAACCCGATCGCCTCACGGCGATCCCGGGCGACGGCGCCGAAGACGAGTCCGGCCGTGAACGCGCTCACGAATCCGTTCCCGCCGATCTCGACCGCTCCGACGTAGGCGAGGACGGCGAAGGACAGGACGCAGAGCTGCTCCGAGACCCGGGAGGTCCAGCCACGGCGCGCGGCCATCGAGAGGAGACGGCCGCCCAGCCCTCCGATGATCAACGCGGTGAGGATCGCGAGCCCGATGTCGACGAAGGCGTCGAGCGCCCACGAACCACCTTCGAGTCCCTCCTCGCTCAGCACGGCCGCGAGGAACACGGTCACGAACGGTGTGGCGATGCCGTCGTTAAGCCCACTCTCGATGTTCAGGGCTCGACGGATGCGCACCGGCACCGCCGCATCGGTCACGACCGCCATACCCAACGCGGCGTCGGTGGGAGCGAGGACCGAGGCGATGAGCGCTGCGCCCGCCCACCCGAGCTCCGGGGCGACGACCGCCCCCAGCACTGCCCCGGCGGCGATCGTGAGCAGGAGCCCGACGCTCAAGAGCCGGCCGGGCACGCCGGCATCACCTTCGACCGCGCGGATCGGCACCGTGCTCGCATCGGCGAACAGCAGCGCCGCGAGCGTGATCTCCGTGAAGCCGAGGACCACCTCACTGTCGAGCGAGAGTTCGAGCAGTCCTGTCCCCTCGGGGCCGAGCACGAGCCCCGCGGCCACGAAGATCATCGGCCCGCTGATGAGCAGTCGATCCAACCGGCGGGCGAGCAGCGCATACGCCGCGACGATGACCAGCAGGACGACCGTTCCGCTCATGCGACCTCGCTCCGCGGCTCTGCGTGGATCCCTCCTAGAAGCTAGGGCGGAGGGCTCGACCTCACATCACCCGATGGGTATGACTTCCGGAGGGTCCTTCCCCCACATCGGATGAGGCGCAGCCGGCCTCGCGGTGCGACGATGGCACACGTTAGCGTCCGATCGGCGCACGAGGAAGGTGGACCCGATGGCGACACGCAAGATCCAGCACCCCACGCTCGCCGAACGCCGCGAGGTCGGCAAGGCTGCCCGCAAACGGATGCCCCGTTCCAACCTCGAGGGCTGGCAACCGGCCCCCGACCGACCGGATCCCGTCGCGCTGCTCGAGGAGCAGGACACGACCCGGGAGCCCGACCTCGTGCCGGTGCGTCACGGACGCATGATGGTGTCGCCGTTCACGTTCTACCGCGGCGGGGCGAAGATCATGGCGGCAGACCTGGCGACCCTGCCCCGCGCCGGTCTCGACGTCCAGTCGTGCGGCGACGCGCACCTGTCGAACTTCGGTGTCTACGCCTCACCCGAGCGCACCTTGCTGTTCGACCTCAACGACTTCGACGAGACGCTCCCGGGACCCTTCGAGTACGACGTTGCCCGGCTGTCCGCGAGCTTCGTGGTCGCGGCCCGCGACAACGGCTTCTCCGATGCCGACGCGCGGAGCACCGCCACGAGATCGGTCAGCTCGTACCGCGAGGCGATGGCCGACTTCGCGCAGATGCGCACGCTCGACGTGTGGTACTCGCGACTCGATGCAGAGGAGGTGATCGCGCGGGGCATCGCGAGAGCGAACAAGCATCGGCAGCGGATCGCATCGAGGGCCGAGAAGGCCCTCGCGAAGGCGCGGACGAAGGACAGCGTCCAAGCCCTCTCGAAGCTGACCGAGGTGAGCGACGGGCAGCGTCGGATCGTGAGCGATCCCCCCGTGATCGTGCCTCTGCGGGATCTGGCATCGACGTTCGGGGTCTCCGACGAGGAGGTCCAGAAGGGCCTGCACAGCCTGCTCCGTGCCTACCGGTCGACGCTGCCCGATGATCGACGCCGACTGCTCGAGCGATACGAACTGGTCGACGTCGCACGCAAGGTCGTGGGCGTGGGGAGCGTGGGCACGCGTGCCTGGATCGCGTTGTTCCGCGGTCGCGACGACGACGACCCGCTCTTCCTGCAGGTCAAGCAGGCGACGAGGTCGGTTCTCGAAGACCACCTCCCCAAGAGCCGGTTCCGCCAGCCGGGCGAACGGGTCGTGCAGGGCCAGCGAATCATGCAGGCGGCCAGCGACATCTTCCTCGGCTGGACGAAGGGCGTCCGAGACGACATCTACTACTACTGGCGCCAGCTCCGAGACATGAAGGGATCGGCCGTCATCGAGGAACAGGATCCACAGTCGATGACGTACTACGCCGGTGTCTGCGGATGGACGCTCGCCAGAGCCCACGCCCGTTCGGGAGACGCTGTGGCGATCGCCGCGTACCTCGGTTCGGGCGACCGCTTCGATCGAGCGATGACCGACTTCGCTGTGCGCTACGCCGACCAGAACGAGCGTGACTACGCCGAGTTCGTGGAAGCGGTCCGATCGGGGCGGCTCGAGGCGGTGGAAGGGGTCTGACCGCGATGACTTTCACCTCGAACGGATGATGTCTCCCTCGGCACCGCTCGGTTCAGATGGGCGTACCGGACCCTCCCTGGGGTGGTGACGAGTCGTGACGATGCCGATCGAGACCCGCACGGAGCCAACGATCATCGATGCCGCGGAACCGTTCGTCGGCGAGCACAGCCGGATGGTCGCCTCGAGATGACCGACACCGAGCAGGTCGACCTCTACGACGGAGGGTGACCGTCAGAACGGCGTCGGGATGTGCCGGAGCGGGAGGTTCGGCTCCTCGTACCCGTCGGCCGCCTGGCGTTTCGGCAGCTTCACGTCCAGCGGGGCCAGGGGCTCGTACGGGACCTGGCTCAGCAGGTGGCTGATGATGTTGAGGCGACCCCGCTTCTTATCGTCGGTACGCGCGACGTACCACGGCGCCCACGCGCTGTCGGTCGCGGCGAACATCGCGTCGCGCGCACGAGAGTAGTCGTACCAGCGACCGTAGGACTTCAGGTCCATGTCCGAGAGTTTCCAGACCTTCCGCGGATCGTCCATGCGACTCTCGAGGCGCCGGGTCTGTTCGTCGGGGCCGACCTCGAGCCAGTACTTCAGCAGCAGGATCCCGGAGTCGACCATCGCCTTCTCGAACATGGGCACCTGCTCGAGGAAGCGCTCCGTCTGCTCGGGCGTGCAGAAGCCCATCACCCGCTCGACGCCGGCGCGGTTGTACCAGCTGCGGTCGAAGATCACGACCTCGCCCGCGGCGGGGAAGTGCGGGGCATACCGCTGCACGTACATCTGTGTCTTCTCGCGCTCGGTCGGAGCCGGCAGGGCGACCACGCGGAAGACGCGCGGGCTCACCCGCTCGGTGATCCGCTTGATCGTGCCCCCCTTCCCCGCGGTGTCACGCCCCTCGAACGCGACGCAGATCTTGGCGCCCGATGACTTGACCCACTCCTGCATCGCGACGAGCTCGCCGTGCAGGCGTCGCATCTCCCGCTCGTACTTCTTGCGCTTCATCTTCTTCGGGGACGCATCGGATGTCCCCGCCGACGACCCCGTTCCCTTCTTCTTCATCTCGGCCATGCCGCACACCTCCCGGTCAGCGCCACCGTAGTCTTCGACCTGAGCTCCTCCATCGTGCGGATGAGGTGATTGACCCAGGTGGGGCCTCGCCATCGGCACACCCGAACACCGCGACGGGCACCCCATATCGGAGTGCCCGCCGTGCGTCGAGCGCACGCAGCACGCGCTCGACTACTCGATGGGACGCGTCGCGAGACCGTAGATCACGAGTGCGTCGATCATGATCACGGTCATCGCGTACAGCGGCATCACGGGCAGCGCGAACAGCCAGAAGATGAAGCTGATCGACGCGAGCACGATGCCGATCACCGGGCCCGACCGGGTCCGGGCGAGCAGCATGATGCCGCCGAAGACCAGCAATGCGCTCCAGCCGAGCGCGACCCAACCCCAGGTCTCGAGGTTGCTGTAGAGCAGACCGGTCTCGTCCAGGTAGCTCTTCGCGTCGAGGGCGGCGAGCCCCCAGAAGAAGCTCGCCACGGCGCCCATCAACGAGACGATCCCTGCGAACGTGACCCAGCCCGACCGCGTCTCCATCCGCGGGGTCACGGTGTCGTCCGTGACCACGTATGGCTTGACGGTGCTGGTGGCCATCTCCCGCCTCCTTTCGGATCGATCCGGCAGGGTCCGGCCCGTCAGCGCGTGGGCCGGACGGAACCACCGTCAACGTAGACCCCGAGGACCGATCCCGAGGAGGCCGGATGGACCACGATCGCTCGGGACCGGCTCGCCCATCTCGCAGGGTGCGGGTACGGTGAGAGGCCCCGTCGGAGAGATTTCACCCACAACGCATGAATGCAGGGTCACGCCTGACTGGATAGCGTGGGCCTGCGAGAACCGGGGTGGATGAGGGGGAGGGCATGTCGACGCAGCCGGGCGCGACTTCGCAGGGAACACATCGGGGCCGGCGACGTCTGGCGGCGATCGCTGCGCTCCTCATCATCCTGGCCGTCGTGATCGGCACACTCGTCCGCATCGTCGACGATCCGCTCCGCGTGATCGCCGAGCTGCTCCTCCTCGCCGTGATCGTCGGCGCCGGCTGGATCGCGCTCACGAGGGCGGGCACCCGCCGCGTGATCGCGACCGTCGTGGCCGGGGTGGCGGTCGTCGCCCTGATCGTCAGCCATCGTGAACGCGGAGGGCTACCTCGGCGTCTCGTTGGCCATCAGGATCGCCGTCGTCGTGGCCGCCGTCGCGCTCGCCAAGTACGCCCTCGGCAACACCCTCGCGGCGCTGAAGCAGAGCGAGACGCCGGGCACGCCGGTGCCGGCGGCGGAACGTGGCGTGCTCTTCATGAACCTCAAGTCCGGCGGCGGCAAGGCCGAGCGGTTCCACCTCGTGGACGAGTGCAAGCGGCGCGGGATCGAACCGGTCGTGCTGGGGCCCGGCATGGACTGGCTCCAGACCGTGCGGGACAAGGCCGCGAGCGGCGAGGTCGACGTGCTCGGGATGGCCGGCGGTGACGGCTCCCAGGCGATGGTCGGCACCGTCGCCGCCGAGTTCGGGCTCCCGATGGTCGTCGTGCCCGCCGGCACCCGGAACCACCTTGCGCTGGACCTCGGACTCGACCGCGAGGACGTCGTCGGCGCGCTCGACGCGTACGGCGAGGCCGTCGAACGCACGATGGACCTGGCCGACGTGAACGGGAGCGTGTTCGTGAACAACGTCTCCCTCGGGCTGTACGCGGCGATCGTCCGCTCCCCCGAGTACCGGGACGCGAAGGTCGACACGACGCTCGCCACGCTGCCGCAGGTGCTCGGGCCGCAGACCGAACCGTTCGACCTGCGGTTCGAGCGGGCCGACGGCCAGGAGCAGCGAGGTGCGCACCTGATCCAGATCTCGAACAACCCCTATGGGGCGACGGCACGCGGCATGGGCAGCCGGCCCCGGCTCGACACGCAGACCCTCGGCGTCGTCGCGCTCGTGCTGGGGCCTAAGGGCGGCGCGGCGGCCTTCCTCGCCGCCCTCGCGACGGGACACCCCGAGCGCTTCGAGGGATTGTCGTCGTGGGCGACGCCCACGTTCGAGGTCGTGTCCGACGGGCCGATCGAGATCGGGCTCGACGGCGAGACCGAGGTGATGGATCCGCCCCTGAGGTTCTCGATCAGGCCGCACCCCGTGCGGGTGCGCCTGCCGAAGCACGCGATCGGCTACTCGCCCGCGGCTCGCTCGATCGGCTGGCGAGCCGAGGCGCGTGAGCTGTGGGGCGTCGTGCTCGGACGCCCGTCCCGGCTCGGGACCTGATCGTGGTGCGGGAGGTGTAGCGGCGATGGCGACCGAGCAGAAGGCTCGCCGCACCGACCGGGTTCGCGCGTTGGGTCCCAGGGATCACGATGCTGCGGACGTACCGGGGCACCTGGCTCCGCCCCGATCTGATCGCCGGCATCGTGCTCGCCGCGATCCTCGTTCCCCAAGGCATGGCCTACGCGGAACTCGCAGGGCTCCCCCCGGAGACCGGTCTCTACACGACGATCGCGTGCCTCATCGGGTACGCCCTCATGGGGCCGTCGCGGATCCTCGTCCTGGGGCCGGACTCGTCGGTCTCGCCGCTGATCTTCGCCGCGATCGTCCCGCTCGCGGGCGGCGATCCGGCGACCGCGATCGTGCTCGCGGGGATGCTGGCGCTGATCGTCGGCGGGATCGAGATCGGCCTCGGCCTCGCCAAGCTCGGGTTCGTCGCTGACCTCCTCTCGAAGGAGGTCCAGGTCGGGTACATGAACGGGCTGGCGATCACGATCATCGTGGGGCAGTTGCCGAAGCTGTTCGGGTTCTCGACCGACGCCGACGGCTTCGTGGAGGAGGTGCAGGCGTTCTTCTCGAACCTGGATCAGACGAACACCACCGCCTTGATCCTCGGGACCGCGACGCTCGTCGTCCTGCTGGGATTGCCGCGGATCACCACGAAGGTGCCGGCGGTGCTGATCGCCGTGATCGGGGCGACCGTGGCCACCTCGCTGCTCGACCTCGACGTGAGCACGGTCGGAGCGTTGCCGCAGGGGCTCCCGTCGCTCTCGTTCCCGTGGACGTCGGCGAGCGACATCGGTCCTCTGTTGGCAGCGGCCGTCGGCATCGTCCTGGTCTCGCTGACCGACACGATCGCCACGTCGACGAGCTTCGCCGCGGCCCGCGGCGACGAGATCGACCCCGACCAGGAGATGATCGGGATCGGGTCGGCGAACGTCGCGGCCGGGCTGTTCCAAGGGTTCGCCATCTCAGCCAGCGGTTCCCGGACCGCGGTGGCGGCGGAGTCGGGATCGAAGACGCAGGTGACCGGCCTGATCGGAGCGGGGATCGTCGTGCTGCTCCTCGTCCTCTTCCCGACGCTGCTCGCCGACCTGCCGAACACGGCGCTCGCCGCCGTGGTGATCGCGGCGGCCCTGTCGCTGATGAACCTGGCGATCCTTCGGACCTTCTGGCGGGTCCGCCGGTCGGCGTTCTGGATCTCGCTGATCGCGTCGGTCGGCGTGATCCTGTTCGGCGTGCTCGAGGGCATCCTGATCGCCGTGGTCCTGTCGATCCTGCTGTTCTTCCGCAGGAGCTGGTGGCCGCACGGCGAGATCCTCGGGCGTGTGCCTGAGCTCGACGGGTGGCACGATACGGACCGCTACGACGAGGTCGAGGAAGAGCCCGGGGTCCTCGTGTTCCGGTGGGAGGCGCCGCTGTTCTTCGCGAACGCCGGCATCTTCCGACAGCAGATCCGCCACCTCGTGCACGAGCGCAGCCCGGCGTGGGTCGTGCTGCAGTGCGAGGCGATCACCGACATCGACGTGACGGCGGCCGACATGCTCGAGCGGCTCGATCGCGAGCTCAACGCGAAGGGCGTGCACGTGGCGTTCGTGGAGCTCCGTGACCGTCTGAAGGACCGGGTCCTCCGCTACGGGTTGTTCGAGACGCTCGACCGCGACCACTTCTATCCGTCGGTCGACACCGCCCTCGAAGCGATCAGGCTGGAGCCGGCATCCGGGGCACCAGGATCGGGAGGCGAGTCGAGCGGGCCTGGGGATCGATCGGAGGATCCGTGATGAGCGAAGGAACGACCGACGAAGAGGTCGCGTTCGACAGACGGCTCGCCCTGCTGCTCGCGATGGCGATGTTCGTGCTCGTGGTCGACACGTCGCTGATGAACGTCTCGATCTCAGCCGTCGTCGAGGATCTCGACACCACCGTCAGCAGCGTCCAGTCGACGATCGCGCTCGAGGCGCTGGTGTCGGCCGCCTTCATCCTGATCGGCAGCAAGGTCGGCGACCTGATCGGCCGCAAACGCGCGTACGTCCTCGGGCTCTGTCGGGTACGCGATCGGCGCCCTGGCGATGACGCTCGCGCAGAGCCTGACCGCGATCATCGTCTTCTGGGCCCTGATCGGCGGGCTCGGCGCGTCGCTGCTGCTGCCGGCGATGCAGTCCCTGATCCACGGGAACTTCGAGGGCGAGGCGCAGAAGAAGGTCTACGCGCTGGTCGGTGCCTCGGCCGCGATCGCCGCGGCGGTCGGCCCGCTGCTCGGCGGCTTCATCACCACCTACCTCTCGTGGCGGGTCGGGTTCCTGCTCGAGGCTCGTGATCATCGCGGTCGTGCTGTCCGGCGTCGGGCGCGTCAAGGACGTGCCGTACACGGGATCCCGCGAGGTCGACGCCGTCGGTGCGGTCCTCTCCGTCCTCGGCATGGGCGGCGTCGTCCTGGGCATCCTCGTGTGGCAGGAGGGTGGCGACGCCGTCGCCGCGCTCCTGGCCGTCGGGGCGGTGGCGCCTCGGGTCGCTCGCCTGGTGGCTCCTGCGGCGCAAGCGCGAGGAGCAAGCCGACGCTGCTCGACCCCGACCTGTTCCGATCGAAGATGTTCCGGTTCGGGATCTCGGGGCAGATGCTCCAGCAGATCGCGCTCGGCGGGGCGATGATCGCGCTGCCGATCTTCCTGCAGATGGTGCTCGAGTACGACGCGATGCAGACCGGTCTCACCCTCGCGCCGCTCTCGCTCACGCATGTTCGCGGTCGCGATGCTCGCCGGGAAGAGGGCCGGAACCGCGGCGTCCGAGCACGCTCATCCGGTCGGGCTTCGCGCTGCTGTCGCTCGGGATGGCGCTGCTGATCTCGGTCGTGCCCAGCGCCGACTCGGGCTGGTACCTCGTCGTCCCGCTGCTGATCGCGGGAGCCGGGCTCGGCCTGCTCGTCTCCCAGCTCAACAACTACACGCTGTCACCGATCTCCGAGGAACGGGTCAGCGAGGCCGCCGGCGTGAACTCCGCGAGCGGCTCGTTCGGACTCTCGTTCGGCCTGGCCTTCGCCGGCGCGATCATGCTGGCGACGCTCTCGATCGCGTTCACCGACGATGGCCGAGAGTCGAGCGACGTGCTCTCGCCCGACCGAGCAGCAACAGGTCGCCGACGGCGCTCGAGGACGACGCCGAGCTCATGAGCAACACGCAGCTCGAGGAGCTCCTCGTCGGACCAGCCGGAGGACGTGCAGGCCGAGATCATCCGCATCAACACGGAGGCGCGACCCGTTCGCCCTCCAGGTCGCGCTGCTGGTCCCGCTGCTCGCCGGGCTCCTCGGGCTGGTGCACCGGGTTCAGGATGACGCGATCGCCCGACCCGAAGCCATCCGGCGGCGGCCGAGGGCACGGTCATGGGCTGAACGACCACGCTCCCGACGGGAGCACGTCGGTCCTCATGCGACCCACGGTCCATACCAGCCGCCGTGCTCGGAGACCAGGGCATCGGCCGCCTTTGGTCCCCACGAGCCCGGTCGATAGGTGTGGGGTGCCGGCGGATCGTCGATCAGCGGCTGCATGACGCGCCAGGCCTCTTCGACGGAGTCCTGCCGCGTGAAGCGCAGGTCCTGTCCGATCATCGCCGCATGCAGCAGCAGCTCGTACGGCGTCGCGCCTTCACCACCCGCTTCCGAGAACTCGAGGTCGAGCGATATCGACTCGGGCATCGGTGCGTCGGCACGGTGGGCGAGGTCATCACCCTCGCCAGGTCGCCGGAGTCCGAAGATCACGAGGACGTCGCCTCGGGACGCGGCGGCCGCGTCGGGGCCGACCATCGTCCTCGGTCGCATCGACCTAACCTCCCCCTGACATCGTCCGGCGACATCGCCTGAAGCGGGTGATTCCACCCTGCCGGCCCGGCGTTACGGTAGCGAGCGTTCGATGGGGACGACGGGCGCACATGGGAGGATGTGACATGGGCGAGTACCCCGACATCAGCGACCACGGGCTGATCGGCGATCTGCAGACGGCGGCCCTGGTCGACACGAACGGCACGATCGATTGGTTCTGCTTCCCACGCTTCGACTCACCGAGCGTCTTCGCGTCGCTCCTCGATGCGGAGCGCGGCGGGTTCTGCCGGATCGCTCCCGACACGAGCGACTTCGTCACACGACAGCTCTATCTGCCGGAGACGGCGATCCTCGTCACCAGGTACATGACCGAGGAGGGCGTGGGCGAGGTCGTCGACTTCATGCCGGTGGCCGAGGGACCGGCGACCGATCGCCACCGCCTCGTCCGCCTGCTTCGCGTCGTCCGCGGCTCGATGCGGTTCGTCGGAGAGATCCATCCCCGCTTCGACTACGGCCGCGCGTCGCACACGATCCACCCCTCGGACGTCGGAGCGGTGTTCTCGTCCGACGACGCCGCCCTCACGATGCACCGGGTCGGCACCCCGATCGAACACGGAGGAGAGCGTGCAGCGGAGGTCGAGCGCGTCGGAGACGGCATCAGGTTGCACATCACGCTTCACGCGGGAGAGTCCACCGGCATGATGCTCGAGACCGGGGGCGTCGCTCCCCGTCGAGATCCCGCATCGACGAGATGTTCGACCTGTTCCAGCAGACCCGTCGACTTCTGGCGGCGCTGGCTCGACCGGTCCACGTACACGGGGCGATGGCGCGAGATGGTCACCCGCTCGGCGATGACGCTCAAGCTGATGACCTACGCGCCGACCGGCGCGCTCGTCGCGGCGCCGACCGCCGCCCTCCCGGAGCAGGTCGGCGGGGAGCGCAACTGGGACTATCGCTACACCTGGGTCCGCGACGCGTCGTTCTCGGTCTACGCGTTGCTGGGCCTCGGCTACACCGACGAAGCCGAGGCGTTCGTCGGCTGGTTGATGGATCGCATCGCGCGAGAGCGCCGGCGACGCGTCCGGTCCGCTGAAGATCATGTACCGGGTCGATGGCTCCTCCGACCTGGTCGAGGAGACCCTCGACCACCTCGAGGGCTACCGCGGGTCGAGCCCCGTTCGCATCGGCAACGGCGCCGCCGACCAGCTCCAGCTGGACATCTACGGCGAGGCGATGGACTCGATCTACCTCGCCGACACGCACGGCCTGCAGCTGCCGCACGTCGGGCTGGACGCAGGTCCGCACCATGCTCGACTGGGTCTGCGACAACTGGGACCAGCCCGAGGAGGGGATCTGGGAGACCCGGGGCGGACGACAGTCGTTCACGTACGGCCGGTTCATGTGCTGGATCGCGTTCGACCGTGCCATCCGGCTGGCCCAGTCGCACGGCCGGCCGGCGGCGGTCCCGCGATGGACCGAGGAGCGCGACCGGATCTACGAGCAGATCATGACGAAGGGATGGCACGAGGAGCGGAAGGCGTTCGTGCAGCACTACGAGACCGACGTGCTGGACGCCTCCCTCCTGCTACATGCCGCTGATGGGTTTCGTCGTTCCCGCGCGACCCGATGTGGGTCTCGACGCTCTCGGCGATGGACGAGGAGCTCGTGTCCGACAGCCTCGTCTACCGCTACAACCCGAGCGCCTCACCCGACGGGCTCCGTGGTTCGGAGGGCACGTTCTCGCTGTGCTCGTTCTTCTACGTGGACGCCCTCGCGCGCTCGGGCCGCCTCGACGACGCGAGGCTCACCTTCGAGAAGATGATGACCTACGCGAACCACCTCGGGCTCTTCTCCGAGGAGATCGGGCTCACGGGCGAGCAGATCGGCAACTTCCCGCAGGCGTTCAGCCATCTCGCGTTGATCAACGCCGCCGTGAACCTCGACTACCAGCTCGACCACGGGTCCGGCTTCGTCGATCCGGTGCTGACGAAAGGGCTTGCGCACCTAGCCGAGCGGGATCATTCGGCTTCGAGTCGCGTCATGATCCTGCCGGGCCGATCGAGCCCGCGCTCGATGAGGTCGTCCACATCGAAGCCGAGGGCGAGAGCCAGCTCGGGGGCGGCATACACGGTGCGCGCGATCCCGATGTGAGGAGCCACGGCGACGAGCACGCCGGCGATCTCGCGTGGCGATACTCCCGCGCGTTCCGCGAGCCTCACGACGGAACCGTAGGAGGCCGGAGATGCGCCCAGTGCCAACAACGCGCCGATGCGCACGAGGGCGTGCGAACGCGGATCCAGCCCCGATGCTTCCAGGTTCTTCTCGTCCGACTCGGTCATGTCCGCGATCAGGGCGTCGTCATTGAGCGCCAGCTTCGTCAGGGTCCACTGGTAAGGCTCGATCGGCACGGACGGCCCGCGATGACGCTCCACACCCTCATTCGACCCTGGCCGGACACCCACGTCATCACCCGCAAGGGGTGAGCGACCTTCGGCCCGCCTAGAGGTCGAGCAACCCCAACTCCGCGGCGCGCTCCACCGCCTCCGACCTGCTGCTGACGCCGAGCTTGCGATAGATCGACATCGCATGCGACTTCACGGTGTTGGTGGACACGAAGAGCCGCTCGCCGATCTCGCGGAACGTGAGATGCGTCGGCAGCACGGCGAGGACCCGGAGCTCGGCGGCCGAGAGGGACGCAGGCCCCGACCTCCCGCTGCCTCGCACCCGGCGGATCTCGCCGTCCATCTCGTCGAGCACGTCCGAGAGGACGCCGATGTCCGGGTGTCGCCCTTGGATCGTCCTCGCCTCGGCCAAGACGGTACGAGCCCCGTCGACGTCCGAGAGCGCGAGGTACGCCCGAGCCATGAAGATCCTGCCGCGGATGCTGAACGATGGGATCGCCGAGGAGGTGGTTCCCCTCAGCTTCTGTGCCTCGATGAGCTCCTTGCGCGCTCGATCGGGCTGCCCCTCGCGCGCCAGCACCAACGCCGGGACGGCGAACATCAGCGGCTGGAGGTTCAGGTCGTCGAGCCCGTGCGACGTCACGATCGATCGAGCGCGATCGGTCCAACGCCGCGCCTCGTCCCACTCGCCGCTCTCGGCCGCGATCGCCGACAACTCGCTCAGCGCCATCACGTGGCCGCTCGCCTGGACCGGACCGGCGAGGACGTCAGCCTCGAGGAAGGCCTCACGGGCTCGCTCGGTCTCACCGAGGAGGAGCGCCGCCTCGCCGGCCAGGAGATGGTGCATCACGCGATAACCGCTCGCCGGTGTGCCGAGCTCGGAGGCGAGCTCGAGGTCCGCCTGCATCCGGAGCGGCCCGTCGAGACAGAGCGCCGCTCGCAGGAACGCCACATGCGCCACGAACGATGCCGCCCCCGTCCGGATGATCGCCGTCGAACGAGGTGGCCTCCGCGATGCGCAGCCAGTGGACGGGGTCCCCCGCCTCGGTGAAGATGTCGTGCCAGGCCGCCACGATCGCCAGCGGTGGGTACCCGCGGATCGCCTCCTCGTCGAACCATCCGAGCCACGACCCAAGCGTCTGGAAGCGGCCGGTCCCCAGGTACGGCCGGAACGACGAACACACGAGACGTGCGGCCTCCGCCACGAGGCCGCCGGCTTGCGCGTATCCGATCGCATCTGCCGGCATGTCGTTCGCCTCCGACCACGCCGCGGCGCGCCCGTACAGCTCCGGCATCAGGGCAGGCTCGAGCCGACGGAGCTCCGCGATCAGCACGTCACGGAACAGGTGGTGGTACCGGTACCGGTCGGGTCGGCCGGGGAGCGGCACGACCAGCGGGTTCGAGCGTGCGATCTCGGCCAGGAGCGCCGCCGACCCACTCCGAGCCGACCACCACGTCACACAGCTCGGGGATCAGCTCGCGGAGGATCGCGGTCCGCGTCATGAATCGGAGTCGACGCTTCGGCAGGCTCCGCAGGAGCTCGTCCCGCACGTAGTCCATGATCATCCGGTCGTCGCCACCGAGCCTGCTCGCCGCCGCATCCCGGTCGTGGTGGTCACGGATCGACAGGCTCGCGAGGTAGATCGCGACCGGCCATCCTTCCGTCCGACGCGCGATGACCGAGACCGTTCCGTCGGACAGATCGAGGCCGAGCCCTCGAACCAGTTCGGCGGTCTCGGCGTCGTCCATCGCCAGATCGCCGTCGTCGAGCTCGAGGAGCCGGCCCGAAGACCGAAGCCTCGGGAGCGACAGGTCGGGCACCGTCCGGGATGCGAGGGCGACGGTCCATCCGACGGGGGTGTGGTCGATCAGGCTCGAGACGATGTCGAGCGCGTTCGGGCTCGTCAGCAGGTGGACGTCGTCCAGCACCAGGAGGATCGAGCTCGGAGAACCGGTCCATCGCCCTCGTCAGTTCCCGCACGCGCATCGCCGGCACGCGAGAGCCCGAGCTCGTCAATCGCCGGAGCAGGGCGTGATCGAGCGGGTGGATCTCGGTCGAGGGCGAGGGCGAGATCGGAGAGCAGCACCGCGGGGTCGTCGTCGCCGGCATCCAAGGAGAGCCAGGCCACCGGACGCGGGTCGCGTTCCGCCATGGCGGCCAGCAACGTCGTCTTCCCGTAGCCCGGACCGGCGATGACGGCGACCACGTCCGCATCCGATGCTTCGAATCCGTGCGAAGAGCCTGTCCCTCGGAACGACCCCGGAGCGAACCTTGGGAGCCCCGTGTGCCGCGACGCCCGTGGGTCGGGATGCGGATCCACCCTTCCGCCCGGTGGGCGCAAGCGCTGCGTCGGTCATCGCCCGATGCTATCGACTCCGTCACCACGAGGCGACGGCTCCTCGTCCACGGACACCATCGGTTGCCTCGCTGTTCGGGTGACTGGAAGAATCGCCGTGCGATGGCAACCGAAGGGGAGACTCGAGGAACGACGGTCGACACGCCGTCGGGTGCGTCGCCCCTGGTCGAGGCGAAGATCACCCCGCCCCGCATCCGTCGCGGCTTCGTGGAGCGTCCCCGGATCACGCGGGCCCTCGATGCCGGTGCCGATGTCGAGCTGACGCTCATCGAGGCGCCGGCCGGCTACGGGAAGACGACGGCCGTCCGCCAGTGGTCCGCGACCCAGGATGCCGCGTTGGTCTGGGTCACCCTCGATGCCGCCGACGACGATCCGAGCCGGATGTGGTGGTACGTCGCGACGGCGGTCGACCGGATCCGCCCCGGCCTCGCCGGGCCGGCGCTTCGTCGGCTCGGCGTCGCCGGCGGCGTGATCGAGCACGCCGTCGACGAGGTGATGGGCGCCATCGGCCGATACGCGAGGCCCGTGGTCCTGGTGCTCGAAGACCTCCACACCGTCGTTGACGCGGAAAGCCTGTCATCGATCGAGCACGCTCTCCTCAACGTGCCGGAGAACCTCCGCGTGATCATCAGCACGAGGGTCGACCCCGAGATCGGGCTCCCGCGCCTGCGTGCGTCCCAACAACTCGTGGAACTGCGCGCGAACGACCTGGCATTCTCCACGTCCGAGGCGCACGCCCTGCTCGTCGATGGACTCGGGATCGAGCTGAGCCCCGGCGAGGTCGACGTCTTGGTCGAGCGCACGGAGGGCTGGCCCGTGGCGCTCGTCCTCGCGGGGGTGTGGCTGCGCGGCCTCGATGAGGCCGCCGAAGCCGTGTCGCGATTCGGCGGCGACCAGCGCTTCGTCGCCGACTATCTCAGCACCGAGGTCCTTGCCGCGCTCGACGAGGATCACCGAACGTTCCTCGAGCGCGTCGCGGTGCTCGGCCAGTTCACGCCGGAGCTGTGCGACGCGGCACTCGATCGCTCGGACTCCGCGAGGCTGCTCGATGAGCTAGAGCACGCCAACCTGTTCGTCTCGAGTCTCGAGCGCGGCGACTGGTTCCGCATCCATCCGCTCTTCGCGGAGTACGCCATAGCGCAGCTGCAGGTGTCCGACCCCGGAGCGACCTCACGCATCCACCTTCGAGCGGCGACATGGCTCCGGGAGCGTGGCCGCCCGTTCGAGGCGATCGCCCACGCGTCGGCTGCGGACGATCACGAGCTCGTCGCCGTGCTGCTCGCCGAAGAGCATCCCTCGTTGATCCGAACGGGAGCCGGCCGGACGCTCCTCCGCTGGGCCCGAACGCTTCCCGACGATGTCCTGATCGCGCATCCGGAGGTGCCCGTCTCGGCTGCTGTCACCTGCGTGATCTCGAACGGCGGCACGATGGAGCTGCGTCGCTACCTGGGGGTCATCGATCGGGTCCTGGCCGGGAAGCAACCCGAGGCCGGGAACGGATACATCGGGTCCATGGCCCGGATCGCGCGCGTCCTCGCCGTCGAGGGTGGCGTCGAGCGGTCGAAGGCCGAGGGCCGCCTGGCGGTGGAGATCACGGAGGCCGGCCTGGACGAGCTCGTCACCGGTGCCCTCTGCGCATACGCCCGCGCTGCCTTCTTCGCCGGCGATCTGAACGAGGCCCGAGGCATGGCGCTCCGCGCACTGGAGCACCCCGAGATCACGCGGCGCACGCCGAGTCTGATCCATGCGCTCTCGACGCTCGCACTGGTGGGCGCCGAGGAGGGGCGGCTGTCGGCCGCTCGCTCGCACGCCGAGCAGGCGAAGGAAGCCGTCGGGCACCTCGGATCGAGCCGCAGCTGGATCGGAGCCAACGTCTCCGCGGCGATGGGTGTCGTGCTGGCGGCGGAGGGAGACGTCGCGACGGCCGAGCGAGAGCTCGCCACCGCGGAGCACTTCTTCCGTGACGACGTGCCGACGATCCACCACACGTGGTTGCTCGTGCTGCTCGCCCGTATCCGCACTCGACGTGGTCGCCTCGACCGAGCGGCGGAGACGCTGCACCTCGCGCGGGAAGCGCTCACGGAACTTCCGGATGCCGGCATGCTGCCCGGACTCGCCGACGAGGTCGAACGTGAACTCACGGCCGCGACCGAGCGCGCCGAGGCCGATGACGTCGTCGAGGCGCCGAGCAGGGCCGAGCTCACCGTGCTGAGGCTCATCGCCGAGGATCTGTCGATCCGAGAGATCAGCGAGCATCTCTTCGTCTCCGAGAACACGGTCCGTTCCCACCGGCGCGCCCTGTACGGAAGCTCGACGTCCACTCCCGCGACGAGGCGATCGCGCGGGCGACGGCGCTCGACCTACTGGACGGAGCGGAATCACCCGGGTGACTCGCTCGCCGAAGCTCCCTGTGAGACGAACCGCGGTGCCAAGCTGCGTGCATGGGGGCTCAGACGTATCGGCTGACCGTCGAAGGAGAGTTCGACGACGAACTGGCGTCGGCCTTCCCGGAGATGACGCTGACGCCGGTGACGGCGCCACGACGCTGACCGGGGATCTGCGCGACGAGTCGGAGCTCAACGGGGTGATCAAGCGCCTGTCGGAGGACGGCCTCACGCTCACCCTGCTCGAGAGAAGCGGAGCCGCAGTACGTCGCCGAGACCACCCGCAGGCGCGAAGCGAACGCTGACCCGCGACAACCTGCTCGAGACGGTCGGCAAGGTCGCGACCTCGGCTCCCGTCCTGCTCCCGGCGCTCGTGAGGCCGACGATCCCCGTCTCGCTCCGTGAGAAGATCATGCTCGCGGTCAGCTCGGTCAACGAATGCCGCTACTGCCAGTGGGGCCACACGTACCTGGCGACGGCGCAAGGCGTCTCGCTGGAGGAGATCAACCAGGTCCTCGGTTATCAGTCGCTGGAGGCCCGAGACGATGCCGAGGCCGCCGCGATCCTCTTCGCGGAGGACTACGCGGAGAACCTCGACCGGTCCGATCCGGCGATGATCGAGAACCTGCGCCGCTACTACAGCGATGAACAGGCTGCCGAGATCCTGGCCTACGTGCGCGCGATCACGCTCGGCAACCTGACCGGCAACAGCCTGGATGCCCTGCTCGACCGGGTCCGCACCCTCGGACGCACGGCCACGACGGCCGAGGGGCGGGAGCCGAGCCGCCGGCCTCGTCGCTGGTCCGCGGAACAGGCCCCCGCGGTGGCATCGTTCGAACACGGCCGGCACAAGCCGATCGTCGAGCTGCGGCGGTTCGTCCGATCGACCGCCGACCTCGCCCGGCAAGGGCGTGATATCGGCGCGATCTGGTTCGGGCGTCGCCTGGAACCGGCCTTCCGCGAGGAGATCATGGTCGCGGTCGCGAACGCCAACTCGTCCCGCCACTGCAGCTTCGCCCATCGGGAGTGGGCGCTCGGGGAGGGCCTTGCGAAGGACGAGCTCGCCGCGGTGGAGGGGCTGCGGTCCGAGTCGTTGGACGCGCGGACGTGGGCGGCGATCCGGTGGGCGAGGGCCGTCGCCCTCAGCGACCTCGGTGACGTGCCCGCCGATGTCGACGCCGAGCTCCGACGGCACTTCGATCTCGGCGAGCGGGAGGACCTGGAACTGGTCGTCCAGATGATGACCTGGTTGAACGAGACCAGCAACACCGTGGATGCCTTCTTCTCGCGCCTGTTCGGCCGGCCGGTGCCGGGAAGCTCGGTGCTTGGCGAGGCCACGGCGCTGGTGAAGTACGCGATCGTCGGCCCGCTGATCATCGTCGTGATCTGCGTCAAGCAGCGGCGCGACCCGATCTCGGTCATCGCCGATCTGCCGCCGTTCTTCCGCGAGTTCGAGGCGAAGGGTCGCCTGACGACCGGCAACGCTGAGACGTAGCGGCGAGCGATCAGCCGCTCTCGGTTCAGCCGCTCTCGGTGGGGAGGCCGGCCTTGTGCCAGTGTCGCATGTGGCCCTCGAGGGGCTGGATGTCGCGGTACCCATGGCGGGCCAGAGCCCTCCGGGCCACGTAGGCGCGCTCGCCGCCGTGACACGTGACCACCATCGGCTCGTGTGGCAGCGACACCTTGTTCACCAGCACCTTCCCGAGTGGCGCGTTGACGGCTCCGGGCACGTGCCCACGCTTGAACTCGATCGACGTGCGGACGTCGACGACCGTCGGCGCGTCGCCAGCATCGATCCGTCGTTGCAGCTCATCTGCCTTCATCTCGACCGTCCTTCCGTCGTGTCATCCGGTTCGACCGTACTCGCGGGACCGGTCACCGAGCCGTCCGCCCCGGCATCTCACCCGGGTGAACGGAGATACCGGTGGGTCGACGACGTGGCGGCGTGGCGGAACGCAATCACCCGGGTGACTCCTCGCCGAACCCACCTGGGGAACCGCGCCGGGTGCCACGCTGCATCCATGGGCACCCGGACATACCGACTGACCGTCGAAGGAGAGCTCGGCGACCACATGGCGACGGCCTTCCCGGGGATGACACTCACGCACGGGCGCGGCACCACGACGATCACCGGCGACGTGCGCGACCAGGCGGAGCTGCAGGGCATGCTCCGGCGGGTGTCGGACCTGGGGATGACCCTGCTCGAGACGAAGGCGATCGACCCCGGCGACGGTCCCGCACCACCATCCGATGACACCCCGTCGAAAGGAGCGAACGTGGCGACATGACGACGAGATGCGTCGGTTCCACCAGAGAAGGCGATGCCTACACGGAGCAACGAGAAGGAGCGATCCCATGAGAAGTCAGGCGAAGGACATGCAACCGGTTGACGACTTCGTCACCCAGAACACCCCGGGCCTCAAGATCTGGCAGGAAGTCTGGGGCGACATGCAGTGCGCGTACCACCACTTCGAGCCCGGTACTGACTTCACGGCGCTGCTGAAGCCGATGCCGGACGGTCTGTGTGGGGTTCCGCATCACGCGTACGTCATCAGCGGCACGCTGAAGGTCATCTACAAGGATGGGTCCGTCGAAGTCTGCACGGCCGGGGACGTGTGCTACTGGCCGGCTCCGCACAACTTCATCTCAGATGAAGGGGCCGAGATCATCCAGTTCAGCGGTTCCGGCGCGTTGGCAGCGCAGGCCGCAGTCATCGAGGAGATCATGGCCAAGCAGGCGCAGGCGTAGGGTTCGGAGCCGCCGACAGGAGCGCCAACGATATCCCGCGACCTGAACGGCTCCTGGAGCCCGGCGCGAGACCGGGCTCCGGAGCCACGGGATCGGGAGGAGGGAGGAAACGATGGCGACCGCGACACACAACGGGCGACCGATCGTCGAACAACGCCAGACGAAGCTGGAGCTCTACGTCACCGCCAAGGAGGCGTACGACATGTGGCAGGCGGACCCCGAGGGCGTGAAGATCCTCGACGTCCGCACGCCCGAGGAGTGGGTGTTCACCGGCCACGCGCCGATGGCGACGCTCGTCCCGTTCGCGTACATGGCCTACGTGTGGGACGCAGAGAAGCAGGGATTCACCTGGGCGTTGAACCCCGACTTCATAGGCCTGATCCGGGAGCGGTTCGCACCCGAGGACACGATCCTCGTCACGTGCCGCTCGGGCGGCCGTGGGGCGATGGCGTGCAACATGATGGCCGGCGGCCGGCTACACCAACGCCTACAACATCCTCGACGGGATGGAGGGCGACCGGGTCCACGACGACGACAGCGTCTTCGACGGCATGCGCCGCAAGAACGGCTGGGTGATGTCGGGACTGCCGTGGACCTACGACCTCGACCCCGACGTGATGGCAATGCCCAAGCGCGAGGAGCCCGGCGAACTCCACCCGGGGAACGCCGCGGACTGAGGGGGTGACACATGGTCTGGGCGATCCTGTTCCTGCTGGGGATCCCGCTCTGGTTCATCGTGGTGGGCATCACCGTCACGGTGGTCAGGAACCGCAGGCTCCGAGCACGCCACGGCAACATCCCGGTGCGCCTCAAGCGACCCGGGAAGGCCCGATGGGTGCGCGGCAACGGGATCTGGATATCGGACGTGTTCGCCTTCCGTGGAAGCCCCGCGGCCTGGAGCGAGGACATCGTCCAGGTGAGGGGCGTGGAGCTGCGTGATCCGACCGACGAAGAACGGCACAAGCTCCGCCACCTCGGGGACGACGTGCTGATCGCGACGCTCTCGATCGCGGAGGGCGAGCCGTACGACGTGGCCGCCCGATCAGAACAGCGAACCGCGCTCGTCGGGCCCTTCATGGTGGAAGCCATCCCGACGAGTGCCTAGCGGTAAACGACAAGGAACCAACGACGGAAAGAGGAGGGAACCACGATGAAACTGAAGACAGGTCTCGACCACACCGAACGGATGCACGTCAAGGACGCCCGCGGAGCCCGCTTCCATGGATTAGGTGCCTTCGTCGGCACCGGGCGGATGCAGAGGGCGCACGTCTACACAGCGGCATCGGTCCCTGTCGATCCTGAGGCTCACAAGCAGATCGATCCTGAGCGACTGGCGAAAGAGCTCGAGGTCGACATGTGCGCCGTCAACAGCGGGCGCTTCTGGATGATGGACGAGTACGAGCTCACGGCCGGCGACATCATGAACTTCCACGGTGTCGAGATGCGCTGGGCCGGCGATATGACCGGGGCGGAGATGATCGCCCAGTTCAAGAGCGCGTACTCACCGTCGCTGATCTACCGCAACACCGACTGGGTCTGGCACGCCGGCAAGCCCGCCTACCTGCTCCGCGAGCCGGACGGCGCGGCCGTGTGGGTGCTCCAGGAGTTCACGCAAGAGGTCGACCCGAGCCTCGAGGCCGACAACCTCGACCGGCTCGGCGGCATGTACAAGAACCTGCCGGAGGGCTGGACGTTCGAGACCAAGATCCTGGACGAGGAGCTCTCGCTGAACACCGCTCGCGCGGGTGGCTGGGCCGCGATCGTCCGCGACGAGTTCGGGTGCACGTACCAGGGATGCGGTTACGGCACCGACACGGCCGCGAACTACGTGCCCTGATCCGAGCGTGAGATCCCGGAGCCCGGTCGAACCCGGCGAGGGTGAGGCTGCGGCTCCGGGAGCCGCTCGTCGGAGAGGAGTCGCCTTGAGGGAACCGACCGAGCCGGCGATCCGCGCGAGCCTTCGGACGCCGCGGGCGGCGGCGGTCGCCGGCATCCTCTTCTCGCTGCTGCTCGCAAGCACGCTCGTGCTGGTCCGCGTATCGGTGCCGTCGGGCGAGGAACTGGAGAGCGACTGGCTCTCCGATCCCGCCAAGCGAGGGGCGGTCACCCTCGCGCTCAACCTGGTGCCGTTCGCCGGCATCGCGTTCCTCTGGTTCATGGGGGTCATCCGGGACCGGATCGGTGAGCGCGAGGATCGGTTCTTCGCGACGGTCTTCCTCGGCAGCGGCCTGCTGTTCGTCGGCATGCTCTTCGTCGCCGCAGCGGCGGCGGGAGGCCTGCTGGCGGATCCCGCGATCGAGGCCGGAGGCACGCCGGATCCTGCGCTCTGGGATCTGGAGCGGCGGATCACGTTCACGTTGCTCAACACCTATGCGATCAGGATGGGAGCCGTCTTCATCATCTCGACGACCACGATCGGCGTCCGCACGGGGTTCCTCCCCAGGTGGCTCGCCGTCGCCGGGTTCGTCGTCGCGATCGTCCTGCTCCTCGGGGCCACCGTCTCGCCATGGGCGAACCTCGTCATGCCCGTGTGGACGTTCGCCGTGAGCATCGACATCCTCGTCAAGCGCAGAGCGCTCGAACGACTGACCGCGAGCGAACGCGAGCAGCACCCCTAGGACGTCGGCTGATCCCTGGCGCGGAATCTTCTTCTGGGTCGCTGCGTGCGCCGGCGTCATCGGATTCGGCACGCTCATGGGGGCGATGTTCGTCGGCCAGCAGTTCCTGCAGAACGTGCTCGGCTACTCCACCCTCGAAGCGGGCATGGCGATCCTGCCCGCTGCGATCCTTCTTCACGACGCTCACCACGACGGGGTGCGGCAACCTGGTGCCCACGGGCCAGTTGGGGCAGAGGGTCGCGGTCGGCGAGATGCTCGTGAGGCAGCTGTTCCTGGTGACCGCGGTCGCGAAAGTGATTACGGTATGGCGGCCGGCTCGATGGCGCGCCCAGGAAGGCGAGCACGATGCTCCGCCGAGCGATGATGGAGGTTCAGGCTGATGGCGACGAAGAAGGTCGAGCACCCGACGCTGGCCGAACGGCATGAAGTCGGCAAGGCGGCACGAGAGCGGATACCGCGATTGAGCCATGAAGGCTGGACGCCGGCCGACGACCGTCCCGATCCTGTCGCACTCCTCGAGGAACAGGACGAGACTCGGGAGCAAGACCTCGTGCCGGTTCGACATGGCCGAATGATGGTCTCGCCGTTCACCTTCTACCGAGGCGCCGCGAAGATCATGGCGGCGGACCTGAAGGACGTGCCTCGGTCCGGGCTCGACGTCCAACTCTGCGGCGATGCCCACCTCTCGAACTTCGGGGTGTTCGCCTCGCCCGAGCGGACACTGCTCTTCGACCTGAACGACTTCGACGAGACCCTGCCCGGCCCCTTCGAGTACGACGTCGCCCGGCTCGCCGCGAGTTTCACGATCGCCGCGCAGAACAACGGCTTCACGAAGGACGAGGCGCGCGCGGCGACGGAGGCGTCGATCAGCGCCTACCGCACGGCGATGCGCGAGTTCGCGCAGATGCGCACGCTCGACGTCTGGTACTCGCGCCTCGACGCCGATGCCATGCTCGCGAAGGCGGCAACCGTGGCCTCCAAGCGCGAGCAGAAGGCCCTCGCCAGGGGTGAGAAGTTGATCGAGAAGGCCAGGACGAAGGACAGCCTCCAGGCCCTCTCGAAGCTCACCGAGATCGTCGACGGGCGCCACCGAATCATCAGCGACTCCCCGGTCGTGGTCCCGATGCGCGATCTGCACGAGACGTACGGGATGTCGGCCGACGAAGTGCATGACGCCGTGCACGGACTCCTCAGGGCGTACCGGTCGACGCTGACCGACGATCGTCGCCACCTGCTCGAGCGATTCGAGCTCGTCGACCTCGCCCGCAAGGTCGTCGGCGTCGGCAGCGTCGGCACGCGGGCATGGATCGTGTTGCTGCAAGGCAGGGACGGCGAGGATCCGCTCTTCCTGCAGGTCAAGCAGGCCACGCGGTCGGTGCTCGAGGACCACCTTCCGAAGAGCCGGTTCCGGCAGCCGGGCGAGCGAGTCGTGCAGGGACAGCGGTTGATGCAAGCGGCCAGCGACATCTTCCTCGGCTGGACCAAAGGGGTCCAAGCCGACATCTACTACTACTGGCGCCAGCTCCGAGACATGAAGGGGTCGAGCGACCCCGAGCGCATGATCCCCGTGGGCATGAACTTCTACGCCGGCGCCTGCGGTTGGACGCTCGCTCGGGCGCACGCCCGTTCCGGTGACCCCGTCGCGATCGCCGCGTACCTCGGCAAGGGGCGCGAGTTCGACCACGCCATGGGCGAATTCGCGGTGCGCTACGCCGAGCAGAACGAGCGTGACTACGACGCGTTCGTGGCCGCGATCCGATCGGGGAAGCTGGAGGCGACGGAAGGCGTCTGACGTGAACCGGATCGAAGGATCGCCCACGCCCGAACACCGACGAGTCGTCGAACGCCAGCTCGAGGCCGAGTTCTCAGGGGTCATCGAGCCCGACGACATCGAACGCCTGGCCTCGGAGTCCCTCTCCCGGTTCGAAGACGCACCCGTGCGGGTGTTCGTCCCGATCCTCCCGATCCGCGTCGCCCGCCGGCAGGCCCGAGCAGCGCTCGCCGGAGGCACTCGGCGATGATGGTCATCGCGGTCTACGAGACCGACGAGCAGGCGCAGCTCGCCCTCGAGTCGCTCGGCGAGGCCGGCATCACGCTCGATCGGGCCTCGGTCGTCGGGGTCGGCGAGCACGAGAACGAGGCGGCGGCACTCGAAGGCGGGCAGAGCGCCACGGCCCGAGGCGCCGGGCGGGGCGCCGTGCTGGGAGGCATCGCCGGGGTCGTCCTCTGGGTGATCCCGGGCGGTCCGATCGTGGTGGGAGGCGCCCTGGCCGCCGGCGTGGTCGGCGCGGCCGCGGGGGGCGGACTCGGCGTCCTCGCAGAGGCCGGAGCTTCTCAGGAGTCCCTGCCCGACTACGAGGAAGACCTCACCGAGGGCCGGTACCTCGTGAGCGTGCACGGTGATGCCGGTGAGGTCGATCGCGCCCGCCAGGCGCTGGAGATGACCGACACCGAGGAGATCGACGTCTACGGCTCGGACTGATCTCGGAGCACCGAAAGTGGCGACAGCAGCTGCGACGGTATCGAACATCGCGTCGGCGCCGATCGCATCGGTGACCCCGTACCGATCGAGCTCGGCTGCACCCCGTCGTCGAGTTCGGCGAGCACGAGCGGATGGCACGGTCCGCCAGCGGCCCGAGTCCTCCTTGACCAGCAGGGTGTCGCGCGGGTGATAGCTCCGGCGGAGGTGATCGAGCAAGGAGAGCACGATCGCGAGCAGGATGCCTTGTTCGACGCCGATCGTGACGACCACCAACGCCGTGATCGCCGCGACCACGAACTCGTCGAGGCGCCACCGCCGGATCGTCGACATGCCCAGGATGTCGATCAGCTCCACGCCGATCAGGAACACGATCGACGACAGGACCGCCTCGGGCATGTACTGCAATGGCACGGTGAGGAACAGCAGCACGATCAGCACGATCACCGCGGTCGTGAGCTGCGCGAGCTGGCTCCGACCGCCGGCACCGTCGACCATCTGGGTCTTCGTCGGGCTGCCGTTCACGACGAACGTGCCGAGAGACCCGCCGACACGTTCGCGAACGAGAGGCCGACGAGGTCGAGGTTCTCGTCGAAGCGGTCCGCGTACTTCGCCGCATAGGCGCGCGACGTCGCGGCGCTCTGGGCGAGCACGACGAGGAAGATCGACGCCGCGGTCGCGATGATCGTCGACAGGTCGTCCCACCCGAAGTCGGGCACGCCGAACGACGGCAGCCCGCTCGGCACGTGTCCCAGCACCGCGACCCCGTGCGCCTGCAGGTCCCAGATCCAGCTGACCGCGATCGCGCCGACCACCGCGATCAGCGCCCCGGGGATCTTGGGCGAGATGGCCTTCAATCCCAGGATCACGATGAACACCGACGCCGAGACGGCGGCCGTCGTCCAGCTCGCTTCGGATGGGATCTGGCTGAGCGTCTCGATGAACTCCTCGATCGGCCCCCCATCGCTGCCGCCCGGCACGCCGAACATGCCCGCCACCTGCCCCATGGCCACCTGGATGCCCACCCCGGTCAGGAAGCCGATCAGCACGCTCCTCGACAGGAAGTCGGCGAGGAACCCGAGGCGCACGACGCGAGCCAGCAACAGGAAGGCACCGGTCGCGATCGCCACGATGCCGGCGATCGAGACGTAGTGAGGCGAGGCGATCGGCGCGAGCCCCGCGATGCCGGCCGCCATGATCGCCGCGGACGCGGAGTCGGCGCCCACCACGAGATGACGTGACGATCCGAGCACCGCGAACACGGCGATCGGGATCAGGATCGTGTAGAGCCCCGTGATCACCGGCATGCCGGCGATCGTCGTGTACCCCATGACCTCGGGGATGCCGAGCGCGGCAAGCGTGACGCCCGCGATGACGTCGGTCGGCACGCGCGACCGAACGATCGGCACCACGCCCTGCAGCACCGGCAGCTGGCGGTGCTTCTCCTTCTCGCTCATCGTCCCCCCGACTCGCCCCCGACGACATCCAGCTGCCCTTGCTCGACGTGATTCAACGCTCGCGGACACGTCGGGGCATCATCCCGACCGGACGATGTGACCGTGCCCGGGGTGGCCTAGGGTGAGCGTGCGCTCGCCACGCGCCGGGCTGCTTCCTGGGAGAATCGGTCGGCGCAGGCCACCGCATCGCAGAGGAGGGACGATGACCGAGCCAGACCGCACGAGCCTTCCCATCCGCCGCGAGGCCTTCCAAGGGGTGATGAACAAGACCCTGCAGGGTTCACAGCCGGATTGGAACCTGATCGGACACCCTGTGCCGCCGAAGGGCGCACCCAACGTCCTGCTCGTCTTGATCGACGACGCCGGCTTCGGCAACCCGAGCACCTTCGGCGGCCCGATCCAGACACCCAACTACACGCGCATGGCCGAACAGGGCCTCAAGTACAACCGGTTCCACGTGACGGCCCTGTGCTCGCCGACCCGTGCCGCGTTGTTGACCGGTCGCAACAACCACGCCGTTGGGTTCGGCTCGGTCGGAGAGTTCGCCGGCGGGTTCCCCGGCTACTCGGCGACCCTGCCGAGGGACTGCGCGCCGTTGCCCCGCATCCTGCGCGACAACGGCTACAGCACCTCTGCCTTCGGGAAGTGGCACCTGACGCCCGACGGGCAACAGGGCCCGGCGGGCCCGTTCGACCGCTGGCCGAACGGCTGGGGGTTCGACTACTTCTACGGATTCCTCGGCCGGCGACTCGGGCCAGTGGGACCCGTGCCTGATCGAGAACCAGAAGGTCGATCGGGACCCCTGAGGGGTTCTACGACGACGAGGACCCGTACTACTTCCCGGATGCCATGGCGGACCGAGCGCATCGAATGGCTCCACGGCGTCCGCGCACAGGACGCCGACAAGCCGTTCTTCATGTACTTCTCGACGGGGTGCAGCCACGCGCCGCACCACGTGGCGCAGACCTGGGCCGAGAAGTACAAGGGGAAGTTCGATCAGGGCTGGGACGAGCTCCGCAAGGAGACGTTCGCGCGCCAGAAGGAACTCGGCGTCGTTCCGGCCGACGCGGAGCTGACATCGCGCGACGACGCGTTCCCTGCGTGGGAGGACGTGCCCGAGAAGCTGAAGGCGTTCTACGCGCGCCAGATGGAGGTCTACGCGGGATTCTCGGAGAACGCCGACCACAACGTCGGGCGCGTGATCGACGCGATCGACGAGCTCGGCGAGCTTGACGACACGGTGATCATCTGGATCTGGGGCGACAACGGCGCCAGCATGGAAGGCACCGTCGACGGGTTCGTTCAACGAGATGACGATGCAGAACGGCATCCCGTTGACCGACGAGATGCAGCTCCAATTGGCCGAACGCTTCGGCGGCTATGGACCAGTGGGGGGCCCAGATCATGGACCCGCACTACGGCGCGGCATGGGCCTGGGCGGGGAACACCCCGTTCAAGTGGGGTAAGCAGGTCGGCTCTCACCTGGGGGGCACGCGGAACCCGATGGTCGTTCGCTGGCCGGCGCGCATCACCGACGCCGGCGGGCTGCGCCCGCAGTTCGGCCACGTGATCGATGTCGCGCCGACGATCCTCGACATCGTGGGGATCCCGCAGCCGAAGACGGTCGACGGGATCGAGCAGGAACCGATGCACGGGACCACCCTCGCCGCCACGTTCGCCGACGCGGACGCCCCCGAGTTCCGGACACAGCAGTACTTCGAGACGATCGGCAACCGGGGCATGTACAAGGACGGCTGGTGGCTCGCGATGAAGACCGAGCGCATCCCGTGGGTCATCACGCCCGAGGCGCTGAAGCCGTACGCGCCCGGCGTCTGGGATCCGGACGCCGGTCCGGCCGAGCTCTACTACCTGCCGGATGACTTCACGCAGGCCCACGATCTCGCCGCCGAGAACCCGGAGAAGGTCCAGGAGCTGAAGGACCTGTTCTGGGAGGAGGCCGAGAAGTACAAGGTGTTGCCTCTGCTGGCCACCCTGTCTACGTTCTTCGGCATCCTGCCGCCCCTGGCGGAGAAGACGACGTTCGAGTTCCGCGGCGACGTGCAGAACGTGCTGTCGGGCATGATCCCGCGCATCTACAACCGCTCGTACTCGATCAGCGCCGATCTCATCGTGCCCGATGGTGGTGCGGAAGGTGTCATCGTCGCGGAGTCGGATCACCTCGGCGGGTTCACGCTCTACGTGGAGGACGGGAAGCTCACCCACACCTACTCGATGATGGGGGTCTTCGTGTTCAAGCAAGTCGCCGAGGAAGATCTGCCGGCCGGCGAGGTCACCGTGCGCATGGAGTTCGCCGCCGACGAGGCGAAGCCCGCGACCGGTGGCGAGGTGACGCTGTTCATCGATGACCGACCGGTCGGGAAGGGGCGGATGGATCACACCGTACCGATCAGGTTCTCCGCGTACGCGGGGATGGACATCGGCCGGGACAACGGCGGCGTCGTGGACCTCGCCTACGAGGACCGGAAGCCGTTCGCCTTCACCGGCACGGTGAAGAAGGTCGTGTTCGACATCAAGCCGCACCTCTCGGACCAGGACGAGCTCGACCTGCACGCCGAGTCGCATCGAGGTCAAGCGGCCCATGGGTTGTCGGGCTAGGAGCGGGGGAGAGATCAGATGGCGAAGGAGCCCACGAACGTATTGATCGGCGGCTACCTGTCGACCGACGCCGCCCACGAGGACTACGAAGCCGTCCTGAACTGCGGCGCCGAGATCATGGGCGCCGTCGTGGTGAGCAAGGACCTCGAAGGCAACCTCTCGGTCGAGCAGACCGACCACATGGTCAAGGAGGGCGCGGAGGGCCTCGCCGGCGTCGGGTTCGTGGTCGGGTTGTTCGCACCTCCGTTGCTGGCGGCAACCGCGATCGGAGCCGTGATCGGTGCTGGCGCGGGGAAGGTGCTTGCACGAGAGGACCGGCAGCAAGATCGAGGAGGAGGCCGGCAAGACGATCCCCATCGGCGGGGCCGGGCTGATCGTCGCGTACAAGCACGACCACGCCGACACGATCGAGCCTGCGGTGACGCGTGCGATCAAGAAGGTCGTCGGCGAAGCGGAGGGTCGCCACGTCGAGGCACTCAAGGGCGCGCTCGCCGATGCCCAGACCAAGATGGCCGAGTCGGGCGGGTAGCGTCTCCTTCCGCCCAGCCCCGCTCGGTCAGCGTGACCAGTCGACGCCGAGCTGGGCGAAGGCGAACGCGTGCACGTCGGTCAGCAGCCCGACCATCTGATCCAGCGACTGCCCGATGCCATGGCCGCCGGACTCGACCCGCAGCAGGATCGGGTCGTCCGACGACGTGGCGGCCTGGAGCCGGGCGGTCATCTTCTTCGCGTGGTACGCGTCGACACGGGGGTCGAACTCGCCGGCAGTCAGGAGCACCGCTGGATACGGCGTGTCGTCGACGACCCGGTGGTACGGCGAGTACGCGTACAGGGCCGCGAAGAGGTCCGGGTCCTCCACGGTGCCGAACTCCGTGACGTTGAAGGCACCGTTGGGGTGCAGCTCGACCCGCAGCATGTCGAGCACGGGCACTTCGGCGATCACCACCCGGGCGATGTCCGGGTGCTGGGTCAGCACGGCACCCATCAGCAGCCCGCCGTTCGAGCCGCCGCGGATCGCCAGCTGCTCCACCGTGGTCACCCCGGTCGAGACCAGGTGACGAGCACAGGCCGCGAAGTCGTCGAAGCAGTTCTGCTTGGTGAGCAGACGGCCTGCGTGGTGCCACTCCTCGCCGTACTCGCCGCCACCGCGGATGTTCGCGACCGCGAGCACCGCACCCTGCTCGAGCCAGAGCATCCGGCCCGGCACGAACCACGGCTTGAACGAGATGCCGTAACCGCCGTACCCCGTCAGCATCGTCGGGGCCGGGCCGGCGTCCAGCATGCCGGTCCGGGCGACGAGGCTGACCGGCACCTGGGTCCCGTCATCAGAGGTGGCGAAGACCCGCCGCACCTCGAAACCGGAGAAGTCCAGCGCCGTGGTCGTGTCGAGCGCGGTCCGACGAGGAGCGACCTCGGCGTCGGCCGCCACCCACCACGAGTGGGGAGACACGAACGTCTCGACGGAGTAGGCCACCTGGTCGTCCCCGAGCCGCGTCACCTTGTCGATGGCGCACACCGGTGGCAGCTCGACGGAGGGAAGGGATTCGCCGTCGTGACTGAACGCGCGGAGGCCGGAAGTACCGCCGTCCATGTCGAGCACCCACAGCCGGCCGTCGGTGACGGCGAGCCCCTCGATCGTCAGCGCCGAGTGCGGCACGAGGACGGCCGCGTCGGCAACGGTGGCGCCGGGTGCCATCGGAAGCCTGAGGATCTGGCCGTGCGGGGCGTCCTTCGAGGAGAGCAGGAAGATCGCATCCGGCCCGAAGGCCGCGTCGACGACCTTGTCAGGGATGTCGGCCAGCACCCACCAGTCGCCGCCGTCCTGCGGCCGCACGAAGAGCTGCCACTCGCCACCGTCGCCCTTCTGGGCGCGGTCCAGCACCCAGCGGCCGTCCGGAGAAGACGCGAGGAAGTTCTCGACGATCCGGTCGTCCGCGAACACACCGGCGAGGTCCTGGCGGTCCGTCGTGCCGCCGATCTCGTGGAACCAGACCTCCTCGAAGAACTCTCCGTCCTCGTCGCGGCGTTCGCCGGGGGCAGGATGGCGGGTGTACCAGAACCCGGTCGAGTCGCCGCGCCACGCCATCGACCCGCCGGCGGTGCCGCCGTTGACGCGAGGGATCTGCACGTCGACGAGGTCGCCGGTCCTCGAGTCGTACAGGTGGAGCGTGCCCTCCTCGGTGCCGTGCGAAGACAGCGAGACCGCGACGAGGAACCCGTCGGGCGAGGGGACGAACCAGTCGATGGTGGTCGCGCCGCTCGGGTCGATGGCGTTCGGGTCGACCAGCACGCGTTCCGTGGCCGCATCACCGAGGTCGGTCAGGGTGACGAGGAACGGCTGCTGCTTGGGCGGTTGGTACTTGAGCACGAAGTACGTCTCTCCGCCCCGCGTAGGGTCGGCGTACGACGTCGAGTCGAGCTTGAGGATCTCCTCGGCCCTGCGCCGGATGTCGTCGTAGGACGGCCCGGCCGTCAGGTACGCCATCGTGCGTTCGTGCTGGGCCTTGGTCCACGCCTGGGTTTCCTCGGATCCCGCATCCTCGAGCCAGCGATAGTCCTCGGTCACCTCGACACCGTGGTAGGTAGTAGTGACGGGTGCGCGGATCGTTTCGATCGTGTTGAGCTCAGCCATCGGATTCCCCCTCGACCTTCCTGTCCAACCGTGTGCCCGGGGTGGGGGTCGAACCCACACGCCCTTTCGGGCCGGCGCTTTTAAGGCGCCTCCGTCTACCAGTTCCGGCACCCGGGCCCACCGCGAGCCTAGCGGGCAAGCCTCGCCCTCGTAGCATGCCGGGACTCTTACCCGCTTCCGGGTAACCAGTGACACCCCCCGAACGGCCGATACCTTGCACCATGCACGCACCGCAGCGCGACGCCGATGACGGCTTCACGATGATCGAGCTCATGGTCGTCGTGCTGATCATCGGCATCCTGATCGCGATCGCCCTCCCCACCTTCCTGGGAGCACGGGCACGCGCTCAGGACCGCGGGGCACAGACGGATATCCGGAACGCGTTCCTAGCCGAGCGCACCTACTACACGGACGGGGCGATCTACACGGAGAACCTCCTCGCCCTGGAGGACATCGAGCCGGCGCTCGAGTACGTGGCAGGCGACACACCTCTGGCGACGGGCGCGGTGTACGTGCACGTACACCCGATCCCCAACGAGCTGTTCGTCTCGGGTAGGAGCACCTCCGGGACCTGCTTCTACATCCGAGAGATCGACGGCGGCGGGGTGGCGTTCGCGTCCTCGCCGGGCTGCGGAGTCGCGGACGTCCAGGCCTTCGCATCGAGCTGGTAGCTCGGTGCGGTGAAGGTGCTTGCAGGCCGCGCGGGGTCGCCTAGGCTCGGACCCCGTGGTCATCGGAACGGCACCGCACGACGTGGACCCGCTCGGCGCTCTCGCCACCCGGATCCGTGAACGCTCCGCCACCACCGCCGTGGTCGGGCTCGGCTACGTGGGCCTGCCGCTGCTCGTCGGCATCCACGCATCCGGTTTCCGTGTGATCGGCATCGACGCCGACGAGCACACGGTCGACGGGCTGCGGGAACGCCGCTCGCACATCCCCGACGTCTCCGACTCCGAGATCGAGGCGATGGACCGGGCCACGTTCAGCGCGGATCCGACCCCATTGGCGGACGCCGACGTGATCGTCCTCTGTCTGCCCACGCCTCTCACCGACGGCGCTCCCGACCTCACGATGGTGCTGACCGCCGGCGAGGACGTCGCCCGGTACCTGAAGCCGGGAGTGCTCGTGGTGCTCGAGTCCACGACGTACCCGGGCACCACCGAGGAGCTGCTGCGTCCGATCCTCGAGGAGTCGGGCCTCTCGGCAGGCCGGGACTTCGCGCTCGGCTACTCCCCCGAGCGTATCGACCCGGGCAACCGCGATCATCGGATCGACACGACCCCGAAGATCGTGGCCGGCCTGACCGACCGATGCCGTGAGCTCGCGGTCTCCTTCTACTCCTCGTTCGTGCACACCGTGGTCACGACCTCGTCCCCACGTGAGGCGGAGATGGCGAAGCTGATCGAGAACACGTACCGGCAGGTGAACATCGCCTTGGTGAACGAGCTCGCGGTGCTCGCGCGCGACCTCGGCGTGGACATCTGGGAATCGCTCCACGCGGCCTCGACGAAGCCCTTCGGATACCAGGCCTTCTGGCCGGGCCCCGGGGTCGGCGGTCACTGCATCTCGATCGACCCCACGTACCTGTCGTGGCGTGCCGGGCAGCAGCTCGGCTACCGCGTCGAGTTCATCGAGCACGCCAACGAGGTGAACAACCGCATGCCCGACTACGTGGTCTCACGCGTGGCCGAGGCCCTGAACGACGCCGGGAAGCCGATCAAGGGCTCAAAGGTGCTGGGGGTCGGAGTTGCGTTCAAGCCGGGCGTCGACGACCTGCGGGAGTCGCCGTCGTTGCAGGTGCTCGAGCGGCTCGCCCGGCGCGGGGCCGTGATCGCCTACCACGACTCGTTCGTGCCGCGGTGCGAGATCGAAGGCCAGGAACTCGCGTCGACGACGCTCGACCTCGAGACCGTGAAGGAGCAGGACATCGTGGTGTTGCTGACACCGCACAGCGATGTCGACGTGCATGCCCTCGTGAACACGGCCGCGATGGTCTTCGATACCCGAGGCGTCACGGTCGGTATCGACTCGCCCAACGTCGTCCGGCTCTGAGCGACCACCGCTCGTCTGCGGCGAGGTCGCAACCGATGTCTACGCCGGGCGCTCGTCGATCGTGATCGAGTCGATGTAGACGGCCTCGGTCGGCACGCTCAGCTCGCCGGGGATGCCCGGGTTCTCCGTGCCCGGCACCTTCCCGATGCGCTTGACGACGTCGAGCCCCTTCGTCACCTCGCCGAAGATCGTGAACTCGCCCGCGCCGGCCCCGGGGTCGAGCTGAGGTGTCGGGGCGAGCGTGACGAAGAACTGGCTGCCGTTCGTGCCGGGGCCGCCGTTCGCGAGGGCGAGCAGGCCGGCCGCATCGAACGTCTGCGTGGGCGAGGTCTCGATGTCGAAGGCGTATCCGGGGCCACCCGAACCGTCGCCGGCGGGGTCACCGCCCTGGACCACGAAGCCCTCCACGATGCGGTGGAACGTCAGCCCGTCGTAGAACCTCTCCTCCGACAGGAACACGAAGCTGTTGACGGCCTCGGGCGCGATGTCGGGCCGCAGTCCCACTTCGAACGTGCCGCACGACGTCGCGATCGTGGCCGTGTAGGTGGCCTGCGGATCGATCGTCATGGGAGGCGGCCCGACGAACTGGGGCGTCGGCTTCCCGGCATCGGCCGGAGCCTCGCCACCGCAGGCCACTGTCTCGGGCGGCACGACGGCCGGCTTCACCGTGCCCGACCGGGTGCCCGGCTCGCCCGTGGGCTCGGCCGAGCCGCTCGCCGACGGCGTGGCGCTCGCCTGCGCCCCGCCGTCGTCACCCCCGGTGAGGATCAGGAACCCGGCGACGAGCAGCACCACGCCCGCGACGCCCGCGACCACGCCCAGCGTGATGTCGCGGCGGCGCTTGGCCGCCTGCCGCTCGGCCTGCCGGCGCGCCGCCAACTTGGCGAGTTGCTTGTCCCTGGAGCGATTCGGCATACGGCCGCAGAGGTTACCCGCCGAGCATCTCGAGGGCCAAGCCATCGAGGATGTCTGTCTCGCTCACCAACACGCGCTCGAGGTCGAAGCGCCGCATCGTGGCCACGAGGATCACCGCGCCGGCCACGATCACGTCACCCCGCCCGGGTGCCATCACCGGCAATGCGGCTCGCTCGGCGCCCGTCATGGCCGCGAGGGCGTCGCGGACCTGCACGGCCCGCTCGCGCGACAGCCATGTTCGATGGATGCGGTCGGGGTCGTAGCGACCGAGCTCCAGCGCGAGGGCCTGGAGGGTGGTCGCCGTGCCGGCGACGGCGACGAACGTGCGGGCGCTGCCGACCGACACGGCCGCCTCCACCTCATCGAGCACGCCGGCCACGTCGGCTTCGAGAGCCGCGAGGTCGTCGGGCGTCGGTGGGTCGTGTCGGATGTGCCGCTCGGTCATGCGAACGCTGCCCATGCGCGTCGAGATCGCCTGCTCCGCCCGGCCCGGCGCCGCGCCGACGACGAACTCCGTCGATCCTCCACCGATGTCCTGGACGGCGAACGGCGCCAACGAGGGGTCGAGCCCGTGTGTGCCACCGAGGAACGACAGGGCCGCCTCATGCTCCCCCGTGATCACCTCGAGCTCCGAGCCCGCGAGCGCCCGGACCGCCTCGGCGTACTCGTCGCGGTTCTCGGCGTCCCGCGCGGCGCTGGTCGCACCCACCCGGATGCGATCGGCGCCGAGGGCCCGTGCCCGCCGGCAGAAGGCGCCCAACACCTCGACGGTGCGGGCGAGCGCGTCGGGATCGAACCGCCCCGTACGATCGACCCCCCGGCCCAGCCTCGTGATCACCATGTCGCGTGCGAGCTCGGTCGCGGGCCCGCGCAGTGCGGCGGCCGGTTCCATCACGAGCAGCCGGATCGAGTTCGTGCCCTGATCGATCGCCGCGACCCTGCCGGATCGCTGCTCGCCGTGCACCGGCTCGATGCGCTGGGCGACCCACTCCCCGACGGGATCGTCTCCCCCGGCGAGCCGGTAGGCGTAGTGGGCGTGCAGGCACTTGATGCCGATGCGGGTGCCGGCCACGCCCCCCCATGCACGCGCACCGGCGAGGTCGGTCGCCCGGTCGGCCGCGTAGGCCTCGTGGGCGGCCTCGACGGCCGCCCGGAACGCCTCGTCCTCGCGCATGCGCTCGTTCAGCCGCGCGATCCATCCCTCCGATTCGAGGCGCGAGACCAGCTTGACCGCCTCGGGGCACGTGAGCCAGTACGTCGTGGGGAACGGGTCACCGGCCGCGTCGAGCGGCACGTTGCGGATCACGAGCGGATGTCCTCCGGTGCAGCGGGCGACGACCGCGAACGGAGTGGTCGGCTCGCGTCCGAGCTGCTCGCGCACCGCCACGAGGTCGGCTCCGCGCAGCTCGCGCTGCGTGGTCGGCATCGGCTCGGCCATGTCGCTCATGTTCCCAGGGCCCGGGCCGAGTCCCGCGCCCGTGAGCACCGTGCGAGTGGCGTTCAAGGGCGAGCCCTGCGGCGAGCACACGTTGAGATCGCGCGAGCGACGTGGGACGCCGCGAGGGGTTGAACGAGCCGCGGCTACTTGCGCTTGTGCTCGACCGCGCGCTTGTAGTCGACCAGACGCTCCTCGCTCTGCCGCATGAACTTCTTGAGCATCTGTTCGAACTCGGGATCGGAACCACGGCGCGGCCGGGGCGGCGCCGGGTCCTGCAGGGCCTTGATCGAGAGATCGATCTTGCCGTCTTCCTTGATCGCCCGCACCTTGGCCTGCACGACGTCCCCTTCGCGGAGGTGGTCGTGCACGTCCTTGACGTAGTTGCGGTCGATCTCGGAGATGTGGACGAGTCCGAGACGGCCGTCCTCGAGTTTGAGGAACGCCCCGTATGGCGTGATGCGCTCGACGGTGCCGTCGATCACCGCGCCGACTTCGATCTCAGCGATGTCAGATGCCCCTTTCCCTTGCGATCCCGGCCTTCCCGGGAGAGGCGGCCAGTGTGCGGGAATCGTTCATGCACGTCAATCGGGGGAAGGGCGAGACGTGATCGCAGCGTCTGCCCAGCTCGTACGTACCCGACGCCGGCGACGGCCTCGAGCGCATCCGCCACACCCCCGACGGTAGCATCGTTCGATGGACGTCGAGACGGTCACCGATGCGAGGTCGTTCGCCGCGGTCGCGGCGCCGATGCTCGATCGTGACCGGGCGGCGAACAACCTCGCGCTGGGCGTCCTGCAGACGTTGCTCGACCGTCCCGGCGACTACCGCGAGGCGTACTTCTGGGTCGTGCGGCGACGTACTGAGGTGCTCGCCGCCGCGCTGCGCACACCCCCGTACAACCTGGTGCTCGCGGATCCACTCGATCTCGTGTCCGCGGATCCACCGGACCGCGGCTCGGTCGACGTGCTGGCGCACAGCCTCCTTTCGACGCATCCGGATCTGCCCGGTGTGACCGCGAACGAGCCGTGGGCCATGCGGTTCGCCGACGTCTGGACGTCGGGCTCCGATTCGACCGCGCGCATCTCGATCGGACAGGGTGTCTACGAGCTCACCTCCGTGCGTGCTCCTCGGCCGGTCTCCGGTGCCCCGAGACCTGCCACGGCCGGGGATCGCCCGCTCCTCGAGCGATGGATGGCCCAGTTCGAGCATGAGGCACTGCGAGCCATGACCCGTGACGAGCACGGAGCCGAGCGTGCGATCGCCGCCCGGCTCGAGGGAGGCGATTCGGGAGGCTTCTCGATCTGGGAGGACGAGGGCCGCGCCGTCTCGCTCAGCGGTTGGGCTCGCATCCCCGGCGGAGCGCGCATCGGCCCGGTGTACACGCCGCCCGGCGCCCGCGGTCGTGGGTATGCATCGAACCTCGTCGCGCACGTGAGCGGCGACATGCTCACGCGGGGCGCAGACGCCTGCTTCCTCTACACCGACCTCGGCAATCCGACGTCGAATGCGATCTACCGGCGCATCGGGTACGGACAGGTGGCGGAGTCGCTCATGGTCGTCTTCGACACGCCGAGCTCCTGACGCCGGTCCCGGTCGACGGCGGCGCCTGCCTCAACATCGCGTCGTGGGCGGCGCGCCGTACCTGGGCACCATGACGAACGCCGTCTCTCCCGGGCGCACCATGCCGAGGCACTCTCGCGCGAGCCGCTCGAGGTACGTCGCGTCGTTGAAGCGGTCGATCCGTGCCTCGAGCTGCGCGTTGCGGTCGGTGAGTTCCTCCGCCTGACGCTCGAGCTGACCGAGCCGGCTCCGCTGGTCGAGCAGGGTGCGCAGCGGCGCGACCGAGAGGGTCAGCAGGATCAGCGCCACCATCGCGAGCACGGCCGCTCGCGCGGTGAGCCGCGCCCGCGACGTGCGCCCTCGAGCGACCTCGTGGCGGCCCGGCGAGCGACGTGCCGACCGGCTGCCTGCCGACGAGCGGCGAGCCGCGGGGCGGGCCACGCCGGGCTCGGTGCTTCGCCTCGCGGCGGTCGGGGAAGGGACCGCTGAGCTCATGCCCTAGACGGCCCCCGGAGGCGCACCCGAGAGGGCACCGCCGCCCATGTACCGCGCCTGCCCGCCCAGCTCCTCTTCGATACGCAGCAGCTGGTTGTACTTGGCGGTGCGCTCGCCTCGGCTCGGCGCGCCGGTCTTGATCTGTCCGGCGTTCGTCGCGACCGCGAGGTCGGCGATCGTCGTGTCTTCCGTCTCGCCGCTGCGGTGGGAGACCACGTTCGTGTAACCGCTCCGCGTCGCCAGCGCCATCGTGTCGAGCGTCTCGGTGAGCGATCCGATCTGGTTCACCTTGATCAGGATCGAGTTCGCGATGCGCTCGCGGATGCCGCGCTCGAGCCGCTCCCCGTTCGTGACGAACAGGTCGTCGCCCACGAGCTGCACGCGCGAGCCGAGCTCACGGGTGAGCGCGGCCCAGCCTTCCCAGTCGTCCTGGTCGAGGCCGTCCTCGATCGACACGATGGGAAACCGATCGAGCAGGCCGGCCCAGAACTCGATCATGTCGTCGGCGGTGCGCTCGGCGCCTTCGAGCCGGTAGCGAACGTCGCCCGTGTGCAACTCGCTCGTCGCCGGGTCCATCGCGAGCGCCACGTCGTCGCCGGGCGTAAGGCCCGCCTGTTCGATCGCGCGCATCAGCCACTCGAGGGCCTCGCTCGTCGTTGCGATCTCGGGCGCGAACCCGCCCTCGTCGCCGACACCGGTCGCGAGGCCATCGTCGTGCAGCAGCCCCTTGAGCGCATGGAAGCACTCAGCACCCCACCGGAGCGCTTCGCTGAACGACGCCGCGCCGACCGGCATCACCATGAACTCCTGCGGCTCGAGCTCGTTGTCGGCATGCACCCCGCCGTTGATCACGTTCATCATCGGGGTCGGCAGCACGTGGGCGTTGGGTCCGCCCAGGTACCGGTAGAGGGGCAACCCGTTCGAGTCGGCTGCCGCCTTCGCGACGGCCATCGAGACCCCGAGCACGGCGTTGGCTCCGAGCTCGGACTTGGCATCGGTGCCGTCGAGGGCGAGTAAGGCCGCGTCGACGCCCCGTTGGTCCAACCCGTCGACCCCCGTGAGTGCCTCGGCGATACGGCCGTTCACGTTCGCGACCGCCCCGAGCACACCCTGCCCGCCGAAACGGTCGCCGCCGTCGCGAAGCTCGAGCGCCTCATGCTCGCCGGTCGACGCGCCGCTCGGCACGCCGGCGCGTCCGAACGCGCCGTCGTCGAGCCACACGTCGACCTCCACGGTGGGGTTGCCGCGGGAATCGAGGACCTCGCGGGCGTGGACGGATTCGATCAGGGACATCGGACGACGATGGTAGCCGACGCCTACCCGTCGGCCGGGGATTTCACGCCGGACATCGGAGCCCCGATGGCGCGCTCGTGCTGACCTTCGGGCCACCGCGTGAACAGCCGAGAACGACCGATCTCGTCGAACCCGAGTCGCCCGTACAGGTGCCGCGGCCAATCCTGGGCGTCGGCGAACAGGAAGACGAACGTCGCGCCGGCTTCCCTGGCCGCGCCGGCGGCCTTGAGCACCACGTTGCGAGCCACTCCTCGGCCGCGGAATTCCTCGAGCGTGTTCACGTCCTCGATCTGGGCCACGTCACCGACGACGTAGAGCTCGCACGACCCGGCCAGCCGGTCGTCGATGCGCTGGGCGAAGAACCGCGCGCCCACGCCGTCGACCAACACCTGACGGTAGGACGCCAGTATCTCGGCGATACCCGGCTCACGGCCCCACGGCTCTCGCCGGGTCGCCTCGGCGATGAGCGGCTGCACGTCGGCGAGCTCGAGCTCCTCGACCAGGCCGAGATCGGGACCGCGGTCGGGGTTCCGCCGTTGCGCCATCACCACCATCCGTTCGACCGCGTACCCGTGTTCCACCATGCCCATCGTGATCGAGTAGGCGTCGGCCACCGATGCGAACTCGATCTCGCGGTGGCGGAACCCGTCGTACGTCTCGTCGAGCTGGGACACGATCTCGTCTGCCGTCGCAGAGCCGAGCGCCCGATCGGCGATCGCCATGTTCGCGTCGTAGCGCAGCGGGAACGCGTCGTGGAAGAAGGCCGTGCCCCACGGCATCTCGAGTGAACGCGTCGAGGTGCGCACCATCACGTCCTTCTGGAATCTGAACGCGCGCTCGTAGTCGGTGGCCACGCCCGAAGGATACCCGTGGCGCTCGCGACGGCTAGTCCGGTACGGACAGGTCGATCACGTCACGCGGGTCGCCGTTCGTCCCGCAGACCAGCACCACGATCCGCTCGCCCGCCGCGGGAACGTACGCACCGGCCGACAGGGCGGCGAGCGCCGCCGCTCCGCCGGGCTCGGCGAACAGGTGGAACTCCCGCCACAGCGAGCGCTGGGCCTCGAAGATCGAGTCGTCGTCCACGAGCACGACACGCTCGACGAGGCCGGCGCTCGCCACGGCGAACGCGATGTCGCCGACCCGGCGCGTGCCCAATGAGTCAGCGGCACGGCCGGAAACCGGCACGTCGACCGGCTCGCCGGCGTCCAGGCTCGCCTGCAGGCACCGCGAGGTCGCCGGCTCGACCCCCACCACCCGAACATCGCTGTCAGCGAACCACGAGGCGATGCCGGCGATCAGCCCGCCGCCCCCGACCGCGACGAGCACCGAGTCGATGCCGGGGACCTGCTCCGTGAGCTCGGCGCCGATCGTGCCCTGCCCGGCGACGACCTCGGGCTGGTCGAACGGGTGCATCCACGCCGAACCCGTCTCGGCGGCGCGCTCGGTCGCTGCCGCCGAGGCGTCGTCGTAGTAGCCCTCGATCACTCGCACGTCGGCACCGGTCGCCCGGACCTTGTCGATCTTCGCGCCGGGCGAGGTCGACGGCACGAAGATCTCGGCGCGATGACCGAGCGCTCGTGCCGCGTGGCCGACCGCGAGGCCGAAGTTCCCGCCACTCGCGGCCACCACGCCGGCGCTCCCGACCTCCGCGGTGAGCATGCGGTTGAACGCCCCGCGCGGCTTGAACGAGCCGGTCACTTGCAGCAGCTCGAGCTTCAGGGCCAGCGGGACGCCCACCCCGAACGTGTCCGGCGACACGTCGAGCACCGGCGTGCCACGGACGTGTGGCGCGATGCGCGCTCGTGCCGCGTCGATGTCGCCCTTGGTCGGCCCGGTGCGATGGCGCACGCGTCTACCGAGCCTCACGGAGATGGCGCACGCGTCTACCGAGCCTCACGGAACAGAGCCCGCAGCTCGGACTCGTCGGCGCTCTCGACGTCGAGGCCACGCTCGGCGGCGAGCGCGACGAACCGCTCGTACCGATCGGAGAAGGTGCGCACGGTGCGGCGCAGTGCGCTCTCGGCGTCGACGCCGAGCTTCCTCGCGAGAGCGACCGTCGCGAACAGCACGTCTCCGACCTCGTCCTCAGCGTCCGCCGGATCGGTCGCGGCGGCGAGCTCCTCGACCTCCTCCCGCAGGGCCTCGACGGCCGCATCGACCGAGCGCCACTCGAACCCCCAACCAGCGGCACGGCGCTGCACCTTCGCGGCACGGGCGAGCGACGGGAGGGACGCCGGGATGTCGTCGTCGACGGCTGCTCGCTGCCCCGCTTCGGCGACCTTGAGCTTCTCCCAGTTCACGAGCACTTCGTCCGCGCCGGCGACCTCGACCTGACCGAAGACGTGTGGGTGGCGGTACACGAGCTTGGCAACCAGCCCTTCGGCGACGTCGTCCACATCCCACCGGCCGTCGTCGGCGGCCATCTGCGCATGGAAGACGACCTGCAGGAGCACATCGCCGAGCTCGTCCCGCATCGCGTCGTCGTCGTCGGCGTCGATCGCCTCGAGCAGCTCGTGCGTCTCCTCGAGCAGGTGTCGAGCCAGGGTCTGATGGGTCTGCTCGGCGTCCCACGGGCATCCGCCGGGGCCGCGGAGCCGTGCCATGACCCGCACGAGGTCGAGCACGCGCTCACCCTGTTGGGAGCTGGGAACCGGGCCCTCGGGAACGTGAGCGAGCAGATCGCCGGCGCGCGAGGGCGGTTCGGTCACGGCGCGGGCGTGCCCTCGTCACCGTCGCTCGGGGCGCCGTCGGGGGGGCCGCTCGACGCGCTCGGATCGGTGCTGTCGACCGCGACGACGGTCAGGGTCTCGATGTCGTACCGCCCATACTTCGGGTTGACCTCGACGCCCTCGGTCTCGGCCTGATCACGGAGCCAGGCGGTGAACAACGTGCCCGGCTCCCCGTCGACCAACTGGGTCTTGGCCTCCTCGAAGGGCGTGACCTGCTCGTCGACGAGGTAGATCACGTGCCACCCGAACTCGCTCTGCACCGGCTCGCTGATCTCCCCCGGCGAGAGCGCGGCCGCGGCCTCGCCGAACTCCGGCACGTAGGTGGAGGCCGCCGCCTGGCCGAGGCTGCCGCCCTTCGCGCCGGAGCCGGTGTCGGTCGAGACCTCCTTCGCGAGATCCTCGAACGTCTTCCGGGTGGCGCCCGGCGCCGTCACCTGCTCGTAGACGTCCTGGGCCTCGGCCTCGGTGTCGACCAGGATGTGGAGGGCATCGATCGTGCTGAATCGCAGGATCTCGTCCTCGTAGACCTTCTTGAGCTGCTCGTCGTTGAATCCCTTCACGACGACTCCTTGCACCGCCTGGAAGAGCAGCACCTCCTCCGCCAACGCCTGAAGGTCGGTGCGGGTGAGCTTGAACTTCTCGAGCTCACCGTCGACGGCCTCCGCGGTGAGCTGTTGGTCGAGTTTGGCGATGATGTCGGCGACCTCGGAGTCCTTGACGGTGATGTCGTTCGCCGCCGCGTAGTCCCGGACGAAGGTCCCCTGGATCAGGTTGCCCAGGGTGAACCGGTTGCATACCGCTTCCTGGGTCTCACCTTCGGGCGGAGGGCCCCCGCATTCCTGCTGGTTCAGGGCCGCGAGGAACGTGAACAGCTTCGCCTCCTGGGACAGCTCAGCGTCGGTGATACCGGCCTCGCCCACGGTCGCGGCGGGAGACGGCCCCGAGCTGCACGCCGCGAGGAACGCGGCGGCGATCACGGGCAGGGCGATGAGGCGGAGCGTTCGGGGATTCACGAGCGACCAGTCTACGGGCTCCCGTCGTGACGGCCGGGGGCTCCGACGGCCCGACACACGAACGTCATCTGAGCATCTCCGGCGGCGGATCTCGCCCGGCGCTCAGGGGACGGGCAGCACCTTGTCTCCCGTCACGGCCTCGAGAAGCCAGCGCTCCACGAACGTGACGAGGTCGGTGCCGAAGACGCGTTCGGGCACGAGGTTGAGGGTCTGCGACTCGGACGCGTAGCTGGCCTCGTACACCCGCTCCTCGAGATCGATCAGGAGGGTGTCGGGGATCGCGACCGGCTTCAGTCGCACCTGGTCACGGAAGGTCGAGATCTCCTCCACCCCGAGCGCGCGAGCGGTGACGCGGAGCGACGCGATCGCGAACAGCGTCTCGACCTCGTTCGGGAGCGCGCCGTACCGGTCGACGGTCTCGCCACGTATCTGCTCGAGCGTCTCGTGTTCCAGGGCGAGCGAGATGCGACGGTAGAGCTCGAGGCGCAGCGCTTCCTGCGCGACCCACCCGGGTGGCACGAACGCCTTCACCGGCAGGTCGATGCGGAGCTCCTGCTCCTGTGGCACCTCTTCGCCCTTCATCTCGGCCATGGACTCCTGGAGGATGCGCGCATACGCGTCGAAGCCCACCGCGGCGATGTGGCCCGACTGCTCGGCTCCGAGCATGTTGCCGGCGCCCCGGATCTCGAGGTCCTTCATCGCGATCTTGAACCCCGACCCGAGCGCCTGATGCGCGCTGATCGTCGCGAGACGCTCACGGGCCTCATCGGTCATCTCTCGCTGCGGGGGGAAGAAGAAGTAGGCGAACGCCCGCTCGGTGGAGCGTCCGACCCGGCCGCGGAGCTGGTACATCTGCGCGAGCCCGAGCAGGTCGGCCCGATCGACCACGAGGGTGTTCGCGTTCGGCACGTCGAGGCCGCTCTCGATGATCACGGTCGACACGAGCACGTCGGCCTCTCGGTTCCAGAACGCCATCATCTGACGCTCCAGCAGCGCTTCGTCCATCTGACCGTGCGCGACCACGATGCGAGCTTCGGGCAGCTGCTCCTGCAGCCAGGCGACCTGCCGGTCGATCGTGGCCACCCGGTTGTGTACCCAGAAGACCTGCCCCTCGCGCAGCAGCTCGCGTCGGACCGCGCCCAGCGCCAGGCCCTCGTCGTAGCTGCCGACGTAGGTGAGCACCGGCTGACGATCCTCGGGAGGCGTGTCGATCGTGCTCATCTCTCGGATGCCCGTAAGTGCCATCTCCAGCGTGCGAGGGATCGGCGTCGCGGTCATCGTGAGCACGTCGACGCTCGCGCGGAACTGCTTCAGCCGCTCCTTGTGCGCGACCCCGAACCGCTGCTCTTCGTCGACCACGAGCAGGCCGAGATCTCGGAACGCCATGTCCCTGCCGAGCAGCCGGTGCGTGCCGATCACGACATCGACCTTCCCGGCCCTCACCTCCTCCACGATCTGCCTCTGCTCGACTTGGCTCACGAAACGACTGAGCATCTTCACCGTGACCGGGAACGGGGCGAAGCGCTCGCTGAACGTGATGAAGTGTTGCTCGGCGAGGAGCGTCGTCGGCACGAGCACGGCGACCTGCTTGCCTTCCATGACCGCCTTGAACGCCGCGCGCACCGCGATCTCGGTCTTGCCGAAGCCGACGTCGCCGCAGACCAGGCGGTCCATCGGCTTGGGCAGCATCATGTCCGCCTTGACCTCGTCGATCGCCGAGGTCTGATCGGTCGTCTCCTCGTGCGGGAACGCATCTTCGAGCTCCTGCTGCCACGGGGTGTCGGACCCGAACGCGTGGCCGGGAACCGACAGACGCACGGTGTAGAGGCGCACCAGCTCGCCGGCCATGTCCCGCACGGCCCGCTTGACCTTCGCGGTGGCGCGGGCCCAGTCGCTGCCGCCCATGCGGTGCAGACGCGGCGTGTCGCCGCCGACGTACTTCGCGACCATGCCCACTTGGTCGCTCGGCACGAACAGCCGATCGCCGGCCGCGTACTCGAGCACGAGATAGTCGCGCTCGGCACCGGCGAGCGCACGGTGCGTGATCCCCGTGTACCGCCCGACCCCGTGGATACGGTGCACGGCGAAGTCGCCGGTCTCGAGCTCGTCGGCGATCGAGTCGGTGCGTCGCCTCGTGAACCTCGGAGCGCTGCGCGTGTGCCGCCGCGATCCGAACAGGTCTTCCTCGGTGACCACGGCGAGCTTCGCGGCCGCGACCAGGAACCCGTCGGCGAGCGGCGACTCGACCGGCTCGACGGGCACGTCGGCCCCTAGCACCTCGCGGGCGCGTTCGAGCGACCCATGGCCGCGACCCGACAGGATCAGGCGGAATCCGGCGGCGGCGAGCTCGCCGGCGCGCTTCGACAGCTCCGCGGCGTTCCCTTGCCCGGTGCCCCAGCCGGCGACACCGAGGTCGAGCCCCTCCGCGAATTCCGTGAGGTGGAGCCGGACATGTGAGCCGAGCGCGGCATCGAGGGGGTGCAGCACCCGGGCGGCGGGCCACGCGGTGGCCTCCGCGAGCGCGTCCGCCTCGACGCTCGCCGCACGCGCCCGATCGATCGTCCGGTGCGCGTGGGTCACGACGACCCATCCGCCCTCGGGCAGGAGCTCGGCCGGAGTCGGCATGCGGTCGAACAGGAACGGCGCGAGCGTCTCCGCGCCCTCGACGAACAGCCCGTCGGCGAAGCGCTCGAGCTGGTCGGCGAAGCGCTCGGGCGCCGACGCGGCCGCCTGGCGAGCACGATCGCGCAGGGCGTCGTCGGGGATCAGCTCCCTCGTCGGCGGCACCACGGCCATGCCCACGCGGTCGGTCGAGAGCTGGGTCGACGGCACGAACTCGCGGATCGACTCGACCTCGTCGCCCCAGTAGTCCAGTCGGACCGGTCGGCGCGCTGTCCCTCCGAACACGTCGACGACTCCGCCGCGAACCGCGAACTCGCCGCGGTGCTCCACGACGTCGGCACGGGCGTAGCCGAGGTCGACCAGACGCTCGGCGAGCGAGTCGGGTGGCAGATCCAGTCCGGCCACCAGCTGCAATGGCGCGGTCGTCCCGAGGGTGGGGATCAAGGCCTGCATCGCGGCCAAGGAGGGCGCGACCAGCACGAACGAGCCCTTCGCCGCGCGCAGGTGCGCGACCGCGTTCGCCCGTCTGGCGGCCACGTCGGGGGCGGGCGAGATGCCCTCGTACGGCAGGGCTTCCCACGCCGGGAGGAGGGCGACGCGCTCGGACCCGAGGAAGGCTTCGAGGTCGGCTGCGAGCGCCTCCGCCTCGCGCGGACCGGGCGCGACCGCGAGCACGGGCGCATCGAGCGCCGTGGCCACCCCCGCCACGACGAAGTCCTCACCCGCCTCCGCGTGAGCGAGGATCGGCCGTTCGCGCGCGAGCAGGAGCCGCTCGAACGGCTCGGAGCCGATCAGCACGTCGACGGCATCCCGCAGACCCACGACCTCGACCCTCCACGTCCCGGACATCGCGAACAGGCCTCGACGCGGCGCGCCGGGCCTCGACCGGTGAGTGTAGTCGCGTCACTCGGCGTCTGGTTCCGGCGCGCCCGCGTCAGGACCGGACACGTTCCAGCACCGCTGGGTCCTCGGCGGACAGCATGCCGGCGACGATCACGACCCCGAGACCCGCGTACGTGAGGATGTCGCCGACGCTGATGGCGAGACCCACCGGCTGCGGGAGGGCGATCACGTCGCCGAGGATCACCGCGACATCATCAGACCTCTCGAGGTGGTGCGTGGGAGGCGGGTTCCGCTCGAGACCGTGAAGTGCCCCGGTCGGTCCCGAGACCTCGAGTGCGAGCTGGCCGACCGGCATGCCTCCGTTCAGACCGATCACGGTGAAGTTGAGCGCGACGCCGACGAGTATGAGCCAGAACCCGGCGACGCTCAGGTTCCTGATCGCGAACGCGACGAGCAGCGCGAACGAGAGGAACAGGCACGCGAGCGGCAGGGCGGTGCCTGGCCCCGCCACGAGCTGGAGCGCGAACGCGACGATCGCGATGCCCGTCCACCGGAGCTGGATCCGGCTCAGGTTGGCGAGCCGGCCGCCGAGCAGGAACCCCACGAGCAGCGCTAGCACGACCGACGCCAGCAGGAGCTTCATACCTTCGTATCGGAGACGGGCCGAGCGACTGAAGCGCGGCTGCGCCGCGGGTCAGGGCGTCTGCCGGTTGAACCGGTCCTGCGTGGCGACGAGCCCATCCACGATCAGGCTGCGCATGGCGTCGGCCGCGTGGTCGACCCAGATCGCGATGTCGGGCTCGAGCTTCTTGCCGATCGGCTGCAGCACGTAGTCGGCCGGGTCCTGCCGCCCCGGCGGGCGACCGATGCCGATGCGCACGTGCAGGAACTCGCGAGAACGGAGGGCCTGCTGCAACGACTTCACGCCGTTGTGCGAGCTGCCACCTCCGAGCTTCACTCGCAGCTCGCCCGCTGGGATGTCGAGCTCGTCGTAGACCGCGATCAGGTGATCGAGCCCGACGTCGTGCTTGTTCGCGAGGCTCGCGTACGACGGCCCGGACTCGTTCATGAAGCGGGTGGATGCCGCGAGCAGCACTCGCTCACTGTCCTCGCGCACCTCGGCGAGCTCCACCGGCAGGAAGCGAACCTTCCTGAACCGCCCCCCGGAGCTGCGCGCCAGCTCACCCGCGACCATGCGGCCGACGTTGTGGCGGGTGTTCGCGTAGCGGTCGCCGGGATTGCCGAGACCCGCGACGAGCCAGGTCATGCCCGTGGCAGGGCCTAGCCCTCGCCACCCTCCTCCTCGGCGGCCGGAGCCTCGCCCTCCGCAGGCACGCCCTCGCCGGCGAGGACCTCCTCGCCCTCGGCCTCGGCCTCGGCCTCGGCCTCGGCGGGCACCTCGATGCCTTCCTCGCCCGGCACCGACAGGTCGGCCTCGACGCGGAGCGCGGCCGGTGTGACGACCGACAGCACGGCGTCCTCGAGGTTGGTGAGGATCGTGACGCCCTTCGGGGCCACCAGGTCGCTCACGTGCACCATGTCGCCGAGCTCGACGTTCGAGATGTCGATGACGATCTCGTCGGGCACGTCCTGCGGCAGGCACTCGATCTGCACCTCGCGCAGGTGGTGCTCGACCACGCCACCCTCCTTGACGCCGACGGCCTCACCGGTCTCGTGCACGGGCACGCTCACCGAGATCGTCTGGGTGCGGCTCACCGCGAGGAAGTCGACGTGCACGAAACGCGAATGGATGTAGTCGCGCTGGACCTCACGCGGGATCGCGAGGTGCTCCTTGCCGTCGACCACGAGGTCGACCAACACGTTCCCGCCGGCGCTTCCGTGCAACAGGTGGCTCAGCTCTCGGGCATCGACGGTGAGCGGAGTCGTGTCGAGGCCCTGGCCGTAGAGCACCGCGGGCACCTTCCCGGCGGCACGGAGCTTGCGGGCGACGCCCTTGCCGGCGTCGGAACGTCGTTCGGCGGTGAGCTTGGTTTCCATGATGAAGTAGGGGCCCTTCGGAGTCGTGGGGAGGTGGTTCGGGAACCTCGCGATGGTACCGGAAACTGCAGGTCGGCGCCTCGCGCCTTCGGTATGGGGTTCCGGGGCCGGGCGCGATACCTTCCGGCGGAGCCGTGCGTCTGTACGGGTGAGATGGCTGAAGGGACCGGTGTGGGCGTCGAGGAGCCGTCGGCCGCGGTGGGCGAGGCGGTCGAGAGCGGCATCGACGAGCTGTACGCGCGCCACATCGGTGGCGGCGTGCGCCTTGCCTACCTGCTCACCGGCGACCGTGGGCACGCGGAGGATATGGCGCAGGAGGCGTTCATCCGCTGCGTGGGCCGGTTCCGGCACCTGCGGCGGCCCGACGCGTTCGAGGCGTACTTCCGCCGAGCGATCGTGAACCTGCACACGTCGGGATTGCGGCGCCGCCGTTTGGAACGGGCGTGGCTGACGCGAGAGGGCGCGGTGAACGCGGCACGCGTGTCGTCGCAGCCGGACGTGGGAGCGCGGGAAGACCTGTGGAGAGCGCTCGGCCGGTTGCCGTCGCGACAGCGGGCGGCCCTCGTGCTCCGCTACTACGAGGACCTGTCCGAGCGGGAGACCGCCGAAGTGCTCGGATGCTCGGTCGCGGCCGTGAAGTCGTTGGTGGCCCGCGGCGGCGAGTCGCTCCGCGATCTGATCAGAGGTGAGGACGCATGAATGACGTCGAACGCGACCTGCGCGAGCTCCTCGAGAGGAAGGCGGGCTCGGTCGGCACCGTGGCGCCGAAGCTGCCCGAGATCGTGAGGAAGCGTGGCCGTCGCCGCCAGCTGGGCACCGCGCTCGTCAGCGGATTGACGGTCCTCGCGGTCGTCGTCGGCTCGGTGGGCGCGCTTCAGGCGATCGATACCGGGCGAGATCGGAAGCCGACGCCGGTCGACGATCCGTGGGCCGGGTACGAGGTGTACGAACGCACGGCGACGATCTCCTCCGTCACGATCACCAGTCCCAGCGATCTCTACCTCGTCCGCCTGGTCGACCCCGAGTGCGCTGCCGACTTCGACTGCGGCCGGGCGCCGGCGGGCTTCCAGATGCTCCAGCTGACGAACTTCGACCCAGGCCTCGCGGCCGAGGTGTGCGGCAGCGACCTCCCTCCGGACGGCGTGGGTCTCGTCGTGAGCTACGTCTTCAGCGAAGGGGCGCAGCACGATCCGGCGTGGCCGATCCCGATCGACGAGCGGGCGCCGACCGACGACGGACCGTGCGGTCCGGGGCGGTACTTCCGTTTCCAGCACGGGGGGGTCGGCTACATGGCGTGGGTCGGAGCCGGCGACGCTGCCCCGGATGGGGACGTCCGGGCGGTCTTCCGCTCGCTCGCCGGTCTTGAGATCGACGACGAGACCGGCCTGTCCGGGGACCACGTCCACGCGGCATACGTGATCGCCGGAGGGACGAACGCGGCGGGACCGTGGCGGCTCGAAACTCGCCCGTCGCTCGAGGGAGGGTCGGTCTCGAACGCCGAGGTGATCCTCGTCGGCCCCGACGGAGGCCCTGCGATCGAGGGCTTCCGGGTGCCCGGCATCGCGGCGGAACAGGCGGGCGGCGACCCGACGTTCGGGGCCGTCACGAAGGATGCGGCGGTCGTCGAGCTTCGACCCGACGACGGGTCTCCGACGGTGGCTGCGAACGTCGTGCCCCTCCCGCCGAGCATGCCGTTCGACTTCGACCTGTTCTTCGGTTCCTACGATGCCGACGTGCCCGCGCGGGCCGTCGCACTCGACGAGGACGGCGCGAAGCTGGGGGGCTCCGCATCGGCGAGGGACGTTCTCGTGAACGAGGATGGCCTCTACGTGGTGGCGCGATTCGACGCGTTCGGCAGCACCTGGGAGTACTCGATCTCTCGGGGGGCCGGTTGCTCCGATTCCTTCGAGAACCTCGAGGGAGGAGTCGGTGGCGGAGGCAACTGCGGCGAAGGGGGCAGCTTCGGTTCGGATGGTCCCCCTCATGCGTTCTTCCACGGACCGCTCAACAACGGGGCCGTCACCGCGCGGGTGGTCACGGGCGACGGCCGGGTGTACCCGGCCATCGCGGTCGGCTCGACGCCGGATGGTCGCATGTACTACATCGTGGCCGTCGAAGGCTCGGGTCCCGGCACGTTGGAAACGGTCGACGCGAGTGGCGATGTCGTGCGGCGCTCACCACGGCAGTCCTGGGAGGACTACGGTCAAGTGATCGACCCGCCGTGATGCCCCCTCCGGCCGCTAGTCCAGCACAGACTAGACCTGGTTGGCGCCGCCGAAGATCTCGCTGACGCTCGAATCCTCGAAGACGGCTCGCAGCGCGCTCGCGATCAGCGGGGCGATCGACAGCACCTTGAGCTTGTCGAACTGGCGCTCCTCGGGGATCGGCACCGTGTTGGTGACGACGACCTGGGCGATCGGGGCTTCCTCGAGGGCCTGACGCGCCTTCCCGCTGAAGATGCCGTGGGTCGCGCCGACGTAGATCGGTCCGGCGCCCATCTGGTCGAGCACCTTCGTGCCTGCCGCCACCGTGCTCGCGGTGTCGATCATGTCGTCGACGATCACGCACGGCCTGCCTTGCACCTCACCGACGACCGCCATCTCCTCGATCTTGTGCGCCTCGGTGCGCGAGCGCCGCTTGTACAGGAACGCCAGGTCGGCGTGGAGGTACTCGCGCAGCTTCTCGGCGGTCTTGATGCGGCCGGCGTCGGGAGCGACGACGACCAGATCGTCGCCGTGCAGGCCCAGCTCGTTCTCGAGGTAGTTCGAGAGGATCGGCAGCGCGGTGAGGTGGTCGAACGGCGAGTCGAAGTAGCCCTGGATCTGCCCCGAGTGCAGGTCGACGCTGACGACGCGATCGGCGCCGGCGGTCGAGAGCAGGTCGGCCACGAGCTTCGCACTGATCGGCTCGCGCGACATCGCCTTCTTGTCCTGCCGGGAGTAGCCGTAGTAGGGGATCACCGCAGAGATGCGCTTGGCCGACGCGCGCTTCATCGCGTCGATCATGATCAGCTGCTCCATCACGGCTTCGTTCACCGGGTCGTAGTGGGTCTGCACGACGAACACGTCGGCGCCGCGCACGCTCTCCTTCGCCCGGAAGTAGATCTCGCCGGACGCGAATCGACGGAGCTCCGACTCGCTCACCGGCACGCTCAGGCAGTCGGCGATCTCGTGACCGAGCGCCGGGTGGATGGTGCCGGTGAACAGCATCATCCGCTTCTTGGTGATGATCTCCACGGCCCGCTCCCTCTACGTCTCGCTCCTCGGCGTCGTGGCCCGGCGGCCCCGGCGGCGGTGCTCCTCGTCCTTGCGTGCCCGGTAGCCTTCGATCGTTCGCTGCTCGGCGCGCTCCACGGCGAGCGCACCGTCAGGGACGTCTGTCGTGATCACCGATCCGGCTCCCGTGTTGGCGTTGTCGCCGACTCGCACCGGCGCCACCAGCATCGTATCCGAACCGATGCGCGCGCCGTCCCCGACGACGGTCGTGTGTTTCGCGTAGCCGTCGTAGTTCACGGTCACCGTACCCGCGCCGATGTTCGCGCGCTCGCCGATCTCGGCATCGCCGAGGTACGTCAGGTGCTTCGCCTTGGCCCCCCGGCCGAGCGTGGTCGCCTTCACCTCGACGTAGTTGCCGACCTCCGCCCCATCCTCGAGTACCGCTCCCTCCCGCAGGCGTGCGAACGGTCCCACCTCGCAGCCGCGTCCGACGCGCGCGCCCTCGAGCACCGAGAACCGCACCACCGACCCGTCGCCGACCTCGCTCGCCGCCATCGCGACCGACGGGCCGATGCCGCACGCGAGGCCGATGCGCGAGCCGCGCTCCAGGAACGTGTTCGGGTAGATCACGGAATCGGCACCGATCTTCACGTCGACGTCGATGTAGGTGGCACCGGGGTCGACGAGGGTCACGCCGTCGGCCATGTGCCGGGCGTTCACGCGCTCGCGCACGACCGCCTCGACCGCGGCGAGCCCGGCACGGGAGTTCAGGCCCATCGCCCCGCCGGTGTCGACGGTCACGGCCGTCACCTTCTCGCCGGCCGCGAGCATCGCCGGGATCACGCGGTTCAGGTAGTACTCGCGCTGACGGTTCTTCCGGTCGAGCAGGGGCAGGGTCGCGAACAGCTCTCGTCGCCGGAACGCGAAGAGCACGATCGAGACCTCGCCGATCGCCCGTACCTGCGGGGAGGCGTCGACGTCCTCGACGACCTCGACGAGCCGCGACCCGCGTCGCACGACGCGTCCGTAGCCGCCCGGGTCGTCGAGCACGGTCGACGCGATCGTCGCGGCGGCCTTCGATCGGCGGTGGCTCGCCACGAGACGCTTCACGTCGTCGCCGGTGACCGGGTCGTAGTCCCCGCCCATCACGAGCACGTCGTCGACCCGACCCACCGCGCGCTCGGCAACCTGCACGGCGTGCCCGGTGCCGAGCTGCTTCGACTGTTCGACGAAGACGGGCTTCGGCGAGAGCCCCCAACTCGCGACCTCGGCCTTCACGTCGTCGGCACCGTGGCCGACGACGACGATCACCTTGGCCGGTTTCGCCGCGAGCCCGGCCTGCAGCACGTGCCAGAGCGCGGGGCGCCCGCAGATCGGGTGCAGCACCTTGGGGAGGGAGGACTTCAGTCGCTCGCCCTTGCCCGCGGCGAGCACCACCAGAGCCAAGGAACGCTGGGTCCGTTTCGTGGTCTCGGCCAACCGTCGTCGTCCAGGGTCGTAGGGTCGATGGCCAGTGGCGAAGGGCCGTCATGGTCCCACATCGACGGCGACGATGACGAGGCTGCAGAACCTAGAGTGGGTGGAGGAGACGTCTTCCGTTGACGTGACGCTGTGGGAGATGTGGCCGCGCCGATATCGATCACCGGTCTGGAGAAGTCGTTCGGCCAGACGCGGGCGTTGGACGGGCTCGACCTGGAGGTCCCCGAGGGCCAGGTGCACGGCTACCTCGGCCCCAACGGGTCGGGCAAGACCACTACGATCAGGATCCTGCTCGGCCTGATCGGTGCCGACGGCGGTTCCGTCAGGCTCCTCGGTGGCGACCCCTGGACCGACCGCGTGGAGCTGCACCGACGGCTCGCATACGTCCCCGGCGAGGTGAACCTGTGGCCGACCCTCACGGGCGGTGAGGTGATCGACCTGCTCGGGCGGTTGCGAGGCGGCCTGCACGCGGGCCGTCGCGCCGAGCTCCTCGAGCGCTTCGAGCTCGACCCCACGAAGAAGGTGCGCTCCTACTCCAAGGGCAACCGGCAGAAGATCGCGCTCGTCGCGGCGCTCGCCTCCGAGGTCGAGCTGCTGCTGCTCGACGAGCCGACCGCGGGGCTCGATCCGCTGATGGCCGAGACCTTCCGCAACTGCATCGAGGAGGAGCGGCGTTCGGGCCGCACCGTGCTCTTGTCGAGCCACACCCTCGCCGAGGTGGAAGCCTTATGCGACCACGTGACGATCATCCGCGCCGGCAGGGTCGTGGAGTCCGGCGCCCTGTCCGACCTGCGTCACCTAACGCGGACGTCGGTCACCGCCGAGCTCGACGCCGAGCCGGTGGGGCTCGCCGAGCTACGGGGCGTGCACGACCTGCGCATCGAGGGCACCACGGTCAGGTGTCACGTCGACCCCGGCGACCTCGGCGTGGCCCTGCGTCGCCTTGCCGCGGCGGGGGTCCGCACCCTCGTCAGCCAGCCGCCAACCCTCGAGGAGCTCTTCCTCCGACTCTATGCGGACGGATCGTCCGGCGAGGACGGGACGCCTCGGCCTCGAGCATGAGCGCGCTCACCGGTACCGGCCAGCTCGTCCGCCTTGCCCTGCGCCGCGACCGGATCGTGCTTCCCGCGTGGATCGCGACCTTCGTCGTCATGGTGACGTTCTCCGCGAGGGCGACGACCGACCTCTACCCCACCGCGGCGTCGCGGATCCAGGCGATCGCCAGCATCAACGGCACGACCTCGCTCGTCGCCTTCTACGGCCGGATCTACGGTTCGAGCCTCGGAGCGCTGTCGCTGGTCAAGATGAGCGGGATCGGTGCGGCGCTGCTCGCGATCCTCGCGTTCATGCTGGTGGTCCGCCACACGCGGGCGGAGGAGGAAGCAGGCCGGCTCGAGCTCCTCGGTGCCACGGTGGTCGGGCGGCACGCACCGCTGACCGCCGGGATCGCGGTCGGGGTCGGCGCGAGCCTCACGATCGGCGCGCTCTGCGCGCTCGGTCTCATCACGACCGGCTTACCCGTCGCCGGGTCGGCCGCGTTCGGACTCGCGTGGGCAGCCACGGGGTGCGCGTTCACCGCCGTCGGGGCATTCTCGGCGCAGATCACCCCGGGAGGCCGCGCCGCCAGCGGGATCGCCGCCGCGTTCCTCGGTCTCGCGTACATCCTGCGCGCGATCGGCGACGCGTCCGGTCGCGACGACGCCACGTGGGTGTCGTGGCTGTCACCGATCGGCTGGAGCCAGCAGGTCCGCCCCTTCGCGCACGAGCGGTGGGCCGTGCTGCTACTGCTGGTCTCGTTCTCGATCGTGCTTGGGACCGTCGCCTACGCAGTGTCGGCCCGCAGGGATCTGGGCTCCGGCATACTCGCGGATCGCCCCGGTCCACCGGTCGCCGGTACCTGGCTCTCCTCGCTGCTGGGACTCGCCGTGCGCCTGCAACGCGGCACGTTCCTCGCATGGGCCCTCGGTGTGGCGCTTCTCGCCGCGATCATCGGGAGCATCGCCTCGAACGTCGGCTCGATCATCGACAACCCAGCGGCGGCGGACTTCATCGCGAAGCTCGGGGGCACGAGCGCACTGATCGACGCCTACCTCGCCCTCGAGCTCGGCATGCTCGGTTCGATCGTCTCGATCTACGGGATGCAGGCCGCGATGCGGCTCCGCTCCGAGGAGGTGGCCTGGCGCACCGACCTGCTGCTCTCCACGGCGACCGGCCGCGTGGGATGGCTCGCGAGCCACGTCTCGCCCGCTGTGGTCGGCACCGCCGTCATCCTGCTGCTCGGCGGACTCACCACCGGGGTCGGATACGCGCTGACGGCAGGCGGTGAAGCGGAGATCGGTGCCGTGGTCGTGGGTGCCCTGGTCCAGATCCCCGCCGCGTGCGTGATGATCGGCATCGTCGTGGCGACCTTCGGTCTCGCCCCTCGGTTGACGAGCGCGACCTGGGGAGTCCTGGTCGCGTTCCTGCTGCTCGGAGAGTTCGGCACGTTGTTCGAGCTGCCGCGCTGGGTCATGGATCTCTCGCCGTTCGCCCATGTGCCGAGGATCCCCGGCAACGACCTGGAGGCCCTGCCGCTCCTCGGGCTCCTCGCGGTCGCCGCCGCCCTAGTCGGTGTGGGCATCGTAGGTTTCCGGCGACGCGACGTGGGCTAGCAGCGGAGCGGTGCCCTGAGGGTGGGACGATGCCTCGAGACATCGAACCGTTCCGGGGGAGTGGGCGTCCCACGGGACGTGAGGCAGCCGGTGCGGCCACCTGCTTGTCAAGCATGCGAGACGGGTCCGACTCCCGTCGCTCCGGCTGTTTCGCTTGACAACCTCTCAGCGTATGCTCCTCGGACGAGCATGTCCGTTGAGGAGAACATCGAGGTCGTTCGCAGGCTCGGTGAGGCGCTGACCAATCGTGACTGGGCGGCGTTCGGCGATCTCGTTGCAGAGGACTGCGAGTGGACCGACGTTCCGAGCGGCGGGACGATGCACGGGCGCGACGAGCTGATCGCCGGCTGCAAGAGCTTCACGACCGCGTTTCCCGACTTCTCCGTCGAGAGCGTGACGCTCATCGGGCAGGGCGACCTGGTCGCGAACGAGTGGAGTGCCCGCGGAACGCACGATGCCCCACTGCCGCGCCCCGACGGCGGTCACTATGAGCCGACGGGTCGCTCGTTCGCACGCAGCGGCGTCGGTATCGTCCAGCTCCGCAACAACCAGATCGTCCGCTACCGCGACTACTTCGACCGGCTGACGATGACGCAGCAACTCGGCCTCGACTGATCGCGCCGCGCAATCTTCAGGTCGGCCACCGGGACGCTCGTATCAGGCTCGAATCTCGATGCGGTGCCGAACGAGGGGTTGGCGCCCGTACGGCCCGCCTGTCGCAGCTTCGAGCAGTGACCAGCCTTCTTCGACCTGCGGCGGAGCATCCGAGAGCGCCTGGATTTCAGTTCCGGGGGAGGAAGTCCAACGCTTGCGACATACTCCACCCGGTCGTCAAGTTCCGCCATGGAACCTTGACAAGCTCGGGGGCGTGTGTCGATCCCTCAGCTGGTCTTGAAGCGCCTACTCGCGCTGACTGCCCTTGACACCCGAAGCTCGGTGCCGCGAGTGCTTCCATCGTCCTGGGCATGCGCTCGGTCAAGTCGCGAGCCACTCCGATTGTTAGCGTCCCGAGAAGTGGTGGACTTTCGAGGTGGACTTCCGGGGTGGAAATCCCCGTGACGTAGATGGCCACCGCCATCCTCATGACAGTCGAGGTCAAGAGGAGGGACGATGGCCACCCCCAGGATGGACATCACGTCGTTCGTCGGCAAGCTGCTGGAAGAGAACGACGTCGATCTGCTGCGTGAGGGCGTGAAGGTGCTCGCCCAGGCCGTGATGGAGACCGAGGTCTCGTCTCAGATCGGGGCGGCTCCCTACGAGCGGAGCTCCGAGCGTGTTGCCTACCGCAACGGCTACCGCACCAGGCGCTGGGACACCCGCTCGGGCACGATCGAGCTGAAGATCCCCAAGGTGAGCGCCGGCGCCTACTTCCCGAGCCTGCTCGAGCCCCGTCGGCGAGCGGAGAAGGCCCTGCACGCGGTCGTCGTCGAGGCCTACGTCAAGGGCGTGTCCACCCGCAAGGTCGACGACCTGGTCCGAGCCCTCGGGATCGACGGCATCTCCCGCTCCGAGGTCTCCAGGATCTGCAAGGTCCTCGACACCGAGGTCAAGACCTTCCTGCAGCGCCCGATCGACGATGAGCACCCCTACGTCTGGCTCGACGCGACGTTCCACAAGGTCCGTCAGGCGGGACGGGTCACCTCGGTCGCCACCGTGGTCGCGATCGGGGTCAACGACCAAGGGCAGCGCACGATCCTGGGTGCGGCGACAGGCCAGAGCGAGGACCACCAGTTCTGGACCTCGTTCCTTCGTTCGTTGATCAAGCGGGGCCTGAAGGGCGTTCGGCTGGTGATCTCCGATGCCCACGAGGGCCTGCGTCAGGCGATCGCGAAGATCCTGGCCGGTGCCACCTGGCAGCGGTGCCGGGTCCATTTCATGCGCAACCTGCTCTCGACCGTGCCCAAAGGCGCCCAGGACACGGTGGCAGCGGTCGTTCGCTCGATCTTCTCCGCACCTGATCACGCGAGCGCGATGACCCAGCTGCATGACGTGGCCCGGATGCTCGAGCCGAAGTTCCCCCAAGCCGCCGAGCTGCTGGAGGACGCGGCCGAAGACGTGCTCGCCCACATGCACTTCCCCCGCGAGCATCGCCGGCGGCTGCATTCGACCAACCCGATCGAGCGCCTGCACAAGGAGGTCAAACGCCGCACAAGGGTGATCGGGATCTTCCCGACGCTGGACTCGTTGATGCGCATGGTCGGGACGCTGCTGGCCGAGCAAGACGACGAATGGCAGGTGGCCGATCGCCGCTACTTCAGCGTCGGCTCGATGGCCAAGGTCGACGAGCTCGAGGGAGGTGAGGACCCGAAGGAGCTACTCGCTGCGATCGCGTGAGGACCGAGGATGGCGGTGACGGATTTCAACCACTTGACGGGACACGACCCTCCGATTCGTCGTGCTCGAAGGCCTGGGCCATGCGCTCGATCTCCAGCTTCGCGATGTCGTGCTGGGAAGCCACCTCCTGCCAACGGCTCGCCGCGTCGAGAACCTCACGGAGCGTCCGACCGGTTCCACGACGCGCCGTGCCCGAATATCGGTAGCCTCAATCTCCCGGCCTCGCCGGCTGGACCCTGTACGACGAGAGAGAACGATGGACCAGATCGACACAACGTCGGCCGTTCGGGAGCCGTCCCGACGGCGGCTCGGCATGGATCGGCTGCGACTTCGGTTCCGCGACCCGGCGCTCGAGTCGGCGTTCCGTGCCGATCAGTTCCGCCACCACCTGGGGAACATCCGCTTCGCCTTCCTGGCCGGGATCGTCCTGTGGATCTCGTGGGGCCTGCTCCTGCGCCCCTACATCCTGGCCCTCTCTGAACTGCGGCTCGACAGGATCATGCGGTGGGGCGTCTTCATCCCGATGCTGGCCATCGGCCTCGCGCTCACGTTCACACCCTTCTTCGGCCGGATCTGGGAATGGGTCGCAGTCGTCATCGCGACGGCGACGATCGTCTCGTGGGTGTACTACACCTCGAACATCCAGACGCTGCCCGCAGAGTACGGGTACGTCGGCGTCATCCTGATCACTGCCTTCACCTACACGCTGTTGCGGCTGCGGTTCGTCCTGGTTCTGCTGATCACGCTGATCGGCATCGGTGCGTACCTGCCGTACGCCTTCACCACTCAGTACGTCGCGCCTGTGAGCGGAGTGCTGGCGACGCTCTATCTCGTCTCATTCGGGTTCCTGGGCGGCCTGGCTGCGCATCGGATGGAGCGGTTCACGCGAACGCTGTTCCTGCAGGAGCGTCAGCTCGATCGGGAGCGCCTGCGATCCGACGGCCTGCTCCTGAACATCCTGCCGCAGGTCGTCGTCGACCAACTCAAGGTCACGCCCGGCCGGCGGATCGCGCAGGCGTTCGAGCAGGTGACGGTGATCTTCGTCGACGCGGTCGGATCGACCCAGCAGGCCGCTCGCTCGTCGCCGGATGAGTTCGCCCATGCCTTGGACGAGCTGTTCAGCCGGTTCGACGAGATCGCCGACCGGCACGGCCTCGAGAAGGTGAAGACGATCGGAGATGCGTACATGGCCGTCGCCGGCGCGCCGGTCCCGATGGCGGATCATGCGGGAGCCGCCGTCGCGATGGCCGTCGACATCATCCGAGAAGCGGGTGCGGTCCGATGGCCGTCGGGCGACCGGATCGTAGTCCACGGCGGTGTGGCCACCGGGCCGGCCGTCGCCGGCGTGATCGGGCGCAGGAAGTTCGCCTACGACCTGTGGGGCGACACAGTGAACGTCGCGAGCAGGCTGGAGGAGCAGGGAGAGCCGGGTGAGGTTCTGGTGTCGGAGGCGACAGCCGTTCAACTGGAGGATCGGTACGAGTTCGGGCCCACCCGGATCCTGGACCTGAAGGGCAAGGGGCGGACGCCTGCCCGGGTACTCCTCGGCCGCAGCTCGAACGTTCCGATCGAGGTGCCGTCGACGTGAGGCGCCCCAGCCTCATCCAAGCCGCAGCCATCATCCTGGCGACCACCCTCACGGCGGGGTGCATCAGCTCCCGCCCGGCCGGAACCGGGCATCCGACGGGCGCGAGAACGGTCGTCGTCGGGGTATCCGGCGCCTTCGCCGAGAACCAGCTCATCGCGGAGATGTACGCGCAGGTCCTGGAGCACGCCGGTTACACGGTCGAGCGAGAGTTCGATCTGAGGTCTCGCGAGGTCTCGCAGAGCGCGTTGGAGTCGGGCCAGATCGATCTGAAGCCCGAGTACCTGTCGTCGCTGCTCCTGTTCCTCGATTCCAACGCGCAGGCGTCGAGCGATCCGACTGAGGTCGCGAGGCAGGTCGGCGAGCGCCTCCGGCCGAAAGGCATCACCGTGCTGACGCCATCACCGGCCCAGGACACGAATCAGTTCGTGGCGAACGCGAGGACGGCGCAGGAATACAACCTGACCACGCTGAGCTCACTCGCCGCCGTCGCCGACCGGCTGACGATCGGCGCACCGCCCGAGTGTCCGCTCCGACCCTTCTGCCTGCCGGGCCTTCGGGACGTCTACGGGATCCTCTTCGAGGTCTTCGAGCCGCTGGACGCCGGAGGGCCGCAGACCGTCGCCGCGCTCAAGAGCGACGAGGTGCAGATCGGCTTGATGTTCTCGACGGATCCGAGCATCGAGGCGAACGGGTTCATCCCGCTCCTCGACGACAAACACCTCCAGGACGCGGAGAACATCACGCCCGTGATCCGGACCGAGAAGCTGAACGACGAGGCTCGGCGGCTGCTCGACGCGGTGAGCGCCCGACTCTCCAGCGACACCGTGACCGAGCTCGTCGGGAAGGTCGTGATCGACGGGCAGGATGTGGCCGCTGCCGCGAAGGCGTTCCTCACCGCGAACGGCCTCCTTTGATCGGTCATCCGAATCGTTGCGGCGCTGACCTCGGACTCGGGCCAAAGGCGTGGAAGCCGCGAGCAACCCTGGCGATGCATCGATGATCCTGGCGTTCATCGGCGGCTTCGTGCCGACGGACACAATCCCGGCGCGCTCGGCGTCTTCGCCGGGTTCCGGGGGGAGGAATCGAACCTCCATCCCAGGCTCCAAAGGCCCGTGTCTTGCCGTTAGACGACCCCGGATCACGGCCGCGCCGGCGCCCGCCCGTCGATTATCCCGCGTCGGCGCGCGGTGACACGACCGAGCGCCAGACGACCTCGCCGTCGACGAACTCGTCCGTTCGGGAGAGCCCGGCGTTGCGAGCCACGCCGCCCGAGGCCGCGTGGTCCGGATGGATGTGCGCCTCGATGCGCGACACGCCACTGCCGACGAGCCAGTCGACCATCGCGCGCGCAGCCTCGGAGCCGACGCCCCGCCCTTGGTCCGCGGAGCCGATAGTCCATGCGACTGTTGCATGGAGACCGTCGGGACCTCGGTCCACGGTCGCCTGTGTGGTGCCGAGCACCCGGTCGTCGCTCGCGCGCACGAGCCAGTTGAGCCAGGCCTCGCGGCCGTCGGGCGAGCGCTCGCGCTTCCATGCCTCGAGGCGAGCGCGGAGTCCGTCGATCGTGTCGGGGCGATCGCCGGTGAAGGTGTGCAGTCGCTCGTCGTCGAGCACCGGGAAGAGCGCGTCCGTGTCATCGGGTACGAGCGGCGTCAGCCGTAGACGCTCGGTGTGGATGTCGTCGGCGCGAGGAAGCCCATCGACGGGGTCGATCACGGCGGGAGGATCTCGCGTCGGGCGGGCGGGCCGCTCACGACGATCGACCCGGGCACCGCGGCTGCGAGCGTGTCCGCATGTCCGATGTGCCTCGCGACCGCCGCGACCGTCGGACCGCTGCCGCTCATGACCGCCCCGAGGGCCCCGGCGGCGAGGAACGTCTCGATCGCCTCCTCGATCTCCGGGTGACGGGCTGCGACCACGGGCTGCAGGTCGTTGAAGAGCGCATCGCCCAGCAGCTCCACGTCGCCGGTCTCGAGCGCCGCGATCAGGACGCCGGGGTCGGGGCCGGAGGCACGATGCTCGTCCCACCATGCATAGGCGTCGCGCGCGCGCACGCCGACCTGGAACGGCTTCAGCACCCACCACGTCGTGGCGGTGTGCACGGGCACGATCCGCTCGCCCCGGCCGCTCGCGAGCACGGGCTCGCCGGCGAGCATCGCCGGCACGTCGGAGCCGAGCCTCAGGCCGACATCGACGAGCCGCTCGGTCGCCGAGCCGGGCCGCCAGAGCTCGCGGAGCGCGAGCAGCGTCGCCGCGGCATCGGCGCTGCCCCCTCCGAGCCCGGCGGCGATCGGGACGCGCTTGTCGAGGGTGATCGCGACAGACGGTGGAACGGCGAGCTGCGACGCCAGCGCCCGGGCGGCGCGCACGACCAGGTTCTCCTCGTCGGTCGTGCCGGCGAGCGCGGCGTGATCACCGATCACCTCGAGTATGGGCGCGGCCGTGTCGGCCTCCCGCACCGTGACCACGTCGTGCAGCGAGAGCGGCATCACGATGGTCTCGATGTCGTGGAACCCGTCGCCCCGGCGGCCGAGCACCCGCAGGAACACGTTGATCTTCGCGTGCGCGCGGCGCGTGACCTCGCGGGGGCTCACGCGGGAACCCGCTCAGCGATCGCTGCGAATGCCGGCAGGTCCAGACGCTCCGGTCGCTCGTTCGGCGTCACGCCGCACGCTTCGAGCACGGCGGTGGCTTCCTCGCCGTCGAGGCCCAGTCGCCGCAGCGCGTTGCGCATCGTCTTCCGACGCTCCGAGAACGCCTCGTCCACCACGCGCCATAGCCGGCGCTCGTCCACGGCGACGGGGGGCGAGCCCAGACGGTCGAGCCGCACAACGACCGAGTCGACCGCGGGGCGGGGCCAGAACACGGAGGCCGGCACGCGCCGCACGACCGACGCCGACGCCCGGTACGCGACCCGCAGGCTCGCGGCACCGAAGTGTTCCTCCCCCGCGCTCGCCGCGAGCCGTTCGCCGACCTCGCGCTGCACCATCACGATCCATCGTTCGATCGCGGGTACCCCGACGAGGGTGTCGAGCACCAACGGCACGGCGATGTTGTACGGGAGGTTGGCGCAGAGCGTCCACAGGCCGGCCCCGAGCTCGTCTCCCCAGTCGAGCTTCATGGCGTCGGCGTGCAGCACCCGAACCTGCCGCAGACCGGCGACGACCTCTTCGAGGGCCGGCACGAGTCGTCGGTCGAACTCGACGGCGAGCACGTCGGCCCCGGTCGCGGCGAGCGCGACGGTGAGTGACCCGAACCCCGCGCCGATCTCGACCACGTGATCGTGTTCGCCGACCCCTGCTTCCGCAGCGATCGCGCTCGCCAGGTTCGGGTCGATCAGGAAATGCTGACCCAGCGACTTGGTGGGGCGGATGCCGTGGCGCCGGGCGAGGTCGCGGATCGCTCCCGCTCCAAGCGTGGGGATGCCCAGTGCTCGACGCGCATGATCGCCCGCGGGACCGGCCTCCGCCGGCTCGGGCTCACCAGGAGATGCGGACGTCGAGGATCCCGGCTCCGAGCGGCTGGAGGACGGCGAACGCTTCCGGCGAGAGGTCGATGATCCTTCCCGTGCCGAACGGTCCTCGGTCATTGATCGTCACGGTAACGGAGCGACCGGTCTCGAGGTCGGTCACGGTCACGAGCGTGCCGAACGGCAACGTGGGGTGCGCCGCCGTCAGGCCCGACCACGGCGGGTCGTACCAGGTGGCATCGCCGGCCTGCGTGTCGCCGATCGCGCCCGGCACATGGGTCGTGCCGCCGTACATCGACTGCGGGGCCGACAAGCGCTCTTCGGTCACCGGCGCCCGCTCGACCCAGCGTCCGATCAGCTGTCGCGAGTCGATCTCGCCGTTGACGACGGTCACGAGGAACGTGCCGATGCCGCGACCGTCACGGCCCGTCTGGATCACCTTCACCGTGCCCGGCACCATCTCGGGTGTGTACTCGGTGTGCACGGCGAACGGGATCGAGACGGGCTCCATCCGCGTGACGACGCTGACTTCGTCGAAGGTCACGGTGGTGTCGACGTGAAGGGGGGTGCCGGGTGACGGCAGGACGCGGTCGTCAGCGTCGGGTTGGATCCCCATGGCCGAGAGGAGTTCCCCGGTCGTGCCCGCGTTGGTCAGGACATCGCGCACCTTCCCCAGCACGACGACCTGCACGGGTACGACCGGGGACGATCCGACGCTCGAGGCGGAGAAGTCGCTCTCGACGAGCCCGTCCGCCATCTCGGCGGAATCCGGTCTCGTCCCTGCCATCACCCAGACCCCCACATCGGTGGGGCTTTCGAAGAACGTGGCGTCGGAGTCGAGGAACGCCTCGGCACCCGACGCGATGCGTGGCGGGTTCACCACCACGGTCATGCCGTCGGCGATCGCGCTCGTCGGCGACGGCTGCACGAGGACCGCAGACGTGAGGATGATGCCCTCCTCGGTGAGCAGGTCCCGGACGGAGTCGGAGGTCGTCGCGACCGTCTCGTGCCGCCCGTCGACGACGAGGTTCACGTGCTTGCGCAGCGAGAGGTTCACGACGCCCGCGACGAGCGCCACGCCCACCACGAGGGTGGCGCCCATGACCGTTCGATGGGCACGCAGTCGGCGGACCCTGGTGGCGCGGATCGGCAACCTTCCTCCCACTGGCTGACGCCAACTCGAGGAAGGCTTCGTGGGGAAGCGGCTCGGCCGGACCGAAGCCTTCGGATATGGAAGCGCACCGTAACAAACCCTCAACCCTCACTGCAACCTTGAGGTCGAACGTATGTTCGGTCGTACTCGGGTCCACTATCGCAGCCCGGGGAACGCGGCGCGTGAATTCTCCGCCGTCGCGACGACGAGCTTTTCCACATCGTCCCCCCGCACGCGAGCGAGCTCGGCGAGCGTGAGCATCACGTTGGCCGGATGATTGTCGGAGCCGCGCTTCTTCTGCGGTGCGAGGAACGGCGAGTCGGTCTCGGCCAACAGTCGGTCGATCGGCAGCGCCGCAGCGGCCTGGCGCAGATGCTCGTTCCTCGGGTACGTCACGTTGCCCGCGAAGCTCGTGTGGTAACCGCGTGCCGCACACTCGCGAGCGATGTCCGCATCACCCGAGAAGCAATGGATCACGACGTGCTCTGCCGAACCCTCATCGAGCACTCGAAGCACGTCGGTCCACGCGTCGCGCACGTGCACGACCATCGGCTTGCCCGTCTCGTTCGACCACGCGATGTGGGTGCGGAGCGCGCGGATCTGGTCGGCCTGAGTCGAGTGCATGCGGAAGTAGTCGAGCCCGCACTCCCCCACGGCGACGACACGGGGGTCGCCGAGCAGTTCCTCGATGCGCGCTGCCGCGGCCGCGTCGAAGGCCGAGGCGTCGTGCGGATGCATGCCGGCCGTGGCGAACACACCCTCGAGCGAGTCGGCGTACTCGGCCGACCTGGCGCTCGTCTCGGGGTCCACCCCGACGCAGATCAGGCGGTCGACGCCGGCGGCCTTCGCAGTCTCGACCACATCTGCAGGTTCCAGGTCGAGGAGGAACAGGTGGCAATGGGTGTCGACGGCCCCGGTGTCAGCCGGGAGTTGAAGGTTCCGGTCGGTCACGAGGGCCGAGACTACACGGGTCTCCACATGCGGTCGATGGGGGGAGCTTCACGTGAAACATGATTCTCGGAAGCCTCACCCCGAACTGCAGGGGGGTGGAAAACCTCGTCGCGCGAGGTTCGGGAGTCCCGGCAGCTAACCGGCGTCGAGACGGGGGAAGAGCGACTCACCCTTGGACGTCTCGACCCCCACCGGGAGCCCTCCCCACTCACCGGCCTCGGGAAGACGCTGGTCGCCGAGGGATCGGCCGAGGCCGAGCTGCTCCCACAGCCTCGCGGCCGCCGCCGGCATGATGGGCCCGATCGCGATCGCGAGGATGCGCAGGGTCTCGGCGGCGGCGTAGAGCACGCTCGCGAGCTCGTCGCGGTTGGCGTCGTCCTTCGCGAGCTTCCACGGTTCCTTCTCGACGAGGTAGTGGTTCGCGCGCGCAACGATGTCCCAGACCGCGACGAGGGCAGGCTGAAGCTGCACGGCCAGCATGTGTTCGTCGTAGCGCCGAAGGGCGTCCGCGGTCACCGTAGGAAGGTCGCCCTCGGCCCCTGCCACGCCCGGCTCGGGCACCGCGCCGTCGAAGTAGCTGCCGACCATCGCGAGCACGCGGCTCGCGAGGTTCCCCAGGCCGTTCGCGAGGTCGGCGTTGTGGCGCTCGGTCATCGATTCCCAGGAGAAGTTGCCGTCTTGGCCGAACGAGATCTCACGCATGAAGTAGTAGCGGTAGGAGTCGACCCCGAAGTGATCGGTCAGCTGGAACGGGTGGATGCCCGTGAGCTTCGTCTTCGACATCTTCTCCCCGCCCACGAGCAGGTAGCCGTGCGCCCACACCTGGGTCGGCGGCTCCACGCCCGCGGCCATCAGCATCGCCGGCCAATAGACGGCGTGGAAGCGGACGATGTCCTTGCCGATCAGGTGGATGTCGGCCGGCCACTCGCGCGAGAACCGCTCGGGGTCGCTCGCATAGCCGGTCGCCGTGATGTAGTTCGTGAGCGCGTCGAACCAGACGTAGGTGACCTGCTCCGGATCCCACGGCAGCGGCACACCCCACTCGAACGTCGTGCGGCTGATCGAGAAGTCCTGGAGTCCTCCGACGATCAGGCTGAGCACCTCGTTGCGTCGCACGCCGGGCTCGATCGCGCTCGGGTTCGCCGTGTAGTGCTCGAGCAGCCGGTCCCGGTACGCCGAGAGCCGGAAGAAGTAGTTCTCCTCGCGCATCTGTTCCACCGGTCGGCCGTGGATCGGACAGTTCCCCTCGATCAGGTCGCTCTCGAGGTAGTACGCCTCGCACGCCACGCAGTAGAGGCCTTCGTAGGTGCCCTTGTAGATGTCGTCGCGGCCGTTGTCGTAGACGGCCTGCAGGATCTTCGCGACCGACTCGTAGTGTCGGGGCTCGGTCGTGCGGATGTAGTCGTCGTAGCTGATGTCGAGGCGCTCCCACACCTCCCGCCAGCGAGGTTCGAGGGAGTCGGTCCACTCCTTGGGAGTGACGCCGTTCTCTTCGGCGGCACGCGCGACCTTGAGGCCGTGCTCGTCGGTGCCGGTCAGGTAGAAGACGTCGTCGCCGCGCAGGCGCCGGTAGCGCGCGATGAAGTCGCTCGCGACCTCCGTGTACGCGTGCCCGATGTGCGGCACGTCGTTCGCGTAGTAGATCGGCGTCGTGATGACGAACGTTCCCCGGCCCATGGTCGCGTCATGATACGGGCTCGCCGTGCTAGTCTGAGCTAGACTAGTACGCCTCCTTGCCTCGGGCGTCCGGCTGATGAAGGTCCGAAGGACCTCACCGCACGCGCTCGCATCCTGCCACGCTGAAGGTGAGGGGCGATGCGGACGGTCGGCTGACGGTCCGCAGGAAGGAGGTGGGCGCCCATGCAGTGGGATCTGGGACTCCAAGGGTTGGGGTTGCTCATCGTCATGTCGCTCGGCTTCGGTGTGATCGCCCAGCTCGTCGTGGGCAGGAAGACGACACGCTGGCTGTGGCTCATCGCGTCGGCCGCGTACTTCGTCGGCGGCCTGTTCATCAGCGAGGTCTGGTTCGGCTGGGCGACCCAGGAAGAACTGCAGCCGAACATCGACGGTCTGTCATTCGACGAGGTGCTGGGGATCGGGCTGGTTCCGGGGATCGTGGCCGTTCTCGTCACGTGGTACGTGACGCGGAGGCGCCGACACTCGCGACCCATGACGCCTGCGTAGTCGCACGGCTCGCCGAGCTCAGCGGAGCCGCGCTCTCAGTCGTCGAGCAACGCCCGATAGAGCTCGTTCGCGCTCACGCCGTAGCGATCGGCCACCGCGTGGGCCGCGTCGCGCTTGCGCATGCCGCCGGCGATCAGTTCGCGAGCCTCGTCGACGCAGCCATTCATGTCCGGGGCTGGACGCACCCGCTCCCCGCCGATCACGACGACGACCTCTCCCTTGAGATCGGACTCGCCCAGTCGTGAGAGCACCTGGCTGACCCGGCCTCGCACGACCTCCTCGTGCAGCTTCGTGAGCTCCCGCGCGACCGAGATCTCCCGGTCACCGATCGCGACCAGCACATCGCGCAGCAGCGTCTGGACCCGCAGCGGGGACTCGAACAGCACGATCGTCCTCGGCTCGTGGCGGAGCGCCTCCAACCGCCGGAGGCGCTCGCCGGGCTTCTTCGGGAGGAACCCTTCGAACACGAACCGGTCGGTCGGGAGGCCCGAGACGACGAGCGCAGCGATGGCGGCCGAGGGGCCGGGCACCACACGCACGTCGACATCCGCCTCGAGACAGGCGGTCACGAGCCGGTACCCCGGGTCGGAGACCGCCGGCATCCCCCCGTCGGTGACGAGGGCAACGTCCTCGCCGTCGTCGAGGTGCCGGAGCAGCTCGCCGAGACGCTCCCGCTCGTTGCCTTCGAAGTAGGAGAGCATCGGCACCTTGATCTTGAGGCCGGCCAGCAGACGGCCGGTGCGCCGGGTGTCCTCGCACGCGACCAGGTCGGCCCGGCCGAGCACCTCCCGAGCCCGGGCCGACAGGTCGCCCAGGTTCCCGATCGGGGTCGCCACGAGCCAGAGGGTGCCTGCCATGGTTCCAGGGTGACACGATGTGCCCCGGCCGCCCACGGGCGGAAGCCCACCACTGGAGGCGGCGATGGCGGAGGGACACAAGGACTACTCGGCCACCCCGCTCTGGAAGAAGCTCGGCATCCGGCAGGGGTCGCGGGTCGTGGTGATCGGTGGGCCGGCGGGGCTCTGCGATCTGCTCGTGGCCCAGGCACCCATGCCGCCGGAAGTGGACTTCCTCTCGCGAGCCACGAAGGCCATCGACGTGATCGTGCTGTTCACGACGGAGCGCCGGGTGCTCGAACGCCGGTTCGCCTCGCTCGCGGCGACGCTCCAGCCGGCGGGGCGACTCTGGGTGGCATGGCCGAAGAAGGCCTCGAAGGTCGAGACCGACCTGTCGTTCGGCGTCGTGCAGCAGCACGGGCTCGCGACCGGGATGGTCGACACCAAGACGGCCTCGATCACCGATGAGTTCCAGGGGTGCCAGTTCGTGTACCGCGTGAAGGACCGGCCGGTACCCTGACGCCGATGTCGGCCGTGATGCAGCGCCTGAACCGACCGGTGGTGGCCGTACTCGCGGTCGCGGCGATCGCCGGCATCATCCGATTCGCAGCGGTCGACGACCCCGCCGAGCTCGTCTTCGACGAGCTCTACTACGCGAAGGCAGGCTGCATCCAGGTCACCGGCGACTCCGACCGCGTCTGCCGCATCGAGCCCGGCGACGAGAGGTATTGGCGCGACAACGAGTGGGACGTCGGCTCCTGGGTGCACCCGCCGCTCGGCAAGCTCACGATAGGACTCGGCATCGCCGCCTTCACGATGGACGCTTTCGGATGGCGCTTCACGTCGGTGCTCGCGGGCATCGGCGTGGCGGTGATCGCCGCCTTGATCGCGCAGGTGCTGTTCGGCCGTCCCGTGTGGACGTTCGCCACCGGGCTCCTGATCGCGGTCGACTGCCTCAACGTGGTGCACTCCCGGGTCGCGCTCCTCGACATCCACCTGGCCTTCTGGGTCGCTCTCGGGTTCCTGTGCCTGGTGCTCGATCGCCGATGGATCGATCGACGCACACCGACAGAGGAGGACACGCCGCCTGAAGCGGAGCCGGAGACCCAAGCGGACACTGAGACCGAAGCGGACCCGGAGCCTGAAGCCGAGGCGATCGCGCCCGCCGGGGTCCCCTCACCGTTCTTCCGTCCGTGGCGATTCGCGGCCGGTGCTGCACTGGGTGCCGGGGCGGCGGTGAAGTGGTCGGGCGCGATGGCGATCCCGGCGGCGGTGCTGCTCGCCTACCTCTGGGAGACGACGCGGCGCCATCGGGGCGCCACGAGCCGGGGCCGCGCCTTCGTAAGGACGCTCGGGCTCGAGTCCCTCGGCATCGTCGTGGCGTTCGCGCTCGTGCCATTCGCCGTCTACGCGCTGACCTGGATCCCCTGGTTCGTGCACTACGGCCCGAGCCTGTCCGCCTGGATCGAGCAGCACCGCGACATGTGGGAGTACCACCGGAACCTGCGTGCCACGGCGCTGGACCCGGACACGAACACCTACACGCCGACGCACATCTACTACTCGAAGGCGTGGACGTGGATCCCGATGCTGCGACCCGTGAGCTACTTCGTCGAGGATCTCGGTCCCGACATCCGCCAGATCCTCGCGATCGGGAACCCAGTGCTGTTCTGGGGCACGATGTGGACGATCCCGTACTGCGCGTGGGCGTGGTGGCGCAAACGCGACTGGAAGCCCGGCTTCATCGTGGTCGCCTTCGCGGGCCTGTACCTGCCGTGGTTCCTCGTCGCACGTCCGCAGTTCTTCTTCTACGCCCTGCCGCTCACGCCCTTCCTGGCGCTCGCCGCCGTGTACACGATGCGCGACCTGGCCGCCGCGCACCTCGTGATCCGAGACCATGCCACCGGTGAGGTCGCGACCGACCCGGACACCGGTGACCTCGCCGTCTCGAGGCGAAAGCCCTACCTGCCCTTCGTGTGGGGCTACTTCGCCGCGGCCGTCGGGCTGTTCCTGTGGATGTGGCCCATCCTCACCGCGAGCCGCATCAGCGACACGATGTGGAAGGCCCGCGTCTGGTTCCGCGGCTGGACCTGACCGCCGGTCGCGCGGGACGAGGGCGTGCACACGCCGTGCCCTCGCTTCATCGGTACCCTCGCCGCCATGACGACGAGGGAACACGTCTCCATCGAGATGACCGATGGCGTGCGTCTCGCCGCCACGCTGTACATGCCCGGCGGTGCCGATCGATCCCCGGGTCCATGGCCGGCGGTGCTCGAGGCCCTGCCCTACCGCAAGGACGACGTGACGGGCCATTCGCGCAGCGAGTACCGGCGGCTCGCCGAGGCGGGCTTCGTGGTCTGCCGCGTCGACGTTCGCGGTACGGGCTCGAGCGAGGGGGTCGCGACCGACGAGTATCCGGCCGTCGAGCGCACCGATCTGATGACGGTGATCGACTGGCTCGCCACGCAGCAGTGGTCACTCGGCGCGGTCGGCATGTACGGATACTCCTACTCCGGGTTCAACAGCATCCAGCTCGCGATGGAACGCCCTCCCGCGCTGAAGGCCATCATCCCGATCTACGCGACCGACGACCGCTACGGCGACGACGTGCACTACTACGGCGGCGTGGTGAAGCAGCTCGACCAGATCGACTACCCCACCTACATGGTCGCGATGAACGCCTTGCCTCCCGTGCCCTCGGTCTACGGCGACGGCTGGCGCGAGGAGTGGGCCCGCCGTCTCGACGGCACCGAGCCCTGGGTGCTGACGTGGCTCGAGCACCAGCGGCTCGACGACTACTGGAAGGCCGGCTCCCTGTTCGTGGACTACGAGGCGATCGAGTGCCCGACGATGATCGTCGCCGGCTGGGCCGACGGCTACCGGAACAACTCGCTGCGCGCCTTCGAGCGGCTTCGGTGTCCGAAACGCCTCGTGATCGGCCCGTGGGCCCACGCGGCGACCGACACATCGCTGCCCGGGCCGAACCACGACCTGATCCCCGAGCACATCCGGTGGTGGGACCGGTGGCTGAAGGGCGTCGACAACGGCATCGATCGAGAGCCGCCGATCGCACTCTTCGCGCAGCGCTCGACGCTGCCCGCTCCCGACCGCGCCGAGGTGCGAGGCGAGTGGCGGTACGAGCCGACTTGGCCCGCCGAGCGCCTTTCGCCCAGCGCGTGGCCACTCGTCACCGCCGAGGCAAACCGGCCCGGCGGTGGCCACGACGAGCTCGACGTGCGCGGCGACGTCGGCCACACCGCCTGGATCTCGTGCGCGGGCGTGCTGCCCTGGGGCCAGCCCGACGACCAGCGCCCCGACGAACTGCACTCACTCACCTATACGTGGGACCCCCTCGAAGGGGAGCTCGAGATCCTGGGCCACGCGCGGCTGCGGGCGCGAGTGACCTCGACCGCGCCCGTGGCGTTCCTCTCGGCCAAGCTCTGCGACGTCTTCCCCGACGGCACCTCGTCGTTGGTCGCACGCGGCATGCTGAACCTCACCCACCGCGACTCGCGTGAGCAACCGGCACCGCTCGTGCCGGGCGAGCCCGTCGACGTGGAGTTGGTGCTCGAGGTGACCTCGTGGACGTTCGAGCCCGGCCACCGGGTGCGGCTCGACCTGGCCGGGACCGACTGGCCGAACTCGTGGGCTCCGCCCGCACCGCTGGCGCTCACGGTCGACCGCTCCTCGGCGTCGCTCGAGCTGCCGGTGCTCGACGGGCCTTCACCGGTGACCGAACGGCCCCGGTTCCCGCCCCCCGACCTCGGCGACCCCGGGGAGCGAGACGATGCCGGTCCGGCCGACGGCGTGCGGTGGTCGGTGACGCACGAGGCGCTCACGCGCATCACGTCGGCGAACGCGGGCAGTACCTTCGAGGACGAGGCCACGCCCGACGTGCCCGCGATGCGCAGCCACTACGACGGCACCGTGTCGGTGTCGACGATCGATCCGGGGCACGCGATCGCGAGCGGCGAGACCGAGTTCGAGATGCGATGGGACGAGGCGACGGTGGTCTCTCGCGTCGACGTCACGATCGAGAGCGACACGGACGCGTTCCACACGGCGATCGACCTGCTCGTGCGGGAAGACGGCGCGGAACGGTTCCGTCGTCGGTGGGAGCGGGCGATCCCCCGCGACCTGGCGTAGGAGACCGATGGGGCCCTGGTTGCGTCGGAGTCCCACGGATCGACCCCGGAAACACGAATCCCCGGCGCGCTGGCCGGGGTTCGGTCTTGATGGGATATCCCGCCATCTACGGTACGGGTTCACGAGGACGACGACAAGTCGGGGTGGCATCCCGTCACGGAACGTTCACACGCCGTCCACTGCCGCCGAGCGACGGGAGGGCGCGCCTCAGCCGATCGCCGGATGGTCGGGCGCAGCGCGGACGGCCCAGAGGTTGCCGCGCCTGATGCCGGCCGGCTCGCGCTTCATCGACGCATTCGTGAGCGCCGTGATCACGACGGGATCGTCCCCGAACAGTTCGTCGGTCTGCAGACAGACCAGCGTGCCGGGCTTGCCGGCGGGGAACACCACCTGATCGCGTCCCGCCACCTCTCGGTCGACGAAGGTGGGCATCAGCAGGAACAACCCGAGGGGCGGCCACGAGTCGGCGTCGAACTCCGGCACCTTCTCCATGAGCTCGTCACGTGTCGCGAGCCGGGCATCGGGGTCGTTCATCGCCCGGCGAGCCATCGTCAGGTCCAGCCGGCGATCCCACGGCACCACCATCAGCGCGAAGCCGAATCGGTTCGAGACGACCTCGGTTCGCACCAGTTCGTCGACGTCGACGCCGTGGCGCTCGGCGGTCTGCGCCGCATCGGTCGCCTCGGGATCGGGGAACACGACGAACGGCACGGCGCGCCCCCGCAGGTAGTCGAGCACCGAGGACATCCGCGACCCCTCCATCTGCCCACACCCCTCGCGTGGGAACCGCATCGTCCCACGTGGACCTGCGAAGCGGAACCCGCCGAACGCCCTAGAAGCCCGGCAACCGATCGCGGAACGCGATGTAGCCGATGCCGGCGCTGACGTCGAGCAGGAAGTGCGCGACCACGAACGGCCAGGTCCGGCGCCAACGGAGGAACAGCACGGCGAAGAGCACCCCCATCGCGAGGTTGCCGAGGAACCCGCCCCACCCCTGATACAGGTGGTACGAGCCTCGCAGCAGCGAGCTGCCGGCGACCGCCGCGACCGGGGACCACGACAGCTGGCGTAGTCGGGTCACGAGGTACCCGAGCACGATCACCTCTTCGACCAACGCGGCCTCGAGCGCGGTGAGCAGCAGCACCGGCACGGTCCACCAGTGGCCCAGCGGCGGTGCGGGCACGACGAACCGGTTCACGCCGAGCTCGACGGCACCGAGGTAGAGGCCGAAACCCGCGAGCCCGACGACCGCGAAGAGCGTGATCCCCTTCGTCGCATCGGCCCTCGGACGGTCGGGCGCGAGCCCGATGCCAGCGAGCCCTTCACCCGATCGGCGCACGAGATGCACCACCAGGAACACCGGCGCCAGCCCGAAGACGAACCCCACGAGTTGCCTCGCGAGCTGGGTGCTCTGGTTGGCCGACGCCACCACCGTGCCTGCCAGCGGCGCTTCGAGAAGGCTGAGGATCGCGTAGACAGCGCTCGCGAGCAGCGACAGCATCAGCACCACGACGACCTCTTCGGTCAGGGTGCGTCGGTCGGTCGGCGCAGGTGGCGTGGGCGCGAGCGGCCCGAGGAGCCGATCACGCGAACGGCCATCGTCGGAGCGCTCGCGCGGTTGATCCATCGGGGTGACTGTACGCATCCCTGTTCCCTCGGGTCCGTGGGGCTCCTCTACACTTCGCTTCCGACGAGGGGGTTCGATCGATGGCCGAACGAGACGCAGCCGACCTGGTGGTGGTGGGCGCGGGCACGGTCGGCGGATGGGCCTCGGTCTTCGCCCGCGAGGCGGGGGTCGAGCGCGTCATCGTGATCGACCGCGACCTCGTGGGGCAGGGCGCCTCCAGCCGCGCCGCCGGCATGGTGCGCGCCCAGGGCGGCTCACCCGACACGGTGCGGCTGGGCAGCTGGTCGATCGGCTTCTACGAGGGGCAGGCCGACACGTACGGCGCCGACTCCGGGTTCGTCGGCCGGGGGTACGTGATCCTGGCGGGAACCGCTTCCGACGAGATCGCCGCCCACGAACGAATCCGGATGCAACGCGAGACCGGACTCGACGCGTGCTGGGTCGACACCGACGAGGTGCGCCGGCTGATCCCGTCGATGGCCGAGGGCCGCGGGTTCCGGGGAGGGTCGTACGTCTCGACCGACGGCTGGGTGGACCCGCCGCGGAACGTGCGCGCGTACTCCCTGGCGATGCAGGCTGGCGGGGTCCAGCTGCGCGAGCACGTCGCGTTCACGGGGCTGCGGACCCGCCCCGGCCGTGGCGGCCGACGTGCCGTCACGGGCGTCGAGACCACGGCGGGCACGATCTCGACGTCGAAGGTGCTGCTCACCGGTGGCCCCGCGCTCCAGGCGGTGGCGTCGGCGGCGGGGGGCCGGGCGTGGGTCGGCTATGCTCGCCACCAGGTCGTGGTCACCGAGGCGAGCGACGCGCTACGCGCCGAGACCACCGCGATGGCGTTCGACATCGACGCAGGCATCTACTGGCGCCCGGAAGAGGGCGGCTTCCTGTGGGGCATGTCGAACCCCGACGAGGAACCCGGCCCAGGCCGCTCGATCGACTGGCCCCACCTCCGCAAGATGGAACGGCGCCTGCACCGACTGGTCCCCGTCACGAAAGGTCTCGGCACGAAGAAGGTATGGGCGGCGACGATCGAGTACACGCCCGATCACCTGCCGCTCACGGGGCCGCTCGTACTGCGCGACGGGACCCAGGTCGACGGGGCCTCGATCGCGAGCGCGTGCGGCCACGGCATGATGTGGGGCCCGGCCGTCTCGCGCATCTCGATCGACCTCGCGATCGGGGGGGGTACCGATATCGTCGAGCACGCCGAGCGCTTCCGCATGGACCGGTTCGACGCCAAGGGCCGTTCACCGTTCGTCGACCCCGTCGCCTTGCCGTTCCCCGTCAAGGTCGACGAGTGAACCTCAGGTGAGCGCGACGTCGACCAGGATCAGCTCGGTCGTGGCCGACGCCTCGACCGTGACCGACGCCTCATCGCGTATCTGCGCCGCCGCGCCGGTCTCCACGCGCTCGCCGTCCAGCGACGCGTCCCCCTCGATCATGTACAGGTAGACGCCCCGGCCGGGCGCGATCTCGTGTGTGACCGACGCGCCGGGGGTGAGGCGTGAGACCAACACGTGGGCGTCCTGGTGCACGAGCACGGCATCACCGTCCTCGCCCGAGATCACCCTCAGCAGGGTGTCGGTGCGATCCTCGGTGGTGAAGACCTTCTGCTCGACGCCGGGCTCGAGGCCCTGTCGTGACGGCACGATCCACATCTGTATGAACCGCATCGGCTCGATCTCGCTCGCGTTCTGTTCGGAGTGCCGGGCCCCTCGTCCGAGCGTCATGCGTTGCACCGAGCCCGCGGGCAGCGGTCCGGGCGGGCCGCCGACGTCGTCCTGGTGTCGGAACGAGCCCTCGACCACGTAGGTGAGCCCTTCGATGTCATGGTGGGGATGCATCGGCCAGATCGCGCCCGGAACGAGCCGGTCGTCGTTGAACACACGCAGGGTGCCGAACCGCATGTAGTTCGGGTCGTGGTACGAATCGAAGGAGAAGTGCCACCGCGCGCGGAACCACTCGCCGTCGACGTCGCTGATCTCGTGGTCGCGCCTGATCGTGACCGTCACGTCTACAGGAGCAGGACGGGGCAGGTGAGCGTGCGGGTGATGCCCTCGAGCTCCTGCATCGGCATCACGGTGCTCTTGGCCAGCTGGTCGAGATCGGCCGCCTCAGCGCGAGCCACCACGTCGTAGGGTCCGGTCACCGGGTCGACCGCGACCACGCCTTCGATGCCGCGGATCTGCTCGGTCACCTGACCGGCCTTGCCCACCTCGGTCTGGATCAGGATGTATGCGTTGACCACGACGTCCCCCCTAGCCCGCGGGGGCGTCGTCCCCGGCGCCCCCCTCGGAAGCACCGTCCCCGGCGCCCCCCTCGGAAGCGCCGTCTCCGGCGCCGTCCTTGGCCCGATCTCTGGCCAACAAGCCCTTGGCCTTGTCGAGCAGTCCACCGCCCGCCTCGACCGCCTTGTCCACGACCGGCTGCGCCTTCTCGACGAGGGCGCCCGCGGCCTCGCGGGCCTTGTCGAGCACCGGATCTGCCTTCGCCGAGAGGTCGCCCGTAGCCTCCCTGGCCTTGTCGACCATTGGCTCGGCCTTCTCCACCAGCCCTCCCGCCGTCTCGGCGGCCTTGCCGGCGAGATCGCTCGCGGTGCCGGCGGCCTTGCCGGCGATACCGCTCGCCGTCCCCTTCGCCTTGTCGATGAATCCATGTTGGTCGCTCAACGTGCCCTCCGGTGGGGTTGTGGTCGATACTCCATCGTCCCGGCGACGGACGAACGCTGCAAATGCCCAGGTCAGGACATGGTCAACGTGGTTCGCCCAGTATCGGGAGCCGCTCGCTGAAGCCCGTGAGCGCCGACGCGACGATGTCCGGCCGATCCACCGCGAGCCCGTACTCCAGCTCGTGCAGGGGCATCAGGACGAACGCGAGTCGGGCCCGCGCCGCGAAACCGGCATCGGGAGCTCCGCCGTAGGCGGCGAGCGCCCGTTCCCCGATGGTGGGGGTCCCTTGGAGCCACCAGGCGAAGCCGCACGCCGGATCATGCTCACCCAGGTCGCTGCTCACGGCATCACCCCAGGGGCTCGGGCGGTGCGATCGACGGATCGGCGGGCACGTCGTCGTCGTCGGTCACCGGTCGATCGAGCTCCGGTCCGCGCAAGGCGAACCACGCCACCACGGCGCCGGACAGCGCCAGCACCGACGCCCCCGCGTAGAGCGTCATCGGACCGGCCGTCTCGTAGACGAACCCTCCGATGCCGGCGCCGAGGATCGGCCCGAGACCGAAGCCGACCATCTGCGCGACCGAGTTCCCGGTCGAGTACAGCGACGATGGCAGCAAGCGGCCGACCACGACCACGCCGGTGGTGAACAGCATGCTGAACGCCACGCCCTCGAGGACTGTGAGCAACGACACGATCGTGGGGTTCGAGATCGATCCCCACAGCAGGAACCCGAGGGCGTACACGGAGCAACCCAGTGCGTAGACGCGGCGCAGCCCGAGCCTCGTCTGCAGCCGGGAGGACGACCGCATCATCGGTACCTCGATCAGGCCTCCCACCGCGGTGCCGATGCCGATCAGGAGTGGCCCGCCTCCCTCACTCGCGATCTTGAGCGCGATGAAGTTCCACGCTGCGTTGAACCCCGTCCACACCAGGAACAACGCCGCCAGGAAGCCCCAGAACCGAGGCGCCTGTCGGAAGACCGCCCCGACCGTGCCGAGTCGTCCCCCGCCCGTCGCGGCCTCGTGACGTGGGGTGTCGCGCGCCACCGTGAACGACCAGGAGAAGACGAGGATGCTCGCGAGCGCGTAGATCGGCATCGCCCATCCGATGCCGGCGATCTCGAAGATCCAGCCGAGCGTGAGACACCCGATCGCGTACGTGACGCTCTCCCACGACCGCACCTTGCCGTAGTCGGACATGCGTTCGGCGCCGAGGTGCTCCAGCGTGATGGCGTCGATGTTCGGTCCGGTGCTGACCATGGCGCCGGCGAGCAGGAACCCAGCGACCGCGATCGCGCCCACGCCGTCCGCACCGGCGAGGACCAACGCGAAGGCCGCCGACAGGAACGCGCCGATCTGCAGGGACGTGCGGCGTCCGAGCGTCGCGTCGGCGAGATGTCCCCACAGCGGGTTCAGCACGATGCGCGCGACCGCCATCGCGGCGATCACGAGGCCGATCCCACTCTCGGAAAGGCCCTTGCCGTCGAGGTAGAGCGCCAAGAACGGGAAGAACGCCGCGATCACGAAGCCGAACGTGAGGAACAGGCCGCGAACGGCGGCGTCGGGGCGGATCTCTCGCGTGCGTTGACCGGTCAGGGCGGGCCTCCGGGAACCGGCGGGTTCGGGACCCGCACAGTATGCGTCGGCCTCGCGCCGACGGAGGGCTAAGCCTGCCGCACCTCGGCCTGCGCAGCGAGCGTCGCAGCGCGAGCCGGATCGAGCTTCCCCGCGCCCGGCAGCTCGGCGTTGGCCGTGGCCGCTCCGAGCCCGAGTCGCAGGGCCGGTTCCCAGTCGTCACCTCGGTCGAGCGCCGTGACGAGGCCTGCGAGGAACGCATCGCCGCTGCCGACCGGGTACCGACCGCGCACGTACAGCCGGCCCTCGTACAACGAACCGTCTGGCGCTGCGAGCACGACCCCCTCCGCCCCCCGGGTCACGACGCCTGCGTGCCCGTCGCCGCCCGCGAGGTCGCGGAGCTTCGCGGCGGCCGCGAGGGCGTCGTTGCGGCGCGAGGTCGGCACCCCGAGCAACCCTCCCGCCTCGAACGCATTGACCTTCACGACGTCGGGGTGCGCCTCGAGCGCGAGGCGCAGGCGCTCCCCTTCGGAGTCGAGCGCGACGCGCACGCCTTCCACCCTTGCGTCGTGGACGAGGTCGCGGTAGCCGTTGTCCGGCGCGCCGACAGGGTTGGAGCCGCTGATCGTGAGCCACCCGCCCGGTGACCATGTCGACTCCACCGCGTGGAGCAACTCGGCCCAGGCGGCCGACGGCACGTCGGACCCGTGCTCGTAGAACTCGGTGAGCATGCCGGTCTCCCGGTCGGCCACCGACAGCGATGCGCGGTTCTCGCCGTGGGTCCAGACGGCGCGCAGGGGAACGCCCTCGGTCCCGAGGATCTCCTCCAGCCACTTGCCTGCGTGCCCCCGGAGGAGCGCCACCGCCCTGACCTTGGCCCCGAGAGCGTGCGCCGCGCGAGCGGCGTTGAGCCCCTTGCCTCCGGCGACCTGCACGAACCCCACGGGCCGATGGATGTCACCGCGCACGAGACGCTCGATCTCGAAGAGCTTGTCGACCGAGGGATTCGCGGCGAGGCACACGATCACGCGGCGCTCCCCCGTTCCACGGCCGCGACCGCCTCGGCCATCGTCGGCTGTCCGTCGACGCCGCCGGCCGCCCGCGTGGAGAGCCCGCCGCAGGCGTTGGCGATCGCGAGGCATCGCTCGAGGGACTCGCCCGCGAGCATCGCTGCGACGAACCCGGCATCGAAGGAATCACCCGCTCCGGTCGTGTCGATCGCGACGGCCCGAACGGGTGGGAGCTGCACCCGCTCGCCCGGACCCAGCGCGATCGCGCCTCGCTCCCCCGTCTTGACGGCGACGACGGGACCCTGCGCTCGGAGCGCGGCGATCGCTGCCTCGAGATCGGAGGTATGGGCGAGCAGGGTCGCCTCCATCTCGTTCGGCAGCAGCAGGTCGACGGCGGGGAGCAGCGCCGGCAGGCCACTGTCCCACACACCGCTCGGGTCCCAGTTCGGATCGACCGAGGTCGACGCGCCGGCCTCATGGGCCTCGGTGAGCAGCCGTGGAAGGTCGGGCGCCAGCCCACGCTGCAGGAAGTAGGAGCTCACGTGCACGTGACGGGTCGAGCGCAGGAGGTCGATGTCGACCATCGACCCTCGCATCTCGCCGATCGCGCCGAGGGCCGTGAGGATGGCCCGATCGTCGCGGTTGGAGAGCACGACCGTGACGCCGGTCGGGTGACTCGGGTCGACGTGGAGCCCACCGACGTGCACGCCGTGCTCGACGAGACGCTCGCGCATGAACGAGCCGAAGAGGTCGTCGCCGACCGCTCCGGCGATCGCGACCCGCAACCCGAGCCGGGCAGCGCCGCACGCCATGATCGCGCCCGACCCTCCGACCGCGAGGGTGGCCGCATCGACCAGCCGCTCCGCTTGCCCGAACGCCGGCGCCACGTCCTCGCCCCGGAGGACGAGGTCCGGATTGACGTCGCCGAGCACGAGTAGGTCGAATTCCATCCGCGTGAGCCTACCGGTCGGGTCGGGCTTCCGGCCGCGAGGGCGGGGGTCGCCCCCTTGGGCGGACGGACCACCGGACGCCGTCGGGCCCACGACCCGCCTACGATGGAACACATGGCGCCGAGCATCCGTCTGGTGCAAGGCGACATCACGCGGCAGTCGGTCGACGTCATCGTGAACGCCGCGAACACCTCATTGCGACCCGGCGGCGGAGTCGACGGCGCGATCACACGCGCTGCCGGGCCTGATGCGCTCGCCGATCGCGTGCGCGTGGCGCGGGAGCGCGGTGAGCCGCCGCTGCCCACCGGTGACGCGGTGGCGACGATCGCGGGCGATCTCGATGCTCGTTGGATCGTGTACACCGCGGGCCCGGTGTACACGGGCTCGCATGGCGACCCGGAGCTGCTCGCCGCCTGCCACCGGTCGGTGCTGCTGGTCGCCGACGAGCTCGCCGCGGAGACGGTCGCCTTCCCGGCGATCTCGACCGGCGTCTACGGCTACCCGGTCGAGGACGCCGCCCCGATCGCGATCGCCGCCGTGGTCGGGGCGACGACGCGAGTGCGTGAGGTGCGGTTCGTGCTCTTCGATGCCGCCGCGCTCGAGGCGTTCGAACGAGCCCTCGCCGAGAGTGGCTGAGGAGGACGGGAATCTCTATCTCACTGGTAGGATTTCGCACCTGCGATGAGCGATCGAACGACGAACCAGGCCCTCACCGACGTCCGCACGGTCCACGATCGGTTGGCGGACATCCAGCTCGTCGACTGCCGCGAACTCTACGAGTGGGAAGCGGGCCGCATCGACGGAGCCATCTACCTGCCGCTGAACTCGATCATGGCGGGCGCGGGTTCCGATCTCGACGAGGACACGCCGATCGCCGTGATCTGCCGCAGCGGCAACCGCAGCGAGCTCGCCACGATGATGCTCCAGGCGCGCGGGTTCGAGGCCTACAACGTCGAGGGCGGCATGGAAGCCTGGGCCGCGGAGGGCCTGCCGTTCAGCGCTGGCGACGGCTCACCCGGCCGCGTCGCCTGACGGCTCAGCCCTTCCACCGCCGGTACATCGGCCGATCGCCCTCGTACGTCGTCCCGACGGCCTCCTCCACCGAGCAGGCGTAGATCGCGAGCTCGTACGGCACCTGGTAGGGCACCGCGACCGCGCCGGGATGGTCGGAGGAGACCCGCTCCATCCATCCACGGACGAGGAACTCACCGCCCTCGCCCTCGTGGTTCTCGGCGTCGATCGACGAGTGCATCGCGTAGCGTCCGTCGAGGGCGACCTCGTCGTTCTTCGGGCTGTGCCCCCGGAAGCCCACGAGCAGCAGTCCGGCCCCGAACCACGGGGAGACGGGGTGCACGCGGGGCGCGCCGTCTCGTCGCAGCGTCGCGTGGAACACGACCCTGCCCTCGAACCGGTCGCGGCCGAACGCGGCCAGCTCCGGATCCTGGACCTCGAGCTCCGCCCATGCACCCATGGCCGGACGGTAGCCTGCGGAGATGGCCGACGTCGACGCCGCCCGCCGCGAGCTGGAAGCTGCACTCGGCCCTGAGGCGGTCCTCTCCGACCCCCTCGCACTGCGCCTGTACGCCCGCGACGCATCGATGGTCGAGGGGGGCTGCGCGCTGGTGGCACTGCCGATCACGACCGAACAGGTGCAGGCGTGCGTGCGCGTCGCCGCAGCGCACGGATTGCCGGTCGTGCCGCGAGGTAGCGGCACGGGCCTCGCGGGTGCGGCGACACCGATCGGCGATTCGCTCGTCGTGGTGACGGCCCGCATGACACGCATCGTCGAGGTGCGCCCGGACGACCGGCTCGCCTGGGTCGAACCCGGCGTCCCGAACCTCGATCTCGCGAACCACCTTCGCCCGATGGCGTGGACCTACGCACCCGACCCGTCCAGCCAACAGACGTCGTCGATCGGCGGGAACGTGAACACGAACGCAGGCGGTCCCCACTGCCTCGCCTACGGGGTCACGAGCGCGCACGTGCTCGCGGTCGACATGGTGATGCCCGACGGCTCGTTGGAGCGCTTCGGCGCCGAGGGGCCGGAGGCGGCCGGGTACGACCTGCGAGGCGTGGTCGTGGGCAGCGAGGGCACCCTGGGGGTGGTGACCCAGGTGTGCGTGCGCATCCTGCCGGTGCCGCCCTCGGTCCGCACGATGTTGTTCGGGTTCGACACCGTCGAGGCGTGCGCGGCGACCGTCTCGGCGATCATCGCGCGAGGTGTCGTGCCCGCGGCGGTGGAGATGATGGACCAGGGCATCGTGCGAGCCGTCGAGGACTTCGTCCACGCCGGCTATCCGGTCGATGCGGCGGCGGTGCTGCTGGTGGAGGTCGACGGCACCGTCGCGGGCGTCGGCGCCCAGACGCGGGAGGTCGAGGCGGCCGCGGACGCCAACGGCGTGTCGAGCGTGCGCGTCGCGACCGACGAGGCCGAGCGCGCGCTGCTGTGGAAGGGCCGCAAGTCCGCGTTCGGCGCGATCGCCCGGATCGCGCCCCACTACCACCTGCACGACTGTGTGGTGCCGCGCACGAAGCTGGTCGAGGTGATGCAGGGCGTCTACGGGATCGCCGAACGCCACGGGCTGATCGTCACGAACGTGTTCCACGCCGGCGACGGGAACCTCCACCCTCTCTTCTCCTTCGACCGGTCGGTGCCGGGCACGCTCGAGCGTGTCTTGCAGGCGAGCGACGAGGTCGTCCGTCTGTGCGTCGACGCCGGCGGCGCGCTCAGCGGCGAGCACGGGATCGGCCTCGAGAAGCGCGACTTCATGCCGCTCGTGTTCGGCGCCGAGGACCTGAACGCACAGGCCTGCGTCCGTGCCGCGTTCGACCCCGAGGGTCGCATGAACCCACGGAAGGTCTTGCCCGACGGCGCACGCTGCGGAGAGTTCGCGGTGGCCGCGGCCGGGTCGGGCGATGCGGCTGCCGATGCCCACGACCTGCCGGAGGGTTCGTGGATCTGATCGCGTCACCCTCCGAGCTGCGCGCCCGAGATCTCCGGCTCCTGGCGAAGATCGGGCTCGCAGCCGTGCTCGCGTGGTGGATCAGTGAGCTGCTCGGAGCCGATCGGCCCGCGTTCGCCGCGATCGTGCCCCTGGTCGCGCTGCGCGCCGACGACCCGTACGGTGTGCTCGGCGTGTCCGTCTTCCGAATCCTGGGCACGGTCGCCGGCATCCTGATCGGCATCGTCGCGCTCGAGATCGATCCGAGCGCGCCCTTGTGGCTCGTGGCCGCCACGGTCGCAGCCGGGCTGGCCGTCGGCCTGGTCGCCCACGCGAAGAACGAGTCGATCAACCCGGTGACGGCGGTCACGGCGCTGATCGTGATCTTCGTCGGCAAGGGTGATGCGCCCGACTTCGCATGGGTCCGCATCTGGGAGACGTTCGTGGGAGCCGCGGTGACGATGGTCGTGGCGGTGGCGCTCTGGCCGCCCGATCCGATCGGAGGGCTCAGGCGGCTCCTGCGCGACCTGCGGCTGGACGTGTCGGCCGACCTCCGCGATGTGGCCACGGTGCCCGGACGACCGTTGCGCGACGCCGACCACATGCTCGACGAGCGCATCCGCCGCTCGATGGACACCGGCGACGTGACCAGGACGCTCGACCGCGCGAATTCCGGTCTGCGGTGGAACCCTCGACACCGAGGACGGAGGCGGGAGCTCTTCGACCTCGCCGTGCCGATCCGCCAGCTGATGGCCGTCTCCCGATATTCCCGCTCTCTGCTGTGGTCGATGGTCGGCGATCCCGAGGGCGAGCGCATCCGCGACTGGCCGCCCGACGGTCGCACGGCGCTCGAGGAAGCGCTGCGTCACGCCGACGATGCCGCGGGCGCCGTGGCCGGGGGCGCCGATCCCTCGCCGTCGATCGCGGCGGCCGAGGCGGCGCTCGCGAAGTACGCCGACCACGCCGGACCCAACGCCGAGCTCGCCACCGAGATGCGGGCCGGAACCCGATCCATGCTGCGCGTGCTTCGACCGACGACCGCCGAGCGCATCGCCACCCTGGTCCGAGAGCGCTACGAATCGGGACGAACGGCATGAGCCCCGATCTGTTCCACCCCGCGACCGCGACCGACGTCGTCGAGATCCTGTCCACGGCGAGCTCGGCGGGACATCGCCTGCTCGTCGTCGGCGGACGCCGGCACATCGCCAAGGGCAACCCGAGCGAGGTCGACGCCGAGCTCTGGACCACGCAGCTCGATCGCGTCGTGGCCTACGAGCCGGCCGAGATGCTGGCGGTCGTGCAAGCGGGCATGCGCTGTGGCGCGCTCGCCGAGATCCTCGCCGAGCACGGGCAGGAATGGCCCGCAGACGCGCCCTCCGACGCCACCGTCGGTGGGGTGCTGGCGTCGGGCTCGTCGTCGGCGCGCCGACTGAAGGTCGGCGCCCTCCGCGACACGGTGGTGGAGATGGAGCTCGTCACGGGCGACGGCAGGATCGTGAAGAGCGGCGCCCGCACGGTGAAGAACGTCACCGGGTACGACGTGCACCGCTTGATGACCGGCTCGCTCGGCACGCTCGGCGTCATCACCCACGTCGCGCTCAAGGTGCGACCGCTCCCCGAACGAGCCGTCAGCCTCACCGCGCCGGGTGACCCTGCGCTGGCCGCTGCGATCGCGGCGCGGGTCCCGCTCGCCGCCGCCGTTATCGCGACCCACGGCGCGGTCGAGGTGCACCTCGACGGATGGTCCGGCGAGGTCGACGAGCTGACCGCCGCGGTCACCGACCTCGCCGCCGACGCCACTGCGCACGAGGGAACCGCATTCCCTCATGACCCGTGGTGGACGTGGCCCGACGAGGGAACGATCGTCGAAGCCGCCGTCGCACCCGCACGCCTCGAGCACGTGGTCGACGGCGCTGACGCCTACGCGGCCCTCACGGGGGTGGGTCTCGCATGGATCGCCGCGAGGAACGAGCACGAGCTGTCCGCGGTGCGCGGGCGGGTCGCGGCGGCCGAAGGCATCGCACCGGCGATCCGCGGCCCGGGCGGCCTCGGCGACACGCGTCCGCCGGGTCTCGACGTGCATCGTCGCCTCAAGGCGTCGTTCGACCCGGCCGACATCCTGGCGCCCGGACGCGGCTGGGACACGCGTTGAGTGCCGGGGCTGCGGGCTAGACGAGCCGCCGGTCGTTCGCCCATCGGGTGAGCTCGTACCGGCTCGAGAGCTGGAGCTTGCGAAGCACGGACGAGACATGCGTCTCGACGGTCTTCACCGAGATGTGCAGTTCTCGAGCGGTCTCCTTGTAGGCGTACCCTCGCGCGATGTAGCGGAGGACCTCGCGTTCGCGGGGCGTCAGCTGGTCGAGCTCGGAGTCGATCTCGCCCACCGGCACCGCCCCGGCGAAGGCGTCGAGCACGAACCCCGCGAGACGCGGCGAGAACACGGCGTCGCCGTCGTGTACACGTCGCAGGGCTTCCGCGAGGTCGCCCGGCGCGATCGTCTTCGTGACGTATCCACGCGCCCCCGCCCTGATCACCCCGATCACATCGTCCGCCGCATCGGACACCGACAACGCGAGGAAGCGCGTGTCGATGCCCGCGGCCGCAACTCCTTCGACGACGGCCGCGCCGCCGCCGTCGGGCAGATGCACGTCGAGCAGGACGACATCGGGGCTCGTCGCCACGATGCCGGCGATCGCCTCGACCACCGTGCCGGCGTCACCGACCACGTCGACGCTCTCCCCGAGCTCCGCCCGAACGCCGGAACGGAAGAGCCGGTGGTCGTCGACCAGGAAGACCCGCATCGTCACGACGGTTGCCTCGGGATGCGGAGCCGGACCTCCGTGCCACGACCGATCGCGGAAGCGATCGACACCTCGCCGCCCACCCGCTGGATCCGGCCCTCGATCGAGTCGGCGATCCCACGTCGGTCGAGCGCGACCGCTCGCGGGTCGAACCCGGCACCGTGATCGCGGATGAACGCCGTGATCGCATCGGATTCGATCTCGACGAACAGCGAGACCGTTCCGGTGCCCGAGTGGCGCGCCGCGTTGATGAGCCCTTCGCGCGCCGCGGCGACCAGCGCCCCCGCGGCCTCGTCCACCCCTGCGTCGCCCACGGTCACCGACTCGATCGGGACGCCGTGCTCGCCCTCGACCTGCTCGACGACGGCCTCGATCGCGGACGCCACGCTGGTCGGACCGGCCGAAGGTGGGCGACCGTAGAGCCATCCGCGCAGCTCCCGCTCCTGGGCGCGTGCGAGGCTCGCCATTCGACGGGGGTCATCGGCGCGTTGGATCAGTGCGAGGGTCTGCAGCACCGAGTCGTGCAGGTGTGCCGCGAGCGTCGCTCGTTCCTCGGAGCGGATGCGCTCACGACGGTCAAGCCGCGCCTCTCTCGCCAGTCGGATGACCCATGGGCCGATCACGACGCCCATGACGAGCACCGCCGCGCCGGCGGCCGCTGGGGCATTCGAGAGCAATCCGGACCGCCGACCGACCACGACGAACAGATCCGATGCCCAGGACGATCAGAGCCGCACCGGCCACGAAGCGAACCGTGCCGGTGGAGCTGCGCGAGAGCAGCTGCGCGACGCGCGACCGGCCGAGCGTCGCGCGGGTCCACAACACGATGGAGCCGAACACCGCCAGCGCGGCCGGCACGACGACATCGTCGCCGAGCCACAACCCGAGGTCCCGAAGCAGCACGAGCCCGCCGGCGAGGATCAATACGACCGCGACCGTTCGACGGCCGCTCGCGGCCCGTGCATGCGATCCATCGGCGTGATCGGGCTCGACCGACATCACCACGCCGAGCAGGTAACAGACCACGCCGACGCCGCCCGCGAGCGTCAGCAGCACGAACGCAAGACGGACGACGAGCGGATCGACCCCTACCCGTTCGCCGATGCCCCCGGCGACACCGAAGAGTACGCGGTCGCCTTCACTTCGTTCGAGGCGCCGGGACGAGGCGGATCGGATCGCGGCCACCTGGCGATGTTCGCATGCGACTGCCCGAATCGGCCATCGGGGACCCCCCGGACGGCACGGCGCGTTCATCAGGGTTCTTCCGGGGAAGTCCCCGATGTGGCAGGTGTGGGAGTTCATCCACACTGCACCGCATGGAGACCCCTCGGGCAGGGATCGGGGAACGCGCGCGCTGGTCACGCCGCGCCACGCACCGATGGGTCGCGGGTGTGGCGAGCGGCATCGCCGACCACGCGGCGGTTCCCCCTTGGGTGGTGCGCATCGGGTTCGTACTCAGCACGCCGATCGGCGGGCTCGGACCGATCGTGTACGCCTTCCTCTGGTGGCTGATGCCACGTCGAGATCTCACTGAGAGCGCCGCCCAGCGAACCGCGCGACGCTTCCCGCAGGCTCCCGTGTGGCTCGGTATCTCACTCGTCGCCGGTGGAGGGCTGCTCTTCGCCGGTCAACTCGGCTGGATGAGCCCGATGGTCGTTGCAGCGCTCGGGTTGATCGCGATCGGCGCGCTCCTGTTCCTGCGGGAATCGGACGGCGATCCGGGCGCGACACGCCCGCCGGCGGACGATACGAGGGCACCGTTGCCGGCGGTCGGCCCGCAGACCCCCCGCATGGGAGAGGAGACCGACCTTCCTCCGGCCTCGCTGCCGACGTCCTCTCGGCGGCGACCTCGGCGCGATCCGTCGTTCCTCGGACCGCTCACGCTCGGTGTCGGCCTCCTCGTCGTTGCGATCGCCGCGTTGCTCGACCTGGGCGGCGCGATCACGTTCACCTTGGCGCAGACCGCCGCCCTCCTGCTGCTCGTGCTGGGTGTCGGCATCGCGGTCGGCGGATTCGTCGGCCGAGCGCGGTGGCTCGTCGTGCCGGTACTCGCGATCGCGCCGTTCGCGCTGGTGCTCACGGTGCTCCATATCGATCTCGACGACGGCGTCGGCGACCGCACCGTCACGATCCGTACGCTCGACGAGCGGGTGGAACGCCGCCTGGCCGGCGGTGAGATGACGGTCGACCTGATCGACCTGCGCCCCGGGGAGTCAGGCACGATCCGGGTCCACGTCGGCGCCGGGATGCTGACGCTCAACATCCCGGACGACATCACGGTCGAGCTCGTGGGCAGCGTCGGCGTTGGCACCACCCAGACCGTGTATTCGCACGTGACGCCACACGGCGCGCACGCGTGTTGCCGGTACGAGCAGGCACGAGGCGGTTTCGCCCAGTCGATCAGGTGGGTCTCGAGCCCACGGGAGGGCGCGACACCGGGTGTCGTACGCATCGAGGCGACCGTCTCGATCGGCGCGGTCCGGATCAACCATGTGGACAGGAGCGACGTCCGATGAAGCCGCATCGATTCGACCCATTCTCGTTCGTCGTCGGTCTCGCGACGGCGGTCTTCGGCGGCATGCTCCTCTGGGGCGATCTCGATGTCCCCGACCTGCGTCCCTCGCATCTGTGGCCCCTTCCGGTGTTCGCGCTCGGTCTGATGCTCACCCTGTACGGCGCCCGGCGGCTGGTGGAGTCGACCCACGAGCGGAGGGCGAGCGACCCAACCACCGCACAGCCGGTCGACGGCGACGAGGTGATCCGGGAGGGGTAAAGCCCGGCATCCAGGACGCGATGGGGTCGGTGACCCTCGCCGACATCGCGACGAACGGATCCGAGCCCGACGCCAGGGTGGGCGAACACCGCGAGATTCGCTGATCCAGCCCGTGTGGGAAGGTGCGAGCACCGGCCGTCGTTGCACGCTGTCGGAGCCACCTGAGAAACGAGCCACGAGGGGGACCGAGGATGCTGAACGATCACGACCGTGCTCTGCTCGACGCGCCGAATTTCGCGAGCCTCGCGACCGCCATGGCCGACGGCGCTCCCCATGTATCGGTCGTCTGGATCGACGTCGACGGCGACACGATCCTCGTCAACACCGCTGAGGGGCGGACGAAGACCCGGAACATGCGACGGGACCCTCGGGTCGCGGTCTGCCTGTTCGACCAGGACGACCCCTACCGCCAGCTCATGGTGCGCGGGCACGTCACGGGTTTCGTGCACGAAGGGGCGGACGCGCACATCGACGCGCTCGCGAAGAAGTACACCGGCGCCGACGTCTACGCCGGTCACCGAGCCGACCAGCAACGCGTGATCGTGCGCGTCGCGCCCGACGGCGTCGCCCGCATGGGGTACTAGTCTGGCACAGACTACCTGAGCGACTCGAGACGTTCGCCTGCCGCCTCGAGCGTCTCGACGCGTTTGCAGAAGGCGAACCGCAGCAGATGCGCGCCGTCGGCCGGGTCCGAGACGAACGACGAGCCCGGCACCGTCGCGACACCGACGTGCTCCACGAGGTGGCGCGCCGTCGCGACGTCGTCACCGAGCCCGAGATGCGAGCAGTCGGCCATCACGTAGTAGGCGCCCGCGGGCGGCGACGCCACCTCGAACCCGCTCGCGGCGAGCACGCGGAGCATCACGTCGCGGCGCTCGGCGTAGTCGGCACGCATGCGCACGAAGTAGCGTCGAAGGCAACTGCAGGGCGGTGATGCCCGCCACCTGCAAGGGGGCCGCCGCCGCCACGGTGAGGAAGTCGTGCACGGGCCGGATGCCCGCCATCAACGACCGGGGAGCGATCGCCCACCCCACGCGCCAGCCGGTGACCGAATACGTCTTCGAGAGCGCGCTGATCGTGATCGTGCGCTCGGCCATGCCGGGAAGCGTCGCGATCGGCACGTGCTCGGCGCCGTCGTAGGTGATGTGCTCGTAGATCTCGTCGGTGATCGCGATCGCATCGTGCTCGATGCACAGCTCGGCGATCGCACTCAGCTCCTGACGAGTGAACACCTTGCCGGTCGGATTGTTCGGCGAGTTGATCACGATCGCGCGGGTGAGCGGTCCGAACGCTGCGCGCAGCTCAGCCTCGTCGAACGACCAGTCGGGCGGGCGGAGCGAGACCAGCCTCGACACGGCGCCCGAGATGATGGAGTCCGGCCCGTAGTTCTCGTAGAACGGCTCGAACACGACGACCTCATCACCGGGGTCGAGCACACCGAGCATCGACGCGATCATCGCCTCGGTCGACCCGCACGTGACGCAGATCTCTCTCGGGGTCGACGGTCATGCCGTAGTCACGCGCATATGCGCCCGCGATCGCGTCCCGGAACGCCGAGACGCCCCACGTGATCGGGTACTGGTTGTGGTCCTCCGCGATCGCCCGAGCGGCGGCCCGTTTCAATTCGTCGGGCGCCGCGAAGTCCGGGAACCCCTGCCCGAGATTGATCGCGCCGTGCTGATCGGCGAGCCGCGTCATGTCGCGGATCACCGACTCCGTGAACGACGACGCCTTCGCCGAGGCGTGGAGTCTCGAGCCACTCATGACCGAGGAGCCTATCCTCGGAGCAGCCGACCAACAGGAGGGATCGCGATGACGGGCAAGGCGGTGTTCACCGACGAGGAATGGACCCGGGTGCGCCGAGCGCCCAACGTGGCCGGCATGGCGATCTCACTCGCCGATCCGGGCGGCCCGATCGAGCTGTCCAAGGAGACGATGGCCACCCTCCGTGCCATCGGCGCGCCGCCCAGCCAGGACGAGCTGCTGATCACCGTGTCGCAAGAGATCATGGCGATGGGCCAGCAGCACGAGAACCCCTTGGGTGGCTTCAAGATCGAGGATCCGAGCCAGGCCGGCGCGCAGGTGCTGCGGGAGCTCCGCGAGGCGCAGGATGTCGTGGAGGCCAAGGCCACCCCCGAGGAAGCGGCCGCCTACGCCCGATGGCTGCTCGCGGTCGCACAGGACGCCGCCGACGCCGCGAAGGAAGGCGGGTTCATGGGGTTCGGTGCGGAGCAGGTGAGTCAGGGCGAGCAGCAGATGCTCGACCAGCTCCGGGCCACGCTCGGGATCACTGAGGGCTGAGGCCGCCCGCTACAACCTGCTCCGAAGGCCCCAGAGCTCCGGGAAGCAGCGCTTGTCGAGCGTCGAGCGAAGGTACCCGACGCCGCTCGAGCCGCCGGTGCCGCGCTTCGCGCCGATCTCTCGTTCCACCATCAGCACGTGGAGGTAACGCCACTGCGCGAGGGCCTCGTCGTGGTCGACGAGGCCCTCGCTCACCGCGAAGACCTCGCCCTGCTCCCGGGCCATCGCGAGGAGCGATGCGGCGCGCGTCTCGGCGTCCCCTTCGAGCATCGGGAACCCATGGGTGCGCATCAAGGACACGAAGCCGTCCCAGAGCGTGGGCTCGGCGAGCCTCCGCGTGAGCCGGTCTCGTTCCTCGGAGGCAGCAGCGAGGTCGTCGAGGAACCGCTCGTCCTTCAAACCGCTCACGAACTCCAACTCCCGGAACTGCGCCGACTGGAATCCACTCGCCGGCGTCAGCACAGCCCGGAACTCCAGGAATTCTTGCGGCGTCATCGTCTCCAGCACCTGGATGTGCTCGATCAGCACGCGCTCGATCGCGCGCACGCGCACGAGCAGATGCCGGGCTCGCTCGGGGCGGTCGGTCAGCATCGCGTCGCGGGCGGCTTCCAGCTCGAAGAGCAGCTGTTTGAACCAGAGTTCGTACGCCTGGTGCACGACGATGAAGAGCATCTCGTCGTGCACGGGCGGGTCCGACCGGAGCTGCTGCAGCGACAAGAGTTCGGGGATCTTCAGGTACGAACCGTAGGTGAGCAGCCCGTGCTCCGCCTGCTCGGTCAGCCGCCCGAATCGCCGCTCCTGCCGCTCACCCTCGGTCATGCCGGCACGGTAGGCAGGCGACGCACACGGGTCAAACCACGCGGCGTGTCAGGATGTCGACATGACCGACGACGCCACCGCGCCGATGCCGCTCGGCACCGAGATGCCCGAAGGGGTCCGCTTCGTCGGTCGCGAGGGCGTCGTGTCGCCGAACTGGCTCGGACCGGACCATCCCGCCGACGCGGACCTCGACGCCTGTGTCGCGTGCGGCCTCTGCCTCCCCCACTGCCCGACGTACCGGCTGACCGGTGAAGAATCCGCGTCCCCCCGGGGGAGGATCACCGCGATGCGCGCGGTCGCCGACGGCCTCGCCGAGGTCGACGACACGTTCGCGACGTTCATGGATCGCTGCCTCGTATGCCGGGCGTGCGAGGACGTGTGTCCCTCGCACGTCCCATTCGGTCGCATGATGGAGCACGCCCGGGCCGAGGTGGAACCCCACCGGAGCGCCGTCGCCCGTACGCTGCGGTGGCTCGGGCTCGACGTGGTGCTCCCGCGACCGGCACTGATCCGGCTCGCCGCTGCGCTCCAGCCCATCGCGCGACCCTTCATGCCTCGGCGGATGCGCGACCTGGTACCCCGGGGGGCGGCGCCGTTCCGCCGGTTGCCGACCGTCACCGACCCACCCCCGGACGTCGAGACCCGCGGCACCGTCGCCCTCCTCTCGGGCTGCGTGCAGGATCGGTGGTTCCACGACGTGAACCTGTCCACGGTCCGGGTCCTTGCCCGCACCGGCTGGCGGGTGGTCGTGCCGGCGAGCCAACGGTGCTGCGGCGCGCTGCAAGCCCACAACGGGCGGCTCGGGACGGCCCGGCGGCTCGCCCGCAGGAACGCGCGCGCCTTCGCGAGCTTCGACCACGTCGTGGTCAACGCGGCGGGGTGTGGAGCACACATGCGGGTCTACGGGGAGCTCGGCGAGGGGTTCGAGCTGCCCGTCCGCGACGTGATGGCGTTCCTGTTCGACGAGGCGATGGACGAGGCCGAGCTCGGGTCGATCCCGGGAGCGCGTGTCGCATATCACGACGCCTGTCACGCGCTCCGAGCCCAAGGCATCCATGCGCAGCCGCGGGCGCTCCTCCGCGCGATCCCAGGGATGCAGGTGGTCGAGATCCCGAACGGCGATCGGTGCTGCGGAGCCGCCGGCCTCTACAACGTCACCGAGCCCGGTCTCGCCGGGAGGCTGCAGCACGAGAAGGCCGAGGCGGTGCGATCGACCGGTGCGACGACGATCGCGAGCGCGAACCCCGGGTGCACGATGCAGCTCCGCGCCGGCCTCCGAGAGCTCGGCGTCGACGTCGAGGTCGTTCACCCGATCCAGCTGCTCGACCGGGCACTGGCGTCGACGGGCGCCTCGACGGGCGAGCAGCGCTAGACACTCGCGCGGAACGCCAACGCCGTCCGTACGAGACGAGGCTGCAATGCCTCCCCGGACCCGATGTCGCCCGCGAGCATCGCATCGAGGAGTCCCCCCGTCGATCCCGGATCCATCGCCGCGAGCCACGAAGCTCGGAGCGCGTCGCCCGACGAGTGGGGAACCAGGAGGGAGCTGCCGTCCGCGAGCGCGGAGACCCCGGAGGCCGGAGCCGAGGACCCCGCCGTCATCGGGATCGGCTCGTCGACGTCGGCGCCCGGGAGCACGAGAACCGCGCTCGTGATCGAGCGCTCGCCCGTGCTGTCGCTCGGGTCGTTCACGACGCCGCGGTGTCGGATCCACATCGTCGATGAGCCACCCCCGTCGAGGTTGATCGCGTCGACCGCCCCGAGGTCGACGAGGTATCGGCCGAGTTCGGGGAGCGACATGCCGACAGAGGACCCCGAACGACCGTCGACCACGACCATCAGCAGGGTGCCGTCGGCCGTCACCGCCAAGGCCGTGCGCGGGTTGCGGCCGCAGAACGACGATGCGCATCGGGCTCCGAGGTTCCGCCCGTCCTTCACGATGAGCGGCATGCCGCCGACCGAGTCCACCACACCGGTCCAGCCGAACCCCCACGTGAGCCGCAGGCGCTGCCCGGGCACCGTCTCCCTCAGCGCCTCGGCGCCGGCCCCCCACCGCTTCGAGGCCAGCACGATCGTGCCGTGCCGGACCCACATGGACGTCGATGCGCAGCGGCTGGCTTCGACCCGGTAATCGCGCGCCACCCCGACACCGCCAACACCCCATCGGATCGCACGGGCTGGCTTCAGACGTGCGAAGCACCCGCCGACCGGAGGCCGCTCCGCCCGGCCCCCGTAGGGCGTGAACGCAGCGACGGCGTCACTCAGCGGGGCGCCCGAGTTCCATCCAGGAACCGGGAAGACGAGGTGGGTGGTCAGGTTCCTCGCGTTCACCGACAGCCTGTCGTTCGAGACGTACCGCGAGAGCTCGTCCTGGGAGATGGCGAAGTTGGCGCCGTTCTGGAGTCCTGCGGCCATGAGCACCCCGTCGCGCGTGAGCGCGTGGAGCGGCCGACCCGGGTCGACTCCGAAGTCTCCGTTGATGGCGACGACAGCTCCCCTCGTCGAGCCGATGACGCTCGTCGTCGCGTGCAGCCCGATCCGCGGCCCGGCGGTCGCGATGTCGAGTGTCGGCGCCGACGAGAGGTCGACCTCCGCAACGTGCACGATCCACGGACCACGAGCGTCTCTGGTCTTCGTGTAGGTGATCCCCGGCGCGATCGTGCTCGCCGATGTCGTCGCGTCAGCCGGGACGCCGGCCGCCGGGGCGGCGGCGAGGGCGCCGGTGACGATCAAGCCCAGCAGGACCGCGGGGGCCGGTCGATGACTTCCTCGCATGGCTCCGTCATCGGCCGCCCGGACACGTGAACTTGACGCCCGCCTCGCACGATCGCGCCTGCGGCTCCCGATCGGTTCCTTGACCATGTCCTCGGCGCTCCATAGGGTCGGCCCGGTCGGCAGGCATCGTGCCTCGAGCGGAGGATCCTCCATGACCTACATCGGAGTCGGGCGGCGGTTCGTGGCCTGGCTCCTCGACCTCTCCATCACCGGGCTCGCATGGATACCGTTCGCCCAGGTGGAATCCGGCGACGGCGTGTATTCGATCAGCTGGAAGGGCATCGACTTCGTGCTACCCCTGCTGATCACGGTCGCGTACTTCGTGTTGCTCGAGGGCTTGGCCGGCGCGACGATCGGCAAGTTCGTGTTGGGCATCAGGGTCCGGGCGCTCGACGGGTCCCGGATCGGCCTCGGTCCGGCGCTCGTGCGCAACCTCGCCCGCATCGTCGACGCCCTCCCGTACGTGATCCCCTACCTCGTCGGCGGCATCGCGGTGATCCGCTCGGACACGTGCCAACGCTTCGGCGACCGCTGGGCGAAGACCGTGGTGATCCTGGTCGGCACCGACCGCGATGCCGCTCGACCAGGGTCGACGGCGCCGGCACCCCCGCCGCCGGGTCCATCCGACGGGGTCGGGCTCCCCACGCCGCCTCCGGGTGCCCCGCCCGTCGCCCTCGGGGGCGACGCGCTGCCACCGCCACCGCCCTGACGGGGGATCGAGTCGTCACCATCGAGGATCCCGAGCATCGAGCGCGGCGCGTCCTGTGCACTCCGTGCCCACGCCGTAGAAGGGATCCTCGCGCCCGACGACGAGCTTCAGGTAGAAGCATGCGTCGGGCCGCGCGCTCACGGCGGCGGCCCACGTCGTGCCATCCGAGAAGACGCTGACCTCGCCCAGCCCCGCCGAGGCCTCGTCCGGGCCGACGACGGAGAGGGCGCCATCGTCGAGCTGGGCGGCGGCCAGCGCCCCGGCGTCGGCCCCGGCGAACGAGCCGGTCTCGGTCCGTACCGCCACGGCCTCGGCCTGGGCCACCCGGAGATCGTGCTGTGCGCGGCCGATCGTGTTCGCGATCGGGCGGTTCGCGAAGATCTCCACGAGGAGGATCGCGCTGGCGGCCACGATCGCGCCGATCACGATCCAGAAGCCGCGGTTCGGTCCTCGCGCGGGTGCGGGCTCAGGCCCGAGCTCCCGGTCGTAGGACCCGATGATCTCGTCGTCGTCACGCATGATCCGCTCCACGTCGTCGGTGCTTGCGCCTCTCCGTCGACCGCATCATCCCCCCAGCGCCGCGGCCAGGTGCTCGAGGCTCTCGAGGTTGTGTCCCGACAGGAACACGTCGACGCTGGGGAGCGCCGCCGCCATGCCGCGCGCGAGGGGTTCGTAACGGGGCGAACCCTTGAGCGGGTTCACCCAGATCACTCGGTGGGCCAGTCGTCGCAGACGCGCCATCTGCGCACGGAGCAGCTCCGGATCACCTCGCTCCAAGCCGTCCGAACAGAACACGACGACCGCGCCACGCAACGCTGCACGCTGACTCCAGCCGTCGAGCAGCGCCTTCAGCGACTCCCCGATCCGGGTGCCGCCTTCCCAGTCCTCCACCTGCCGGCCGATCTCTCGGAGCGCCCGGTCCGGGTCTTTCGTGCGGAGGGTGCGCGTGACGCGTGTGAGCCGTGTGCCGAAGACGAAGGTCTCCACACGGCGACCCGCCGCCATCGCGGCGTAGGCGAACTGCATCAGCGCCCGTGAGTACGGGGCCATCGATCCGCTGATGTCGAGGATCAGCACCAGGGGCCGACGACGTACGGTGCGGGCCCGCCATGCTCGGTCGAACGGCTCACCCTGCGTCCGGAGCGAACGCCGGAGCGTGCGCCGGAGGTCGAAGCGGCCGCCCTTGGAAGCCGGGCGGGTCCGGCGGGTGCGTTCGACCGGTACCTGGAGTCGCAGCGAGCGGATCAAGGCGGCGACTCGCGCCCGTTCGTCCTCGGACAGGTCACCGAAGGACTTCGAGCGAAGCACCTCCACCCCGCTCGCCACGATACGGATCGAGGATTCCTCGCCGCGTTCGACCTCGTCTTCCTCGTCTGCGCGGTGCCACTCGGCTGCGGCCTGGCCGACACGAACCTCGAGGTCATCGGGCTGCTCGCCCCAGTCGGCCTGACGCCGATCGGGTTCCTCCGCCGGGAGCTGGAGCTCGACCCGGAGGTCGTCGGTGCTCCGCAACGTTCGGTACCAGGACTCGAACGCCTGGCCGTACGCCTCGAGGTCGTCGCGGCGCGCGATCATCGAGAGCCGCCCCGCCCAGTAGAGGCTGTCCCGGTCGACCAGCCCGAGCGCGCTCACCGCGCGGACGAACGTGAGGATGCGCCCGGTGCCCACCGGCAAGCCCCGCTCCCGGAGCCGACGGCCGAACCCGACGAGCGGAGGAAGGGGTCCGGTCGGCGATCGATCGCCCGACGCGTTCGAGCGGTCAACCATCCTCGCCGACGACCTCGCCGAGGCGGACGGCGACGAGCTCCTGGTCCTCGTGATCCTTCACGACCGCACCGAGCGTGTCTGCTGCCAAGGGCTCGGTGAGCGCGTCGGCCCCGAGGAACGCGAGCGCGTTCGCCCAGTCGATCGTCTCGGCGACCCCGGGGAGCTTCGCGAGGTCGAGCTCGCGCAGCCGCGCGACGGCCTCGGCCACGTCACGCGCGAGCGACTCGCTCACGTGCGGAGCGCGGGCCCGCACGATCGCGACCTCGCGATCCAGCTGTGGATGATCGATCCAGTGATAGAGGCAGCGACGCTTCAGCGCGTCATGCAGCTCACGCGTGCGGTTCGACGTGACAACCACGGCCGGCGGGGTCTCAGCCGCGACCCGACCGATCTCGGGAACCGTCACCGCGAATTCCGACAGGATCTCGAGCAGGAACGCCTCGAACTCGTCGTCAGCGCGGTCGAGCTCGTCGACGAGCAACACGGCCCGGTCGCCGGCCCGGATCGCGGCGAGCAACGGCCGCTCCACCAGGAAGTCCTCGGCGAACAGATCCTCGACGTGGGTCGCGGCGTCGGCAGCGTCCATCGCACGAACGGCGATCAGCTGGCGAGAGTAGTTCCATTCGTAGAGGGCCTGCGAGGCGTCGATGCCCTCGTAGCACTGCAGCCGGATCAGGTGCCTGCCGAGCAACTGCGACAGCGTCTTCGCGACCTCGGTCTTGCCGACACCGGCCTCGCCCTCGAGCAGCAGCGGCTTGCCGAGCGAGAGCGAGAGGTAGATCGCGGTCGCCAGGCCACGGTCGGCCAGATAGGAATGTTCGCCGAGCGCGGTCTGCAGCTCGTCGACGGAGCCGAACGGGAATCCGGGCATGTCGTCAAGCGTACCGGCGGAACGCCCGCCCCGCAGCGCGGACGCTACAGGCCGATCCCCTGCTCGCTCCCCTGAGGAGCGGTCACGCCGGGCATCGGCGGCGCCTGGATGCCACGCTCCGTGATGCGCGCGGCGACCCGCTCGCGGAGGTAGCGCTCGGCCTCCAGCCGGTTGCCGGGCGAGGTCTGCGCGACGACCCGCACCACCTGGGCTGAATCGGTGAGCTGGGTCACGCCGAGCACCGACGGAGGCTCGCGGAGCCACGAGCGCATCGGCTCGTCGTCCGCCAGCTCACGCAGCAGCTCCTCGAGCACCTGGCGAACGTGATCGGGGTCTTCGACGAGGGCCACCCGCACGTCGACGATCGCGCGCCCCCAGCCGCGGGTCTTGTTGCTCGTCACCTGGATCGAGCCGTTCGGGACGATGCTGAGCGTGCCGTCGTACTGGCGCACCGAGGTGATACGCAGCGTGAGCCCCTCGATCGTGCCGTTCACCGGGCCGCCCTCGGTCTGCAGCTCGATCACGTCGCCGACGTCGAACTGGCCCTCGAGGGCGATGAAGAGCCCGGCGAGCGTGTCCTTCACGAGCGTCTGAGCGCCGAAGCCCAGCGCGACGCCGGCCACGCCCGCGCTGGCGAAGAGCGGTCCGAGCGGCACCCCGAACGCCGCCAGCAGGTAGAACGCGATCACGACCCAGATGATCACCTGCAGCGTGGCGGAGATGAGCCCCGCGATCGTCGCGAGGCGCCGTCGCCGCGGACCCTCCATCGAGTCGTCGGCCGCGTCCTTGGCACGTCGATCGCAGCGGCGCACCCAGACTCGCAACAGCACCGTGACGACGAGGGCGACCATGAGCGTGATGCCCAGCTGGATCGCGAGGTCGCGCCACCAGTCGCCGGAGTAGCGACGAGCATCGATCGCGAGGAGGTACGGCATGGCCACCATCCAACAGGCGGGGGCCGGAGGCGTCAAAGACGGAGGGTCAACGGTCTCGCTCCGTCAGGTCGGACGCGGCATCAACCCCCGATGTGGGACATCTCGACCTTCGGGAGGGGCGATGTCTGCTCCGTACGACGCTCCGAGTACCGGTCTACCCGAAGCGACCACATCCCCGCGACGTGGTCGGCGAGGTCTCGATCGCTCGCGTCGGACCGAAGGAGACTCTTGAGGTCGTGCCCGGTCGAAGCGAACAGACACGTGTAGAGCATCCCCTCGGCAGAGAGTCGGAGCCTGGTGCAGTCGCCGCAGAACGGCTGGCTCACCGAAGCGATCAGCCCGATCTCCCCCCCTCCGTCTCGGTAGCGATACCGCGTCGCTACCTCGCCGCGGTAGTTCGGATCGACCGGTTCGAGGGGCCACCGATGACCGATCGTCTCGACGATCTCGGCAGCGGAGACGACGTCATCCAGCCTCCATCCGTTGGTCGTGCCGACATCCATGTACTCGATGAAGCGAAGCACGTGGCCCGTTCCCCGGAAATGCTCGGCCATGTCCAGGATGCTGTCGTCATTCACGCCGCGCTTGACCACCATGTTCACCTTCACCGGATGCAACCCGGCCGATGCGGCGGCCTCGATCCCCTCGAGCACACGCGACACCGGGAACGCGACGTCGTTCATCGCCATGAAGACCTCGTCGTCGAGCGAGTCCAGACTCACGGTGATCCGCTGGAGGCCGGCCTCCTGGAGGGCGGCAGCCTTGCTCGCAAGCAGCGCGCCGTTCGTCGTCATGGTCAGGTCGTCGAGTGCCCCGATACCGGACAGGAGGTCGACGAGGTGCTCGATGTTCCGACGAACGAGGGGCTCTCCACCGGTCAGGCGGACCTTCCGGATCCCGAGTCCGACACAGACCTGGACGACCCTCGCGATCTCCTCGAACGTCAGGAGCTCGCGGCGTTCCAGGAACTGGAACTCCCGGCCGAAGACCTCCTTCGGCATGCAGTAGACGCAGCGGAAGTTGCAGCGATCGGTGACCGAGATCCGAAGATCCTGAAGCGGTCGTCCGAGTGCGTCCAAGACCCCTCGCCGGTCTCGGTCGTCGGGAGCAGGTCCGACGGTCATCCCACCTCAGCCCAGGCGGCGACGACCGGATGATCGACCGCGGCCGGGCCGGTCTGCGCCGCACCGCCCGGAGACCCGAGTCCGGTCACCGAATCGTCGAACCACTCGGCGTTGATCGGTGTGAACTGCTTCCACTCCGCCGGAACGTCGTCCTCGTAGAAGATCGCGGTGACCGGACAGACCGGCTCACACGCCGCACAGTCCACGCACTCGTCCGGCTGGATGTACAGCATCCGGGGCCCCTCGTAGATGCAGTCGACCGGACACTCATCGACGCATGCTCTGTCCTTCACATCGATGCACGGCTCGCAGATCGTGTAGGTCATCGAGAGCCCTTCTCTCTATACAAGGTCGACACCGTCGGAATCAGCATAATCCCGCTCGGTAGGTTGCGCTCCCTCGAGTGCCGACGGGCAGGGCTGACGTCACGAAGGGGATCACCTCTCTTGCGCGTCACCAGGAGATCCGATCGAGGGGCACCTTCCGATGCCCCCGACGACCACGCGTTATGCCAGCGCCTCCTCGAGGGCACGGCGCACGAGCACCTTCGAGACCTCCTTGCGGTACTCCGCGCTGCCGAACGCGTCCGACGGTGGCGCGGTGCCCTCGTCGGCTCGGACCGACGCCGTCGCCGGATCGGCTCCGCCGGCGAGCGCCTCCTCGACGCCTGAGGCGCGCACGGGCGTCTCCCCCATGTTCGTGAGGGCTACGGAGGCCGAACCGTTCTGCTGCACGGCCGCCACGCCGACCATCGCCCAGTCGATCGCGCGACGGTTGAACTTCAGGTAGCTCCAGCCGCCGCTCGTCTTCGGCACGCGGACTTCGGCCAGCACCTCGTTCGACGCCAGATCGGCATGGAAGAGCCCCTTGAAGAAGTCGCCGGCCGCGACGGTGCGCGAGGCGCCGCCGGCGCCGCGGATCACGAACCGGGCGCCGAGCGCGAGCATCACGGTGCCCATGTCGCCCGCCGGGTCGGCGTGCGAGATCGAGCCGCCGATCGTTCCCACGTGTCGGACCTGCGGGTCGCCGATCTGCTGGGCGGTGTCGGCCACGATCGGGGCCGCCTGCTGCAGCAGCTCGCTGTTCGCCACGTCGTGGTGGCGGGTGAGCGCACCGATCGCGATCACGTCGTCGTCCTCGCGGATGTACGAGAGGTCGGCTATACGCGAGATGTCGACCAGGAGCGAGGGCTGTGCGAGCCGCGTCTTCATCAACGGAAGCAGCGAGTGCCCGCCGGCCAGGATCTTCGCGTCCTCGGCGCCGCCCAGCAGCTCGATCGCGTGATCGACGGACTCGGCCCGCGCGTACTCGAAGGGAGCGGGGATCATGCTGCACCTCCCTCGTTCGAACCTCTGGCGTCCTGGATCGCTCGCCACACCCGTTCCGGTGAGGCCGGCTTCTGGATGTCGGTCACGCCGAGATGGGAGACCGCGTCGATCACGGCGTTCACGACCGCCGGTGGCGACGCGATCGTGCCCGCTTCCCCGATGCCCTTGACGCCGAGCGAGTTCGTCGTCGACGGGGTCACCGTGCGATCGAGGATCGGCGACGGGATCTCGACCGCCGTCGGGACCAGGTACTGCGTCATCGAGGACGTCATGAGGTTGCCGGACTCGTCGTAGATCGCCTCCTCGTACAAGGCCTCCGCGATGCCTTGGGCGACACCGCCGTGGATCTGCCCGTCGACGATCATGGGGTTGATCACGTTTCCACAGTCGTCGACCGCCACGTACTTCACGATGTCGGTCTTCCCGGTCTCGATGTCGACCTCGACGATGCACACGTGCGTGCCACCGGGCCACGTGAAGTTCGGCGGATCGAACACCGCGGTGCCCTCGAGCATGGGTTCCATGCCCTTGGGCAGCGAGTGGGCGTGCCATGCGGACGCCGCCAGTTCGGGGATCGTCCGCGCCTTGTCAGGGGCGCCGGTCACCCGGAACGCTCCGTCGACCCATTCCATGTCGTCCTCGGCGACCTCGAGCTCGTGCGCCGCGATCGTCCGTGCCTTCTCGCGCACCTTGGCGAGCGCGCGGGCGACGGCCTCGGCTCCGACGCTCGCCGACCGCGAGCCGTAGGTGTCCATGCCGAGGCGAGAGACGGCGGTATCGCCGTGCAACACCTCGACGTCGTCGGGCGTGACCCCCAGGCCGTCGGCCACGATCTGTGACCACGACGTGTCATGGCCCTGGCCGTGCGGCGACGTGCCGGTGCGCACCACGATCTTGCCGTCGGGACGGCACTCGATCTCGGCCGCGTCCCAGCCACCGGCCACGTAGCGCAACGCGCCGAGGATCTCCGACGGCGCCAGCCCGCACATCTCGATGTAGCTCGACAGGCCGATCCCGAGCTGCTTCACGTCGCGCCGATCGCGTCGGGCCGCCTGCTCCTTCCGCATCTGGTCGTACTCGGCGAGCTCGAGCGCGCGATCGAACGTCGGCTCGTAGTTCGCCGAGTCGATCTGCAGGCCCATGATCGACGGGATGGCTTCCGCCGACGGCGGCAGGAAGTTCTTTCGCCGAACTTCGGCCGGGTCCATGCCGATCCGCCGCGCGTATGCGTCGACGAGCCGCTCGATCACGAACGTCGCCTCGGGACGTCCGGCGCCGCGATAGGCGTCGGTCGGCGTCGCGTTCGTCATGACACCCTTGAACTCGTACCAGTACGCCTTCGTGTCGTACGGCCCCATGTACACCCAGCCGCCGAGCTCGGGGATGCCGGGCGTCAGCAGCTGGAAGTAGGCACCCATGTCGGCGAGCTCCACGAACTTCATGCCGAGGATGTCACCGTCGTCGGTGCCGGCGAGCGTGCAGTCGTGCAGCACCCCGCGCCCGTGGATCGTGGCCAGGTAGTTCTCCTGGCGCGTCTCGATCCACTTCACCGGACGGCCTATCTTCCGGGCGAGCGCAAGGGCGAGGGCTTCCTCGGCGTACACGTTGAGCTTCGAGCCGAACCCGCCGCCGACGTCGGGCGCGATGATGCGCAGCTTCGACTGGGGGATCCCGGTCGCGATCGAGAGACCCACGCGAGCGATGTGCGGGATCTGGGTCGCCGACACGAGCGTGAACTCGCCCGCCGCGGGGATACCGTAGGCGAGGCACCCGCGTGGCTCGATCGCATTGGGGATGAGTCGGGGCTGCGTGTACCGCTCCTGCAAGATCACCGGGGCCGAGTCGAAGACCGACTGGTCCCCGCCACCACCGTGCACCCAATGCGCCACGACGTTCGTGCCGAGGTCCTCGTGGAGCACGACTTCGTCCCTGGAGGCTTCCTCGAGGTCGATCACGGCCGGCAGGTCCGAGGCGCTCACCATCACGACCTCGGCGGCGTCCTCGGCTTGCTCACGCGACTCCGCGACGACGACCGCGACGGCATCGCCCGCGAACCGGATCTTGTCCTTCGTGAGCGGCCAATGCGTGGGGATCTTGATCTCCTCCGTGATCGGCCAGACCATCGGCAGGCCCGCGGGGAACGCGTCCTCGAGATCGGCGGCGGTGTAGACGCCGATCACCCCCGGCATCGATACGGCGCCCGACGTGTCGATCGAGTCGATCGTGGCGTGCACGTGGGGCGGGCGCACGAGCGCCGCCCACACCATGCCCGCCATCGACTGGTTGTCGATGTAGGTTGCCTGCCCAGTCAGCAGCTTCGCGTCTTCCTTTCGGAGGACCGGGCGGCCGACGAAGCTCTCGGTTGCGACCATCTCGGCTTCCCCCTCAGACCTTGGCGCCGCTCATGGAGCCGGCGGCGTCGAGGATCGACTTCACGATGTTCTGGTAGCCCGTGCACCGGCAGAGGTTGCCCTCGAGCGCCTCACGGACCTCTCCCTCGGTCGGGGTCGGGTTCTCCTGCAGGTAGCTCGCGGCCGCCATCACCATGCCCGGCGTGCAGTAGCCGCACTGCAGACCGTGGTTGCGATGGAAGGCGTCCTGGATCGGGTGCAGCGTGCCGTCGGCGCCGGCCATGGCCTCGATCGTCGTCACCTCCCGGCCGTCGGCCTGGGCGGCGAGCATCGTGCACGACTTCACCGACTCGCCGTCGACGAGCACGGTGCAGGACCCGCACGTCGAGGTGTCGCACCCCACGTTGGTCCCGGTGAGCCCGAGCGTCTCTCTCAGGAAGTACACGAGCAGCGTGCGAGCCTCGACGTCGGCCTCGCTCGACTGCCCGTTCACGGTCACGGACACGTTCGTCACGGACGGCTCCCCCTTCCCGCGGCGGTGCACGCGTGGACGGAACTCGGTAGGGCCGAAGTCTAGACCCGGTGTGGAAAACGCGCGAACCCGCTGCGAGCGAGGGCCGTTCGACTTCAGGTGGCCGACTCGATCGCGTCCTCGACCACCCGGATCACCGCTCGCCCGTCATCGCCGCTCGGCCGCGGTTGCCGGCCCTCGGCGATCGCATCGAGGAACTCCGCCACTTGCGCCGTGTACATCGGCTGCGTGCAGTGCTCGTAGTCCTCGCTCGGCTCCTGCCTCGGGAAGATGCGCGCGTAGCCCTTCGTGCCGTAGACCTCGGTGTCGGCTTCCATGCCTTCCTTGTGCAGATGCCACCAACCGCTCTCGATGATCGAGTTCGTGCCTTGTGACCACGTGATCAGCAGGATCGCGTCGTCGTCGACCTCGTACGCGCCGTACCGGGTGCCGATCGTCGCGCACACGCGGCCGGGCGACGGGTCGCCGAGCAGGAACCGCGCAGTGTCGATCGCGTGCACCCCCATGTCGACCAGGGCCCCGCCCCCCGAGAGATCTGGGTCGGTGAACCACCCGCTCGGTCCCCAGTTCGCATGCACGCCGTAGCCCCTGGTCTTCACGACCTCGCCGAGATCGCCTGCCACGATGCGATCGCGGAGCGCGATCACCTCGTCTCGGAACCGCCAGCAATGCGCCACCATCAGCGACACCGCCGAGGAACGCGCCGCCTCGATCATCGCGTCGCATTCGGCGACCGACACCGCCATCGGCTTCTCGACCATCACGTGCGTACCCGCCTCCAGCAGCGCGATCGACTGGGGCGCGTGCAGGAAGTTCGGTGTGGCCACGATGGCGGCGTCGACCTCAGGATCGGCTGCGAGCGCCTGCCAGTCGGTGGTCACGCGTGGCACGCCGTGCCGCTCGGCGAAGACGACGGCGCTCTCCTCCCGATGGTTCGCGACGGCGACCAGCTCGTCCCCGTGCGCCAGCACGCCGCGGGCGTGGAAGTCCTGCACCCACCCGCATCCGAACAACGCCACACGCACTCCGCGACCTCCGTTCGACGCGCCGAACCCGACTAGCCCTTGACGCCGGTCAGCGTGACGCCCTCGATGAACACCCGCTGAGCCAGGAAGAACAACACGATCACGGGGAGCATGAACAACACCGAGGCTGCCAGCATCAGGTTGTACTCGACCTGGTGGAGCCCTCGGAACTCGTTCAACCCGATCGCGAGCGTCCACAGGTTCGGGTTGTCGCTCAGGAACAGCAGGGGTGCGAAGAAGTCGTTCCACGAGTAGAGGAACTGGAACAGCGCCACCGCCGCGATCGCCGGCTTCGCGAGCGGCACGACCACGCGCGTCATGATCTGCCACTCGCTCCCGCCGTCGACCCGCGCCGCGTCGGACAACTCCTCGGGGATCGTCATGAAGAACTGCCGCATCAGGAAGATCGAGAACGCGTCGCCGAAGAACAGCGGCACGATCAGCGGCTTGAACGAGGGGATCCACCCATAGCGCGCGAACACGACGTAGAGAGGCACGATCGTGACCTGGTAGGGCAGCATGATCGTCGCGAGGATGACGACGAACGCTGCGTTCCGGCCGCGCCACCGCATGCGCGCCAGGGCGTACGCGACCGGGATGCTCGAGACAAGCACGCCGACGGTCGACAGCGTCGCGATCGTCATCGTGTTGAACGCGTAGCGGATCACCGGCAGCCGTTCGAACACCTCGGCGTAGTTGCTCCACTGGAACGGCCGCGGCCACAGCTCGGTGGTCAGCGCCTGGTCGGTCGTCATCAGCGACGTGAGGATCACGAACAGGAACGGCAGGGTGAACATCGCGGCGACCGCGATCAACATCGAGTGGTTCGCGACCGACATCAGGAACTTGCGCCGGCGGATCTCGGGCGGTACCGGCCGCGGCACCAACGGAGCGGCGGGCACCGTTGACGGCCCTCGTGCGACGGAGACGGTCGGCGTGGCTATCGGAGTCCCCCTCCGTAGTGCACCCAGCGCCTCGAGTTCCGCAGGATCATGAGGGTGCAGATCATCGTCACCACGAGCAGCACCCACGCGAGCGCCGAGGCGTACCCCATCTTGAAGTTCTGGAACCCCATCTGGTAGAGCCGCGAGGTGAAGAAGAGCAGCGAGTTCTGCGGGTGGCCGATCTGGGCGGCGTCACCGGTGAGCCAGAAGCTGATCACGTACGGTTGCGTGAAGTATTGGAAGCCGTAGATCACGCCGATCACGAGCGAGAAGAAGATGACCGGCGAGATCAACGGCAGGGTCACCGAGCGGAACTTCTGCCAGCCGCTGGCGCCTTCGATGTCGGCCGCCTCGTAGAGCTGACGCGGCACGTCGAGCATGCCCGCGAGGAAGATGATCATCGCGTCGCCGACGCCCCACAGGATCAGCAGCACCAAGGTGGGCTTGGACCACTGTGCGTCGTAGAGCCACAGCGGCGGATCCTTGATGCCGATCGCCCCGAGGATCTGGTTCACGGGGCCCGTGGCTGGGTTGAACAGGTAGAGGAACGCCAACGCGGCGGCGACGGCCGGGGCCAGGGTCGGCACGAAGAAGAGCGTGCGATAGGCCTTGACCCCGCGCTTGGGGCGGACGAGCAACGAGGCGGTGACGATCGCCGCCAGGATGCGAACGGGCACACCGATCACGATGATCCACGCCGTGTTCTTGATCGCCGTCCAGAACAGCGGGTCCTTCGTGAACATGAAGCGGTAGTTCTCGAGCCCGATCCAGTGAGGGGTGGAGAGCAAGTCGTAGCTGGTGAAGGAGAAGTACAAGCTGGAGATCATCGGGTAGAGCGTGAACGCGAGGAACCCCACGATCCACGGCGACATGAACAGAAGCACCAGCAGATACCGCTTCCGGGCCTGGCGCCGGCGAGCGGGGGACGTTCGTCGCGCCCCCCGCTCGATCGGCGTCGTGGTCGTCGCCTGCGCCGTGGCTCCCCTCCTTAGAGTTGCGCCTGCTCGAGGGCGTCCTGGGTCTCCTGGGTGGCCTTCTCGAGCCCGGCCTGCAGGTCGGTCGCATCACCCGCTTGCCAGTCGGCCGCGAAGTTGACCAGGTACTGCTCCAACTCCTCGCCGATCACCGTCGTCGGCCGGTATGCCGAGTCCGGGTGGTTGAAGGCATCCATGAAGGTGCCGAACTGCTCCGGCAGATCGAGATCCGGCGAGTTGATCGCCTCGATCGTCGTCGGCACGTTGTTCACGAAGTTCGCCATATAGACGAGCGTGTCGGTGTTCGTCGCCAGGTACTTCACCAGCAGCCACGCCTCCGCCGGATGCTCGGCCCCCTTCGGGATGCCGATGATCGTGCCACCGGCGACGCCCGACCCGTACTGATCGGTCTTGTCGGGAGCGGTCGGCAGCGGGGCCGTGTCGTAGTTGAGGTCGGGTGCGAAATCGGCCAGGAAGGCGTTCCTCCATTCACCGTCGATCTGCATCGCGACCCGGCCCTGCTGGAAGTCCTGTGGCTTGCCCCACTCGTTCCCGGCGCCGGCCACGAACTTCCGCAGCTTGTCGGCACCGACCTGGAAGTCGCCGTCACCATAGACCTCGGCGATGAAGTCGTGCTGCCACTGGAACATCTCGGCCCACGCGGCGTCGGTCGCGTACGCGGGGTTGCCCGCCTCGTCGAGGTACTGCGCGCCGAACATGTGACCCAGGTTCAAGAGGTTGCTGCTGCAGCAGTAGTAGTCGGTCACCGGCACGAACCCGGCGACCTTGATCGACCCGTCGGCGTTGAACTCGGTGAGCGCCTTCGCGTCCTCGGTCAACTCGTCCGTGGTCTTCGGCGGATCGGTCAGACCGGCCTTCTGGAACAGGTCCAGGTTGTAGTAGAGCGCGGTCGTGTCCGTGAGGAATGGCAGCGAGCACTGCGTTCCTTCGAAGCTCGTGTACGTGAGCGCGGTCTCAGGGAAGATGCTGCGATCGAACCCGGCCTCCCCGTCGATGTAGGGGTTCAGGTCCACCCATGCGCCCGAATCACAGAAGCGTCCGACGTTGTCGACCCCGAAGGACAGGAACGCGTCGGGCGGGTTGCCCGCGTTGATCGCCGCGATCTGCTTCTCCTCGGTCACGCCGCACTTCGCATCGACCGTGATCCACGGGTACTCGGCCTCGAAACCGTCCTTGAACGAGTTCTGCCACTCGTCGCACTCACGCTTCGAGGTCCACTCCCCCGTGAGCGTCACGGTCACCGGCTCGTTCGACGCGGCGGTGTCCACGGTGGGAGCGGGCTCGTCCCCGCCACCGGCCGTACACGCCGCGGCCACGAACGCGAGCACGGCCGTCGTCACCACCAAACGCCTCATCGTGCGCCTCCCTCCCCCGGTCGACCCGGATCTCTTCCGAGCTGCCTGTGATCGGTTGTACGTTCGTGAGCGATCTTCCGTGCATCAGGCCGGCACCTTGCCCCTGGCGAACAACTGGTCCTGCGCCGCCTGCAGCGCCATGAACACCGAGCCGTACAGCGTGGCTTCCTCGCGGAGTACCGATGCTTCGACCCGTGGTCGGAACGGCGAGATCGAACGCAGCTCCCGTTCCACCGGATCGAGCAGCAGATCGCCGTTGCCGCCGATGCCGCCGCCCAGGATCACGAGCTCCGGATCGACGACCGAGGCGACCGCCGCGACCGCGAGCGCGATGCGCCCGGCCTCCATGCGCACGACCCGCCTGGCTTTCGCGTCACCCGCGCGAGCAGCGTTGAACACGCGCTTGGCGGTCAGCGGCGGCGACATGCCCAGCTTCCGCGCGGCCGCGACGACCCCGGCGGCGCTCGCGGCAGCGTCGAGCGGACCCCGGCGGCGGCTCGTCGGGTCCTTCAGATCGGTGCCCGCCAGCGGCATGTACCCCACCTCGCCGGCAGCCCCCGTGCTGCCGCGGAACAGCTCGCCGTCGAGCACCAGCCCCATGCCCACTCCCGTGCCCAGGTGCAGGTAGACGAAGTTGCCCACGCCCTTGCCGAGACCGTGCCACTGCTCGCCGAGCGCCGCCAGGTTCACGTCGTTCTCGAAGGCGGTCTTGGTGCCGAGCTCGGCCTGCACCATCTCGACGAGGCCCTCTCGCCCCCACCCCGGCAGGCTGTAGGCGAGCGCCACCTGACCACGCTCTGGCTCGAACACGCCGGGACTCCCCACCGTGGCGAACGTCACCTGCCGCCACCTGATGCCTGCGTCGGCCGCGAGCCCGTGAGCGATCGCGCCGATCTGCGTGATCAACGTCCGCGCGCTCTTCACTCGCGCCCGCTCGTCCCGGCGAGCGACGAACTCCCCGGTGACATCGGCGATCGCGGCCCGGACCCAGTCCCGTCCGACGTCGATGCCGACGACCCAGCCGGCCCGTGGGTTCAGCTCGTACAAGATGGCCGTGGGTCCCTTCCCGCCCTTCGACCGGCCTGCCTCGTGGACGAGGCCCGCACGCTCGAGCCCGGCGAGCGCCTGCGAGACCGTCGGCTTGGACAAGGCGGTCTCGCGTGCGATCTGGGCTCGGGAGATCGGACCGATGCGCAGCACGCAATCCAGCACGGTGCGTTCGTTGATCGCGCGAAGCAGGCTTGGCGTGCCCGCGGCCGGAGCCGTCCGGTCGAGGTTCGTCGCGCCTCCCCTCAGTGCAAAGGAAACTTTCCTAACTATTCGGGCGGATGCTACGCTCGCTCTCGGACCCGAGTCAAGACAATCGGCGGAACCGCCCCGACCGGCGCACGGAGGGCCGCGGGCAACGATGACGATCATCGATGCAGGACCGCTGCTCGGGATCGTCCGCTATCGGGCGACGGCCGACCTCATCCCCGTCCTCGAGGCACTGGCCGACGCAGGGATCCCGCTCCTGGAGGTCACGCTCGACACGCCCGGGGCCTTGGACGCGGTCGCCTCGATCGCGGGGACCGGGGCCGCGATCGGCGTGGGCACCGTGCTCGACGCCGATCAGGTGCGGGCGAGCGCCGACGCCGGAGCCGGCTTCGTCGTGTCGCCCGGACTCATCGACGCGGTGGTCGAGCAGGCGCTCGCCCTCGACGTCGAGCCGATCCCCGGTGTGCTCACGCCGACCGAGCTGCTGCGAGCTCGTCGCCTGGGGGCCTCGGCCGTGAAGGTCTTCCCCGCCGGGCCGTGTGGCGGGCCGGAGCTGATCCGTGCCCTGCGCTCGCCGTTCCCCGGGGTCGGGCTGCTCGCCACGGGCGGCATCGCCGTCGACGAGGTCGGCGCCTATCTCGCCGCCGGGTCGACGGCGGTCGGTCTCGGGTCGGCGCTCACGGGACACCGTCCGCCCGAGACACCCGCCGAGCTCGACGAACTGCGAGCCCGCGCCGCTGCCGCGCTCGAGGCGGCGAGGAGATGAGCGGCACGACCTACGACGTGATCGGGCTCGGCGAGACGATGCTCTCCCTCGTCGCCCGCGACGGGCCGCTCGAGACCGCGTCGGCGTTCGCCGCGACCCACGGCGGCGCCGAGAGCAACGCACTCGTCGCCCTCTCCCGTCTGGGGTTCCGTACGGCGTGGATCAGCCGCCTCGGGGACGACCCGGCCGGAACGCGCGTGCGCGAGGCCCTCGAGCTGGAAGGAGTCGATCTCCGATGGGTCCGAACCGACCCGGCGCGATCCACCGGCCTGATGCTCCGCGATACCCGGGGAGGGGTGCGCTACTGGCGAGCCGGATCGGCCGCGAGCGCGCTCGACCCGGGCGCGCTGAACGGGGTGCCGATCGCCGACGCCCGCGCCGTGCTCGTGACCGGGATCACGGCGATGCTCGGGCCGGGACCGCAGGCCGCGGCGATCGCGCTCCTCGACCGTGCCGGCGGGCTCCGCGCCGTGGACCCGAACCTCCGTCGGGGCCTCTGGGGATCCGATCGCGCACACGAGCTCGTGATGCCCCTGCTGGAACGCTGCGAGGTGGTGCTCAGCGGCGAGCGAGAGCTCGCCTCGCTCGTGGGCGGCTCGGGCGTGGACTCGGCCAGGCGCTGCGCGGAGCTGGGGCCCAGCGAGGTCGTCGTGAAGCGCGGCGCCGACGGCGCCGCGGTCCTGGAGCCCGACGGCGCCTGGCGCGAGCTCCGTCCACCGGCCTCCGACGACGTCGACCCCGTCGGCGCCGGCGACGCGTTCAACGCCGGCTACCTGGCTGCCCGGCTCGACGGGGCATCATGCCTCGAGTCGCTGCGAGCGGGAGCGGCAGCGGGAGCGGAGGCCGCGGGCGTCCTCGGCGATGTCGGTGCGCGCACGCAGGACGTCGATGTGTGACCCAGCCCGCGTCGCACGAGATCCGGCGTCGACGCCGCGATCAGAACAGCGTGGCCACGGCATCCACGACGCGATCGTCATCATCGACCACGGGGATCACCCGGCGACGATCGAAGGCCGTGCAGGGATGGGAGACGCCGAACGCCACGAGGTCGCCCACGTCCGGTGGCACACCGCTGCCGCCCACGTCGCAGATCGCATGCTGGTCCATCAGCCGCCGCACCACGATCCCGGCGGCGTCGGTGAACGATCCGGTCGACCTCCGGATGCGGAGCGGCACGGGCAGATCGATGTCCGACGGCACATCGCGCTTGCCCAGACCGACGACGACGACACGCGGTTCGGGACGCGACAGCACGGCGCCCCACGCCTCGAACGCCGGCAGGAAGCGGCCGCCAGTATCGGTCGCCGCGGACATCGGAGAGTTGCGCTCGTACACGCCGTGATCGTGGGTGAGGTAGCACCCAGACCGCAGCACGAGCCGCACCGCGGCCCCCGCGGCCCAGCCCTTCCCGAGCACCGCAACCACACGGTCGAAGAACGCGCTCCCTCCGGCGCTGACGATCGCCTCGCCGGCGGTATCGAAGGCCCCGCGAGCCTGCAGCTCGCTCGTGAGCTCACGGAGGTCGCGGAGGAACGCATCGACCGCGTCGACACACACCGGTCCACGGTCGCCGCAGACCGTGCCCTCGTAGCCCGCGACCCCGACGAGCGCCAGCTCCGGCGCGTCGTCGACCAGGGCGGCGAGGTCGAGCGCCTCCGCGACGCTCCGGCATCCGGATCGGCCCCGCGCATGCCCGAGCTCGACCAGCACCGACAGCGGCCGCGGCGCCCCGCCGGCCACGAGTCCCTCGCGCAACAGTCCCACCCCTCGCGCCGAGTCGACCCAGCAGGCGAAGCCGAACGCCTCGTCGGCGAGCTCGCGGGCGACCCACCCGATCGACCCCGCGTCGACCAGCTCGTCCGCGAGCAGGATGCGAGGCACCCCGGCCGAGCGCATCGCACGAGCCTGGACCGGGGTGGCTGCCGTGACGCCCCACGCACCCGCATCGAGCTGGCGGGCCCACAGCTGCGGGGCCATCGACGTCTTCCCGTGCGGAGCGAGCTCGACGCCGTTGGCCCGACAGTAAGCCGACATCAGGTCGAGGTTGTGCTCGAGAGCGCGCTCTCGAAGCACCACGACCGGCGGCACGAGGTCCTCGAACAGGTTCCACCCCCGCGATCCGACGTCGGCGACCGCGAGATCGGCGCCGGCCGGGAACCCCGTCGTCGACTCCTCGACCCGGACGGCGAGCACCCCTCGCAGGTCCAACCCCCCGCCGCCGGTCATCGGCCCCCCCAGCCCGCGGGGAGGTGCGCGGCGTGCGCATCGAGGTAGGAGGCCACGAGCGCATCCGCCAGGTTCACGCTCCGAACGAGGGGGTGCACGGCCAGGGCCGTCACGGCCAGCTCGCGATCTCCCGTGACCGCGGCCTCGGCGGTCATCGCAGCGTGCACCGCGACCTGTCGGACCAGCCCGCTCACCTCGACGGGGAGCGCTCCCTGCGGGACAGGCGAGACGGTTCGGCCGTCGATCGTCGCAGGGGTCTCGACGATCGTGCCGTCGGGGAGGTCGTCGACCTGTCCGGCGTTCGGGAGGTTCAGGATCGCTCGCCGGTGCGTGCCGGTCAGCATCGCGGCCATCACGGTGACGGCGAAGTCGCCGTGCTCCTCGCTCGCGCGTGCCATCGACGGTCGCGGATCCTCGGCGTCGGCCTCCCGTCGGTAGCTCTCGAGCACCGAGGGGAGGATCGCCATCACCTCCTGCGCGCGCGTGCGACCCCGCGCTCGTTGCTCGGCCAGCACCTCGTCGTGGAAGAAGAAGTACTGCATGTACTCGCTCGGCACGTGATGCAGCATGCGGAACAGCTGCACGATTCGCCGCTCGGCGTCGGACGTCAGGCGTTCCAACGGCAGGGAGTCGAGCAGCGTCCACAGCTCGGGGGTGACGTCCTCGCTCGCGACCCGCACCCCTCTCGTGAACGTCATGTGGTTCGTGCCGCACGTGTCGAGCGCGATCGCATCAGCGTCGACGCCCAGCAGCCTCGCGAGGAACAGGGCCTCGCCGGCGGTCTGATCGCAGAGGCCGAGGAACGGCAGCGCCGGGCCGAACCGGCGCATCGCCTCGCTCACGACCTGTACCGGGTTCGTGTAGTCCAGGAGGACGGCCTCCGAGGCCGCGAGCCTCCTCATCTCGTCGGCGATCTCGAGCACGATCGGCACCGATCTGAGGGCCATGGCGAACCCCCCGGGTCCGGCGGTCTCCTGTCCGATCACGCCATGGTCGATCGCGATGCGCTCGTCGAGGTGCCGGGCCTCCAGACCACCCGGCCGGAAGGCCGCGAGCACGACCTCGGCGCCCTCCAGCGCCGGGGACCGATCGGCATGAGCCTCCACCCGAACGCCTCCGGCTCCCCTCGAACGCAGGATGCTGCCCGTCAGACGCCGCTGCAGGTCGAGCGCGCCGGCGTCGACGTCCTGAAGCACCAGGGTCGCGTCCCCGAACGCTTCGGCATGATTGGCGAACGCGAACGCGATCCCCGGCATGTAGGCCGATCCCCCGCCGATCACGACGACGCGTGCGCCCATCGGGGCCACGCTAGCAGCCGGTCATGAGCGGGAGCCACCGAGGCGTTGGCCAGCACGAGACGCGGGTGACGGAGACCTGACCGATACCCGAGAGAGCACTGAGAGAGGAGAGCAGGACGATGGCTGAACTCGCAGTGAACGGAGGGACCCCCGTGCGCTCGACGCCGTACCCTGCGTGGCCCGCGCCCGACGATGAGTACGTCGAGGCCGTGTCCGAGGTCGTGCGAGGCGGCGAGTGGGGAGGGTTCCCTGAGCCCGGCGTGAACGCGACGGCGTTCGAGGAGGCCTTCGCCGCGTACCAGGGCGCTCGCCATGGGGTCTTGATGATGAACGGCACCGTGACGATGGAGGTCGCGTGCAAGGCGCTCGACGTCGGATGGGGCGACGAGGTGATCGTGCCGG
>CAVTIC010000006.1:0-374705 GCA_963734685.1 uncultured Actinomycetes bacterium | reverse complement strand
AGGCCCACCATCGCCGCCTGATGGCTCACCGCGTCGATCGACGTCGAGGCCGCCCGCATCGCGTCGAGATCGCGAGTGTCGGCCTCGATCCCCACGACGCCCGGACGTCGCCACGCATCGTGATCACGGGGCGCACGATCGAGGGCGACGACCTCGTGTCCAGCTGCCAGGAGAGCGTCGACGACGTGGGACCCGATGAAGCCGGCGGCGCCCGTCACGAGGATGCGCATCGACACCGCTCCTTACCGGTCGCCGCGACCGCGATCACCACGGTGCTAGCACCAGCCATTGCACCGCGAGGGCCCAGGCGGCCTGCCCCGCGAGCCATGCACGCCGCCCTCGAACTCGAAGATCGCGAGAACGCCGCCGCTGCAGCGACCACGATCCATGGCAGGAAGGGCAACCAGATCCGCTCCACCTCGGCCTTCGACAGACCCGAGACGTCGGCGATCGCGATCGCGATCAGGGCGCCCATAGCCAGCGCCAACAGGCGTCGGTCGTGGAGCCTCGAGAGACCGACCCAGACGGCCGGACCGACGACGACCGCGGCCGCCGCGATGTTCGCCACCAGGAAGTACGGATACGGCCGGACCCGAGCGATGCTCTGCGCGTAGGCCTCACGCGTGGCGCCGAGGCCGGCCATCCACCAGAAGCCCCCGGCAGCCGCGAACGCCACGGCCGCGAGGACCGGGAGCGCCGTGAGCATCAGCGGTCGCACCGACCGGCGGTCGACGGCTACCGCTGCCGGCAATGACGCGAGCAGCACCATGCCGTACGAAAGGAAGATCCCCACCGCCCAAACCGCACCCGACGCCAGACCGAGCACGTCGGACCGCCGCACGATCGCCAGCACCGTCAGGCTCGCCGCCCACGCCCCGACCCCGAGGAAGACGGCGTCGCCCGACGACCATGCGATCGCGATCGGGGAGCACACGAGGAACGGGGCCGCCGCCCGGGCGACGCGTTCCCCGGCGGCGCCCCGGGCCCCGAGCATGACGGCTGGCACCGACGAGGCGCCGGCGACGTGTTCCACCACCGCGAGCCACTCCGGCGTGGCCAGGCCGACGCCACGTGCACCGAGCAGCAGCAGCACCATGCCGGGAGGGTGGGCTCGCACGTGGGTCGGGAACTGGCCGGGCGCCTCCACGAGCGCGCGCAGGAACGCTCCGACGTCACCGACGCGCGGGAGCACAGCCAGGTAGTCGGCCGGGGCGGACGGAGAACGTGTCAGCCCCGCCGTGCCGTCCCACAGCGCCAGCGCGAACGACCAGGCCAGCGCACCCGCGAACGACGCCCAGAGCAGGCGGCGCCAGGTGAGGGTGCGCGCGAGGCGGTCGGCGCAGATGACAACGCCTGCCGCGACCGTCAGTGCCGGGAGCGACCACCACGACCCTCGCGGATCGACGTTGCCGGTGAGGGGAGGTGCGTTCACAGCCATGCGATAGCCGCGCCACTGCAGCCATCGCCCCCAGGCATGGGTCGTTGCGATCAGGGCCACGCCGATCCCCAGCGCGATCGCCGTCGCACGGTCGCACCCTGAGACGCGCTCCCGCGCAGACCCCGACGGCGGAGCGCTCCGATCGAGCACGGAGTGGCTCATGGACCGTCGCCTCGGCGGACGATCGCGACCGTCAGCGCGACGACCCACACCCACGCCAGCACCACGAGCAGGCCGAGACCGTAAGGGCGTGGCAGGAAGCTCGGGTTGTCGGGCTGCGTGCCCCACCCGGCGACGAATGGCAACGAGAATCCCGCCACGATCGCGCTCACGGCGAGGGCGCCGAACAGCACACCGCGGATCGGGCGCGGCGCGACCGACCGGAGCAGCCACGCCGCAACGATCACGGCCGGCGCGAGCAGCAGATCGTGGACCATCGCCAGCCCCACGAAGAACACCGCGAAGTTCTCCGGGTCGGTCGCGGCGGCCTTCGCGAACAGGCTGACTAGCCCGAAGCCGATGCAGCCGCCGCCGATCGCGAGGCAGATCCAGAACATCGGACCGTACCGGCTCGTCTGCTCGGTCGACTCGGCGTAGGGAGCCCGGAGCTCGCCACTCACGACACCACCACCCTCGTAACCCACTTCGTCTGCTGGACGCCCGGGCGGTTCGGCCCGATCAAGCGCAGCGGGAACCCGTGATCGATGTGCAGCGGAGCCCCGTTCAGCTCGAGGGCGAGCAGCGTGTCGGCGTCGACGATCTGGCCGGGGTCGAGCTCGCTCGACGCGTATGCGGCGCCGGGATGCTGCAATGACTCGATCGTTGCCGACGCCCCGGGCATCGCCCCCGCGAGCGCGAGAAGATCGCACACCGGCACCCCGCGCCACCGGCCCGAGGAGCTCCAGCCGTCGACACACGCGATCACGAGGTCGGCCTCGCGGAGCGGCAACGCCGTCAGGTCGTCGAGGGACAGGTGGAGCGGGGTCGCGACCGCACCCTCCACGGACAGGTACCACGCGTCGTCCGTCGCCGCGTCGACGACCCCCGCTGAGGCCGCGGTCTTGTTCACAGGCAGGCCCTGCGGCCCTACGCCGGGATCCCTCGGTGCCAGCACTGAGATCGACGCCAGGGGACGCACGGTCTGGCCGACGGTCGCGAGCCACAGCGCCGCGGCGCCTCCGAAGGCGGCGCCGAGGAACCCGCGCCTCGATAGGCTCCCCCATCCCCGCTCGGCGGCGACGGCATCCGTGTCGAGCTCGGGGGATCGGGTCGAGAGCGCGAGGCGAGCAGTTCCCGCCTTGGCACCCACGTGCACGATCAGGGCGCCGATCGTGATCCACGCGGCCGCATAGTGGGCCGGGGGGAACGAGAAGCTCCAGGGGAACCACCTCGTGATCGATCCCACACCGGTGAAGAGGAGGAACAACGATCCCCCGACGAGCAGCAGCAACGCGAGGCGCTCGACCGCGTGGGCGAGGCTGCGCAGTGGCGGCCACGTCCAAAACCGCGGGTACACCGTCCAGAGCTTCGCGAGCAGCAACGGGATCGAGGCGATACCGGTGCTCACGTGCACGCCCTGCGTCACGCGGTAGACCCAGGTGGGGCGAGCAGGCCACGCGAAGAATGAAGGTGGATGCTGGATCATGTGGGAGAGGAAGCCCGTCACGAAGCACACCGTGAACGTCGTTCCGAGCGCGATCCCGAGCACCGACGCCACCCGCACCGAGTGCAGAGGGCTCCGGAACGCCCCCTCCCGGAACGGCCCGACCCTCGGAGGCGCGAACCGCTTCAGGTGGGAAAGACCCTCGCTCATCGTGCGTCGAGTCGTGCGAACCACCGCCCCTCATCCAGCCAGGCCGCGATCGGCTGGAGGCCTGCCGGACCCGCAAGCTCACCGAGCCCGTCGACCCCCACCAGCGCCCATGGGAACCACTCGGTCGCCGCGCCGTCGAGCTCCGCGCATACGCTCAACCGCTCGGTCGCCACGCCTGGGCCTTCCACCTCGACGAGGGCTCGGCCGCCGGGTCGCAAGAGCTCGCGGACCCGACGGAGGAGCCGGGCGGGATCGCCGCCGATCCCGACGTTGCCGTCGAGCAGCAGCGCCGTGCCCCACCGACCCTCGCTCGGGAGGCGATCGAAGACCGAGCGATGCGTCACGGCGGCACCGCGCGCGCGAGCGACGGCCACGGCGGTCGCGGACGAGTCGACGCCGAGTGCGGTGATGCCCGAGCGAGCGAGGGCAACGGTGTGCCTGCCGGGTCCGCAACCGAGGTCGATCGCGGGCGCCATGGCCAATCGCAGCAACCGCGACTCCTCGACCAGCGGGTCGCACCACCATCGGTCGGTCGACAACGCGAACGTCCGTCCGCAACTCGACCGCAGGGTCGTGCCGGCCGAACGGGAGGCGACGGTGGCCCCGTGGGCCACGCTCCACGCCGTGGCGCTCATGCCATCGCCCCTGCTGCAGTGTGCATCGCGATCCCGCTCATCGCGACGGCGTGCGCGAACCGTGATCGTGGGATCGACGCGGCCACCGCGACCGCGTCGGGCGCAGTGTCGACGTCGCGCATCGGAGTGAGCTCGTCGACGACAAGCCCGAGCGAACGCAGCCGAGCCCATTGTCTCTCGAACGTGCCGTCGCTGCCCATCGGGACTCCCTCGAACACACTCGGATCCGGCCTGCGCAGGCCGATGGCCCACCAGCCTCCGTCGAACGCCGGTCCGATCACGGCATCGACGCCGGGAGCCGCGAGGCGGACGCAGGCGCCGGTCAGCCGAGCGAGGCTCACATGCGGGGTGTCCATGCCGATCAGGAGCGCCGGTCCCCCCACGTCGTCGAAGGCCGCGGCGATCCTCGCCGCGAGGCCGTCGCCGCGCTGTGGGATCACGAGGACGCCTTCAGGCAGCCAGGCGCCTGCCTCGCCGTCGAGCGCAACGACCGGCCGGACGCCGGCGATAGAACGGACCGTATCGAGCGTGTCAGCGATCGAGGCCTCGGCGATCGAGGCCGCCTCATCCAGCGAGCAGGGCGGGCACAGTCGCGTCTTGACGCGGCCCGGCACGGGCGCCTTCGCGATCACGATCAGGTGCACCGCATCACCCGCACGAGGTCGCGGGATGCGCGCGCCGTGCCGCGCACCGTGCCCGTCACCTTGCTCGTGCCGACCCGGGCGAGGTATGGCACCGGCACCTCGACGATCCGCCACCCGGCACGACCGGCCGCGAGCACCATCTCGAACGGCCACCCGAAGCGGCGGTCGCGTAGCCCGAGATCGATGAGGGCGGTCCTGCGCGCGGCCCGCATCGGGCCGGCGTCGCGCAGGGGCACCCCGACTCGGCGGCCGATCTCGGCGGCGATCGCCCGGTTGGCGAGCCTCGCGTGCAGTGGCCAGGCACCGGGTTCCGGGACGCGCCGTCCGACGACGAGGTCGGCGTGGCCCGTCGCGACCGGGTCGGCCACCCGCCACAGCTCGCGTGGGTCAAGGGACGCATCGGCGTCCATGAAGCAGACGACGTCGGCCTCAGCCGCGACCAACCCGGCGAAGCATGCAGCGCCGAACCCAGCGACGGACTCGTTGACGACGGTGGCTCCGAGCGAGCGAGCGATCGCACCCGAGCCGTCGGCGGAGCCATTGTCGACGACGATCGGGTGGATGCCGAGCGGCACGCGGTCGAGCACCCACGGCAGCGCCTGGGCCTCGTCGAGCACGGGCAGCACCACGTCGATCACGGGTCCCAGTCTCACCGCCCTGCATTACCGACCTCTTACGGGATCGACTCAGCCTCGCTGCGCTCGTCACGTTCTCGAAAGGACTCTGGTGCATGCTGGTGCGATGCAGGACGCGCGGGTCCTCGTGGTCGACGACGAGCCGATGGTGCGCGAGGTGCTCGCGCGCTACCTCGAACGCGACGGCTTCGACGTGCTGACCGCTGACGACGGGAAGCAGGCGCTCGAACGATTCGACCAACACCGACCCGATCTCGTGCTGCTCGACCTGATGCTGCCGAGGATCGACGGCCTGGAAGTCTTCCGGCGCTTGCGAGCGGTCAGCGATGTGCCCGTGATCATGATCACCGCCCGGGGACAGGAGACCGATCGCATCGTGGGCCTCGACCTGGGCGCCGACGATTACGTCGCGAAGCCACTCTCGCCGCGTGAGGTCGTCTCCCGAGTGCGAGCCGTGCTGCGCCGGTCAATGCCTCCCGAAGATGAAGAACCCACGGCGCTGCTCGCCGGCGACCTCGAGATCGACCTCGAACGCCGGGAGGCACGCAAGTCAGGCGAGCCCCTGAAGCTCACGCGCAAGGAGTTCGATCTGCTCGCCCACATGGCCGCCCGGCCCGGGGTCACGCTCAGCCGCACGCTGTTGCTCGAGGACGTCTGGGACTTCGCCTGGGACGGCGATAGCTCGACCGTCACGGTGCATGTGCGGCGGCTGCGCGAGAAGATCGAAGACAGCCCGTCCAACCCTGCTCACCTCATCACCGTGTGGGGCGTGGGCTACCGGTTCGAGCCATGAACGGGCCTGGACGCACGATAGCGCTCGTGGTCACGGTTGCCGCCGCCGGGGTGATCGGCACGCTCCTCGTGGCGGCGGCGATGGGGGTTGGAGCCGGCGAGCGATCTGACCTGCTCGTGCTGCTCGTGCCCGCCGGCATCGTGACCATCGTGGCTGCAGTGCTCGCACGGTCGGTCCTCGGCCGCGCGTCGATGCGGGCCCGATTCGTCGGCGTCGCCCTCCTGGCGGCCGTGATCGCGATCGCGAATCTCGGCGTGCTCACACTCCGCATGACCGTGAGCGAGCACGACGCCACGCTTGTTACGGTGTTGCTGCTCTACTCGGCGGCTGCCGGGGTCGCCGGAGCTCTCGCGGTCGCCCGTTCCTCGTCATCAACCGTCGACCGGCTCGACCGCGCGGCCCGACGTCTCGGTGAGGGCGACCTCGACGCCAGGATCGGCATCCTCGACGCGGGACCCGAGCTCGACCGTCTCGGCGCGACCCTCGACGACATGGCGTCGAAGCTCCAGGCCGCCCAGCGGCGGGAACGGGACGCCGAGGCGATGCGCCGTGACCTGATCACGACCGTGAGCCACGACCTACGGACGCCTCTCGCCTCACTGCGCGCCATGGTCGAGGCGATCGACGAAGGCGTCGTCGCTGACAGCGCGAGCGTAGCGCGCTACGCCCGAGAGATGCGACGTTCCGTGGCGCAGCTGTCGAGCATGGTGGACGATCTCTTCGAGCTGACCCAGCTCGAGGCCGGAGCGATCGAGGCCGAGACCGCTCGGGCCGACTTGGAACAGCTCGTGGACGATGCGATAGCTTCCATCGCCATCGAAGCGGAAGAGAAGGGCCTGATCCTGCTGGCGTCGACCGACGGCGTCTCGGGCATCCGATGCTCTCCTCGAATAGCCAGGGTGCTGCAGAACCTCCTCTCGAACGCCGTGCGACACACCCCAGCGGACGGCACGATCCAGATCGAAGCGAGCAGGCGCGGCGACCGCGTGCAACTCTCGGTCGAGGACAACGGCAGCGGCATCGCGTCAGAGGACCTCCCCCGGGTCTTCGATCCGTTCTTCCGGGCCGACCCCGCTCGCTCTGGTCCGGGAGCCGGCCTCGGGCTCGCGCTCGCCAAGCGCATCGTGGAGGCTCTCGGCGGACGGATCAGGGCGGAACGGGGGACGGGCAACGGTGCTCGATTCGCCGTGGAATTGCCTCTCTCGAGTGCGTCTGCCGATCGTCCGCGGTAACCGACACCGAGCCTCTCGGCAACCTCCAGCGGGGCTTGGGCCCCGGCAGCCAACGCTGCTGAGCGCGACGCCACTGCTCCACACGGGGCGCAGGATGCGAGCGCGGCCGAGGACCCCCTCGGCGAGTCCGCGTTTCGACGGACTTACCACGGCCAGAGACCGTCGCGATCGCAGTGAGTTGGCGCTGGGCAACCGATAGCGCCGACGGATGCCCTCCGCCCGGTCGGCGACGAGCCTCGCCTCCTTCAACAGCCGGAGTTGACGAGAGACCGCAGGTCCCGAGATCGGCAGCTCCTCGGCCATCTCGCCTACCGATCGACCGACCGCCAGCGCGGAGCATCCCACTTCACACCATGGTTAGGGACCGCCCACCCCCTCGAAGGGGTCGGGTCTCGCGCGCACTCCGCCATGGCCGCGGGGAACCACATCGTTACGGCCCGTGAGCCCGCACCAATCTTCAGGGTCGGATCAGGCGCCGTCTTTCCACTCACACCAGGCACGCACGATCGACTCGAGCTGCCCCACGCTTGGCCCCGACGTCGATGAGGTCGTCGAACCGAGCGTACCGAGCGGTCTCGCCGCCCCCTTCGAGCAGCGGATGGGACCCTGGGATCGACGCGCCGGTGTGGAACAGCAAGCTGACATGAGCCTTCGCCCGCGGGTTGAAGCTCGCGATGTTGCCCTCGTACATGAAGGTCGGCGTCTTCCACTTGATCGTCTCGGTGATGCGATCGTCGGCACCCAGCACGATCTCCCGAACACGCTCCATCTCGGCCTTCAACGGGTGCTCGAGCGCGCGGAACCAGTCGTCGACCTCCGGGTTCGTTCCCATGAGCGCTTCGTACCACACGACGCGCTTCACGGGGAACCGCCTACCTCCTGCGTAAGAACGTTGGCTCGACGTCACGTCGCCGGTGAGGTACACACGGTCAGAGGGAGACGCCGCGGCCCGACCGGGAGCGAGGAAGGAGGACGCATGAAGGAGGTCACCTGCATGTGCGGCTGGCAGTGCCGAGGCACGGAGGACGAGGTCGTAGCCCAGGTGCAGCAGCACGGGCGGGAGACGCACGGCACCGAGACGACCCGCGAGGAGGTCCTCGCCCTCGCGGTCGACGTCCCGTAGCCGATGCCTGATGGCTCCCACCGACGCGACGGAGGGCGGGCGCTTCGAGCTCGATCCGCCGCTCAGCCAGGTCGCGTGGTCGGCCGAGTTCGGCGCACGCTCGCTCGAGATCTTCTTCGTCTGCCTTCGCGCAGGACCGGGCCTGGGTGCTGCAACCGATCCACGCCGAGTCCCTGGTGCTCGGCTGGGGCCAGCCGCGACCAACCGGGCACTGTCGTCGTCGACGCGGCCCGCCGGTACGGACTGGAGCCCGAGCTCGTGCATTCCACTTCCTGGCGCGTCGTGGAGGACCGTCTCGTGTTGACCTACCTCGCGGTCGTGGGCGCCCCCGCCGACGCCGGCCCGCACCTCCTGATGCAGCCGATCGCTCGTAGCGCCCTGGCAAGAGGCGGGGCGCTCGACGCACCCACGAGCATCGGCACCGCCGCCGTGCTCGAGCACGCGTTGCGGCATCTCCGATGGCTGATCGGGGACGATGCTGTCGTGCGTGAGGCCGCCGCCGACTGGGGCCCGGTACTCGCCGACTACGCCCCGGAACCGTTCCGCGCCTTGGGTGCGGGAGCACCCTGACACCGGCTCCGACCGATCGGGAGCGGAGCTCAGCGCGCTCCCGATCCCCGCTCCAGGATGCCCTTGAGGGTCCGCAAGTCGCCGCCGACCGACCTCCGCACCTGACGGGCCAGCAGCGGCCCGGCGACCTTGTACATCGAGGCGGGCTCACCCTGCACGCGGACCGAGGCGATCGTGGCTCCGTCGCCGTCATCGAACGCGTACGTCACCTGCATGGGGAACGGTGCCTCGATCGATCGCATGTGCAGCAACCTGCCCGACTGGAGCGACTCCACCCGGTTCACGTATTCGATCCGCTTCCCCATGAACGAGGCGACGCGGCGGACATCGCTTCCCTCGCGCAGCGGCGGGTCTCCGAGCAGCTCCGAACTCGTGACGCCTCCGATCCACAGCGTGTCGTTGCGATGGTCCATCACGAAGGCCGAGACGTCGTCGCGAGAAACGGTAATCGTCTGGGTGACCGTGACGTCGATCGCCATCACCCGATCCTCAGCGGAGCACCGGGTTCGGCGTGCCGCCGGACTCGACCACGTCCTTCAGCCGGGCCGCTACCAGCGCCCAGGTGAGCGCCACGCTGCCGAACTCGTACTCGGCCATCGAGTCCGGGAACCCGTGACGGAACGTCACCTTCGTACCGTGCTCGCTGGGCTCAAGCGACCACGCCGCCGTGGTGCCGCCCCATGCGGGCCAGTCGCCGCCGAACGCCCATTGATCGCCTTCGGCCCGTCGGCACCGGTCACCGTCACCGGCAGCCGCGTCGGCGCGGCCTCGAAACCGAACGAGAGCTCACTGCCGTCGCTGCCTTCGCTCCGAACGTCGGGCGTCCAGAAGGCGGCGAGCCCCTCGGGGCTCGAAATCGTGTCGTACACCACCTTCGGCTCGGCGTGGACGTCGATCGCCACCAACACGTCACGCGTCATGTGCTTCCTCCTCCGCCTCACGAGACCCTTCTACTATTTAAGTGAGAGCTGAAGTTCCTGTCAACCTGAAGGATGTGCTTAACTACCCTGCATGCAGGCCATGCTCGAAGCGGTCGCGAACCCGAGGCGGCGAGAGATCCTTCGGCTCGTCTGGGACCGGGAGCGTTCCGCCGGTGAGATCGCCACGCACTTCGACGTCAGCTGGCCTGCGATCTCTCAGAACCTCGGTGTGTTGCGGCGCGCCGGGCTCGTGGTCGAGCGGCGAGAGGCTACGAGGCGCTACTACCGCGCCGACCGGGACGCGGCAGGATCGCTGGCCGTCGTGCTCGAGGAGATGTGGAGCCGCGACCTCGACCGGTTGAAGCAGCTCGTCGAGGAGCACGGATGATCGACGGGCACGTCGTGCGACTGCAGATGCGTATCGAGGCCACACCCGACGCCGTGTTCCCGTTCCTGATCGAGCCGGAGCGATACGCGCGCTGGCAAGGGGTGCGGGCCGAACTCGACCCACGACCCGGCGGTGTCTACCGCGTATGGATGGACGCCGACACCGTCGCGAGTGGCGCCTTCGTCGAGGTGACGCCGCCCGATCGCGTCATCTTCACGTGGGGGTGGGAGGGCGACGACGAGGTACCGCCGGGTTCGACGACGGTCCGCATCGACCTCGAGCCCGACGGAGACGGCACCGCGCTGACCCTGGAGCACTCCGGGTTGCCGAGCGAACGAGCCGCCGGCATGCACGATGAAGGCTGGCGATTCTTCAGTTCTCGCCTCGCCACGGTCGCGACCGGAGGCGACCCGGGGTCGCTACCGCCTCCACCCACTGCCGAACGCGCCTGACTCCCGGTTACAGGGGACCGGCATCGACGGTGCCCGCGGGAGCCGATGAAGATCGCGGATCCAACAGACCGGGTGACAAGAGACGCCAGGTCGTTACGACCGCAGATGCACGGGCCCGTGCTTGCCCGGCTGCCAGCGTCCGCCGTAGCGAGCGGCCGCGAAGCCGATCGGTTCCGGTTCGAGTTCGGTGGCCATCGTGTCGTTCCACCGATTGAGGAACCCGAACAGGCCCACGACCGCGAGCATCTCGACGATCTGCCCCTCGTCCCAGTGGCGGCGCAGCTCCTCGAACTGCGCCGGCGTCACCTCGTTGGGCACGAGCGATGCGTCGCGCGCGAAGCGCAGCGCCGCGCGTTCCCCTTCGTCGTAGAGCGGGGAACGCTCGAAGTCCCAGATCGCGGCGATCTTCTCGTCGGCCACCCCACGCTCCCGGGCGTCGACGGCTTCGTGCGCCTGGCAATACCGGCAGCCGGCCGCGACGCTCGACACGATGCCGATCAAGGGCTTCAGCTCGATGGGCAACGTGCCCGTGTTCCAGATCTGGGTGATCAGCTCGCTGAAGGCTCGCAGGATGTCCGGACGGCGAGCCATCGTGAACAGGCTGTTGGGTACGAACGAGAGCGTCCGATCGTAGTGGGCGAAGAGCGCCTCGAGCTCGGGGTGGTCCTCGCGCCGAAGTGGCTCCATGCGCGCCATGACGGCCAGCCTACGCCGGACCCGGATCGTTCCGCGGGACCTTGAAGACCGGCCCCTCGGCGAACTCACCAAGGAGGGCGTCGTCCGCCGTCCACCGGAACCTCGCACGACGAACTCGGGCACGATCTCGTCGCGCACCGGAGCGACTGGCGCGCCATGCGCGCCATGCGTGAGTGCCCCTTCGTAGGCACGACCGTCAGGCGACCCGTTCAGTCCCTTGTCAGGAACCGGTGCGACTGAGACTGGAGCCTCCGCCCGAGGATCCCGATGCGCTCTGGGGTCGGTCGGCAACCGGTCTGGGCGGTCGAGGATGTTCGGCAGATTACCGACCATTGGCTCTAGCGAATCGTGGAGAACTCGGGATACGTTCCAGGCCAGTCCGTAGCTTCCCCGTCCCCCCAGGAGTGGAATCGATGGAGATCCCCCGATCCGATGCCGCGATGGGCTCAGCCCTGCCCGACGCCGTCCCCGCGCCGACGTTCAAGACGGTGAGGCGAGGGTTCGACCAGAACCAAGTGACCGAGTACATCGGCGAGCTGAACGATCGCCTGCGAACCGTCGAGCATCTCGTGCGACAGGTGCGGTACGAGAATGAGCAGGTGAAGCGAGAGCGGGACGCTGCCCTCCGGGAACGAGCCGCGCTCGTGCAACACGGCGAGGCTGCGTTGCCATCGGCGCCATCGCAGGATGTCGACACCTACGAACAAGCGTCCGAGCAAGTAACGAAGCTTCTCGTGGCCTTGGACAAGGATGTCGAGAAGATTCGATTCGAGGCCGAGGCGGAAGCGCAGCAGATCGTGGACCGCGCCCGGAGCGAGGCCTACCGCGTGAGCCGCGAAGCGGAAGACGCGCGGACCTCGGCTACTGCTGCCGCCCAGCAGGCCTGGACGCAAGCCGAGCGGGCCGTCGCCGACCTGGAGTCTCGACGTGACGCCGTGCTCCAGGAGCTTCGGCAAACGTGCGCCAACTTCCTCGATGTGATCGGGAACCTCACGGCATCGTTCGAAGGACAGGCTGCCGCCGAGCAGGGGAACGGGTCGGCACCGGAGGCGGAGGCCCCCGTCCCCGCGGGAGACGTCCAATCCGGCCCCACCATCGTGCTCCCCGACGAGGCGCCCGACAGGGCGTAACCGCCCTCGTCCAGCCCGGGGGCTATCCGCAGATAGATGGTGGACCCAAGGGGTTTCCGTCAACCCCTGTGACCAGGCACTTCTCCCGGAAATCTTGCGCACCGGTGCGCACCAGCGCACCGGCTACCCCGACCACTACCGGGAGTCAGCCACCCGCCGCGCAGCAGTCCCGATGTCGCGGAGCGCCTGCGAAGCGAGCGACCGAACACCGTCCCATGCCTCCCCCCATCGCCGTCCAGCGCGACGCCGTCCGACCGGTGATCGAGGGCCTTCCCCGCGCCCCGACATCCTGATGGAGCCGGCCGAGACGTACTCGCTCACGCACGCGAAGTCCGCGCTCGAGGACGCCGACTGGATCTCGCGTCCGAGCCTACGCTCTCGTGCAGCACCCGGCCCGTGTGCTCGATCGAGGCGGGCGCGCCGAGCGCGGCCAGGATCGTCGGCGCCATGTCGATCAGCAGCGGCGGCAGGGCGAGGAGTCCTCAAGCGTCACCGACACCGAGGCCGACGAGATGGAGGAGCACCTCCGTGGCCTCGGCTACCTCGAGTAGCCGTCAGGTCACATCTCGCGCTCAGAGTAGTTTCCGTCCGGCCGTTTCACCGGCTGCTCCCTTGCTACGCCAACTCTCGACGGGAGGGATTGATCATCTCGAGCAACGTCATGGCTCGATCCGGATGGAGTCGAGGATGGCGCGCTGCTCTGCGACGTCCTTCGGGGGCGAGCCCGGGGACGCGCGGCCTCGATCATCAGACGGGTCCCTTCGACGTCGAGGATCCAGAACTCCTCCCTGTAGCCAGGGCCCGTGTAGCCGTAGAACGCGTCCCCTTCTTCGGCTGCGTCGATGAACGCGACCCAGCTCTTGAGCTTGCCTTCCTCGCATCCGGTGAAACGGCGGTCGTCTCCCTCTTGCTCGACCGGGAGGTCGGGCACGGTCAGCTCCAGGTGCTTGCCGCGGTAGCCGTAGATGGTCACGTCCTTCGGGGGCGACGTCACCTTGAACGGGGCCAGGTCCGCCAATGCGGTCGCGAGGTCGTCGACGCTTGGTCCGACCGGAGGATCGGCCCACGAATGATCGCCGCACCCATGCGCGCACCAGGTTCGTCACGGTGGTGATGCTCACGTTGACGTGTCCATCGTCGGCGAACTTGGCCGCTCCGATCCACATCGACCAACCCTCGGCGGGAACCTCGTACACCACGCGGAGTGGGGTGGAGGGGTCGCCGTCGGGGTCGATGAAGTACGTTCCGGGCTCGAGCGGGGCGAAGGGCCCGAGCTCCATGATGTCCTGGACCGTCGGGGTGGGGCTGGGCTCGCTCGGCGCCGGTGGGGCTGAGGTTCCCGGGGCGGTCGTCTCCGTACCCGGTGCGCATCCCGCCAGCGCGACGAGGAGCGCCAACCCCAGCTGCAGCCCGTGCCGGATGTTCATCAAGGCAACCTCAGCTCAGGTCGAACGTGAACGAGCGCACGACCGGCATCGCGATATCCAGCCGATCCTCGTCGATCGCGATCAGGACGTTCCCGCCGTCCGGCAGGTCGAGCAGGATCAGCCGCATCGTGGCGAATCCGGGATATTCCCTGAGGTAGACATCGTCGAACAGCCACACCGCGGCCGGCCCGTCGGGACAGCTCTCGCGCCACGTGTCCGCGATCGACACGTCGAGCTGGTAGCCCGTGAGCCCGCCGACCTCCACGGGCGACGGTGCCCCAGCCGCGATCGCCGGATGGTTGGCCACCCAGGTCGCGACCTCGATCGCGGAGGTGCCGACCGTGGCATCGACGTGACCGGAGCACCCCTCGTCGGGTCGGGGATCGCGGACGAGCGTGATCCCCGGGTGGTCGAGAAGGTAGATCCCTGGATCGTCGGGATCGTCCCACCCGTCCGACCACCCCGGCGTCCACAGTTCGAACGAGCCGCGCGTGTCCCACGGGTTGTTCCATCCGGCCGGGACGATGAAGGTGAGGGCGGGCTCGAAGCGCTGCGACGTGTACGTCCCCTCATCGAGTGGTCCGAAGCACACCCTCGGCGGCGGTCCGTCTTGCGAATCCGCACACGGGCCCGTCCACGTGCCGGTCGTCTCGCCGGTGACGGCCGACGGCGGCCCGGTGGGCTGTCCCTCGTCGGCCGGGATCGTCGTCGGCGCGCTCGAACGGATCAGGCCGATGCCCCCCACGGCGAGGACGATCGCGCAGGCCAGCCCCAGCGCGCCGGCGACCGCCGTCCTCGCCATCCGTCGGTAGCCCCGATGGAGCAGCGGCTCCGGATCCACGGGCGTGCGGGGCACCTCGTCGGCGACGCGGGCGAGAAGGTCTCGGACGTCGATGTCGTTCATGAGATCACCTCTGGGGTCGTGCGGAGCGCCTCGAGGCCACGGGCGACGAGCGAGCGCACTGTGGCCGGGCGGCAGCCGAGGAGTTCGGCGATCGTGTCGTCCGGGAGGTCCTCGTAGTAGCGAAGGACGAGCGCCGTTCGCTGGCGGAGCGGGAGCCGGAGAAGCGCGGAGCGGAGCGTGTCGTGCGAGGCGAAGTCCGGGTCGGTGCTGACGTCCTCGATCCTCGGTCCCTCGCGCTCCAGGTACGCGCGCTCGACCGCTCGACGCCGGAAGTGGTTCTTCGACAGGTTCACGATCGTGCGTCGCAGGTACGGCTCGAAGGCATCCGGGTCTCGGAGGAACCGGAGCCGACCCACGAACCGGACGAACGCCTCTTGGACGAGGTCCTCCGCGGCGGCCCGGTCGCCGGTCAGTAGGTAGGCGAGCCGGATGCCGCTGGGCGCCGACCGCACGTACGCGTCGGCGAGCCGGCCGCGGAGACCCGCCTCTCGATCCACGGCCGATACCACCCCGGTCCGATCGTGCTCCATGTCCTTCTGACACGCGAGCGCGGCGTTCTGTGGCAGCCCGGTGGCAACGGCCGGACGCAGAGCTTCGATGCGACGTTCGGGCGTCACCGGGCGCGACCGACCCGTGGGATTGTCAGCCTCGCCCGCCAAGGACGCCACCCCGCTCATCGCTGGGCGAGGAGACCCCGAGCGTCAGCGCTACCGAGGCCGACGAGATGGGAGTACCTCGGCGGCCACGGTTACCTCGAGTAGCCGTTAGGTCACATCTCGCTGCGACGCTCCCGGCTCGCGGATCGCTCAACCGCGGAGGTCGCAGTCGCTGTCGTCCGAACCGCCGCGCCAGCTCTCGTACGTGAGGTCGTCGATGGGCACCGCGTCACCCGATCCGTCGGCGTCGATCACGAGATCATACGGGTTGTCGGGGCCGTTCGGGAGCGACGCGAAGAGCGATCGCGTCGAGCCGACGGCGGGAGCGACGATGACGCGGAGCTCGGCGCCGTGGTCCTCGGTGAAGGCGATCCGCGATCCGTCAGGCGCCCAGTCGAACCCGAATACGGCCTCGGCGAGCAGGCGGATGCCCGCCCCGTCCGGGTTAAGGACGAACCGCCGCCAGGAGCCCGGTTCGAGGTCGTTGGAGATAACCAGGTGCGAGCCGTCCGGCGACGCGATCCCATCGTTCGAGTCGAGGTGCTCGCCGGGCAACCGCACGACCCCGGAAACGCACGCCGGTGCGAACGTCGGACGCCGATCGCCAGGCAAAGGATCGTTGGTGGACCCAAGGGGAGTCGAACCCCTGACCTCTTGGCTGCCAGCCATATTTCGCACGCACGAAAGACTACGGAGACGCCGCTCAGCCGCTTACCACCCGCTTATCATCCAAGATGATGAGGAGCCCCCCTGCGCGCTCGCCGATCCCGAGCGCGCCTCGCCGCACCCCTGGACGAGGCTCGTGAGGTTCGTTTATCAGGACGACGTACCTCGTCTTGTGCGGCTTCGAGATGACTTGCCCCGGTTGGTGACGCCGGCTCCCATCCCGGGGATGGGAGAGGCGCGCTGCTCAGTGGGGTGATGGATCGGGTGTGAAGACTGCCGTCTCCTGCTACCGACCACGAGGACAGCGCCACCGCCTCGTCGCCGTTCCCCCGCAGCACGCCGCCCACGTACTCGCGCGCGCGCAGCTTGAGCGGAGCCCGGGAGTGTCGGAGCGGGCCCAAATGCTCGCGGGTGTGGGGACCGGCCTGCGGAAAGCTCACCCAGCTCGGCCGGTCGTCGAGCCCGCAGTCCCCCTACACCTGCGAGCACTGATCCACGTGAAGGTACTGGCGGCACTCCTCGTCGGTGAGCGCCCTCGGGACCTCCCGACGGGCGATCTCGACGAGGTCGTCGATGTCGAGGGCCCAGACCCGAACGCCGTCGCACCAGCTCGTGAGGCGAGCTTCGTGCCGTCCGGGCTGAAGCTCACGCCTGCGACGGCGCACCCGGAGCCTCGCAGAACGAGCTGCTGTGCGCCCGTGTCCGCCTCGAACAGCCGAACCGTGCCATCGTCGCTCGCTGTGGCGACGCGCGATCCGTCGGGACTGAAGGCGACATCGGTCACGCCCCCCGACTGCCCCTCCAGCACGGATGCGCGGGTTCCGCTCTCCACGTTCCAGATCCCCACTGGTCCTTCCGGACCGGCCGTCGCGATCCGGGAACCGCTGGGGTCGAAGTCCAAGTTGGATGCGTCCGCGTTGATCGTGCGGACCACCTCACCCCGCCCCCAGTCCCAGATCCTCACGTGGCTCCTCCCTTGTTCGGTTCGGGCCGCGGTCGCTACCAGGAGACCATCAGGGCTGAAGCGAGCATCGTTGACCTCGTTGAATCCACGCCCCTCCTCTTGCAGGACGCGGATCACGTGGCCGGACCGATCGATGATCTTCGCCGTTCCGCCCCAGGCGGCGGTGACCAGGAACTCCCCATCCGGGCTGAAGTCAACACTCGTTGACGTCGAGCTCGTGCCCGACCCGGAAGAGCTCCTGACCCGTGGATGTATCCCACGCCCTTGCCGCTGACGCACCGCCAAAGGAGCGCCTGCTCCAGCCGCCGAGTGCGATCGAGCTGCCGTCCGGGCTCACATCGAAGGACTGGAACCCGAAATAGTCGGTCGCCGGCCCGAGCATTCGAAGGTCTCGACCGGTCCGCAGATCCCAGATCGTCAGCACCCGGTCGTCGTTCGGGTTGACCGCGACCACGCGCTGTCCGTCGGGCATGAATACCGCCGCGGGATAGTCGGCGGCGGGTAGGTTCGCCCACTCGGCATCTCCGTCCGGTCCGAGGTCCCAGATCTTTACGGCGGAGATACCCGCGTCACCGGCCATCACCCGGGTTCCGCTCGGCGAGAAGGCCACGCCAACGATGCCGCTCTTCGTCTCTTGCGCCGACAGCGACCACAGCTCCCGGACACCCTCCACCCCGATCTCCCACACCTTCGCGGCGCCGTCCGAACCTCCCGTGACCAGGCGAGAGGAATCCGGACTCCAGGCGACGCTGAAGGCGAATCCCGTGTGCCCGAGCAGCGTGTAGCGGAGCCTTCCCGTCTCTGCCTCCCATATCAACGTGTTGTTCAGGCTGCTCGCGGCGATGTATCGGCCATCCTGGCTCCAGGACACCCCCCGGGAGAATGGGCGGGCAGCAATCGAGTTGGGCCCGCTCAGTCCGAACACTTCCCTGCCGGTCTCCACGTGCGAACACGGCACCAACGTTCCTTTCCGGCCACCAGGACGCCACGGCGAGGCGTTTCCCGTCGGGACCGAAGGCGGTATCGATCGCGCCGGCGATCGGAATGTTCGAGACCACCCGGTCCGTCGACAGGTCCAGGACCCGGACGCTCCCGACCGTCTCAGGCCCACCCCAGTCGCTCCAAGCGGCGGCGACGAGCGAACCGTCCTGGCTGAACGAAGGACCCCACACACCGAAGGCCCCGGCGTCCGCCGATACGACTGGAGAAGGGCCGCCCGGTCGAGGCGTTCCACACCTTGAGCGTCCCGTCGTCGCCGGTCGTGGCAAGCAGCGAGCCGTCCGGACTGAACGCGACGTCGTTGATGTCCGCGTCGTGTGCCTTGAATGTGAGGACACTCTCACCCGTCTCGTCGTCCCTGATGTCGATCATGCCCGAGTTCTCGGCGCCCTCGGTCACGAAGACTCCCTTCGAGCTCCAGGCAAGGAGTCCGCCTAACTCGGGCACCTCCAGCTCGAGCCGTGACGCCACGACGGCGCTGTGGAGCGCTTCCTCCACTTCGGGGAGAACGGTCCTCGTCCGACGAGCGCGTGGTCTCGACGGCCTCGGTCGCGAGCAAGACGCTGAGCTCCGCGTCGACCTCGAGATTCGCGACCGCGGCCGCCGCGAGCTCCCTCGCCTTCGCGATCCGCGCCTCGCGCTCGGCCCGTTCGGCTTCGCGGCCCGCCCGGCCGCTTTGGTTCGTCGCGACGACGGTGAGCGATCCGGCGATGAGAGCCGCGGCCGCGAAGACGGCAACCAGGCCCCGGAGCCGCCGGGCCGATCGCCGCTCGATCTTCGCCTCTCGCTCACGTCGCCGCTCATCGTCCTCCCGGTCCTGATCGCGCTGTTCAACGCTCGCCTTCAAGTACGCGCGCTCGGGCCGCGCGATCGCAAGGTCCGTACTCGCAGCCCACGTCTCGAACTGCTCGAGTCGTGCGCCCCGCATGAGGAAGCTCTTGTCGCCGTCGGAGCCTCGCCACTCTGCGGCTGCCCGAGCGAGGCCTCGCTCTTGACGGAGGTCCTCTCTCGCGTCATCGATCCACGTTCGCAGCCGTCCCCAGGCGCTCAGCAGCGCCTCGTGCGCGATCTCGACCGTGGGCTCCCGGGTGGAGGGCTCCCGATCGAAGGTGAAGAGCCGGTGGCGCCCGAAGGTATCCACGACATCGTCGATCGCCCCGCGTTCAACCTCGAGAGCGTCGAGCTCACTCCGGGCGACCCGGCGGCGCGTGTCCTGGCGGCCCTCTCCCAACGTGACCAACCGTAGGAAGGTCTGTTTCGTGGCCCGGCGGCCCTGGCGGTCGGTCGCCTCGAAGATGCGTTCGGCTCGCGCGGACAAAGAGCCCGTGATCCCGCCGATCTCCTGATACGCGGTGAGGGTCAATCCGTCCTCGTCTCGACGCTCGAAGAGCTCCGTGAGGGCGTATTGCAGAAGCGGGAGGGCGCCGGGTTGATGGGCGACGTCGGCGACCATCTCCGCCACCAATCCGGACTCGGCCCGGCACGCCGACCCGTTCGATCGGCCCTCGGATCGCCTGCTCGAGCTCGTCGGGTGTGAGGGCGAGGAACCGCTTCGGTCCGGTCGGCGAGCAGCTCCCCGAAACGCGGGTAGATGAGTGGGCGGTCGTAGAAGTCCGCCCGGAGGGTCACGATGACGCGGAGCCGGCTCTCCGGGTCGGCGGTGGCGACGCGAAGCGCCTCGAGGAAGAGCTCCCGCTCGCGCTCCTCCGTCGGTGAGGGTGAAGACCTCCTCGAACTGATCGACCACGAGCACGACTTCCGCCCGGCCGGGCGCAACCAGATCGACCGCCTCGAGCAGGCCACGAGATCCTGAATCGAGCCGGTCGTGCAGGCGTGGCACAGGACGCACCGCGATCCGAAGGAGCGCGGCCTCGAGCTCGTCGATGGGGTGTGATCCGGGGAACATCTCGGCGATGAAGGGATCCTCCGGGCTCTCCAAAGCCCCCTGCCTGATCGCCGGAACCAGTCCCGCGCGCACCACGGAGGACTTCCCGCCCCCACTCGGGCCGACGACGGCGAGGAACCTGGATCCGGGCCCCGACCCTCCTTCAGCCTGGCGACGAGGCGCTGGGTGAGCTCCCCCCGCCCGAAGAAGTCGTTGGCGTCGGCCTCGGTGAACGCTCGGAGGCCCTTGTAGGGGTTCCGCTCCTCGGCACGTCGAGGAGAGACGATCGCCGTGGGTTCGAGAGCCGTGCGGGCCGCCACGGCGAACGCATCCGCCTCGGGTTCGCTCGTCCCGAGCTCAGCCCTGTCAGTCAGCTCGCCGAAGGACGTTTCGTTCGGCAGCACGCGCTTGACGAACCGGGCGAGCTCCCGGACGTCCTCCGCGGGGTCAGGCGCCGGGCCGCCCCTGATCAGGAAGTCCCCGAGATAGGCGTTCCCTTCCGGGTCGAACAGGATGTTGGACGATCCAACGTTCCCGTGCGCGACCCCCTGGCGGTGGGCGAACGCGAGCGCCAACGAAACCTGCTCGACGATCGCGAAGGACCCGGTCCCGCTCCAGCGGCTCCCCTCGTTCCTCGATGGCTCGAAGGCTCCCCCCGCGCGAGGTAGCGAGAGACGATGTAGGCACGACCCGGCTCCCGCCAGTAGTCGTAGATCGGGGCGATGTGCGGATGCTCCAAGGCAGCGATGGCCTGAGCATCCGGGTCGAAGCGACGGACGAACTCCGGGTCGGCGGCGATGCCTTCGTGGAAGATCTTGACGGCCACGTCACGTTCGACGTGGGGTTGGATCGCCCGGAAGACGGCCCCGGTAGGTCCGTCGTCGACCTTCTCCAGGAGCCGGTAGCCGCGGAGGGGCTCTCCCCGCAGATCGAGTCCGGGATCCTGCTGCAGCACCCGTTCGTGCAGCCTCAGGAGCTCCGGGGAGGGATCGATACCCAGCTCGTCTGCCAGGATCTCTCTGGCTCGCTGGAACGAACGCAGCGCCTCGGCCTGTCGTCCTTCTCGGTAGTAGGCCAGCATCAGGAGGCCCCAGAGGCTTTCCCGCCAGGGATGCCGTGCCAGCAGGGTCTCCAGTTCCCCGATCGCCCTGGCCTGCGACGCCGCCTGCCAGCAGGCCCTCGATCCTGACTTCCTGAGCCTCGAGCCGAAGCTCATCGAGCCGGGCGGCCTCGGCCAAGAGCGAGGATTGGTCGGCGAGGTCGGCGAGGGCCGGCCCGCGCCACAGGGACAGAGCGTCGTCGAGCGTGCCGACCGCGATGCTCGGATCCACGGGGAGGGCCTTCTCCGCGTCTTTCATGAGCGCGTCGAAACCGCGTGGCGTCCAACTCGGAGGGATCGAGCCTCAGGCGGTAGCCCGGGTGCTTGGCTCTGGATCCGGTCGCGGCCGAGGGCCTTCCGAAGGTGCGAGACGTAAGTCTGGATGACGTTCCGGGCTTTCTCGGGCGGCTCGTCGGCCCAGATCTCGTCGACGAGCGTCTCGGCAGGCACGAGCTCGTTCGCGCGCAAGATCAGATGCGCCAGCACCGCGCGTTGCTTCGGCCCGCCGAGCGCGATGGGGCCGCCCCCCGCGTCCACCTCGAGTGGCCCGAGAACGCCGAACTGCATCCTCCCTCCGTAGACGGGACGCGCCGGCCGCGTGGGTAGCAGCGCTCGGATCTGTTCCGCGACGTCGTCCTCCTCCGAAGCGATGGTCAGGACGTGCACGGGATCCGAGAGCCCCTTGAAGTGCAGCTCGCCGCGATCCAGGTACCGAACGCCATCGACCGTGCGGGCGAGGTGAACGAGGTTCTGACTGGCGAGGATCTCGCCCGGACCGGCCTCGCCGCAGAGCCTTGCCGCGAGGTTCAGGGCCCCGCCCCGGTACCCGCCCTCGACCGGCACCGCCTCACCGGCGTCCAGCCCGATCCCGACAGGGAGCGGAAGATCCGGGGCGGTCCTCGTTGCCTGGAGAAGGCCCGCCTGCAACTCGACTGCCGCCCTGATGGCCTGACGAGGGGAACGGAACACCGCGAGGGCTTCGTCTCCCCGCAGCTCGATCACGGATCCGTCCCGAGCCTGGACGTGCTCTCGAGCGATATCCGCGAACGTCGCCGCGAGGCTGGCAGCCGCTTCATCGCCCCGCTCCTGCGTGAACACGGTGTATCCGCGGACGTCCGCGACCAAGAAGACCCTGATCTCCTCGGCCGTTTCGTCCGGAGCCGTGCTGCCTTCCGCGTCCCGGCCAGGCTTCCTGGCCAGTCCATGGGGAACCCGACCGATCTGCCCCATGCGGCCGAGTATCGACCCTCGGGCTCCCGCCTGCCATACGCCGGCTTCGTTCTGTCGCTTGGTCACGGGCTCCATCCTCGAGCGAGGCACTTGAGAACGGCTGAATGTGGAGGCTTCCAGCCGCTCTCAAGTCCCATCCGCCAACCTCGGGTCATGGTCCTCATAGGAGCGGCAGTTGATAGGGAGGAGAGCGAAATGAGCGCCTCGCAAGTAGTCCGCAACGGAGCAGCAACGCGTTTCACTGGCCGGGTGCTCTTGGCGATCGTCACGAGCCTTGTGCTCACGGCGGCCGCATGCAGCGGGGAGGCGGGAGTCGAGGAGACCGGTTCGAGAGCCCTCGACGAGCCGGCGCAAACTGGAGATCGGCCAGCCCAACCCTCGCCGATGCCCTTGGGCGCCCTCGCGTACTTCCTCGATGGCGATCTCTACGTGGCCGACTGGAACGGTGCGAACCCCGTCCGGATCGTCAACGGTCTTCCCGGGGCCGGCGGTTGCACGCACGACTACTGGGCAGGCACAGACGACCCCTGGGCGGAGGGGACGATCTGGTCGCCCGACGGACGGTATCTCGCCGCTCGATACGCGAGGTGTCAGGACGGCTCGTCGTCGTGGTGGGACGCCGTGATCTTCGATCCGGAGGGCGAGGTCGTCGCGTCGATCCCCAGCGAGGGGTGGCTCATCTCCTGGTCGCCCGACTCCACTCGCATCGCGACGTGGATCACCTGGGGCAAGACGATCGGCGTCTACGGGCTAGACGGTGAGCGCCAAGCGGTGCTCGAGCTGCCGGGCGGGCTGATGGCGCCCGGAGACTACGACCCTGTGTGGTCGTCGGACGGCGCATCGCTCTTGGTTCCTCACGGCGTGGAGATCCCGCTCGACGGCAGCACGCCACGACAACTCCCGCCGGATGATCCACGATCGAAGGACGCCGCGTATTCGCCCGACGGATCGCGAGTCGCCTACCTCGACCACAACGGGTCGCTCGTGGTTGCCGCAGCCGATGGTTCGGACGCTCAGGAGGTGATCGCGCCTCGCGTCGAGCGCCCCGTATGGTCGCCGACCGGTGATCGGATCGCCTTCATCTACTCGGAGGGAAGGGGTCCGGCGTCCACCGAGCTCCGTGTGCTCGACGTGACGACAGGCGAGGTGACGTCGCTCGTGGCCGGCGCGGGCGGGTCGGACCTACTCTGGGTCATCGAGTTCTCGCCCGAGGGTGATCAGATCCTCTTCTCGAGGGCAGAAGACATGGGCCAAGGCGTGAGTTCGCTCTGGAGCATCCGGGCGGATGGCTCCGAACTCCGTCGCCTCGTTAACGGGACCGGTTCGGGCGATTGGCAGTCGCTGAGTCCGGCGCGCTGAGACGCTCGGTCGATGGCCCAGCGCTCCGTCCGCTCTACTGCCCGGAGGAACGGGCGATGGAAGCGGTCGCCGCCGGGTCGTCCCCGAGGAGGTGGGGGAGAGCCCTTCCGCACGAAACGGCTCATCAGTAAGGGCACATCCCTCGACAGCCCGCCGAGCCGTGCTGGTAGGTGTCGTCATCCGGCCACCTTTCGTCCGCAACCGTTCCCTCTTCACCATCTGGAGTGGACAGCCCGGACGAGCGGTCACTGGAGGCTCCTATCCCGAAACGACCATCGCCTCGAACCCTGCTGGATGAAAGGCCGTCCGGACTCCCCTGGAACCGCAACCTCCGCAAACCTGATCCGTCGGAAGAGGAGGCTGAGTGTGGACCCAAGGGGAGTCGAACCCCTGACCTCTTGGCTGCCAGCCAAGCGCTCTACCAGCTGAGCTATGGGCCCTCGGTACGGTTCATCCTATCGGGCACTCGAGGCTGCGTCCGAAGCCTCCCACTCGACATGCGGGGCATCGGACCAGAGCCGTTCCAGGTCGTAGTAGGCGCGTTCCTCCTCGCCGAACACGTGCACGACCACGTCGACGTAGTCGAGCAACCACCAGCCGGCCTCGGGCTCTCCCTCGCGGCGCATCGGCTTCACGCCGAGCCCACGCAATGGCCTCCTCCACCGCATCGATCACCGTGCGGATCTGCCGCTGGGTCGTCGCCGTGCAGATCACGAAGAGGTCGGTGATCACGATGATCTTCGACACATCGAGGACGACGATGTCGGTGGCCTGCTTGTCGGCGGAGGCGCGGGCCGCCGCGACCGCCACGTCGCGGCTGGGCGGCAGCGCGCTCGCGCCGCCTCCCGTCGTGCCCTGCTCCTGCGTCAAGCCGTGAAGTCCTTCCCCACCACGATCGTGATGTCGCCGATACCCGATGGTACCTGGGACACGCGAACACGCCCGACGCCGAGCGCCGCCTTGGCCGAGCGAGCATCGCCTTCGTGGTCGACGCCGTTGGCGAAGATGTCGGTCGTGGCGAGGTCGAAGCTCTGCGCGTTCTGCGAGAGCGTTACCCGGAATCCGACCGGGATGATCTGGATCCCCACGGCCTCGCCGACCCCCGGCTCCCCGCTGCCGTTCTGCACGATCGCGGGCACCGGCGGCGTGGTGCCGAGCGTATCCGACAGCAGCTGGTCCAGGGACTCGTACACCGGAACGATCACGGTCGCCGTCAGGCGCACCGTGGGGACGTCGAGCACCTCGGCCCCGCGGGCGTCGGCAAGCATCTCGGTGACCGCCCGGGCGTCGTCGGTCTCGATCGAACCGGTCGCGGGCAGCGAGGGAGGGCGAGCAAGCACCGCCCCGAGCAGGATCTCCCAACGCACCGCCGCGTCGTCGGTCGCGCCCGCCAGGAACGCGCGCGCCTGCGCGCCGGAGAGCGAGACCTCCCCGGGGCCGAGCACCCCGTTCTCGGTCGGATAGGCCGACGGCAGGGTCACGGTCACCCCTCCTTCGGCCTCGATGGCCGCCGCGAGTTCGCCGAGCGAGAGCACCGCGAAGTGCTCGATCCACACGCCGATCATGTTCGAGAGCGCCACGCGCATCGCGTCACCGGGCAATGCCGCGACACCCGTCATCGACGTCTCACCCTGGCCCGGTACGACGATCGTCAGTTCGGCCGCGAGGGGCATCACCACGGGCGCACCCTCGCCGGGGACACCGACCACCGCGAGCAACGGCGCCGGCCCGCCCTTGACCTGCAGGGCCAGGAACCTCGTCTCGGGGGGCGGCGCCTGCCCGCCGGTGTCGTCGTTGGTCGGCGACGCGTCGTTCCCACCCCCCCGTCCGACCAGCCAGAGGCCGCCGGCCGCGACCACCAGCGCGGCCACGACCCCGGCCACGATGGCGCGGTGCACCCGGCGGTTCCGCGCGTTGCGCGCCGCCCGGGTCGGGCGCACGGGCCCGCCCGGGGTTCCCGTGGCGCTCACAGGTAGAGCCCCGCCTTCTCGATGTAGCTCTTCACACCTTCGGGCACCAGGTATCGGATCGGCCTGCCCGCGTGCACCCGCGCGCGCACATCGGTCGAGGAGATCGCGAGGGCGGGGACGTTCATGACCGTGATGCCCGGGTGCTTCGTCTCGGCATGCGCCTCGAACGCCGCGATATCGAACCCAGGCCTGGTCGCCGCGATGAAGTGCGCAAGGTCGAACAGCTCGTCGGGCTGCTTCCACTGGAAGATCTCGAGCACCGCATCGGCGCCGGTCACGAAGAACAGGTCGACGGCGTCGCCACGCTCATGGCGCAGCTCCCGCAGTGTGTCGACGGCGTAGGTCGGACCGTCACGGTCCACCTCCATGCGCGACACGTGGAACAACGGGTTCGACGCCGTCGCGATCACGGTCATGAGGTAGCGGTCCTCCGGCGGCGAGACGTCCTCGTGCTCCTTCATCCACGGGCTCCCGGTGGGCACGAACACGACCTCGTCGAGCTCGAACTGGTGCAACGCCTCCTCGGCAGTGACCAGGTGTCCGTAGTGGATCGGGTCGAACGTGCCGCCCATGACCCCCAGGCGCGTCCTCACGCCGCCCATCGTAGTGGGCGAGACCGACCCCTCTGTGGAGGTCAGGGTTGGCGACTGCACGCTCATGCCGTGCTGTCCCCCAACCACTCGCGGAGATCAATCGCGTGGGCCGCGTAGTGGAGCGCGCCGGATTCCTCGAACCACTCGATCGCGTTCGGTGGGAGCTCGTTCAACGTCCCGAACGCTTCGCGCATGCGCTGCCGGGCGGCGGCGAACCCGGTGCGGACGTCGCCCGGGCTCATCGCTCGCGACTCCTCGAACCACGTCCGGTTCTGCCGTTCGATCGTGTCGCGTGTCTCCTCGGCGGGGTCGAAGGTCCCGGCCCGGATGCGCTCGAGCTGCACCCCGCAGTCGGCCATCCAACCCGCGATGTGGAACATCGCATCCTTGGCCGACCAGCCCTCGGGGGTGAGGGTCGGTTCCTCGAATCGGTGGGTGGGGACGCGATCGAACACGCCGCACAGGTCGCGCCAAGCCACCTCCTCCTCCGACAGGAACCGTTCCGACGTCATCGATCCGCCTCCTCGTCGGGAAGGAACTCGAACACGCGATCCCCGATCGCGACCTCGTCGCCACGACGGGCGCCGAGCGACGCGAGCTTGCGCTCGACCCCTTCCTTCTGCAGACGGCGCTGCAAAGTCGCGACGTCACCGTCGTCGTCGAGGTCGGTCTCGAGCACCCACCGTTCCACGCTCCTGCCCGAGACGCGCCAACGGCCGTCGGGATCGCGGTGCACCGTGAACCGCGGCCTGCCCGGGCGGAGCACCACGTACGGCTGGCGCTCGGCCTCCGCCGACTCCGCGTCGCCGGCGAGTCGCCCCAATCGATCCGTCAGCTCGTCGAGACCCTCCCCCGTCATCGCCGAGACGACGAGCGTTCCCTCGGGCAGACCGAGCGTCGCCTCGGACGCATCGTCGATCAGATCGGCCTTCGTGCCCACGACGATCGAGGGGCGCTCGGTGAGCTCGACGTCGTAGGCGGCGAGTTCCTCCCGCAGGGTCGCGAGATCGTCGACTGGATCGGCTGCGGAGAGGTCGACGACGAGGACGAGCGCGCGGCATCGGACGATGTGCCGCAGGAATCGGTGCCCGAGCCCTCGCCCCTCGCTGGCCCCTTCGACGAGCCCGGGGATGTCTGCCACCACGAACCGATCGGCCTCGCCGCCGGCGACCCCGAGGTTCGGCGTGAGCGTGGTGAATGGGTAGTCCGCGATCTTCGGCTTCGCGGCGGTGAGACGCGAGAGCAGGGTGGACTTGCCAGCGTTCGGCAACCCGACGAGCCCCACGGCGGCGACCGTTCGGAGCTCCATGCGCAGGCGCTTGTCCTCGCCTTCTTCGCCGGATTCGGCGGTGCGCGGCACGCGGTTGCGGGGACCGGCGAAGGCGACGTTGCCGCGCCCGCCTCGGCCTCCACGGGCGACGACCGCGCGGGCCCCGTCGCCCACCAGGTCAGCGAGCAGTCCCTGGTCGTCGAAGACCACGGTGCCATCGGGTACCGGGATCACGACGTCCTTCCCGTTCGCGCCGTCTCGTTTCGCCTTCCGGCCGGGCTCCCCCCCCGGCGCCCTCTGATGGGGGTGGTCGGCGAGCCAGGACAGGTCGTGCACCCCGCGCGAGACCTCGATGACGATCGAGCCGCCGTCGCCGCCGTTCCCACCGTCAGGACCACCTCGGGGCTTGTACGGCTCGGAATGCAGTGACGCCGATCCGTGGCCGCCGCGCCCCGCGTGCGCGAAGACGGTGCATTCATCGACGAAGGCCATGGCCCCCAGCCTACGGTGGTCGTGGAGCACCCGGCCGACGATGATGGGCGGATGGTGGAACCGGTGACGGTCTGGCGGGTGCAGCTGCGCCGCGGCGACGTCGGCGATCGCGAGGGAACCCTCAGCCTCGACGCCGAGGGGCTCGTGTTCGAGGATCGCGCAACGGGAGAGACGATCCGACTGACGTTCGCCGAGATCCGCTCGGCGCGGCGGGTGCGCGGGTCCCCGATCCTCGTCGTCGCCCACGGTGACGATGAGTCTCGAGCCGAGACCGCGTTCTACTTCTCCCAGCCTCCACCGCTCGAGGTATCCCCAGCGGAGAGGTCCGGAACGACTCCGACCGGACGCCCCCTGGGTCCGTTCGGGGCGGTCCGCCGAAGCTCGAAGCGGCGTCATCAACGCGAGAACGTGAGATACCTGACCACGATGGCTGGGACGACGAAGACCACGATCCAGGCGTGGGTCGACGAGGTCATCGCGCGGACGCGCAGGTGAGCGCTACTCTGCCGGCCGGACCGAGGCGAACCTGCGACCACGCGACTCGGAGAACGTCACCTGTCCCTCGCGGAGCGCGAAGAGGGTGTCGTCACCGCCCTTGCCCACACCGTCACCGGGGTGGATGCGAGTGCCTCGCTGGCGCACGATCACGGAGCCTGCGGTAACGGTCTCGCCACCGTAGGCCTTCACACCCAGCCGTTTGGCGTTGGAATCGCGGCCGTTGCGGGACGAGCCGCCGCCCTTCTTGTGTGCCATAGGTCCTCCAGGGTAACAGTCGCGGCCGGTCTACTCCTCGGCCGCGGAGTCCTCCGTCGCCGCCGCCTCCGCCTCGTGCATCCCGGCTCCCTCGGCTTGTCCGGCCTTCTCGCCCGCGGTCTTCTTCGCCGGCGCCCGCTTCTTCGCTCCGCCGAGGGTCACGCTCTCGATCTCGAGCAGGGTCAGCAATTGACGGTGCCCGCCTCGCTGCGCGTAGCCGCTCTTCGGCCGGTACTTGAAGATGCGGACCTTGTCGCCCTTCTTCTCCCCCAGCGGCTTCGCGGTGACCGTCGCCTTGGCGGCCTCGGCGCCCACATGGGTGCCGCCATCGTCATCGACGACGAGAAGCGGTTGGAACGTCACCGTCTCGCCCTCGTGCACGATCTTCTCGACCTCGATCACGTCGCCCGCCTGTACCTTGTGCTGCTTGCCGCCGGTCTTGATCACCGCATACATGTGGGTTGCCTCCAGGGTGGCGGGTCGCCCCGCGCTCAGGGCCCGGCGCGGGTTCCCCCGCGCTCAGGATCCATAGTTGATCAGGATGCCCCGGCCTTCGCAGGTGGGACAGGTCTCTGAGAACGATTCGACCAAGCCCGAGGATACGCGCTTGCGGGTGACCTGCATCAAGCCGAGGGGCCCGATCTCGAAGACCTGGCTGCGCGTCTTGTCGAGCGCCATGGCTTCTTTCATCGTGCTCTCGACCTTGCCCTTGTTCTTGTCGAGCAGCATGTCGATGAAGTCCACGACGATGATGCCGCCGATGTCGCGCAGCCGGAGTTGACGGGCGACCTCTTTGGCGGCCTCGAGGTTCGTATTCACGACCGTCTCTTCGAGGTTAGTCTTGCCCACGCTCTTGCCCGTGTTCACGTCGACGATCGTCATCGCCTCGGTTCGCTCGATGATGAGGTAGCCGCCTGACGGCAGCCACACCTTGCGGTCGAGCGCCTTGTGGATCTGCTCCTCGATGCGGTGCTCCTCGAAAGCGGGCAGCTTCCCTCGGTGCAGCGTCACCTTCGACTCGAGGTCGGGAGCGATGTCACGCACGTACGTGAGCACCCGTTCGTGGATCCTCGGCGAGTCGGTGATGAGCCCCTTGAACTCCTCGTCGGTGAACAGGTCGCGGAAGACGCGCAGCGTGAGCTCCGGCTCCTCGTAGAGCACGGCCGGAGCCTTGACCTTCTTCGCCTGCTTCTGCACGTCCTCCCAGAGGCCGATCAGGCGCTTCATGTCGTGCACGATCGCGTCCTCCGACGCTCCTTCGGCTGCCGTGCGCACGATGACCCCATGCTCCGCCGGCTTCACCGTCTTGAGGATCGACTTCAGGCGCTTTCGCTCGGTATCGCCGAGCCGGCGACTGATGCCGGAGAGATCCTGGTCGGGCGCGAACACGAGGTATCGGCCCGGCAGCGAGATCTGCGCGGTGAGCCGGGCGCCTTTGCCGCCCATCGGGTCCTTGGTGACCTGCACCATGACCGCCTGGCCGGACTTCAGCACCTGCTCGATGCGCGGCGCGGGCCCTTCCAGGTCCTCTGCCCGGTAGTTCACCTCGCCTGCGTAGAGCACGCCGTTGCGCCCGCGGCCGATGTCGACGAATGCGGCCTCCATGCCGGGAAGCACGTTCTGCACCCGACCGAGGTAGACGTTGCCGACCATGGAGGTCGCGCCCTGGCGGGTGACGTAGTGCTGGACGAGCACGTCTTCCTCGAGCACGGCGATCTGGTCGCGGTCCCCGCGTTCGGTGATGACCATGAGCTTGTCGGTGATACGGGGGGGCACGATCTGCGGCTCGCGGCGACGGCGCCCGTCGCGGCCACCGGTGCGGCTGCGGGTCGAGCGGATGCCGCGGGTAGGACCACCCGCAGCCACCTGTTCCTCGACCGTCATCGCCTTGGTCTTGGTTCGGGAACGACCGTTGCCGCCCGCGGTCGTGCCAACCTCTGCGCCCGGATCCGCTGCGGCGCCGCCCTGCGGGCCGGTACGGGATCCGGAACCTCCCCGAGGGCCGCGGCGACGGCGGGAGGGTGAGGTGGAGTCACCGGCCGGAGCGTCGGCATCGGGGGTCGCGTCGTCACGCTGGGAGGCGGCCGACTCTGCTGCCGGAGCCTCTTCGACCCCCTCGTCGTCGACCACGGTGAGGCGGCTCGCACCGCCACGTCCCCTTCCCCCTCGGCGTCGCCGCTTCCGGGGCGAGCCCGGGGAAGATCCCGGGTCCGCTCCCTGCGGTGAAGGACCCTGCTCGGTGGTGTCCGCGTCGGCCTTCGCCGGCTCCTCGAGCTTCGCGGGCTTGTCGGACGTCTCGGGCTTCTCAGGCTTCGGGGACCTGTCGCCCTTCGACCGAGCCTCCGTGCTCGGTCCGGACGACCCGCTTCCGCGGCCGCCTCGACCCCGACCGCCACGGCGGCGGCGGGTCGACGATGGCGCGCCTCCGGATCCTTCGCTCGCCTGATCCTGCGAACGGTCGCCGCCCTGTGCCGGCTCGGTCGTCGGCTCATCGACGCGTTGCGGTCGTGGCTTCGCCTTGGCCGGCGCGCTTCGAGGCGTGGCCTGGGCCTTCGTGGTCTGCTCGACCGGCGCCGGGTCGGTCTTCGCCTTGGGCAGCGGCGCGCCGCGCTTGAACGCCGCGATGCGCTCGTCGACCTCGGGATCGGCGGTCGCCCTCGGCGCCGCCACCTCGGCCTCGTGATCCACTGTTACTCCTCTCGCTCGGTGCGAGGAGGAGAGCCGCTGGCGGCTGACGAACGGACGACAGCGCCGCGGACCGTCCGCGACACGCTGGGCGATGTGATTGCGGTGAGGCCCGCGCTGCGACGGATGCCGCGCGCCGGGCCTCGCGCGAGATCGCGCACCCGATACGTCCTTGTCCGGCGCCTGCGTTCCGCGCTCCTGGCCTGGATCGGCCGGGCGGCGGTCGCGCGCCTCCTCGACTGGTTGGAACCCCGTCACGAGGGCCGTGTGTGCGGCCTGCGACGGGAAGCTCTGGCCCGCAGCATAGCAGCGCCGGGGGCGAGGTCGAGTAGGCGAATGGCGGCGGGAGCCACAGGGGCCGGGAGCGGGCACGGCCTAGTTCCTCCGAACCAGGTGGACCTGCCCGTGTCCCCCGAGGGGAACCCGGCGTTGGCCGGATACCCCCGTCGGGCGGGCGAGCCGACACTTCCTGTATGAGCGACGTCGCCGTCCCCGCGAACTTGGCGACCCTGCCGACCAGGCTTCCGCGAGTTCGGGTGCTCCTGGTCGACGACAACGACGGGTTCAGGGAATCGCTCGTCACCCTGCTCGACACCGAGGAGATGACGGTGGTCGGTCAGGCATCGAACGGCGCGCAGGCGTTGGCGATGATCGAGGTGGCCGAGCCCGACGTGGTGCTGATGGACGTGCGGATGCCGGAGATGGACGGCATCGAGACGACGCGCGAGCTGAAGTCCCGGTTCCCGACCTTGGGGGTGGTGGCGCTCACCGGCTCCGAGGACCAACGGGCCGTGCGCGACATGCTGGTCGCCGGGGCGTCGGGATACGTATTGAAGGACAGCGACGGCGACGAGATCCTCTACGCCGTCCGGCAGGCGGTCACCGGAGGCGGCGTGCTCTCCCCGGAGGTCACCCCCACCGTGATCGAAGAGCTGACCGATGCGCTCGGGCGGGAGCGCCGCCGCACCCGCCAGCTCGAGATCGCCCAGCAGGCCCTGCTCGAGCGGGCCGCCCGCCGGCACGAGTTGATCTCCCGGCTCGGACACGAGCTGCGAACACCGGTCACGGTGATCCTGGGCATGGCACAGACGCTCGCGAAGGGAACCGCGCCAGAGATCGAGCGGGGCCCGATCCTCGAGAGCCTCGTCGAGCGAGCGAACGGTCTCGCCCGGCTCGTGCAGCGGTTCGAGGCGGCGGTCGAGGCCGGGCTCACCGAATGGGCCGACGTCGCCCAGGTCGCCCTCGAGGTCGCCGAGCCCTACGACCGGGTCGACGTCGAGGCGCCCGGCGGTCCGGCGATGGCGAGCCTGAACCGCATCGCGGCCCGTCGGATCCTCGAGGAACTGGTCGAGAACGCGCTGGCCTTCTCTCCCGCCGGCAGCCCGGTGACGATCTCGGTCTGCATCGGCGAGGACGGCCCCCAGGTCCGAGTGATCGACCGCGGCGAGGGCATCGACCCGGAGGCGATGCACCGCATCTTCGAGCCGCTGGAGCAGGCGGAGAGCCTGAACACACGAACCCATCAAGGGGTCGGGCTGGGCCTGACGCTCGCGCGCATGTCGGCGAATGCGATGGAGGGCGATGTCGTGCTCGAGTCCACCGGTCCCGAGGGCTCGACCTTCCTCTGGACCGTATCGCGCGCCACCACCGGGCCTCGCCCCATCTGAGCGGCCAGCACGGTCGCGCCGCTACTTGAAGCGCCGCATGTGCACGTTCAGCAGGATGCCGATCGCCACGAAGTTCACGAGCATCGCCGTGCCCCCGTAGCTCAGGAACGGCAGTGGGATGCCGGTGATCGGCATGATGCCGATCACCATGCCGACGTTCACGAAGATCTGGATCGCGAACATCGATGCCACACCGGTCGCGAGGTAGGTGCCGAACGCGTCCTTCGACAGGTAGGCGATGCGGATCGCCCGCCAGAGCAGCAGCGCGAACAGCCCGAGCACGAACGCCGACCCGAGGAACCCGAATTCCTCGCCGATCACCGTGAAGATGAAGTCGGTGTGCTGCTCCGGCACGTAGTCCAGGTTCGTCTGAGAGCCATGCAAGAAGCCGCGACCGAACATGCCGCCCGAGCCCACCGCGATCACCGACTGCTCCAGGTTGTAGCGCGCGTCCTCACTGACCGAACCTGAGTCGAAGACCGTGAGCAGCCGCTCGACCTGGTACTCCTCGACCACGTTGAGCTGGAACGCCAGGGCGATCAGCACGATCGCGGCGAGGGCGAGCACGACCAGGTGCTTGGCCTGGGTGCCCGCCACCACCAGCACACCCACCGTGATGGCCGCCAGAACGATGGTCGTGCCGATCTCGACGTTGATGAACACGAGCAACATCGTCACGCCCGCGACGCCGATCACCCGCACGAGGTCGGGAAGCGTCGGCACGGGCGAGCGAAGCTCGGAGAGCATCGCGGCGAGGATCACCATGAGGCCGATCTTCGCGAACTCCGACGGGCTGATCTGCAACAGGCTGACCCCTGGGATGTCGATGTAGTTGCTCGTACCGGTCTCGCTCGCGGCGAGACCCGGGATCCGCAGCACCAGCAGGCCCACGATCGTGGCCCCGTAGATGAATCCCGCGTACACCTTCAGGAACCGGTAGTCGAACGTGGCCATCACGAGCAGCAACACGAGGCCGAGCAAGGCCGTGACCGCCTGCTTGTTCACGCGTGCGAATGGGTCGAAGCCGTCGGCGCGCAGGGTCTGGCTCGTGGCCGAGTAGATCGCGAACATCCCGATCACGACGAGCGCGGCCGTGACCGCCAGCAGGGTCGGGTCGAGATGCCGGATGGGACGCCGCTCATCGGCCCACACGCGCCCCGCGACGACGTCCATCAGTCCTGCCCCGTCTGCGTGATGATCTGCCCGCCCGGCTCGATCCCGTACATCGTCTCGATCATGCGGCGGACGAGCGGGGCCGCCACGTCGGAGCCGAAACCTGCCTGCTCGACCATGGCGACCACCACGTACTTCGGGTCATCGGCCGGCACCATGGCTGCGAACCACGACGTGTCCTGGTACGTGTCCCCGCGGAACGCGGTGCCCGTCTTGCCGGCCACCGGAAGGTCCGTGAGGGGGAAGCCGAGGAACGGCGTCCTGGCGGTGCCGCTCACGGGCACCTGGCTCAAGGCGCTGCGGATGTAGTCGAGCTGGGCTCTCGAGTAGGGCACGGTGCGGTCGCAGCGCCCGCCCACCTTCTTCAGGACCTGCTCGCCGTCGGATGCCATCACCCGGTCGACGACGTGCGGGCGGCACAGGTGGCCCTCATTGGCGATCGCGGCGTAGGCCTGAGCGAGTTGCAGCGGGGTCGCCTGCATGTACCCCGACCCGATCATCGTGAGGATGTATCCGCCCGGGTTGATGCCGTCCGGGAAGATGGCCTTCTGCTCGTCCTGGGCGGCCCACACCGCATCGGGGATCAGCCCCGATGCCTCGCCCGGCAGGTCCACGCCGGTCGGTTGCTCGAAACCCCAAGCGCGCAGATCGCGCTGCAACGGCTCGTTGTTCTCACCCAGCTGGTCGTTCTGGTAGCGGTACCAGAAGTCCGACCCCCAGGCGTAGTAGTTGGAGTCGCACGAGATGATCAACGATCCCGCGACCGTCACGGGGTACAGGTCCGTATCGGACCAGTTGTGGAACACGGCCCCCGACGTGTCGTTCGGATGCACGTACTCCGCCGGACACGGGTAGTAGTCGCTGAAGTTGGCGAAACCCTCCTTCACCGCTGCGAGCGCCGTGAACGGCTTGAACGTGGAGCCGGGGATGTACGAGGCCTGATAGGCGCGGTTCAGCGACGGGGCAACCTCGTTCGCACCTGGGCACCGCGGGACCAGGCCGAGGTAGCAACGCTGATCTCGCGTCAGGCCGCTGACGTACCACCGTGGGTCGTAGTCCGGCCAGGACGCCATCGCCTTGATGCCGCCGGTCTCGACGTCGAGCACGATCACGACACCGGCGTCAGCCTGGAAGTACTTGAGATGGTCTTCATCGTAGACCCCACGCGTGCGGTAGATGGTGTCCTCGAGTGCTCCCTCGGCGGCCTGCTGCCACGCGCCGTCGACCGTGAGGACGAGGTCGCCCCCAGCGGTCGGCGGACGCCCCCCGAGGTCGCGGATGCGCTCACCATCGGAGTTCACGACGTAGCGCTGCAGGCCCTTCGTTCCGCGGAGCCACCTCTCGTACTGCACCTCGAGCCCCGCCTGACCGGCCATGTCGTTCGGTCCGTACTCTCCGGCACGCGCCTGCTCGATCTGCTCCTTCCGCACCTGCCCGACCCATCCGACGATGTGCGAAGCGCTCCGCCCCATCGGGTACTCACGCACGCTCGTGTTGCGCACCTGGACACCGGGGAAGTCCCCCTGGCGCTCGCGGATCGCGAACGCGACCTCCTCGGGCACGAACTCCGCGATCGGCTTGGGCTGGTAATCGAAGTAGAGATCACTGTCGAGCGCCGCCGTGATCTGCTTGACCGGGATGTCGAGCATCGCCGAGAGATCGAGCAGCACCTCCTCAGCCCGGCCGCTCTCCTCGAGCTCCTGCTTGTCGATGCGCACCTCGAGGCTGCTGCGGTTCTCCACCAAAGGCTCGCCCTTCGGCGTGCCGTACTGGTCGGCCGTCCAGATCTCCCCTCGCAGCGCATCGATCGACGTCGTGCGCACGCCGTTGTTCTGGGCTTCCTTCGCGTAGACCTGTGTCGCCAGCACCTGCAGGAACCACAGCCGCGTCGAGAGCGCCGCGAACATCACGAGCACGAGGATCGCGAACACCTTCAGGCGGGCCGAGGACCTCTCCATCTAGAACCGCACCACCCTGGTCGGTCGAGAGCCCTCGATCACGCGCCGCAGCAGCGGGTACACGATCGGCGTGAGGATCGCACCGTAGAGCGCGGTGAGCAGGGTGACCCGCACCGCGTACGCGAAGGGCTCCTGGAGCTGGCCGAGCAAGAACGCCACGATCTGGTAGAAGGCCACCCCGGCCGCGGTGCCCACCCCCACGAGGATCGTCGGCAGCAGGGGCGAGGGCGACACGATGTACTGGCGAGCGAGCCCGGCGGCATAGCCCACCAACGTCAGCGTCAGCGCCGTGATGCCCTTGGGCTGGTTCAGCAGGAAATCCTGAGCCATGCCGGCGAAGAAGCCGGTGACCGCACCTTCCTGCGGGCCTTCGAGGATCGCGATCACGATCGTCACGAGGTACATCAGCTCCGGACGCACGCCGACGAGCTTGAGCTGCCAGAAGAGCGTCGACTGCAGCAACAGCGCGGTCAGGACGATCGCGATGGTGACGAGCACACGCCGGGTCACGGACTCACGCCTCCGTCCTCGCCTGCAGCACCAGCACGAACTGCAGGGTCTCGAAGTCCACGGCGGGTCGGACCTCGATGTATGCCTGGGTCTCGTTCTCCGCGGGCACGGTGCGCGAGACCTGGCCGATCAGCATGCCCGGCGGGTACAGCCCGGCTTCGCCGTCGACCACGTAGCCCTGTGTGAACACCGACTCGTCGCCCTCGATCAGGGTGCCGGGCTCCACGAGGCTCATGCGCAGATCGGCGTCGCCCTGCCCTTCGACGAGTCCCGCCTCATCGGTGCCCTCGACGGTCGCCGCCACGGCGACTTCACGGTCGATGATGAGCCGCACGTCGGCAGAGGTGGGCGTGACCTGCACGACCCGGCCGACGAGCATCGGTGAGCCGGGGAACCCTGTCGCGACGGGCTGATCCACCTCGATGCCGTCGCCCGAGCCTTTGTCGATCGTGATCGTGTACTCGAAGTTCGAGATGCCGTTCGCGATCACGACCGCCGGCACCGACGTGGGGTCGAGCGATCCCTGCAGCTGGAGCAGGCCTAACAGGCCCTCGTACTGCGACTGCTCGTAACCGTCGGCTCTGATCTGGGCGAGGAGCGAGGCGTTCTCTTCCTTCAGTCGCTCGTTCTCGTCGGCGAGCGACGGGAGATGCGCGAGCCCCGAGAAGAAGTCCCCCACGGGCTCGGTCACGGCCGTCACGGCCCGCTGCATCGGGGCCATGAAGGCCTTCGCAGCGCCGCCGAGACCGGCGAGCGGGCCCGCGTCACCCTGGCGGTAGTCGAGCGTGATGATCGCGAGCGACACGGAGACGAGGGCGACCACCACGAGCCGCGTCGAGCGGGGGCGCTGCCGGGTGACCACGGGCGGCTACCGGCGCGAGGAGGTCACCAAGACCCGCTGCAGCACCTCGAACTCCTCGAGGCACTTGCCGGACCCCAGCACCACGGCCTGTAACGGCGTGTCGGCGATGCGCACGGGCATGCCGGTCTCGTGCCGCAGGCGTTTGTCGAGCCCGCGGAGCAGGGCACCACCGCCGGTCAGCACGATGCCGCGATCCATGATGTCCGCGGACAGTTCCGGGGGGGTCCGGTCGAGCGTGGTCTTGATGGCGTCGATGATGGCGTTGACGGGTTCCTCGATCGCGCGACGGATCTCCTCCGCCGTGATCGTGATGGTCTTCGGCAGACCGCTCACGAGGTCGCGCCCCTTGATCTCGGCCACGAGCTCCTCGGGCATCGGGAAGACGCTCGCGATCGCGAGCTTGATCGCCTCGGACGTGCGCTCACCCAGCAGCAGCGAGTACTCCTTCTTCACGTGCTGGATGATCGCTTCGTCGAGCTCGTCGCCGCCGATGCGGATCGACGTGCTCGTGACGATCCCGCCGAGCGAGATCACCGCGACCTCCGTCGTGCCGCCGCCGATGTCGACCACCATGTTCCCGGTGGGCTCGTGGATCGGGAGCCCGGCGCCGATCGCGGCCGCCATCGGCTCCTCGATGATGTAGGCGCGACGGGAACCCGCCGCGATCGTCGCTTCCTCGACCGCACGCTGCTCCACGCCGGTGATGCCCGACGGGACGCAGACGACCACGCGCGGCTTCGCGAGGAGGCGCCGTTTGTGCACCTTCTGGATGAAGTATCGGAGCATCTTCTCGGTGACGTCGAAGTCGGCGATCACACCGTCCTTCAGCGGCCTGACCGCTTGGATGTGCGACGGCGTTCGGCCGATCATGCGCTTGGCCTCGGCACCCACCGCAAGGATGGCTCCGGTAAGGGTGTTGATCGCGACGACGCTCGGCTCGTTCAGGACGACACCGCGACCACGCACGTACACGAGCGTGTTCGCGGTGCCGAGGTCGACGGCCATGTCGCGACCAAGGAACCCGAGTACACCCTCCGCCCCTTGGGTCTTGGACGTGGGAGAAGAAGAACGCTGAATCCTCTCGGCCATGATGGGACTCGCAGGTCATTCAACAGGAGGGCTCGTGGCGTGGCAACTTCGCGAGGGCGAAACCACGGGCGCGTCACATCACGCTCTCACATGCCGCCGTCGGCTCGATAGGCTGCGAGCCCATGACGGTCGCGGTGGTGTTCCCTGGGCAGGGCTCGCAGTTCGCGGGCATGGCCGACGCATGGGTCACGCACGACGCGGGGCGCGCGGTGCTCGACGGAGCGAGCCAGGCGATGGGTCGCGATCTGGTCGCCGGAACGCACGACGAGGCCGCGCTCGCCACGACCGAGTTCGTGCAGCCGGCCCTGCTCGCGTGCGGCGTGGCGGCGTTCCGGGTCCTCGAGGCAGAGGGCCTGACGCGCGTGGTGGGTGCGGCGGGGCACTCGCTCGGCGAGTTCTCGGCGCTGGTCGCGGCGGGCGTGCTGCCGCTCGCGGGGGCGCTGCGCCTGGTGGTCGTGCGCGGGGAGGCGATGCAGCGCGCCGGGGAGGCCCGACCCGGCACGATGACCGCGCTGCTCGGAACCGGGCCCGACGACGCCGAGATGCTCTGCGACGAAGCCAGGGGGGACGACGTGCTCCTGGTCGCGAACCGCAATTCCCCGGTGCAATCGGTGATCAGCGGTTCGGTCGCGGCGATCGAGCGAGCCGAGGCGCTGGCCGCAGAGCGGAGGGTCCGCGCCGTGCGGCTGAACGTCGCCGGAGCGTTCCACTCTCCTCTGATGGAACCAGCCGTGCAGCCGATCCTCGACGAGGTCGCCCGGCTGGAGTTCTCGGCGCCCGCGTTCCCGATCGCGGAGAACGTGAGCGGCACGCTCGTGTCCGACCCGCACGAGCTCCGCGACCTGGTGGGCCGCCACGTCGTGTCCCCCGTCCGCTGGCAGGACGATGCCGAGGCGCTCGAGGCCGCCGGGGCCACCACCTTCCTTGAATGCGGGCCGGGCGACGTGCTCACGAAGATGGCCAAGCGCGTGGTGCCGGCGGCCACCGCCATCGCCGTCGGTTCGCCCGAGGCCGCCCGCGAGGCGCTCGCTGGGTTCAGCTCCGCCGAGATGTGACACGGGGAGCCCCGGTGCCCGCCGGCGGAACCCTCGTCCGATATGCTCGGCGCCGTGACCCGACACGCCACCATCTCCGGCGTGGGCAGCTCGCTCCCGCCGCGCCTCGTGCCCAACACGTGGTTCGAGTCGTTCCTCGAGACGAACGACGAGTGGATCCGCGACCGCACGGGGATCGAGGCACGGCATTTCGCCGACGATCACGTGCAGACCTCCGATCTGGCGGTCGGCGCGGCGAGGGGAGCGCTCGACACGGCCGGGATCTCGCCCCAGCAGCTCGACATGATCGTGATCGCCACGATCACCGGCGACACGGTGTTCCCCGCCACCGCCGTGTGGGTGCAGCAGAAGCTCGGGGTGTCGTGCCCGTCGTTCGACATCAACGCGGCATGCTCGGGGTTCAGCTACGGCCTGTCGGCAGCCACGGCGTTCGTCACGGCAGGCATGGCCGACACGATCCTGCTGGTCGGTGCGGAGATCTTCAGCCGGATCATGGACTACACCGACCGCGGCACGTGCATCCTCTTCGGCGACGGCGCCGGCGCGGCGGTCGTTTCCGCGTCAGAGGTGCCGGGCATCGAGGGTTCGATCCTCGGCGCCGACGGCAACGCCGCCGAGATCCTCTGGATGCCCGCCGGAGGGACGCGCACGCCGGCATCCGCCGAGACCATCGCGGCCCGCGACCACACCGTGCGCATGCCGAACGGGCGCGAGGTCTTCAAGCGGGCCGTGACCGAGATGGCCTCGGCCTGCCGCGAGCTGCTCGAGAAGTCCGGGCACACGATCGACGACGTCGACGTGCTGATCCCCCACCAGGCGAACGCCCGCATCATGAGCGCCGTCGTGGACAGGCTCGGCATCGATCCGAGTAAGGCGATCGTCGACGTCGCGGAGGTCGGCAACACATCGGCTGCGTCGATCCCGGTCGCGCTCGACCGTGCATGGCGCGCGGGTCGGATCGGCGAGGGTGACCTCGTGCTGTTCACCTCCTTCGGCGCAGGACTCACCTGGGGTGCGACGCTGGTGCGTTGGACGATCCCGGCGATGGCGGGAACGTCGGCGGGAACCCCGACATGAGGTCGAAGGTCGCCGTCGTCACGGGCGCCTCGCGCGGTATCGGCCGCGCATGCTCGGTCGCGCTCGCCGAGGCCGGGTGGACGGTCGCCGTCGGCTACCGCAGCGACGAGGCTGCCGCCAAGCACGTGCTGAGCGCCCTCGAGACGGCCGGTACCCCGGGGCTCACCGTCTTCCTCGACACGACCGACGAGACGAGCGTCGCCGAGGCGTTCCGCAGGGTCGCCGAGGAGGCGGGCAACGTCACGGGTCTCGTGAACAACGCCGGATTCAGTCAGGACGGGCTGCTGCTGAAGTACTCGATGGAGACCTACGACAAGGTCATGGACACCAACGTCAAGGGCGCGTTCCTGTGCGCTCAGGCCGCGATGCGCGGCATGCTGCGCGAGAAGTGGGGCCGCATCGTGAACGTCTCGAGCGCGGTGGCCCTGCGCGGCAACGCGGGCCAGACCGTCTACGCCGCATCGAAGACGGCGCTGATCGGTCTCACGAAGTCGCTTGCCCGCGAGATCGCGACGAAAGGCGTCACGGTGAACGCGATCTGCCCCGGCCTCGTCGACACCGAGATGACATCGCACCTCGACGATCGCGCCCGCGCCTTCTACGTCGAGCAGACGCCCCTCGGGCGCACCGCCCACCTCGAGGAGGTCTCGGCGGTCGTGCGGTTCCTGATGTCGGACGATGCGTCGTACGTGAACGGCGCCGTGATCCCGGTCGACGGAGGGCTGACCGCCTGAGGCGGGCGCGAGGGCGCTCCGCCCGCTAGCCTTGGGCGGACCGGAAGGCACAGGAGGGGAAGACGACATGACCGACCGTTCGGAGATCGAAACCAGGGTGAAGAAGGTGCTCGCGGAGCAGCTCGCCGTCGACGAGGCCCAGGTGGTGCCCGACGCGCGCTTCGCCGAGGACCTGAACGCCGACTCGCTCGACCTCGTCGAGGCCGTGCTCGCGCTCGAGGAAGAGTGGAGCATCGAGATCCCCGAGGAAGAGATGGAATCGGTGAAGACCGTCGGCCAGGCAGTCGACATGGTCGCGACCAAGCTGGGCGTGTCCTGAGCCGAGCCTGCTCGGACCAGACGAACAGGGAGCTGCTCCCCCGTGAGCGAACGAACCAGGGTCGTGATCACCGGCATCGGGCCGGTCACGCCGGTCGGCACCGGGGTCGACACGTTCTGGGACGGGCTGACGAGCGGGCGCAACGGCGTCCGCTCGATCGAGGCCTTCGATACCTCCGACCTCCCGGTATCCGTGGCCGGCTATCCGGTCGACTTCGTCGTCGCCGATCACCTCGATCCCAAGGAAGCTCGACGAACCGACCCGTTCGCGCAGTACGCGATCGCGAGCGCCAAGCTCGCGTGGGCCGACGCCGGCAACCCGGAGGTCCGTTCGGAGCGAGGCGCGGTGATCTACGCCACCGGCATCGGCGGTGTGCAGACCCTGCTCAACCAGCACGACGTGCTGCGGGAGAAGGGAGCCGGACGCGTGTCGCCGTTCATGGTGCCGATGCTCATGGCGAACGCTGCGGGCGGCCACATCGCGATGCACTTCGGACTGACCGGACCGAACTACTGCACGGTGTCGGCGTGCTCGTCGTCGAACCACGCGATCGGTGAGGCGATGCGCCTGATCCGTGACGGCTACTCCGACCTCGCGATCGCCGGGGGATCCGAGGCGGCCACGATCCCCCTCACGGTCGCGGCGTTCGCACAGATGACCGCGCTCACGAAGAACCCCGATCCCGAGACCGCCTCGCGACCGTTCGACGCCGAGCGCAACGGATTCGTGCTGTCCGAGGGTGGGTGCGCGCTGATCCTCGAGAGCGAGGAGCACGCACGGGCCCGGGGCGCCCGCGTCTACTGCGAGGTCGCCGGCTATGGCGCGAGCGATGACGCCCACCACATCACCGCACCCGATCCGAAGGGATCGGGAGCCGCGCTCGCGATGACGTGGGCGTTGGCAGATGCCGGAGAGGACCCTTCCGCGGTCGATTACGTGAACGCGCACGGCACCTCGACCCCGCTGAACGACGCGGCCGAGACCGCCGCGATCAAGACCGTCCTGAGCGACCACGCGCACTCGGTCGCGGTGTCATCCACGAAGTCGATGACCGGACACATGCTGGGCGCCGCAGGCGCCGTCGAAGGTGCGGCGTGTGCGCTCGCGATCGCCCGTGGCACGATCCCTCCGACGATCCACTACGTGCACCCCGACCCGGACTGTGACCTCGACGTCACCCCGAACCGATCGCGTGAGCTCGACGTCACGCTCGCGCTGTCGAACTCGTTCGGGTTCGGTGGCGCGAACGCAACGATCGCGTTCCGCGCGATCGAGCGATGACGTTCGAGCGGGCGGTCTTCCGCCATCACCACTGGGCCACGCTCCGCGTGCTGGACGCATGCGAGGGGCTGACAGACGACCAGCTCTCGACACCGGTGGTCGGCACCTTCGGCGGCATCCTCGAGACGCTGCGGCATCTCGTGGCGTCCGACACCTGGTACCTGTTCGCGATCAGCGGTGGCAGCGAGGGCCGAGGGCGCGTGGACGACGGGGCGATGGGGTTAGTCGAGCTCCGCGCCGTCGCGGAGGAGGCCGGACCGGGCTGGGAGCGATCGCTCGACACCATCACCGACCCCGACGCCGCCATCGTCTCCGAACGAAGGAACGGAGAGCACCTCCACGCGACGCTCGACATCCGGCTGGCCCAGGTCGTCCACCACGGCACCGACCATCGAAGCCAGATCTGCACGGCGCTCACGTCGCTCGGGATCGCCCCTCCCGCGATCGATGTGTGGGACTACGGTGAGCAGGCGGGCCTGGTCTCGATCGAGCCCTAGCGCCCGATCGCCCGCGCGCGGATCACTCCTCGAACGAGCGGTACCAGCGGCCACCGTTGTACACGGCGACCGGAGCCTTGCCGCCGAAGGTCATCCCCTCGAAGCGCACACGTCGGGGGTCGCGCTCGTCGCCGACGGCGAACGAACCGTCGTCAAGTGGGATCAGCCGCCCGGCCGTGCGCCCGTCACCGACCTCGTATGGCCACTGCAGCACGAGCCCACCCTTGCGGGCGAGGATGCGGATCACGGGCGCCCACGGATCGTGGTTCCGGTAGAAGCCGGGGAACCCATCGAACTCCTCGGGAAGCTCGTCCGGTTCCGCTCCGGTGTAGCCCTCACCGCGGAACCACGTCGGCCCGTGGAAGACCTCGACGACCCTCCCATCGTCGTCGCGAGCGAACTCGAGCGGGAACCGATCGAGTGCCTCGTGCGCGACGAGGAACGCGTCGCCGACCTCACCAGCCAGCGGGTCGCGTTCCAGCCGCACCGCGAGCGAGCCCATCGTGATGCCGAGCCCGTCCGCGACGGCCTCGACCTCGAGGATCCGCCCGTCGTCGCCGTCGTAGCGACCCACGTAGTCCTGGGCCGCGGGGATCTGGGTCGGCGCCGGCGGAGCCCAGACCTCGGGGAGGTCGCCGCCGGCGAGGTTCGTTCGAACAGCGGCGAGAGCATAGGTCGCGACCGCGCGTTCGTCGCCGCCGCCGTTCTGCAGCACCACGAGACCGAGGTCGTCGTCGGGCGAGACGGCCAGCAGCCCCGTGTACCCGACCATGCCGCCCGAGTGCGCGATCCAGCGGTGGCCGTCGACGTCTTCCTGCCAGAGGCCGTACGCGTACGGCGCGCCGTGGCCGTCATCGAACCCGTCGTCGGCAAGCATCGCGAACCCCGGTTCCGAGACGATGCGACCCCTGCGGCCATCGGGCACGTCGCCGCGCGCCAGCAGCAGGCGCGCGTAGGCAGCCATGTCGATCACGGTCGAGACGATCGAGCCGTCGGCCGTGTTCGAGACGATGCGGTGCGCCGCGGACAAGGTGTGCCGGAGCTGCGGCGGACGATCCCAACGCGTGGGCTCGTAGCCGACCGCCGTGCGCTCGTATTCGTCGTCGACGATGCGGGCCACCGAGTCGCGCATGCCGAGCGGGCCGAAGAGCCGGTCGGCGAGCAGCTCGTGGATCGGCGTGCCGGTCACATGCTCGAGGCAGGCACCGACGATCTTCCACCCGTCGTTCGAATACCAGAACCGTTCACCGGGGGCGGTCGTCGGCGGAAGGCCGCGCAGGAGCCACAGCGCTCCCGCGAGCGTCGGGGCAGCCTCGGTGCCGATCGCGAGCCCCGCCGTGTGCTGCATCAGGTGATGCAGCGTGATCGGCCCGAACGGCTCCGGCAGTTCGAGCCACGGGAGGATCTCGTTGACGCTCACGTGCAGGTCGAGCGTGCCCGCTTCCGCCTCCTGCAGGGCCACGATGCCGGCGAACGACTTCGAGATCGAGCCGATCTGGAACCGGGTCTCCGGTCGAACCGGCGTGCCGGCCGCGACATCGGCGAGGCCGCGGACCGCGACGCCCAGGATCTCCTCGCGGTCGGTGATCGCCAGCGCGGCGCCGGCCGCATGGGACGACTCGAGATGGTGCTCGAGTGCCGCGCCGATACGGTCGAAGGCCTCCTGCAGCCCGGCCATCGCTCGGCTACGACCCGAAGAACAGCGCCAGCTCGCGCTCGGCAGAATCAGGAGAATCGCTGCCGTGCACGATGTTCTCGCCGATCTGGGTGGCGAAGTCGCCGCGGATCGACCCCGGGGGGGCGTCGACCGGGTTCGTTGGGCCCATCAGCGTGCGCCAGCACGCGATCGCGTCCGGACCGGTCACCTTCGCGACCACGACCGGACCGCTCGTGATGAACTCGACGAGCTCACCGAAGAAGGGCTTCTCGCGGTGCTCCCCGTAGTGCCGCTCGGCCGTCTCGCGCGCGATCGTGAACAGCCGCATCTCGTCGATCGAGAGACCCTTGTTCTCGACACGGCGAAGCACCTCGCCCACGAGGCCTCGCTGCACGCCGTCGGGCTTCACGATCAACAAGGTGGATTCGGTCGCCATGTCGTCTCGTCGGGTCTCCTCGGAGGGCCGCTCAGGTGGCGATGCCGAGCGCTCGGCGGGCATCGGCGACAGTGTACAGAGAGCCTGTCACGCAGATGAGGTCGTCCTCCCCGGCCGCCGAGCGCGCCGCCTCGAGCGCCTCGGCGATCGAGGGATGCAGCGAGACGGGCTTGCCCTCGGCGCCGAACGCGTCCGCGATCGACAGTGCATCGCCGGTCCGATCGCTCTCGTTCCGGGCGGCGTAGGCGGCGTCGGCGAGCGGCGCGAGCGACCGCGCGATGCCGGCCACGTCCTTGTTCGCGCTGATCGAGACCACCAGGTGCAGCCGTTCCCAGGTGAAGAACTCGCGGAGCGCGGTGGCCAACGCCTCTGCGCCGGCGGGGTTGTGCGCTCCGTCGAGCACGATCGCCGGGCGGCGCTGGGCCACCTCGAGCCTGCCCGGCCACCGCAGGCTCGCGAGCGCTTCGCGGAGAGGATCTGCGTCGAGCGCCTCCTCGAACAGCGACTCGCAGGCGACGATCGCCGCTGCGGCGTTGTGCACCGCATGCTCGCCGAACAGCGGGAGGAACAGTTCGTCGTAGGTCGCGTACCGTCCCCGCACCGCGAAGGCCTGTCCGCCGATCGCGAGCAGCCGCTCCTCGACCTCCCAGTCACGGAACTCGAGCAGCATCGATGCGCCGACCTTGGCGCACCGTTCCTCGAGCACGGTGAGCGCCTCGGCGTCCTGCTCCCGGACGACCGCCACCTTGCCTTCCTTGATGATGCCTGCCTTCTCGCCGGCGACCTCGGTCAGTGTCGAACCGAGCTCCGGATGATCGAGCCCGATCGGAGTGACCACGGCGACGTCACCCTCCACGAGGTTCGTGGCGTCCCACGTGCCTCCCATCCCCACCTCGAACACGCCCAACCCGACGGGCCTGTCGGCGAACCACAGGTACGCGAGCGCGGTGAGCGCCTCGAAGTACGTGACGCGCTCTTCGGACTGGTCGTCGACGAGCTCGAGGTACGGGTGCAGGCGGGTGAACTCCTCGGCGAACTCCCCTTCGCCGATGTCTTCGCCGCACACCGAGAGCCGCTCGGTGACCGACTCGAGGTGCGGCGAGGTGTACAGCCCCGTCGCGATGCCGTGCGCACACGTGATCTCGGTCGTGACCCGGGCCGCGGTGCCCTTCCCGTTCGTACCGGTCACGTGGATCGTCGGATAGACGAGCTGCGGATCGTCGAGATAGGTCGCCAGCGCGAGGATGCGCGAGAGATCGGGGATCATGCGAGATTCCCTGCGTGAGTCCAGCTCGGCGAGCGCCGCGGCGAAGTCCATCGCGGCGGGTCAGGCCGTCTCGGGCTGATCGGGCGTGGACGATCCGGGCGCAGGTGATCCGGGGCCGGCGAGCACCGTGTCGACCGAGAACGTGTCGGCCTCGGCCTGGTCGATCACGCGGATGTTGCCGGCCTCGCGCAGGTCGGCCGAGGCCTGACTCAGCAGCCGGAGCCGGTCCTGGGTGTCGTGCACGCTGACCGAATCGACCGGTGTCTTGAGCGAGACCTTCGCGAGCGCCTTCTCCTTGCGCACGGCCGAGAGCACGGCCGCGGCCACCTCGTAGACCGCGGGGTCGGCGTCTGGACCTGCCGCATCGGCGCCCTCCCGCGCCGTCGGCCACGGCGCGCGGTGTACCGATCCCTCGCGCCACCACGACCAGACCTCCTCGGTGACGTACGGGAGGAACGGTGCGAACAGCCGCAACAGCAGGTCCATCGCGGTGCGCAGGGCAGCGATCGCCGACCCGGCTGCAGCGGAGCCGTGCGTGCCGTAGGCCCGCTGCTTGACGAGTTCCAGGTAGTCGTCGGTGAAGCCCCAGAAGAACCGTTCCACGACGTCGAGCGCCCTGGCGTGCTCGTAGGCGTCGAGCGCGTCGGTCGCCGCGCCGACCACCGAGGCCAAGGAACACAGCATCGAGCGATCCACCGGGGCGGTGATGTCGCCGGGGGCGGCGTCCATCGAGAGCACGAACCGGGAAGCGTTCAGGATCTTGATCGCGAGACGGCGGCCGACCTTCATCTGCTGGTCGTCGATGGCCGCGTCGTAGCCGAGGCGAGCGCTCGCCGCCCAGTAGCGCACGGCGTCGGCCGAATGCTTCTCGAACACCTCGGTCGGCACGACGACGTTCCCCTTGGACTTCGACATCTTCTTGCGATCGGGATCGAGCACGAAACCGCTGATCGCCGCGTTCATCCACGGGAGCGAGTCATGCTCGAGATGGGCGCGGAGCACCGTGTAGAACAGCCACGTGCGGATGATGTCGTGGGCCTGTGGCCGCAGGTCCATCGGGAACAACCGCTCGAACAGGTCGGGGTCGTCCTCCCACCGGGCGGCGATCTGCGGCGACAGCGACGACGTCGCCCAGGTGTCCATCACGTCGGGGTCGCCGACGAACCCACCCGGCTGGCTCCTCTGGCCGGCGGTGAAGCCGGGCGGGACGTCGTCCTGCGGGTCGACCGGGAGCGTGGCTTCGTCGGGGAACAGCGGGGCGTCGTAGACGGGCTCGCCGGCGTCGTCGAGCGGGAACCACACCGGGAACGGCACGCCGAAGTAGCGCTGACGGCTGACGGCCCAGTCCTGGTTGAGCCCCTCCACCCATGTCGCGTAGCGCGAACCCATGAACTCGGGGTGCCACGAGATCTGCCGGCCGCGCTCGAGCAACGGGTCCTTGAACTCGAGCGTCTTCACGAACCACTGGCGGCTCGAGATCACCTCGAGCGGACGGTCCCCCTTCTCGTAGAACTTCACGACGTGCTGCACGGGCTCCGGCTCGCCGACGAGCCAGCCCCCCTCACGGAGGAGTTCGACGATCTGCTTCCTCGCCTGCTTGGCGGCTTTGCCCTCGAGCTGGGCCATCGCGGCGTTCGCGGCCTCGGGATCGCGCGAGTCCCAACCCGGCTCGCCGAACCTGCCGGCCGCGAGCGTGCCGTCGCGGCGCACGACCACCCGTGCCGGCAGCCCGAGGTCGCGCCACCACACGACGTCGGTCACGTCCCCGAACGTGCAGATCTGGGCGGCGCCGGTCCCCTTCTCGGGATCGGCGAGCTCGTGCATGACCACGGGCACCGGCACGCGGAACACCGGCGTGAGGGCGGTCTTCCCGACGAGTGGTGCGTACCGCTCGTCGTCGGGGTTCACGACGAGCGCGACGCACGCCGGGATCAGCTCCGGCCTCGACGTCTCGACCTCGATGCGTCCGCTGCCGTCCTCGAGATCGAACGCCACGCGCTGGTACGTTCCCTGGATCTCGCGGTCCTCGATCTCCGCCTGGGCCACCGCGGTGCGGAAGTCGACGTCCCACATCGTGGGCGCCTCGGCCGTGTAGGCCAGGCCCATGCGTGCGAGTCGCAGGAACGCCCGTTGCGACGCCCGTCGGGAGACCTCCCCGATCGTCGTGTAGGTCTGGGTCCAGTCGACCGAGAGACCCAGGCGCCGGAAGAGCGCCTCGAACGCCTTCTCGTCCTCGGCGGTGAGTCGCGCGCACAGGTCGATGAAGTTGGGACGGCTCACCGCGACGGGTCCGTCGTCGGGCCGTTCGAGGCGGGAGACGTCGAACGCCGGGTCGAACGGGAGCGACGGGTCACACCGCACGCCGAAGTAGTTCTGCACCCGGCGTTCCGTGGGCAGACCGTTGTCGTCCCACCCCATCGGGTAGAAGACCTCGTCGCCCCGCATGCGCCGGTATCGCGCCACCAGGTCGGTGTGCGTGTACGACATCACATGGCCGATGTGCAGCGACCCGCTCGCCGTCGGCGGTGGGGTGTCGATCGCGTAGATCTCGTCCCGCGTCTTCGTGCGGTCGAACCGGTACGTGCCGGCGGCCTCCCACCACTCGTCCCACTTCGCTTCCAAGCCGTCGAGCGACGGCTTCTCCGGCACGCTCATGGGGCGCAGTCTACGGAACGGCCCTAGACTTTCGCTTCGAGCATCGTCCACCGGGCTGGCGCCTCGCAGGTGCCGCGCACTTCGAGGCGCTCTGCGAGTGGGTGCCGGCAGCCGACGGCTGGGATCGAGCCGACGAGATCGTACGAGAGGTCCGAGCGGCGGCCGACGACGGTGACCTCGTCGGATCACGGCTGTTCGCCGACCGGCTGGCCGGCCTCGCGGCGTGCCACGACGGAGCGACCCAGGAGGGGATAGCGACGCTGCAGCGGGCGCGGGCCGGCTTCCTCGAGCATGGAGCCACATGGGAGGTCGCGCGGACCGACCTCGCGATCACAGAGGCCCGAGAGCCGGAGGGCCTCACCGACGAAGACCGCACCCGATCGGGGCGGCCCTCGCGTTGTTCGAATCGCTCGGTTCGGTGGAGGAGCTCCGCCGAGCTCGATCCCTGGTCGATGGGGCTGGGCCGTAGTGGCCCGTGGCGACCGCGGTCGCGCATCGGGTCGTCCGTCGACGGGGGCATCGAGGCGCGCGCCCGACCCCCGCCGAGTCGAGTAGGCTCCCTCGGCAATCGACGACGAAGGGGGAACAACGCGTGCTGGCAGAGATCGATTTCGGGGAGATCCTGTGGACCACGATCGTGATCTTCTTCATGATCGCGTACCTGATGATCCTGTTCAGGGTCATCTTCGACATCTTCCGGAACCGCGACATGTCCGGTGGCATGAAGGCCGTCTGGCTCATCGCCCTGCTGTTCTTGCCGGTCTTGACGCTGTTCATCTACGTGATCGCGCACGGCAAGGACATGGCCGGGCGAGACGTCGCCCAACAGCAGGCGGCCGACGCCGACTTCAAGCAGTACGTGCAGAAGGCCGCCGCCGAAGCCGGCCCCTCCGCCGAGATCGCCAAGGCCAAGGAGTTGCTGGACTCCGGAGCGATCAGCCAAGAGGAGTACGAAGCGCTGAAGCGCAAGGCGCTCTCCTGAACCGAGGTCGTCGCCTGGGAGCCCGGCCCCGATCGGGCCGGGCTCCTTCGCGTCAGGAGCCGACGAGCGACAAGAGGAACGTGCCGTCGTCGTCGGCGAAGACCAACGTCGAGCCCTCGATCGAGTAGGTAGCCGCGGCCTCGAGGGCAGACAGCACGGCGTGCTCCTGGTCCATCACCCGCCCTGAGCACAGCTTCCTCGTCGTGGCGATGTCGGAGAACGCGATCGTGCCGCCCTCCGCATCGCCGTCGACCTCATAGGCGCCCATGAGCTGATTGCAGCTCGCGTTGCCGCTCACCCGGTCGTCCTCCAGACGCAGGCTCGCATCGGAGCCCGCGCTCGTCGACGAGACGGCATCCCCACCCGTCGCGATGGCGTCGACCCGCCACGAGGTTCCCTCGAGTGGCACGGGTCGTTCGGCGGCGTAGGTCAACGTGATGTCCTCCCCCGTGAGCGTGAGTCCCGAGCGGTCCCCCGCGACATCGGACGAGTCGACCGACCCGAGAGCCGCGACGTACGCGCTCTCGAGCTGCATCAGCGGCTCTTCGCATGCCATCTCGGTCATCGATCCGACCTCGATCGCGATGGAATCGTCGTCACCCGCCGAGTAGGTACCCCCGAAGGTGTTACACCCGGACGACCCGCCCGTCTGCCCACCTTCCTCGAACCGGATCGTCGCGCGGGCATCGGGCGCGGTCGTGCCGATCAACGCTTCCACCGACCCCGCGTCGAGGATCCACGTGATGCCCGTGAGCGGAGGAGAGGCGTCGCCGGTGGAGCCCTGGTCGGCGCAGGCCGACGACGCGAACAGGGCGACCGTCACGCCGATCGCGGGCCGGGAGAACCGATGCAGGCTCAGGCCACCTCGAGCTGGTGGCGGGCTCCACGCAGGTGGAAGGCCAGCACGATCTCGGTGATGCCCCGGAAGAGCGCCATGAGCCCCACCCACACCAGGATCAGCCCGGCGCGCGCCGGGTAGTACTGCTGGGATACCCAGAACGCCAGCATCACCTCGAGGATGCCGACGATGAGCCCCAGCCACCACAGCTCGTTCACCGGCTTCGTGATCACGGCTCCGACGATGTCCATCGTGCCCTTCAGCACCAGGAGGAAGCCGAGCACGGATGCGAGCGCGAAGAACGTGTTGACTGGCCGGAAGAACCCCCAGAGGGCGCCGAGCACGAACAACGCCCCGAGCGCGAGGTGCACGAACCGCCACCCTCCGCGCACCGTGGTCGAGGCCATGAACTCGTTGATCGCCGCTCCCAGGAACATCACGCCGATCAGGACGCCCACCGCGGCGATCGAGGTCACATCGAAGCGCAGGACCAGGATCGCCAGCAGCAGCCAGGCGACCCCGGTGATCAGGAACAGCCACCAGTTCCTCGCCATCTCGGTCGCTTCGGCGCGGATCTCCGTATCCATCGATTTCCCCCTTGGTGATCGACGGGGCACGCTGCCCACCGTGGAATCATGGAACGGACGAGCGCCGAGTTCCACCACCCGAGGCTGAGTGGTCTCGAGGTCGGGAGCGGGTCGCGGTGGAAGACTCTCTCGAGTGCCGGGCGGGCTACGCGGTCTTCTCCTGGCGCTCGCCGCGCTTCTTCGTCGGCTTCGCGTGCGGCACCAACGTGGGGTTCACACCCGTGAGCACGACGTCCTTGTCGACGAGGCACTTCGTGACGTCCTCGCGTGAGGGCAGCTCGTACATCACGTTGAGCAGCACCTCTTCCATGATCGCTCGCAAGCCGCGCGCGCCGGTGCCGCGCATGATCGCTTGCTCGCTGATCGCCCGCAGGGCGTCGTCCTTGAATTCGAGCTCTACGCCGTCGAACTCGAAGAACCGCTGGTACTGACGCACGAGCGCGTTCTTCGGCTTCGTGAGGATGTCGACCAGGGCGTCCTCGTCGAGGTTGTCGACGCTCGTGATGACGGGCAGACGGCCGACGAACTCGGGGATCAGGCCGAACTTCAGCAGGTCCTCGGGCAACACCTGGGCGAACAGCTCGCCGACGTCCTTCTCGTCGCGGGACAGGACGTCGGCGCCGAACCCGATGCCCTTGCGACCGATACGGCTCTCGATGATCTTGTCGAGCCCGGCGAACGCCCCGCCGCAGATGAACAGCACGTTCGTCGTATCGATCTGGATGAACTCCTGGTGAGGGTGCTTCCGTCCTCCTTGGGGCGGCACGCTCGCCTGCGTGCCCTCGAGGATCTTGAGCAGCGCCTGCTGCACGCCCTCACCGGAGACATCACGCGTGATCGAGGGGTTCTCGCTCTTGCGGGCGACCTTGTCGATCTCGTCGATGTAGATGATGCCGGTCTCGGCCTTCTTGACGTCGTAGTCCGCGGCTTGGATCAGCTTCAGCAGGATGTTCTCGACGTCCTCGCCGACGTAGCCGGCCTCGGTGAGCGCGGTCGCATCGGCGATCGCGAACGGGACGTTGAGCATCCGGGCGAGCGTCTGTGCGAGGTAGGTCTTGCCGCACCCCGTAGGCCCCAAGATCATGATGTTCGACTTCTGCAGCTCGACCTCGTCGGTCTTGGCCCCCACCTGGATGCGCTTGTAGTGGTTGTAGACCGCGACCGAGAGCACCTTCTTCGCGCGTTCCTGGTCGACCACGTACTCGTCGAGGAACCCGAAGATCTCTTGCGGCTTGGGCAGCTCGTCGAGCTTCAGCTCGGTCGTCTCGCTGAGCTCCTCCTCGATGATCTCGTTGCAGAGGTCGATGCACTCGTCGCAGATATACACGCCGGGGCCGGCGATCAGCTTCTTGACCTGCTTCTGGCTCTTCCCGCAGAAGGAGCACTTCAGCAGGTCGGAATCCCCGAACTTCGCCATCTGCCTCTCTTCCCTCTCCGACGGACCGACGGGGCGGGCCCGCGGGCCCGTCCCGAAACTGTCAGCGGATTATCACGCGCCGGCGACCCCGGCGGAAGCAAGCTCCGCGATCCCGCGGGTGGTGATGATCTCGTCGATCACCCCGTAGTTCTTGGCCTCGTCGGCCGTGAGGATGAAGTCTCGATCGGTGTCCTTCGTGACCTTCTCGAGGGTCTGGCCGGTGTGCTGGGAGATGAGCCGGTCGAGCAGCTCGCGCGAACGGATGATCTCCTTGGCCTGGATCTCGATGTCGACCGCCTGGCCCTCGGCGCCACCGTGAGGCTGATGCAGCAACACGCGTGAGTGTGGGAGGGCGAAGCGCTTCCCCGGCGCTCCGGCGAGCAACAGCACCGCGGCGGCGCTCGCCGCCTGGCCCATGACGATCGTGGACACGTCGGGCTTGATGTACTGCATCGTGTCGTAGATCGCGAACAGCGACGTGATGACGCCACCCGGCGAGTTGATGTACAGGTGGATGTCCTTGTCGGGGTCCTCGGACTCGAGGTGCAGCAGCTGCGCCATGATCAGGTTGCAGACGTTGTCGTCGATCGGGGTGCCGAGGAACACGATGCGCTCCTTCAGCAGGCGCGAGTAGATGTCGAACGAGCGCTCGCCGCGGCTCGTCTGCTCGACCACGACGGGCACGAGGTAGTCGTTGGCGGTGATGTTCGATCGCATGTCGGTCATGCCGTCTCCTCGACTTCGGTCTCGGTGTCTGGATCGGTCTCGGTCGCCTCGGCGCCCGCGTCGGTCGCCTCGGGCTCGATGTCGGCCCGCTCGACGAGCAGATCGAGCGCCTTCCCTCTGATGATATCCCCGGCCAGCGTCACGATCTGGCCGGTGCGCTCGAGCTGCTTCGCGAGCTCCTTCGGTTCGCGCCCGTAGGCCTGTGCGAGGGAGGTGATCTCGGCGCCCAGGTCGTCGGCGTCGACCTCGATCTTCTCGGCTCGCGCGACGCCCTCGAGGGCGAGATCGGCCTTGATCGCCCGGATCGCGTGGTCGCGGGAATCCGCACGCAGTCGTTCGTCATCCCAGCCTTGGGCCTCGAGCAGGTCCTCGATCGTGAGGCCCGATCGCTCGGCGCGCTCCTTCGCGTTCGCGACCCGGTGCTCGGTCTCGTCGACGATCAACGACTCGGGGATGTCGACCTCCACCGAGTCGACCATGGCGTCGAGCACGCGGTCCCTCACCACGGCGACGGCCTCGCGTTCCTTCATCTCGCTCAGGCGCTCGCGCAGGTCGTCGCGGAGCTGTTCCAGCGTGTCGAATTCCGATGCGGTCTTGGCGAAGTCGTCGTCGGGCTCGGGCAACCGGCGCGCCTTCACGTCCTTGATCAGCACCGTGAGCTCGGCGGGCTTGCCCTCGAGCGTCTCGCCGGCGCCGTGACCCATCTCCTCGATGACCTTGAGGATCTCGCCGGCCTTCTTCCCCAGCAGTTCGGCATCGAGCGCCGGCCCGAACTCGCCCGATCCGACGAAGTAGAGGTAGTCGGTCCGGGTGAGGCCGTCGATCTCCTCCCCCTCGGCGACGGCCTTGACGTCGATCGTCGCGAAGTCGCCCTCGATCACGGGGCGGTCGGCCGGTTCGAGCTCCGCGAACCGCTCGCGCAGCCGATCGATCCACTCGTCGATGTCGAGATCGGAGACCTCGACCGACGGCTTCGTGACCTTCAGCCCGGTGAAGTCGGCTTCGACCAGCTCGAGCCGCGGCCGTACCTCGACCACCGCCGTGAACACGAGCGGAGCGTCGTCGGCGAAGGGGTCGAGGTCGATCTCCGGGTCGGCGATCGGGGCAAGATCCTGCTCGGAGACGGCCTGCCGGTAGTACCGCGGCACGGCGTGCTCGAGGAACTCGTCGCGCACGACGTCACGACCGATCTGAGCGTCGATGATCTGCTTGGGCACCTTCCCCTTGCGGAATCCAGGGATCTTGACCTGGTTCGCGATGCTCTTGTAGGTGGCGTCGAGCTCCTTGGAGTACTCGTCGGGCGGGATCTCGACGGTGAGCTTGACGGTGTGCTTCTCGGTGTTCTCGACCGTGGTCTGCATAGGTCCGTTCAGGCTACCCGAGATCGTTCCGTCGGGACGTCGGCCATTGGTCGGGAACCCGGCGGAGGGTCGCCTCATCTGGGCCACCGGGCTCCGCTAGGCTGCGCAGCGTGTTCGAACACGAGCTCGCGTTCGCGAACGGGCTGGCCGACCGCGCCGCCGACATCGGCATGGGTCTGTTCCTCGGGGACGGGCTCGAGATCCGACACAAGGCCGACCGCACGGTCGTGACGCAAGCCGACACGTCGATCGAGGCCATGGTGCGCGAGCAGGTCGCGGCGGCCTTCCCCGACGATCACGTGCTCGGCGAGGAGGAAGGCGGTGAGGACCGCGCCGAGGGTCGTGTCTGGATCGTCGACCCGATCGACGCCACGGCGAACTTCGCCCGCGGCATCCCGATCTGGGCGACGCTGATCGCCCTGCAGGTCGACGGCGAGCTCGTGATGGGCATCGTGAACGCCCCTGCGATCGCCGAACGCTACGAGGCCGTCCGGGGCAGCGGGGCGCGCATGAACGGTCGGACGATCCGGGTGAGCGAGATCGATCGGTTGGACGATGCCCAGCTCTTCTACGCCGAGCTGAAGTCATGGATCGCCGAGCCACGCGACGAGAGCGTGCTGGAGCTGCTGTGGCAGGCGACTCGCACGCGAGGGTTCGGCGATTTCTGGGGACACGCCCTCGTCGCGCGAGGCGCCGGCGAGGCGATGATCGAGCCGGAGCTCAACGTCTGGGACTACGCCGCGTTCCAGGTCGTGGTCGAGGAAGCCGGCGGGCGGGTGACACAGATCGACGGCTCGCCGACCGCCCACGGGGGCAGCGCCGTGTCGTCGAACGGTGTCCTGCACGACGAGATCCTCGAGAAGCTCGCCGGCCTCGCCTGAACGACCTAGCCGGGAAGCAGGCGGTCGATCGTCGCAGCATCCTGGCGGACCATCTCGGCAGCCTTCGCACGGTACCGGGGATCGTGGTCCTGGACGACGTAGTTCGCCATCATCATGCAGCGTGACGCCGCGAACACCCTGACCTCCCCGGACTCGCGCTCGGGCCACGGCGCGACCCGCTCGTATCCCTCGCGCAAGGCGCGCTCCAGCTCGTCGAACCCGTCGTGGGCAGCAAGCGCCCAGACCGTGACGCCCAGGTCCTGCACCGGCCACCCGAGCATCGAATCGTCGAAGTCGAGGATCGCGAGTCGTCCGTCGGGCTGCACGAACGCGTTGTCTTCGTGGAGGTCCGCGTGGAGCATGCGCGGGTCCTCGGCGGCGCGCAGTCGGGCGATGGTCTCGAGCGAGCGAGCGCGTGCCCGCGTGAACGCATCGCGACCCGCCGGGTCGACGATCGTGGCGAACTCGTCGCTGAACAGCACCTCCGGCTCGAGGAACGGATAGGGCGAGTCCCACGTCTTCATGCCGGGCGGCGCCGGGAACGACGAAGCCTGCAGGTGGAGTCGCGCGGTCGCCTCGCCGAGCGCAGCGATGTGCTCAGACGTCATCGTGTCGACGAGCTGCACGCCGTCGAGCCATCCGAACACGGCGCACGTACGCGGCCCCGGCACGCCGACCGCGGTGGCGTCCACCGCGAGGTCGCCGTCGCGGGCGCGCACCGGCGCCGGCACCGGCACCGGTCCTCCTGCGAGAGCCGCCAGCCAAGCCATCTCGCCCTCGACCTCGGCGTGGGTGCGACGGTTCGGCAGGCTCACGCGCAACACGCGCCGAGATCCTCCACGAAGGTCCACCCGGAACACGCAGTTCCAGTCGTTGGTGATGAGCGAGAGCCCGGTGACATCGAGGTCGTAGGAGTCGAGCGCTCGTCGCGCGAGCGGCTCCAAGAGCGCAGCCCACTCGTCGGTGGTTCTGTCCTGGGTGGCACCGGTCACAGCGAGATCGTCTCGCCGCGCTCGCCGACGACGGCCATCACGGCGTTCGCGGCCGCGACGTCTTGTACCCCGACGCCGGTGAGGTCGCAGACGGTGAGCTGCCCCTCACCCGTGCGGCCCGGGCCCTCGCCCCCGCAGATCGCGCCGAGCTCGACCGCCCTGCCCGCCTGCTCGGGTGCATGCTGCAGCTCGCCGAGGCGCGCGCACTGGTCGCGTGAATCGACCGCGAGCACGTCGGCCCGGCGGAGGATCTCCGGATCGAGCTCCTGCTTTCCGACGCCGTCGGAGCCGACCGCAGTGACGTGGGCACCGGCGGCGAGCCACGCCGCCTCGACCAGGGGCTCACGAGCAGCCGTGCAGGTGATCACCACGTCGGCGCCCTCGACCGATTCCCTCACCGTGGGGAGATACTTGACCGCGCAACCATCCCCGAGTCGAACGCGGAGGTCGTCCACCGCGCTCGAGGCGTGCTCGGCGTCGCGGCCCCACACCATCACCTCACCGAAGCCGGGCCGGACCTCGGCGAGAGCGTCGACCTGGTGTCGCGCCTGGGCGCCGGTGCCGACCACGGCCACGCGATCCACACGCTCGGGCGCCAGGTGGCGCGCCGCCACACCCCCCGCCGCGCCCGTCCGCAGGTCGGTCAGGTAGCCGCCGTCGAGCAGGAACGCCGCCGGCGATCCGTCACGCGAGTCGAAGACGATCACGAGCCCGTCGATCGCCGGCGGCTCGAGCCCGTAGAACCCGCTCGCGGCCTTCACCGCGTAGTACGGGGCGCCGTGCAGGTGCCCGGCCTTCACGTGGATCTCGCCCCCCGACTCGGGCACGTCGAGGTGGATCACCGCAGGGATCTCGGCCCGCCCCGACGAATACGCGATGAAGGCGCGCTCGCACGCGTCGATGCACGAGCGCATGTCGATCGAGGCACGGACGTCGGCCTCTCGCACGATGCGGACCCGACCCACTGCCCCGGAGCCTACCCCGCGCGGACGGCGCTCCGGCTGCTACGGTCGCGGTGTACCGAGACGAAAGGTCGACCGATGACGATCGAGCGTTTCCGGATGGAGCGATACCAGTCCCGCTACTGGCACGAGGTCGACTACGACCTGTCCGAATCGGGGGTGCTGCCGATGACGATCCGGGAACTCCTCGGGCCGGCGGCCGACGCCGAGGCGTTCTTGGCAACCAGGCTCCGTTACCCGCACTCGGAGGGCTCCGAGGAGACCCGAGCGAACGTGGCGGCCTGGTACCCGGGGGCGGCCGCCGAGAACGTGACGATGGCCAACGGCGGTTCCGAAGCGAACTTCCTGTCGTTGTGGGCGCTGCTGGAGCCCGGCGACCGGCTGGCGTTCATGGTGCCGAACTACATGCAGGGCTGGGGCCTGGGCTCGTTCTTCGGTCGCGCGAGCGACCGCGTGCGGCTGCGACTCGCCGACGACGGGTGGCAGCTCGACATCGACCAACTGCACGACGCGGTCACGAAGCGGACGAAGGCCCTGATGATCTGCAACCCGAACAACCCGACCGGCCACGTGCTGACCGAGGACGAGATGAACGAGGTCGTGGGGGCCGCCGACCGCGTGGGGGCCTGGATCGTGGCCGACGAGATCTACCGTGGGGCAGAGCTCGACAGCGACATCTCGTCGCCCACGTTCTTCGGGCGGTACGAGCGGGTGATCGTCACGAGCGGTCTGTCGAAAGCGTTCGCGCTGCCGGGACTCCGGGTCGGGTGGGCGGTGGCCCCTCCGAAGATGATCGCGCGCATCCGGGAACGTCACGATTACACGACGCTCTCCCCCTCGGCAGTGAGCGATCGCCTCGCCGCCTTCGCCCTGTTGCCCGAGGTTCGCGAGGCGATCCTTGCCCGAACGCGGGCGATCATCCGCGCGAACTACCCGATGCTCGAGGCGTGGCTGGAGACCCACCGCGACGCCTTCTCGTGGCGTCGGCCCGAGGCGGGAGCGATCGCCTACGTCAAGTACGACCTGCCGATCAAGAGCACCGACCTCGCCGAGCGCATCCGTCAGGAGCGGAGCGTGCTCCTCGTGCCCGGCGACATGTTCGGCCTGAAGAAGGGGCTCCGGTTCGGCTTCGGCTACGACATCGAGCACACGCTGAAGGGTCTCTCGCTCGTCGACGACGTACTCGCCACCGTGGTCGCCGACGGCTGAGGGCCGATCGGTCGAGTCGGCCGGGGTCGGTAGGGTGCAGCCCATGGTCACGCGATGCGAGTGGGCACCGATCGACCGACCCAGTTACCTCGCCTACCACGACGAGGAATGGGGTACGCCGGTCCATGACGACGTGCGCCTGTTCGAGATGCTCACGCTCGAAGGCGCGCAGGCCGGCCTGAGCTGGTCCACGATCCTCAACAAGCGAGACGGGTACCGGCACGCGTTCGCCGGCTTCGACCCGGCGAAGGTCGCGCGCTTCTCTTCCGCGAAGGTCGACCGCTTGCTCGCCGACCCGGGCATCGTGAGGAACCGGCTGAAGGTGGAGTCCGCCGTGCAGAACGCTCGCGCCGTGCTCGATGTGCAGGCAGAGCTCGGCTCGCTCGACGCGTTCCTCTGGTCGTTCGTCGACGGGGCCCCCGTGGTGAACGGGTGGCGCGAGCTCACCGACGTCCCCGCCGAGACCGAGACCTCACTCGCGATGTCGAAGGATCTCAGGCGGCGAGGCTTCCGGTTCGTCGGCCCGACGGTCTGCTACGCGTTCATGCAGGCGTGTGGTCTCGTCAACGACCACGTCGTGTCGTGCTTCCGCTACCGACAGCTCGGCGGATCGTAGGCTGCTCGTCCGGTACGGACGTCCCGGCGGTCATGGGTCGATGTGCCGAGCGAGGGGCGGACGACTGCGGCATGCTCGAGCCATGGACGCCGAGCGACGTCACCGCCCGATCGCCGTCTGGGCCCTCGTGGGCATCCTGTCGCTCATCGCCATCGGAGGGCTCGTCACGGGGCCGCAGCTGATCGCCGACCCCACGGGCGCGGTGATCGGAGCCGATCACATCTCGCTCGACCGCACGCCGATCGACGACTGGACCGCGGTGGGATGGTTCCTGATCGTGGTGATGGGCATCGTGCCCGCCGTGATCGCGTGGGGCCTCGCAACACGGCACGCTTGGGGGCTGGTGGAACGCCTCGACCCCATCCGCACGGAGCACTGGTCGTGGCTCGCGGTGCAGATCATGGGCGCGGGAACGCTCCTGTGGATCGTGCTGCAGCTCGCGTTGATCGACCTGAGGGGCGGTCCACAGCCGGTGGTCGCACTGTTCGGCCTTGCCATGTTGACGCTCCCATGGCTGCCGAGCGTCCGCCGCGACCTGGCGACCTCGGAGCGGCTCGGGCGGCCAGCAGGCCGTCGCTGATCTCGACGAGCGCCAACGTCATCGATCCGTCACCTCGACCGTCGTGAACGCTTCATGACCTTGGTATCCCATGCACCTGTGCATGGGTTCTCGGCTGAATCCATGCAGTCGTCCGTTGACCCTGTGCCCTGCTCAACCCTACCCTTGGCGCATGCAACCGATGCACGCTTCTCCCTCCACGACGCAGATGACGATCGCCGCCGTGTCGTCGCTCCTCGGCATCCCGGTCCCGACGATCCGGTCGTGGGAGCGACGGTACGGCTTCCCCGTCCCCTCTCGAACACGAGGCAAGCACCGCCGGTACTCCGTCGACGAGGTCGACCAGCTTCGAATGATGCGCGACGAGATCACGCGCGGGCACTCCGCGAGTGAGGCGGTCGACATCGTTCGGCGCTACGCGACAGAGGATCGGCCTCGGGCAGAGCTGCTGGACCGCTTCCTGGAAGCGTCGATGAAGCTCGACCCCACCAAGATCCGAGAGACGCTGATGACCGGTGCCGAGTCGATGGGCGTCGAGGACACGATGCGCACCGTGGCTCTGCCGGCGATGCGCGAGATGGGCAGCCGCTGGAAGGCGGGGGTCTGCGACACCGCCCATGAGCACCTGGCCACCGAAGCCGTGCGCGTGTGGCTGGCCCGGCAGTCGGTGATGGCGCCGGCGCCGTTCCGCCCGTTCCCGCTCGTGCTCGCCTGCGGTCCGAAGGACCTGCATACGATCGGCCTCGAGGCCTTCGGTGTCGTGCTCGCCCGACGCGGGTGGTCGATCCGCACGCTCGGCCCGCTCACGCCCGTCTCCTCACTCGTGGCGGCCGTGCGAGCTGCCGAGGCACACGGTGCGGTCGTGTCGAGCCAGCGCAGCGTCACCCGGCGATCGGCGGTGGAAGCGATCGTCGCCGTGGACGCGCTGCCGGGTGTCGAGGCCTTCTACGGGGGCGCGGCGTTCGGCCCGGCGGCCGCCCGCAAGGACGTGCCCGGCACCTACCTGGGCGAGGACATCGTCGAGGCGGCCGACATCCTCGAGCGTACCCTCGCCGGGGCTCTCTGAGCCTCAGTCCTCGACGAAGAGGTCGGGCGCGTCGCTGCGGCTCGCCATGTACGCCTTGAGCTCCTCGTCCACGCCGGGATCGAGCCCCGGGTCCTCGTACGACGCAAGCAGTTCCTTCCACGCCCTGTTGGCCGCCACCTCGGTGGTCTCCGAGCCCATCGTCTCCCAGGTCGCGAAGTCGGGGGTCTGGAACAGCGGCGACATGTAGAGCCACTCCTTGAAGTGGGCGCGGGTGTGCGGCGACGCCAGGAACAGGCCGCCGGGACCGGTCTCCTTCAACGCATCGAAGGCGATCTCCTCGTCGCTGAGGCCGATGCCGCGGGCCTGCACCTGGAACTGACGCAGCAGCTCCACGTCGAGCGCGAACTTCTCGAACGACGCGGTGAGGCCACCCTCGAGCCACCCGGCGGCATGCAGCACGACGTCGGTCGCGGCGAGGTTCGTGGCCCAGAGCATCATCTGGGTCTCGGCTGCGGCCTGCGCATCGACCGCGGGGCTCGAGGCGAGACCTCCCCCCCCGCGGAACGGCAGCCTGTAGCGCCGCGCCAGCTGAGCGCCGGCGAGGATGCCCCACACCGACTCGGGCGTGCCGAACGCCGGCGATCCCGTCCGCATGTCGGTCACCGTGAAGAACGACCCGTAGAGGCACGGCACGCCCTCGCGCACCAGCTGGGCGAGAGCGACGCCGCTGAGGGCCTCGGCGACCTGCTGCGTGAGCCCGCCGCTCACGCTCACCGCACTCGTGGCGCCGGCCAGCAGGAACGGTGTCACGACGATCGGCTGCTTCGCTTCGGCCCATGCGATCAGGGCGTCGGTCATGCGGAAGTCCCAGATCAGCGGTGAGTTCGGGTTCACGATGCCCATGAGCGCCGGTTCCGTCTCGATCGCCTCGCGCCCCCCATGCACGATCTCGGCCATGCGGATGCCGTCGCGTGCGCGCGGACCGCTGGTGCCGTACGAGGTGTACGGCTTGTCCGAGTACCGGATCGTGGAGTACTCCATGTCCATGTGACGGGTCTCCATCTGGAGGTCGGTCGCCTCAGCGGCGCCCGTCTGCACACAGTTCAGGACGTCGGTCGCCTGCGTCAGCTTGATGAGGGTGTCGTGGTCCTGGATGCGGCCGCTGCGTCGCCCCTCGTCGAGGTCGCTCGCGAACGGGGGGCCGCCGACGTTCATCCATACCGGCACGCCATCCGAGCCCCCCACCGTGACCGACCGTTCCGGGTTGCGTGCCCGCAGCCGGAACGACGACGGCGCCTTCGCGACCTGCTCCATCACGAAGCCTCGGTCCCAGTGCACCCGCTCGTCCTCGACCTTCAGCCCTGCCTCGGCGAGCAGCTTCCGCGCCTCGTCGTGCTTCACGTCGGTGCCGATCTCCTCGAGGATGCGCATGGCGACCTCGTGAACCGTCTCCTCCTGCTCCTCGGTGAGGATGCGCGGGGCGTTCTCAGGCTCGAACATCGTCGGTCTCCTCCATCAGGGGAACGAGCAGCTCCTCGAGAGGCTCGATGCCGAGGTCGTGGATCTCGAGGGGCTTGCCCATGTACTCGGCGATCTCGCGAGCTTTCGCCTCGCGCTCGGGGTCGGCGTGCTGGCGCACGAAGAGCACGCGAGAGAGGTTGCCGAAGTACGTCGCGCGAAGCCACGGGAACCGGTCGAGCCCGAGCCCCTTGATCACCGCGCGCTCCCAGTTGGTCACGAGCCAGTCGGTCAGGAAGTAGATGCCGATGTCGGTCTCGAACCGTCGGTACAGCTCACCCGCGTACCACTGGAAGCAATGCACCCCGGCGGGTCGCACGGCGGGGTAGCGCGAGAGCACCTCGTCGAGCCTTCCACCGGTGCCGCAATCGCCGTAGACCACGATCACGCGGTCGTACCTCGGCAACAGGAGCTTGAGCTTCTCCTCGACCGCCGGTGCGATCTCGAGCGGCGTCATGTGCAGATCGCTCGAGATACCGTGCACGTCGGCGTCCCAGCCGTGCCGATCGACGAGCGTCTTCGTGTCGATCGCCACGGCGCCGCAGGCGACGAAGGCCACGCTCACACCGCTGGCCGTCATCGGATCGAGTCCCCCGCGACGGCGCCCGGCCTCACGAGGTCGAGCGGCGGGAACCCCACGTTCGCGATGAACCGATCGTTGAAATCCTCCACCCCCGAGAGCTCAAGGTACTCGACGAACGCCGGCAGCTCGAACGCCACCTCCCGCTCACGGAACGACAGCAGCGCCATCTTCGCGCCCTCGTTCGCCGTATTGCCGACGGCACGGATCTTGTCGGCCGCCACCGGTGGCACGAGCCCCAGCACCCGAGCGCCGAGCGGGTCGATGTATGTGCCGAAGGAACCGGCGAGCAGCACCTCGTCGAGATCCCCCGCAACCAGCCCCCGCTCTCGCATCGCGGCTTCGATGCCGGTCGCGATCGCACCCTTCGCCTGCTGAAGCTCTCGGATGTCCTTCTGGGTGATGGCCACGTCGTCGGTCAGCGCGAACCGGCGCACGCCTTCGTCGTCCACGTGCAGACGCCCGGAGAGCGGATGACCCTGCTCGACCGCCTCGTCGGGCGAGACCAGCATGCCGCTGTCACCGAGCAGGCCGGCGAGACGGAGCTGCGCCACGATGTCGATCAGGCCGGAACCGCAGATGCCGAGAGGCTCGACGTCGCCGCCGATCACCTGGAGCCGCACGACGCCGCTCGGCTCCTCGGCGGCGACGTCGAGGACCACTCCCTCGATCGCGCCCTCGGTAGCGCGCATGCCGTGCAGGATCTGGCCGCCCTCGAACGCCGGGCCTGCCGGCGCGGCGGTGGTGACGACGCGGTCCTCGTTGCCGACCACGATCTCGCCGTTCGTGCCGACGTCGACCAGGAGCCGCGTGACGCGCTCGCGTGCGATGCCGGTGGCCACGATGTCGGCGACGATATCGGCGCCGACGTAGGCGCCGATCGACGGGAACAGCACGAGCCGCCCCTCCGGGTGGATGGCGATGCCGGCATCGGCGGCGCGCAGATCTTGGGGCTCCAGGAACGTGGCGATGAACGGCGACCGGCCGATCGACTCGGGATCGACGCCGAGCAGCAGGTGCAGCATCGTCGCGTTGCCTGCCGCCACCACTTCGAGAACGTCGTGGCGCGCGATGCCCGCGGTGGCGCACACGCTTCCGAGCAGGCCGTCGATCGTGCCGACGATCGCGGTCCGGAGCTGCTCCAACGCCTCGGGGCCGTGCATCTGCGTGTGGCTCACACGCGTCAGCACGTCGGCGCCGAACGGCGCCTGGCGGTTGATCGTCGATTCGACGGCGGCGGCGGCTCCCGCGCGGAGGTCCATGAGGGTCGCGACCACCGTCGTGGTGCCGACGTCGATCGACACACCGAAGAGCCGGTCGGTGGTGTCGCCGGGCTCGACGTCGACGAGGCGGTCCCCGATCAGGGTGGCGGTGAACGTGGAATCCTCGTCGTCGTCGATCGCCGCGGCCAGTCGCGGCAGCACGCTGGCGGCGTGCGTGACCTCGAGCCCCTCGACCACCAGCGCGTCGGTGACGCGACGCAGCCGGCTGCGTGGGTCCTCGATCGTGGGTGCGTCAAGCGTGAGCAGGAACTTCGCCGCGTTGGGCTCCAGGAGCACGAATCGCCCCACGCCCATCGTCGCTGCCTTGGGCACCGACATCGCGCGAGGAACGTCGACCGCCATGTCTTCGGTGACCTCGCACTGGCACGACAGGCGCCAGCCCTCGTCCAGCCCCTCGTTCACGTGCCGGTAGTCGGCGAGCGTCCGCTCGGCGTGACCCTGCAGCACCCGCACCTTGCACTTGCCGCACGTGCCGCGACCGCCGCAGGTCGACTCGATCGGGATGCCCGCCCAGTGCGCCGCGTTGAACAGCGTCGTTCCGGGGGGCACGTGCACGGTGGTGCCGCTGGGTTCGTAGCGAACCTCGAGCTTTCGGTTCATCGTCCCGGGGGGTCGCTCGGCTGTGACTCGCTGCGTGAGCCCCCCAGGGGGCTACCGCTCGGCTGCGCCTCGCTGCTTGAGCCCGCCGGACCCCCCGCCCCGGGAGTCCCGGCGCCGGTCTGCGCGCGGTGGTCCGCGATCCACGCGGAGCCGAACCGGTCACGTCCGAGCAGCAGGTCGCTCGCGAGCAACGCGCGCCGTACCGGCCCGTGGAGGGGGTTCGTGATCGCGGTGTTCATGCCCGCCATCGCCGACATCGTGAGGAACGCGGCGTCGATCCCTCGACGATCGGGCATGCCGAACGAGATGTTCGAGGCGCCGCAGCTCACGTTGACGCCGAGCTCGTCACGGACCAGCCGCACGGTCTCGAACATCGCGGTCGCGGCATCGCCGGCAGCGCCGATGGGCATCGTGAGCGGGTCGATGATGACGTCCTCGCGCGGGATGCCGTGATCTGCGGCTGCGTCAACGATCCTGCGAGCGGCTGCGAGCCGTGCGCCCGGATCCATCGAGATGCCCTCCTCGTCGTTGGCCATGCCGATCACCGCGGCACCGAACTTCTTCACCAGCGGCAACAGGCGCTCGAGCGAGTGGCCCTCGGCCGTGACGGAGTTGATCAGCACCTTGCCCTGTGCGAGCGGCACGGCTGCCTCGAGCGCCTCGGGCGTGGACGAGTCGATGCACAGAGGCACGTCGACGACACCGTGCACCGCCTTGACGACCTGCGAGAGCATCGCCGGCTCGTCGAATCCGGGGATCCCCGCGTTGAGGTCGAGCACCGCGGCGCCGGCCTGCACCTGGGCGATCGCGTCGGCCTGCACGGTGGCCATGACCCCGACCTTCATCTCCTCCGTGAGCTTCGTGCGGCCGGTCGGATTGATGCGCTCGCCGATGATGACGAACGGGTGCCCGTCGCCGATGCGGACCTCGCCCCCCGGGCCGGTCAGCGTGGTGACCGCGACCTGGCTCGCTGCCCAGCTCTCTGAGCGGCTCATACCGGCGCTCCTACCAGCTTCTTCGCGATCTCGACCGCCTCGGGCGCGTTGTTGGCGTAGCCGTCGGCGCCGATCTTGTCGGCCCACTCAGGCGTCACGGGCGCGCCGCCGACCATGACGATGACCTGGTCGCGAAGGCCTGCTGCTTCCAGCTTCCTGATCACCGTCTCCTGGTAGGGAACGGTGGTGGTGAGGAGAGCCGACAGGCCGACGATCTTCGGATGCAGCTCGCCGATCGCCTCGATGATGCGATCGGCGCTGACATCCTTGCCCAGGTCGTGGACGTCGAATCCCGACGTTCGGAGCATCGCGCCCACCATGTTCTTGCCGAGGTCGTGCAGGTCGCCCTTCACGGTGGCGAGCAGCACGAGTGCGTTGGCTTCCGCGTTCGGATCCTTCTGGGCCAACAACACGGGTTCGACGATCTCGTTGCAGCGCTTGAACACCTCGGCGCTCGCCACGACCTCGGGCAGGAACACCTCCCCGCGCTTCCACATCTCGCCGAGGTCGAACATGGCCACGGCCATGCCTTCCTCGAGGATCCACTTCGGATCCGCGCCGGAGTCGACCAAGCGGTGGGCAGCGGCGACGCCGAGGTCCAGAGTCGGCGGCGATCAACGATCGCTTCAATACCTCGAGGTCTTCCTGCATCGACGGTCCCCTCGGCTCCTCGTTGGGTTCCTCGTTGGGTCACACGAAGCATGACCTCAGGTCAGCCCTTGTGCCGTGGCCCTCAGCATCCGATGATGCCAGCGAGCGGGCCTCGAAGGGAGCCCCGGCCGGGCACTGGGTATGACCTTGGGTCAGTCATCGGGACGGCCGCTCCGTACCCTGTTCCCACCACCCGCTCAGGAGCCCGATGGTCGCCGAACCGAAGTCGCCCCGCAACGCGAAGACGCAGGCCAAGCGCGATCGCATCGTGGATGCCGCGATGCGTCAGTTCGCCGAGCACGGCTACCAGGGCGCCAAGGTCGAGGACATCGCCGCGGAGCTCGGCATCGCGAAGGGCTCGATCTTCCAGCACTTCGGTTCGAAGGCCGGCCTGTTCCTGCAGGCGTACAAGCGAGCGGTGCTCACGCTCCCCGCCTGGCTCGACGCCCCCGGCGACGTGCAGGCGAACGGGTTCTTCACGACGGTGCGCTTCTGGCTCGAACGCACCGAGCACCTGATCAAGGAAGACTGGATCCCCAACCGCGTCGTGTTGATCGGCAACTACGGCACCGACCTCTCCCTGAAGCGCGAGATCAACCGCTGGCTCGTGAGCGAGGATCCCTACGGCACCCTCGAGTTCGTCGAATGGGGGCAGCAGCGCGGTGAGGTCCGCGCCGACGTTGACCTCGAGATCATCGTCTCGATGGTCGACTGGCTCTCGAACTCCCTGCAGGACGCGATGGTCACCGAGGAGCTCGACCCAGGGTTGTTCCACCGCCTCGCTGGTCAGCCGGAGCGCCAGCGCATGCGGGTCGAGCACTTCACGGTGCTCCTCGAGAGCGCGATCGGAGCGCGGTAGCCGCCTGGGCGGTCGTCACGTCCTGCGCAGCGCGAGCTCGGCATCGGCCTCGGTCACCTCGCGGCGGCGGTAGTTCCGCAGGGCGAATCGGTCGCACGCCGTCTCGGCGGCCGATCGCTTGCCCAGCACCTCGCGCAGGTACCAGTGCATCCACTCGTGGCAGTAGAGGAAGCGCAACACCTCTCGCGGCGTCCGGAACGTCACCCCTTCGGTCAGCCAGATGAACCGCAGTCGCTTGCCAGGACGGCGTTTCGCCGCGTACGGCACCACCTCGCCGAACGGGAAGAACGGCTCGGGCACCTGCAGCGTGATCGTCCGCTCGTCGAAATCGGTCCAGGCCGACAGGTGCGGACGTTCCCGGTAGCGCAGGGGCTTCACGTGCACCGCGTAGCCGTCGGCCGCGGGCAGCCCGCGCAGGATGCGGGCGACCGCATCCGGGGCCAAGGGTTCGAACGCAGAGGTGATCCGCACCCCACTAGCATGGCGCGACCATGAGCGAGCCGGCCCGGAACGAACGCACCCACCGCGACGGTGTGCGGGCGGTGGCGCCGCTCGCGATCGCGGTCGTGGGGTTCGGCGTCTCGTTCGGCGTGCTCGCTCGCGCGGCCGGCATGGGCACCCTCGCCCCGATCGTGATGTCGATCACGACCTTCGCCGGCTCTGCCCAGTTCGCGGCTGCGTCGGTCCTCGGCAGCGGCGGCACGGTGGCCTCGGCCGTCACGGCTGCGGTGCTCTTGAACGCCCGCTACGGACCGATCGGCGTGAGCACCGCGCCCTCGCTCACGGGGAGCCGGTGGTCGCGCTTCCTGCACGCCCAGCTCACGGTCGATGAGTCGTGGGCGATCGCCGCCGAGGGCGAGGGCCGCTTCAACCCCAAGGTGCTGCTCGGGGCCGGGTTCGTGTTGTTCGTGGCGTGGGTGGGCGGCACGATCATCGGGGTCGCGTTCGGCGACCTGATCGGCGATCCTGCGACGTGGGGGCTCGACGCGGCGTTCCCGGCGTTGTTCCTCGCGCTGCTGGTGCCCCAGCTGGACGGGCGCCGCGCCATCGAGGCTGCGCTGCTCGGTGCCGCGATCGCGCTGGTGCTCACGCCGTTCACGCCGGTGGGCGTGCCGATCATCGCGGCGAGCGCCGCCTGTCTTCTGGGGCTTCGCGAGCGGACCGATCGTCCCGACCCCGGAGAGCCGTCGCCTTGAGCGCGACCTGGACCGTCGTCGTGCTCACGGGTCTCGCGACGATGGCGATCAAGGCATTGGGGCCGGTGCTGCTCGGCGGCAAGCCGCTGCCGCCCCGAGTGACCTCGGTCGTCGCGCTGCTCGCGCCCGCCCTGCTCGCCGCGCTCGTCGCGATCAACACGGTCGGCGGCGATCAGGAGCTCGTGCTCGACGCTCGCCTGCCCGGCGTGCTCGCGGCGGCGGTCGCGATCAAGCTCAGGGCGCCGGTGCTGGTCGTGGTCGTGGTCGCAGCGCTCGTCACGGCGGGCGTGCGGGCCTTCGCGGGATAATCTCCGCGTCCATGACGGAGACCACGACCCGCTATCGAGACCTCGGGCTCACCGTCGGTCAGCTCCGCCCCGGTCCTCTGAACGCGATCACGGACGTCGACGGGGTCGCGGTCGGCATGACGACCTTGATCGAGGGTGAGGGGGCCGTCCGAGTGGGTGTCGGCCCGATCCGGACCGGGGTCACGGTCGTGATGCCCCATGAGGGTATCGGCGCCGAACCCCTGTTCGCCGGGTGCCACCGGTTGAACGGCAACGGCGAGCTCACCGGGCTCGAGTGGATCCGAGAGTCCGGCCAGCTCACGACCCCGGTGGCGCTCACGAACACCCACAGCGTCGGCGTGGTGCGCGACGCGCTCGTCGCGGCGGAGATCCGGGGCCGCGCCGACCTCACCGCCTACTGGAGCCTGCCGGTGGTCGGCGAGACTTACGACGGCGCGCTGAACGACATCAACGGCATGCACGTGCGCCCTGAGCACCTGTTCGCGGCGCTCGACTCGGCGAGGAGCGGCGTGGTCGCCGAGGGCGCCGTCGGCGGTGGGACCGGCATGATCTGCCACGAGTTCAAAGGTGGCACCGGCACGGCCTCTCGCGCTGTCGGCGACTGGACCGTGGGCGCGCTCGTGCAGGCGAACTACGGACGCCGCGAACGCCTCACGGTCGACGGCGTTCCCGTCGGCCGCGAGATCCCACGCTCCGTGGTGCCGTCACCGTGGGACGAGGAGGACCGCATCCGACGCGACGCAGCGTCCGAAGCCAGGGGCGAGCCCGGGATGGGCTCCATCATCGTGATCCTCGCGACCGATGCCCCGATGCTGCCCCACCAGCTCGAGCGACTCGCCCAGCGCGCCGGCCTCGGCATCGCGCGCGTCGGCGGCGGCGGCGAGCACTCCAGCGGTGACATCTTCCTCGCGTTCTCCACGGGGAACCGAGGCGTGCTCGAGAGCTACAAGATCGAGAGCGCCACCACCCCGGTCGAGGTTTCGATGATCCCCGAGGGGGCGATCACCGAGTTGTTCTGGGGCGCGATCGAGGCCACCGAGGAGGCGATCCTGAACGCGCTCGTCGCGGCCGAGACGATGACCGGCCGCGACGGCATCACGGCGCACCGTCTCGACCACGCCGCGCTCGTCGAGATCATGACGCGATACGGGCGCGGGCCGGGTGCCATCCGCTGACCCGAGCGGGATCCGCGACCCTCAGCAGGCGAGGCGCAGGTCGGTCACCGCGCGCCCCCTGATGCGCACGAGCGTCGAGCGGCCGTTGTTCGTGTCGTCGGACTCGACGAGGCGGTCGGCGGGGTCGGCCTCGGTGCGCAGGCAGTAGCGCCCGTCCGGGAGCCCGCGGATGTCGAGTTCCTGTCCGACCAGGTTCGAGGCGTAGTAGTCGGCCCACCCGATCGACAGGCCGGTCGTCGAGTCCTGCGTGCAGTTGCCGTAGAAGCCCAGTGCGGGGGAGCCCGCCGGCGAGGCGAACGAGATGCTGTCGCGCACGCAGAACGACACCTTCTCGGCCGTCGCCTTCACCCGACCGGTCGCGGGCTTCACCAGCAGGTATCGCGCGAACTCCTCGAGGTGCCAGTGGTTGTGCGCCGCGTGGAAGACCGAGCACCCCACCGGCCGAGGTGGACCGACCGGCTCATCCGTCGGGCGGTCGAAGACCCCGTTGCCGTTCGAGTCGCCGTAGACGATCTGCGTCGCGCGCCGGTCGTTCAGCGGGTCGCCGTCGCCGTCGCAGTCGTCGGTGTCGGGGTCGGGGGTGAGCGGTTGCAGCTCTACCGGCCCCGCCCCTCGGTTGCCGACGATGGTCGCGAAGCGCAACAGCTTCACGCCCCTGGACTTCTCGATGTGGATCTCGATGATCGGGCGCACGATCACATCGGGCCGCAGCTCCTCAGGGGCGCCGCCCGCCCCGGCCGACGCGGGTGAGGCCGCGATCGCCCCGAGACCCGCGAGAGCGAGCGCCCCCGACACGAGGAACGCCGCGATCGCGCCGCGATGCGTTCGCATGGTCGACATGTCGGGGCGGCGGGATTCGAACCCGCGACCTCCTGCTCCCAAAGCAGGTGCGCTACCAGGCTGCGCTACGCCCCGCGTTTCCGCAGGTCAGCGTACCGACTTGAACCTCGTCCTCTACGTCGCCTCTTACGGAGACACGGCGACAGCGAAGCAGGACTATCAGTCGCTCAAGCAGCTCGACGACGCTGCGGTCATTGCATCGGTGGTACTTGACCGCGACGCCGACGGCAAGGTGAACGTCCACGAGCATGGCGGCCGGCAGGTCGCGGCTGGTGCGACCCTGGGCGGGGTCGCCGGGCTCGTGGTAGGCCTGTTCGCCCCGCCGCTGCTTGGCGCGATGGCCGTGGGCGCGGTCGCAGGTGGGGTCGCCGGCAAGATCGCGAAGCACCACGACGAGAAGCGGATCGCATCCAGCCTGGACGAGGCGGACTGGCTGCCGGCGAACTCCTCGGCGATCGTCGCGGTGGTGGACGACCAGTACCTGGACAAGATCGACGCCGCCGTCGACCACGCCGCGAAGAAGGTCAACAAGGCGATCGACAAGGGCGACTACGACGCCGTCGTGAAAGCGGTCAACGAAGGCGGCGAGAAGATCGTCGACGCCGTCAACTCGTAGAGGGCTGAGCTTCGGCGACCGCGTACGGTTCTGCGGCGTCCTGGGCGCTATCTCTGCCGATCAGATCGAGGGTTGGACGGCTCGCATCAGCGGGCCCCACCAGCTAGCTTCGCCCCATGAGCTATCGACACGGTTTCCTCCGAGCGCTGCGCGAACCCCGATCGGCGAACGAGCTCCTCTTGGCGCGGGTGACCGTCCTCGCGATGGTCACGGTGATCCTGGTCCTCGCGGGCGCCTTCGTCTTCTATCGTCTCGAGCGGAGCGCGCCAGGCTCTGAGGTCACGACATACGGTGACGCCCTGTTTTGGACCAGCTCGCAGATCACGACGATCTCCTCCTCCCTGGCGAACCCGATCTCGACAGGGGGGCGCATCTTCGCCGTACTGACCGACCTCGCCTCGATTGCCGTGGTGTCGCTGCTGTTCGGAACTATCGCCCAACGCATCCGCATTGCGAGCCCCAAGCGCGAGCGGTCGTTCCAACGAACGGCCGAAGAGGATGACGCGGCCGAGGTCGTCGGTGCGCCGGAGCGACAGCGAGGGGATGAGCCACCGCATAGTGGATCAGTATCGGCGATGCCTACTCCCAAAGCAGGTGCGCTACCAGGCTGCGCTACGCCCCGCGTTTCCGCAGGTCAGTGCCGGTGTTGCGGGTAGCATATGCGATGGCACAGCGCTCCTACCTCTCATGACTCCAGCGAGGAAGACGACACCATGGAGACCAGCACGGTAGCCAGTGTAGGTCGCCCAGATCCACAACCCGAGGCCGTCGGCCCACCCGATGGGTCGAAGCAGTTCTTCGGCATGCAGGCGTGAGCCGTAGCGATGGCTCGGCCGACACGAGAGATCGCAGGTCTTGCCGTGGGGATCGGCACCCTGTTGGGAACGGCGACGCTCGCTCGGCGACCGATCACGCACGCCGAGATGCAGACCTTCCGGACCGCCAACGGCCTCCCGGGAGGAGTGGTATCCGGCGATCTGGATACCGATGCAGTACGGAACCTTCGGAACGGTCCCCGCGGTGGCCGTCCTCGCCCTCGCGCGTCACCGCCCGCGCCTCGCGCTCGCGATCGTGGTCGGCGGAACCGCAGCCTGGGTGTCGGCGAAGGCGCTCAAACTCGATCGTCGATCGTGGACGCCCGGCGAGCATCATCGAGGGCGTCACGCTGCGAGGAGTGGAGGAGGGGGATCGCGGCTTCCCCTCCGGGCACGCCGCGGTCTCCGCTACCCTGACGGTCATCGCTCGGCCGTACGTGGCGGATGGCTGGGGGGTGTCGCTCGCGGCCCTCTCCGGCTTCGTGCCCTTCGCGCGGTTGTATGTGGGAGCCCACCTCCCGCTCGATGTGGTCGGCGGTTCCGCACTCGGTCTGGCGATCGGCAGCGCCGTCAACCTGCTCATCCCGCCGCGGTAGGGGCCCTGGACCTTCGTTGCGGCAGCATCGGCTCGGTGGCATAGCCGCACCCTGTCGCACGCGGTGCCTCCCTCGCTCGAAGGCGGAGTGGCTACGATCCACGTGTGGACGCGGCATCCCCGAGCGCCGACGAGGCCCTGGAGCTGATCCGGGTGCACTGCGATAACGGACTCAGGTACTACACGTGGGCGCTGGAGCGGATGCCTTCGATTCCGGATCAGGCAGAGCATGTCGATCAAGTCCGGAACCTCAGGTCCTCACTCGCTCAGGTGCTCGCATACGTCGAAGGCGCGAACGACGAACGGAGCGCGATGCTCGCAAGGGAGGGGATAGTGCTGCGTTACATCGCGACGGTCGAGGCTGAGGGATGGGAGCCGCCGTTCGCACACGGTGACACCTAGGTGCATCGGGAACTCCGTAGCACCCGTCCACCACGGAGTGGCGCTCCCCGATGATTCACGAAGTTCTGCCCGACGAGGTGGCGCTGAGGCGGCGTCAAGGTTTCATCAAGGACCGACGGCCACCTTGCTCGTGTGAGGACAGAGAGAGCGGTTGCTCGCGCGGCGGTGGTCATGCCTCAGCGGGGGATCGCTCAGCCCGTCGGCCTGCAAAGAGGAGACGGTCATGCGGCGATCGATGATGGTGCTAGTGGTGGTGGTGGTGCTCGGTACGACGCTCGTCGAGTCGGCATCGGCTCGCCCCCCGAGGGTACGTAGGGATCCTGACGACTCGACCGGCGGTCTCGACGTCCGGATGGTCCTGACCCGCACCACCCCCGAACGGCTTGTGCTGTGGATCGGCATGTGGGACCGACTCCACGCTTCGGAGGGCCTTGACTTCATCGTCATCCCGATGGACACACGTAGCACGAAGCCAACGGATCGGTCGGCAGATCGGGGGGTGACGATCTTCCCCGAACGACATCGTTGCACCGTGGACGAGTACAAGACGGGTCGCTACATCGGCCACCGCCCCTCGCGACGGCGGGGCGAACGGAGCATCGGATGCACCCTTCCCCTGGGCTGGTTCGACATCAACAAGGCCGTGCGCTTCCGGGTGTGGGGTGTGGACTACACGAGCGCGGACCGGGCACCGACGAACCGTGAACGACACTACGTGGGGCTCTAGCGGAGCGGCCCACGGAGACGTCGTGTCGTGGATCTGCTGGGCGGCCCACCTTCCGTACGCTTCGGGAAGGTCACGCCGTGCTAGGCGGCACCCAGTGTGAATCCGCTGCAGCCGCACTCGGAGTAGAGACACCGGCGGGCCTCGAAGTCACCGTGAACGAACTCCGTGTGCTCACACCTCGTGCAGAGAGTTCGACGAGGGTCGGCAGGGGGAAGGAGCACGGCCTGCTCAGAAGATCGCATCTGCATAGACCTGAACCGTAGGGCATCTGGGGGACCAGAACATCGGCCGAACGTCTACCCCTTTCGGCGTTTGGACTTCGATCAGCTCGTCGCGGTCGTAGGACATGGAGGCTTCGAGCGCGGGATCCTGCCCCTTGCCTGCGGAGTGAGTACATCCTGACAATGGGGCGGGTCCACGGTCCATCAACCCAACGCCATGGGGCCCCGCGACTCGACGAAGACCTATGACCACCGACGACCTCGCCACTCTCGCCGACGCACTGACCTTCGCCATGCTCGTGACGGTCTGTGGCCTGATCGCCGGGGCCCTGATCAGGAGGATGTCGCGCCGACCGGGTCTGCGTCTCGGGGTGACCGTTGGCCTATGCAGCGCGACGCTCCTGACCGCCGCCCTCCTCGGCCTGGCGTCATTGCCGACGGCTCGCGAGGGCGTCGGGACGGTCGGGGAGGCCGTTGTCGTTCCCGGCCGGCCACGGACGACGCCTGCCCCATCCGGACCTCCTGTGGCCCCCGAGCCGGCCCCAGGGAGCCCCCGCAGCCCTGACGGACCGACCAGCGTCGACGGCCACACCGGTCCCTCGATCTCGGGTGGTGGCGGCGTTCTGGAGATGCTGGCGGCGATCCGAGCACCGATCCCGGTCCTGGGACGGACCCCAGTCCCAGCCCGAACCCGCCCCCGCCACCCCCGCCTCCGACATCTCCTCCTCCTTCACCATCGCCACCGCCGTCACCTCCGCCACCGTCACCCTCCCCGCCGCCGTCACCTCCCCCGGTGGATCCAGCGGGTTAGGCCAACCAGCCACCCGGACCGGCCACCTGCCAACGTGACATCGGCCACGCAGCATCCGCGTGTCGAACTCGAGCGACGGCCGTCCGGGGGAGGCAGAATCAACCATGTGACCGCTTGGCTGATCCCGCACACATCGGTTGGCTGCTCTCCTGAGACCCCGATCCCTTGATTGGACGGATGCGATGAAGCGGTTCGCACTCATCTGCACCACTGCCGCTCTGATCGTTGCCGCTTCGATCGCGGGGCACGCAGATGCTCCTGCGGCCAGCATGGTGTTCTTCTTCCAAGGCATCCCGGACCGACGACTGGACCTCTGCATCGACGGAACCGAGGTCGCGACCGCCGTCGAGTTCGGTTCGCAGGAGCACACGGTGACGCTGCCTGCGAGCTCCACGAGCCATCGGTACAAGCTTCGCGAGCCCGCTCGAGGGGCGTGCGACGGGACGCTCGTGGATGAGGGCAGCTTCTACGCCTTCGACGGGGACTGGGTCATCGTGATGGCCCACCCGGGGAGAGACGGAACAGCCCGCTCTGAACCCCTCTGGCTTCCTGCTCATCCGCAGGTTCGTCGAGGCCAGACACGGTTCGTGATCGGCAACTACGCGGCTGCACCAGGGCTGCGGATGACGGTCGACGGCGAGCGCATCGACCATCTGATGCTCCGCAGTGGCGGGCCCACGTATCTGTTCAAGGGCTACGCCGCTGGGAAGCACACCTTCACTCTCCGAACCAAGGACAGGCGGCGCGTCCTTCGACAGACGCTCACCATGCCTGAGGGTGTCGAATTCCTCCTCGTGCTCTACGGCGATCGTTCAACCGGATACGGTCTTCGCGTCTTCTCACGCACCGTCGGGGTTCGGTAGCTCGATGAACCGCGGCGCGAGCTCCGAGATCGAAGTTGCTCGATGGAGACGCCGGCACACTGACGAGGCGCGCGACCAGGCTGCGTGACGCCCCGTCGGCGAAAGTCGGTATCCGGTACGTCGCACACAGAAGGGACCGAAGGACCGATTGCGCTGGATACGGCCTCGCGGCTACGGTCGTCGACGTGCAGGTACTTCCCGCGTCTCGCTCGAGCCTGGTGTACATGGCGCTGGTCACCCTGCTGGCCGCCGGTCTCGCGATCGGCGTGGCGCTGTTCGTGCTGCAGACGCGAGTGCCGAACACCGATGCCCGATTCGTGGTCGCGGCGCCGGAAGCCGTCGACTGCCCCGTGGGGACCGGCAAGCCCGTGTGCTACCGCTACGACGTGACGAACGCCGGGTCGGGCACGGCGCCGCTCCGCTGCGTGATCGTGCCTCCGGCCGCCGGCTCTGCGGTGTTCACGGCCAGCGGCTCGACGGTCTACGACAGCCCGGGCCCTGTAGCCGCCGGCGAGGTCTACTCGCTCTACACGGAGGTCGAGGCCGACGAGACGGCCGAAGTCACGCGCCCCACCGTGGGGTGCGCTCCCGTCGGTTGATCGCAGCACACCCGCCAGGTCTCAGATCGTGAACTCGCCCTCCCCCACGATGCGCACCCCGCCGCCGACCTCGACGGTCCAGCTATCGCCATCCGCGATGACGTTCAGATAGAGGAAGCTCGGCCGGCCGATCATCTCCCCCTGCGCGACGATGGCGCTCCCCGGCAGGCCCGCCAGCCCGTGGCGGGCGAGGTAGGCGCCGAGCGGCCCCGCGGCGGACCCGGTGGCCGGGTCCTCCCCGATCGAGACGAATCGGTCGAACATGCGGGCGAACACGTCGCCATCGCCGCGGACCGCGAACAGGTAGAGCGACTCGGCCTCGGCCGATCCGCAGACGGCGTTGCACAGGCGAGGGCTCCGCTCGGCCGTCCGCAAGGTCTCCTCGTCGCGGACCGGCACCATGAGGTGCGGGATCCCGGTCGACACCGCCACGATCGGGAGATCGTCGATCAGGGCGTCCGGTTCGAGGCCCGCGGCGGCCGCAACGGCTGCTCGGTCGTCGACCGCGTCGAAGAACACGGGTGGCAGCTGCCGCATCGTCGCGCGCCCGCCCTCGAGATCGACCTCGACCGGCACGTCTCCCGCGGCAGAGGTCTGCACCAGCCGTGAGGCGACCTTCCCCTCCGAGACCAGCACGAACGCCGTGCCGATCGTCGGGTGTCCCGCGAACGGCAGCTCGTTGTCGGGCGTGAAGATGCGCACGTCGTAGCCGTCGGCGCGGACCGCTGTCACGAACGTGGTCTCGGAGAACCCGATCTCACGCGCGAGCGTCTGCATCGAGTCGCCGTCGAGCCCGGGCGGGGACCTCGGGCACCACGCAGAGCTGGTTGCCGGCGAACGGCTCTTCGGCGAACACGTCGAGCAGACGGAAGGCCACGCGCATGCGGGGAGTATCTCAGGCGGTGTCAGCCCTTCCGGAAGGTCGTCGGCAGGCTGCCGCCGTCCGCTACGCTTGGCTCGCACCCATCGAGCGCCGCGGGTGCAGCCAATGGCAGAGTTCCAGCCTTCCAAGCTGGCTATGCGGGTTCGATTCCCGTCACCCGCTCGGAATGTCGGAAGGAGCGGCCCTGACGGACCACCCCTTCCTTCACGTCGAGCGGCCTGAGACTAGGCAGGTGCCGGAGGCATCGCAGGCGGCGTGCCCCCTGCCGCTCCGGGCGCTACCCGCCGGGCCGCGATAGGTCGCGTCGCCGAAGGCGAGGATACCCAGGTAGAAGATCGGCGTCAGCAGGATCAACCCGATCGCGAACCCCACGCCCTTGCCGAGCCTTCGCCAGGTCGATCGAGACGATGATCCAGAACGACCACATTCACGATCGGGATCAGGTACAGGATCAGCCACCAGCCCGGGCGGCCGACGATCCGCAGCAGCACGTACAGGTTGTAGATCGGAATCAGCGACTTCCAGCGCTCTTCCCCGGCCTTCGTGAAGACCACCCAGCCCGCGGCGAGGTAGACGACGATGAAGGCGACATAGAAGAACCAGAAGACCGCCGACCCGCCGCCACCGTCGCTGGCCTGCGCGACGAAGTCCATGACTCCCCCCCTGAGTGTGGTCGCCGCAGCGTCCGGTCGAGACGACGTCGCAACGATAGGGGGCGAGGTCGCCCGATGTGGGATTTGCGCGTGACCTACACGTGGAACCGCGCGAAGAAGGTACGCGACTCGGGGCCGACCATCGTGAACTGTCCCCCGACGTAGAGATGGCTCGCGTCCGCGGTCAGCGCCCAGGGGCCACCCCATTGCCCGGTGAGGCTCGGGTTGAAGCCCGGGTCGACCGCGCCCGAGGACATGCTCAGCGCGGCGATGCGGTTGCGGGTGAGGCCCCCGATCGACGTGAAGTGCCCGCCGATCACGATCTCCCCGCCCGCCACCGTGATCGCCTGGACGTTCCCCGATGTGTTCACCTGCCACTTCTTGTCGCCGCTGGTGCCGTTGTCGAGGCGGAACGCGATCGCTCGGTTGTTCCCGCCGTAGGCGACGTTCAGCTGCGTGCACGTGGGCACCATCGCGTACGCCTTCTGGCCCTCCTCGATCGTGCCCACCGGGACGTGCCATGCCTCGAGGGCGCCGCTCGCCGGATCGAAGGCGGCCACGGTTTCCCGCGCAGACCACCCCGCGTCGCCGTCGCCGCCGGCCCGCCGGAACTGCCCGCCGGCGAACAGCCGACCGTCGGCGCAGCCCATCGCCAGGCTGAAGACCCGCTTGTCGACCCGTGGCTTCCAGTTCTGGAGGGCGCCGTCGAGACCGAACGCCGCCAGGAACCGCCGAGGGGAACCGTCGACGCTCTTGAAGTACCCACCGGCGAACACGCGACCGCCCGCCTGCGCGAGCGCTCGAACGCTGCGGTTGCCGCTCGCGCCCACCACCGGATCCACGCCGGCGACGACCGCCCCGGTCGCGACGGAGACAGCCGCGAGGTTGTGTCGGGGCTGGCCGTTGACCGACTGGAAGTCGCCGCCCACCCAGACGTCCCCGCCGGCGACCGTCAACGCGTGCACGGCCGGTGCCCCGGTCGAACCCACGACATCGGGGGTCCACGACGGGTCGCCGAGCCCGGTCGTCACGTCGATCCGAGCGAGGTTCCTGGCCGAGAACTTCACACCGGGCCCCGGTGAAGTGCTCGCGCGGACCTGCGTGAACTTGCCGCCGATGTAGATGTAGTTCCCGAACCGGACCATCGCCCTGATCTGACCGTTCGTCATCCAGCCCGGGTCGGGGTCGCTGGAGATCGCGGCCGACGCGGGCGTGGCGAGACCGCCCACGAACATGACGGTCACGACGGCGACTGTGGCAACGGCACGGGTACGGCGAAGCATGAAACCTCCCTCGATCATGAAGCGACGACGCCGTTCGGTCGGGCGACGATCGGTGACGAGGATGACCGACTGCGTGGTAGGTCCGGGGGGTCCCCGTCGCCACCTCACGATACCTCGTGGCCGTCGTCGCGACAGGATCTGCCTCACCCGGCGGAACCTCCGCGCTACCCTGTCGGGACGCGCCGGTAGCTCAGGGGACAGAGCGGCGGACTTCTAATCCGCGGGTCGCAGGTTCGAATCCTGCCCGGCGCGCCTGTTGATGGCGCGCCGATGCGGGGCGGCGCAGGTAACCTGAGCGCGATGTCCCCCATCCAGCGGTTCTGCGTCTCCGCCGTCACGGTCGTGACCGGTCTCGCCCCCTAGCGGCCGCCCCTTCCGCATACGCCCAACACCCGCGCATCGCCGCAGCCGGAGACATCGCGTGTCGCTGGAAGGCGTGCGACGCCCAACGCGGGACGACCCGCCTCATCGAGCGCCTCGATCCGTCGGCAGTGCTCGCGCTCGGCGACACGCAGTACCGCTACGGGAGACTGACCGAATACATGCGCTCCTACGATCCGACGTGGGGACGGTTCCTGTCGAAGACGTTCCCGGTGCCCGGCAACCACGAGTACAACACGCCGAACGCGGCCGGGTTCTTCCGGTACTTCGGTCGGCGCACGTTCGGCGGTCGTGGGTACTACTCGTTCGATCGTGGCGCGTGGCACATCGTGGCGCTCGATTCCGTCAGGGGCCGCCTGCCCGATGAACGACAGCTGCGGTGGCTGCGCCGTGACCTCCGCCGGAACGACGACCGATGCCAGGTGGCGTTCTTCCATCACCCGCTCTTCACGAGCGGAACGGAGGCACCTCCGAGCCCCTTCATGGTGGCCTTCTGGAGCATCCTGTTCCGCCAGGGTGTCGACGTCATCCTGAACGGGCACGCGCACAGCTACGAGCGCTTCGCGAAGCTCACTCCCACTGGCGAGCCTCAGCCCGCGGCATCCGTCAGATCGTTGTCGGCACAGGAGGGGCAGGGCTGTACGAATTCGGTGACCCGGTCCCGGGAAGTCAACGTCGGATCGGAGCACACGGGATCCTTCTCATGCGCCTACTCCCCGATGCATACACGTGGCGATTCGTGTCGATCGATGGGCAGACGCGCGACAGCGGGCACACGGACTGCCATAGCTGACGGGTCTGGGCACGAAACCGGAAGGTCACATGTTCGCGGGCGATCAGGAGAACCGCGCGTATCCCTGTTGTGCTCGACCGCCCGCCTTGGTGAACACCCCGGCAACGTGGAGCGATCCTCGACGATCGGCGAGTCCCCACACACCGTTGTATGCGCAGCAGATCTCTGCGGCCTCCACGATGTGTTGACCTGCCCGGTCGTGAGCTTCATCGCGACCAGCCGGGGCTGGTTGAAGCACTGGGGGTTCGGGTGTTTGTTGTCGCCGCACTGCTGACTCGTCGATCGCGCTACCCACTGGAAGTGGCCGCCGACGACCAGGGGTCGACCGATCGAAGACCGTGAGTGTCTGCGACGAGCCCGAGGTATCGGTCTTCCACACCTGGCTGCCGTCGGAGGCGCGGTAGGCAGCGGTGAAATCCGATCCGCCGGCCGCCACGTACAACCGGTCGCCGCTCAATACGCCGGCGCGGCCGAACGCCGCGCTTTCCTGACGGATACCTCCGAGGTCCCAGGGCACCGGCTGTCCCGAACGCGCGTCGATCCTCACCGCGACCTTCTGCGGCGAGCCGTCGATGTAGTCGAACTTGCCGATGACGATGACGTCACCGCCGTACGCCAGCAAGTCGCGGACCTGCTCCGTCGCCTTGTGGGCTCGCAGCGAATCGTCGACCCTGAGCTCCACGGCGCTGAACCGGGCATCGGGCGACCCGTTGGATCGGTACGCCTGCAGCCGTTCTCCTGCTGGGGCGTAGATGCGTTCCGCCGTCGCGAGCACGGACCAGAGCTTCGGTGTGGAGAAGTCACGGACGACCGCTCCGGTCGACGGGGTCGATGCCGACCGAAGTTCTTGCCGGAACGGCCTCCGACGGCATACGTGAACTCTCCGGCCAGGTACAACACGCCACCAGGCCCGAGCGACATGTCATTCACGACTGGGTTCGAGCGGAGCCTGGGCATCGTCACGCGCGCCGGATCGCCGGTGCGCGGATGGAGTGCGGTGAAGCCCGGACGGCATGCCCTCTGCTCCCGTTCGGTCGGAGCACGGCGTCGAACTCGCCGCCTACCCACACGGACCCGCCGGCGAAGGTGACCGACCGGGCCACGCTGTCGACCATCCAGGTCGTGTCGGCCCTCTGAGAAGGGCACGCCGGCGAGCGCCACAGCCGAGCACCAGCCGAGCATCGTGAGTGTCGCGACCGCGACACCGATCCACCTACGCACCGTGTGCGTCTCCATCGATGGTCGTCGTGTGCGGTGCCCGAGCCGAAGGCGATGCGGACCTCGTCCATGATGCCCTTGTACCAGTCGGCCGGTGTCTCCTTGGCGCCGAGGACCAGCACCTTGGTGTTGAAGATCGACCCGATGGCGCCGTTCTGCTCGAACCGGTTCACCGTCCACCGTGAGGGTCACCGTCGACGACGCCTTCTCGCAGACGATCGTGTGCCACCGACCGTCTGAGAGGTCGGGGCCCGCGGTGATCGCCACGTTCCCGTACGTGCCACGGAACTTGCAGAACGCCTGGCCGCTCCGCCGGATCTCGACCTTGTACGTGCCGCCGCCCGACTGCTTCCGGACGAGATCATAGTCGGCGACCGACGCAGACGGCTTCGCGCTGAACTTCACGTGCACCGTGATCTTGATGTTGCGCGACCGGGGATTCAGGCTCCGGTCGTTCCGCACGATCACCCGCGAGTTCCTGCCGTTGAAGCGGTAGGCACGGCCCTTCCCGTTGAACCCCGGGAGCGGCCCGCCTGACGTGCGAGAGCTTCCCGTCGTTCCCATTGCCGGAGGAGTCGACCATGGTGCGCACCGGACCACTCGTTCATGTGCCACAGCGCCACGGTCGCCGCACTCGCGGGTGCCGCGACCGCGACGAGGGACAGCACCGTCGCAAGAAGGAGCATGAGATGCCGGAGAAGTCGGGGGGTCATCGCCTGGGACGGTATCGCGAGGACGATACGAAAGACAACCCTGAAGCGGTCGGTGGCGATCCCGATCGGCCTCATGTCGGCATCAAGGCGGGCATCGAGGCCAGCAACGCGCCGAGCCGCTCCCCGAGCACAGCCTCGGTGTCGGCACGCACGGTGACGTGGCCGAGCTTGCGGCCCGGCCGGGCTCCTTGCCGTAGTGGTGCAGGTGGGCGCCGGGCACCGCGAGAACGCGTCGCTGCGACGGGCACGACCCCGATCAGGTTCACCATCGCGCGACGCCCAGCGGGTCGGTCGGCCCGAGCGGCAGCCCGGTGACCGCCCGCAGGTGGTTCTCGAACTGGGATGTCGTCGGACCCCTCGATCGTCCAGTGGCCGGAGTTGTGCACCCGCGGGGCCATCTCGTTCGCCGAGCAGGCTGCTCCCCGACCTGGAACAGCTCGACCGCGAGCACGCCGACGTAGCCGAGCTCGTCCATGACCGCGGCGGCGTGGCCTCGGCCGCCGCCTGCAGCGCGGGCGCTGAGGTCGGGCGCGGGTGCGCGGGAGCCGGAGGATGCCGTCTCGGTGGTGGTTCTCGACGAGCGGGTAGGCGACGGTCTCCCCGTCACGACCGCGCACGGCCACGATCGAGAGCTCGCGGTCGAACGCCACCAGCGACTCGAGCGACGCACGGTACCTCGCCCACCGACCGCCATGCGTCCGCCGCCGAGTAACGGGTCGCGGATCACCGCCTGGCCCTTGCCGTCGTAGCCCAGCGTCGGGTCTTGAGGACGGCCGGGGACGCCGAGGCGTCCAGCGCGCCGTCGATCGCCGCGAGCGTCGTCGACCGCGGCGCACGGCGGACACCGCCAGGCCGACGCCGCCGAACAACGCGCTTCTCCGCGAGGCGATCCTGGGCCGCCTCGAGCGCCGCCGGGCGGCGGGAAGACCGGACCGGATCCGCTCCGCGAACCGCGTCGCTTCGACAGGGCACGTTCTCGAACTCGTAGGTCACGACGTCGACGCCCGAGCGAGCTCGGCGAGCCGCTCCTGATCGTCGTACGCGCCGACGAGCGCCGACGCGACGCCGCGGCCGGCGAGCCCGGCGCGGGGTCGAGCGTGGTGCACTCGATCCCCAGATCGTGTCCGGCGAGCGCGAGCATGCGTCCGAGCTGCCCGCCTCCGACGATGCCGACCCGCGTCACCCCGCGCTCACTCGGCTGGGTCAGGATGTGCGAGCACGTTCTCGGTCTGCGCCTCACGGAACCGTTGGAGCCGCTCGCGCACACCGTCGTCGCCGAGGGCCACGACCGCGGCGGCCAGGAGCGCCGCGTTCACGGCGCCCGACCGCCCGATCGCGAGCGTGCCGACGGGCACCCCGGCCGGCATCTGCACGATCGACAACAGCGAATCCATCCCCTTCAGCGCATGAGACTCGACGGGGACGCCGAAGACCGGCAGATGGGTCTTCGCCGCCACCATGCCGGGAAGGTGTGCCGCGCCGCCGGCGCCGGCGACGACGACCTGCAGCCCCCGCTCGGCAGCTGTCGACGCGTACTCGAACAGGAGATCGGGGGTTCGGTGCGCCGACACCACCCGGGTCTCGACCCGGACGCCGAGCTCTTCGAGGGTCTCGACGGCATGCCGCAGCGTGTCCCAGTCGGACCGGGAACCCATGATCACGCCCACCTGGGGTTCGGCCATCGTGGCGCAGTCTAGGACACGCGATCCAGGTCCCGCGGTGACCGACGTCTGCGTCCCAGGTTGCCTATCAACAGACCGACCGCGATGATCAGGTAGATCTGACCGAGCATCGCCTCCATCGCCGACATGATGCGGGTGACGTCGGAGCGCATCGTGAGATCGCCGTAACCCACCGTCGTGAGGGTGATAAGGCTGAAGTAGAGCGTGTCGGTGCTGTTGAACCCACGCTGTTGGACGAACAACAGGTTGTCCTGCAGGTGCCCGGCGACCGAGTAGGCCGCCGAGAACAACAGGCCGAACAACAGGTACACGCAGAGGGCGCCCAGGATCGTGTTCCACGAGATCGTCAGGTGCGTGGACAGCCGGCGGACGATCGCGAGCAGCACGGCGAGCAACAGCACGGTCATCACGAGGGAGATGACGACGCGGATCACCTCCGCGTCGCGGCCGCGCGCGGCTGCCGCCGCCGTGGCGAGCAGGAGGACCGGGACGACGGCGATCGCCACCCGCTGCAACCGCTTCGACGCGTGCGAGGTCCGCAGTGCGAAGAGCAGCATCACACCGACCATCACGATCGAGACGAAGCGCTCCCATTCGTTCTCGCGGAGCACCACGCTCAAGACGATCGTGGCGACGATGAGCAGCAGGAGCACGCCGTACCGGTCCGCTCCGCCCCACCGCTCCCGCCAGGTCAGCACCCGGCGATCGGCGAGCTCCTCGCGGAGATCGACGATCTCTGGCCCGTCGTCTCCGCCGGCACCTCCGGGTGGCCGCGTCATCGCGCGTACTCTACGCCGCGCTCGTCACAGGTCGATGGATCGGCGCCATGCGCTGGGCACCGGCCCGTCGAGCGCGATCTCGCGAGCGCCCAGCCATCTCGCCAGCTCGCGGATCGCCCTGCCCGCCGCGGCGCCGTCGCTCGCGCGCGCACCGCGCTCAGCGTGCACGGCGTTCAGGTGCAGCACGCAGGTCTCGCGGTCGAAGCGAGGATCGACGCGCCCGATCAGCCGGTCGTGGTGCAGGATCGGCAACACGAAGTACCCCCATCGCCGCTTGGCCTTCGGCACGTAGATCTCGAGCCGGAAGTGGAAGTCGAACAACGCCTCGGTGTGATCGCGATCGCTCACGAGGTCGTCGAACGGCGAGAGCACGACCGTACGCGGCGTCCAAGTGCGTTCGAGCACCTCGGCGTGGGTGTACCAGTCTCCCTTGGCGATGCCGTCGATCGTCACCGGCACGGCGACGCCGTCGCGGACCAGACGCTCGAGTGCGCGATCCCACCCGTCGGGTCTCCCATCGAACAGCGTGCCGAACTGCGCCGCCGTGCCCACGCCGCGAGCGCGGAGCTGGCGCTCGACCACCTCGCGGGCGACCTCGCCGGCCGGCCGGCGCCGCTCTCGCACCGGTACGCTGCGCTCCGCCAGGTCCCACAGACGCTGCTGGCCGTCACGACCCACGATCATCACCTCGCCGCGATGCCACAGCACGTCGAGCAGCATCGCTACGTTGCGGCCCTCGTCGTTCCAGCCGCCGGTGTGCCAGCCGTCGGCGACCCGGTCTTCCAGGTCACGGACCCGCAGGGGTCCTCGACGCCGAATTTCGGCCATCACGTAGCGACGGAAGGCTGCATTCGCCCTCAGCCACTCCGCCACGTACCGGCGGCGGGCGAGGCCGCCGTACGGTCCGCCCGTCGGGAACCGGCGCATCGACTCCCGGTGCATCCAGTAGTCGCTCGTCGGCACGATGTGCACCCAGTACTCGAAGAGCGAGCGCTCGACCCAGAGCATGCGCTCAAGGTCGTCGACACGGAAGTGCCGCCCGAGCCGCGAGAACAGCACGAGGTGCTCGGTGCGGGCGACGACGCGGGTCGGATCGATCTGCACCATCGCGAGGTCGTGCACCGTCTCGGCGATCGACGCCGGGCGCGGGCCGGCGAGGCGCTGACCCTGCACGCAGAGCCGCCGCGCCGTGCGGCGATCGAGTTCGAGGGGGCGCGGCGAACCGAGCATCGGCGCGCAGTCTAGGCTTCGTCCCGGACATGCACCCGGCCGACCGACATCCGTACGTCGCGAACCTGCACGTACGCGACGTCTACGCGGCCGCGCTGCGCCTCTACCGTCGTGAACCTGCGAGGGTCGCCGGGGCCGCCCTCGTGCTGTTGGTCCCACCCGTCGCCCTGGGGATCGGCAGCGGGCGCCTGCTCGACGCCTCCAGCGATGGCCCGCTCGACGACCGCTTGATCCTCATCTTCGTGGTGGCCGTCGTGGCCGCCATGCTCACGAATCTCGGCACGATCGTGTACGCGGGTGTGCTCGACGAGCTCGTGGGGTCGGTGATCCGGGAGGGACGACGGCCCTCGATCGGCGAGGCGGTTCGCGGCTTGCCGATCGGGCGTCTGATCGGTGCCGATCTGGCCGTGAGCGCGCTCGTGGGAGCCGCGTCTGCGCTCGGACTGCTGCCCGGCTTCGTGTTGGTGTCCATGCTGGGCGTCGTCGGCCCCTTGGTGAACATCGAGCGGGCGCGGCCGCTCGCCGCGATCGCCAGGGCGCTCCGCCTGACCGCGCCGCATCTGTGGCTCACCCTGGTGTCGATCGGGATCCCGCTCGCGATCGAGGTCGCGGCCCACCACTGGCTGCTGCGCGTGCGGCACGAGGCCGACATCGTGGTCGAGCTCGCCGTCTCGGTGCCGCTGATCCTCACGGTCGGTGCGTTCGTCGGCCTCACGGAGGTCGAGCTCTCGTACGCGCTCCTCGCGCGCGACGACGGATCGACCGTCGCGGACGATGTCGCCCGAACCGCGCCGCCGGAGTGATCCAGCGTGGACTACCTGGTGATGGCGTCCGCGAAGCTCTCGAAGTTCTCGACGTAGCGGTCGGCGTCGGCATCGCTCATGACGATCGAGGTCGTCCAGCTCTCCCACTTGGACCCAGGCGACTTGAAGACGCCGCGGTTCAGCTGCCAGAGCCACGCGAGCTGAGGCACGCGGTCGTCGATCTTCCACAGATCGCGGTACTCGTGGATCGGCGTCGTGCTCCAGTCGATCGATCCTTTCGCGCCGAGCGTCTTCATCGAGGCCGGCAAGCGGTACTTCGAGATCACGTCCTCGCAACGGTGCAGGATCGTGTTGAGGTCGTCGAGCCGTGCATACGCGGGCTTCGTGAGCACCTCGGACAGGTTCACCTTGGCCGCCGCCATCGTGAGCGGGTTGCCGTTGAACGTGCCGACCTGGTCGATGTCGCCGCTGATCACGCCGGCCATCGCCTCCTCGGTGCCGCCGATCGCGCCGCACGGCAGACCGGCGCCGAGCGCCTTCGCGAACGCGACGAGGTCCGGTTGCACGCCGAACGCCTCGATCGCGCCACCCCAGGCCACCGTGAAGCCGGTCTTCACCTCGTCGTAGGCGAACATCGCGCCGTCGGCGTGGCACAGCTCCTTCAGACCCTGCAGGTAGCCGTCGTCGGGCAGCACGACCCCGCAGTTCGTCATGACCGGCTCGATGATCATGCCCGCGAACTCGCCCCTGTGCTCGGCGAAGGCCTGCCGTGCGAGGCCGAGGTCGTTGAACGGCACGTTCACCACCGATGCGACCGCGCCGGGGATCAGCCCGGGTGTCTGCGGCACCGAGTTCGGGCGCTCGCGCGGCCCCGCCTTGTCCTCGGGCGGGAAGACGCTCACCATCAGCGCATCGTGGTGCCCGTGATACGTGCCTTCGATCTTCAGGATCAGGTCGCGTCCGGTCGACGCCCGCATGATGCGCACCGCATCGAGGGTCGCTTCGGTGCCCGAGTTCCCGAACCGCCAGTACGGAAGACCGGTTCGCTCGGCGAGCCGCTCGGCGACCGGCAGGGCGTCCTCGGTGGGCTGCGCGAAGTGCGTGCCCTTGGCAACCCGCTCGCGCACGGCTTCCACGATCTTCGGGTGCGCGTGGCCCATCACCATCACGCCGTATCCGTTGTGGTAGTCGACGTACTCGTTCCCGTCGATGTCCCAGACCCTCGAGCCCTCGCCCCGGTCGACGTAGATCGGGTGCGGAGGCCATGTCTGCCACGATGACGAGACGCCGCCGGGTAGGTGCGACTTCGCTTCCTCCCGGTAGCTGAGCGAGCGCGCGTGCTTCTCGTCGAGCGCGGCCGTCTCCTGCTTCGTCAGCTCCTCGACCAGGCCGAGGTCGATCTCTACGGTCTCGGTGGTGCTCATCGTGGTCCCCTATCGGTGTCGGATCGCGTCGTCCAGGCTACGCCGTCACGGCGGTGGCGAATTCCTCGAAGTTGGCCACGTAGCGCGCGGCGTCGTCCTCCGTGTGCCACACGGAGAGGGTCCAGGTCTCCTGCTTCGTCCATGGAGACTTGAAGACCCCGCGGTTCTGCTGGAACAGCCACGCGAGGTAGCTGATGCGCTCGTCGATGCCGACCGCATCGCGGTACTCGCGCACCGGCTCGGTCGAGTAGATCACGGAGCCCTTGGCTCCCACGCCGCTGACGTACGCCGCGAGTCCCGTCTCCTCGATCACGGCTGTGAGGCCGTCCTTCATCACCTTGTCGATCCGGTTGAAGTGCTCGTAGGCCTCGGGCACGAGTACCTCGAGCAGCGCGGCCTGCGACGCCGCCATCGTGAGCGGATTGCCGTTGAACGTGCCGGCCATGTCGTACGTGCCGTCGATGATCGGCTGGTAGAGCTCACGCGTGGCGCCGATCGCGCCGCACGGCGTGCCACCCCCGATCGCCTTGGCCAAGCAGATGATGTCGGGCACCACGCCGAAGACCTCGCCGGCGCCGCCGTAGGCAAGCGTCGCGCCGGTCTTCACCTCGTCGTAGGCGAGGTAGGCCCCGTTCGCATGGCAGAGGTCCTTCAGACCCTGCAGGTAGCCGGGCTCGGGCAGGATCACGCCGCAGTTCATCATCGCGGGCTCGACGATCATGCCGGCGATCGTGCCCTCGTGCTCTGCGAAGACCTCCCGGGCCGCCCCGAGGTCGTTGAACGGCACGACACGCACGAGGTCTGCGAAGGCCTGCGGGATGCCCATCGCCTGCGGCACGGTGTTCGGGTGCTCGCGCGGACCCATCTCGGCCGGGTCGGGCGCCACCGAGAACATCAAGGAATCGTGGTGGCCGTGGTACGTGCCCTCGATCTTCACGAGCATGTCGCGGCCGGTCCTGGCGCGCATCAGTCGGCCGGCCTCGAGGGTGGCCTCGGTGCCGGAGTTGCAGAAGCGCCACAGCGGCAGCTGGAACCGCTCGACCAGGTTCTCGCCGATCACGTCGAGGTGCTTCGTGGGCTGGGCGAAATGGGTGCCGAGCTCGGCCTGGCGCTGGATCGCCTCGACGATCTTCGGGTGCGCGTGGCCGACCACCATGGCGCCGTAACCGAGGTGGAAATCGATGTACTCGTTCTGGTCGATGTCCCAGAGGCGGTTGCCCTTGCCGCGGTCGATGAAGATCGCGTGGGGGGGCGAGTCCTGCCAGCTCGACGCGACGCCGCCGGCCACGTAGCGGTCCGCGGTGGCGCGGTAGGCGATCGAGGCCCGTCGGGTGGGCTCCAGGGTCGCCTCCTCTCGTTCGATCAGGCGGTCGATCAGATCCAGATCGAACTCGACCTGTGCTGCCATGGTGCGATCTCCTCCTTCGAGGAATCGCCGGAGCCGTCCGCGAGGACGACCGGATTGAACGGCGATTCAAACAGTCGGCAGATGATACCCCAGCGACGAACGCCCGGCTAGGTCGGAGACCGGGCTGAGGCGCCGCGGGCGGCGAGGGTTCCCGGACCACGTTGGTAATGTGTGAACGAACGTGGTGGGTGTAGCTCAGCTCGGTTAGAGCGCCTGGTTGTGGTCCAGGAGGCCGCGGGTTCGAATCCCGTCACTCACCCCACACGCGCGAACACGGCCTCCAGATCCGAGCGCAGACAGGGGCGAGTCCGAGTCGGTATCGTGTGATGGGCCTCTAGCTCAATTCGGCAGAGCAACGGACTCTTAATCCGCAGGTTCGGGGTTCAAGTCCCCGGGGGCCCACTCACTCTGACCAGCACGTGTGCTCGGAACCCGGCTCAAGCCGACGCGGGCTTGGGCAACAATTGGGCAAAACGGAATCTGGTCCGGGCCACTCCCCTGACCGCCAGCGTAGGTGAGTCCACCGTCGCCACGTGGCCCCGTGGAACGCTCCGCGGCAATCCGCGCAGACGATCCGTTCGTACAGATCCGTTGTCCAGCTCCATCTCCCCGAGCTGATCACGCTCTCCCCTGATCGGCGCACACTGACCTTCCAGTTCCATGTCGGCAACGGGATGGATGAGGTCCGGGTGATTACCTCCGCATGACTGATCCGGGCCACGCTACGGGCGTCTCGGCTTGGATTTCGTGCCGCATCAATCTGGCCGGTCCGGTTCTCTGCCATGGGTCCCCGCGCTCGAAGACCGGCTGCCTCCGAGTGTTGATGGCGTCAGGAGAGAACCCTCGCGGAGGCGGTCCAGCGGATTGCCAGATCCCGAACCGGCGAGCTGCCTCTGGGGCGAACGGCCTCCGCGCTAGGTCGCGTCTTCCCCGCTGAGCAACTCCACCTCGAACCGTGCCCGTAGCTCGTCGTAGGACTCCAGGTCCATCAGCAGCTCGGCCGATCGGGCGTCGTCACGGGCGTAGGCTGCGCACGGTGAAGTGGCCCAAGAAATACGCGTGGACGAACTTCTGGTGGCGGAACGTCCGGGCCCCGGTGGAGATCTGGATCGGGAAGCGGTGGACGGGCAGACTAACGCTGTCATCACTGCTCCACCCTCGGCTTGCGGCGTCCGTTCAACAGGTGGACGGATGGATGGTTCCCGCGGATATCCATCTCTTCAACAACGCCGAACAATGGGAGATCGTCTTCGAAATCCGACCCGGGGAACCGACCCCTGCGGCCATCGCGCCGAGACCAGCGGACTTCGGCGACGAAGACCCTCCCTGGGGAGAGGAAGGACTTGAGTCGCCGTCCTCGTTCTGGCCGAAGTTCGAGCATCGGTTCCGCCCTGCCGAAGAGGCCTGGTTCGCTGACGCGCTTCCTGCCGCTCTGAGTGCCGGCAAGACTGGCGAAGAGGCGATCACTTTGTTCACGGAGGTCCTAGCAGCCAGAGACGACCTCGCGGCGGCCCTTCCGCCGGACGGGCAAACCCCTCAAACACGGAAGGGAGGGCAAGCGGTCCTGGCTCCCATGAAACGACTGGGTGAGGCGATGTCCGCGTACCACCACTACTCGAGGAAGCTGGGTGGTGTCCTGCCTCGTGGGTTCAACGAGGAAGTAACTCGCTGGTGGTACGAGGGCCCGCATGAACATCTCAATTACTGATCACGTAGGCGGCGAGCCAATCGGGACCGTCGTGGTGCACAGCGGGAGCGCAGGCCGGGTGCCCCGATTGGGCGCTACCGCCGGAACTGGAGGGAGAACGGCGGCATCCTCGGCCCACTGGGCCCGACCTCGTGCCCCGGCTGACCTGAGCGTTCCCGCCCGCCGGAGTGACACGGGGGCAGGAACGGGAGCCGGACGTGGTGGACCGCGGAAGGAACCGGCCCCGGTTCCCGTCCCTACGCCGTGAAGCCTCCCCGCATCGATGCAAGAGGCCACCGCTTGACGGTCACCGTGGGGACCACCATGTTGTCGCTGTGCTACTCCACCTGTGGCGAGGGCATGGCGGCGCATCCGACTTCGTCGCACAGCTCCGATCACAATCGCGCCAGGTACTCCGCGAGGAACGACGTTGAATCTAATCGCCTGGGTCGTGGTCGCAATCGCGGCGACACACTCCTCGCTTTGTGGTGCACGCCCCTGCCTTGACGGCTCTTCTCACCGCGTGGATGGCTGGGTTGGTCGGGTACCAGGTCGAAGCAGCCAGAGCCATCGCGCCTACTCCTTTGGGTACTCCTCCTCATATGTGTCCGCCGGAGCTATTGGCGCCGAGGGAGCTCCGACCTCCGCCTTGAAAGTCTTATGCGGCAGGGTCTAGCTCCCTACGGCGGACGGGGGTCCTGGCTGGAACCGTCGGGTATGGTCCTTCGTCGCCCTCGAGCGTCCGGAGCGAGATGTCGCGAGGACGCGGTAACCGGGGTCCGCCTCATCGACCGGTCGGTACGCGAGACTTTCGCGCCGCACTCGGTAGATATGGCAACCACTGGAGGCATGATCCCCGTACGACATGAAGATGCCATGGTCCTGCGGAAGAAGACTGCCTGCTGAGCCTCGTCGACGTAGACCCAGAGGCTCCGGTGCGGACAGTGGCAGTCACGGAAGGGCCGAGCGGATCCGTTCGATGCCGATCATCGCTGGGAGGGTACGCTCGCTCTGCGGGGCGGTAGCTCAGTCGGTCAGAGCAGGGGACTCATAATGCGCTTCGGCTTGTGACGGCACGTCCTGCCGGGTCCGGTTCAGTGTGGCTGACCTGCAGAAACGGGAGGCGGGGTGGTGCGGTTGGGTTGCCCTGTGCGGCTACGTCCGAGGCCGTTCGCCACCATACTGCCACCACGTTCGACTCTGAGGGTGGTAGGAATGCCTGACGTCGAGGTGGATCTCTCTGGGCGGCTGTCCGGAAGTTAGGCGCTCTCCATCACCGCTGATCGGCGTGTCTGTCTCGCCACGTCTACGAAACAGTGGGGTGTTAGTCGCTGAGGTTGGGGCATTAGCAGGTAGCTACCCCCTCACTCCCCGCCCTACTACTCACTGGGGGAGGTCGGCGGCCCCCGCCCACCCGTACCCACGGGCGCGATTACCACGGGGGGAGGTCACGCACCGGGGTCCGTTAGGTTGCGACCACCAGGTATGCATCTACCCCTCAGAATCGATTGCGCAAGGAACTGAACTCACCGAGCGAGGTCGTTGCTGCGTGCCCAGGGTCACGTCCCGTCAAGTGGTTGAGATTCGTCACCGCCATCCTCGCTTCTCACGCGATCGCAGCGAGTAGCTCCTTCGGGTCCTCACCTCCCTCGAGTTCGTCGACCTTAGCCATCGAACCGATCGAGAAGTAGCGACGATCGGCCACCTGCCACTCGTCATCTTGCTCGGCGAGCAGGGTGCCGATCATCCGCATCAGCGAGTCCAGCGTCGGGAAGATCCCGATCACCCGGGTGCGCGCTTCACCTCCTTGTGCAGGCGCTCGATCGGGTTGGTCGAGTGCAGCCGCCGGCGATGCTCGCGAGGGAAGTGCATGTGTGCGAGCACGTCCTCGGCGGCATCCTCGAGGAGCTCGGCGGCCTGAGGGAACTTGGGTTCGAGCATCTGGGAGACCTCGTGCAGCTGGGTCATCGCCGAGGTGTGATCGGGTGCGGAGAAGATCGAGCGCACGACCGCTGCCACGGTGTCCTGGGCGCCCTTGGGCACGGTCGAGAGCAGATTCCGCATGAAGTGGACCCGGCACCGCTGCCACGTCGAGCCGGCGAGGATCTTCGCGATCGCCTGGCGCAGTCCCTCGTGAGCATCCGAGATCACCAGACGGACGCCCTTGAGGCCACGCTTGATGAGGCTGCGAAGGAACGAGCTCCAGAACTGGTGGTCCTCGCTCTGGCCGGTGGCCGCACCCAAGATCGTGCGTAGTCCCTGGTCGTTGACCCCGATCGCGACCACGGTGGCGACCGAGGTGACACGGCCTGCCTGACGGACCTTGTGGAAGGTCGCGTCGAGCCAGACGTAGGGATGCTCACCCTCGATCGGGCGAGTCAGGAACGAACGAACCTCCTCGTCGAGCGACTTGCAGATCCTGGAGACCTCCGAGCGGGAGATCCCGTCGATCCCGAGCGCCTTCACCAGGTCATCCACCTTGCGGGTCGACACGCCCTTCACGTAGGCCTCGACCACGACCGCGTGCAGCGCCTTCTCCGCACGCCGGCGGGGCTCCAGGAGCGAGGGGAAGTAGGCGCCGGCCGAGACCTTGGGGATCTTGAGCTCGATCGTGCCGACCCGGGTGTCCCAGGTCCTGGTCCGGTAGCCGTTTCGATAGGCGGTGCGTCCTGCGCTTCGCTCATACGGTGCGGCCCCGATCTGAGAGGAGACCTCGGTCTCCATCACGGCCTGGGCGAGCACCTTGATACCGTCGCGCAGCAGATCGACGTCGTTCTCCTCGAGCAGCTTGCCGACGAACGACGTGATGTCCATCCTGGTTGTGGCCACCGTCCCTCCTCATTGACTCACCTGTCGTTGAGGATGGCGGTGGCCATCTACGTCACGGGGATTTCCACCCCGGAAGTCCACCTCGAAAGTCCACCACTTCTCGGGACGTTAACGTGCCCAGTGTGCGGTTATGTCACTGGAGGGACAGCCTTGGAGGGATAGCTGACCTACCGTTCGACTCGTAACTTCTCTCGGAGATGAAGGCGGAAGGAGGGTCCAATGGCCGGTTGGCTGGTTCTGAACACCGACGCCAGTAAGCCTGAGGCGGCGGGTGATGCCGCTATCGGAGTGATCCTGCGGCAGAAGCCGCGATCGACCGCGCCGATGAAGGTCGTTGCTTACATCTCCAGAAGGGTCGGCCACATGGAGATCCAGGAAGCGGAATACCACGCGCTCATCGAAGGACTGAAGCTGGCCTTGCGGCTCCATCCCGATGATCTTCAAGTGTTCACCGACTCAGCGATCGTAGCCGACCAGATCCGCGACGAAGCGCCCAGGATGAAGGCATATATGAAGCCGTTGCTCGCCAAGGTCCGGGAGCTCCTGGTCGAGATTGGCGAACAGCAGGCCAGAATCAGGATCAGTTGGCTGCCCCGGGAACTGAACCGAGAGGCGGATCAGCGGGCGTCAGATGCATTCTTCAAGAAGGTCGGCAACGCGTGGGTGAGCCCGGCCAGCTCTCTCCTCGAGTAATCCCAGGCTGGCCCGACTGAGGGAGGCCTTGCTCGAGGGCCAGGTGCTAGATCGCGTTCAAGGCTAGAACGACCGCGACGTACACAAGCACGATGGCAGCGACCCGCCAGGCAGCGTCGAGCTTAACGACCTCATGGGACGACGCCAGCGAACGGGCACTCACACGCTTGTACCGAGCTCGTGGCAGACTCGGTGCATGCCCGGACCTGATGTGACCGCCGCGGAGCCTTGGGTCTGGATTCAGGAGAACGCCGAAGAGCTAGTCTTGACCCGTGGAGCGGGTCACGGGAATCGATCCGCTTAGCCAGTTTGGAAGGCCACGATCTCACGCCTCGACACCGACGCGGTAGCGGAGGTGCACGACACCGTTGCCGAATCGGTGTTCGTCGAGAAGCTCGAGCCCGGCACGCGTGTCAGTCGGCAGCGCGGGGTTGCGCCCACCGAGGACGACTGGCCAGACGAACAGTTGGAGCTCGTCGACCAACCTGCCACGAGAGCCTGTACTGCGAGGTTCGGGCCACCCACGAGGAGGTCCGTTTCGGCGGCGGCCTTGAGGTCGTGGACCGCCTTCGGATCGAAGTGGCGTTCGAGGCGGGTGTTCTCGGTGGGCGTCGCGATCAGGGTCGAGGAGTAGACGACCTTATCCGCCGCCTGCCAGGCGTTGGTGAAGTCGGCCGTGAGGTCCGACTGCGCGGACAGGTCGCAATCGGTCTCCCAGACGGCCATCGACTCGTACATTCGCCGCCCGTAAAGGTACGTGCCGGCCGACCGCATGAGCGCGGTGATGAACGCGAACACGTCATCGTCGGGCGGAGCACAGTCGACGGCGCCGTGTCCGTCCTCGGTGCAGCCGTCGAGGGACATGTTCGACGCGTAAATCAGCCTCGCCATCACCCCTCCTGCATCTCATTCCCCATCCCGGGACTTCGCATATTGCATGTCTCCAAAGCGGACCATCTCTGGATCAAGCGCTCTCACCAAGAGCATCAGCCCGCGCTGGATATCCACTAGCCGCGAACTTCGTTCGGCCTCGTGGCTTTCAAGAGCTGTCCTCAGCTCACCCAACCACGGTTCGAATCGATTGACCTCGGCGCTGAACCGAGCGAATCCCATAATCGAGAATGACTCGCCCTGTTCTACGAGCATCAGTTCACCGATCGCTCGCTGCGCCTCGACCCAGATCATCAGTTCTCTGCCAGGATCGTCTGTCCCAAATTGCTGGTCTGTCGCCCAATGCCGGGACACGTGTCTGATCTGGTCGGACACTTCCCGGGAGTGCTCGGGATCGTTGAGATCCAGGAACTGAATCCCCTGTCGCACGGCCTCCGCCCATCCAAAGTACTGCGCCACTCGAAACAAGGTGGATGTGACGGCTTGTTCCCCTCGCCCCGGGACACCTACATAGGCCAAGAATCTGTTGTCGAGGATGTTGCCCAGCCGTGCCTGCAGGTCGAATGCGGCCGTCGCGAGCGGCCATCTGTAGCGCGAAATCACGTCATCAGCATCTAGTCGCCTGCGCGCTATCTCTTGGCCATGAGAGAAGTCATTCTGCAGCTTTGCCAGGTCCTTGGCTGACTCAGCGGCCTTCTTCTCAGTCGTCCGGGACCGAAGTAGGCTCCCCACCGCGACAATAAGGCTAGCTGCAGCACCAACAAGAGCCGCTACGATTCCAGGGTCCATGTCACAACCTCCGATCGACCACCTTCGGGAGTCTATGGCGACCCGATCCGAGTCCTCCACTCGTCACCGGGCGGTTCCGAGCTTGTGCTTCTTGAGTGACGGTCCCTGCCTGCCGAGAGCATGGACATGGACCCCAAGGCTCCTTTCGCGGACTGCAATCGATGCCCTCTTAGAGATGAGCACTTCGTTCGCGGATACGGTCCGCAGCAGGCGGATCGGGTCATCGTGGGCGAGGCACCCGGTGAGGAGGAGGTAGTCCAAGGCCGGCCGTTCGTTGGCAGCGCGGGCAAGCTGCTCGACAAGGCGTTCGCGGCGGCTGATGTAGATCGTTCCGCGCTCTACATCACGAACACCGTTCTATGCCGACCCCCGAGCAACGCCGACCCCTTGCCGGCAGCGATCGCGGCCTGCTCCGGCAGATTGACACACGAGATCCAGGGGAAGGCGCCTCAAAAGGTGCTCGGGCTGGGAGCGTTCGCGAGTGAGGCGCTGACCGGCCTCTCGAGGCCCATCAAGGAGATGCGTCTGCTCACACGTGCACCCTCGCCCTACCTGAAGGGGTGTGAGGTGCGGGTGACATACCATCCGGCAGCACTCAGATACATGAAGGTGGAGGATCGCCAGCACTTTCGCGATGACATCGGTTGGCTGAAGAACCCGTACTCGCCCCGCGCCACGGCCCGACGCCTAGCCGAACAGGGGTATCCGCGGGCCGAGATTGGACGCCTTATTGGCATGAACGAAGCGCGCACTCGTTGGCTCTTGGAGGATGAACTCTGAGCCCGTCCGCGGCCCCAACCGATTCCGACGAACCGATCAGCGAGGATCTGAAGGCCCGGCGAGCTACAGCCGGCGTCGTGGCGTGTCGGGAAATCAGAGATGCGTACCGAGCTTCTTCATCGGACGGGCGATTGCCGGCCGTGGCCTCCATCTCTTGCCACGCCTTCCCGTACTCCTTCGTCCCCCATACCTGCAGCGATCGCATGTCCCGATCGAAGTAGTCCGGACCCAGGCCACAGGGATAGTCGGGTGCCCAGGCCAGTCGAGGAGACGCTCCGTCCCAAACGAGCCTGCTGACACGGTCGGGATGAATGGCGGCGAAGTACGCGTTCGCCGCCCCCGGCTCGGATCCGCCGAAGAGGATGGCCCGTTCCGACCCCGCCGCATCCAGGACCGTCAGAAGGTCAGAGGCGCGTGTTTCCAGGTTCGGCTGCGGTACGTTCCGGCTCGAGAGGCCAACGCCCCTTCGGTCATGGATGATGAGCCGCGAGAACTCTCCCAGCTTGCCGAGGAATCGATCCGCATACGGATGCTCCCAGAGGAGATCGATGTCCCCGTAGTCGAACTGACATGCGAGGTCGATCGGACCCTCGCCGACCGTCTGATACGCCAGGTAGACGCCGTCGGGAGTCTTCGCGTACCGGGTATCGCGAATCTCCACCAGCGCATCGTGCGCCGACGTTGGCGATGTAGCAACCTCACTCACATCGCGCTGAGGTCACCATCTTGGCCGGTGGTGAACGTCTGCAGCCACCCGCACACGTCCACGATCCGCTCGTACAGGTCGAAGGTGATGTGCAGCTCGCCGGCCTCCAGCGCCCGATACTCGCGAAGCGTCAGTCCGAGCCGTCCCGCCACTCTGCACCTCGCGCATTCCCATCCGTTCGCGGTCTTGAGGAAGGTGCTGCACCATGACCAGGAGCATGGACAGCTACGCATTCCGCCACACCGGACCACTCATGGTTCGTCCCACGCGAGGGCGGGGTCCGACTCTTCAACCTCGATACCGAGCGAGCGCGAACCTGTCATCCTGACGCGTAGCCTTTTGTACGAACTCGACTCCCGCCGCAACGATGCGCCCGTCGCCTTGAATCGCGACTTCCCAGGCGACCGCCCCAAGCGGGCCGAACTCCGTCGTCACCTTCCCGTGATCACCGAACGAGGGGTCCAACCTCCCGTTGCGTCGATACCTGGCGAGGTCGAACCCTGGCCCAACGAAGCGCCCACCGGCTGCGACAAGCCTGCCGTCGGGATCGAGGGCCACATCTAACGCCCCCTCGCCCCGATGGGTGAAGTTGGTCTTGACCGTTCCATTCTCGCTGAACGACGGGTCGAGCGTCCCGTCCTCGTTGTACCGGGCGAGCGCGAACTTCCCCTTGGCGGTCCCCGCGGCCACGATCTTCCCGTTCCCCTGGATGGCGATCCCGCGCGCATCTGCGCCGCCCCGGCCGAGGTTCGTCGTGATCGTACCGTCGCCGCCGAAGCTCGGGTCGAGCTCCCCTCCGTCCGTGTAACGGACCAGCGCGAATCGTTGCAGGCGGACGTCACCCACGACCACGATGCGCCCGTCGGCCTGGATGGCGAGATCCGACGCCTCCTCCCTCCCCGGCGCGATCTTGGTCGTGACCATGCCATCGCCGCTGAACGAACCGTCCGGGTTCCCGTCGCTGTCGAAGCGGGCAACCGCGAACCTCGTCGCGTTGACGCTCCCACCCGCGACGATCCTGCCCTCGGCATCGATCGCAACCCCGGCGGCGAACTCCGTGACCTCAGGATCGGCGTTGAAGTCGATGGTGACCGCTCCGCCGTCCCCGAAGGCGGGATCGAGACTCCCGTCCGGCAGGTATCGAGCCAGCGTGAGCACCGAGTTGGACCCCGCGAAGAACCCAGAACTGCCGAGGACCACCAGAGACTCGTCCGCCTGGACGACGACGTCATCCGCCTCGTCAAAATCGAGCGGCGTGAAGTCCGTCGAGACCTTGCCATCACCGCCGAACGAGGGATCGAGGGTTCCATCCCGGTTGTAGCGGGCCAGCGCGAACCTCAGGGAGTCGCTCGTACCTCCGACGGCAACGATCCTCCCGTCTTGCTGGATCGCAACGCCCTTGGCCGTGCCGAACGATCCGTTCGTGGTGACCTTGCCGTCGCCCCCGAAGGAGCGATCGAGGGCTCCAGGGGATGCGCCAGCCCGCAGAGAAGGTAGGGCGATCAAGAAGGGCGCGAGCAGGGCGATAGCTAGGACGGCGCGACGCCTCATCATCGCCAACGTACCCCCACGGCTTCAGCTATCAAAGCGGAGTTCAGCCATCCTCCACGGAGCGCTGTCGTACATGCAGGATCCACGACCCCTGGGCATGGTGATTGAACACGCGGCCGAGGCTACCTACGTCCGCTTGAGGCCCACGTCCTCGACAACCCCCGCCATGCGATCAACTCTCGAAGAGGTTGCGCGCATCGCACGACTTCCTTCCCGTCTCTTCGTAGTAGCTCGGGGTGCAGGCCACGAAACCTGACGGGATCACGTATCGGAAGTCGCAGTCTTGACTTCCAACGCCTGCGCGCCGACGCGGTTGAGCCTGTCGGTCTTACGATGCTCGGTCTCGCGATGCATGGCGTCGAGCTGGGGGTTGAGGGCCGCAAGCTCGCGCTTGGCCTTCGACTCGGCTGCTTGCGTCCGAGGGTCGCGGATGCCCGTCTCGCGGAACACCTTGTCCCCGTCGGCGGCCACGGACATCAGCCGGATGGCTTCGGTCTCGACCTCGGCGAGGGTATCGGGTCAGGTCGTCGTCGTCGTCGTCTGGGTGGTCGGGTCGTGGTGGATCATCGCCCGCTACCGGCCACGTCACCGTCGGCGGTGCTAGTCGCGTCGGTACTGAACGGCAGCGGGGACGAGTAACTGGCAGCAAGAGTGGCAGCAAGAAGACTGCGGCGGTCTCCCGGCGACGAACCCGCAGGTAGGCAAACAGGTCCCGTGAGCCCAAGAAGTCGAATCGGTTAGCGGCGGTGCAGAGCCGGGAAGCCAGCGCCCGCCATTGATGGTGCAGGTTGCCCTGAGGTCCGACTCCACGGCCAACCATGCCATCCGAGCCTGCAATTCGTTGGGGGTCGGTGCGACAGTTGCTGGGGGTGGGACCGTTTAAGAGGTGCGAACGTTTCCGGGGGTGCGATGGTTGCCGGGGGTTGCGACCGTTTCCGCGGGTGCGAGCGTTGCTGTGTTGTGCAAAGTGATGCACCCTCCCGCCCGCATCGTTCTTCAGGACGCGAGATAACGAACCGCCGCGAAGCCATAGGAGAAGCCAAGCGCACCGACCGTCACGATGTTCCCGTCCTGCTGAATGGCCACGTCAGCCGCCCCAGTGTCGGTGTACTGGGTCTCTGGTGCCGTCGTGACGACGGTGCCGTCTCCTCCGAAAGTTGGGTCGGGACTGCCATCCAACGCGAACCGCTCCACTGCGTAGGTGATTTCGCTCCCGCCACCGCAGCACTGCCCGCCGCCTAGGACGATCTTTCCATCATCCTGGATCGCAACCGCGGCGCCGACGTTGATGCCTCCTTGGCCACGCGCGATGCCATCACCCGAGAAGGACGTGTCCAAGACTCCGGCCGACGTAAGTCGGAAGAGCGCCGCCTTGGGGGAGAACCCCCGGCCCCAGTCGGTCGCCGCGACCGCGAGACCTCCCGATCCATCGATCGCGATGTCCCGAGGGAACGCAACCTCCCGGCAGGAAGGGGATCCTCGCGATCCCACCCGACCCGAAGGCCGGGTCGAGCGTGCCGTCCAGTGTCCATCGAACGACATCGATGCCGGAGTCCGTACTCGCGGCGCCGACGATCCCACCGTCACTCATAGCCGTGGCGCCGACATGAGCGCTCTGAGCTTGCTTGCCGATGAAGAGAGTCCTTCGTCCGTTCGTCCCAAATGAGCCGTCGAGCGTTCCGTCCGGAGCCAGCGCAACCAACCCAAGAAGTACTCCGCGCGACCGCAACACTTCTGCCCCGACCAGAACGTCACCGTTCGGAAGCAGACCGACGTCGATGGCGGCCGAGGACGTGTTCTTGAATTTGAACGTGAAGAGGCCGTCACCCGAGAACGACGGATCGAGTACCCCATTGGTGAGGTAGCGCGCAACGGCGATCTGGTGTCCTTGTCGGCCAGCGACGACGATCGCGCCGTCGGACTGTATGACCACCGCCGACGCAGCGCTTCTGTGCGCGAAGGTTGTCGACACGCGACCGTCCCCGCCGAAAGAGGTGTCTGGACTCCCGTCGCTCAAGATGCGGGCTGTCGTGAAGCGCTGATTCTGCCAGCCTCCACTCGTCCCCGCGATGACGACTGCCCCGTCATCTTGGATCGCGACGGCCGAGGCGATGCCGGTCTTGAGGACGATCGCCGCGACACCATCGCCGCCGAACGAGGGATCGAGATCCCCCGCGGCCCCCCAAGCAGTGCCTGAGCCCATCACCAAGCATGCGAAGGCGACGAGGATCGGGAGGAAGACCCGGGAACTTGCGCGCGGGCGCTTCATACGTACCTTCTTCCCTGTCGGGGATGTCTCTGCCCGATGGTCCCACAGGCTGGGGGCGGCTTCCCACTTTGCACAAAGACATCGAGCGTTTGGCCGCTCTGAACCGAGAGGATGGAGCCATGACCAGATCGACCAAGTACCCACCTGAGGTCCGCGAGCGAGCGGTCCGGATGGTCTTCGAGCACGAGCCCGAGTATCCGTCGCAGTGGGCGACGCTCGGTGTCGGGCAAGTCCGGCATGTCGGCCGAGACGCTTCGTTCTTGGGTCCGCCAGGTCGAACGAGACCAGGGACGGCGACCCGGCCTGACCACCAGTGAGCGCGAGGAGATGCGCCGCCTGGAGCGCGAGGTCAAAGAACTCCGACGGGCCAACGAGATCCTCAAGTCCGCTTCGGCTTTCTTCGCGGCGGCGCTCGACCGCCGGGTCGACCACGCTACGGCTACCGGGCAGACGGCGGTTCGCTCGTGGCGGTTCCCGACGAGCAGCGAGCTATCAAGTTCGCGAAGCGGCTGAGGAAGCAAGGGCTCTCGTACCGTCAGATCGCCGACCGTCTCGAAACCGAGGAGCTGCTACCGAGAGGCGGCGGGTGCTGGCACCCGCCGATGGTGTCTCGGCTCGTGAGCGGCAGGGCGATGCGTGTTGGGGAAGGTCAGTCTGCATAGGAGCCCAGGCGAACTACAAGGTAGGGATGACGAAAGTCCGCACGGTGAACCACGCCGACCCACCAAGACTCGGAGGCAACCACTTCCAAACGCGCGGGGACCCCTTACTAGCTACTCCAGCCCTCGGCCGTCACACGCCTCCAGGAAGCACTGGACGCGGTCCTCCGGCAGCTCGATCGCCACGGTCTCGTCGTCGATGTCGGTCCTGATCACGCCATCCGGGTGCGGACCGCACAGGCGATCCTCGATCGAACTGGGATGGGTCCCAGAGCACACAGAACCTCAACATCGACGCCTCACAGCGCCTGGTCGAACTCATAACCGAACTCGATGGTCAGCAGGTCAAAGAGGTCGAGAACAAAGCGGATGGCCAAGGGGAGTCACCGGCCCTGCCCGTGTCCTTCATCGGAGACGAACGCTGAACGGCATCGCTCACCTAGAGCGACGCTCGACGACCTTCTTCACCGTAGCGGCATGCCATCGGCTCGGAGGGTGAGCCGTCGGCGTCCCGTCGGCGTTCAGGCGACGCGAGATCTCGGCGAACGAGTGCCCCCGCGAGCGGAGGCTTCGGATGCGACGAACCGTGGAGGACGGCAACACGGGTGGCCGCCCGAGCCGGACGCCAGCCGCACGCTTCGCGGCAAGGCCATCTCTCGTCCGTTCTCCGATGATCCTCCGTTCCCACTGGGCGAGGGTCACCATCATGTTCGCGAACATCTCGCCCGTTGGCGTGGATGTATCCACCCCGAGGTCGAGGACGACGAGTTCCCACCCGTTGAGCCGTGCACGCTCCTCCATGAATCGGGCGAAGTCCGAGACCGATCGGGAGAGTCTGTCGAGCTTGGATACGACCAGGAGGTCGCCCTCCTCGGCCGACAATGAAGCGATCGCCGATTCGAGACCCGGGCGACGCTTCATGCTCTTGCCCGAGGCGACGTCTTGGTGGATGTCGATGAGCGTCCACCCTCGGTGCTTCGCCTCGCGACGGATGGCTCGACGCTGCGCCTCCAGGCCAGCCCCGGACGTTCCCTGCTCCTCTGTGCTCACTCGCACGTATCCGACGGCTCTCTGCATGACGGAAGCGTATACCAAAGAAACGATTGGTATACGAGGCGCAAGAACAGGCGAGGATCATCCGCCGCCGTCGAAAAATCGCGGAGGTGTGAGAACGTCCGCCGCCTACGCCGACAATCAGGCGTCCTCTTCCGACTCGCCGTCGGACTCGGCCGCTTCTTCCGCAGCGGTCGTATCGAGTATCTCGTCCTCCAGCCAGCGCAGCGCCTGCACGATCGCCTCTCCCGGCCGGTCGGTCGGGAAGGCGTCCATTTCCCAGAGGACGAAGTCGGGGTCATCGTTCACGTCGCGGCCAACAGTGATGAGGGCAAAGCCAGTGGTCTGATACGGGACTTCCAGGGCGAGGTTGTCCTGTCCCTCCATCGGCACACTGATGGTCAACGTCTCCCTGAACCACCACCGCGCGGTGGTGGGGCTGGACAGCGGTGACGATAGGCGCGCGAGGAGCGATGCAGCCTCGTCGAGTAGGAGGTTCTGGTGATCGGCCAGGCCCGTTCCTTGCCCCGTCAGGGCCCGCTGTCCCCGAGGGCGATGCGCGCGTCGGCGAGGTCCGCCGTGTCGGACTCTTCGGCGAACGTCTCGTAGACCGCCCGGAGCGCGGCGCGCTCCTCGCCCGCCGGCTCACCCGAGGCCGAACGCAGCTCCGCGAGCCGGGTGGCGGCGCGGAGCTGCCACATGCGGGCCCCGGCTGCGTCCGCCGCGTCGAAGGCGTCGCGGAACGAGCCTCGAGCGTCGGCCGCACCCGACGTGGCAGCGAGCAGGTCGCCCTTGACCAACGGCAGCTGGGGAAACAGGACGTTATCGCGGCCCTGCATCAGCTCGATCGCCTGGTCGACCGGTTCGAGACCTTCCTCGGGCCGGCTGGCCATCCCGAATCCCCGTGCGCGCACCGACAGCAGCAGCGGCCAGAAGACCGGCGGCGTCGTGAGGTCCTGGTAACGAGCGAACCCCTGATCGCTGAGCGCCATCCCCTCGGCCGGGCGGCCCAGCGCCGCTTCCGACACGCCGAGGAAGATGAGTGCGAGCGCCCTCCACACCTGGTAGTCGTGCTCCTCGGCGATGTCCCGAACCTGCGACGCCCGCTCGTGCACGCTCGACCAGTCCCTGCGCCACATGTCGAGGAAGGCCACGTGGAAGAGCGCGTACGCCGCACTGTACGGGTGACGCAGCTCCGCCGCGAGGCGCAAGGCACCCGCACCACGTTCGACCGCCCGCGCAGGATGCCCGATCGACCACAGCACGAACGCCGACGTCGTGTAGGGCACGATCCCGGGGCTCGGGCCCAGGCGCAGCCGCCCCGAGGCCTGCCGCTGCGGGTCGAACAATCCGATCGCACGATCGAGGTGCTCGAGACCCTCGTCGACATGGCCAAGCGATACGAGGTTCGTGCCGACGCGCAGATGCCCCTCCGCCTGGAGCGCGGGGTCCTGCTGTCGTTCGGCGAGTTCCAGGAGCCGGCGCCCGATCTTGTTGCCCTTGTCGAAGTCAGCGCGATACAGGTAGAACGCGGCGAGGCTCCGCAACAGCGGCACCGCGTCCGAGGGCTCTCCGGTCTCCTCGAGCTGGGCGAGCGCGGCCGCGAACATGTCCTCGACCTCCTGCGTGTACCCGCGGATCGCCATGAGCCCGCGGGCCAGGCTCGTCCGCACCGTGATCTCCTGGGCGGTGCGCTCAGCCGTCGCCGGCGCTGCCGAGAGCACCGCGAGCAGGTCGTTCGAGAGCGAGATCGCCCCGTGGTACCAGCCGCGGTCGTCGTGCAACGTCCACAGCGCGTCGAGCATCGCGTCGAGTCGCCCGAGGTCGCCGGCCTCCACCCAGTAGCGCCACGCGGCACGCAGGTTGCCGAGGTCGGCTTCCAGCTCGGCGAGGACCTCCGCCCGCTCCCGGCCGGTGAGGCGCTCCCGCCGCTCGTGCGCGACGTCGGCGAAGTGCTCCGCGTGCGCGCGCCGAGCGGCGTCGCGCTGCTCCGACAGCTCGTCGAGCCGCTCGGCGGCGTAGTCGCGGATCGTCTCGAGCATCGCGAGCCGGCGGTGACCGTCCTCGTCGAGGCTGCGGACGAGGCTCTTGTCGACGAGCGACACCAGTCGCGGGAGCACGTCCGTTCCGGCGCCGCCGTCCAACCGTGCGGCGACCGCCTCCACCGCCTCGATGCGAGCGGACGCGAAGACCGAGAACAGCCGGAACGTCGAGCGCTCGTCCTCGTCGAGGAGGCGCTCGCTCCACTCGATCGTGCTCCGCAAGGTCTGCTGCCGCTCCGGGAGGTCGCGGGTGCCGCCGCCGAGGACGCCGGCGTGCTCGCGCAGCCGGTCCCGCAGCTCGCCCGGGGAGAACAGCGCGATCCGGGCGGCCGCCAGCTCGATCGCGAGGGGGAGCCCGTCGAGCCGAACGCAGATCTCGGCCACGTCCTCGGCGTCGTCATCGGTGAGCTCGAACCCCGGACGGGCGTCACGCGCTCGCTCGACGAAGAGTCGTCCCGCCGCCGAACGCTCGACGGCGTCCGCGGACGCGACGTCGTCGGGAAGCGTCAGCGGCGGCACGGCGAAGAGGCGCTCGCCGCGGATCCGCAGCGCCTCCCGGCTCGTCACGAGGACCCGAAGACCCGGGCTCGATCGCAGCAGCTCGGCGATGCCGCTCGCTGCGTCCATCACCTGCTCCAGGTTGTCGAGCACCAGGAGCACGCGCCGCGACGCAAGGTGCTCGCGCAGGAGGTCGAGCGGGCCGCCGCTGCCGGACGCACCCACCGCCCGCGCGACGGCGTCGAACGCCGCATCGGCGTCGGTCACCGGTGAGAGATCGACGAAATAGACGCCGTCGGGCGAGAGGTCCGCATGCTCCGCGCCGACCTGCAGCGCCAGCCTGGTCTTGCCGATGCCCCCCGGCCCGATCAACGTCAGCAGGCGCACGGCGGGGTCGGCGAGCAGGTCCCGGATCTCGCGGAGCTCCCGATCCCGCCCCACGAGCTCGGAGGTCTGCGTGGGCAGGTTGTTCGGGCGGTCGGTGAGGGTCTTGAGGGGCGGGAACTCGGCTTCGAGCGCCGGATGCTCCACCTGGAAGATGCGCTCCGGCTGCAGCAGGTCCTTGAGCCGATGCTCTCCGAGGTCGGTCAGGGACACCCCGGGGGGCAGGGCGCGTTCGGCGAGCTGCGCGGCGCTGGCCGAGACGAGCACCTGACCGCCGTGACCGGCCGCGCCGATCCTCGCGCCGCGATGCACCTCGACCCCCACGTAGGACCCTGCGCCGATCCGTCCCTCGCACGTGTGGAGCCCCATGCGCACGCGGATCCGTGCGTCGTCGGGCCACGGATGCCGCTCGAGCGCGAGCTGCGCCTCAACCGCGGCGCGCAGGGCCGCGGGTGCGGCCGGGAAGACGGCGAAGAACGAGTCGCCCTCCGTGCTGACGACCAGGCCGTCGTTCACCTCGACCGCCGACCGCACGATGTCGTGATGCTGCTCGAGCAGCGGCGGGTACGCGTCACCCAGGTTCTGGACGAGCCGCGTGCTGCCCTCGATGTCGGTGAACAGGAACGTGACGGTTCCCGTCGGCAGGTCACTGAGGGCGGGCACGCCTCATCATGACGCAGGCCGCCCCTCGACGCGCCTCCATCGTCGCCGAGGGGTGTTGCTTGGGCGCAGATTCGGGGTTCAAGTCCCCGAGCGCACCGGCCATCGTCTTCAGCTTCCTCTCATGTTCCATTGGATAGCATCTCGGCATGCTCGGGAAGCGGTTCGTGTCGGCTGCCATGGCGGGAGGCGTGTGCCTCGGTGCCCTCGCCTCGTGCGGCGGCGAGGAGGGCGCGCAGGCCCCGACCGCACCGACCTCGGTCGCTGCCCCCTCGACCCCTGCCCCCACGGAGGGAACGAAGTCCCCGAGCTCGGGATCGGGCTCGGGGTCGACCCCGAGCCCGCCCGCGAAGATCCCGTCAACGTTCGACCCGAAGCACTTCAGTGCTTCCCTGACCGACGTGAACCCGTGGATGCCCCTGACACCCGGGCTCCAGACGGTCAGCAAGGGCTTCGTGAACGTCGGCGACCGACATCTGCCGCACGTCCGCGTCACGACGATCACCGATGTGACGAAGGTGGTCAACGGAGTGCGCGCGGTGTTGGTCCTGGATCAGGACTACAACGGTGGTCAGCTCAGCGAGCAATCCATCGACTACCTGGCCGAGGACGAGGGGGGGAACGTCTGGTACGTCGGCTCCTACACGGAGGCCTACGAGGGGGGGCAATTCCTCAACGCACAGGACGCCTGGCTCGCCGGTGTGAACGGAGCCACCACCGGCATGTACATGCCTGGGGATCCGAAGACCGGGACCCCGCCCTTCTATCAGGTGCAGATCCCAGGGGGGGAGCAGTCCTCGGCCGAGGTCGTCAAGGTCGGAGCGAAGACCTGCGTCCCGTTCAAGTGCTTCACCGACGTGGTCGTCATCCAGGAGCAGGGCACCGAGAACAAGTACTGGGGACCAGGCGTGGGCGGGATCCTCACCGAGCCGCTGGCGGGCGTCGCCCAGGAGACCGAAGAGCTCGTCAACGCGGTCCAACTCGGTGCCAAAGCGCTGGCTGAGCTCAGCGCAGAGGTCATGAAGCTGGACCGCAACGCCGCCGTGTACGCCCCGACCGTGTTCGGCGGCTCCAAGCCGGCCAAGCGGAGCAGATGAGGGCAGGGGGCCGGCCCGGCATGGGACCCGACCTTCCGATCCCGCGAACGACCTCCGAGGAGGACCCGCTTCCGGGGGCGTCGGGGCCGCTCGTGCGGCTCCAGGATGTCTCTCTCTCCTACAAGGAAGGCTCGGCAGACCGGCCGGTCCTCTGCGGCGCGAACCTGGAGATCCCCCGCGGCGAGATGACGAGCCTCATCGGTCGGTCGGGCAGCGGGAAGTCCACGCTGATCTCCCTGCTCGCCGGGCTGATGCTGCCCGACTCGGGCAGGGTGGTCTTCGACGGCGACGAGATCACCGGGCTCGATGACGTCACCAGGGCGGGGCTCCGAGCCCGACGGGTCGGGGTCGTGCTCCAGAGCGGCAACCTGATCCCGTTCCTCACGGCCGCTCCAGAACGTCGAGCTCGCCATGGAGCTCGGGGGCGGGGCTCGCAGGGGAGGCAAGGCGGAGGAACTGCTCGAAGAGCTCGGCGTCGGCGACCGTCTCCATCACCTCCCCCACCGGATGTCGGGTGGGGAAGGCCAGCGTGTGTCCGTGGCGGTGGCGATGGCGAATCGGCCCGACCTGCTCCTGGCCGACGAGGTCACCGGCCAGCTCGACTCGGCGAACGCGGATCGTGTCATGGACGTCATCTTCGACGCCTGGCGCCGGCGCGGACTGACCGTGCTGTTCGTCACCCACGATCGCGAGCTTGCCGCACGCGCCGAACGTTCACTGGTGCTCGAAGACGGCGTGGTGCACGACCTGTGAGCGCACGGGGGGGCGTCGAGCTGAACGAGGTGGCGAAGCGGTACGAGACCCCGGCCGGGGTGGTCCGGGCCGTCGAACGGGTCAGCCTCGACGTGCAGCCCGGAACCAGCATCGCGATCACCGGACCGAGCGGGTGCGGCAAGTCGACCCTGCTGGGTCTGATCGGCGGTCTCGATGCCCCCACCGAGGGTCACGTCTGGATCGGCGGCCGGCAGATCTCGACGCTGCCCGAGGTGGACCGCGATCGCCTGCGCCGGCACGAGATCGGGTTCGTCTTCCAATCCGACAACCTGCTGCCGTTCCTGACGGCCACCGAGAACGTGAGCGTGCAGTGCTCGCTGAACGGCATCGATGACGGCAACGCGCGAAGCATCGAGTTGCTGACCCAGCTCGGACTCGCGGACGAAGCGGACAGGTTCCCGGACCAGCTGTCCGGGGGCCAGCGCCAGCGCGTGGCTGTGGCCCGCGCCCTCGTCCACCGACCGAGCCTGATCGTCGCGGATGAACCGACCGGCTCGCTCGACGCCGAGAACGCGGTGGACGTGGTGAACCTCCTGCTCGCCGCTCAGCGCGTCTCCGGCGCGACCCTGGTGCTCGTCACCCACGAGCCGGAGGTGGCCCGACGGTTGGACCGGACCGTCGGCATGCGCGACGGGCACCTGACGGATCGGGCGGACCCCGCCGGTGCGGAGGCAGGATCGCCGACCCCCACGCCACCCCGTGCTTAGGTACGTCTGGCGTGATCTGCTGCACAATCCTCGACGCACCCTGGCCTCGCTGGTCGGGGTGACGCTCGGGATCGGCCTGTTCTCCGGCGTCCTGTTCTTCATGGACGGCTCGGGCGCCACGATGACGGCGCGGGCCGTCGCGCCCCTCGCCCTCGACATCCAGCGGGTGCTGACCGCTCGGCCCGGCGGCGGCCTCAGCTTGACGGAACGGCTCTCGACGCCGGGGCCGCTCGGTCCCGGGCAGGAGGCCACGATCACGCTCACGGTGACGAACGGGAACGCCGCGCCGGCGAACGAGGTGGTGGTGAACGACGTGCCGCCGCCGCCGCTCACCTACGTGCAGGGCACCACGGTCATGGACGGCGACCCGCTGCCCGACGTCGGACGGCGAGAGCCCCCTGGCTCACGGTCCGGCGGGCATCGGCATGAACATCGGAAGGATCGGTCCCGGAGCCACCGTGACGATCACCTACGTCGTCCGGGCCGAGCAGGGCGTCGACGATGCGACGGCGGTCGGGCTTCACGGCACGGTCTCCGGCCGTGAACAGGTGGTGCCGATCCCGGCGAACGTCCCGCCGGCGCCGGCACTGGAGGAGATGGCGGATCAGGTGGCGTCGATCCCGGGGGTCGCGGCTGCGGACGGGCTCGGCTACGTCGATCTTCCGCCGGGCTCGCTCGCATCGGGTGGCGTCAGGATCCGACGCCCGGTGCGTGTCTTCGCGTTCGACCGTCGCTATCAGGAGCATTACCCGTCGATCCGGCTCACCGCCGGGGGCTTCCGGCCCGGGTCGGCGCTGTTGAGCGCCGAGGCGGGAGAGGCTCTGGTCGCGGGGCCCGGCGCCACGGTCGAGTTGCGCCTCCCCGGCCGCAGAACCCCGCTCTCCCTGCCGGTGAGCGGCGTGGTCGACCTGGCACGCGCACGGTCGCTGTTCTCCAGCCGGAACTCCACGAAACTCGAGGACTTCCTCTACGTCCCCGATGTGGTGGTGGTGACCCCCTCGACGTTCCGGGACGAGATCGTCCCCGCGTTCGACGCAGCCAGGGCCTCGGTGGGCAGCGTCACCAAGAGCTTCCCGGTGCAGGAACTCGACGTGCTCGTGGATCGAGCCCGGCTGGAGGCGGACCCGGGCACGGCCCTCGCGCAGACGAGACGCATCTCGCGGGCCATCGACCGGATCGGCCCTGGCCAGGACTACCTCATCGACAACATCTCCAACACGCTCGCCGTTGCCCGCGATGACGCGGCCGTGGGCAAGCGGATGTTCTTGTTCCTCGGGGTGCCCGGCCTGCTGATGGCGGTGTTCCTCGCCGCGTACGCCGTCGGCATCCTGGCCTCGGCACAACGTCGGGAACAGGCGAACCTGCGGGTCCGCGGGGCCCATCGAGGGCACCTGCGACGGATCGCGGTCTACAAGGCGCTCGCGTTCGCCGTCGCGGGCTCGATCCTCGGGATCGCGCTCGGACTCGGATCGGCGACGGCGATCCTGGGACGAGCGGTGATCTTCCACGCCTCCCGGCAGGAGCTCGCGATCTCCGGGCTCATCGCGGTCGCCGTCGGTGCGACGCTCACGACCCTTGCCCTGTACGTCCCCGCACGCCGTTCGGTCGGCCGCGAGATCAACCAGGAGCGCCGGCAGATGCACGTGGCACAGGTCCCGGCCTGGCGGCGTCTGCACCTCGACCTCGTCCTGCTCGCAGCTGCCGGCATCGCCGGGGTCCTCGCGCTCCGCACCGGCGCCTTCGACCCCCCGTCGGGGTCCGTCTACTCCGGTGTGGCGATCTCGGTGCCGGCCAGGCTGTTGCTCGCGCCCCTGATGGTCTGGGTCGGGGGCCTCCTGCTCTGCGTTCGACTGTTCTTGGCCGTCGCGGCGCGTCTTCCGTTGCGCTCCACCGACCCGTTCGGGTCGGTGGTTCACGGGGTCTTGGGCCGCAGCCTGCGACGGAGATCCTGGGCGCTCGCCACCGGGATCATCGGACTCGGTCTCGTGGTCGGTTTCGGGACGAGCCTCGCCATCTTCAGCGCGACCTACGACGCGGCGAAGACGGCCGACTCGAGGTTCTTCGTCGGGTCGGACCTCCGCATCACGCCCAGCGTCGTGGGCACCGGTCCACGTCGAGCGAGCGACGGCTCATGGCTCACCGTCGCCGGTGTGTCCGCCGTGACACCGGTGGTGTTCGATCTCGAGAACTCGGTGCTGATCGGGCCCTACAACCAGGCCCGAGCGAACCTCGCCGCCATCGATCCCGCGAGCTTCGCCCGGGTCGCGCCGCTGCCGGATCAGTTCTTCGTGGATCGCTCGGCCACCGGCGCGCTGGCGGCTCTCGAGGCGGACCCGAGAGGGCTCATGGTCGACGCGGAGACGGCGGATGACCTCTCGGTCGATACGGGCGACGCGGTCGAGGTCATCCTCGCCCTGGGGACCGCGCGGGAGACCCAGGAGCGCTTCCGCGTGGTCGGCCTGTTCGAGCGCTTCCCTGGGTTCCCGGAGGGCGCGAACCTCGTCGTGAACCTCGGTCGGTACCAGGAGGCCACGGGGCGTCAGAGCGTCGACTTCTTCCTGGCCGAGGTGACCGACGACAGCCGCGCAGGTCTGAACCGAGCGATCGCCGCGCTCCGGTCGGGTCCCGGCGCCAGCGACCCGATCCACATCGACTCCTCAGAGACGGCCCTGGACAAGGACCAGTCCAGCCTGACGGCGCTGAACATCGTCGGCTTGGTGCGTCTCGATTCCTTCTACGTGTTGCTGATGAGCGTCGCGACGATCGCGATCTTCGTCTTCGGCCTGATGCTGCAGCGGCGCAGGGAGTACGTGACCCTTCGGGCACAGGGTCTGCACGTACGGGAGCTTCAAGCGATGGTGCTGGCCGAGGCCGCGCTGGTGGCGGTCTGCGGCCTGATCGCCGGGATCCTGGTGGGTTCAGGGGTCGCCGTCCTGCTCGTGCTCATCCTGCGGGCACTGTTCATCCTGGACCCCACCGTGACCTTCCCGATCGGGCACCTACTGACGCTGGCGGCGTTGGTGCTTGCGGCGACCCTCGTCGCGGGCGTGACCGCGACGAGGGTCCTCCGCCGCCTCAGGCCGACCGAGATCCTCCGGGAGGAGTAGCCCTCTCCCCCCGAGGACCTCAGTGGCCGTTCGTGGTATCAGTGGCAGTTCGTGGTGCCCGTGTCGGTGAAGCTCGACGAGCCCTCGACGTCGTAGTCCCAGCTGTAGCTCGTGGCGTTCAGCGTGAGCTTCAGCACACCGAACTCGGTCCGCTGGCCCGACTCGCTGCCGGGCAGCCGGGCTCCCGGATCAGCGAGTCCGCCGTGGCTCTTGCCACCGGTCCCGACCACCCACTGCCGGATGCCGTTCGCGTTGAGCGTGCCCGAGGGGAGCCTCGGAGCCAGCCGCTCGTAGAAGTGCGAGTTGCCGCCGAGCACGATCTCCGCGCCTTCGGTCTGCAACAGGTTCCAGAAGTCAAGCGTGCTCGAGTTGACCTGGGTCCCGTTCTTCTTCGACGCGAACCGCGGCGTGTGCCAGTAGGCGAGCGTGCACGCGGTGCTGCTCGCTGCCAGGTCAGCTTGCAGCCAGTTGTACTGGGCCGAGCCGGCGTTGCAGCCGCCGATCTTGCTGCACTCGGAGTTCAATGCCACGATGTGCCACGCGCCGACTTCGAAGCTGTAGTAGCCCTTGTTGGGGTCCTCGGCGGTGTTCCCAGGCTGGGCGGCCAGCACGCTGCTGAAGTACGAGAAGTAGCCGTCGGCTCCCGCCGCCCCGCAGTCGGTGCCGCCCGTGGTGGCGTACTCCTCGTCCGCGAGGATCGGGTGAGTCTTGTTCTTGAGCGCCGACACGCCCCACGACTGGGCGTAGCTCTGGTTGAACGCAGCCAGTCCACCGCACTCGTACTGCTGGTCGCCGAGGGCGAGGATGTGATCCACGCTGGTCAGCTGCTGTGCCGTGTATTTCATCCGGCACCTCGAGGCGGTGCCGTTGCCGCCGTTGTAGTTGGTGTCTGACGGGTCGCAGGCGATGTCGCCCGCGGCGCCGATCAGCGTTCCCCCACCGCCCCCGCCGCCCGGCGGAGTGGTCACGACGACCGGTGGAGACGACGGCGCCGACGTTCCCGAACCGTTCGTCGCGGTGACCGTGTAGGTGTATTGGGTGGACGCGGCGACCGTCGTGTCGCTGAACGTCGTGCCCGTCGTGCCGCCCGGGTTCGGGCCAGGGGTCCTGATCACGTTGTAGCTGGTGGCGCCCGCCGACGCGGTCCATGACAGGTCGACCCGGTTCGAAGCCACCGGGGTCGCCGTGACATTGGTCGGCGGCAGCGGCGGCGTGCCTCCCCCACCTCCGCCGATGAACGCGGTGTCGATCACGACGTCGTCATAGACGATGTCGTAGCCGGTCGAGGTCGCGTTGGATCCGAGCTGGGGTCGTCCGATCGGGGCGCTCCCGAGCGAGACGACGCCGGAGATGTCGCTCACGAGCGTGCCGTTGAGCCACACCTCGAAGACGCTCGAGGTGCCGTTGATCTGAGCGTGGATCTGCAGGTCGTACCACGTGTTCAACGCCATCGAGGTGGCGCTGGTCGCATCCTGGGACGCCGTGACGTGGTTCTTCCGCACCAGTGCGCCGTTCTTGTTTCGGTTGAGCGAGATGATGTTCGTGCCGGCGCCGGACTGCCGGAAGCGGAGCACCGGCGTGGTGCCGGCAGCGCTCACGACCCTGATCTGGGTCTTGAGGTAGACGTTGGTCTGCGCCGGCGAGAGGTCCTTGTAAGCGTACGCGCCTGCGCCGGTCGTGGTCGCGCGGCCGGCACGGCTGCCTGCGAAGAAGAGCGCGGTCTGGTTCGTGAAGTTGGCGGTGGCCGTCCAGGGCGGCACCAGCACACCGCTCTCGAAGTTGTCCGCGAACAACTGCACCGCGAACGCCTGCGGCGTGGGCAAGAGGACCAAGACGATCGAGAGGGCCAGGGCGAACACACCGGCGCTTCTCGAGACTGCACGTCGTGACACCGACATCGCATTCTCTCCAGTCATCGGGGGGTGATTCTCGGCGATACCCTAGCAAGGACTCAAGCGAATTGCCTAGGACTTTCGGCCGAAGTCTTCCGGGCGCCTCCGGCGCGAGCCGAAAAGCGCACCTTCAGCGGGCCCGAACCAGGCCGATGCCTTCCTCGGTGACGACCGAGACCCCGAGCGGCTCCGACATCGTTGCAAGGTCTTCGAGGATCCGGTGCGCGACCCCGGGAGCCGGCGTCCTCGGGATCCCTCGGCGCGTGAGCGGCTCGGCCCGGCCGAGGTCGACCGGATGGAGCAGGAGCTCCTCGAGGCCGTCGGGTCCCAGCATCACTCGGGCCATCACCGAGTGGAAGATCGCGTCGTCGCCGAAGGAATCCTCGCCGAGGACGCCCATGAGGTCGGCGTCGGTGACCTGGGAGGCGTCGTCGAGGCGCTCGCGCAACACATCACGGCTCTCGTCGTAGTAGTACCGCTGGAGCGGCTCCTGCATGTCGCACCAGAGGAAGTTGCCGAGCCCGTACAGGATCGGACGTCCTCGGTGCAGCTCGACCGGGGCGAGCCGGTGTGGGCCGCTCACCACCACGACGTCGGCTCCGCGATCGATCGCAGCATGGGCCCATGAGCGCAGGAAGGCCGGAGGGTCCTGTGGGTTCGCGTCGCCCTGGTGCGAATGCGCCGCCGCCACCACCACATCGGCATGCTGCGCGGCCAGCCTGATCGCGTGGAGGTTGGCCGCCAGCGCCTCGTCGTCGGCATCGTGGCGCACCCCCATCGCCTTCCCCAACTCGAAGCGGCGCCCGTATAGCTCCAGCGCTTCCGGCGGTTCGCCGTCGGCATCGACGTGCTGCGCGAGCCACGCCACGTCGCCTTCCGGATGCGCCTCGCGGATCGCCATGAGCCCCCGCATCACCTTCGGGGTCACGATCACCGTCGTGCGCACGGGCACCGCGTGCACACCCGGCCGCGCTGGCACTTCGCCGAACGCGTCGAGTGCGGGTGCCAGTCCGCTCGCGGGACTCGTGGTCATCGAGACCAGCCCCAGCCGCCCCGCGTCGGTCTCCAGGTACCGGGGAGCTCGGGCGGCAGCCAGCGTCGGTCCCGCCCCGGCGTGCACGAGCGCCGCTTCCTCGAGCCAGAGGCCGGTCTCGATCAAGCCCCCGGCGCCCCAGTCCGTGGCGTGGTTGTTCGCCCTGCCGAACACGTCGAAGCCGAGCGCACGGAGGTCGAGGGCGGCATCCGGCTGCGCCCTCACGGCCCAGTCGTCGGGCAAGCCCGAGGGAACCGACTCGGTGTTGGAGAGATCGACGATCGATGTCTCGAGGTTCCCGAACGTAGCGTCCGCCCCTCGGAGCAGCGAGACCACCTCGGCGAACGACCCATCGCCGGCGACGAACGGCAGCAACGGCCGGGTGACGATGCAGTCGCCGACGGTCGCGAGGGTGAACGAGCCCCGCAAGGTCGTTCCGGCTGCCCCGTTGACTCGTCCCACGGACCAGATGCTACGGGTGGATCGTCACGGTGGTGCCCATCGGGATGTTCCGCAAGCGGTTCATCTGCGGGTTGTACACGCGGGCGCACCCGTGGGAGACGGGGCGTCCCCGATCCGAAGGGTCGTCGGTGCCGTGGATCGCGATGCGCCCCCCACCAGGCCAGTCGGCAAGCACCTCGGAGAATCCGGAGAGGCCGAGCAGGTACGAACCGTAGGGTCCGGTCGGATCGCTCGGTTCCAGGACCGCCCAGACGAAGAACCGCCCGGACGTCGTGGGGGTACCCGCGGCGCCCACGCCGACGGAGAACCGGTGTCGCAGATGCCCGTTGCGGTAGTGGCGCAGCACCCGTTCGGAGAGATCGATCGTCACCCGGTGACGCACCCGATGGAAGGTGACATCGCGGGCGCGGACCCATCCCTGAGAGCCGTTGGGCTCGATGCCGAGCAGCACCCGGTACCAGGGGTCACCATCGACGAAGGCGACCTTCATCACCGGGAAGGCGACCTGCTGGCCCCACGGATTCACCGCGTCGACGGGTGTGCGCGTGCCCTTCTCCGCATGGGGATCCGTCCACACGCCCAGCCTGTTCCCGTCGGCCCGAACCACCCACGCGGACCTCTTCAGCGACCGGGGCGCCGGCACCTCCTCGGTTCGAGGCGGCTCGTCGACGCTGGAGGAGGAGGCGCGGACCCCGACTTCCAGGAACTCCCGCGGGATCGGTGAAGACGACGCGTCATCGGTGACATCGACCGTCCGGGCGGTCGCGCTGTCAGTGGGCAGTTCGGTGCACGACGCCGCGAGAGCGGCGACGAGCGCGACACCGACGGCGATCGATACTCGGGGGGGCACCGCGGTCAATCATTCCAGATGGAGCATGAAGGTGGAGTCCCCACATCGGCGGAGTAGCCTTCATCCGAGCGGGAGTGGCGGAACTGGCAGACGCGCCGGGTTTAGGTCCCGGTGCCCGAAAGGGCGTGGGAGTTCGAATCTCCCCTCTCGCACTGTGAGCTGCGGATTCCTCTTCTGAGGTGTTCGAGCCACGGCGTCGAGAATCCCGACTTGCTCACGCTTGCTGACAGAAGTCGCGGCAGCCGGTTCCGGGTTCGATGCTAGGAGCCCGTCCCGAGCGCATTGAGGCGCCCAAGTGTCGCCCGAGGACGGGCGGACGGCGTCCGGAGTCCCGCGAGGAGAACCGACACCCGGTCGGCGCCGGCACGGGACGGAGCTCGTCGTTCGCCACATTCAGTCGGCAAGCAACGCCACGAAGATTCCTGTAAGCACTTCGCATGGCTCCGGCGTCCATGCCTCGAGTGTCCGAAGTGATCGATTCCGTTGAGGTGATGGCCTCGCAGTCCTTCGAGGAGTTCTTCGAGACGCATAGGCGCGAGCTCTTCGCCGCCATGTTGCTCGTGACCCACGATCGACACGAAGCCGAAGACATCGCCCAGGAGACGTTCGTCCGCATGTGGCAACGATGGGACCGGCTCGAAGCCATCGACGATCCGGTGGCCTACGCGTTCCGAATCGCGATGAACGTCTGGCGCAGCCGACGACGGCGAGTGCAGACCGCCCTGCGACGGGCCCTGCACTCCGAACTCGGGAGGGACGACCTGTCACTCGTCGACGAGGCCGACGCAGTGACAAGAGCGATGCGCCATCTCTCGCCACGCGAACGAGCGGTGGTGATCTTGACGGATCTCCTTGACTGGACGAGTCAGCAGGCGGGCAGCGCCCTCGGCATCCGCGCCTCGACGGTCCGGGTCCTGAGGTCGAGAGCTCACGAGAAGCTCCGAGAGCGGATGGGGGTCGAACGATGAACGGACTTCGGGAACGTCTGAGGGGTGCGGTGAACGCAGTGCCGGATCCAGCCTTCGGCCTCGATGCCCTGGAGCGGAAGAGAGACCGACGCGAGCTGCGCCGACGCTCGGGCGCAGGAGCCTTGGGGCTGGGAATCCTTGCGATGATCGGTGTCGGGCTCTACAGCCTCAGCCTGGGCCGTCCTCCCGAGGATGCCGCAGGCGATCGCCTGGCGCCGCCCTCAGCGGTACTCGCCTTCCCCCCCGATGCCTTCGCCTACGAGCGCAGCGCCTGGGTGACGCTGGCCAACGACGGCTCGGCCAAACGCGTCGCCTATGACCAGCAACGTTGGTACGGACTCGATGCCTCGGGTCGTCGACACGACCAGCGGGGCCATGACGAGGTCTTCGGAGCCGGTGAGTACATCACCGATGCGGGCGATGTGACCTACCTCGTCGCAGATCCCGAGGTTCTCTACGACCAGCTGGTCGAGCGGGCGGAACCGGGAGGCGCCTCTCCCGAAGCGCACCGGGAATGGACGCTTGGAGCAGAGGCACCGATCATCGCGGGTGTCGTTCGATCGATCGGCGAACTACTTCAAGACGACAACGTGAGCCCCGAACTGCGGGCGGCGCTCGCTCAGGTGCTCGCGGGTCTCGAAGGTGCATCGGTCCAACACGATGTGATTGACCCTGCTGGCCGCGCTGCCATCAGCGTCGAGATCGAGACCGAGCGCCGGCTCAAGATCTGGTGGTTCGATCCCGACAGCCTGCAGGTCATGGCATCCACCGAGATGGAAGCTGGTGAGGATCCCGACGAGGTCAACATCTTCAAGCTCGTCGCGGCTGCTGGATTCGTACCCGACATCAACTCCAGCAAGCCGGTCGAACCGTTGGTCCCCGAGATCAACATGAAGGAAGGCGCTCCCCTCTCAGTCAAACGCCCTCGATGACGCAGGCTGCAGGGGAGGCGCGCGGCGGGGTCGAAGGGATGAACGACCTGCCCGTACGGTCACCAGGCTCCGGGGAACCCGGCGAGACTGCGCGGAAATCGATGCCGGCGGATGAAGTCTCTGCTCACGCTTCGCTCACAAGGGTTCGACACCGACGGGCACGAGACGACACAAGGGGGCACCAGACGACTCGTGGAAGCGGGATCCGTGCGTGGCGGCACCGCCTTTAGGTCCCGGTGCCCGAAAGGGCGTGGGAGTTCGAATCTCCCCTCTCGCACCCCCTAGAGTGTCGTGCGTCAAGAATTTGGCAGGGTCGTCTTGTGTCGCAAGCGGATCGCTAGCCGGGCGTCGCGTCGCGTTCGTTCCTTTCGGCGAGGCGCTGGGCTTGCCCGTTGTGCACATCGCTTACCCACTCCCAGCCGGGCTTGGCCGATGGGCCGATCCGCGGGTCGTCGGGACCACCGCCGTCACGCAGGGCGAGCACGTACGCGCGGTCCTGTTCGATCCGTGCGCGTAGCTGATCGGCTCCGCCGACGGACCCGTGACCCGGGATGAGGACATCAACGTCGTCCGCCACCCCCTCCAGCAGCTGCAGCCCGATGAGGTAGTCCTCGACCGGGTCGTTGGAGCCATCGAAGTCGTCGAGCATCGGGATCAAGACATCAGAGAGCATGTCACCGGCGACGAGAACCCCGCGTTCTTCGATGAACAACGCCGCATGGCCCGGTGCATGCGCCGGATGCTCGATGATCCGGACCCTCGGGCCATCCCAAGGGATCTGCGCGGTTCCGGCGGGCAGGCCGGTGATGAGGCCGAACAGGTCCAGCGGTACCTCCTCGGCGATCTCTGGCGGCAACCCCTCGGCGACGCGGGCCTGCCAGTCCGCGTTCGACAGCAGATCTCGCATGGACGCTGCGCAGCGGGCGGTGCCGTAACGCGGCGCTTCACCGAGCTCGGCGTGCCAGAGCACGTGATCCCAATCGGGATGCGTCGAGAAGCCCGCCACGACGGACTGGCCCAACTCGCGAAGGTCGTTCGCGAGGCAGGCCATCTCGGAGCCTTGTATCCCGGGGTCGATGAGCAACACGCCGGCCTGGCCTTGTACGACGACGGCGTTGTTCTCGAGTAGCTCGCTCTGGTGGACCATCACACCGTCGGCGACCTGCGTCAACATGGGGCACCTCCCACTCGTGGTGTGCAACTGCCTGCCTCGGGGGTCATGACATCGAGTCTGAGGCTTGATGCGGTCCGATGCGAAGGGCCACTGGCTGTCCCGCTGAGTGAACCATTTGGCATGCTGGTGGCATGGCGGTGGACTGGGCGCGCGGTGGCCCCGACCTGCTGGTGGCGCTGGACCGCGACGCCGGACAGCTCGGGCTCCAGATCCAGGACCAGTTGCGGGCGGCGATCCGCGATCGACGGCTCGGTGCCGGGGAACGCTTGCCGTCGACTCGACGCCTGGCCGAGCTGCTCGGCGTCTCACGCGGCACGGTGGTCGATGTCTACGAGCAGTTGCTGGCCGAAGGGTACGTCGAGTCGGCGGTCGGCTCCGGGACGCGGGTGGCCGCGATGCCGGCCAGCGGGCCGGCCCGGCCAGGGCCCGGCGCCGTCCTTGCCTCGCCCTTGTCGTCCCGGCCGGCCGTGGCCGACTTCGAGTACGGCATCCCCGATCTCGGCTCGGTGCCGTTGACGGCCTGGAGTTGGGCGGTGTCGGAGGCGACGCGGACCCTTCCGACCGCCGAGTTGGGTGACGAGGACCCGGCCGGTTCGAGGCATCTGCGTGAGGTTGTCACCGCCTACCACCGTCGCGTTCGGTCGGGCTGCGCGGTCGCCGAGGACGCCATCGTCGTTTCTGGCTTCCGGCAGGGACTGGCTTTCGCCCTGGCGACGCTGGCACAGCACGGCATCGGGCGCATCGCGCTGGAGGACCCCGGCCCCCGCGAGCACGACGTCATCGCCCGCCGCGCCGGCCTGGACGCGGTGCCGGTTCCCGTCGACGACCATGGCCTCGACGTGGATCGCCTGCGCGAAACCGGAGCACGAGCGGTGCTGTTAACACCTGCCCACCAATGCCCCACCGGTGTGGCGCTCGGCCCGTCGCGGCGACGCGACCTGGTTGCCTGGGCCGACGAGGTCGACGGGGTGATCCTCGAGGACGATTACGACGCCGATTTCCGGTACGACCGTCAGCCGGTCGGTTCACTTCAGGGCCTCAACCCGGACCGCGTGATCGCCCTGGGATCGGTCAGCAAGACGCTCGCGCCGGCGATCCGGCTGGGCTGGGTGCTCGCGCCAGCACGGTTCGTGGAGGGGATCGTCGAGGAGAAGCGGCTCAGCAGTCGCGGCGCTCCCGGCCTGGACCAGGAAGCGCTGGCGCTGCTCATGGAGACGGGCCGTTTCGACCGTCACTTGCGACGCGTGCGGGAGGTCTACCGCGCACGCCGGGACGTGCTGGCAGCCGAGGCCGAACTCGCTTTCGGGCAGGGTCGGTTGCAGGGGCTGGCGGCCGGCTGTCACGCCCTGCTGCGCCTCCCCGACGGGACATCCGAGCGCGCTGTCGTGGCGACCGCGGCGACCATGGGTGTCGGGGTCAACGGACTCGACCGCTACCGGTTCGTGGCCGCAGACACGGAAGCTGAACCGGACCCGCGCCCGCCCGCTCTCGTGCTCGGCTTCGGCAACGTCGGCGAGCAGCAGATCCGCGGGGGCATCCGCACACTCGCCGAAGCTGTCCAGCGCCAGAACCACACCTGAGACAGACCACGACGCCACGCCGGCAACGTCATCTCTCTCGGGCGGACGCGCCCACCGCCCCCGAAGAGTGCGGCCCGGTCTCGGTGTCAACGGCCTGCCGAGCCGTCCTGGTGTCAGTGGAAGGCGTAGTGGCGTACCAATGTTTCTCGGTCGACGAGGAAGCCGTCATCCTGCGGGTAGAAGACAGCGCTGTCGATCTCGTCGTCGGCGAAACCGCGCACCTGCACACGGTCAGGTCCACATCGTCCACCGCACAGATGGTGGTCCAGGAGAGACGAATCCTTTACATGTCCACCGATCCTCTTGCTCACGCTTTGCTCACAAGGGAGTGACCCTCACGGTCACGAGACGACACGAGCGGGCACCAGGCGACCCGTGACGACGGGATCCGTGCGTGGTGGCACCGCCTTTAGGCCCCGGTGCCCGAAAGGGCGTGTGGTTCGACCCCCCCTCTCGCACCGACCGGCTCCCTCCGTGCGGTTCGTCCGGCCCCCCGACCAGGCGGGTCACGGCCTACCCTTGCGGTAGAGGAAGCCGACGGTTCAGCCCCGAGATCTGAGGGGAGGGGAGAAGGAGATGCTGCATTACGAGCCCCGGGTGGACACGTGGTTCCTGGACGGGCACGCCGTCGATCCCTGCGATGATTTCGCTGCGATACGGCGCGCAGGTCGTGAGCGGATCGAGACTCACGACCAGCCGGGGACACGGACGGAGGCGGAACAGGCGGACCTTGATGCCGACGAGGAGTTGCGCCATGCCATCATCAGAGAGGCGATAGCGAGGGTCTGGTCGCAGGATGAGATGGACAGCGTGATCCGCGCGCGCCTCGTGGCACCTGGCGGACATTGACCTCGTCGACCACCCGCCGAAGCGGTCTCGGTCACCCATCTCCACGGTGCCGCGAAGGTGCGGACTCAGACCGCGTGGAGCTGTGGTTCGGCGATCGGTTCGTCGAGAGTAACGACCTCGCCCGGCAGGGTCACGACGAACCGAGCCCCGCCGGTCGGAGCGTCCTCGATCCTGGCGGTTCCCCCGTGGAGCTCCGCGAATCGCTGGACGAGCGAGAGGCCGATGCCCATGCCGCGCCCGCTCGAATCCTCTCCCTGGCGGAACGGCTCGAACAGCGCCTCCTTGAGCTCGTCGGGGACGCCCGGGCCGTCGTCTTCCACGGTCAGCACGACACCGCCGGGCCGGGCGGTGACGTCGACCTCCACGGCCGTGCCCGGCGGGGTGTGCCGCGCCGCGTTCACGAGCAGGTTCTCCACCACCCGCTCGACCTTGCCCGGATCGACCTCGACCATGACGGCGTCGGCTCGTACCCGGACGGGATGTTCGGTCAACAGTGAGCTCTCCGCCACGACGCGGCGGGCCAACGCCCCCACGTCGGTGGGCTTGCGCTGCGGCAGGACCTTGCCCCGGTCGATGCGGTCGAGGTCGAGCAGGTCGTCGATCAGACGGTTCATCTTCCGGCCGCTCTGCTCGATCACCTGGTAGAGCGCCTCGCGCTCGTCGGGCGTCAGATGCAACACGTCGTCGCGCCGGATCGTCTGCATCGCACCGAGGATGCCGGCCAGAGGACCCTTCAGGTCATGCGACACGGCATGCAACAGCGTGTTCTTCACGTCGTTCATCTCACGCAGATCGCTCGAGCGTCCGGCCTCCTCCTCGACCAGGTTCCACTGCGCGTCGATGATCGAGCGCAGGGTGTCCAGCAGCATCGCCGCCGCCAGGAAGACGGCGAACCGCACGATGCCGTTCCAGTACGGCACCGGGTCGGTCGTCGTCGTGGAGGGAGACGAGAGGACGTCGGAGACGAGCGCGGCGACCGTAGAGATGACCACGGCGACGGCACCCCACCGGCGGCCGAGGTTCCACGTCACGAGGCCGATCGGCATGAGGTACAGGAGCGACAGCGAGAGCTGCGGACCGGTGAGGTAGTCGAGCACGCTCACGACCGCGATGAAGGCCAGACCGAGCACGGCCACGAGCATCGGGGACTTCCCGTCGAAGAAGCCCTTCGTGCTGCGCAGCACGCGGCGGTCCATGACCGGCGGAGCGGTCGTCGTGGGTTCCACGGAAGATGACTCGACAAACCGAGCGGCTACCTTGAGTCGGGTACCGTCGGCTCCGCGAGACGCCGTGGAAGCCGCCTACGGCTTCCCCAGCCGCTCGGCGAGCGCCCGGAACGCCCGCCCGCGATGGCTGATGCGGTCCTTCTGCTCGTCGGTGAGCTGCGCCATGGTCTCGTCCCATCCGGCGGGCACGAAGATCGGGTCGTATCCGAACCCGCGGACGCCGCGCCGCTTCGACACGAGCGACCCTTCGCAGACGCCCTCGGCGTGGTCGGTCGGTCCGTCGGGCCAGGCGATCGCGGCGACGCATCGGTAGCGGGCCGTGCGGCCGCCTGACGGTACACCTCGCACGGCGCTCATCAGCGCCTCCAGGTTCCGCTCGTCGGTGGCGTCCTCACCGGCGTACCGGGCGGAACGGGGCCCCGGCGCCCCGCCGAGCGCGTCGACCTCGATGCCGGAGTCGTCGGCGATCGCCGGTACGCCGAGGGCGGCCGCGACCTGGGTGGCTTTCAGGATGGCGTTCTCGAGGTAGGTCTCCCCCGTCTCCTCGACGTCGGGCCACGCCGCCGGATCGTGGTCGTCGACCGTGATCCAAGCGACGGGCCATCCGGCGCAGATGCGGCCGAGCTCGCGGAGCTTGTGCGTGTTTCGGGATGCGATCGCGAGCCGATCGGGGAAGGTCATCGGCGATCTCAACCCGATATCGAACCCAGTGCCTCGTGCTGCAGCTCGGTGAGCCGTCCGACGCCCGTGGCGGCGAGGTCGAGCATGACGCCGAGGTCGTCACGAGAGAACGGCGTGCCCTCGGCCGTTCCCTGCACCTCCACGAACGCGCCGCCACCGGTCATCACCACGTTGAAGTCGACCTCGGCACCCGCGTCCTCCTCGTAGCACAGATCGAGTCGTGCTTCGCCGTCCACGATGCCGACGCTCACGGCCGCCACGCTCTCGGACAGCAGGTCCTCGGGCACCTTGCCGAGCTCGACGAGCCCGCGCAGCGCGATCGCAAGCGCGATGTACCCACCGGTGATCGAGGCCGTGCGCGTGCCCGCATCGGCCTGCAGCACGTCGCAGTCGATCGTGATCGTGCGCTCGCCCAGACGCGAGAGGTCGGTGACGCTCCGCAGTGACCTACCGATCAGCCGCTGGATCTCCTGCGTCCGCCCACCCGGGCGGCCCCGGTTCACCTCGCGGCTCGAACGCTCCGACGTCGAGGCAGGCAACATCGAGTACTCACCGGTCACCCAGCCTCGGCCCGTTCCCTTGAGCCATCGGGGCGCGTCCTCCGAGACGCTGGCGGCCACGAGCACACGGGTCTTGCCCATCGAGAAGAGCACCGAGCCGGCGGCCCATTCCTGGAACCCGATCTCCCAGGAGACCGGACGCAGCTCGTCGGCCGAACGACCGTCGGGCCTCGTCACGGGACGATCTCCGTCACCGTCATCACGGCTCGATCTCAACCGTCATGCCGTCCTGGGCGAGATCGATCACGCCGTCGAATGCCACGGCGGCCTCATCGCGCGAGATCTCGGGGTCGAGCGTGGGGAGGATGTGAGTGAGCATGAGCCGCTTCGCGCCGGCGGCCGTGGCATGCTCGGCCGCCTGAGTCGCGCTCATGTGGAAGAACGCCTGGTTCGACGCGTCCTGATACGTGGCTTCGGCCACGAACAGATCGGCTCCCAGGGCCATCTCGACGACCTCCTGGCACGGGCCGGAATCGCCCGTGTAGGCGAGCACCGCCCCACCGGCCTCGACCCGATACCCGACCGCGTTCACGCCGATATGGGTCATGTCGAAGACCGCGAACCGAAAGGGTCCGACCTCGAACCCGTCACCGCCGCGCACCGTGTGGAACGCATAGGCTTCGGACATCACGTCCCGACCGTTCTCGGAGACGAGCAACTTCATGCCCTCGACGAATCCGTCGGGCGAGTAGAACGGAAGGCCGGGCGCGCCCATCCCCCCGTAGTGGCGGGCGTAGAACGCCGGCAGCACGTCGATGAAGTGGTCGGTGTGTCCATGGGTCACCGCGATCGCCGCGATCTCGTCGATGCCGATGTGCTCCTGGAGCCGAGCGAAGGTGCCGGTGCCGGCGTCGAGCCAGACGTGGGTGCCGTCGTGGCTGAGCAGGTGGCCGCAGGTCGCGCCGCCTGGACCGGGCCATGTGCCGGCCGAGCCCAACACCGTCAGCTCCACGTGCCACCCCCCACCGGTTGCGCCTGTGCGGCGCCGACGTCGGTCAGCTCGGGCCCGAGGAATACGGTGGCGACGCGCTCGAATGCGTGCGGATCACCGGTCGCGAGGAACTCGTGACCGGCGGGCGATCCGTCGTCCTGGAGCAGGTCGTCGGCGAGCAGGGTCGCATACACGTCCTTGGCCGTCTCCTCCGCCGACGAAACGAGCACGACGCCCGGCCCGAGCTCGAGCTGCAGCAGACCCGACAGCAGCGGGTAGTGGGTGCACCCCAGGATCAGCGTGTCGATGCCCTCGGCCATCAGCGGGGAAAGATACCCGCGCGCGGCCGCCCTGAGCGTGGGACTCGTCGTGTCCCCTCGTTCGACGTGTTCGACGAAGCTGGGGCAGGGCTGAGATCGCAGCGTCACCGCAGCGCCCGTCGCCGACAGGGCTCGGTCGTACGCACCGCTCGTCACCGTCGCCTCGGTGCCGATCAAGCCGATCATCCCGTTGCGCGTCGAGCGGACCGCCGCGCGCGTGCCGGGGTCGATCACGCCGACGACCGGGATCCCTGCACGGGTGGCGATGTCATCGATGGCGCTCACCTCGATTGAGTTGCAGGCGACCACGAGCATCTTCACGTCGCGGTGCACGAGGTAGTCGGCGATCCCCAGGGCGTAACGCCGGATCAGGTCGACGGGCTTCGGGCCGTACGGGAACCGAGCCGTGTCACCCACGTAGAGGATGGGCTCGTGCGGCAGCTGATCCATGATGGCTCGCACGACCGTGAGGCCTCCGACCCCGGAGTCGAAGACCCCGATCGGCCGCGGATCGCTCATCTGCTCGCCACCACGGTGCACGAGGCCGGGGCGCTCACCGCCACGTGCACGACCCCAGCGCGCTCACCACCAGAGCGACTCCGCGACGCCCTTCTCGGCCGTCGCGAGGTCCTCCGCCCAGGCCTCCGTCGATAGGTACTTCCACCCGCCGTCGGGCAGCAGGCACACGATGTCGCCGTGGTCGATCTCGCTCGCGATGCGCTGCGCCACGTAGACCACGGCGCCGCTCGAGATGCCGGCGAAGATGCCCTCGGTCGAGGTGAGCTCGCGGTTCGTTCGCAGCGAGCTGGACGAGTCGACGAGGAACTTCCGATCGATCTCGCTCGGATCGAAGATCGGTGGGATGAACCCCGCGTCGAGTGAGCGCAGACCGTAGACGAGGTCGCCGAGCTCCGGTTCGGCCGCGATGATCCTGACGTCGGGGTTGTGGGCATGCAGGCCGCGGCCGTTGCCGGTGAGCGTGCCACCGGTGCCCATGCCGGCCACGAAATGAGTCACCTCGGGCAGGTCGCGGATGATCTCCTGCGCGGTGCCTTCTTGGTGCGCCAACGGGTTCGCCGGGTTCCCGTACTGGAACGGCATGAAGTACTTCTCGTCCTGGGCGAGCGCGCGCGCCACCTCGATCGATCCGTTCGTGCCCTTCTCGCCGTCGCTGAACACGATCTCGGCGCCGAACAGACGAAGCAGGCCGATGCGCTCCTCGCTCGCATTGTCGGGGATGACCACCGTGAGCCCGTACCCCTTGCGCGCCGCCACCATGGCGAGCGCGATGCCCGTGTTCCCCGATGTGGGCTCGAGGATCGTCTTGGCCGACGTGAGCTCGCCGCTCGCTTCCGCCGTCTCGATCATCCTCAAGGCGATGCGGTCCTTCGTGGACCCCGTCGGATTCGAGCCCTCGAGCTTCGCCCACAGCCGCACCCGAGGGTTCGGCGACATCCGGGGCATACCGACGAGCGGCGTGTTGCCGATCGCCTCCAGGATGTCGTCGTACCGCACGCCCGGATTATCCCAGTCACTCATCGAGGCTCGCCGCCGTGGCCGGATAGAACGCGCGCTCGGTTCGATCCTATCCTCCACCCGGCGTGAACCCCGTCATCCGAGCGGATCCGTCGACGATCAGGCCCACGCCGGAGGCGTAGACCTTCTCATCCTCGCTGCCGTCGAGGGGGTTGCGGTCGAGCAGCGCGGCCGTGTCGTCGAACGTGCCGGCGGGCACCTCCACGACCTCGCCGAGGGCGATCACCTTCGCTTGGTCCTCCGCGACGCCCGGCGCGATCTCCTGTGGGAAGGCCTGGTCCACCTCCAGATCGGAGGGCATGAAGATGCCCGGGATGTTCGTCGTCCCGTCGGCGCGCCAGGCTCCGCCGTGCGATGTGACGTTCCCGTCGCCGTCGTAGATGTCGACCTCTTCCCCGAAGTAGCACACGGTGCCGTCGGCAGTCTGTGCGAAGTAGTTCCGGGAGACCTCGACCACCTGTCCGTCCTTGGCCTCGTACTCCTCGACGACCCGGGTCTCCACCCCGGCCACCGTCTCCACATCGTCGAGGACGGTGATCCGGACGAGCACGTCGGTGAAGAAGAACTCCGACCCCTCCAGCACGATCTGGCGCCCAACCGGCAACGGGAAGAACGGATTGTCGATCTGGAGCGTGAACTCCGCGGTGGCCGGATCGCAGACGCCGATGTCCATGAGATCCTCGAAGCTCTCCGGGCGGGAGCACGATGCGGACGCGAGCACGACCAAGCTCATCAGGGCCCAGCATCTCCGTCCACGCCGCATCTCCGTCCGACCCCCCAACACTTCAGCGTGTCAGAAGGTTGGACCTCACGAGGCTTCGGCAGGCGATGTCGAAGCGTAGGCCGGGATCCGCTCGAAAGCGTTCCGGTCGAGCGCGAGCACGGCCTCGCGGACCATCTCCATCTGCGCTCCGTCGAGTCGGCGATACTCGATCAGCACGAGCTCCTCTCGCTCTTCCTCGTTCTTACCTCGCCACCCGACACGGACGTTGCCCACTCCCGGCGCGTAGTACTTGAGCTGGAACGCTCCCGGCTTCGATCGCTCGAACTCCTCAGTGATGAGCACATCCTCGTAGCAGTCGACCGGCACGCACGTCTTGGCACCTATCTCGTACGTCCGCGCTCGATCGATCCAGTTGATCGGTGGTGGCGAGTACCCCTGAGAATAATCCGGTGCGCCCAGCTTCGGCTCGGCCTTCATCGCGATGCCCGCCTTCGAGCCTTCCTCGCCCGCGACCCAGCCGGGAGACTTGACGAGCTTCCCTGCCTCGTACTCCTCGGGATATTGCCCCAGGTGCCACACGTTCCCGTCGCGGTCCTGAGCGAAGAACGCGACCTCGGCTTCCACGAGCTCGCCTTCCGTGTAGTCGCGGTCCCAGATCACGACCACGCGAACACCGGCGACTTCCTTGGTCATGTCGCTGACCGTGAAGACCACCTTGTGCGTGAGACGTTCGCCATCCTCGAGCGACGACCCGCGATAGACGAACTGGGTCCCGGGGGTCAGAGGGAACCACCGGTTGTCGACGGCGGTCGAGGGATCGAAGTTGGCGGGGTCGAAGTCGCTCGCCTTGACGTCCACGTGCGGCTCCGGACTGGTCGTCGTCGGCGACGGGGCCGCCTGGGCGGTGCCCGAGGGGGCCGGGGTCGTCGACCCCGACCCGCCCTGGCTGCACGCACCGAGCACGGCCACGCACACGAGGGGAGCGAGGCACCTGCGCATCGCCGCGGGCACTCGCCGTGCTCCCGCACGCGGCACCCACCTGGGGAAGCGTGCCTCCGTCACCTTCGTCTCCTTACGCGGGCACCGGAGCCGCAGGCATCGGCGTTCCGGCCTGGCCACCCTTCTTCGCGAACCGCAGGTACAACGATGGCACGACGAACAGGTTCAGCAACGTCGCCGTGATGAGCCCGCCGAGGATGACCCAGGCCATCGGATACTCGATCTCCTGGCCGGGGATCTCCCCCGCGATGAGCAGCGGCACGAGGGCGAGCCCGGTCGTCAGGACCGTCATCATGATCGGTACGACCCGCTCACGGGCTCCCTGCAGGACCAGCTCCGGGCCGAAGGGAACGCCCTCGAACCGCTCGAGATGCTGGTAGTGGCTGATCAGCATGATCCCGTTCCGCGCGACGATCCCCAGCACCGTGAAGAACCCGACGAGCGATCCGAGCGAGATGACTCCACCGGTGAGGTACGCCGCGATCACGCCACCGATCAGCGCGATCGGCAGGGTCAGGAACGAGAGCGTGGCGAGCCGCCAGCTGCCGAACGACGCCTGCAGCAGCAGGAAGATCCCGATGGCCGCCGCGATCGCGCCGACGTTCAACCGGTTCGCGGCCTCTCGCCGCTCCGTGTACTCACCGAGGAACTCGGCGTGGTACTCGGCCGGCCAGTCGTAGTCTCGAGGCGATTCTCGAGCTCGCCCACGATCGAGCCGAGGTCCCGGCTGCCGTCGATGTTGGCGCCGACGTCGAGGCTCCTGAACAGGTTGTCGTGATAGATGACGTTGGGAACGGGCTCGATCGTCACCGTCGCCACGTCCTTCAGGTGGACGTACTTGCCGCTGGGCGTGTCGATCAGCAGGTTCCCGATGTCGCTGTAGGTGTCACGGGTCTCGGGCGTGCTCCAGACCTGGATGTCGTAGGCCTTGCCTCCCGGAAGATGTCGCCGGCCTCCTCACCTGCGAGCAGCCGGGCGGCGGCCCGGCGGACGTCGCCGGGCTTGAGCCCGTAGCGCTGCGCTGCGCCGAGATCGACCTCGACGCTGACCTGGGGGATGTCCTTGAGGGACTCGACGTGGTCCTCGTCACGCCGGGGATGCTCCCGACGATCTCGTTGATCTCGTCGGCCGTCTCCTGCAGCTGAGCCAGGTCCTGCCCGTAGATCCGGATCGTGATGGCCTCGCTCGAGCCCGTCAGGACCTCCCGGATCCGCTCCTTCAGGTAGGTCAGCACGTCGCGGTACAGGCCCGGGTAGCCGTCGACGACCTCCTGGATCTTCGCGAGGGTCTCGTCGTAGTCGACGGACGGGTCGACGCTGATCCAGTTCTCGCCGAAGTCGATCCCGACGACCTCGTCCATCAGCAGCGCCTGCCCGATGTGCGACCCGGCGTTCCTGACCCCGGGGATCTCCAGCAGCTCGTGGTTGGCCCGAGCGGAGATCCGGAACATCTCCGGCTGGCCCGGTGCCGGGCACCGTCAGCCAGTGCATCAGGAAGTCGCGCTCCTTGAAGGAGGGCAGGAGCGATTGGCCGAGCAGCGGCAGGGCCGCGACGCCCATCACCGTCGCGAGGCCGACCGCCGCGTACGCGCGACGAGGCCGTCGGACGATCCTCTCGAGGACGAAGTGGTACCCGCGCTGGAGGGCGGGGACGACCGGCGACTCGCGGTGCTGCAGGGAGGACGGCTTCCTGAAGAAGATCAGGCTCATCGCCGGGGTCACCGTCAGCGCGACGACCATCGACGCGAGCAACGCGAGCGCGTACGACGTGGCGAGCGGCCGGAAGAACGACCCGGACAGTCCCTCGAGCATGAAGATCGGCGCGACGGCGACGATCTCGATCAGCGTCGCGTACACGATCGCGCTTCGAACCTCGAGCGAGGCGTCGAGGATGATCCTGGCGGTCGACGCGCCGCCGCCCTCGCCGGCGACGCTGCCGCAGACGTCGGACCACGTTCTCGATGTCGATGATCGCGTCGTCGACGATGTCGCCGAGGGCGATCACCATGCCGGCCAGGATCATCGTGTTGATCGTCGCCCCGCGCCAGTGCAGGACGAGACCGGCCGCGATCAGCGACAGCGGGATCGCCACCACGCTGATCACGGCGGTGCGCCAGCTGTAGAGGAACAGGCAGAGCATCAGGACCATCAGGATCGCCCCGAACCAGATGGCCTTGGAGAGGTTGCTGATCGACTCCTCGATGAAGGTCGCCGGGCGGAAGATCGTCGCGTCGATCGCGATGCCGGACAGGCCGGGCTTGAGCTCCTCCAGCGCCGCCTCGACCCCGCGCGTCACGTCCAGGGTGTTCGCCCAGGGCAGCTTCTCGACGATGAGCATCAGGCCCTGGCCGTCGTTGATGACGGCGTCACCCACCAGCGGCCAGGTGCCTCGCTCGAGGTTCGCCACGTCCTCGATGCTCGAGCTTCTTGCCGTCGGCCGACTCGACCGGGATCTCGGCCAGGTCCGCGGCCTCCACGATCGGCAGGACGTGCCGGACCTGGTAGCGGTTGGTCGGCGGTGTCGATGAAGCCGCCGCGCCCGATGTAGTTGCCGTCGGAGTACTGGAGCAGCCCCGCGTCCAGGGCGTCCGCCACGGCCGTCGAGACGGCGTCGACCGTGACGTTGTGCTCGCGGAGCCGCTTCGGATCGATCTGGATCGTGGGCATCTCGATCCGCTCGCCCCAGATCGGCACGTTCGCGACGCCCGGCACCCGCATCAGACGGGTCCTGATCTTCCAGTAGGTCGTCATCGACAGGTCGATCAGGTCCAAGTCTGGGTCGGTCGTCGTGAGCCCGATCTTCATGACGCGGCTCGTCGCGGACAGGGGCTGGATCATGAAGGGAGGGCTCGCCCAGGTCGGGAGCTGCGGCGAGATCTGGGCGATGCGCTCCGCGACGTGCTGCCGAGCGGTGAGCAGATCGGTGCCGGGCTTGAAGATCATCTCGATCGACGACAGCGACTCCACCGACTTCGAGCGGATCTCGTCGAGGCCGGGGACCCCGTTGAGCGTCTGCTCGAGCGGGATCGTGACCAGCGACTCGACCTGGTTCGCGGACAGCCCCAGGGACGGCGTCTGGACCTCGACCTTCGGCGGCGCGAACTCGGGGAAGACGTCGACCGCGGTGTGGCGGAGCTGCTGCACGCCGAAGAACATCAGCGCGGCGGCGAGCGCGACCACGAGGTATCGGAACTTGAGGCTCGACCCGACGATCCAGCGAAGCATCGCGCGTTCCTTCCTTCCGTGATCACGCCTACGTACCGAACTCCGTCTCGGTTCCGTACAGCTCCGGGGCCCCGACCGTCACGACCTGGGTTCCGGCGGGCGGCCCGTCGGCGAGGAACGCCTCGGTCGACGTCTCGCGGACGATGTCGATCGGGGCTCGAACGTACACGAGCGGCTCGGGGTTCGTGTAGACCCAGAAGCCCACCGTGGGAGTCGATGTACACCGCGTCGTAGGGCACGACCAACCTCGAGCCGCGCTGTCTCGACCGGCACCGTCTCGATGCCGATGTGCTCCACTGCCGATTCGGTCAGGGTGACGCGGAGCACGTCCTCACCCTCGATCGGCTCCAGGGTGTAGGGCTGCTCTTCGATCTCGTACTCGTCCGACACCGTTCCGCCGCAGGCCGTCAGGATCAAGGCGGCGACGGGGATCACGGCGATCGCAAGGAGGCTGCGCTTCATCGGTCCCACCTACCCTCCGGACCGTGTCGATCGTCGGGAACCTTGACGAACAGATCCTCGGCCGACGTGTCCGGTTCGGCGACGAAGCCGAACCGCAGGTAGATCGCGGGGACCACGACGAGGTCAGCAGCGTCGTCGTGACCAGTCCGCCCAGGATCACGATGGCCATCGGCCCGACGATCTCGAACCCGGCCGGCACCGCTGCTCAGGCGAACGGGATGAAGACGACGGCCGACCCCAGCGCGGACGTCAGGATCGGCACGAGCCGTTCCCTGGTCCCTCGGATCACGAGGTCGGCGCCGAACGCCTCGCCCTCGCGCTGCAGCTGCTGGTAGTGCCGGATGAGGACGACGACGCTACGGGCCGCGAGCGCGAGCACGGCGACGAACCCGGCCACGGAGCCGAGCGTGATGTCGCCGCCCGCGATCAGCGCCGCCACCACGCCGCCGGCGAGCGCCATCGGCAGGACCGACGAAGGCGAGCGCCGCGAGTCGCCAGCTCGCGAACGCGGCCTGGAGCAGCAGGAAGATCACGATCAGCGCCGCCACCGCGACGGCGATCACGCGCGAGCGCGCCGCCGCGTCCTCCTCGAAGCCCCCGAGGACCTGCGCGTGGTGCTCGAGCGGGAACGTGACCTGCTCGAGCGCCTGCTCGACGTCGCCCGCGACGGCGCCGACGTCCCGGCCGGAGACGTTCGGCCGCCGACGTCGACGTACGACTCGACCGACTCGTGCCGGATCGCCGCCGCGTTCGGCACGATGCGCACGTCGGCGACGTCGCCGAGGGCGCACGAGTCCCCCGTCCGGCGTGTCGATCAGCAGGCTCTCGACGTCGGTTTCGCTCTGGCGGATCTCCTCGGTTCCCCACACCGCGACGTCGAACACCTTCTGTTCCTCGAACAGGTTCCCGACGACGAGGCCCGAGAGGAGCGTCGTCGCGGCGCGGCGCACGTCGCCCGGCGCGAGACCGTACTGCTCGGCGCGGGCGATGTCCGGCTGCACCTCGATCGTCGGCTCGTCGGCGGAAGCTCGACCTGCAGCGTTCTCGAGCCCGTCGATCCCGCGATCGCTGCGCGCACCTCCTCGGCCTTGGTCTCGAGGATCTGCTGGTCCTGGCCGTAGAGCCGCACGACGATCTCGTCGTCCCCTCTGCCCAGGACGTCGGTGACCCGCTGCTCGGAGTAGGTCAGCACGTCGTCTCGAGACGTCGGGGAGCCCGCCGGCCGACCGACTCGATCGCGGCGATCGTGTCGTCGTAGTCGGCGGAGGGGTCGATGCTGACCCACACCTCGGCGGAGTTCACGTTGACGATCTGGTCCGACTGCACGGCGCGGCCGACGTGCGCGCCCACGTCGTCGACCCCGGGCAGCGATCGCAGCTCCTCGACGGCCTGCGCCGTGATCTCGTCCATGCGCTGGAGCGACGTGCCGGGCGGGGCATCCAGCTTCACCACCACGTCGCGCTCCTTGAGGACGGGGCGCATCGACTGGTCGAGGAACGGCAACGCCACGCAGGCCGGCGACGGCGAAGAGGCCGAAGACGGCGAACGCCGGGCCGGGCTTGGGCACGATCCGCGAGGCCGAGCCCGTCGTAGCGCCGACGCAGCCAGCGCGCCACCGGCGACTCGCGACGCTCTCGGGTCGTGTTGCCCAGGAGCATCATGCCGAGCGCGGGCGTGACGGTCACGGCGACCACGATCGAAGCCACGATCGCCAGCAGGTACGCGGTAGCGATCGCCGGCAGGAAAGCGCCCGCCTCCCCCTCCATGAAGAACGCGGGCAGGAGGACCGCCCGACGATCAGCGTCGCGAACAGGATCGCGCTGCGCATCTCGAGCGTCGCCTCGATCACGACCTGCCAGGCGGGGGTACCGTCACCCTGCGCAGCGATGCTGTCGGACGCGCTGCAGCCACGTTGCCGACGTCGATGACCGCGTCGTCGATCAGCGCGACGAGCGCCATGACCAGGCCCGCCAGGATCATCGTGTTCACGGTGGTGTCCGTGAAGTAGAGGACCAGCCAGGCGGCGGCGAGCGACATCGCGATCGCCACCGTGCCGACCAGGGCGCTGCGCCACTCGAAGGCGAACGCTCCCAGCACGAGGATCAGCAGGATCGCAGCCGATCAGGGCCGCGCGCCCGAGGTTGTCGAAGGACGTGTCGATGAACTCGGCCGGGCGGTAGATCGAGGTGTCCATCTGCCAGCCCGGGGAGTCCGGGCGCGAGCTCGTCGAGCGCCGCGTCGATCCCGTCGGCCACCTCCGGCGTGTTGGCGTCCGGGAACTTCTCGACCACGAGCAGCAGGCAGTCGCCGCCGGTGCAGAGCGCGTCGCCGATCAGCGGCTGATGATCCTCGACGACGTCGGTGACGTCGCCCAGCGTTGGCGCCGAACCACCGGACGTCGCCGCGTCGCCCTGCGGATCCTCGATCGGCACCTGGGCCGAGCTCTGCGGGCGTCGAGATCGCCTGCTCGTGGAAGATGTGGAGCCGCTGGTTCAACGTGTCGATGAAGCCGCCGGTGCCGGGCGAGGAGGCCTCGAGGAACGTGAGCGGGGACACCTCGAGCGCGTTCCCGGTGGTCTGGATCACCTGGTTGAGCGTGACGCCCGCGTCGTTGAGCCGCTGCGGGTCGACCAGCACCTGGAGCTGCCGGTCACGGAATCCCCAGGTCGAGACGTTGGCGACGCCCTCGACGCCGAGCAGGCGCGGAGTGATCACCCAGCGGGACAGGATGCGACATCTCGATCGGCGTCAGCTCGTCGGAGGACAGCTTCACCATCGCGACGCGGCTGGTGGAGGAGAGCGGCTGGATCATCTGTGGCGGCTTCGCGACCTGCGGCAGCCCGGCGGCCGCGACCGCCTGGGTCAGGCGCTCGGCGACGACCTGGCGCGCGTCGAGCACGTCCGTTCCCGGCTCGAACGTCATGACCACCGACGAGAGCCCGGGCAGCGAGACCGACTCGATCTCGTCGAGGAACGCGATCCCCACGAGCAGGTCCTGCTCGAGGGGCACCGTGATCAGCTCCTCGACCTCCTCCGCGGAGAGCCCGAGAGCCTCGGTCTGCACCTCGACGGTCGGCCGCTGGAACTCCGGCAGGATGTCCGTCCGGGCGTTGTCGAGCTGCAGGACGCCGTAGACGAGGCACCCGACGGCGACAGCGATCACCAAGCGACGGAACTTGATGCTCGATCCGATGATCCACCGCATCATGGTTCTGCGACCTCCACGAGTCGGTCCAGGGGGACCCCTGGGCATTGGCGAGACGGGCTCCAACCTGCTGCGGGCGTGTCGGACGAGACGGCGCATGTCGTTCGGGAGGAAGCCACGATTGAGGGAGGGCAGGAGCCCTACGCCGAGGTGCGAACCCACTCGGTCATTCGGCCCCCCCTGGATGGCGGATGCGCGCATGGGCGGACCGTACGCCCAGGTGTGACGTTTGCGCAACCCCTAGACGTACATCATTCGGCCTATTTGGAGAGAAAGCTCCTTAGCCGTACACCACCAGGAGTCGCGGGTGCGCCCGAGACCCCTTGTTGAGGTGCAGCCTGCCACATCGTTGCTGAAGTTCAGCTGAAGAGCGGCATACTTCTCCCTATGCGACTCCTCGTGGTCGAAGACGAGCAACGGCTGGCCGCCGGCCTCAAGCGCGGGCTCGAGGCCGAGGGCTTCGCGACCGACGTCGCCCTGACGGGGACCGACGGTCTCTGGATGGCTCGCGAGCAGCCGTACGATGCGATCGTGCTCGACATCATGCTTCCGGGCCTGAACGGCTTCGAGGTGTGCGCGGCCCTCCGGGAAGAGGAGATCTGGACGCCGATCCTCATGCTGACCGCGAAGGAAGGCGAGCGCGATCAGGCGGAGGCGCTCGATATCGGCGCCGACGACTACCTCACGAAGCCGTTCTCCTACGTGGTGCTGCTGGCGCACCTGCGCGCGTTGATCCGACGAGGGGCGCCGGCCCGTCCCGCGATCCTGGAGGTGGGGGATCTGCGGTTCGACCCGGGGGGCCGTCGGACATCTCGTGGGGACGACGAGATCGAGCTCACGGCCAGGGAGGCTTCGATCCTCGAGTACCTGATGCGGCACCCAGGCGCCGTGATCTCGAAGTCCGAGATCCTCTCCCACGTCTGGGACTACGACTTCGAAGGCGACGTCAACATCGTCGAGGTGTACGTGGGTCACCTTCGGAACAAGATCGATCGCCCGTTCGGTCGAGATACCCTGCAGACGGTGCGTGGGGCAGGCTATCGTCTGGCCGACGACGAGTGACCGGAGCAGGCCGATGATGCGACTGCGTCAGTTGATGGCGGGGGTCCGCGTCCGCACCACCGTCGCTGCCGTGCTCGTGGTAGGCGCGGCCCTGGTCATCGCGAGCGCCGGCATGGTCTGGCAGCTTCGCCGTTCGCTCACCGATAACATCCGGGACGCAGCCCAACTCACGGCCGAGACCATCGCCGACACGATCATGGACGATGAGTCCTCTGACGTGATCGAGTCGGGCGACGCGGACGAGGAGTTCGTCCAGGTCATCGATCCGACCGGTCGGGTCGTCGCCTCAACGGCGAACATGAAGGGCAGCGCTCCGGCCGTCGATCTTCAGGCCAACCGGAATACGCGCATCGAGGGTCTGCCGTTCGAGGACGGACCTTTCATGGTGGTCGCGGTCGCGGTCCCTCTGCCGGAAGGGCAGCAGACCGTCCTGGTCGGACGGACGCTCGAACCCGTGGCCGACACGACCAGCGCGGTGATCGGTCCGATCGCGTTCGGCATCCCGATGCTGTTGCTGGTGGTCGCGGTGGTCACGTGGATCGTGGTCGGCAGGGCGCTCGCTCCGGTCGAGGCGATCCGCAGCGAGGTGCAGACGATCTCCGGCGATCACCTCGATCGGCGTGTGCCGGTTCCCCCTGCCGACGACGAGATCGCGCACCTGGCCACGACGATGAACACGATGCTCGATCGCCTCGAGGAGGGGCGGGATCGACAGCGGCGTCTCGTCTCCGACGCGTCGCACGAGATCAGGTCCCCGATCGCGGCGATCCGCCAACATGCCGAGGTCGCCCTCGCCCACCCAGAGCAGACCGACGGACAGGAGCTCGCCGAGGTCGTGCTCGCCGAAGACCTGCGCCTGCAGCGCATGGTCGAGGATCTGCTCCTGCTCACGCGGATAGACGAGGGCACGCTGGCGCTCCGTCGGTCCCAGGTCGACCTCGACGACATCGTGCTCGCCGAGGCATCACGACTGCGCGCAGCCAACACGCACGTGCGAGTCGACACGAGGGGTGTCTCGGCGGGACGGGTCCTCGGCGACGAGGCGCACCTCGACCGCCTCGTGCGCAACCTCCTGGACAACGCCAGCCGGCACGCCCAGACGACGGTCACGGTCTCCCTGCAATCGGTCGAGGGCGACGTGATCCTCACGATCGATGACGACGGGGCCGGCATCCCCGCCCGGGACCGCAAGCGCATCTTCGAGCGGTTCGAGCGGTTGGACGAAGCACGCGACCGCGACTCCGGCGGCACCGGACTCGGACTGGCGATCGTGCTCGAGATCGTGCATGCGCATCGGGGCACGGTCACGGTCTCCGATGCACCGACGGGCGGCGCACGGTTCGAGGTGAGGCTCCCGCTGCTCGACGATCAGGGGTAGCGCAGCTCCCTGAGCGACGTCACCTGTCCCCCGGCGACCACCATCGAGAACGGGTCGTGGAACACCGCCTCCGCGCGCCTCGAGTCGGCTCCCGACAGCCGCTGCAGCTCGGCCAGCGTGACCGTGTAGGTGCCGGCGCCGTTCCACCGGAGCAGCGTCACCGTCGCGAGCGGGTCGACGGGCAAAGTGCGCCATGTCGGGTCGTCGTTGCGGAAGTACCGAGGCATGGTGTGGCCCGACGCGATCGCTCCGTCTGCGATCGCCGCCTGGGTCGCAGCAGGACCCGTGAACCAGCGACCCAGATCGGTGACGACACGCACCGGCGTCTGATCGGCGCCGACCGCCACCAGCCTGCCGACGTGCGTGCCGTCGGCGACCGACGGGCCCATGAGCGAGCGGAATCTGGCGCGCTCGACCTCGAGCTCGTCGCGGGAGCGGCGAAGCTGCTCGCGTGTCTCCCGCTTGCTCGCGGCGAGCACCGACTTCCCTTGACGGGCCAGCTTGAGTTCCTCCTGGATCTCGATCACCTGGCTCTCGAGCAGGACGATGCGGTCCCGTGATGAGGCCGCGGCACCCGTGAGCGCCGCCTGGTCGTCGAGCGCGATCTCGAGTTGAGCCTCGAGCTCGTCGGCGCTTCGACGTTCACCCCAGTAGGCCGCGGCGAGGCCGAGGGCCAGCACCAGCGCGAGCCCGGCAGCCACCGATGCAGCGATCAAGCCCCACTTCCGCGGCTGCGGAGCCTCGGGGATGACGATGAGATCTTCCTCACGGCGCGACGGACGTGACGCCGTCGGCGCGCCAGGCACCCGACGCTCCGGTCCTCTCGTAGGGGTCCTCACAGGGAAGCGCCTCCCTTCCGGGTCGGACGCTAGACCCGGGTTGACCTGCAGGTCAATAGGTCACTCGAAGACCCACCAGTAGCCGACCGCCCCGTCGTCGCGCTCGCCACCGGCACCCTCGTACAGTCGCCGGGCCGCCGAGTTGCCGGCATCGGTGAACAGCCACATCTTCGAATGCCCCTTGCCCCGCGCGAACTCGACGAACGCGTCGAGCAGCTCCCGGCCGAGGCCCTGCTTCCGGTAGGGCTCCGCGACCCCCAGGTCGTACAGGAGCATCATCCAGAAGCCGTCCGGGCGGAAGAGCTCGTAGCCGTACGCGCACCCGACGACTCTCTCGTCGTCGATCGCGACGAACGCGTGGGCACGCGGATCGCGCAGGAACATCTCCGGCGCCGGCGACGGGCGGTCCTTCAGCACCCGCACCGCCGCGTCGAGGAGGTCGACGTCGTCGGGATCGAGCCTGCGGATCTCGATCATCGGGCGAGCGTAGCCGTGCGATCCCTCACGATGCCAGGAGCTGGCGAGTGGTGCTGATCGCGATCGTGGCGTGGCTCTCGATGCGATCGCCGGCAGACCAGCGTTCAGCAGCCGCAGCCGCCGGCGACCGCCGGCAAGATGCTCACGGTGTCGCCGTCGACGACTTCCGTTTCGAGCGAGCCGAGGTAGCGAACGTCCTCGTCGTTCACGTAGACGTTGATGAAGCGGTGCAGGCCGCCGTCGTCGGAGATCACGTTCTTCGTGATGCCCGGGTAGTGGCCCTCGAGGTCGGTGAGCACGTCGCGGAGCGTCGCGCCGTCCGCGCCGACCTTCGCCTCTCCCCCGGCGTGCTTGCGCAGGATCGTCGGAAGCTTCACGGTCACGGCCATCGGCGTTCGGTCTCCTGTCGTGTGGGCTGAAGTCGTTCCTCGATACCAGTGTCTCAGCGGGCGGGCACGCCGCAGAACGCCTCGTAGTCGATCAGCTCGGTGATCGAGGGCTCCTTGCCGCAGACCGGGCAGTCGGCGTCCCAGCGGATCTTCACTTCCTGGAAGTCCATGTGCAGGGCGTCGTAGAGCAGCAGGCGTCCCTCGAGCGTGTCGCCCTCGCCCGTGATCAGCTTGATCGCCTCGGTCGCCTGGATCGCGCCGATCACGCCGGGCAGCACCCCGAACACGCCCCCTTCGGCGCAGCTCGGCACCGTGCCCGGCGGCGGCGGCGACGGGAAGAGGCACCGGTAGCAGGGCGTCTCCTTGCCGGGCATGAACACCGTGGCCTGACCCTCGAACTGGTAGATCGAGCCGTACACGAGCGGCTTCCCGGTGAACTGCGTCGCGTCGTTCACGAGGTAGCGCACCGGGAAGTTGTCGGTGCCGTCGATGATGATGTCGTAGCCCTCGAACACGTCGAACACGTTCGTCGAGAACAGCAGCGTGTCGTGGCCCTCGATCTCGATCGTCGGGTTGATCGCGCGCAAGTGCTCGACCGCGCTCTCGACCTTCGAGCGGCCGACGTCGTCGCTCGTGTGCAGGATCTGGCGCTGCAGGTTCGACAGGTCGACCGCGTCGAAGTCGACGATGCCGAGCTTGCCGATCCCGGCGGCGGCCAGGTACATCGCGATGGGCGAGCCGAGCCCGCCGGCCCCGATCACGAGCACCGAGCTGTCGAGGAGCTTCCGCTGACCCTTGCCCCCGATGTTGGGGAGGATGATGTGCCGCGCGTATCGCTGCACCTGGTCCTCGTTGAACATCGGCGTGGGCGTCACGTGATCGTCAGCTCCTCGTCGGTGACTTCGCCGTCGGTGATGAAGAACGAGCGGATCACCGGTTCGTCGCGGTCGGCGAGTGACACCAGGATGTACCGCGCCTCGGGGTAGAACGCGAGCCGGATGTCGGTCTCGCTCGGATACGCCTCGGAATGGGTGTGCGAGTGGTAGATCGCCCAGAGCTCCCAACCCCGATCGTCGATCTCTCCGAAGACGCGGATCTGCTCCTTGCCGTCGAGACGGTAGGTCACCGGGCTCGCGTCGGCGTTCCGCATCGGGAAGACCTTCACAGGCTCGCCCTCGGCGGCCGCGATCACACCGCAGCACTCGTTCGGGAACTCGCGGAGCCCCTGCTCCACGATCTCCTTGTAGAAGACGCCGTCCAACTCGCTCAACCCGTGCTCCCGTGGGATGCAGCCGCGCGCGGATGCCGTCGTCCGCCGCCGTTGCAGGTGCAAATGCTACCAGTGGGGTCGGTTATTCCGGGAGCCGGCCGGTGACGGCCAGGGCGCCCGCTGCTCCGGCGCGAACGCGACCGACCTGGGCGCCGGCGACACCTCGCTCGGTGAGTGCGTTGATGAGCGCGTCGGGTTCCCGGGTCGCGACGAGCAATCCCCCGCTCGTCTGGGCGTCCGCGAGCAGGAGCTGCTCGGGCTCGGTCAGGTCGCCCCAGTCGACGTGCGGCGAGACGTAGGCGTGGTTCCGCTGCGTGCCGCCGGGCACGACCCCGCTGCGAGCGAGGTCGAGCGCACCGGCGATCAGGGGCACGGCGCTCGCGTCGATCTCGGCGGCGACGCCGCTCGCGAGCAGCATGCGGTGGAGGTGACCCAGCAGGCCGAACCCGGTGACGTCGGTCGCGGCGTCGGCGCCGATCTCGTTCACGGCCTCGCTCGCCGCTCGGTTCGGGGTCGTCATCAGCTCGACGGCGGTCGCGAGCATCTCGTCGGTCGCGACGCCGCGCTTGACCGCCGTGGAGATCACGCCGAGGCCGAGCGGCTTCGTGAGCACCAGCGAATCGCCGGCCACCGCGGTCGAGTTCCGCAGCATGCGGCGCGGATCGACGAAGCCGAGCACGACCATGCCGTACTTCGGCTCGGGGTCGGTGATCGAGTGCCCCCCGAGCACGGGCACGCCGACGGCTCCCGCAGCGTCGGCGCCTCCCTGCAGCACGCGGCCGAGCATCTCCGCGGGCAGGTCGTCGATCGGCCAGTTCACGATGTTGAGGCCCAGGAACGGCGTGCCACCCATCGCGTAGACGTCGCTCATCGCGTTCGTGGCCGCGATGCGGCCCCAGTCGTAGGGGTCGTCGACGATCGGGGTGAAGTAGTCGAGCGTCGCGACGAGCGCGCGGTCGTCCTCGAGCGCGTAGACGGCCGCGTCGTCGCTCGGTGTCGGCAGCGACGAGCACCTCGGGCGGAACCCCCGGGAGAGAGAGCGTTCCGAGCACCTCGCTGAGTTGCTGCGGCCCGAGCTTGCATCCACAACCCGCGCCGTGGCTGAACGAGGTCAGCCGCCGTTCCGTCTGCATGACACGAGCATACGGATGGATCGACAGAACCCGGGCTGATACCGATCCCGGTATCGATCGAGGGTCGGGGCGCGATGCCCGCGGTCGATATCGATATGGGTATCGCCGGTCAGTGCCAGCGTTCCTGATGTTCGGCGTGCGTGCGCAGGTACGCCCCCGGCTCGAAGTGCTCGTCGTAGAACGACAGGTCCAGGTGATGGGCCTGCAGGTACGTGAGGATGAACAGGCTCGGCACCGTGCCGGGGAACTTCCCGAAGCGGTCGAAGATGTACTGCGCCTGGATCGCGACGCACTCCTTGAACTCCTCGGAGTGCACCTGCGCCGCCCCCCGAACCTTGGCGCTCTCGCTCCATGCGCCCGGAGTGTCGGGGTTGAACGGTCCGCCCTGACCGAACTTCCGCTCGCTGAACGCCTCGACCGCCGCCCGCATGTCGGGGAAGTGCGGCGGGCAGTACGCCGTGTACACGCCGTCGAGCCCGGTCGGGTTCGGCAGCGCCCACCGCTCGTCGGTCTGGACGTCGAACCCCAGCCCGGGCACGTCGGGATCGCCGCTCGCCCCGAGCACCGTGTAGCGGTCGATGCCGTCGAACATCCAACCACCGAGACCCATGCCCTGCAGGATCAGCATGCCCGCGTAGCACGACGTCGTGAGCTCGGCGGTGGCCTCGGTGAGCGCGTACTGCTCGAGGAACGTCAGCGGGTAGGGCTCGTCGACGTTCACGAGGTCGCGGAACCGCTCCAAGCCCGGCACCTGATCGCCGTTCACGTCGTCGAACATGCACGCGCCGTTCTGCACGATGAAGCAGAGGATCGCGATCAGCGTCTGCGCGATGTCGGCGAGGGGGATCAGCAACAGGCTCCCCGGGCGGTTCACGCACCACGTGTTGTGGCCTTCCATATACGGCTCTTCCGCCGGGATGTTCATGCGACCGTCGGCCAGCTTGCGGATGCGTCCCCGGTGCGCGTCGATCACCGCGTCGATGTCGACCGGATCGTCGGGGTCGCGGTCGACGAGCTTCGGCGCGTCGCGCGTCTCGAACAGGTACACGCCGCTGTCGTCGGTGAAGAACATCTCCATCGTGTGGAAGCCCGCCGCCGACGGGAACGTTCGGCCGCCCGCCGCGCCAGCGTAGTTCGGGAAGTGCGGGGCGTAGGTCGCGTTGCGCGTGATCGCGAAGTGCCAGCCGGTGTTCCCCGCGGCCGATGTGAGCACCATCATCGTCTCGAGGTCGCTCAACGGTTGGGGGTCGAGCATCGACTCGAACGCGAGCGGGCCGTCGGGGATCACGGCGCCCGCGGAGAAGCGGCGAGCACGCCTGCCGTGCAAAGCCTCGATCAACGGGTAGCTGAGGGCGGTCTCGAGGCCGGGCGGTGGGGTTTTCATATCCATCGGTGCATCCCCCTTGGTCGACGTCTGGCGTAGCTTCACCGGACCGTCTCGGCCGGTCAATCCACAGGAGATGGAACCCTCGCGAACCGGATCGATCGTGCGAGTGAGTAGTCACGTCGGCTTCCTCAGGCGCACCCTGATCGTGGCGGCAGGCTCGTGCACGTCGTCGCAGGGTCCGATCACGGCCGCGTCGCTCAGCGCCACCTCGCCGCCGTCCCGCTTCGCGCCTGACCGCTACGCCAACATCGTGGCCATCGTGGCCCATTGCTCGCGATCGTCGTCGCGGAACGCCTGTGTCTCGGACATCGTGGTCGGTCCCAGCACCCGGTTGCGGCCGGGGAGCTTTCGTCGTATCTGCTCGAGCTCACGCCGCGAGAATCGACACTCCTCGGTGTTCGGCTCGACGCCGTAGAGCGCCGCGCCGTTCAGGCCGAGGATCTTCGCCTTCAGCTCCTTCGTGAGCTTCGGGTAGCCGTAGCGCTCCTGGAACTCGGGTGAGATCTGGAACGCGCGCATCGCTTGGATCATCGGCTGCGGCGAACCGTAGAACAGGCAGTCGGTACCCCACAGCACGTTGTCCTCGCCGACGTGCTTCAGGAGCTTCCCCAGGAAGTGCGCCGCCTGATCCGGGTATCGCATCACGTACCACCACGATGTGCCCATCTCGGCGTAGACGTTCTCGTTCGGGCCGATGCCCTCACGTTCCATCGACCAGATCAGGCGGTTCGTGCCCACGTTCCGCGTGGCCTTCGTGTAGGGCACCTCGGGCACGCCGGCCTCGAATCCCGAGTGATAGGCGACGAAGTTCATGTCACGGTGCCGTTTCGCCGCCGGCCCCATGTCGTCGGGCGAGGCGAACGGCGAGCCGAGCGAGAGCCCCTTGTGGATGCAGATCGTGTCGGTGCCGATCTCCTTCGCCTTGCGGATGAACCGCTCTCCCACCTGGCGCGCGTTCGGGTCGCGGTCGTCGAGCCACCAACCGTTGCCGTCACCCTCGAAGGCGTCGGGGAAGTGCGTGAACGTCTTCCATGCGGCGACGGGGTAGCTGGCGGCCGTGTGCTCCATCGCGGCGAGCGCAGCGTCGAGCTTCCCGACGTTCGGCAGGGCCTGGCCGTGCAGCAGGATGCGCTCATCCTGGCAAAGGCCTGCGGCGACCTTCCGGGTCAGGTCCATGATGTCGTGGGACTGCGGGCTGCCCTCGGGGAAGATCGGCAGCGCGGAGAGCACGAGCATGTTCGTGTCGGAGCGCAGGAACATCAGCTCGAGGAAGTGCTCGATCGAGTAGCAGGCGCGGGGGTCGTCCTCGCCGCAGTCCTGTTGCGGGAACGATGCCCAGAAGTCCTGGCCGTTCAGCACCGGGTTCAGGTGGTACTCGAGCAGATGCCCCTGGATGTCGAAGACGAACTCCTCGCCGCCGAGCGCCTCGAACGCGCTCTCGGGCTCGACCGACGCGCTCGGCGGGATCTCGTACGTGCCGCCCGGGGTCGTGCCGGTCGCGCTCGGCGACGACGGCCCCGCGGCATGCTCCTCGGCCGTACAGGCGTTGAGCGCGAGGAACGCGGTGGCAGCCCCACAGGCCGAGAGGAGGAACTCGCGCCGGGACATGCCGAGCCGGTCGGAGTGCTCGATCGACCACGCGCGCGCTCGCGCGACCGTCTCCCGGAGCACGGCCGGCAGCTGCGGCTCGGGGTCGAACTCTCCGTTGGAGGCCGGGCCGAACTCGATCGGCAGACCTGGGTCCTGCTCGTCGTCGCTCCGGTGAGGTGGCACGCTCGCTCCGCGATGGGTTCCGTGCAGGAGACCCTCGCACGGCGTCGATGGTTCCGCGACCGGGTGCCAGACTGACCGCATGCGCGTCGCGGTCGTCGGGCACGTCGAGTGGATCTGGTTCGGCGCCGTCGACCGCATCCCCGGTCCGGGCGACATCGCCCACGCCACCGACGACTGGGAGGAGCCGGGCGGAGGCGGCGCCGTCGCCGCCGTGCAGCTCGCCAGGCTCGCAGGCGCATGCGACTTCTTCACCGCGCTCGGGGACGACGATCTCGGCGACCGCGCGCTCCGCGAGCTCACCGCCCTCGGGGTCGACGTGCACGCCGGAAGGCGTGAGGACCGCACCCGCCGGGCGCTCACGCTCGTCGACCCCGCCGGGGAACGGACGATCACGACTCTCGGGCGCCGGCTGATGCCGGGTGGCGCCGACCCCCTGCCGTGGGATCGCTTCCCCCCGATCGATGCCGTCTACGTCACGGCGGGCGACGCCGAGGCGTTCCGATGCGCGCGTCGGGCCCGCGTCATGGTCGTGACCACCCGGGTGCTCGAGGAGCTGCTCGAGGCCGACGTCGTGCCCGACGCCCTCGTCGGCAGCGGCCGCGACCCGGCCGAGCATGTGGATACCGAGGTGCTGCCGTGGCGGCCGCCGCTGCTCGTTCGGACCGAGGGGAGGTCGGGCGGCCGCTACGAGACTGCGAGCGGGGGGACCGGTCGGTACGACGCGATCGAGGTGACGGGGTCGGCGGGCGACGCGTACGGAGCCGGGGACTCGTTCGCAGCCGGGCTCACCTACGCCCTCGGCGCGGGGTGGGAGGTCGAGCGCGCACTCGGGTTCGCAGCGCGGTGCGGGGCGGCATGCGCCTCGGGTTCAGGTCCCTACGCCGGGCAGTGGGACGGCGTGTGAGGGAGGCGCGGCCGCCCCTCAGGCGGCGAATGACCTCACCCGGCCTCCACCGGAATCGGTGGTTCCGGGCATATCGTGGCCGGGCCTCTCACTGGACGGAACGTTCGGATCCGTCCCTTCCCCAAGCCGAGGACCCACGATGCGCGGGAAGCACCGACGTCGGCGGCCGCCCCCGGGGCCCATCACCCGCTCGACCATGGCAGGCCGACCTGATCGCGATCGACCGCATCCTGGATGACGCCCGTCGCGCCAGCGCGAGGGGGTCGCGCTTCACGGTCGTCAGCATGCACTGGGGCGTGGAGCCGCTCGTCACCCCGACCGCCTTCCAGACGCAGGTGGCCGAGCGGCTCACCCGGTCACCCGCGGTGGACGCGATCGTGGGGCACCACGCCCACGTCGTGCAGCCGGTCGAGCGAGTCAACGGGAAGGTGGTCGCCCACGGCATGGGCAACTTCCTGTCGGGCATGCGGGCGAGCGCGCTCTGGCCCGACGGCGTGGAGGACGGGGTGATCCTTCGGGTGGAGCTGGTGGGCGGCGCGTATCGGGTGACGCGCGTGCGGACCGTGGCCACCACCGTCGAGTACGGCACGTGGCGCATCTCGCCCGCTCGCTGACACTCGGCCGCCGCCGACCGGTCGCGCTCGGTCGATCGCATCGACCATACTCCGCCCGTGGACATCGCGGGATTCCTGCGCCGCTACTCGCCCTTCGACGCGCTGACGTCTGAGCGGCTCGACGAGGTGGCGGGCTCGGTCGAGATCGAGCACTTCCCGGCGGGCACGGTGATCCTGCAGCAGGGTGGTGATCCGGCCGCAGCCCTCTACGTCGTACGCAAGGGCGCCGTGGAGCTGCTCGACGACGGCCACGTGCTCGACCTGCTGGTCGAAGGCGAGGTGTTCGGTCAGTTCTCGCTGCTCGCGCACGAGGTGCCCTCGCTCAGCGTCCGCGCGCAGGAGGACACGCTCTGCTACCTGATCCCGGAGGACATCGCCGACCCGGTGCTCGAGAGCCACGCCGGCCTCACGTTCGTGGTCGGCAGCATGCGCCGGCGCATCGCCTCCGCCACCGATGCGGCCGTCGACGTTCCCGATGCGAGGCTGACGATGGTGGGCTCGCTCGTCCGGCGGGCCCCCGTGACCGCGCCACCGGAGACGCCGACCTCCGCGGCCGCCGAACGGATGGCCGCCGAGCGGGTCTCCTCGCTGCTCGTGCCGATGCGCGACGGCTGGGGCATCGTGACCGACCGGGACCTGCGGACGCGCATCGTCGCCGCCCGCGCCGACCTCGGTACGCCCCTCGAGGTGATCGCGACCTTCCCCGTGCGGACCCTCCCGCACGACACCCTGGCGGGCGATGCGCTCCTGAGGATGTTCGCCCAGGGCGTGCACCACTTCCCGGTGACCGGCCCCACCGGCGAGGTGCTCGGCGTGGTGACCGACACCGACCTGATGGGCCTCGGCCGTCACACGCCGTTCGCCGCGAAGAGCGCGATCGAGCGGGCGAGCTCGAGCGAGGAGGTGGCGGCCGCCGGTCGCGAGCTCCCCGACCTCGTCGTGGCGATGGTGCAGGCCAACGCCGACCCGATCGACGTGGGCCGTGTCGTCGCCCTCGTGGTCGACGCGATGACCGAGCGGCTGATCGCCCTCGTGATCGACGACCTCGGCGATCCGCCGTGCGCGTGGGCGTGGCTCGCGCTCGGCAGCGCGGCCCGCCACGAGCAGGCGCTGCACACCGACCAAGACCACGCGCTCGTCTTCGATCCCGTGCAGGGCGAGCCCGACGCCGACCCCTACTTCGCCGTGTTCGCCGAGCGCGTGACGGCCGGACTCGAAGCGGCCGGCATCCCGCGATGCGAGGGCGACGCGATGGCGGTGCATCCGACGCTACGGCGTCCCATCGGAGAGTTCGCCGAGGCCTTCGTCACCTGGATGGACAGCCACGATCCCCATTCGACCTTGCTCTCATCGATCGGATACGACTTCCGCCGTGTCTCGGGTCCACTCGACGCCGAGCCCGTCCTCGACGCGGCGATCCGCATGGCCCGCGCACGCCCTGCGTTCGTTCGCCAGATGGCCCGCCGGGCCCTCGACCTGCGCCCGCCGACCGGGTTCCTGCGAGATCTCGTCGTGGAAGGCAGGGGCGAGCACGCGGGCCGGCTCGACGTCAAGCATCGGGGCATCACGATCGTGAACAACCTGGCTCGCGTCTGGGCGCTGCGTGCGGGCGTGACCACGAAGGACACGCGCGGGCGTCTGCGTTCCGCCGCGGCCGCGGGCACGATCGGAGACACCGTCGCGACGGAGCTGATCGAAGCGTTCCACTTCCTGTGGGATGTACGCCTCACCCACCAGGCGCAGCAGGTGACGGCGGGCGAGACGCCCGACGATTTCGTCGACCCCTCCACGCTCGGCTCGTTCTCGCGAAGCGGCCTGAAGGAGGCCTTCCGCGTGATCGGCAGGGCGCAGCGCCAGCTCGCGACCGAGGAAGGCATCGAGCCAGGCCAGGAGATGACCCGGCGCCTCAGTCGATCGAGAGGTCGGTGCCCATGGCGTGGAACCCGCCGTCGACGTGGATCATCTCGCCGGTGATGCCGGCCGACAGGTCGGAGAGCAGGAACGCGACCGTGTTGCCCACCGGCGTCGGGTCCGTCACGTCCCAGCCGAGCGGCGCGCGCCGCCCCCACGACTCGGTGATCGCCTCGAACCCCGGGATGCCTTTGCCGGCCATCGTCCGCAGAGGACCGGCGCTGACGGTGTTCACCCGCACGCCCATGGGCCCGAGGTCGCGCGCGAGGTAGCGCGTGACCGACTCGAGACCGGCCTTCGCGACGCCCATCCAGTCGTAGATCGGCCAGGCGACCCGCGCGTCGAAGTCGAGAGAGACGATCGAGCCGCCCTCGTTCATCAGCGGCAGCATGCCGGTCGCGAGCTCCTTCAACGAGAAGGCGCTCGTGCGCACGGCGGTCGCCACGCTGTCCCACTCGGTGTTGAGGAAGTTGCCGCCGAGGGCATCCTGCGGCGCGAACGCGATCGCGTGCAGGAAGCCGTCGAGTCGCCCCCAGCGGTTCGCCAGCTCGTCGCGGACCGACGCGATGTGCGCCGGCTCGTTCACGTCGAGCTCGAACACGTCCGGCGTGTTCGGTAGGCGCTTGGCCGTCTTCTCCGTCAGGCTCACCGTGCGCCCGAAGTTCGTGAGCACGATCTCGGCACCCTGCTCCTGGGCGGAGCGCGCCGCGGCGAACGCGATCGACTGCGGCGTGAGCACGCCGGTGATCAGGAAGCGCTTCCCTTCCAGCAGCACGTGGCTCCCCTCAGGCCTCAGGGCTCGCGGCCGGGCTCTCGGCGCTGGCGTCCACGACTTCCCACTCCACGTTGCCCTGGTCGTCCGTCTGCGTGACCTTGATCGTGAACGTGGCGCCCGACTCCTCCACGGCGGTGCACTCGAACGTGCCGCCCGTCTTCACCTCGACGTCGGCCGGGCAGTCGACCGAGGTGATCGTGGTGGGCGTCTCCTGTTCGATCTGCTTCTTGAGATCGCCCTCGAGCCCGTCGGTGTCGAGAGTCTTCGTGCACGCGGCCACGGCGAGCGCGAGCACGGCCACGGCGGCGAGGCGGGCGGAGCGCGAGCGCATGGACACGGGCGGCGAGCCTCCTCGGAGGTCGGACGGGTGGAGTGAGCCTAGCGACGCCGCCACGAGAGGGTCAAACGGCGGGCGTGGACACCTCGCGCAACAGCGTCCACTGCTCTGCGGTCACGAACGGAAGCGTGTAGTAGCTCGCGCCGATCGCGCCGGCCTTCCGCACGGCCCGGACGAACGCCCCCGTCTCGGGTCCGGTGGCGTCTCGCGCGAGCCCGCCGATCACGTGGATCGGAACACGATCTGACCCCACTCCCGCCCTGATCTCGTCGATCGCTCGCGTCACGTACTCCATCGTGCCGCGAGGCCCCTGCACCCGGAACGTGTAGTAGGTCATCGGGAGCACGGCATCGTAGGTTCGCGCCAGGTCGCCCCACGGGAAGTCGGGCCAGTACGCCTCGTCGTCGACCAGGCGCACCGGCGAGGGCACGATCGCGCCGAGCGGATAGCGGTCTCCGGCGATCTCACGCAGACGCGCGGACAGCTTCACGAGCCGCTCGGTCCGCCTCGCCGGATCGCGCACCAGCGCCGACTCGATGTCGAGAGCGAAACCGTCGAATCGGTCACCGCGGGGCGTCGTGAACGAGACCGCGGCCCGTGTGCGAGCGCGGTCGACCACGAGGTCCGTGAGATGCGGCAGGTACCAGGCGACCACCTGCACACCGCGGTCGTGGGCGGCCTCGATGAACGCGGCCGTTTCGTCGCGGTACACGAACGGCCCGATGCGGTCGGCGTTCGAGCTCTGCAGGTACAGGGTGGTCGCGCCGTTCGCCACCATCGTGTCGATCGCGCCGGCGGGATCGTTCCACGCCTCGTCGTCGTAGATGTCGACCCAGACCCCCAGCCCCTCGAACGGTCTCGTCACCGGGTTCGGCCGCACGAGCGGCTCGATCGCCTCAGAGGCGGTGTCGCGACCCGCCAGCACGGCGATGACCGCCACCAGCCCGAGGAGGGCGACGACCGCGAGCACGATCGTGCGGGGGGAAGCGCGACCCGTCATCGTGGCCAGGGTATCGCGAGGTCGACCGTCGGACGGTTCCGAACCGCGGGTAGGCTGCCCCGCGACGACCCGATCCGAGGGAGGTCCCACGATGGATGTCGATATCCGTTTCAGCCCGTCGTTCGCGTTGGCGGTGGTCACGATCCCGGGTGGCGGCGAGATCAAGGCCGAGGCCGGCGCCATGACGAGCATGTCCGGCGGTGTCGAGATCGAGACCAAGGCGCAGGGCGGCATGATGGCGGGCCTGAAGCGATCGGTGCTCGGTGGCGAGAGCTTCTTCATCAACACGTTCCGGGCACCGCAGGGCGGCGAGCTCACCGTCTCGCCTACGCTTCCGGGGGACATCGTGCACATGCCCGTGGACGCGTCGAAGGCGCTGATGGTGCAGTCGGGGTCATGGCTCGCCTCGGAGACCGGTGTCCAGGTCGACACGAAGTGGGGCGGCGCGAAGACGTTCTTCTCGGGCGAGGGCCTGTTCCTGCTGCGCTGCAGCGGAGCGGGCGACATGCTCGTGTCGAGCTACGGCGCGATCGAGCAGCGGCAGCTCGGCGCCGGCGAGGTGTTGAAGATCGACACCGGCCACATCGTCGCGTTCGAGGAAGGCATCGGGTACGAGGTCAACAAGGTCGGCGGATGGAAGTCGACGCTGCTCTCGGGCGAAGGACTCGTCGCGACGTTCACCGGGCCCGGGAGGCTCTGGATGCAGACGCGAAGTCCGGCCGACTTCGTCGGCTGGCTGATCCCGCAACTCCCGACCCAGCACAACTAGTCGACGTTGGGCTCGTCGTCCGGCTTCGTGCCGTGCAGCAGGATGTAGTCGAGCACGCCCCGGTCCCACAGCAGCTCGACCTGGCGCAGCATGAGCCGTAGCGCGAGCTCGTGGCCGCGTGGCAGCTCGCTCCTCGCATGATCGAGCCGGGTGCGCACGAACCGCAAGGCCGGGCCGATCGTGCGCTCCCCCACCGACTCCGCGCGCACGTCGATGAACCCGGCATCGAACGCGAGCGCGACGATCTCGTCGGCGGTCGCGGCCGCATGCATGCCGAGACCCCACGCGCGGAGCTGCGTCCACGCGGCGAGGGCCTCGCCGGGCGTGCGTGGCATCCGCGCGGTCGGGATGTCCGACATCGTCAGCACGCCGCCCGGCCGCAGCACGCGGAACGCTTCCGCGAAGAACTGGCCCCGCGACGGGAAGTGGAACGCCGCCTCCACGCTGATCACACCGTCGAACGAACTGCTCCGGAGCGGGAGTCGCGTCGCGTCGCCGTTCACACCTCGGGCTCTCGCCTCGGCGAGGCGGGGCGTCCCGGTGACGAGTTGGGAGAGCGTGATGTTCACGGCGGTGAGGCTGCGGGTCTCGGCCACCAGGGCGATCAAGGGATCCTGCTCGGCCAGGCCGTTGCCGACGTCGAGCACGTCGCCGTCCGTCGGCAGCTCGCCGGCGATCGCCTCGACCAGGCGACGTACGGCCATCGGCGCCTCGTCGGGATCGCTGCCGTCGCCTTCCCAGAGCCCCAGGTTCAGCCACCCGGGGGCGAGCGCCACGGAGAAGTCCGACCCGATGCTGTCGTACACGGTCGCAGCGGGGTTCGGCCCGTGGCGGAACAGGGAGAGCGCGTGTCGCGCGTTCTCCCGCGTCCAGCCGGTCGCGCCCACCGGCTCAGGCATCCGCCGTCGCGCCGCCGTTCGACGCGGCCGACCGCCACGCCTCGCTGAGCTTCACGCGGGAGCCGGTCTTCAGCACCGCCCCGGCGTACAGGCGGGCCGAGAGCGGCACCAGCAACCCCGTACCGGCGACGAGCAGCGAGACCGACAGCGCGATCTGCGCCGCCGTCGCCGACCCGAGTGCGATGCGCACCGGCATCGCGAGCGCCGACGAGAACGGCAGCACCGACGCCACGACCGACAGCGTGGAGTCGGGGTTCTCGAGCGCGCCGAGCGAGATGAAGAAGGAGACGAAGATCGTGAGATTGATCGGCACCAGCGCGTTCTGGAGTTCCTCCATACGGGAGACGAGCGAGCCGGAGACCGCGAACAGGCCTGCGTAGAACGCGAAGCCCATCACGAACCACACGAGCACCACGAGCGCGATGCCCACCGCGGTGGCCGGGAGCTCGAGCGCGCCGGTCACGAGCGAGAGTCCGATCGCGAACGTCGCGATGAACGCCAGCTGCACGATGCCGAGCAGGCCGATGCCGGCGATCTTGCCGGCGAGCAGCTGCCGCGGACGGATCGCCGAGAGCAGGATCTCGACCACGCGCGACGCCTTCTCCTCGATCACGCCGGTCGCGACCCACACCCCGTAGCCGAAGAGCTGGCCGTAGGCGAGCAGCACGGCGATGAACGCGATGCCGGCGTTCTCGTCACGGTTCGGATCCTGCGGCTCGAGCGTGCGCACCTCGATCGCCGTCTGGTTGAGGAGATCCTCGACCTCGTCTGGCGGTACGCCGGCTTCGTCGAGGGAGCGAGTGATCCGGGATCGCACGACGGCGTCCTGAACCAGCTGAGTCAGCGTGGGCGGCACCGAGGCCTTGCCCACGAGGGTACCGTCCTCCCGCAGCACGGCGTCCAGCCGTCCGGCCAGCAGCGCTTCCTCCGCGGTCGCCTCGTCGTTCCACAACCGCGTGATGAGCTCGATCCCCCTGCGTGCGGCGACCTCGTCGAGCGCCGCCGCGGTCGTCTCGAGGGCTGCGGGATCGCGCCCCGTCAGGCCCAGATCGAACGAGGGCGCGGAGTCGCCCCCGTAGGCCCGGACGAGGATGAACACCGAAAGCACGGTGAGCGTGATCGCCGTGGAGATCACGAACCCCTTGTCGCGCAGGCGGACCCAGAAGTCGCGGGCCGCCACGAGACGCCAGGTGCCACGGTCGGTCTCGCGAGGACGCTGATCGCTCACGCGCCGACCACCTCTCGGAACAACTCGGCGAGGGTCGGGCGCACCGGACCGAACCGCACCACGTCTCCGGAAGCACGAGCGAGGTCGAGCACCCGCTGTTCGTCGACACCGTCGCCCAGCTCGAGTACCAGCCCGTCGGACGACGGCTCGGCGAGCGCCACTCCCGGGATCGACCCGTACCATCCGTCGACCGCACCACGTACCTCCACGACGAAGAGGCGCCGCTCGCGGCGTGACCGCAGCTCCGCGATCGTGCCCTGGGCCACGATCCGGCCACCGTCGATCAGCACGACGGCGTCGCAGAGCCGTTCCACGAGATCGAGCTGATGGCTCGAGAAGACCACGGGCACGCCGTGGTTCGTCGCCTGACGCCTGAGCATGCCCGAGAGCACGTCGACCCCCACGGGGTCGAGCCCCGAGAAGGGCTCATCGAGCACGAGCAGGTCCGGTTCGTGCACGAGCGCCGACGCCAGCTGCACCCGCTGTTGGTTGCCGAGCGAGAGCGCCTCGACGCGATCCTTCGAGCGCCCTACCACTCCCAGCACGTCGAGCGTCTCCTGCGCGCGTCGACGCGCGTCGGTCCGGCCGACACCGTGCAGTCTCGCCAGGTACACGAGCTGGTCGAGCACACGCATCTTCGGGTAGAGCCCGCGTTCCTCGGGCATGTAGCCGAAGCGACGTCGGACCCGCGCATCGACCGGCTCGCTGCGCCAACGCACCTCGCCGGCGTCGGGCGTGAGCACGCCGAGCGCGATGCGCATCGCGGTCGTCTTGCCCGCCCCGTTCGGCCCGACGAACCCGACGATGCTGCCCTCGGGCACGGTGAACGACACGTCGTCGAGCGCGACGATCCCACCGAAGGTCCGGCGCAGGCCGGTCAGCTCGAGCATGCGGGAGTCATCGGCAGGCACACGTCAGCCAGCTTAGGGATGGTTCACGCGAGCTGTCGGACGGCGCGCTCAACCCGGGGTCGAGACGTCGACGACCTCGCCGATCCACTCCGGGCGATCGAGGGCGTCGAGCAGGGCGGAGGCGAGGTCGGCACGCGAGATCGATCTCCCGCGGCCGCGCGCTCCCACGACGCTCTCGTAGGAACCGGTGGGCTCGTCGTCGGAGAGCATCGGTGCGGCCACCATGGTCCAGTCGAGATCGCATGCTCGGAGCGTGGCCAGGGCGTCTCGGTGCTCCTGTGAGACGGCTGCATAGGGACCGTCGAGGGGACGGTCGTCGAACACCCGCGAGTTCGCAGAGATCACGAGTCGCCGCGGCCCGGCGTCGCGCATCGCGCGCGAGAGCGTGCCGATCGCGTTCGAGTAGACGGCGCCGGGCTCCGCGCCCCTGGGACCCATCGCCGAGATCACCGCATCGACGTCGCGCAGCGCGGATGTGACCGCGTCGACGTTGCGTGCGTCTCCGGTCACGATCCGCGCGACACCGTCGAGCGAGCCGTCGAGGGGAGGCGTGCGTGCGAGCGCGGTGACGATGTGCCCCCGTTCGAGCGCCTGCGCCACGAGTGGGCGGCCGGTCGCGCCGGCCGCCCCGAAGACCGCGAGGTTCACGCGGCCGACCCTACCGCCTCCTCGGCGCGCAACGCCACCGTGAGCACCTCGTCGATCCCCTCGACGACGTGGAACGTCATCTGGTCGCGAACCTGCTCGGGGACGTCGTCGAGATCGCCCTCGTTCCGCTTCGGAAGCACGACCTCCTTCAGACCGGATCGGTGTGCGGCGAGCACCTTCTGCTTCACGCCACCGATCGGCAGCACGCGGCCCTGCAGCGTGACCTCGCCGGTCATGCCCACCTCCGCGCGTACCTCGGTGTCGGTGAGCAGCGAGACGAGGGCGGTCGTCATCGTGACACCCGCGCTCGGCCCGTCTTTGGGCACGGCGCCCGCCGGCACGTGCACGTGGAACCGTCCGCGCAGGCGCTCCGGCGCGATGCCGAGCTCCTCGGCGTGCGAGCGCACGTAGCTCAGGGCGATCTGGGCGGATTCCTTCATCACGTCGCCGAGCTGCCCGGTGAGGGTCAGCCCGTCGGGTGAATCACCGCCCGCTTCGCGCGACGCCTCGATGAACAGCACGTCTCCTCCGACGCCCGTGACCGCGAGGCCGGTCGCGACGCCGGGCACCGCGGTGCGTTCGGCGGCCTCGAAGAAGAACTTCTGGCGCCCCAGGTACTCACGCACGTCGTCCGGCTCGATCGTCACGGGCAGCTCGACGTGGTCCGACGCGACCTTCGTCGCGACCTTCCGCAGCGCCTTCCCGAGCTCCCGCTCGAGGTTGCGCACGCCGGCCTCCCTCGTGTAGTCGCCGACGATCGTCCGCAGGGCGTCGTCGGTGAAGCGAACCTCGTCCTCTCGAAGACCGTTGCGCTCGCGCTGCCGCGCCACCAGGTGGTGCTTGGCGATCGCGACCTTCTCGTCCTCGGTATAGCCGTCGATCCGGATCACTTCCATACGGTCGAAGAGGGGGCCGGGGATCGTCTCAGCCACGTTGGCCGTGGTGATGAACAGGACCTCGCTGAGGTCGAGGTCGACGTCGAGGTAGTGGTCGCGGAACGTGTGGTTCTGCGCCGGGTCGAGCACCTCGAGCAGCGCGCTCGAGGGATCGCCCCGCCAGTCGGCCCCGACCTTGTCGATCTCGTCGAGCATCATCACGGGGTTCTTCGAGCCGGCGTCCTTCAGCGCGCGCACGATGCGGCCGGGCAGCGCGCCCACGTAGGTGCGCCGATGCCCACGGATCTCGGCCTCGTCGTGGATACCGCCGAGCGAGACGCGCACGAACGTGCGGCCGAGCGCGCGCGCGACGGACTCGCCGAGGGACGTCTTGCCCACACCGGGAGGTCCGATCAGGGTGAGGATCGCGCCCGAGCCGCGGCCGGTCGCCTCCCCGAGCCCGCGCTCGGCGCGGAGCTTCCGCACGGCCAGGTACTCGAGGATGCGGTCCTTCACATCGTCCAGGCCTTCGTGGTCGGCGTCGAGCACCGCACGCGCCTCTGCGATCTCGAGGTTGTCGTCGGTCCGGGTGGCCCAGGGCACGTCGATCAGCCAGTCGAGGTACGTGCGGATCCAGCCGTACTCGGGCGACTGCTCGCTGGTGCGCTCGAGCCGCCCGAGCTCCTTCTCGGCCTGGACGAGCACGTCCTCGGGCATCCCCGCTTCGGCGATCGTCGCCCGGTAGGACTCGACGACGTCTTCCTCGCCGTCCTCGCCGAGCTCCTTTCGGATCGCGCTCATCTGCTCGCGCAGCAGGAACTCGCGCTGGCGCTTCTCCATGCCCTCGCTGACGTCGGTGCGGATCTTGTCCTTCAGCTCGATCTCGGCGAGCGTGTCCTTCGCCCACGTCGTGACCAGCTCGAGCCGCGCCTCGACGTCGAGGCTCTCGAGCACCTCGATCTTCTGCTCGAAGCTCAGGTCGGGCGAGTACCCGGACGTGTCGGCGATCTGTCCCGGGTCATCGATGCCGCGGAGGAACTCCGCCACCTGCGGCACGCCTCGCGCCTCGACGATGTTCTGGATCACGGCCCGATACTCGCGGACGAGCTCACGGGCGCGGGGAGTCGCCTCAGCTTCCTCGACCGGCTCGGCCTGTACCCAGACGGCCTCGCCGGTCCCGGGCACCCCGACACCGACCACGGCGCGCGAGAGCCCGCGGATCACCAGCGCCTCGACGCCGCTGCGCGTCTGGCCCAGCTCCTCGATCTTGGCGACCGTGCCCACGCGGGCGTAGCGGCCGTCGACCTTGGGCACGAGCAGCAGCAACGCGGCGTCGGTCGACGCGGCGGCCTCGGCCGCGGCGTGGGCTTCATCGGTCTCAAGGGTGAGGGTCACGACCATGCCGGGCAGCACGACTCCCGTGGTCAGAGGAAGAAGGGGTAGGACCTGCTGGTCGATCTCAGGGGTATCGATGTCGGGCATCTCATCGTCTCCGTAGGGTCGGGGTGCGGCAACGTGACCGCACCGGCCTTGCAGGTGCAAGAACGACGCCGCCCGGACGACTATTCCCTCGGCGTAATACGGATTACTCGGGGGGCGCGGGACCTCATGCCAGCTGCAGGAACAGGCGCTGCAACTCCTCGGTGTCGTACCCCTCGGCCGCCGCGGCCTCTTCGTCGCGGAGGCAGGCGGTGAGGTTCGCCACCAGGTATCGCGCTCCGGCACGCTCGAGCGCTCGGGCCGACGCCCCGAACTGGCGAACGACGTCGCGGCAGTCCCGGCCTTCCTCGATCATCGTCGCCAGGCCCTCGACCTGGCCCTGCACACGATGCAGGCGGTTCACGACCTCGCGTAGCTCGGTGGCGTCGACGTTCATCCGCGTTTCCTCCTCGTGGTCACGACGTTGGAACCATATACCCCCAGGGGTATATGGCACGGGCGTACCCGATCCTGTTTCGGTCGAGGAACCGCACAGGCGCATGGTCTCGAGGGCGGGCGTTGTCGGTCCGGCTCGGTAGGGTTTCCGAACCATGTCCTCTCCCATCATCAGGACCGAACAGCTGGTCAAGCACTTCGGTGAGGTCGAGGCACTCAAGGGTGTCGATCTCGAGGTGCAGAAGGGCACCGTGCTCGGCATGCTCGGACCCAACGGCGCCGGTAAGACGACCGCCGTGCGCATCCTCACGACACTGCTCGCTCCGACGAGCGGCCGCGCCGAGGTCGACGGCCTCGACGTCGTGCGCGACGCCGAGGAACTGCGCTTCCGCATCGGGCTCGCGGGGCAGAGTGCCGCGATCGACGAGAACCTGACCGGACGCGAGAACCTCGAGCTCGTCGGGCGCCTCTACCACCTGCCGAAGGCCGAGGCCCGTCGGCGCGGCGGCGAGGTGCTCGAGCGCTTCGGGCTGTCCGACGCAGCCGATCGCTCCGCGAAGACGTACTCGGGCGGCATGCGTCGGCGCCTCGATCTCGCGGCGAGCCTCGTGGGGCGACCCGACATCCTGTTCCTCGACGAGCCCACGACCGGTCTCGACCCGCGCAGCCGCATCGACGTGTGGGACTTCATCCGCGAGCTGCAGGCAGACGGCACGACGCTGCTGCTTACGACGCAATATCTGGATGAAGCCGACCAGCTTGCCGACCGCATCGCGGTGATCGACGTCGGCACCGTGATCGCCGAGGGCACGAGCGACGAGCTCAAGGATCGCATCGGAGGCGAGGTGCTCGAGCTGCACGTCGAGAACCGAGCCAACATCGCCCGCGTGGCCGAGGCGCTCACCGGCGTCGGCGCCGGGGCGCCCGCCGTCGACGACGACGCAGGGCTCGTGCGCATCCCTGTGGGCAACGAGGGCTTCGACGCGCTGCGCGAGAGCGTGCTCCGGCTCGACGAGAACAAGATCTGGGTGGCCGACATCGCCCTGCATCGGCCCACGCTCGACGACGTGTTCCTGTCGCTCACCGGCCGGGTGGCCGAGGACGGCTCCGAACCCGAGACCGAGCCGGCAGGGCGTGACCGGGGCAAGGGACGCCGAGCCAAGAAAGCCAAGAAGGAGGAGAACGCATGAGTGCGGTGGTGCAGGCGCCGGCCGACCGCCGGGCCCCCTCGAGCATGGGTGGGCGCATCGCCCTCGCGCTGGCCGACGGGCTGCTGGTCGCGAGGCGGAACCTCGTGACGCTCACCAGGGTCCCGACGGTGTTCATCTTCGAGCTGGTGCAGCCGGTGATGTTCGTGCTGCTGTTCCGGTTCATCTACGCGAACCAGTTCCGTTTCCTGCCCGAAGGCCTCGACTACGTGCAGTTCCTGATGCCGGGCATCTTCGTGCAGAACGCGATCTTCGGCGCGACGACGACGGCGGTCGGGCTCGCCGAGGACTTGAAGACCGGCATCATCGATCGATTCCGGTCGCTGCCGATGGCGCGATCCGCGGTCCTCGCCGGCCGCACGACGTCCGACCTCGCGAAGAACTTCCTGCTCGTGTTGCTCGTCATCGTCATCGGCTACCTCGTGGGCTTCCGGTTCATGTACGGGTTCGTGCCGGCCGTCGGCGTCGTGTTGCTCGTGCTCGCCGTCGGGTTCGCGTGGTCGTGGGTCTTCGCGTGCCTGGGACTGGCCCTGAAGCAGGTCGAGGCGGTGCAGGCGGCGTCGTTCACGCTGATCTTCCCGGTCGTCTTCGTCAGTTCGGCGTTCGCGCCGGTCGAGGGCATGGTCAGCTGGCTCCAACCCATCGCCCGTGCGAATCCGGTCTCGATCTGGTGCAACCTCGCGAGGTACCTGTCCAACGGCCCCCTCGGCATCACCGACCCGATCACGAACGTCCCCGTCGACACGCTCGAGAACCTGCTCTTCAAATCGGTCATGTGGATCGCGATCATCCTGGCGATCGCCGTGCCGCTCGCGATCCGGCTCTACCGCAGGCTGGACTGACGGGCTCGGCAGGAACATCGCGAGGGCCCGGCGCGTTCGAAGACCTCGAGCCGCGCATCGGACGAGGAGTGCCCGTGGGTCTGTTCGGTTTCGAAGGTGAGCACGCGCGCGAGAAGGTCGTCGTGCTACTCACGATGTGCTTCGCGCTCGCGATGGTGATGATCGACAACACCGTCGTGAACGTGGCGCTGCCGACGCTCAACCGCGAACTGGGCGCCAGCCTGTCCGACCTGCAGTGGATCGTCGACGGGTACGTGCTCGCGTTCGCCTCGCTGCTGCTCACCGGCGGCATCCTGGGCGATCGCTACGGGCGCAAGCGCATGTTCCTGACGGGGCTCGCGATCTTCACGATGTCGTCGCTGGCGTGCGGCCTCGCTTCCTCGAGCACGCAGCTGATCGGCGCGCGCGCTCTGCAGGGCGTCGGCGCTGCGCTGCTGATGCCCGGCACGCTGTCGATCCTCACGGTGACGTTCCCGCCGCACGAGCGCGCCAAGGCGATCGGGCTGTGGGCAGGCGTGTCTGGCCTGGCGCTCGCACTCGGTCCCACGCTCGGCGGATACATGGTCGAGCACCTCGGCTGGGAGTCGGTGTTCTTCGTGAACGTGCCGATCGGCATCCTGGCGTTCGCGGTGGCCGTTCGCACGGTGCGTGAGTCGCGCTCCGACGAGGCGAGGAGCCTCGACGTCGGGGGCCTGCTGCTCGGCACCGGCGCCCTGTTCGCACTCACCTACTCGCTGATCGAGGCGAACCAGCGAGGGTGGAGCGATCCGCTGATCGTGACCGGCCTCGTCGCCGGCGCAGCGCTCGGGGTGGCCTTCCTCGTATGGGAAAGCCGTAGCCCGCACGCGATGATGCCGCTCTCGTTCTTCCGCATCCCGGCGTTCACGGCCGGCAACGTCGTCGCGTTCTCCGTCTCGCTCGGCATGTTCGCGACGTTCTTCTTCCTCAGCCTGTTCATGCAGAGCCCCTTCCTGCGGGGCTACACGGCGTTCGAGACCGGCCTTCGGTTCCTGCCGATGACGCTGATGATCGTGGTGACGGCACCCAACTCAGGACGGTACGCCTCCAAGCACGGATCGCGGGCGCCCATGACGTACGGATTGATCCTGGCCGGCGGCGGGCTCCTCGCGCTCTCGCGTCTGACCCCCGACACCCCGTACTGGGTGATGGGTGTGCTCTTCGCGATCATGGGTCACGGAATGGGAGCCACGATGGCGCCCATGACCGCCGCGGTGATGAACTCAGTGGGACCGCAGCGGGCCGGTCTCGGCTCCGCGATGACGAACACCAGCCGCGAGGTCGGAGGCGTGTTCGGCATCGCGCTGCTCGGCACGATCCTGTTCACGAGGCTCGAAGCGGTGCTGGTGCCGAGCCTCGCGGTACTCGGGCTCACGCCCGGGCAACAGACCGCGATCGCGTCGGCCGCCGGGCACGGCCAGTTCGACGTGGATGCCCTCGGGCTCAGCCCCGATCAGGCTGCCGCGGTCGGCAGGGCGTTCGGCGACGCCTTCATGAGCGGGTTCCGGCTGGCGCTGGTCGTCGCGGGGCTCGCGCTGATGGCGGCAGCCGTGGTGGCCAACAGATTCATCCCCGGACGCGACGCGGCGTTCGTGCACGCGCCGGGCGAGGTGCCGGTCGCGGTCGAGGCCTGACGTCCCTCGCCCCCAGGACGAGCGAGCACGGTCTCGGTCTGACAGCATCCCGGCATGGAGCTGGCGCTGCGCATCGTCTCGGTCGCGATCGGCGTCGCGCTGGTCGGCGCCGCCCTGATCTCGGCGGTCAAGACGGTCGTGATCCCGCGACTTGCTGCGTCGACGATCACGCGCACGGTCTTCAACGGGCTGCGGCGCGTCTATCACCTGGTGACCCCGGCGTCGATGCCGTTCGCGCGCCGCGACCGGGTGCTCGCCACCTACGCGCCGATCGGCATGCTCGGCCTGTTGGTCGCCTGGATCAGCCTGACGTTCCTCGGTTACGCCGCGATCTTCTGGGGCCTCGACGGCGCGACGAGCGCGACGGTGGCCCTCGAGCTCTCAGGCTCGTCGCTGTTCACCCTCGGGTTCCTTCGGCCGAGCCAGTTCTGGCTGATGATGGTGTCCTTCACCGAGGCGGCACTCGGCCTGTTCCTGCTGGCACTGCTGATCACCTACCTGCCGAGCATCAACGGGGCGTTCTCGCGCCGCGAGCAAGGCGTGACGGCGCTGGCTGTGCGCGCGGGCGAGCCACCCTCGGGCGTCGAGATGGTGCAGCGGTTCTGGAGGCTCGAACGCATGTCCGAGCTGCACGAGGTCTGGGTCGAATGGGAACGCTGGTTCGTCGACGTCGAGGAGACGCACACGTCGTTCTCGGCGCTGGTGTTCTTCCGCTCGCCCCAGACCGACCACTCGTGGGTGACTGCCGCGGGCGCCGTACTCGACGGTGCCGCGCTCACGATCTCGAGCATCGACGTGCCCCACGACGTGCAGGCCGACATCTGCATCCGCGCCGGCTACCTGTCGCTGGGACGCATCGCGGAAGGGTTCGGCATGCCGTTCGAGCACCGGCCGGCGCCCGACGACCCGATCTCGATCACACGACAGGAATGGGAGGACGCGTTGGACGATCTGGCGGCGTCCGGTGTGGGGATCAAGACCGATCGCGACCAGGCGTGGCGCGACTTCGCAGGGTGGCGCGTGAACTACGACACCGTGTTGCTCGAGCTCGCCGAGCTCACCGACGCCCCGTACGCGATGTGGTCTTCGGACCGCGGGGTGCTCCGCGACCGGCGGTGACGATCGTCAGACGCCCGGTTTGAACACCATCAGTCCGACGACCGCCACCAACACCATGTAGTCGATCCGCGCCACCAGGATCAGCCGATCCCGGGCCGCGGCGACCTCGGGATCGTCGATGCCCTTCTCACCGGCGAGCGCGGCGATCCTGCCGCCCTGCGGTCCGAGGAACAGCGACCCCGTCAGGGCCGTGGCAACGATGCCCGCCAGGGACAACGCGATCCACAGCTCGAACGCGTACGGGCCGTACCAGACCATCGCGATGCCCGCGAGGAGCACGACGACCGACGCCGGCATGAACAGGCGCTGGCCGAAGTGCTCGGCGTCACGGCCGAGCTGCAGGAACCCCTGCATGTCCTCGGCCCGCTGGAGCTGGGCGATCTTCACCTGGAAATAGAAGGCGCCGCCCACCCAGACGATCGCGGCGAAGACGTGGATGAACACGAGGATCTTGTACAGGGACGTGTTGAACGCGAGCAGCTCCAACGATGCACCCTCCCATCAGCGGCCGACGAGGCGGACGATACCGCAGCCTGGGGGCCACGAGGGAGGAACCCCGTGGGCTGCGGGTCGTGCGGCGGAGATCCCAGATGGTCGGCGACCGGGCCGACCACGCTGACCGCAGCCGCGGTCGTCATCTAGCGCAGGAGACGGCTCATGCGGCGGTCGGCGAGCACCTTGCCCCCGGTCTGGCAGTCGGGGCAGTACGTGACCTCGTGCGACTCGTAGCTGACCCGCCGGAGGTCGGCGCCGCAGACGGGGCAGGGCTCCCCCGCCCGGTTGTGCACCGTGAAGTGATCGCCGAGCTTCGAGCGGCAGGCCACCGCCGCGCCTCCGCTCGACCTCGAGCGCGTCGGCCAGGATCGAGTGGGTCGCCTCGACCAGACGGTTCCGTTCGTCGGCACCCAGCTTGGCGAGAGAGGCGTACGGCGAGAGCTTGGCCCGGTGCAGGATGTCGTCGCTGTAGCCACGACCCACACCCGCCACCGTGCGCTGGTCGCGCAGGATCGTGTGCACGCGCCGGGTGTCATCGCTCGTGCGGAACAGCTCGTCGGCCTCGGGTGCCTCGGCCTCGGGCCCGAGCTTCGCGAGCGGGCCGTCGTCGCCCGGGGCGAGCACCCACCACCCGGCCTTCCGCTCGTGTCCGAACTCCTTCACGAGCACGCTCGGACGGTCGTGCGCCCTGATGCGCAGGACCGCTCCGCGGGGCTTCGTCGACTTGGGCGGCGCCTCGACGTCGGTGCGGCCGCCCTGCGAGAGGTGCACGAGCAGCCGCATGCCCTCGTCGAGCTCGAACACCAGGTACTTCCCGCGACGGGACACGGCGTCGATCGAACGCCCGACCGCCTCGGCGGGTCGCGGCGCATAGGTCTTCAGCGACGAGAACTGCAGCATGTCGAGGCCCTCGAGCCGCGAGCCGGCGAGTACCTCGTCGAGCCTCTCGGCGAGCGCCTGCACCTCCGGCATCTCGGGCACGACGATGCCCCCTCAGGACCCGGCGAGCTCCGCCGCCGCGTCACGCACGATCTCGATGCACTCGTCGATGCGGTCCTTGTGGGTGCGGTGCGAGACGATGCACGCACGGAGCACGTACCGCCCGTGGATCATCGTGCTCGACAGGAACACCCGCTTCGACGCGTTGATGCGATCGAGGAAGGCCTTCTGCCGCTCGATGGCACCCTCGTCGCCGGTCCCCGCGAGCCGGAACGGCACCACGGTGAGCTGTGGATCCCAGCAGAGCTCGACGTTCGGGTCGTCGCGCAGTGCGTCGGCGAGGTAGGCAGCGAGGTCGAGCTTCTCGTCGAGCGCCTCGCGGAAGGCCCCGACACCGTGCAGGCGTAGGGGGAACCACACCCGCAGCCCCCGGAACTCGCGCGAGAGCTCGAGCGAGTATTCGGAGTAGTTGGGCAGCTCACCCGAGGGCGGCAGGTCCTGCAGGTAGGCGGCCCCCTCGAAGTGGGCCTCGCGGAGCGCCTCGGCGTCTCGCACGACGAGGGCGCCGGTGCCGTAGGGCAGGAACAGGCCCTTGTGCGGATCGAGCGTCACGGAGTCGCTCCGCTCGATGCCTCGGAACGACGACCGCCCACGGTCCGTGAGCCGGAAGAAGCCTCCGTAGGCCGCGTCAGTGTGCATCCAGAGCCCCTCCGCGGCGGCGATCTCGGCGACATCGTCGAGCGGGTCGATCGCGCCCGTGTTCGTGGTGCCGGCCGAGGCCACCACCATGAACGGCCGCAGCCCGTCGCGACGGTCGCGTGCGACCGCCGCGGCCAGCGCCTGCGGGTCGATGCGGAGCTCTCCGTCGGTGGGCACGATCCGCAGGTTCCTGCGCGAGAAGCCGGCGATCGTGGCCGCCTTCGTCACGCTGGCGTGCGCCTGCTCGCTCACGTAGTACGTGCCATGTCGGGAAGTCCTCACCGAGCTTCGTGTGCCGCGCCGTGACCACCGCCGACAGGTTCGCGAGGGACCCCCCGGTGGTGAGGATGCCCTGCGCATCCGCCGGGAAGTCGAACAGGTCGCAGAGCCACCTCGTGACGTTCTCCTCGATCGCGACCGCCGCGGGCCCCTGCAGCCACAGCCCCACGAAACGGTTGAAGCCCCGCGCCACGAACTCCCCCAGGGCCGAGGTGAACAGGCCGCCGCCGGGGATGTACGCGAGGTAGCCCGGGCCCGCGTACTCGCGCGCCTTCGACATCGCCTCGAGCACTTCGTCCATCAGCTCGTCGAAGTCGCCGCCGTGCTCGGGGGGGGCGGCTCGCAGGGCGCGCGCGAGCTGCATCGAGCCCTCGATGTTGTCCGCCGGAGCTTCATCGAGGCCGCCGATGAAGCCGATCAGGTGCTCGAGCGCAGCCCGACCCATCGCGCGCATGTCCTCGGGCGCGGGATCGAGAGGAAGCATGACGGAGATGCTACCGCCGCCCCGCGAGGCCTAGTGCGAGACCGCCGCGGCCGCGATCTCGGAGACGAGCGCACGATCGCGGAACCGCGAGATCGCGAACGGCGCGATCAGTTCGGGCACGCGGCCGGTGTCGATCAGTTCCGCCATCGTGACCCCGCAGATCGGCGTGGCCTTGAACCCGTAGGTCCCCCAGCCACCGTCGATCAGGAAGCCATCGACCTCGGTCTCGCCCATGATCGGCGAGTAGTCCGGGGTGACGTCGCAGAGCCCGCCCCAGGCGCGCATCAGCCTGACGCGACCCAGGATCGGCAGCAGCTCGAGGACGTGGTTCGCCGTCTGCTCGAGGAAGTTCAGCGTCGAGCCCTGCGAGTACGACGAGTACGGCTCGATCTCGGACCCGATCAGCACCTCGCCGCGGTCGGTCTGTGAGATGTAGACGTGGAGCGTGGCCGAGACCAGGATCACGTGCAGGAACGGCTTGAGCGGCTCGGTGACGAACGCCTGCAGGGGGTGGGTCGTGATCGGTGCCCGCACCCCGGCCATCCGGGTGACCTCGCTCGTCCATCCGGCCGCCGCGGAGACGACGACCGGCGCCGAGATGTCACCTCGGCTCGTCCTGACCCCGGTGACGCGGCCGTCGCCGACCTCGATGCCGGTGACCTCGGTGTTCTGATGGATCTCGACGCCCATGCGGTCGGCCTGCCGTCCGTAGGCCCAGACGACCGCGTCGTGCCGCAGCACGCCGCCGGGCGGGTGGTACAGGGCCGCCATGATCGGGAACGCGGGCCGCTGTGACAGATCGAGCTCGGGACACAACGTCCCGATCTCGTCGGGATAGATCACGCGCGAGTCCACGCCGAGCGTGCGGTTCACCTCGGCGCGCTCGTGGGCGACGTTCACGGCACGCTCGGCGTGCGCAAGCGTCAGGTGCCCCTGCTGCGAGAGCATGAGGTTGTAGTCGAGCTCCTGGGCGAGCTGCTCGTAGAGGCGGAGCGACTCCTTGTAGAAGGCGACGCCCTCAGGGGTGCGGTAGTTCGCACGGATGATCGTGGTGTTGCGACCGCTCCCGCCCGCGCCGATGTAGTCCTTCTCGAGGACGGCGACGTCCTTGATGCCACGCTTCGCGAGCTCGTAGGCGATCGCAAGGCCGTGGGCGCCGCCGCCGATGATGACGACGTCGTAGCGCTGCTTCAGGTCGTGGCGGCGCCACATGCGCCACGGCGTGAAGTACCGGATCGGATGCACCTACGACCACCCTTCCGCGCGCAGGGCGCGCCAGCCCGCCGCACGGCCGCCGAGCGAGACGACCGCCCCGTGGAGCGTCTCCCACACGTACCGCGCGAGCTCCGTGCGCCACGTAGACCTCGAGCACGGGCACCTCGAGGTCTCGGTGGACGACGATCGCGCGGACGTCGGCGATCGGGGCTCCGGTCGCAGCCCCGGGAGCGAGCGTCGCCGGGTTCCAGCCAGTCGTTCGGGCGAGCAGCTCGGGCAGGGCCGGCCCGCAGAGGGCGTACCCGGCGAACAGGTGGGTCGCGTCGGTGACCATCACGTGGGGACCCGACGACGCTTCCAGCTTCGGGAGCAGGATCTGCTCGCCTCCCGGTGGGGTCAGCACGAGCGCCCATCCGGGTGCGATGCGGGCGGTGAGCTCGTCGCCGACCGACGCGAGCGGCGCGCCGATCTCGCCTCGGACGTCGACCTTGCCGCGAGGCGTGACATCGGCGACGGCCACCGCGTCGCGGATCGCGGCGCGCTCGGCTTCCTCGTCGCCGTACGACACGGGCAGGGCCCACCCCTCCTCGACCTCGATCGATGCGCCGAGCCGCTCGTGCAGCCGAGACGCCGGCGGACGTCGCGTCGGCGCGGTCACGACCGGAGCCGCCTCATGATCGAAGCCTCTGTCCCTGTGGGTCGTAGAACGGATGCAACGCGACGCGTCCCCGCGCCTCGGACGGCCCGAACTGGATCTCGAACGGCGTCCCCTCGGTCGCCCATCCTGCGGGCACCCAGGCGAGGCCCACGATCGAACCGACCGTGGCGCTGCGACGAGCCGAAGTGACCCGGCCGACCCAAGTGCCCTCGTGCACGATCGACGCGCCCTCGGGGGGCAGCCAATCGCTCTCGCAGGTGAACCCGACGAGCCGCTCGGCCGGGCCGGCCGCCTCGAGGTCGGCGAGCGACCGCTTGCCGAGGAAGTCGGGCTTGTCGCCCTTGACCATCCACCCCAGCCCGACCTCGTACGGGTCGGATTCGGCGTCGGTGTCCTGTCCGACCAGGATGTGCTGCTTCTCCAGACGCAGGACGCGCTGGGCCTCGAGCCCGAACGGCTCGATGCCGTTCGGCTCGCCCGGCCTCCATGAGGCGCGCCCAGACGTCGTCGCCGTACATCGACGGGAAGTGGATCTCGTAGCCCAGCTCGCCGACGAAGCCGATGCGGAGCACGAGGGCGGGCACGCCCGCGACGTCGAGCCGGGCCGCTGCCGAGGTACGGCAACCCCTCGGCGGATACGTCGGCGTCGGTGACGCGGGTCATCACCTCTCGTGCACCCGGACCGGCGAGGTTCACCGCCGCGAAGGCGCCGGTGACGTTCAGCAGCCGCACGTCGAGCTGCCAGTCGGCCAGCCACCACGTCATCCATCGTTCGAGTGCCCCGGTGTTGCCGCTCGTCACGGTGACGAAGAACTCGTCGTCTGCGACCCGCACCACGGCGCCGTCGTCGACGATCACACCCTCGTCGTTCAGCATCACTCCGTAGCGCACCCGGCCGACCGGCTGATCGGCGAACCGGTTCGGGTAGAGACGCTCGAGCAACTCGACCGCCTCCGAACCGGCGACCCGGAACTTGCCGAGCGTCGAGACGTCGATCAACCCCACCCGGTTGCGCACCGCGTCGACCTCGGCCTCGGGCGAGCTGAAATGATGGGGGCGGCGCCAGTCTCCGGCCCACATGATGTCGGCCCCCACATCGGTGTGGAGGTCGTGCATCGTGGTCTCCTTGCGCGGGGTGCGCCTGGGGCCGGCGAGCGTGCCCAGCTCGACAGGCGTCCACGGCGGGCGCGAGGTGGTGCGCTTCGTCTCGGCGAACGTCGAGCCGGTCGCTCGGGCGCACAGGCGCTGCGACGGCACCATGCAGGCCTTGCCCTGACACGGTCCCATCGTGATCGTCGTGTAGCGCTTCAACAGCTCCATCGACGAGAAACCCTCGGCCACTGCCTTCCTCAGCTCCTTGTCGGTCACATCCATGCACAGGCACGCGAACTGCTTGCCGTCGCCGACGCCGACCTCGGGCGGCAGCACCACCGGGTCGGCCGCAGCGGCCGCCGCCTCGCGCAACGAGGCGATCCGCGCCGCGACGTCGCCCCGCGCCGCGCCCAGCGACGAGCCGACCTCGAGCCCCGCGAGACGGCCCTGCGCGACGGCACCCTCGTTCGTGACCGCGCCCGCCACGGCGCCCACGGCGTGAACGCGCTCGGGCAACCGCTCCGGCAGGAACGCCTGGGCGCGCTCGTCGAACGTCACCTCGGCGCCCGACATCGCCAGCAGGTTCGTGCTGGGGGCGGTGAAACCGGCGAGCACCACGAGGTCGCAGGCGACCCTCGATCCGCTCGTGGAGCCCGGGGCGCCGATCGTCACGCCGGTCACCCGTCGCCGCCCCGACGCGGCGAGGATCGTCGAGGCCGTCGCCACCCGGTAGCCCTGCCCCGCCGGCGCCTCGTCGCGCAGGTCGACCACCGACACCGCCGCCCCGGCCTCGACCAGGGTTCGGGCCGTCTCGTGGCCGGCCTCGCTCGAGGTGAGCACGACCGCCGTCCTGCCGGGGAGCACGCCGTAGCGCCGCACGAGCAGCTCGACCGCCGAGGAGAGCATCACGCCGGGGAGATCGTTGTTCGGGAAGACGACCGGCTGTTCGATCGCGCCGGTCGCCACCACCAGGTGCCGCGGCCGCACGCGGTACAGGGCGCGCGAGCTCGCGGCGGCCACGACCGGACCCTCGAAGATGCCGAACGCCGCGGTGCCCGTCAGGACCCGGACCCCGGCGGTCGCGGCTTCCTCTCGGAGCGCGGCGGCCGTGCCCGCCTCGGCTCCGTGACGCATCGATCCGCCCGTCTCGCGCTCCTGTTCCAGGACGAGCGTGTCGAGGCCGGCCGACGCGGTCTCGGCCGCCGCGGCGAGCCCCGCCGCGCCGCCTCCGATCACGAGCACGTCGGGGTGGAGCGTGATGCGCTCGCGCGGCTCGTGATCCTCCTCGCGCGGCACCTTCCCGAGGCCGGCCTTCGACCGGATGAACGGCTCGACCAGTCGGCCACGCCCACTGGGGATGCTGGAACACCTTGTAGTAGAAGCCCGGAGGCATCATGAACGAGAAGCGGTTCAGCCAGCCGTGGATGTCGCGGTCGACAGACGGCCACGCGTTCTGTCGCTCGACCTTCATGCCCTCGCGCACCGGCTCGGTGCACGCTCGCACGTTCGGGATGCCGTCGACCTGCATCAGGCAGTTGGGACATGACCCCGTCATGCACGAGAGCCCCGCGGACGGTGGTACTTGAACGAGCGCGCGGTGATGTCGACGCCGGCCGCGGCGAGCGCCGAGCCGATCGTGTCGCCCTCGAACGCCTCGATCCTGCGGCCGTCGAGCGTGATGCGCACCGTCCGGTCGCGTCGGATCGACTCGCCGTCACGAGCGGGAAGCCGCTCGTTCACGCCATGACCCCGGATCCCCGGCTCGCCGGCCACTCCGGGCGTCGCGGCGGCCGGGTCGTGCGGGCCCCGCTCCCGGCCTGGGAGCCACGTCGAGCGGATCTCGTTCGTCGTCGTGTGGCGTTCGGCGAGGAACCACGCGCGGCATCCGTCGCGGTGCAGCCACCACTCGGTCTGCCACCCGTTCACGTTCTCCCGGTAGAACAGGTAGTCGGTGAATGCACGCTCGGTCGCATCCGTGGTCGCCGCGCCGGGTCGGTCTCGCCGCCGTACGCGAACTCGAGCGCCTCACGCAACCCGCAGTGAGGGCAGTCGATCAGGAACGTCACCTTGCGCTCGCCTCCGCGTCGGCGTCGGGACGCGCCGATGGTCCCTCCCGTCGCATTCGACGGGAAGACGCGGGCGCGGACCGCTGGTGGGACGGCCCTACGTTACTTCGAACGTCGAGCGCGAACACGTCCGGGGACGTCGGGCGAGCAGGTTCCCGCGACGACCAGTGTGCACGGTCACGCATCGTCGTCGTCGATCGCACCCATATCGGCATGGGTCCGCCGAGGTGATCCGAGACAGAGCGCGGCGATACGCTCTGGCGCCCTGACGTCCCTATCGGGTCCGAACACCAGGATCCCCGGGCCCCGCTCGGCGACGAGTTCGAGCAGGGCGCGTCACCGGTCGCGGGCTGCGCACGCGGAGCCGTTCCACCTGCACTCCCAGCGAGGCGGCAGACTCCCGCAGACCGCGCAGCGACGCGGTGACCTCGGGCGTGAACTCTTCGAGCGCGTCGTAGCCGAGACGCACCGAGAGCGAGAGCAGTTCGAGCCGGGTGATGTTGGCGACGATGAGCTCCTGCCCCGTCTCGACGGCGGTGTCGACCGCGAACGCGCGGCGCCGCGTCGAGCGGGCACTCCGAACGTCGCCAGGAGCACCGGTCGCCCACCTGCGCGAGCGTCGAGCCGGGCGACGTCGGACGCCGACGACCCAGCGCCGCGTCCATGCCGGCTACTCCGGGCGAAGCTCCCACGTCGGGATGCTCCGGGTCTTCTCGCGGAGCCGACGGCGCCATCGCGGCATGAACACCAGCAGCCAGAAGCCGACGACGATCGGAGCGATCGCCCAGGCAGCGGGACCCTGGTCGATGGCGAACACGACGAATCCGGCCCCGACGACGAGGGCCGCGACCATCACTTTGACCCGCTCGTCGCGCATGTCCCGCATGATGCCCGAGTACTGGTCCGCGGGGATCTGGTTCGTGTTCCATCGGCGTGACCGCACTCCGGGCACTCCCAGGTGTCCCCGTAGGGCACGTACTGGACCTGCCCGCAGTCGCACCGAACCGTGATCGGCGGCTCCTCGCATGCGCGCCGATGCTACTCCTTCGCACGCATCCGTCTGCACCAGACGCTCAGGGCGGCTGTCCGCAACCGAAGACACGTATCCTTCTCCGTTTGCGGGCATCTGAGGTGCGTGCTATACCGCCGCGACACCCTCGAGCGGGGGGCGCACGGAGAAGGAGGTGTCGCGTGGCAGAGGCGACGATCGAGGAGCGACATCTCCTCAAGTCGCTCCACTGGTGGGACGGGTTCGTCATCGCGCTGTGCAACCCGGGCTTCCTGATCGCCGTCCCTCGGTTTCACGCTCGCGACCGTCGGGGCGCTCGGATCCATGATCCTGTGGGGGATCGCCGCGATCGTGGGTCTGCTCCAGAACTGGATCTACTCCGAGTCCGCCACGATGTTCCCGGACAAGCCCGGCGGGATCGCGTCTGTACGCGCACGAGGGGTGGCGGAGCCGGTTCAACCTGTTCGGCCCGATCGCGTCGTTCGGCTACTGGATCGGGTGGTCGGTCGTGCTGTCGATCGTTCGGCAACCTGATCGGCTCGCTGATCGTCGCCGAGTGGTTCCCCGACAGCGCCGACGACGTCTACTTCACGACCCCGTTCGATGCCATCGTTCGGACTCGCGCAGCTGATCGGGATCGGGCTCGTGATCGCGGTGTGGATCGTTCAACGTCTTCGGGGTGAAACCCTCGCTGGTCCGTCGGCTACGTCACCGGCGCGCTGCTGATGTTCCCGCTGGTCGTCTTCATCATCCTGCCGTACTTCTCCGGCGCCTGGTCGTCGCTGCAACGTCAAGTTCGAGGACGTGGCGTCGGGCGGTGAGTTCAGCCTCGTCGGCATCTCGATCATGTGGCTGTTCCTCATGTGCTGGTCCGCCTACGGGATCGAGGTGTGCGCAACGCTTCGCCCCCGAGTACCACGACACGAAGCGGGACACCCGTCTCGCGCTGCGGAGCGCCGCGACGTTCTCGTTCCTGGTGTACGTGCTGACTGCCGCTCGGGCTCGGGGGCGTCGTCGGCACGCACCGGTGACTCCGGCGCGTTCTACGTGACCGCGTGCAACGAGATCGTCGGCGACACGTTCGGTACGATCGCGATCATCTGCCTGATCGCCAGCCTGATCCTGTCGATGAACACCGCGACGGCCGACGGTGGCCGGGCGCTCTACGGGATCGCCCGCGACGACATGACCATCAAGTGGCTCTACCACCTGAACCGGTTCCACGTCCCCGGCGCGTGCGCATGAGCGTCGACATGGTGGTCAACGTCGGCCTTCATCCTGGTGATGGGCGCGAACAACCTCGCGATCCTGTACCTGTCCAACATCGGCTACGTGTTCGCGCACGTCCTCGCGCTGTCCGGGTTCCTGCTGCTCCGCAAGGACCGGCCCGACTGGCCGCGTCCGATCAAGGTGGGTCCCGCCTGGACCCCGATCGCTGGCTGCTGGCCGCGTTCAACCTGTTCCTGGTGATCTTCGGCGTCACCCAGAGCGACCTCGCCGCGTTCGTCGGCTTCTACGAGTTCACCGGGCCTGCCGTTCTACATCGGGATCGGGGTGCTGGTCGCCTCCGTCCTGCTGTTCTTCTACCGGCGCGCGGTGCAGGACAGGGCGAAGATCACGTTCCGCGACACGGACGTGCCCATCGATGCCGACCGAGGAACAGATGGCGTTGCTCCGCGAAGAGATCGAGTCGTCGGCTAAGCGCTCCGGTCGGCCTGGAGAGGGGCGGCATGCGCCGCCCCTCCCGCTTCCCCGCGGCCATTCGGGGTCGCGACACGCGCCCGCGTCGCAGCCGCCTACGCATGGCGCCTGTCACGGCGGAGCCGGAGGTAGCTGACATGACCGACAAGATGTGGGGCGACGAACCGTTCTGGGGGCTGGGGTACGAATGGGACCCCGATTGGGTCTTCACCGACCGGCAGAAGGAGCTCCGCGCGACGCTGATCGAGCTCTGCGAGCGGAGCTCCGAGCCAACGCGAAGCGCTTCGACGACGAGCTGACGTTCCCGAGTCGGAACCTCGAGATCCTCGGCGAGCACGGCTTCCTGGCGCTGACCGTGCCCGAGGAGTACGGCGGCCTCGGCGAGAACCACGTGGCCTACTCGATGGTCTGCGAGACGATCGCGCGGTACGGCTGTGCGTCGACGGCGATGTGCTACGTGATGCACATGGGCGCGGTCAACGCGATCATGCTTCGCGAGACGCCAGAGCTGATCGACAAGTACATCCGGCCGCTCAACAGCGGCAAGATCGGCACGCTCTCCTACTCCGACCCCGAGACCGGATCCCACTTCTGGTACCCGATCTCCTCGGGCGCCGCACGGTCCAACGGTGGCTTCAAGGTCCGGAAGAAGGCCTCCTGGACCACCTCCGGCGGGTTCGCCGACTTCTACGTCGTGCAGACGACGAGCCCCGACTTCACCGGCTACGACGACCTCTCGGTCTTCGTCGTCGACGGCGACCACGTCAAGTCCCAGCCCTCGCTCTGGGACGCGCTCGGCCTGCGCGGCAACCAATCCGGTCCGATCGAGATCGCCGACGTCGAGGTCCCGGCCGAGCAGCTCGTCGGTCCGACCGGCGACGGCGCCACCTCGAACGACGAGTCCGTCGACCCGTGGTTCCTGATCGGGTCGTCGTCGGTCTGGAACGGGCTCGCGCTCGGCGCGATCGACATCGCGAAGCGGCACACGACGCGCAAGAAGCACGTCGACGTCGGCCTGCGGGTCGCCGACTACCCCACGATCCAGGACTACGTCGGCGAGGCGCTGATGGACACGAACGCCTGCCGGATCTTCGCCCTGTCGGTCGCGCAGGCGATGGACGGCGCCACCGAGAACAACACCGTGAACCCGGGGCCCGGCGAGCTCGCGCGCGGCAACTTCCTGCACTGGGCCTGGCAGATCAAGTTCGAGGCCGCCAAGAACGTCGCGCACGTGGTCGACAAGATGCTGCACGCGTGCGGCGGCTCGGGCTACAAGCGCGACATGGAGCTCGAGCGCTACCTGCGCGACGCCAAGGCCGGCTGGGTGATGGGCCCGACGAACGAGGTGCTCCGTCAGTTCGTCGGCAAGGCCGTGCTGCTCGGCTTCGACTCCCTCGACTACTGGAACCAGTCGTACAACCGCCGGGCGGTCGAGAACGAGGTGAAGAAGCTCGACGCGGCCGGCAAGCGTGAGCTCGCGCGAGCAGCTGGTGGCGCAGGCCGACGAGCAGGAGTCGAAGGAACCGGCGACGACCTAGGCGAGCGCCCCATGGCGATCGAGACGAGCGCGTCCAAGCTGCTGACCGGAGGGTTGCGGCCGGCCGACCCCTTCCTCGAGACCTACTGGGTGCGACCGGGAGGCGCGACCGTCGTCGCGCTCGGCGCCGGACGACCGGATCACGGTCACCGACGTCGACGGGGGTCAGCCCGCCGAGATCACCACCCTCGCGCCCGACGGGGCCGAGACGCCCGACGCGATCGGTGCTGCCGCCGACGCGCCGGCCACCGTGCTCCGCGCGCTCGTGGCGTCGGCGGCCGCGGGCGCCAGTGACGTGGTCGGCGAGCTCGCCCGCCGAGGGCTCGATCCCACCGAACGCCATGGCCGCCCGCCTGTTCGACGGGTGGGGCGTGGCCGGAGCGTCGACCTCGTTCGTCAGCGACCGCGACGTCGTGGTCGTGGTGGCCGCGCCGGCCGGCACGGGTCGTCGACGGCGCTCCCCCGCCGTCGGACCTGGTCGTCGAGGTCCGCCGCACGATCGGCGCGCGCCCACGACGAGATGGAGCTGCCGCCGCCGCTCGCCGAACCTCGACTCGACTTCCGCATCGACCGGTCCACGGCGCTCTCCTACGAGGTGAAGCACGGCGAGTTCATCCAGGTGATCGACGTCGAAGGGCGGCAGTGCTCCGACTTCCTCGCGTTCCATCGGCGCAAGCTCGACGACGGCCTCGAGCGGGGGCTCGACTGCGACCGTCACCCGGACGCTCATGGGCAACGCGTTCCCGACGCCCGGGCTCACGGGCAAGTTCTACGACGCCGACATGGACGCCGCTCGTCGAGGTCGTCCGCGACACGGTCGGACGCCACGACACGTTCGCGCTCGCGTGCAACGCGAAGTACTACGAGGACATGGGCTACCCCGGGCCACGTGAACTGCACCGACAACTTCAACGGGCAGATCGAGACCGTACGCGATCGCCGCGCGCGCCGGATGGCCCGCCCTGAACCTCTTCTTCAACACCGGCATTCAGCGCAGACAACATCCTCGTCACCGACGAGCCATGGTCGCGCCCGGGCGACTACGTGCTGATGCGCGCGATGACCGACCTCGTCTGCGCCTCGTCGGCCTGCCCCGACGACATCGACCCCGCCAACGCCTGGGATCCGACCGACGTGCACGTGCGCGTCTACGGCCCTGAGCACACGCTTCTCGAGCGCGATCGCGCATCGCGTGACCCCCGACGCCGACGCCGGTGCTCACGAAGAAGACGGCGTTCCAACCGAGCTGGGAGCCGCTCACCCGCAACGTCGTCGAGTACGCGGGCTACTGGCTGCCGAGCCACTTCAACGGCGAGGGCGCGATCGCCGAGTACTGGGCGTGTCGCGAGCGGGCGGCGGTCATGGACCTCTCGCCCTTGCGGAAGTTCGAGGTGCTCGGCCCCGACGCGGAGACCCTCACGCAGGCGGTGATCACGCGCGACGCGCGACGCCTTTCCGTGGGCCAGGTCGTCTACACGGCGGTCTGCAACGACCACGGCGGCATGGTCGACGAGTGCACGGTCTTCCGCCTCGGCCAGGACAACTTCCGGTTCGTGGCAGGCCACGATGCCGTCGGGCATCTGGCTGAAGGAACAGGCCGAACGCCTGGGGCTCGTCAACGTGCACGTGAAGCCGTCGATCGAGCAGCTGCACAACATCGCGGTGCAGGGGCCGAAGAGCCGCGAGATCCTCCAGCGGTTCGTCTGGACCCCCGGCCCCCAACCCACGATCGAGGAGCTCGCGTGGTTCCGGTTCCTCGTCGGGACGCATCGACGAGGCGCAGGGAACGCCGATCGTCGTGTCGCGGACCGGCTACACGGGCGAGCTCGGGTACGAGATCTTCTGCCATCCGAGCGACGGCGCCGCCGTCTGGGACGCCGTCTGGGAGGCCGGGCGCAGACCTCGGCCTCACACCGCTCGGCCTCGACGCGCTCGACATGCTGCGGATCGAGGCCGGCCTGATCGCGGTCGGGCAACGAGTACGACGACCAGATCGACCCGTTCGAGGCGGGCATCGGGTTCACGGTCGACCTGCGCGAGCGACGAGGACTTCGTGGGCCGGGCGGCGCTCGAGGAACGGCGCGACCATCCACAGCGCACGCTCGTCGGACTCGAGCTCGAAGGGAACGAGGCCGCCGGACACGGGGACCCCGTCTACGTCGGGCGCCAGCAGGTCGGGGTCGTCACGAGCGGCGTCCGCTCTCCGGTGCTCACGCAGAACGTCGCGCTCGCCCGCGTCACGGTGCAGCAGGCCGACCTGGGCACACCGCTCGAGGTGGGCAAGCTCGACGGGCTGCAGAAGCGCATCGGCGCGACGGTCGTGCGGTTCCCGTTCTACGACCCGGAGAAGACCCGTCCCCGCTCGTAGCGACTTCGCATGACGCGTCGTCGAGACATTCACCGCGGAGCAAGTCCGGGCGTTCCATCGCGACGGGTTCCTGATCGTCGAGGAAGGCCTGATCTCCGCGCCGGCGCTCGAGCGGCTCCGCGCCCGCTACGAGCGGCTGTTCGAGGGCGACTACGAGACCGGCATCGCGCCCGACGAGGTCAACTGGAAGCCGGGGCGGGATCCCGAGGACCGCACGCGCCAGCTCTGCAACGCCTGGAAGGCCGACACCGTGATCGCGGCGCAGGTGCTGTCCGCCCGCATCGGCCGGCTCGCCGCGCAGCTGATGGGTTACGACGGCGTGCGCATCCTGCAGGACAACGTGCTCTGGAAACCGCCCGGCGCGAAGGCGGTCGGCTTCCACCAGGATGGCTCGTACGCCGACTACCTGGTGCCCCCAGAGATGGTGACGTGCTGGATGACGCTGCACGTCGACGGCGGCCGACGCCGGGCCGATCGCGTACGTGCGCGGCTCGAACCACTGGGGCGTGACGCCGCCGGCGCGGACCGCGTTCCACGCGCCCGAGGACTGGCTCGCCGGCGCCCGGGAGGCCGCCCCCGAGGGCGCGGAGCTCGAGGTCGTTCCCGTGATCGTGAAGGCCGGCGGCGGAGCCTTCCACCACAACGCGACGTGGCACGGCTCGGAACCGAACCACAGCTCGACCGTGGCGCGCATGGGCCTCGTCTCGCACATGCTGCCGGCCCAGGCACGCTTCCACGAGACGAACGTCGACGTGAACTACTCGCGTTACCGGCGACGCGGCGACCTCGTCGATGGACGAGTCGTTCTTCCCGGTGATGTGGGATCGCGGCGGCTACCGCACGCCCTGGCTCGTCGCAGCTCCCCGACCTCGACGTAGTCTGAACTGGACTCAGTCGCCGCCGGAGGCGGTTCGCGAGGATCTCGAGCATCGCCCACGCCGCGCCGGGATCGCGCCGCGAGCGCCTCCCTGATCACGTCGCGGGGGATCGCGAGGCATCGCACCGGTCCGGCGGCGACCACGTCGGCCGAGCGGGAGCCACCGTCGAGCACGGAGACCTCCCCGAAGAAGCTGCCGGCCTCGATGCGCGTCGATCTCGCGTCCGTCACGCACGACCCTGACCTCGCCCTCGAGTACGACGAACAGCTCGTCGCCGGGATCGCCGGTCCGCACGATCGCGTCGTCGTCGGCGTACGTCCGCTCCTCACCGGCCTCGAGGATCGGTGCCAAGAGCTCGGGCGGGAGCGAGGAGAACACCGGCGTGGCGCCGACCATGCGCTCGTAGCGTCCGCCGTGGAACAGCAGCGGCTGGCCGGCGCCGTACCGCGCGTACTCCACGCGCCCGAGGAAGAGCGAGTGGTCGCCGCCCCAGTACGACCGGACCACCCTGGCCACGAGGTGTGCCAGGGCGCCTTCCACGACCGGCGTCTCGTGCACCCGGACGAAGCTCGGTTCCTCCACCGCGTCGCTCCGGCGTCCCGCGAAGCGGTCCGAGAGCGCCTGCTGGTCGTCCGCGAGCACGTTGATGCCGTAGTGACGACCCTCGTAGAGCAGCTGGTGCATCTTCGCCCGGCGGTCGACCGAGATCACGACGAGCGGCGGTTCGAGCGAGACCGACATGAACGCGTTCGCCGTCATGCCGTGCACCTGGTCGCCGACCTGCGTCGTGATCACCGTGACCCCGGTCGCGAACATGCCGAGCGTGCGTCGGAACGCGATCGCCGGGTCCTGGCCCGGTTCCCCCTCGATCTCGATGCGCTCTTCCTCGGGGATGTCGTCGAGGAACGTCTCTCCGATCGCTCCCGGCATGACGCTGATCGCCGGCAGCCGCAGGTCGAACTCGACCGGCGCCGGCGTGCCCTCGGCCTTCGGCCGCTCCGTGGCGCCCGTCTCGTCGGACACCCGCGTCTCCTCAGCTCCAGGGATACGGCGAGTTGCTCACGGGGTGCAGGTCGCCCGTGGCGAACCGCGAGTACCGGAACGGCTCGAGCAGGGTCTGCGGTTCGCCCATGACCTCCTTGGCCACCAGTGCACCCACGCCGATCATCTTGTACCCGTGGTTCGAATCGGCCACCACGAAGGCGTTCTCACGGAAGGTGTCGAAGACCGGGAAGCTGTCGGGCGTGAACGCGCCGATCCCTCCGGTCGGAGCCTTCTGGTACAGACCGCGCGTGCCCTCGAACCGCTTGTGACAGTGCGCGAGCGCCGAGGTCCACATCCGCTCGAACTCCTCCGTCACCACGTACTCCGTCGACTTCGGTCCATAGGGATCGACGGCCACGTCGTCGGCGTCCTGCTCGACCACCCACGGCATCGCACCGCCCTGCACGCCACCGAAGTTGAAGTCCGGCTTGTAGTACACGCCCCACAGCTGATCGGTCACGAGCGAACCGTCGGCGTCGTCGAAGAGCGGCGCGTCGGTGTCGATGTGCACGACCGGCGGCATGTTCCCCTCGTTGTCGAGCAGGTAGCTCGGGTCGACGCCGAGCGTGCCCTCCTGCAGGCACCAGTAGGTCCAGGTGGGCAACTCGTGATGATGCCGTCGGCCCCCCGCACGACCGTGGTCGACGGCATGTCGAGCATGTGCCAGAAGTCGCGTACCCACGGCCCGGCGGCCACGACGACCGAGTCACACGCGATGTCGCCGCGGTCGGTCTGCACCCGCGTGACCGCGCCGCCGTCGACCTCGAACCCGGCGACCGCGACCGGCGCGTACAACCGCACGCCGAGCGCCTCGGACTTCGCTCGCAACCCCATCATCGACGGCAGGTTCTCGGCGTAGCCGCCCTGTCCCTCGTGGAGCACGGCGGTGACGTTCTTGGCCTGCCAGTCGGAGAAGATGCCCTCCATGTGACGACGGCAGTCGTCCTCGCCCTCGATCAGCTGCGACCGGTAGCCGATCGCGCGCTGCTCAGCGTGGATCTGCGCGACGTCGGCCGCCATCACCTCGGGCGCGATCTGCAGGTAGCCGACCGGGTGGTAGTGGAACGCTTCGGGGTCGGACTCCCAGATCGTCGACCGAGTGCGCCATGAGCTCGCGCATCGCGGGCTGGAAGTAGTTGTTGCGGATCACGCCGCACGCGATGCCCGACGGCCCGGCGCCGACACCGGTCTTGTCGAGCACGACGACGTCCGCACCCGAGCCGCGACCGCTCGCCTCGAGCTCCTTCGCGAGGTGCCAGGCGGTCGAGAGGCCGTGCACACCGGCTCCGATCACCACGAAGCGAGCTGACTCAGGGAACGTCATCGGACTCGATCATCTCCTCGCTCATCTCCCGGTTCCCGGGGTCGGGCCGGGCAGACACAGAACAGCGTGCCCCACGGATCGGACATCGTGGTCCAACGCCTCGATCCGTGGCGGATGAAGACGTCGTCGGTCTCGTCGATGACCCACGCGACGGTCGCGCCCAGCCGGGCGAGACGGTGGACCTCGGCATCGGGGTCGTCGACACGCAGGTCCAGGTGCAGGGGAGTCTTGCCGGGCGTGACGGCGTCCACCTGCTGGATCACCAGCCGCGGGCGGGCATCACCCGCCCTCGGTCCCAGCACGACGTAGGGGTCTCTGGCGTACAGGCGCCGATAGCCGAGCGCGTCGGCCCACCACGAAGCGACCGGCTCCGCGTCGAGCGCGTCCATCGTGACTTCCAGGGTGGCGGTCATGCGACCGGCGCCTCGGCCCGCGAGTCTCGTCGAACACGGGCGGCATCGACGAAGGCCCGCCAGATCCCGAGGGTCCGGTCGTCGTCCTGCCATTCCTCGTGCAGCTCCCACTGCACGCCGAGGACGAAGGCCCGCGCGCTCGGCATCTCGACCGCCTCGACCGTGCCGTGCGGCGCGAACGCGGTCGCGATGAGCCCGTCGCCGACCCGGTCGATCGCTTGGTGGTGATAGCTGTCGACGTCGGAGCGCCCGCCGAGGTGACGTGCGAGCAGCGATCCCGGGGCCAGGTCGACCGGATGCAGCGGGTGGGCGGGACGCGGCGCGCCGGCGAGCGTCGCCGCGACCAGTGCCCGCCACTCGTCCCACCGTGCCCCTGGGTGGTCGGCGCCCCCCTCGGGGAACTCGTCGAGGTCGCCGTAGAGGGTGCCGCCGAACGCGACGTTCAGGATCTGGCATCCGCGACAGATGCCGATCAGCGGCACGCCCTGGTCCACCGCGAGCCTGGCGTAGTCGAGCTCGATCTCGTCGAGCTTCCAGGCCGGGGCGAGCTGCTTCGGGCTCGGCTGGGCCCGGCCGTAGCGCCACGGCTCGATGTCGCGGCCGCCTGCGAGCACGAGGCCGTCGGCGCGAGCGATGCGCCTCGCGCCGGTCGGCAGGATCGTCGAAGTAGGGCAGCAGCACCGGGAATGCGCCCGCCGCGAGCAGCGGCCGCGGGTAGCCCACGCCGTAGTAGTCGCCGTAGTCGGCGAGCCCCTCGGAGATCATCACGAGCGGCCGTACGGTCACGTCACCCCCGCTCCGCGGCGATCCGCGTGCCTCAGTGCCCGGCAGGCTTCTCCCACCCCTCCAGCACGGGGGGCTGGTAGTCGGTGCCCACGATGCGGGAGCCCTCGACCCACGAACCGAGCTCGGGTTGCGCGAACTTCGCGTGCCGGGGCTTCAGCGCGATGCCGTAGGAGTTCCCGTCGACGAGATGCTTCATCAAGAGCTTCCTTGCGATCTCGTCCTCTCGGCCCTCGGGGATCGGGAAGTAGATCTTCAGGAACGAGTTGGAGTACCGATCGAACACCGCCGGGACGCCGTCCTCCTCGAGCATGGTGATGTCCTCGAGCCAGTTGAGGTCCTCGCCGGGCGTGAGCGCGTCGAGGTCGATGTCCTCGATCAGGGAGATGTCCTCCTGGTACGGGAACCGGTGGCCTGCGAGCTCTTCGGCGTCGATCCCGATCTTCGTGCTCAGGTGCTGTTCGGTCATCGGACCTCCTCGTCGATCGGAGCCTAGGTGGTAGGCATCTGACCGCTGTCGGCCAGGTACTTCGCCATCATCGACTTGATCTCGTCGAGCGTGTGCTGCTCGGTGACGCCGGGGATGTAGTCGGTGCCGGCGAGCGGCACCTTCGCCATCGCCGCGGCCTCGACCGTGAGCGCGCACAGGTCCTCGGGCTCCAGGCTGTGCACGTCGGTCTTCCCGCATGCCCGCGCCAGCATCTGCAGCTCCATCGTCATCGCCGTGAGCAGGTTGTAGACGCGGGTCGCGGCCTCGTCGACGTGGAGACGCTGTGCGCAGCTCGGGATCCTGCGTGGTGATGCCCACGGGGCACCGCCCCGTGTGGCAGTGGTAGCACTGGCCGGCCGGCACGCCCACGGTCCCCTCGTAGTCGGTGACCCCCGGGATCTCCTTGTTGCAGTTGAGCGCCATGAGCGCCGACGTACCGATCGCCACCGCCTTGGCGCCGAGCGCGAGGCACTTGGCGACGTCGGCGCCGTTGCGGATGCCGCCGGCGACGATCAGGTCGATCTCGTCCGCGAGCCCGACGTCCTCGAGGGCGCGCCTCGCCTCGGGGATCGCCGCCATGAGCGGGATGCCCGTCTCCTCGGTGGCGATATGTGGGCCGGCACCCGTCGAACCTTCGGCGCCATCGAGGTAGATCGTGTCCGGCCCGCATTTCGCGGCCATGCGCACGTCGTCGTAGACGCGCGCGGCGCCGAGCTTCAGCTGGATCGGCACGGAGTAATCGGTCGCCTCACGGATCTCCTGGATCTTGAGCGAGAGGTCGTCGGGCCCGAGCCAGTCGGGGTGTCGGGCCGGTGAGCGCTGGTCGATGCCGGCGGGCAGCGACCGCATCTCGGCGACCTGCTCGGTGACCTTCTGACCCATCAGGTGCCCGCCGAGCCCCACCTTGCAGCCTTGGCCGATGAAGAACTCGATGCCGTCGGCGAGCATCAGGTGGTGGGGGTTGAACCCGTAGCGGCTCTGGATCACCTGGTAGAACCACTTCGTCGAATGATCGCGCTCGGGTGGGATCATGCCCCCTTCCCCCGAGCACGTGGCCGTGCCCGCCATCGACGCGCCCTTGGCGAGCGCCATCTTCGCCTCGAGCGAGAGCGCCCCGAAGCTCATGCCGGTGATGTAGATCGGGATGTCGAGCTCGAGCGGGTTCCTCGCGAACCGGGCCCCCAGCACGGTCTTCGTCTCGCACTTCTCGCGGTACCCCTCGATCACGAACCGGGTGAGCGTGCCCGGCATGAACATCAGCTGATCCCAGTGCGGGATCGGTTTGAACATCGAGAACCCGCGCATGCGGTAGCGACCGAGCTCCGACTTCACGTGGATGTCGTTGATGACCTCCGGGGTGAAGATCGGGCTCCGCCCGAGCACGTCCTTCTTCGAGGAAACGTCGATCTCATCGGCCATGTCGTCGCCTCCTCAGTGGATCACGAGCTTCTTCTCGGACGGTTCGAGGTTGTCGTAGTTGTAGAGCATCTTGCCGCAGACGTACTTGCGGAAGCTGTCGGGCCGGTCGAGCCCGTAGATGCGGAACTTCCGGTCGAGCATCTCGCGGTCGGCGACGGTGATCTCACCCTCGACGCAGTCGATACCGAGAGACTTCACGGAGCCGCCGACGAAGATCTCCCCGTCGTACATCGAGTCGCCGAGGCCGGGCCCCACGTCGCCGCAGATGATCTGGCGGCCGCGCTGCATCATGAACGCGGTCATCGTCCCGGCGTCACCGCCGACGATGATCGTGCCGCCCTTCTGGTCGATGCCGGTGCGGGCGCCCGACGCTGCCCTTCACGACCAGGTCGCCGCCGCGGATCGCCGCGCCGGCGAGCGAGCCCGCGACCTTCTCGATCACGACCACCCCCGACATCATGTTCTCGGCCACCGACCACCCCACGCGACCCGTGATGTGGACCTCGGGCCCGTCGATCAGGCCGACGCCGAAGTACCCGAGGCTGCCATCGAACGTGATGCGGCACCGCTGCAGGATGCCGACCCCGATCGAGTGCTTCGCGCCCGGGTTCCGCACGGTCACGTCCCGGATGCCTTCCTCGTAGATCAACCGACGGAGCTCCAGGTTGATCTGCCGGGTCGAGCAGGTCGGCGGCGTCGAACTCGGCACGGCCGTCGGCGATCTCGGCCGTGCGAGGTGCCTCGGCGTCCGGCTCCGCCAGGCCGCGCGCGTCGTAGGTGATGCGCCGCTCGCCGGTGGCTACCTGCTCCATACCAGCACCTGCCTCTCGTACGGGTCGTAGGTGTCGATCTCCCGGTCGAGCACCGCGCGGATCGCGATCTCCTCCGACGCCATCGCGACCAGCTCGTCGGACTCGTAGAGCACGAGCGGCTTCGCGGCCATCTCGTCCTTCGCGACCCCGAGCGAATCGTCGGTGACGGCCATGTAGGTGAACACCCCGTCGAGGTCGTCGAGGCTCCGGTGCATCGCGTCCTCGAGCGAATCCCCCTCCGCCATCTTCTCGGCGAGGTAGACGGCGATGATCTCCGAATCACACTCTGACTGGAACCGGTGCCCCGATGCCTCGAGGCGCCGCTTCCACTGGAAGTAGTTCGTGAGCTGGCCGTTGTGCACGACCGCGACGTCGGAGAACGGGTAGGCCCAGTACGGGTGTGCTCCGGAGATGTCGACGTCGGACTCGGTGGCCATGCGAACGTGTCCGATCGCGTGCGTGCCCCGGAACCCCGCCAGGTCGTACATGTTCGCGACCTCGTTGGCGTCGCCGAGATCCTTCACGATCTCGAGCGAGTGCCCGAGCGAGAGGACCTCGCAGCCCGGCACGTCCTCGACGTAGTCGGCGAGCGCCTTCAGGTCGCCGTCGTAGCGGACGAGCGCCCGGTAGGCGTACTCGGTCTCGGTCTCGACCCGGTCGACGTGGGCGCCGATCTTGCCGAGGCGTGACTCGACCTCCATGCGGTGGCGCTCGAGGCGCTCCGGAAGTCGAAGTCCCGCGGGTCGTTCGCGTCGGCGAGCTTGAACCTGATCACGACCAGGTCGCTGGGCGGCCCGAACAGCGCGTAGCCGGTCGAGTCGGGACCACGATGCTTCATCGACTGCAGCATGCGGGTCATCTCCGACCCGACGTCGGATTCGGTGTCTCGATGGATGATGCCTGCGATGCCGCACATGTGGGGAGTTGCCTCCTTTCGCCTGGACGACGTCGGCGCTACGGAAGGATGTCCAGGTACTCCTCGACGTCCCAGTCGGAGACGGTCGCGAGGAACCGCTCCCACTCGTCTCGCTTGTAGTGCATGAAGACCCGTTCCATGTCGCCCGGCAGCGCCTTCATGACCACCTCGTCGGCCTCGAGCGCGTCGAGCGCCTCGCCGAGGCTGGTGGGGATGCGCATCACGTCCTTGCCACCGGCGATCGCTTCGTAGATGTTGCGTTCCTCCGGCTCCCCGGGATCGATCTCGTTCTCGATGCCGTCCTGCATCGCCATCAGCAGACCCGGCGAACGACAGGTAGGGGTTCACCGCCGAGTCGACCGACCGGTACTCGAACCGGCCCGGCGCGGAGATGCGCAGGCCGGTCGTCCGGTTCTGGAACCCCCAGTCCGCGAAGATCGGCGCCCAGAACCCCGCGTCCCACAGGCGCCGATAGGAGTTCACCGTGGGCGAGGACAGACAGGTCAGCGCCCGGAGATGCTTGATGATGCCTCCGATCGCCCACAGGCCGATCTGCCCGGGCATCTGCGGATCGTCGCCCTCGGGCATGAACCTGTTCTCATCGCCTTCCCACAACGAGATGTTGTGGTGACAACCGTTGGCCGACACGCCCATGAACGGCTTGGGCATGAAACATGCGAACGCGCCCAGCTCTCGGCCCACCTGGCGGCAGATCTGCCGGTAGGTCGTGAGCCGGTCGGCGGTCTGGTCGGCATGGTCGAACATGAAGTTCAGCTCGAGCTGGCCGGGAGCGTCCTCGTGATCGCCCTGGATCATGTCGAGATCCATCGCGCGCCCGTACTCCATGACCTTGTGGATCAGCGGTTGGAGCTCGGAGAACTGGTCGATGTGGTAGCAGTACGGCTTCGTCTTGCCCTCGACGGTGGGCTTGCCGTCGGCATCGACCTTGAGCCACATCATCTCGGGCTCGGTGCCCGCACGGAGGTGCAGCCCGGTCTCCTCGGTGAACTTCGCGTGGATGCGCTTGAGGTTGCCGCGGCAGTCGGAGGTGAGGAACGCGCCGCCGTCGACCTCTTCCTCCCGACCTCGGAAGAGCGTGCACCAGACGCGGGCGGTCTTGGGGTCCCACGGCAGCACGTTGAACGTCTCGGGCTCGGGGATTCCCACGAGTTCGCGCGCCTCGGGACCGTAACCGATGTAGTTGCCGTGGCGGTCGGTGAAGAGGTTGGCGGTCGAGCCGTAGACCAACTGGAACCCGGTGCCCGCGATCCGCTCCCAGTGCGCCGCGGGGATGCCCTTGCCCATGATGCGCCCGGTCACCGAGACGAACTGGTAGTACATGTACTCGACGCCCTGCTCGATGATCTGCCGGTTCACGGCCTCCACGGCCTCGGCTCGACCTGACTGGGCCAGGAACCGCTCGAGATCGGTGGTCAACTGCTCCCCCTTCTCCCCGCTGCGCGCTCGGCGCAGGCGACGCCGGATGCTTGCGACGGACTACCCGTCGAGCGAATCGTACGTGGAGTCGCCGGACTCCGCGAACGCAGCGTCCGGGCTCAGGGTAGCGTGGGCGTTCCCGACGGCGTCCCGCCGGCCGCCACGTAGTTCGTGCGGGCTCCGTCACCTAGGTCAGCCGTCGACCCCCGCCGGACTCACGGCGCGAAGCAGCGCTGCCGAGGACATAGCGATCTGGTCGACCGCACGCTCGAACGCTTCCTCGTTCTTCTTCGAGGGGTGGCGATAACCACTGACCTTCCGGACGTACTGCAGGGCCGCGGCGCGGATCTCCTCGTCGGTGGCGGGCTCGTCGGTGCTGCGCAGGGTCTTGATGCTTCGGCACATGGTTGCAGCCTAGCCGCTGCGCTTCTTCGCGAGTGCGCTGATCGCCTCCATGACCGTCCGGTGCGCGAGGATGGCCGTCACCTCGGCGTGATCGTAGGGCGGCGAGACCTCGACGACGTCCATGCCGACCAGGTCGACCCGACGGACGATCTGTCGCACGCCGCGGAGCAGCTCGCGCGCGAGCATCCCGCCGGATTCCGGCGTGCCGGTGCCCGGAGCCATGCCGGGGTCGACCACGTCGATGTCGACGCTCAGGTAGATGCAGTCCGGTCCGTCGAGCGCCTCGACGATCGCATCGGCGACCACGGCCTCGGCACCACGCTCCTCGATCTCGACCATCGTGTGCCAGCGGAACCCCTGTTCGCGCATCCAGTCCCAGGTGTCCTGCTCGGGCCAGTAGCCGCGCAAGCCGACCTGCACGAAGTTCCGCCCGTCGACCCACCCTTCCTCGATCAGACGGCGCATCGGTTCGCCGTGACCGTAGAGGTTGCCCCATTGGTCGGCGCCGGTGTCGGCGTGTGCGTCGAAGTGCACGATGCCGACCTTCCGCGGCCAGACATGGCGCGCGACCGCCGCCGCGCTCGGGTACGTGATCGAGTGGTCGCCGCCGAGCACGATCGGGATCGGTCCGGCCTCCGCCACGCGGAAGACCTTCTCGTGGATCACCCGCAGCCCACGTTCGAACCGTGTGGGCACGATCGGGGCATCGCCCGCATCGACGACTTTGATGTGGGAGTAGGGCTCGACGTCGAGCTGGATCGACCGGGCGGAATCGTTCCCCCATGTCGTCGGCGCCATACGGATCGCTCGCGGCCCGAACCGGGCGCCCGGTCTCGACGACACGCCCTCGTCGAGCGGCGCGCCCACGATCGCCACGTCGGCCGCGGCGGCCTGCAGCGCCTCGTCGTCGGTCGCCCAGGGGAGCTTCTCGAACGAGCCGCGCCAGTCGGAGTAGTAGGGCAAGTCGGTGGTGGCGAATTCCGTGAACTCGTCGTCGCCGCGCAGCTCGCTGTGCTCCAATCGGAAGTCGGGTGCATCGCTCATGGCGGAAGGTTCCCACACGAGGCACGGGCACCGATAGGCTCTGTCGCCGTGGAACCCGCCTTCCCCGGCCCCGGCGTGCTCCGGCGCGCGCTTCCCGTCGCGCTCGCGATCGCGCTGCCGTGGTTGTGGTTCGCGGTCCGTGAGACGGGTGGGCGGGTGGACGCTGTCGCGGTCGGGCTGCCGCTCGTGGGTGTCGCCGCGATCGTCTCGACGGCCGCCGTGGCCGTCGTCACCCGGCGCGCGCTGCCCCTGATCGCCGGCACATCGGTGTTCGTCGTGTGCGCGGTGGCCGTGATCGGGCCGCGGTTCCCTCGCTCGATGCCTCCGCCTGATCCTGCGGTCCGCGTGGTGATGGCCAACGTGTGGGACGACAATCCCGATCCCGGGGCGGTACCGGGCTCGCTCCTGACCAGCGATGCGGACGTGGTTGCTGCCATCGAGTTCCCCCACGAAGGCTTCCTCGAAGTCATGACGGCGGAAGCCTCTATGGCAGGTCTCTGGTACTCGGTCCGAGGGAGCGGGCTCGCCGTGTGGTCACGATTCCCGCTCCGGGAGCTCGACGATCTCGGCCTGCCGTTCGCTCGCGTGATGCGGCTGGACGTCGAAGCTCCCGACATGCCGTTCGTGCTCTACGTCGTGCACGCGCTGAACCCGCTCCGAGAGACGAGCTTCGCCCAACAAAGCCGGTTCACCGACAACCTCCTGGCGGTCGTCGAGACGGAGGAGCGTCCCGTGGTCGTGGCGGGCGACTTCAACATGAGCGACCGCCTCGTGAGCTACCGGACGATGGACGACGCGCTCGTCGACGCGATGCGGGCGGGCACGGCCGGGCACACGACCTACGTGGGCGGTTGGTGGTCGGCCCTGCTGCTCCGCATCGACCACGTCTTCATCTCGCCCGGTTGGTGCGCCGCCGATCCCAGCACCTTCGCCGTGGTCGGATCCGATCATCGCGGGGTCGACGTCGAGGTCGGCCCCTGTCGCTAGAAGCTCCGCACCGCGTTCGCCCGCACGGGTCGTTCGCGTGCACGGGGCATCGTCGAGGGGTGAGGCCGGTCCGCGTCGACCCGCCCAGGGTCAGGAGTCGGTCTGGGACTCGCCGCCGTGATCGTGGCGGACGACCGCCGAGTGACCGTCGAGTTCGCCGGCGAGACGATCGCCGACACCACCAGGGCGCTCCGGGGGCTCGAGACGAGCTACCCGCCCTCGTTCTACTTGCCGCTCGACGACGTCCGGCGCGACCGGATGCGGCCGGCCGGCGGCACGTCGTTCTGTGAGTGAAGGATCACCCCGGACCGTCACGTATCGTAGGTGATCGCCGTTCAACGGTTGCCCCGACACTCACGGGTGTGACGCGGGGTAACGCGGGTGGGGCGGGCCGACGGCCCGCCCCACGACACCCGCTACGCCCCGACCGCTAGAGGATGCCGGCGTTCGTCAGGTACTCGGTGACGACCTCGGCGAGATCGCGCTGCTCGAGGTCGACCTGCCCCACCATCTCGTTCATGTTCTCGTCCGTGAGCGTCGTGGTGACGCTGTCGAGCAGAGTGCCGAGCTCGTCGCTCGCGACGTCCTCACGGACCAGCGGCACGAAGTTGCCGTTCGCCTGCAGGTTCTTGTCGTCGGTCAGCACGAAGTAGCCGTTCTGGCTGATCGCGGGGTCGAGGGAGAACAGTTCCGCGACGTCCACCGCGCCCGAATCGACGGCGGCGAGCGTCTTCTTGCCGCCTTGATCGAGCGCCTTCACCTCGCCGAACTCGATCCCGTAGGTCTTCTTGAGCCCAGGCAAGCAGAACGGCTGCGTCGGACACTCGGCGGGCGCGCCTAGGGTCAGATCGGGAGCGACCGCCGCGACGCTGCTGAGGTCGGTGAGGTTGTTCGCGCTGGCCGTGTCAGGAAGCATCACGAACACGTTCGTGCTGTTGGCGGGTGAGAAGGCGTAGGTGACGAAGCCGCGTTCGGCCGCGGCCTGCGTGAGGGCATCGGCCACGGCCTGAGGGTCACCGTTCGCCGTCGCCTTCGGGTCCCAGAACCCGAGCTCGAACCCGGTGTATTCGGGCTTGAGGTCGATCTCGCCCGATTCGAGCGCCGGATCGCTGACATCGCGGCTCGCGATCTCGAGCTCGCGGGTGACCGTGTAGCCCGCGTTCTCGAGGACCTGGGCGTACATCTCGGCGACGAGCTGGTTCTCCGTGAACGCACCGGACACGCCGATGGTCAGCTCGCCTTTGACGGTCGCCGACTCCGTGCCGGTGGCGCTCCCTGCTGTGTCGCCCCCACCCGAGTCGCTGCACGCAGACGCGAAGAGCGCCAACGCCAGCAGGCTCGCCCCGAGGACGAACATGCGGTGCTTCCGCATGGGTATCCCTCCGATCGAAGGTCGTGGAGGCGTCCAGCTCCCCCGAAGGACGTGAACCGTGACCCTATCAAGGTGACTTTCGCACCTGCTACCCAAGGCACCTGCCGGCGGAACCTCCCGCGTCAGCCCGCGACGGAGGGCTCGTCGGGCGGAAGCGAACGCCGGGCCGAGGCGACGGTGGCCCGCCCCCCGGCGGAGGTGAGATTCGGCGAACACAGCCGCGTCAACATCGAGAACACCAGGTCGATCGCGATCGCGAGCAGAGCGATCAGGATCGCGCCCGCCACGATCCGATCGTCCTCGCGACGCGCGAACCCGTCGACGATGTATCGCCCCAGCGCACCCCCGGCGGTCAGTGCCCACAGCCCCGCGGTGGCGACGATCTGCACCCCGGCCAGGCGCAGGCCCGTGAGGATCAGGGGTGTCGCCAGCGGAACCTCGACGCGGAACAGGATCTGTCTCCCACTCATGCCCATCCCCCGAGCCGCCTCCACGGTGTCCGGATCCACTTGCTGGATGCCCACGTAGGTGTTGATCAGGATCACCGGGATGCCGAGCAGGGTCAGCGCGACCACGACCGGGGGAAAGCCGAACGCGGTGGTCGGCCACACCTTCACGGCCACCAAGAACGCGAGCGACAGGATCGCGAGTGACGGGATCGAGCGGCCGATGTTCGCGATCTGCACGGTGACGAACTGCCCCCGCCGCGAATGCCCGATCATCAGTCCTAGCGGGATCGCGATCAGCGAAGCCACCAGCAACGAGAGCAACGAGACCTGCACGTGCTCCCACACGCGGATCGGGATCCCGTCGGATCCGGACCAATGCTCCGAGGAGACCAGCCACTGGAGGCCGTCGACGAGGTTGTTCACGTCGCGACCGCCCTGATCCCCGTCGCCTTGGCCCACGGGGTTGCCAGACGCTGCAAGCCTAGGAGCAGGAGGTCCGCAAGCAGCGCGAAGGTCACCGAGAGTACGACGCCGACCAGGAGCGCCGTCCAGAAGAAATCGTTGAGGCCGTCCAGGATGAACTGGCCGAACCCCCCACGGCCGATCAACGCGGCGATCGTGACGAGCCCGATCGAGGATACGGTCGCGATGCGCACGCCAGCGATGATCACGGGCATAGCGAGCGGAACCTCGACCCGCCACAGCAGCTGCCGCGAGGTTAGGCCCATGCCGACCGCAGCCTCCTTCACTTCGCCGTCGACCGAATCCAATCCAGCGAGGGTGTTCCGGAACAGGATCAGCAGGTTGTAGGTGATCAGCGGGATCGCCACCGTGGTGAGTGAGAGGCCCGTGATCGGGATCAGGAGCGCGATCGCCGCCAGCGCGGGGATCGTGTAGAAGATGCTCGAGACCCACGTGACGGGCGCGATCACCCACCGGCGTCGGGAGGCCACGATCGCGAAGGGGAATGCGATCGCGAGCGCGACCACCACCGAGATCACGGTCAGCCAGACATGTTGGATGCCGCGCGACGCGATGTCGTCGAGGTGATCACCGATCCAACTCCAGCGAACCAAGGGCTGGGTGTCCCCTTGAGCGATCACGGCGGCGACCGCGGCGAGGTCCGTCACGAGATGATCTCCTTCGAGATGCGCTCCAGCGTGAGGATGCCGCGGTAGTGCTGGCCCTCGGTCACGACGACCGCGACCGCGGTGCGCGACGTGACGATGGAATCGAGCGCCTGGCGGAGGGAGTCGCGCGCGGTCACGTAGGCGCTGAACGGTCGAGCCGTCGCCTCGCCGGCCGTTCCACACCCTTCGAGCGCGTCGTGGTCGACCCAGCCGAGGAGCTCGCCGCCGTCGACGACGCTGACCCACCCGAAGCCGGCCGCGTCGATCGCCTGCCTGGCCTCGTCGGCCGTCGCGCTGGGGGAGACGACGGGACCGTCCTCCACGTCGATGTCGCCCACCTCGATCAGGGCCAGTCGTTTCAGCCCGCGCTCTGCCCCGACGAACTCGCGCACGAAGTCGTTCGCAGGTTCGCGCAGCACGTGCTCGGGCGGCGCGAACTGCTCGAGGACGCCGCCGATGTTCAGGATCGCCATGCGGTCGCTCAGCTTGATCGCCTCGTCGACGTCGTGAGTGACGAACACGATCGTCTTGCGCAGCCTCGCCTGGATATCGAGGAACTGGTCCTGCAACCTGCCCCGGACGATCGGGTCGACCGCGGCGAACGGCTCGTCCATCAGCATCACGGGCGGATCGGCGGCGAGCGCCCGCGCCACGCCGACCCGCTGCCGCTGTCCGCCGCTCAGCTCTGCCGGGTACCGGTCGAGCAGCTCACGATCGAGGTCGAAGATCTCGAGCAGCTCGTCGACCCGGGCGCCGATGCGGGCGTCGTCCCAACCGACGAGTTGCGGCACCGTGGCTATGTTCTGCCGGATCGTCCGATGCGGCAGCAGGCCCGTGTGCTGGATCACGTAGCCGATGCCGCGACGAAGCTCCACCGGATCCTGCTCGAGCACGTTGGTGCCGTCGAGCACGATGCGACCGCCTGTGGGTTCGATCAACCGATTGATCATCTTGAGCGTCGTCGTCTTGCCACAGCCCGAGGGACCGACGAGCGCCACGGTCTCACCTTCATCGATCTCCAGCGAGAGGTCACCGACGGCCGAGGAGGACGTTCCCGGGTAGCGCTTCTCGACGTGCTCGAGGGAGATCATCGTCCGACCGACCCTAGTGAGGGCGAGCACGAACGTCCACGCCGCCACTACGCTGTCCCGAGCCAGCTCGAGGGAGCCCAGATGGCCGATCCGGAGCACCCGTTCCCGTCGCCGGACACCGAGATGACCCATATCCTCGTCGTCTCCGACCTCGAACGATCGCGAGACTGGTACCGGGACGTCCTCGGGGCGGAGCTGGTTCGGGAGTACGGAGGCAGCTCGGCCGTCTTCCGATTCGGGGCTGCCTGGCTGCTGATCGTGACGGGCGGCGGTCCGACCGAGGACAAGCCCGACGTCACGTTCGCACCACCCGATCCTCGCGCGGTGAGCCACTCGGTGACGATCAGGGTCGCGGATTGCCGAGAGGCGTACGAGACGCTCGTCGCCCGCGGCGCGGAGTTCCTCACGCCACCGTACGACTGGGGCGACGAGACCCGATGCTTCTTCCGCGACCCGGCCGGACACCTGTTCGAGATCAGCCAGGGCTGACGGCCTGTTTCCGTCGAACAGGCCCGCGCTACTTCTTCGCGTCGGCGAGGATCTGGCGAGCGGCGTTCGCGGCTGGCCCCCCCGTGATCCCGCCGCCCGGATGCGCCCCCGAGCCCGCGAGATACAACCCGTCGATCTGCAGTCGGTAGCGCGCTTCGCCGTTCAGTGGACGCCACGCGAAGAACTGATCGAGACCGGGTTCCGCATGGTAGACGTGCCCGCCGGTGAGGCCATACCCCGTCTCCATGTCCTCGGGCGTGATCACCTCGCGCGTCTCGACGAGCTCGCCGAGGCCGGGGGCGAACCGCTCCATCGACTTCACGGCGATGTCGGCGACCCGGTCGCCCTCGGAGGCCCAGTCTCCGTCGCGCAACCGGCGCGGCGCCGCCTGGGAGAGGATCGACATCACGTGCGTGCCCTCGGGAGCGAGCGACGGGTCGACGAGCGTGGGGATGGTGACCTCGAGCATCGGGTCCTCGGCGACGTGACCGTACTTGTTCGCGTCCATCGCCTGCTCGACGTGGTCGATCGACAGACCCACCACGATGCGCCCCTTGAGGCGTTCCACGTCATCGGCGCCGTTGAAACTCGGCAGACCCGACAACACGAGGTTGACCTTGGCGGTCGCACCGGGCTGGCGGATGTTCTCCGCCCGCCAGACCTCGTACGGGTTCAGCTCCACCGGGTCGCACAGGCGCAACGTGCGCTTCGGGTCGGCGGCCGAGACGACGAGCCTCGCATCCAGCTCGGTGCCGTCGGCGAGGGTGACGCCACGGACGCGACCGTCCTTCGAGCGTATCGCGACGACCTCGGCGCCCGTACGCACGTCGACCCCTCGGGCCTTCGCCGCCGCCTCGAGCGCGCTCGCGAGCGCCCCCGTACCGCCGCGGGCGAACACCGCGGTGCCTGCCGCGCCGCCGTCGGTGCCGGCCGAGTCGTTCAGGAACACCGCCGCGGTGCCGGTCGCCCAGGGCCCCATCGACGTGTAGAGCACGCCACGCGTCGTCAACGGGCCTCGAACGGCCTCGTCGTCGAAGACCTCCTGCACGAGGTCGGCGACGGCCATCGGCAGGGCTCGGATCGCCTCACGTCCGGTCCGGGCCCCCAGGTCTCGGAACGCCCTCCCGAGCTTCAGGCCCATCATCGCGTCGGCGAGCGATGGCGACCTCGCGTCAGGCGGAGTGGCGACGTTGATGTAGGCGAGGAAGCTCGCGATCGAACGCATCTTCGCGTCGAACCCGGCGAACGAGTCGGCGTCACGAGCGTTCCGGTCGCGCAACTCGTTCGCGGTGCGGGCAGGGTCGCCCCAGAACGTCACGGCCGAGCCGTCGGGTTGCGGGGCGAACATGCGCACGGCCGGCGTGATCGCCTCGAAGCCGTACGACGACAACTGCAGGTCCTTCACGACCGAAGAGCGCAGGCGCCCGACCGTGTGCGCGATGCCGGGCGCGGTCACGCCCTCGGCGGGTGAGGTCGTGCGCAGGATGCCGCCGACCTCGGGCGCGGCCTCGAGCAGCGTGACCTTCCGGCCCGCCTTCGCGAGGTATGCGGCGACGACGAGGCCGTTGTGGCCACCGCCGATCACGACGACGTCGGTGCGGGATGCCATCTACGCCGCCCTCCTTCCGCGCTTGCGCTGCTTCAGGTACTCACGCGCTGCGATCATGCCGGGCGCGCCCATGATGCCGCCGCCCGGGTGCGTCGCGGAGCCGCACATCCACAGGTCCTTCACCGGCGTCTCGTATCGCGCCCAGCCGGGCACCGGCCGGTTGAAGAACAGCTGCTCGAGCGAGAGCTCCCCGGCGAAGATGTTCCCCTCGCTCAAGCCCGTGATGTCCTCGATGTCCTTGGGCGTCACGAACTGGTGGCCCTCGATCAGCGACCGGATGTTCGGGAACCGCTCCTCGAGCGTGTCGATCACGTTCTCGCCGAAGGCCTCGCGCTTGGCGTCGTCCCACTGCTGGCCGTTCTCGAGGTGGTACGGCGCGTACTGCACGAAGCAGCTCATCACGTGCTTGCCGGGAGGCGCCATCGTGGGGTCGACGAGCGTCGGCATGATGCAGTCGATGTATGGACGCTTCGAGGGCCGGCCGTACTTCGCGTCGTCGTAGGCGCGCTCCATGTAGTCGAGCGACGGCGAGAACGAGATCGCGCCGCGCAGCCACGGGCCGACGCCCGGCTTGCACGCCAATTCGGGCAGACCGCTCAACGCCAGGTTCACCTTGCCGCTCGAGCCGCGGTACTTGTAGCGCATCACCTCGTCGCGGAACGACGGCTCGAGGTCGTGTTCGTCGAGCAGGTTGATGAACGTCTGCCGCGAGTCGAGCGAGCTCATCACGACGTCGGCCTCGATCTCCTCGCCCGACTCGAGCACGACGCCGGTGGTGCGGTCGCCCACGGTCGTGATGTGCGAGACGCCCGCCTCCGTGCGGATCTCCACACCGAGCGACAAGGCGCTGTTCGCGATCGCGTAGGCGACCGAGCCGGTGCCACCGCGCGGCACGCCCCACGCGCGGAACGCGCCGTCGATCTCGCCCATGTAGTGGTGCAGCAGCACGTAGGCCGTGCCGGGTGACCGGGGCCCTTGGAACGTGCCGATGATGCCCGAGGCGCTCATCGTCGCCTTGAGCGGCTCGGTCTCGAACCACTGGTCGAGGAAGTCGGCCGCGCTCATCGTCATCAGCTGGATGAACGTGGACTGCATCTTCTTCGGAAGGTCCTTGAAGGCCTTGGCGAGCGGCCCCAGCGGCAGCCAGTGGCCCGGCGTGATCTTGCCGGTGTCGGGCGGCGCGATCGACAGGATCGGCTTGATGAACCGGCCCATCTCGGCCATCAGTTGGCCGTACTCCTCGTAGACCTCGGCGTCGTTCAGGCTCCAGCGGCGGAGCTCCCGTACGTTCTTGCCGTGGTCGTTCACACGCCAGAGGTAGTCGTCCTCGAGCGGTGTGATCGTGCCGTCGAGCGGCAGGATCTCGAGCCCGTGCTTCGGGAGCTGCAGGTCGCGGATGATCTCGGGTCGCAGCAACGAGACGACGTAGCTGAAGACCGAGAACTTGAACCCCGGCACGATCTCCTCGGTGAGCGTGGCGCCCCCCAGTATGTGCCGGCGCTCGAGCACGAGCACCTTCAGCCCGGCCTTCGCGAGGTACGCGGCGTTCACGAGGCCGTTGTGCCCGCCTCCGATCACGACCGCGTCATACCGCTTCGCCATGAACAACTCCTTCGACGGGTGACTTGAGGTCAAGCGAGCGCCCTGCACGCGGCTCGGGTCCGCCGATCGCCAATGCTATCCGGGGGCCCGAGGGGTCACCAAGGGCCCTTTGACTTGAGGTCAGTCCTCTCCGTGCCGCGGCCTGTTGGTGGTCGGATACCCTACCCTTCGTCGAGCGCCCGGCGCTCACCCTGGCGTCGTCAAGGAGGTCGATCCGTGAGCGTGCCCACCGCGTTCTTCCCGCGACAGGAAGCGCTGAACTCGAAGATGGCCTGGGGCGAGTGGTCCGGGTACTTCTCGGTGCCGGTCTACGCCGACTTCCACGACATCGAGTACAGCGCGATCCGCGAAGCCGCCTCCGTGATCGACATCAGCCCGCTGTACAAGTACGAGATCCGCGGCGCCGACGCGCAGCGCCTGCTCGACCGCGTGATGACCCGCGACATGACGAAGTTGCGGGTCGACCGCGTCTTCTACTCCCCCTGGTGCGACGAGGAGGGGAAGGTCCTCGATGACGGCACGATCGCCCGCCTCGACGACACGACCTACCGCATCACCGCCGCCGACCCCTGTTACCGCTGGTTCGTGCTGAACGCCACCGGTCTCGACGTCGAGATCGACGACATCAGCGACCGCACCGCCGCGCTCGCGCTGCAAGGGCGCCTCAGCCGCGAGGTGTTGCAGGACGCCACCGGCCAGGACTGGATCGACCTGAAGTACTTCGGTCGCCGCATGACCGAGATCGCCGGCGTCGAGGTCGACGTGACCCGCACCGGCTACACCGGCGACCGCGGCTACGAGCTCTGGATGGCGGCCGACCAGGCGCTGCCCGTCTGGGACCGGATCTTCGAGGTGGGCGAGCGCTACGGCATCTACCCCGTGGGCATCAACGCGATGGACGTCGCCCGCGTGGAAGCCGGCCTCATCCTGATCGAGGCCGAGTACACGAGCGCCCGTCACGCGGTGGCGCCCGAACAGCAGTACTCGCCGTTCGAGCTCGGGTTCGAGCCGCTCGTGGACCTCGGCAAGGCCGCCGACTTCACCGGACGTCGTGCCCTGCGCGCCGAGCACGCCGCAGGGGGTCCCGGTCGCCGCCTGGTCGGCCTCGAGCTCGACTGGCTAGGCATCGAGGCGATGTACGCGAAGCACGGCCAGGCGCCGGCGATCAGCCCGTTCGTCCACCGCGCGCCGGTCCCCGTCTACGAGGACGGGAGGCAGATCGGCCGCGTCACCTCGATCACCTGGGGCACGACGATCAAGAAGATGGTCGGTTTCGGCTCGGTCGACAGGGGCCACGCGAAGCCGGGCACGCGACCGTCCGTCGAATGGAGCGTCGAGGGCGAGCGCGGCAAGGTCGGCGCGACCGTCGTCCAGTTGCCCTTCCTCGACCTCGACCGCAAGCGCACGTAGGCGCAGACGTCCCGCAACGGGAACGCCACACGTCGTTCGTGCCCCCCGGCGACGGCTCTGGGAACATGGAGCCATCCATGGAACGGCGTCCTGACTCCCGTGCCCTGATCGTCTTCGCGTTCCTCGCAGGGCTCGTCGGACTCGCGATCGGCATGGCTGGTTCGTGGGTGCTCGGCGTGGCCGTCGGCCTCATCACCCTCGCGCTCGGGCTCGCGATCGCGGTCTGGGGACCGGGACGCGCCACTGATGCCGAACACCGACCCCGGACGCCGCAACCTGCTGGTGGCCGCGGGGCTCGGCGGGATCGCGTGGGCGGTCGCCGGGCCCTCGATCGGGTGGGCGGCCCGCAAGTTCGGCCGCCCCGACCCCCGCCCGATCCAGGAAGCGATGGCCACCGACCTGGGCTCGGAGTACATGGAACTCGTGCGCCGTACGTTCATCCCGCGGCGCGCGGGCGACCTGCAACTCCTGCTCGGCCCCTACAACAGCTCGAACTACCCGCAGGAGTCGCTCTCGCTCGTGCCGCAGGACCCGCGCACGAGCCACGCGAGCGTGTGGATGTACCTGCAGCGCATCCCGCTGCTCGTGCACGCTCCGGAACTCGTCGTGGCGAGCGACTCAAACGGGCGAGTGACCCTTGCCGATCTCGCTTCCACCACCGCGCAGCTGATGGGCTTCGATGGTCTGCCCGACGACCGCGAAGGGCGCCCGCTCCCGCTCGGGATCACCCGGTCTCTCCGGCGCCCGAAGGTGATCGTGACCTATGTGATCGACGGCGGCGGCTGGAACGTGCTGGAGGCCTTCCCCGACGATTGGCCGGAGCTCCGGGCCCTCATGGGCACGAGCGCGAACTTCCGCAACGCGATCGTCGGGTCGTTCCCGGCGGTCACCGCGTGTGCGCACGCGACGATCGGTACAGGGACGTTCCCGAACCAGCACGGCATCACCGGCCACAACCTGCGCGACGAGCTGGGCACCGTGCGCAAGGCCTACGACACGCCGGGCGAGGCGCAGCCTGGCGACATCTGGATCCCGACGCTCGCCGATCTCTGGCACGAGGAGACGGGCGGCTCGGCCTGGGTCGGCCAGATCGGTTACCAGGTCTGGCACCTCGGCATGCTGGGCTACGGCGGTCGGGATCGCCCCGGCGGTGACCTGCCCGTGGGCGTCTACTGGGACGAGGACGGCACCGCGACCTGGCAGCCGCACAACCCCGAGTTGTACCGGCTTCCCGCCTCGATGCCCATGCCCGAGGACTACCAGCGCTACCTCGACGAGTTCGTCGACCCGGGGTGGGACTCGCGGTTCACGCCCGTCGGCCGCCAGTCGCCGTGCTGCCGGCCGCCGATCGTGCGGTACCAGGGCGACGTGATCGAAGCGGCGTTCGACTCCGAGCCGATCGGGCAGACGGGCACCACCGACCTGCTGTACACGACCTACAAGTCGCCGGACTACACGGGGCACGTGTACGGCATGGGTTCGAAGTGGACGGGACTGCAGCTGCGCGCCGTCGACGAGCAGCTCGGACGCCTTCGACGCATGCTCGACGAGCGATTCCCGGGCGAGTACGTGCTGATCGTCACGGCCGACCACGGGCAGTGCCCGCTCCCCGACTCCGTCGGCGGCGTGCGCCTCGACCCGATCCAGCTCGAGCGGTTCATCGAGTCGCGGTTCTCGGGCGTGACCGGCGTGGTCGAGAGCGTCGTGCCCTCGGAGGTCTTCCTGAACGTGGACCGGCTGGGCGACAACGGTGGCGCCACGATCGAGGACGTCGCGGCCTCGCTCGCCGACTACCGCTACCGCCAGAACGTCGGCGCCTACGTGCCGCGCAGCGCGGTCGAACAGGATCTGCTCGACCAGAAGGAGTTCGCAGCGGTGTTCGGCACGACCTTCCTCGAGTCGCTCGCAGCGAAGGACCTCACCGGCTACGGCGGAACCGCCTACGCCGACGGCGATCCCGACGGGATCCCCGAACTCGCCTAGTCCGTGCCGGACCTGTATGCCCCGGAGCCACCCGCCGCGACGGCGGCACTGACCCGGTTGCGCATGGGCTCGTCCCAAGCGAACAGCCGCCCGAGACGCACCAGCACGAGTCCCTCACCCGCGATCGCCTCGGCGACTCCGTCGACGTCGAACAGAGCCAACAGACGCACGTCGCCGGAACGCTCGGCCATCTCGTGGCTCTCGGCCACCCGCCGGGGGCCACTCCCCGCCGACTCGAAGGCTTTCGGTCCTTCGTCGAACGGAAGCTCGACGGCAACGCCGAACAGATGGACGATCGCGTCGGATACCCGGGCCGCAACGACGTGGGCGTCGGCGTCGGCGTCGGCGTCGAGGTTCAGGCGAGCACGGTACCGGTGCAGGTCCAGCGAGCGAACGCCCTCCAGGTCGAGCAGGGGTGCGAGCTGCGGGGGTGGCTCCCCGGGCGGACACGTGGCGATCGTGCGCGAGGTGAGTTCTTCGTCGACGTGCAGGCGCAGCACGGTCGGGTTCGTCACCGGCTCGAGCGCAAACCGGGTGGCGGGCGTCACCGGTCGATCCAGACCATGATCTCGTCGAGGGGTTTGCGGTTCATCGCGGGCACGGTGGCGCCCTCGGCCGGATACCCGACCGGGATCACCACGAAGGGGCGCTCGTTGCGCGGACGGCCGACGATCTCGTTCAGGAACCGCATCGGGCTCGGGGTGTGGGTCAGCGTCGAGAGCCCCATCCGATGCAAGGCGGCCAGCAGCAACCCCACCGCGATGCCGACCGACTCCTTCGTGTAGTAGGGCTTCGACTCGGACTCGCTCTGGTGGACCTCGAAGACCACGATCAGGACCGGCGCATCGGTGAGCATCGGTTGCCGCCAGTCCGTGCCGAGCGCGCGCAGGGCGTCGTGCCATTCGTCGTGCCCGGCCTCGTAGGATTCCCGCTCCTCGGCCTCGGCGCCTTCTCGGATCGCGGCCTTCACGGCGGGATCGGTCACGACCACGAACCGCCAGGGCTGCACGTTCGCCCCGCTCGGGGCGGTGCCTGCGGTCGCGATCGCGTGGCGGATCAGCTCGGGCGGCACGGACCGGGGGTCGAAGTCGCGGATCGTGCGACGGGTCGCCATCTCGTCGCGGAACTCGCGCGCCAATCGCTCCGCGTCGGCGGGAGCGATGTCTCGCCGGGGGGCGGGCACGACCTGGTGCTCGGGGTTGCATGGCACCGCTCGTTCACCAGCCCCGCGCGATCCACTCGGGCAGGTGCGGTGCCTCCGCCCCGACCGTGGTCGGGTTGCCGTGACCCGGATGGATCGTGGTCTCGGACGGCATCGTCAGGATGCGTGTTCGGATCGACGCGATGATCAACTCGAAGTCACCGAGCTCGTCGCTCGTCGAGCCGGGCCCGCCCGGGAACAGCGTGTCGCCGTCGAACAGCGAGTGACTCGCGGTGTGGTGGAAGCTCACGCTCCCCGGTGTGTGACCCGGGGTGTGCAACACACGGAGCTCCACCCCGTCGGCGACCAGCAGATCACCCTCGGCGAGCGGCCCGTCGGGCTCGCGACCCGTGTACGTGCGATCCCAGACCGGGCGGTCGGCGGGATGCATGAGGACCGGCGCGTCGACGGCCTCCCGGAGCTCGAAGGCAACGTCGATATGGTCCCAGTGGCCATGCGTGCAGGCGATCGCGACCACCCGCCGCCCTCGAACGGCTTCGACGATCGGATCGGCATCGTGGGAGGCATCGATCACGACGACTTCGGCGTCGCCGCCGACGACCCAGACGTTGTTCTGCACCTCCTCGAGACCGGATGGGAACTCCCAGGTCGTGACGGTGCTGACGAGGTCGACGCGTGGCGACACCTCGACATCGTAGCCTCCCGTCGCGCCGTCACCCGATGTGCATCGGACCGTGGTCGGTCTCGTCGTCGAAGGTGTTGCCCTCGGCGGGGATCGGGGTGGCCTTCAGGATGCGCGCGAGGTGCACGGTGTTGTGGGCCATCCAGCGGGTCGTGCGTTGTGTGTACGCGTGATGCTCACCGCCCGCCTCGATGTAGCTCGGCCCGGGGCCGGCATCGCCCACCCAGTAAGTGTCGGCGTTCGGGGGGATCGCGCATCCCAGGTGCGACAGGTTGAACAGAGTGGTCTCGGCGGCTGCGTGTGCTCCGTCCTCGTTGCCCGTGACGACGACGCAGCCGACCTTGTTGTAGAGCGGATACTGTCCGGCCGCGTTCCGTTCGTTGTAGGTGCCGTCCAGCCGCTCGATCACCATCTGTGCCACCGAACCCCGCACCCCGAACCAGATCGGCGTGCCGATGCAGAGGATGTCGGCGGCCAGCACCTTCTCGAGGATCGTCGGCCACTCGTCACCCTGGCCCTCGTCGGAGCTGACACCGAACGGGACCCGATAGTCGGTGACGCGGACGATCTCGGTCTCGACGTCCATCGTGTCCCACCACTCCTTCACCTTCAGCATCAGCGCCTCGGTGTTGGAGACCTCAGGGGCGTACTTCAGCGTGCAGTTCAGCATCACGGCTCTGAGCGTCGTCACGGCGTCTCCTCTCGCTCGGGCGATCGATCCCCGCTCCGGTCCTAGTCTCTTCGGGCTGCCCAGCGTGACACGCGGGCGGCTGGCCGTGACAGGATGCGGCCGTGCCCGACACCATCTCGCTCACCGACGACGATCGTGCGGCGCTCGACGGCGATCTCGGCGATGCCGTGCAGCTGGCGATGCGTATCCTCGTCCGCACGTCCTCGGCGATGGGCGCGGCTTCGCTGCTCCACATCACGTCGGCCCACATCGACGGGTGCCTCTACCACGGCCAAGCGGGGCTCGACTTCGCCCGCCGCCTCGTCGACGGCGGGGCGCGCGTCGCGGTCCCGACCACGCTGAACGTCTCGTCGCTCGACCTGCTCCACCCCGAGCTCGTCCGGCTCGACCGGGCGATCGCCGACGACGCGCGCTCCTTGATGGACGCGTACGTCGGGATGGGTTGCCGGCCAACCTGGACCTGTGCTCCGTACCAGTTGCCCGAGCGCCCCGGACTCGGCGAGCACGTCGCATGGGCGGAGTCGAACGCGATCGTGTTCGCCAACTCCGTGCTCGGCGCTCGCACGGGCAGATACGGCGACTTCATCGACATCTGCTGCGCGATCACGGGTCGCGCACCGGCCGCCGGGCTGCACCTCGCCGAGGAACGACGTGCCCGGACCCTCTTCCGGGTCGACGGAGTGCCCGATGCTCTGTTCGCCGACGAGGCGGCCTACGCGGCGATCGGTCACGCCGTCGGCCGCACGACGGGTACAGCGGTGCCCGCGATCATGGGACTGCCGCCGATCGCTACCGAGGACCACCTCAAGGCGCTCGGCGCCGCTGCAGCCTCGTCGGGCGCGGTGGCGATGTTCCACGCGGTCGGCGTCACGCCCGAGGCTCCGACGCTCGCTGCGGCGACCGGAGGGCTCGACCCCGTGCTCGAGTTCTCGCTCGACCTCCGCTCGCTGCGGGCGGCGCGCGACGAGCTGTCGACCGTGGGGGTCGGCGCCGCCATCGGCAGCGTCAGCCTCGGGACGCCTCACTGCTCGCTCGCCGAGCTGAGGCGTCTCGGCGAACTGGTCGAAGGCGCGCGGCTCGCGGTGCCCTGCTACGTGAACACCGGGCGGGACGTACTCGACGCCGCCGAGCGAGAGGGTCTCGTCGATGGGCTTCGGGCAGCGGGCGTGAGCATCGTCACCGACACGTGCACCTACATCACACCCATCATCGAGCAGGCGGCGAGCCCGGTGGTCACCAACTCGGGGAAGTGGGCCTGGTACGCGCCCGGCAACCTCGGGCTCGATGTGGCGTTCGGCACGCTGGAAGAGTGCGTCGACTCCGCTGTGGCAGGCCGGCTCGTGCGCGACGCGGAGGCCTGGGGTGACGGCTGAGATCCCGGCCCTTCGGGTCCTGGCGCCCGGACTCGCGACCGGGCGCGCGCTCGTGCTCGACGAGCCACTGAGCTTCTGGGGCGGGCTCGACCCCGTGACCGGACGGTTGATCGACGTGCATCATCCACAGGCGGGCGCGTCGCTCACCGGCCGCGTGGTGTGCATGCCGTCGGGCCGAGGATCGAGCTCGAGTTCCTACGTGTTCGCGGAATCGATCCGGGCGGGCACGTCGCCCGCCGCGGTCGTGCTGGGCGAGCCCGACTCGATCGTGGCCCTCGGGGCGATCGTGGCGGCTGAGCTCTACGGCATCGAGATCCCCGTGGTGGTGGCCGACCTGTCGGCGATCGCGACCGGCGCGCGGGTGACGGTGCGCGCAGACCGCCCGCCCGAAGGGCGCCGTTAGACTCGGCACGTGGCCACCCCCTGCCCGACCTGCAACGCTGCCAACGACGACGCGGCCCGGTTCTGCGCGTCGTGCGGCACCCGACTCGCGTTGCGCTGCCCCGTGTGTGGGGCGGAGACGCCGCCCGAGGCCCGCTTCTGTCCCGCATGCGGCGCCCCGTTGGTCTCGCCTGCCACCCCGCAAGCCCCTCTGGAGGAACGGCGGTTCGTGACGATCGTCTTCGCCGACCTCGCCGGGTTCACTCAACACAGCGACCAGGCCGATCCCGAGGACGTCCGGCGCATCCTGGTGCCGTTCCATGCCGTCGCCAAGGAGGAGATCGAACGGTTCGGCGGCACCCTCGACAAGTTCATCGGCGACGCCGCGATGGGGGTCTTCGGGGCACCCATGGCCCATGAGGACGACCCGGAGCGGGCGGTGCGCGCCGCCTTGGGGATCCGCGATAGCGCGGCCGGAGGCGGGCTCCCCGTGCGGATCGCCGTCCACACCGGCGAGGCGCTGGTCACCCTCGGTGAGGGCCCTCAGGTGGGCGAACGGGTGGCGGGCGACGTGGTGAACACAGCGTCGCGCCTGCAGTCGTTCGCGCCCGAGGGAGCGGTCATCGTCGGGGAACCCACCGAGCGGGCCACCCGGCACATCGTCGAGTACGAGGCGATGCCCCCGACCAGGGTGAAGGGCAAGGCCGAGCCATTGTCGTCGTTCATCGCACAGGCGATCCGCGCCGACACCCCCGAACGCGAGGAGGACGACCCACCTCCGTTCGTCGGCCGAACGCGCGAGCGGGAGCTCCTGCACGATCTGCTCTCACGGACCGTCGGCGACCACACCCCGAGACTCGTCACGATCGCGGGCGAGCCGGGCATCGGCAAGACACGGCTGGTGCAGGACCTGCACGATCACCTCCGGTCCACCCACGACGGTGTGGCATGGCACCGCGGCCGGTGCCGTCCGTTCGGCGAATCGATCACCTACTCGGCGCTCGAAGAGCTCGTGCGATCGATCGCACGCATCCCGGTCGGCGCCTCGACCACGGAGACGGCAGATCTCCTGGCCGGCGAGCTCGCGTCGCTCGAGGCCCGGGCGGACGACCGCGCATGGCTCGCCTCGCGACTGCGCCCGCTCGTCGGTCTCCCCGTCGGCGACGACTCGCCCTCGAGCATCGACGAGTCGTTCACCGCGTGGTCACGCTACCTGGAGCTGGCGGCCGGACGCGCGCCGCTCGCCCTGGTCGTGGAGGATCTCCATTGGGCCGACGATCCGCTGCTCGAGTTCCTCGAGCGACTCGTCGAGCGCGCGCCCGACGTCCCGATGTTCGTGGTGTGCACCGCTCGGCCCGAGTTGTACGCACGACGCCCGTCATGGGCCGCGGGCATCCCCGACACGACCACGATCGCGTTGTCACCATTGTCCGACCCGGAGATGCAGGAGTTGCTCGCCACCCTGCTCCTACGCTCAGTCCTCTCCTCCGACGCGAGCGACGCGTTGCTGCGCCGGGCCGGTGGGAACCCACTCTACGCCCGCGAGTTCGTGCACATGCTCGAGGATCGGAGGGGCATCGACGGGGTCGCCACGGACGCGCCGACCGCACCGGGCGTGCTCGTGCCCGACACCGTGCAAGCCCTGATCGCAGCACGGCTGGACGCCCTGGACCCGGCGGACCGTGGACTGCTGCAAGCGGCGTCGGTCGTCGGTGATCGCTTCTGGCGGGGCACGCTCGCGACCCTGGAACCCGGCGCCAGCGACCTCGACGGGTCGCTCCACGCCCTGCAGCGGCGAGGGCTGGTCCGCCGGGCCGCGTTGAGCTCGATCGACGGCGAGGCCGAGTTCTCGTTCGCGCACGCCTTGATCCGGGATGTGGCCTACGGTCGCCTGCCGCGGGCGGCTCGTTCCCGGTTGCACCGAGGGGTCGCCGCGTGGCTGGAAGCGGCTGAGGATGTGGCGACCACCTCGCATGCCGACCTGCTCGCGTCACACACCGTCCGGGCGCTGGAGCTCGCGAGATCCGCCGGACTCGACGAGGACCTCCCCCAGCTCGAGACCTCGGCGCTCCGGTACCTGACGATGGCGGGAGATCGCCAGCAGCGCCTCGATGTGGGTCGGGCAGCCGAGTACTACGAGGAGGCCCTGCCGCTGGCCACGCCCGGGGCGTCACGGGCGGACCTCCGACGCAAGGCCGCGAGCCTGGGATGGCGGTCGGGACGGATGACCTCCGACGAGGCCCTCGACGCGCTGCTGGAGGCTGAGCGAGAAGCAGCCGAAGCAGGCGATCGGCGGCTGACGGCGTTGGTGCTCCGACGCGTGTACTTCCAGCTAGGGTTGCGTGGCGACACCGCGGGAGCGCACGAGGCCCTCGAGCGCGCGATCGTCCTCGTCGAGGACGACCCCGATGCGCAGGAGGAGCTGGCGGAGCTCTACGCGTGCCGGTCCGAGGCGGAGATGTTCGCAGGCCGTTCCGAGGAGTCCCTGCGATGGGCCGAGCGTGCCCTCGAACTGCCTCGGACCGAGACCGTATCGCTCATGGCGTTGCACCTCCGCGGGAACGCTCGCTGTGAGACCGGCGACCTCGGAGGCGTGGACGACCTCCGCGAGGCTCTCGCGGTTGCCGAGACCTCGGGAGTCGCGATCGACATCGTGACGTCGTGCTCGTACCTGCTCGAGTGGGTCGGGCTCCAGGACGGACCGAGCGTCGCACTGCCGATGAACCGCGCGACGGCCGATCTCTGTCATCGTCGCGGGCTCGAGGGCCAGGCGATGTGGACCCGGGCGGAGGGATTCTGGCTGCTGTTCGACGCCGGGCTCTGGGACGAGCTGTCGGCCTCCACCGAGGAGCTGGAGCGATGGGCAGATGGGCAGGGTGATGCGCAGATCGCCACCGTGGCCCGGGTCTACCGGGCTCGCGTGCTCGCCCATCGGGGGGCCGCCGGCGACGCGGTCGAGATGGCCACGGCGTTCCTCCCCACGGCGCGACAGATCGAGGATCTGCAGGTGCTCGCCCCTGCGCTGATGGCGGCCGCCGTCGCGCATGCCGCCATCGGGGATACCGATGCGGCTCGTTCGCTCGCCGCGGGATTCGATCGGGCGACCGCGAGCGGTCCGACCGAGTACCGGGAGCTGTACCTGCCCGAGATCGTCCGCGTGCTCGTGTCCGTGGGCGCGGTCGAGCAGGCGGAACGGCTGATCGGCGATAGGGCGGTGCTCGTCCGGCGCACCCGCCTTGCGGTCGCGTCGAGCCGGGCGCTGATCGCCGAGGCCCGGGCCGACGCCGGAAGTGCGGCCGAGACCTTCGCCGCAGCCACCGAAGGCTGGGGCACGTGGGGAGGCGTCTTCGAGCGGGCCCACGCCCTGGCGGGTCAGGCTCGCTGCCTCGCCGCGCTAGGCCGGGACGAGGAAGCGGCGAAGGCCCGGAGCGATGCCGAGACAGCCTTCGCCTCACTCGGCGTCGAACCCCGCCCTTCGATGTGACGCGGGAGGGTTCGGGCGAACTCGTCGTGGAGGTGGCGGGATTCGAACCCGCGTCTCTCGGCGACCACTCGGGACTTCTCCGGGCGCAGCCAGGTGGTGAAGTCTCGCCTCGGGGCTCCCACCGGCAGAGTTCCCTTCGGCCAGCCTCGGTGCGATGTCCCCCGCCGGCCCCGAGGCCGAACCGGCGGAGTGAGTCTGCTCACGACGCCCATCCCCCGGTCGCAGACGTCCCGGGGGGGACGGCTACCGCTTAGGCAGCGAGCGCGTACTCTTCGTTGGCGCTTGTGTGTTGTCCGGCGTTTAACGTGACATCCGGGATCACGGCCCGCTTCCCCCGAGCGATGAACGCCCAGATCGAAGCCAGTACACCCCCATATGCAGTTGTCCCCTGGAGTATACGGCCGGCCGCGGACCCGGCTGAAGCCCGGCTCACCGGAACGAGCGCACCCAACGGTCGACGCGCTCGTCGGGTTGTCAGTAGCCGAGCGCACGCCAGAAGCCGATCGCGCGCGCCGACCTCCTCCCGCCGCCGCTCCGGCACCACGGCGAGTTGCCAGATGCTACCGCGCCAACCGTCCCAGGTCGCGATGACCGTCCCCCGGCAGTGCCGTTCGGATCGCGAGCCCGCGCACCGGCTCGCCGGAGCCGTCACCCCGCGGCGCTCACGAGCCCGGCACCGAGCTCGCGGGTCACGTCGACCGCGAGATCGACGTCGCGCTCGCGGATACGCCAGTTCGCAAGCGCAGGGCGGAAGGCCACCCTGCCGCCGTAGTTGGTCGTGCCGAACGCCACCCGTCCGTCCGCGAGCACCGCTGCTCCCAGCTGCCGGTTCAGATCGTCGAGCCCACCCTCCGGGAACCCGTGCGGCCGGAACCTGAAACAGACGATGTTCAGGGGCACGTCAGCCAGCCGCTCCAAGTCTGGAGCCTCGTCCACCCGCGCCGCCATCCGCTGGGCGAGGTCGAGATGGCGTTCCACGATCGCCCGGTAGCCCTCCCGCCCGTAGGCCCGCAGCGTCGCCCACACCGGGAACGACCGAGCGCGCCGCGACATCTCCGGCCCGAGGTATGCCCAGTTGGGGCGTGGATCGTCGATCTCAGGTAGGTACGCTGCGCCGCTTCCGAACACCGCCGGCTGCAACGACGGGTCGCGCACGAACGCGAATCCTGACTCGTACGGCACGTTCAGCCACTTGTGGCCGTCGGCGATCACAGAATCCGCCCGTTCGACCCCGTCGACCAGGTGACGGGTGCGGTCGGACAGCGCCGCGAACAATCCGAACGCACCGTCGACATGCAGCCAGGCGCCATACCGTTCGGCCAGATCGGCCATCACCGACAGCGGATCGAAGTCGCCGGCGTTCACCTCGCCTGCGCTCGCGATCAGCACGGCGGGCGCATCACCGAGCGCCTGCAACGCATGCTCGAGCGCCTCGACGTCGAGCCGGCCGACCTCGTCCCGCGCGAATCCCGTGACCGCCGAGCGGCCGAGCCCGAGCATCGCGAGAGCCTTCACGTCGCTGGCATGCACATAGCCTGAGCCGAATACGGGCATGGCCGGGAGCCCCGCCGAGCCCCGCTCGTCGATGTCGACTCCGTGGCGGAGCCCCCACCAGCGGCGCGCACACGCCAGCGCCGTGAAGTTCGCCATCGTGGCGCCCGTCGTGAGCACGCCGCTCCAGGTCGCGGGCAAGCCGAAGAGCTCCCGCAGCCATCGCAGAGCCAGGAGCTCGATCTGGGCGCCGAGCGGCGATTCAACCCAGGCCGCCGGGTTCTGGTCGAGCACCGTGGTGAGCCAGTCACCCCCGAGCGCAGCCGGCGTCGTGCCCCCCGTGACGAAGTGGAAGAACTTCGGCCCCGCGGTGTGGATCGCCCCATCGACACCCGCGAGCAGCTCGCGGACCGCGGCGTCGGCGCCCGACCCATGCCCGGGCAACGGTCCATGGAAGGCCGCGGCCGCGGCCTCTACCTCAGCGACGCGGACGGGACGATCGTCGAGGGCCGCGAGATACGAGCCCGCCTCCCGCGCCAGCAGGGCGAGCAACGGGTCGATCTCGTCGGAGCTGGGGGCCCGAGGCACCGGCATCGCGACATCGTAGCGTCGGCGGATCTGGCCGAACGGGGGCGCCTCGCTCGGTCGAGCCCGGCTACCTGCGGCGGCCCATCTCTCGCTCGATCTCGCGCTCGTGCTCGCGCTTCTTCAGTGCCTCACGGACCTCGTGCTCGCGTTTGCCTCGCCCGAGACCGATCTCTACCTTGGCGACGCCGTGCGAGAAGTACACGCGCAGCGGCACCAGGGAGATGCGCTGTTGCTGCTGTTGGCCGACGAGTCGATCGATCTGCCTCCGATGCAGCAGCAGCTTGCGGGGGCGGGTGGGAAGGTGCCGGCGCTTGTCACCCTGCTCGTACGCAGGCACGTGCATGCCCTCGAGCCACACCTCGCCGTCGCGCACCCGCGCGTACGCCTCGGTGAGCGAGGCCCTCCCGCCGCGCAGGGACTTCACCTCGTCGCCCGTCAGCACGATGCCGCACTCGAGCGTCTCCAGGATCTGGTAGTCGTGGCGGGCTTTCCGGTTCGACGCGACGACCTTCTCGCCCGGATGCCGGTCCTTCGGCGCCATCGCCAGGCCCGATCAGACGTCGAGGAACCGGCGCATGCCGATCGTGCCGGCGATCACCGCAACGGCGACGGCAGCGAACAGGATCCACGGCGCGACCGCCACCACGTCGGCGATGCGGATCAGTGGGAAGAACTGCAGCTGGCCGCGGATCTGGTCGATGAAGAACACCTTGATCATGAACAGTGCGGCCAGGGCGGCGATGGCCCCGATCAGCGCCTCGACCAGTCCCTCGATCAGGAACGGCACGCGGATCCGCCAGTTCGTGGCCCCCACGAGCCGCATGATGCCGATCTCCTTGCGCCGCGCGAACATGCCCATGCGCAGCGTGTTCGCGACGAGGGCGATCGCGGAGACCAACATGATCAGCGCGATCACGAACACCCCGAACGAGAGCCATCGGGTGATCGCCGTGAGCCGATCGAGGAGGTCCCGGTAGTCGGACACGTCGCGAACCCCCGGTTCGGTGCACTGGATCTCTTGCGTTGCAGCACCCGCCTCACACCCGAGCGCTGCCGTGATCTGGTCGAACTGCGAGGGGTCGGTGAGGTTGATGCGCAACGAGGTCGGGATCGCCTTCTCGCAATCGACCCCTTCCTGGAACACCTCCTGACCCTCGAAGAGATCGTTGAAGTGCTGACAGGTCTCGGCCTTGTCCCAGTACTCGATCGAGCCGACCGCCGGGAGCTGCTCGAGGTTCGTCTGGATGCGGGTGACCGTCTCGGGGCGCGCGGGGTCGGTGAGGTAGACCGCGACCTGCACGTTGCCCGTCCAGGCGTCGATCACGAGGTTGAACTGCCGGGCGATCAGCAGCGCCAGCCCGAACAGGAACAACGCGATGAACGCGGTCGACATCGCAGCGAACGCCACGATGCCGTTGCGACGGAGCCCGGCGGCCGTCTCGCGGAAGTAGTACTCGAGCCGCATCAGCTGTAGACGCCCCGCGACTGATCGCGCACCACGTGGCCCTTGTCGAGCTCGATCACGCGCTTGCGCATCGCGTCGACGATCGCCTGGTCGTGGGTGGCCATCACCACGGTCGTACCGATGCGGTTCACCTTGTCGAGCAATCGCATGATGTCGACGCTGGTGTTCGGGTCCAGGTTGCCAGTGGGCTCGTCGGCAAGGAGCACGAGGGGCCGGTTCACGCAGGCCCGCGCGATCGACACCCGCTGCTGCTCGCCGCCGGAGAGCTCGTCGGGGAAATTGTTCAGCTTGTCGCCCAGACCCACGTACTCGAGGATCTCGGGAACCCGCTGATCGATCACGTGCTTGGGCTTGCCGATCACCTCGAGGCCGAACGCCACGTTCTCGAAGACGGTCTTGTCCGTCAGCAGCTTGTAGTCCTGGAACACGGTACCGACGTTGCGGCGCAGTTTGGGCACGTCCCACGACGACATCTTGTTGAGGTTCTTGCCCCCGACGTAGATGTCGCCCTTGGTCGTTTCCTCTTCTTTCAGGAGGAGGCGGATCATCGTCGACTTCCCCGATCCGGACTGGCCGACGATGAAGACGAACTCACCCTTCTCGACTTCGACGGTGACGTCGGTGAGGGCGGTCACGCCGTTCTTGTAGGTCTTCGTGACACGCTGAAGACTGATCATCTGGGCCTCAGGAGTGGGGGAAGGGCGAACCGGACCACCCTACCAGACGTCGTCCGGCGGACCGGGAGCGTTGTCCGTAAGCTGGGTCGCCATGGGCACGACGGAGGTGGCCTGGTCGAGGCCCGAGGCAGCGACGACGCACAGACAGCCGAGCAGGGCTCGGCGCGTCGCGATCTCGGTGGCCGGTCCCGTGGTCATCGTGGCAGGGGTGCTGTTCGCGTTGCGGGGCTTCGCCTTCGACGACCGCCTTACCGATGCCCATCCCGACATCCTCACGTTCTGGCTGCCGCGGTTCTCCTTCCTCGGCCGATCGATCGCGGCAGGACGCGTCCCCTTGTGGAACCCGTTCGAGATGGCCGGGTACCGGTACGCGGCCGACCCCCAGAGCGGCTGGCTCTACCTGTTGCCGATGGGGTTGTTCTCACGGCTCTCCCCGGCCGTCGCGATGCGGGCATTCATCGTCGCGAACCCGTTGATCGCCGGGCTCGGCCTCTTCGGGTTCCTGCGGCTCGAGCGTCTCTCGCGACTGGCCGCCACCGCCGGGGGTCTCTCGCTCGCGATGCTGATGTCCACCTCGGAGATCGCGATCTCGATGCCGTTCGCGGGGTCGACGGCGTGGACCACCGTGACGCTCGTCGGGGCCGCCGGATTCCGCCGCGCCGGCGGCTGGCCTGCACGGATCGCGTGGATCGGCGGGACCGCCCTGGCTTGGTCGCAGGTGGCGGCCGCCCATCTCAGTCACGGACTCGTGGTCTGCACCGCCTTGCTCTTCGCCTACCTCGTGGCCGGCGCCGTGTTCGACGTCCGCGATCGCCGCATCCGGGCGCCGGCGGCGGCGGGACGAGCGGCGCTGTTCCTCGTGCTGCTGCCCGTGCTGTCACTCGCCGTGCTCCTTCCCCACATGGATGCTCTGCGGTCCTCGAGCCTGGCGGCCGGCTACGACCGCCTGGGAGACGCGATCGGCACGCTCGGCGGTACGGACATCGGCTCGATCCAGTCGAACGGCGTGTGGGCTGCGTGGCCGCTCGCGTTCGGAGCGGCGCCAGGAGCCTATGCAGGGGCCGCGATCCTGCTCGGCGTGCCGCTCGCGCTGCGCGCTCGCCGGCGCCGGGCGCTCGGTTGGGCGTTCGGGGGTGCCCTCGTGCTCACCTGGGTCCTGATGCTCGACGCGGTGATCACCTCCGGATGGGTCCGCGACCTGTTCCTGCGGGTGCCCTTCGGCGACGTGTACCTGCACAATCCCGGACGGATGCGTTACCTCGCGGTCATCGCCGTGCCAGTGCTCGGCGCGGTGGGTCTGCAGGGTCTCCGTGACGATCCGCTGACACCTCGAGATCTCGCCCGCTGGCTCGGCGCCGGGGCCCTCCTCTGGCTCGGTGTGCCGCTGCTGGCGTTCGCGGACCCGCGACACTTCGTGCTCCTGCTCCTCGGGCTCGCCGGCGGCGGCTGGGCCATGTGGACGCTTGTCGTGCGTGCACCGCGCTGGGCGCCTGCCGCCGTCATCGGGGTGCTCGCGCTCGAGCTCGCGGCCAGCGCCGTCCTCTCACATCGAACATCTCCCGGCGACACGGTCCGCCTCAACCTCGAGGCAGGGGCGCACCCGAACCTGGTCCCCCAGCCGCTCCCGCTTCCTCAGGTGGACGCTTCGACCTTCGTGTCCCCGACGGCGTTCGTGCCCCGGCTCCGCGCCTCACACGAGCGATACCTGACGTGGGCCCCGCCGGCCTCGTCGTTCGAGAAGGGCTACCTGTTCATGCAGCTCGAGCCCGACTGGCCGGCACTCGCGATGGAGCGCGGCACCTTGTTCGGCGTGAACGATCCTCTCGGCTACAACCCCGTACAGTTGCGCCGGTACTGGAACTACATCAGGGTCAGGACGCGCCTGCCCGTCTTCTACAACGCTTCCGTGATCGACGTGCCCTACCTCCGCGATGTCCGACTGCTTGGCGTGCGATACCTCGTGGTGCCGACCGGCATCACACCGCCGATCACAGGTGACGTGGTCGATCGTGCACAGGGCTACGACCTCGTCGAGCTCGACGGCTGGCAGCCCCGGGCCTCCGTCGTCCCTGCATGGCGAGTGGTGCCATCGCTCGCCGGCACCCTGCGGACCATCCTGCCGCCCACATTCGACCCGGCACGGCTCGCGGTGCTCGAGTCCGACCCCGGCATCGACTCGGCCCAGGGCGGCGACCCGGAGGGCGGGACGGCTTCGTACGATGAGACCGACGCCGAGCACGTGACGGTCCAGGTCGAGGCGAGGGCGCCGTCGATCGTCGTCGTGCGGACCTCGTTCGACGAGGGATGGAGCGCCTCGATCGACGGCCGGCCGGCCGACGTCGTGCCCGTAGACGGATTCCTGCAGGGCGTGGCCGTACGGGCCGGCTCGCACGAGGTTCAGCTTGCCTACCGTGACGCGGCGGTGTCCAGGGGCGTCACCGCCGGACTCGTCGCGTGGGGCGGGCTCGCCATCGCCTTCGCCCTCACTTGGTCGCTCGGACGAGCCCGTCGCTCCCGGCGGGCGGCACCGCTTCCGACGACCGAAGGTGTCGTCGGCCCGTGAGGAACGCTACACCGTAGAGGGCCGCGACCAGGACCAGCAGTGTGCGGTAGCCCGTCACGATCGCCAGGTACTCGAGCACACCGCCGAGCATCGCGCCGAGCAGGTTCGCACCGAACGCCACCGCCGAGGCCCCGACGTCCTTGAACCGTTGGGCGAAGATCAGGTTCGCGAGGAAGACGGGCGCGAACGCCACCGCGACCCCTGCGAAGAACCGGGGCACGGGTGTGAGCGAGAGGAGTTGGTCGGGAGGCACGAGCCAGGCCACCACCAACGACCCCACCAGCAGGAGGTAGAGCGTTCCGGGCCGGGGCGATCGGTCACGCCGGGCAACCTCCACGGCCGCGAGGACCGCCAGCAGGATGCCCGCGAACACCAGTGAGTTGACGAGCCACGTCGTGCCGAACAGTAGCGCGAACTGCACCACGCTCTTGGTCTCCAACAACAGGAACGCAGCACCCATGAAGAACAGGTCGACGTAGCCTCCCATCGCCGTGAGCGGTGCTCCGCCCGCGATACGTACCACCGCTACCGACGCGAGCAGGATCGCTCCCAGCCACCATAGGTACAGCGTCGGGATCGATCGCCCCTCGACGTAGGGGAACGGGTGATCGTCCGTCGCAGGCGCCGGCACCGCGGCGGACGGCCGCCACGGCGTCGCGCACTCGATGTCACCGGCCTCGCGACCGATCGTCAAGACGGCCTGTTGGCGTGGTCCGAGACCCTGCTCGGCCGCGTCGAAGCACGGCTCGTGGCCGAAGACCTCGTTCATCGTGCCGGCGTAGCGCTCGAAGACGAACGGCCGGTAGTAGTTGTACATGGCGAACGCGCCGCCGGGCGCGAGATGGTCTCGAACCGCCTCCATCGACTCCTTCGTGAACAGGTAGCTCTCCAACCGCAGCGAGCCCTGACCGCTCACCAGGGTGAGCGAATCCGGCAGCGCGAACATGATCAGGTCGTAGGTGTCGTCGGTGCGCTCGAGGAAAGCCCGCCCGTCGTCGATGTGCGGTGTGACCCGAGGGTCCTGGTACGGACGAGACGGATGGTGGTCACGCCCCGTCGCCTGCAGCAAGGGATCGATCTCCACCGCGTCGATGTGCCGTGCCCCTCGCACGAGGGCGAGCGCCACGTCGTTCCCGCTGCCCGCTCCCACGATCAACACGTCGCCCGGGGGCTCACCTCCCAGATGCGTGTACGGCTCGGCGTAGAACTCCTCGGAGACCGTCTCGACCGGCAGCATCGATTGGTGCGGCAGAGCGTTGACGCGGATCGCGGTCCGCCCGCCCGCCTCCGTCGGATAGACGGTGACCCGGTAGTACGGCGACCACGTGTCGCCGGAGGAGAACGAGCCTGCCGCGAACACGACCACGATCGCGCCCACGGCCAGCCACCGCACAGGTCCCGGCGAACGGGGCGTCAGCGCGACGAACAGGCCCGCGATCACGAGGCCCCAGACGACGGGACCCGCACCCAGGAAGGACAGGACCGAGAAGGCGACGATGCCGCCGAGGCTTCCGGTGATGTCGAGGCGGTAGGCCTCGAGGGGCTCGAACCGAATGAACAACCGCGCGACGCCCTCGGCGATCGTGGCCATGGCGAACGCGGCGACCCCGAACAACACGGGGAGGGCCACCCAGATGGGGGGAGCCGGCAACCCGAAGAGCGTGTCGAGATCCCGCGGGCCGTCGAATCCCTTCACGACCCGGAACACGAAGATCGTCCCCACCGCGAGCGCGAGCGCCGCGGGGGCCCACCGACCCAGGTCGCGGTCCCTCCCCGCGCGCAGGAATCCCACACCGATGCCCAGGAAGCTCGCCAAGAGCACGAAGTTCGTGAAGTACGCGACGTACACGTCGTAGGCGGATGCCCAGCGGATCAAGGCGAGCTCCGCGAACAACATCGATGCACTGGCGAGCACCAGTCGAACCCGCTCACCGAGCCGGAACCCGGTCGAGCTCGACGGTCCCTCGGCTGCCTGCATGGGTCCGGAGTATGCCAGTTCGCACCTGACGGCACGCCCGGCCGTTCGAGTGCTACCCGCCGTCTGCGGCCCGCCGACGGAGCTCCGCCTCGATGAACCGCTCGATGTCGCCGTCGAGCACACGCTGCGGGTCGCCCACCTCTTCCTCGGTCCGGTGGTCCTTGACCATCTGGTAAGGCGCAAGGACGTACGAGCGGATCTGCGATCCGAAGTCGACCGCTTTGCGTTCACCGCGGATCGAGGCCATCTCCTGCTCCCGCTTCTGCCGCTCGAGCTCGGCCAGCCGGGCCTTCAGGATGCGCATCGCGACCGCCTTGTTCTGCAGTTGCGAACGCTCGTTCTGACAGGCAGCGACGAGTCCGGTCGGGATGTGCGTGATGCGCACGGCAGAATCGGTGGTGTTCACCGACTGGCCGCCGGGACCGCTGGAACGGTAGACATCGATACGGAGCTCGTCCGGCGGGATGTCGATGCCTTCTTCGTCGGACTCCTCGAGCATCGGGATCACGTCGAGCGACGCGAACGACGTGTGCCGGCGCTTCTGGGCGTCGAACGGACTGATGCGGACCAGCCGATGCACCCCCCGCTCGGCGGACAGCTGGCCATAGACGTTCGTGCCTCGCACGGTGAAGGTCGCCGACTTGATGCCCGCCTCGTCGCCGTGCTGGATGTCGTCGACCTCGGCCTCGAACCCCTCGCGCTCGGCCCAGCGCGTGTACATGCGCAGCAGCATCTCGGCCCAGTCCTGGCTCTCGGTGCCGCCCGCGCCGGCGTTGATCGTCGCGATCGCGTCCGACGCGTCGTACCGGCCGGAGAGCAGCGCCGCGAGCTCCAACCTGTCCACGTCGCCCTCGAGTGAAACGACGGCCGCCGCAAGCTCCGCAGCGAGATCGCGGTCTGCTTCATCTTCGAGGAGTTCGTCCATCGCGAGGGCGTCGTCGACACGCGCGATCAGTCCGTCGTACCGAGCGACTTCGTCCCTCAGTCGCGCGAGCTTCGAGGTGATCTGCTGACCTCGCTGGGGGTCGTCCCAGAGCGAGGGATCGGAGGCCTGCCGCTCGAGCCCCTCGGCCTGGGCGCGCTTGCCGTCGACGTCAAAGGAACTCCTTGGCCGCCAGGACCCGCTCGCGCAACTTCTGCAGGCGTTCGCTGTGCTCGCTCATCGCGCGGCGCATCGTAGCAGTGCGCCGCTGGACCCCCGTTGGGGAGCGAGCACCGGGCCGGTCACACCGTGGCGCCGTGACACTTCTTGTATTTCCGGCCGCTGCCGCATGGGCACGGGGCGTTGCGGGGCACCTTGTCACTGACCGCTTGATTCGCGTTCGCCGTGCCGGCGGCGTCGCTCGCGCCCCGCTGACCGCCGGCCTGTTCGACCTCGGCCCGGTTGTCCTGTACGCGCGTCGGCTGTGACGCCTGTTGCCGCGTCTGTTCCTCGTCCTGGCGGACGAACTCCACCCGGTAGATGTAGCGGACGAAGTCGGCGCGGATCGATTCGGTGAGCGCCTGGAACATGTCGTAGGCCTCACGCCGATACTCGGTGATCGGGTCCTTCTGCGCGAGCGCTCGCAGGTGGATGCCCTCTTGCAGATAGTCCATCTCGTAGAGGTGCTCGCGCCATCTCGTGTCGGTGATGTTGAGCAGCACGACGCGCTCGAGCTCGCGCATCACTTCGGGCGTGACGGCGGCCTCCTTGTCCTGATAGCGGACGAGGGCGTCCTCGACGAACAGGTCGATCAACTCGTCGGTGTTCGAAGCTTGTTGCGCCTCTTCCTTCGCGACGTGCACCGGGTAGATCTCGAGCAGCGCTGTGAACAGGCCATCGAGGTCCCATTCCTCGGGGAAGACGTCGGCCGGACACTGATCCTCGACGATCGCGCTGACGATGTCCTCGACGAACCCGACCGACTCCTCGCGGAGGTCCTGGCCTTCCAGGATCTTGCGACGCTCTCCGTAGATCGCCTCGCGCTGGCCGTTCATGACTTCGTCGTATTTCAAGACGTTCTTGCGGCGCTCGTAGTTGAGCTCCTCGATCTGCTTCTGCGCGTTCTCGACGGCCCTGGAGACCATCTTCGCCTCGATCGGTTCCTCGTCGGGCCACTTCAAGCGCTGCATGATCGACGCGACCCGGTCGCTGGCGAACATGCGCATCAGGTCGTCCTCGAGCGAGAGGTAGAACCTGGACAGACCAGGGTCACCCTGCCGCCCCGATCGTCCGCGGAGCTGGTTGTCGATGCGGCGGGACTCGTGTCGCTCGGTGCCGAGCACGAACAACCCGCCGAGCTCGACGACCTCGTCGTGCTCGGCGTCGGTCTGCGCTTTGAACTTCGCGAGGATCGGCTCGTACTCGGTCTCGTAGGCTGCCCGCTCGTCGTCGTCCATCTCGAAGAGCAGGTAGCGGTCGTTGTCCCAGTCGCGAGCCGCCATCTCCTGGCGCGCCAGGTACTCGGGGTTGCCTCCGAGCAGGATGTCGACGCCTCGCCCGGCCATGTTCGTGGCCACCGTGACCGCGCCCTTGCGGCCCGCTTGCGCGACGATCAGCGCTTCCTTCTCGTGGTTCTTGGCGTTCAACACGCTGTGCGGGATGCCCCGGCGGTTCATGATCGTGGACAACAGCTCCGATTTCTCGATCGAGACGGTACCGACGAGGATCGGCTGGCCGGACTCGTGGCGCTCCTTGAGGTCGTCGGCCACCGCGTTCCACTTCGCCTCTTCGCCCTTGTAGATCAGGTCCTGTTCGTCCTGGCGGACGTTCGGCCGGTTCGTGGGGATCTCGACCACCGAGATCTTGTACGTCTCCTCGAACTCGGTGAGCTGGGTCTTCGCCGTGCCCGTCATGCCGGCGAGCTTGTCGTACATCTTGAAGTAGTTCTGGATCGTGACCGTGGCGAGCGTCTGGTTCTCCTCTTTGATCTTCACGCCTTCCTTGGCCTCGATCGCCTGGTGGAGCCCTTCGGAGTAGCGACGGCCCTCGAGCACGCGACCGGTGAACTCGTCGACGATCTTCACCTCGCCGTTCTGCACGACGTAGGCGACATCGCGCTTGTACAACTCCTTCGCGCGCAACGCGTTCTGCAGGTGGTGCACGAGCGTGGTGTTCGCGTGGTCGTAGAGGTTCTCGACGCCGAGGATCTCCTCGACCTTCGCCACACCTTGCTCGGTGATCGCTATCTGGTACTTCGCCTCCTCGACCTCATAGTCATCGTCGCGCTTCAGGCGGGGAGCCACGCGGGCGAAGGTCACGTACCACTTCGCGGAGTCGCGAACCATGCCGCTGATGATCAACGGGGTGCGCGCCTCGTCGATCAGGATCGAGTCGACCTCATCGACGATCGCGTAGTTGTAGCCGCGCTGCACGCACTCCTCGAGCCGCATCGCCATGTTGTCACGCAGGTAGTCGAAGCCGAACTCGTTGTTCGTGCCGTAGGTCACATCGGCCGCGTATGCGGGCCGCCGCTGCGCCGGTGTCATCGACGACTGGATCAGCCCGACGTCGAGCCCGAGGAAACGGTAGATGCCTCCCATCCACTCTGAGTCGCGTTTGGCGAGGTAGTCGTTCACCGTGACGATGTGGACGCCGTCGCCCGACAGGGCGTTCAGGTACCCCGGGAGCGTGGACACCAGGGTCTTCCCCTCGCCGGTCTTCATCTCGGCGATGTTGCCCTGGTGCAGCGCGGCCCCACCCATCAGCTGCACGTCGAAGTGCCGCTGTCCGATCGTGCGCCTCGCGGCCTCCCGCGTGGTGGCGAACGCCTCGGGAAGCAGGTCGTCGAGCGATTCTCCGTTGTCTGCGCGCTGCCGCAGCTCGCCGGTCTTGGCCCGGAACCCCTCGTCGGAGAGCTCCTCGACCTCGGGCTCGAACGTGTTCACGAGCCGGGCGATCGATTCGAGGTTCTTGAGCTTGCGGCCCTCGCCGATGTTGGAGATCTTGTCGAGTACCGGCACGCGGTTCCCTTCCGACGCTGACGATCAGACCTTCGATTCTATCGGCCCCCGCGTTCACACCCCGGAGTGGCCAGCTCGAGGAGCCACCGGCCGGAGCCGGTCGTCGCCACGACGGGCACGCGCGGGTCAGATCGGTTCCGTGAGGGCGCCGAGGCGTTCGATCAAGCGAGCGTTCGCGGCGTAGTCGACCGGGCACGCCACGATCGACACCGCGGCGTCATCGAGCGCCTTGCGGAGCGTCGGCGCCAGCTCGCCGGCCGACCCGATCTCATATCCCTTCGCGCCGAAGCTCTCCGCCAGCTTCACGAAGTCAGGGTTGTTGAAGGAGACGGCAGCGCGGCGTCCGAAGTGGATGTCCTGTTTCCACCCGATCAACCCGTACCCACCATCGACCCACACCAGCACCACGAAGTGCAGGCCCTCGCGCACCGCCGTCTCGATCTCGGCCATGCTCATCGCGAACGCACCGTCGCCCATCGCCGCGAGCACCTTGCGCTCGGGGTGGACGAGCTTCGCCGCCAACGCCCCCGGGAGCGAGAAGGCCATCGTCGCGAGACCGTTCGAGATCAGACACGTGTTCGGGCGGTACGTGGGATACAGCCGAGCCATCCACATCTTCACCGCGCCCGTGTCGCACAACACGATGTCCTCGTCGCCGAGCACGGAACGGATATCGGAGACGATCCGGGCCGGCGCGAGCGGGTACGCGTCATCGGCCGCTCCACGCTCGAGCTCCTCACGCACGAGGTCGCGGACCGGGAAGATCTTGCCTCGGATGTCGTGCACGTCGCTCGACGCTCCGATCGCGTCGAGCGTCTCTGAGATGCTGCCCTGCACACCGACCGCGAGCGAGTAGTTCGCGTCGACCTCGGCGACCGTGCGGTGAACGTGCACGATCTGCTTGTCGCCGAGCGGGTTCCATCGAACCGGCGGGTACTCCACGAGGTCGTACCCGACCGCCACGACGACATCGGCACGGTCGAACCCGAAGTTCGCGTAGTCCTTCACCATGAATCCGATCGTGCCCAACGCGTTCTGGTGGTTGTCCGGGAACACCCCTTTGCCGAGAAACGTCGTCGCGACCGGGATGTTCAGGCGCTCGCTGAACCGGACCAGTGCCTCGGTCGCCTCGTCGCGCGCGACGCCGGGACCGGCGAGCACCACGGGATGCTTCGCCCCGGCGAGCACGTGGGCAGCTCGATGCACCTGGCCCTCATCGGGCGCGGGGTCGACCGGGGTGTTCACGCGGAGCACCCCTGCGTCGGTCTGCCGTTCTGCCACGTCCTCCGGCAGCACGATGAAGGTCGCCCCTGGCGGTTCGGTCGTGGCTCGCTTGAACGCCTTGCGGACCATCTCGGGCGCCGCGACGCGCACGGTGACCATGTCGCCCCACTTGGTGATCGGCCTGAACAACGACACGAGATCGACGAACTGATGTGACTCCTTGTAGATGCGATCGAGGCTCGCCTGGGCCGTGATCGCGACCAGCGGGTGAGAGTCGAGTTGGGCGTTCGCGACACCGAGCATCAGGTTGATCGCCCCGGGACCCAGGGTCGCCAGACAGACGCCGGGCCTGCCGGTCAACGCGCCGTAGGTGTCTGCCATGAACGCGGCGCCCCGCTCATCACGCGTGGTGATGAAGCGGATCGAACTGTCGGCCAGCGCGTCGATCGTGTGGAGGTTCTCTTCGCCGGGCAATCCGAAGACCACCTGGACGCCCTCGTTCTCGAGACACTCCACGATCACACGGGCGACGCTGCGGCTGGCGGAGGTCATCTCGCCAGCGTAGCGAACGTTCGCTATGAGAGCTGTCTCGTGAGCTGCGCGTGACCGACGTGTTCCCGTAGGTGCTCCAGGGCGTGCAGCAACGCCCATGCGGCCGTCACCGGCTCGTCGGCCTGGTACGAACGCCACGTAGCTTCGCCGACGGCACCCGGGTCGAACGCCACGTCGCCGTCGAGCAGCGCTCGGCACTCCGCCGCCATCGCATCGACCCACGCCATGAACGCCGCGGAGTCGTCCACCACGACGAGGAACTCTGCGGGACGGTCCCGGACGGGCAGTGGGGCGCCGGTGGCGAGGCTCAGCCACGAGCGAGTGCTGTGCATCGCATGGGTGACGAGCACGGCGAGCGGGTTCGTGTCGTCGCCGGCCGGGCGATCGTTCAGCTCGTCGGCGGTGCAGCCATCCGCGGCCTTCCTGAGCTCGTCGAGTGAATCACCCAGGATGTCGCGCGCGGCCTCGATCGTCGGGTCGGTCACTCTCAGCTGATCTCGATCATCTTCTCGCGTACGGCGTAGACGACGGCTTCCATGCGCGAGTGCAGGTGGAGCTTCTCGAGGATGTTGCGGATGTGGTTCTTGACGGTGTTCTCGCTGATGAACAGCTGCTTGGCGATGTCACGATTGTTCAGGCCCTGCGCCACCAACCGCAACACCTCCATCTCACGGTCGGTGAGACGCGGCGCGGGCATGCGAGGTTGCTCCTCCGCCGACTTCGACATCGCGGCGAACTCGGTCAGCAGCTTGGAGGCCATCGACGGAGAGATGCGTGACTGCCCGGCCCAGACGCTGCGGATCGCGTCGGCGACCTCTTCGATCGGGATCTCCTTCAGCAGGTAGCCGCTCGCCCCCGCCTTGATCGCCTCGTAGAGGTCGGCTTCCTCGTCGCTGATCGTGAGCATCAGGATCTTGCAGTGCGGCAGCAGATCCTTGATCTGGCCCGCAGCCTCGATGCCGGTGCGCTTCGGCATGCGGACGTCCATGAGGACGATGTCGGGCATCGTTTCCTGGGCCCGTTCGACGGCCTCTGCGCCGTCGGAAGCCTCGCCCACGAGTTCGATGTCCGGCTCCTGTTGCAGGACCATCTCGAGGCCGCGTCGGAACAACGCGTGGTCATCGACCACCATCACCCGGAGCTTCTCGGGCGCTTCGTTGGCGCTGGCGTCCTTGCTCACGGTTCCCCCTCGGTCGAGACCTCGGCTTCGGTATCGGCAGATGTGGCGCCCAGGTGAGCGGATTCTAGTGCCGGCTTGTGCACGGACGCGCGACGTTTGCCATGGTGATCGCGGAGTTGGCGCTCGAGCTTGTCGGCGACCCGGTCGATCGCGGTCGGGACGTCGTCGGCCTCGGCGCGAGCCCTGAAGGTCTTGCGGGGGATGTGAAGGGCCGCCTCGACGCGTCTCACACCGTCGGGACTCGGGTAGTGCTCGCCGATGAACTCGAGATCGATCCGGGTCGTTCGGGGCTCCAGACGCTCGAGGTGAGCGAGTTTGTGGCCCGCAGTCTCGCGCACCTCGTCGGTCACCTGCAGCCCCCTGCCCGTGAAGGTCAGATCCATGCTCGCTCGATCGTCATCGGCCGGTTCCTCCTGTCGGTCTCTCGGACGGGCCCTCCGCCGGCTGACCTGGTCTTTTCCCCCACACCCGCCTGCCGGAGCGCTCGCCCCCGGTCACGAGGACCTGAGACTCCCACCCTCTCCCGCCCGAGGGCGGGGCAGGACTTACATCTAAACCGCGCCATGCTCAGCGACCAAGGGTCGCCTTACGTGGGTCGTTTCGCCCGCGGCTGGCGTCGACTACCGGGGATGGTCCCCGGGCAACCACAGACCCGGACGAGGGCCCGGTCGAGTATAGGCACGTCGCCCAGCGCGGAGGAGAGCTCGGGCCGCCACGAGCAGCGTCACGCGCGAGGCACCCGCTCGGAGCAGCGCTTCGGCACATGCTGCGGCCGTCGCCCCGGTCGTCAGCACGTCGTCGACGAGGAGCACCCGAGCCGGCACCGAGGCTCGATCACGGACGACGAACGAACCGCGCATGGCCGCTCTCCGCTCCGCGGCGTCGCGGAGCGCCTGCGGACCGGTCGAGACCGCGCGGCGGAGCAACCCGCGCACCGGCACACCGAGCTCGCCACCGACCCGCACCGCGAGGATCTTGGCCTGATCGAATCCTCGCTCAGCCTTCCGGCTGCGCGTCAGCGGCACCCACGTCACGACGTCCGCCGGGCCGGGAGCGCAGGTGGTCATGGCAGCTGCGAGCGCCCGGCCCACGCCCCGCACCCCCCGATACTTCAGGTGGTGCACCGCGGCCCTCGCCGGACCATCGAACGCGAACGGAGCTCGGGCGACCGCGACGGCGTCGGGCGGGCAGTCACGACAGGCCTGCACGGACGACTCGGCGGGTGCGCCGCACCGCTCGCACCACGGCGGCGAGAGGGCCACCAGGTCGCGCCGGCAACGGTCGCAGAACGGCCATGCCGCGTCGCCGCAGCCCGCACATCGAGGAGGGAAGACGACATCGAGCGCGCGTTCGAACACCGGCCGACGATAGCGACAGGGTGCGACAGCCGTCGCTACGGAAGCTCGATCTCGAGGGGACGTTCGGCTCCTCGAGCGGTGATCGCGAGCCGCGAGCTCATCTTCGCCGCGGGGTAGGTCGTCACCCTCCCACGCCCGGTGTCCGGGTCGTACTCCTCGTCGATCTGCGGCAACGTGACGTCGTCCGCCGCGAGGGCCAGCCCCACCCGCGCCGGCGCGTCGTAGGTCACCCGCACCGAGTCGGGTGCGCACTCCACCTGATCGATCGTCACGCTCGATCCCTCCGACGCGACAGGCCGACCGACGCTCACCGACCCTCGGCGCATCGATCCCCGCGGCCAGGCGACGAGGAATCGGTCGCCCGGATGCACCGTCCCGGCATCGCCGTCGACGACGACCTCGAGCTCCAGCCGGTACCAGCCCGGCCCCAGATCGAGTAACGGGACCTCGAACGGCACGAACAGGTCGAGGTGCGGAGCGACGTCGAGGGTGACCGGTTCGACAGCCATCGGTTGTCCCGGGCGCCCGGACAGCTCGGCGACCCGAGCGGCCTGGATGCGCACCTGATGCGGATCGCGGTCCTCCCCGCGGAGCACGAAGGCACCCTTGAGCGTGGCGGGGAACCGCTCGAAATGCGCACGGATCGAGACACGGCCGTCCATGGGCGGCTAGGTGCCTTGCTCCCAACTGTGGAGGTAGCGTTCCTGCTCCGCCGTGAGTTCGTCGATCTCGACCCCCATCGCCCGCAGCTTCAGCCGAGCCACGTCCTTGTCGATCTCCACGGGTACCGGGTAGACGCGCGGCTCGAGTCGGCCCCGGTTGTCGACCACCCATTCCGCCGCGAGCGCCTGGTTCGCGAACGACATGTCCATCACGGCGGCGGGATGTCCTTCGGCTGCCGAGAGGTTCACGAGCCGCCCCTCCCCCAGGAGGTAGACACGGCGTCCGTCGGCGAAGGTGTACTCGTCGACGAACTCGCGGACCCGACGAACGCCTCCTGTGCCCAGCAACGCGAGCGCGTGCTTGTCGATCTCCACGTCGAAATGACCGGAGTTCGCGAGCATCGCCCCGTCCTTCATCACCTCCATGTGTTCACGCCCGATCACGGTCGTGTCGCCCGTCACGGTGATGAAGATATCGCCGACTCGCGCAGCGTCGCGCAGCGGCACCACCGTGTAGCCCTCCATCACCGCCTCGATCGCCGCGGTCGGATCGACCTCGGTGACGATCACGTGGGCGCCCATCCCCCGCGCCCGGGAGGCCACACCACGACCGCACATGCCGTAGCCGCAGACGACGATCTTCCGTCCCGCCAGGAGGCGGTTCGTTGCCCGCATGATCGCGTCGATCGTCGACTGGCCGGTGCCGAAACGGTTGTCGAACAGGTGCTTCGTGTCGGCGTCGTTCACGCTCACGATCGGATACTCGAGCGCTCCGTCGTTCGCCATCGCCCGAAGTCGGATCACGCCGGTCGTCGTCTCCTCGGTGCCGCCGATGATCTCGGCGATCTGGTCGGTGCGCTCCTTGTGCAGCACGCTGACCATGTCGGCGCCGTCATCCATCGTGATGTTCGGCCTGACGTCGAGCACCGCGTTGATGTGCTTGAAGAACGTGTCGGTGTCCTCGCCCTTGATCGCGTAGGTGTCGATGCCCGCTTCGACCAGAGCTGCGGCCACGTCGTCCTGGGTCGACAAGGGGTTCGACGCGCAGAGCGCCACCTCGGCCCCTCCGGCCTGAAGGGTGAGCATCAGATTCGCGGTCTCGGTGGTGACGTGCAGACACGCCCCGACACGGACACCATCGAGCGGTCGCTCCTTCTCGAAGCGTTCCTTGATCTGCGCGAGCACCGGCATCTCGGCGCCCGCCCACTCGATCCGCTCGCGGCCGCCTGTCGCGAGCGTCATGTCGCGGACGTCGTTCGTCATGGGTTCCTCCTCTCACATGCGGGGGAACAGATCGACGAGCAACCTGCCCACCGCCACCGCGGTCTCGTTCGAGGCGCGGATGACTTCCTCGTGATCGACGTGCTCGCCGAGCGCATTCGTCAGGGAGCAGATGCCGAGCACGCGCATCTCGAGTGCCGTCGCGGGCAACGCTTCAGGCACCATCGACATGCCCACCACCGTGGCCCCGACCTGCTGCAGCATCCTCACCTCGGTCGGGGTCTCGAACGCCGGGCCGCTCATGGCGGCGTACACACCGACCGACGACGGGATGCCGAGCGCCCGCGCGCGCTCGAAAGCCAGATCGCGAAGCACTTCGTCGTAGACCCCCGTCGTGCTGATGAACGTCGGCATGCCGTCGGGGTACCGCCACCCGCGCAGCGGGGCGACCCCCATCAGGTTCACGTGGTCCTTCAAGATCACGACGGTCCCCGCTGCCTCCCCGGGCGTGAGCCCTCCGACCGCCGCCGTCAACACCATCGTGTCGGCGCCGAGCTCCTTCGCGAGGCGCGGCACTAACGCCGGCACGTCCATGCCGTGTCCTTCGTAGTAATGCGCTCGGCCGAAGAAGGCGGCGACCGGCACGCCGGAGAGGTGACCGAGGACGAGCTTCCCTGCATGCCCCGGTACGCCCGACGGCGGGAACCCCGGGAGATCTGTGAATGCGAGGCTCGTCGTCTCCACGAGGGCATCGCCGAGCGCGGGTCCCAGCCCGGACCCCAGCACGACCCCTGCCCGTGGCACCAAGCCGCTTCGAGCCCGGACAGCGGCAGCCGCCCGGGCTGCAAGGTCATCACCGGGACCTGGAAGACCCAGACCGCTCACGCGTTCGCCGCCCCCTCGATGAACGACTTCAGCCGGTCGATCGACGCGATCGGCGACGGGTCGACCCCCTGTCGCAGGCCGACGTAGCAGCTCGTGAAGTCACCCATGATGACCAGGGAGAGGAACCGAGCCAGCTCGGAACGCCCTGTCGCCCACACCTCCTCGGTGACCACGCCCGCATCGCGGGCGATCTCGAGCGAGATCGGGAACCGAACAGCCACGTCGTTCTGCTCCTCCTCGTGCCTCAGCGCGACGACGAACGACGATTCACCTCGGTCGCCGTACCACCCCACGACCTCGTTGTGGTCGAGCTCGGGGAGCGAGGCCGACCAGGCGGGGACCTTCCCGTTCTCGTTGAACTGCGTCTTCCAGCGGGCGGCCGCGACAGAGCCGAAGCCCTCGGCACCCCAGACGACCGGCTGGCGATGCCCGATCCGTACGGCGAGCGCCTTGGCCTCGTTCCGATCGGTCGGCAGTCCCGGTCCGAGCGCCGAGACGAGCCGTTCGAGCTCTCCGCTCGCCTCATCGACATCGTCGGCGAGTCGAGGCAGCAGCCCCACCGACTCCATCGCACCGAGGAGCGCGAGTGCGAGGTACCCGAGGGCGGCTCGGGGCATGTAGCCGCCGGGGATGCGGACGGTTCCGAGCCCGAGCTCTTCGGCTCGGGTCGCCAGGACGCCTCCCGACGTGATCGGCACCACGCGGCACCCACGCGCCACCGCTTGTTCGAAGCAGGCGAGCGTCTCGGCGGTGTTGCCCGAGTACGACGAGATCACGACCAGGGTGTGCGGCCCGGCGTACGCGGGAAGCTCAGGGTTCCGGTTCACGTCGACAGGCACGATCAGCCGCCCGCGGAACAGGGAACGCAGTACGTCACCGGCGACCGCCGAACCGCCCATGCCGCAGAAGGTGACCGCCGTGACGCCGTCGGCCGAGACCAGCCCCTCGGCGGTCACGCCGGCCGCATACCCCTCACGCGCGTGCCGCGGCAACGAGGCGACCGCACCGAGCATGTCGTCGGCGTCGAGCGCCCGGAGCGCCTCGACGTCGTTCAGGTCGGTCACCGCTTGCCCGGTCTCTGGCCCGGTCTCTGGCCCGGTTTCTGGCCCGGTTTCTGGCCGGGCTTCTGTGCCTCGTCGATCAGCATCACCGGGATGTCGTCGCGGATCGGGTATCGGTATCCACACGTCGTGCAGACGAGCACCTGCTCGGCCTCGCGGTAGTCGAGGTCACCGCGGTCGTTGGGGCAGACCAAGAGCTCCAACAGCTGTGGGTCGAGGGTCACGGTGGCTCCTTCTCGTCGGTCCGATCTCAGGCGTCGGCCTCGCCCCGGATCAGGGCGAGCACCTCCGCGGTCTTCTCGGCCAGCAGCTCGGGGGTTCGCGCCTCGGCGTTCAGCCGGAGCAGGGGTTCGGTGTTCGAGGGGCGCACGTTGCACCACCAATCGTCGAACTCTACCGTGAGGCCGTCGAGCCGGTCCTGGCGGCCGTCGGCGTAGCGTGCGGCGATCGCCGCGATCCGGCCCTGCTGGTCGTCGACCACCGAGTTGATCTCGCCCGACGCCACATAGCGGCGAAGCGGGGCCAGCAACACCGACAATGGCTCGTCGGACTTCGAGAGCTCTCCCATGGCGGCCACCGCCGCGATCAGGCCCGAATCCGCTCGATAGTTCTCACGGAAGTAGTAGTGCCCGGAATGCTCGCCGCCGAATATCGCCCCGGTCTCGGCCATGACCTGCTTGATGAACGAGTGCCCGACCCGCGTGCGCACCGGTTCCCCACCGTGCTCTCGGATCACCTCGGGTACGGTCCACGAACAGATCAGGTTGTGCACGATCTTGGCTCCCGGCTCGCGCTCGAGCATCGCGATCGCGACCAGGGCGGTCAGGAGCGACCCACTCACATCCTGCGCCCGCTCGTCGATCAGGAAGACTCGGTCGGCGTCACCGTCGAACGCGAGCCCGATGTCGGCACCGTGCTCGAGCACCGCCACCTTCAGATCCTCCTGGTTCTCCGGGTCGATCGGATCGGCCGGGTGGTTCGGGAACGTGCCGTCGAGCTCGGGGTAAAGGTGGTGGAGGGTGACCGGAAGGCGTTCCATGACGGCCGGCACCACGAGCCCGCCCATGCCGTTGGCAGTGTCGGCCGCGACCGTGAGTGGGCGCATGGCGTCGACGTCGACGAACGACAACACATGCTCGACATACGCATCGAGGAGATCCCGCCGTTCGATCGAGCCGAGCGAGGCGACGACGGGTTCCGGCCCTGCTTCCACCATCGCCCGGATCTTCCGCAGACCGGTCTCTTCGCCTACCGGCCTGGCTCCGGCGAGGCAGAACTTCATGCCGTTGTACTGCTTGGGGTTGTGGCTGGCCGTCAGCATGATGCCGGGCATGTCGAGCCAGCCGGATGCGAAGTACAGCAGGTCTGTGGACGCGAGACCGAGATCGACCACGTCGACACCGCGAGCCGTGGCGCCCTCGGCGAGCGAGGCGGCGAGCTCGGGAGAGCTCAGGCGACAATCGCGTCCGAGGACGATGCGCGGTGCACCGCTCCACTCGGCGAACGCGGCTCCGATGCGGCGAACGAGTTCTGCGTCGAGATCATCGGGCACGACGCCTCGGACATCGTAGGCCTTGAAGATGCGGTCGAGGTCGCTCGGCACGACCGCATCCTACGAAGGCGGCGGCGAGCGCGTCAGGCGAGGGTTCGGGGAGCATCGCTCCCCGAACTCACTTCTCGACGACCAATCCGATCACCGACGCCAGGGGGACCTCTTCGCCCTCGCGGTACCACCACTTGGCCTCACAGTGATGGCAGGTGCGGAACGACAGGTCTCGGCCACCGACCGTCATCGAGATCGCGATCAGATCGCCGGCTCGGCACTGGGGGCAGGTTCCGATATCCATGTCCCGTACAGTGTCGGCTCCGCAGCGGGTCGCGGACCATAGCACGGCGCAGTCATTTCCCTGGACCCTGTGAGCGGTGTCCCCGCTGGCCCGCACCGCGGAGGTGCAGACCCCATCGGGGGGACGCGGCGTGGGCCGTTGGGCCAGGGGTGCGCACGCTGCGGCCCAGGCCGGATGACTCCCTCGGCCGCGTTCAACCGGTCAGTGCCGGCGCCGACTCGGACACCTCGACGACCGAACGCGAGTCCCGCACTCGCCACCCGACGGGCGGGGTCATCCGGTCGACGTGGGTCCGACAGAGGTCGAGCAGGTGGCGGTCCCGCTCGGGGATCAGGTCGACGATCGTCACCTCCCGCTCCTCGTACCGCAGGGAAACCGTGGCGACGGGCTCGGCGTCACATCGCATCTTCGCGCAGGTTCGCATCGCGCGAAGCCTAAATGACACGGGTGTGATCTCCAAGCACCTGCGGACACAGATGTACCCCGCAGTGGCGCTCCGGTTTCCCATCGCGTCGCTGCGGGGTACGGCTTCACCCTACGCCGGGGTCCGGCGCCACGACAACGGTTCGGAGGCAGAAAGAGTGACAAGGTCCCGCGCCGAGGAGGCCGGAGGCGGTCAGATGTCGGCGCTGGCGGGCGTGTCCCACTCCTGCGCGCCGGCAGGGCGAACCCCCACGACGATCACCCTGGTGCCGACCGGAACCATGGGGTAGAGCTCCTCGATCTCCCAGTTGTGCATGCGGATGCACCCGTGCGAGGCGTACCGGCCGATCGAATCGTCGCTCGTCGTGCCGTGGATTCGGATCAACCCGGGCGCGGTGATGTAGAGCGCTCGGGTTCCCATGGGGTTGCCGGGCCCCCCTGGGATCACCGCGGGAAGGTCGGCGCCCCAGCTGTCGAGCGCCGGGTTGTACCAGGTCGGGTTCTCGGCCTTCCGGTAGAGGTTCCAGTCGCCCTGGGGAGTCGTGTATCCGGGCTTCGCGGTTGCGACCGAGTAGGTGCGGACCACGTCGAACCCGTCGTAGAGGTACAGCTTGTTCTCGTCGACGTGCACGACGATCGTGGGGGGCATCTTCTCCTCGGTGATCTTCGGCGCCACCTTCAGGACCGGCAGGGCAACGCGCGAGGCCCCCTGGGCCTTCAGCGCGTCTCGGACCGCGGTCCGCGCCTCGACGAAGTCGAGCGCCCGGCCGGGCTTGGGCTTCACGAACACCACGTGCCCGTCGTCGTAGGCCACGTCGGCGTTCACGGGCTTGACGGCGACGTCCCTGGCGATGCGGCTCAGCACGGCGTCGACGCGCCCATCCCCTGAGAAGCCGAGCTCGATCTCCTGACCGATCGGCGCATCGTTGAATCGATGCCAGAACCGGGAGAACGTGCCCATCGAGTCGCCGAGGCCGAGGGCCTTGTTCACGGCGCCGACCGCATGTGACCGCTGACCGAGCTCCTCGAGGGTGACCTGCCACCGCTGCCCGCCCGCTCGGAGCCGGATCGGTTGTTGCAGGGTCGCGAGGGCTGCCGTGCGCACCGCCTCGACGGCCTCGGCCTTCGTCATGCCTCCGACGTCGACACCGGCGATCGTCACCCCCGGAAGGATCCGGTCGGCGCGGGCCTGCTCGTAACGGTACGCGGAGTACGCGGCTCCGCCGGCAGCGAGCACGAGGACACCTGCGACGATCGCCACGACGGCGATCGCGCGGTTGCGGCGCGCAGGTGCGTGTGATCCTCTGGCCATGAGTGATCTCCGTCTTCCGACGGGTCGCGACATGATACGCGACCGGGCAACCCGACCCTGTCGGCCGTTCAGGGGGCCTCAGCGACCGGTATCGGCACACCGGAAGCCAAACCGAAGACCGACAGCCCCTCGTTGCCGAGCGACGTCGAGGCCCCCAGCGCGACGATCGGCGAGCCCTCGGAGCGAAGCAGGATCGACGCCGGCCCGGCATCCAGGAGGAACGGGCGCGGCACCGCGCCGAGGGACCCAGGCGCCACGGTGAGCGTGGTCTCGGTGGCTTGACCATCGGTCGGCAAGCTCATGACCGTGACGGATGCCTCGCTCCCGCCCGGGTTCAGCACCAGCAGCCCAGGTTTCGACGGGTCGCCGGCGCTCGTGGGCGTGACCACCCACGCCTCGGCGGGCGCCATCGAGCCGCCGGTGGCGCCGCCGTCGTTGCCGACACCGATCGTCCGCACGGCCGCCACCACCGGTGCGCCCTCTCTGACCGCGAGGTCGATCGCCGACGCCGTGGTGGTCACGACCGGATACCCGACGGCCGATTCCGATTCCTGTGCCTGCTCGGAAAGTCCGCCGGCCGGTTGCGGAGGATCGCCCGATCGCAGGGTTGCTGCGAACGTCGTGCCGAGCGGCCCGATCGGCGCGGGCGTGGTGGCGCCACCGGACGCTTCGATCGGCGAGGGGACCATCACGCTCAGATCCGACTGCCCCGCGCCGGTCGAGGTCAACAACGAGATGCGATCGGACGGAGCCGTGGCGGCAAGCACGCTGCCGATGCCGCGCCCCTTGGACACGACCAAGGTCGCGGCCGCGACGCGACCCGAGGACACATCGACCGCGACACCCAGCGCCTCTTCCCCTTGCGCGAAGTCGTTCAACCGGATCGCCACGCTCCGCTGCGGACGCACGGTGACGTCGGTGAGATCGGAGTCGCGGACGGGCGCCCGATCGGTGGCGAACAGCGCGACGTCGAAGACGGCATCGGCATCGAACGGGTTCATCACCACGAGGAAGGATGCGTCGCCCTCACCCGTGGTCGCCCCGGCCGAATACCACGATCGAGATGCATCGGGAGCGCACGGCTCCGTGCCGATACCGACCTCGCCTTCCGCTCCTCGGACGAGCCATCCGGCGGCGATCCAGCCGCCGAAGGTCTCCACGAACGTGGAGTCCGCCCGATCGCCCGCAGGCACCTGAACCTCGGCCTGACCGCCGGCGGGCACGGTCAGCTCCGAGGTCTCGCCGGGGCCATCGGGCCCCAGCTCGGTCACGCGTGCGAGCACCTCGGCCTCGCCCGGATTCGCGAGGAAGACGGTGCCCTCGTACGATTTCCCTCCTCCGTGGGGACACAACCACGCCGCCGACGGGGCCGAGCCGGGGACCGCCGGCGCGGGCTCGCGAGGTCCGAGGCGCTCGAAAGCCACGGCACCGACGGCGATCACGCCCGCGAGCAGGAGCGTGAGCACCCCCTGACCCCGAGCCCTCATCGGGACACCGGCTTCCTGGTCACCCATAGCGCGACGGCCCAGAGCGCTCCGAGTATCCAGGCCTGGATCGTCGCGGGAAGTTGTGCCCCGTAGCGCACGCTGACGGGTGCCTGCTGAGCCGGGAAGCCCGTGGCCCACCCGAACGCGCTGAACGGCTCGTCGGAGGAACCGTCGAGCTCCCAGGCGCCTAGGAACTCCGTCGACAGGAACACGGGCCCGGCTCCGTCGCCGCCCTCCCACCCCCCTTGGACCTGCGCGAGCGACGACCCGCGGCTCACCGTGGCGCGAGCGATCGCGTCGGTGCCGGCGGCTCGCATCGCCTCGAGCGTCGAGGGGTCGTCCACCAAGATGGCGGCGGGCGGCATCGCTGCGGCGTTCCGATAGATCACCAGCCCCGCCGCGGGGAGCGGATCGAGATCGACCTGGGTGTCGAACAACGCCGTCGCCTCGGGCGGAAGATCGTCCCCTCCCGCGACGATGAAGCGCACCCCGAAGGGCGCAAGCAACGCTCCTCCATGCCGGGTGGTGCCGGACAGGATCTCGTCGAGCGCCTCGCCCAGGCGGTCCGGGCCGGGTCCCGTGGACGGTCGGCCGAGGTCGAGCGCGGACACCCCCTCGCGATCGGTGAGGCCGTACCGCACCGTCGCTGCCCCAGCCTCGGCGACCGCCTGCGGATCGCCGCCCGGAGCGGGGAACGGTCCATTGCGGCCGGCACCCAGCCAGAGCACACGGAAGTCGCCCTTGGCCCTGCTCTCGACGACGGACCATGCCGGCGGCACACGATCCGGCCCCGGTTCCCCCACCGCCCACCCGCCCACCAGCGCCGCCGCCGTCTGCAGGAGCAGGCCGCCGCCGAGCGTCACGATGAGCAGGCCGGTGAAGACCTGACGAAGTCCGAACGCTTCGCGCCCGAGACCGGTCACAGCGGACGAGACCCCGTACGCGACGAGCATCGCCTCACCCGTGGCCGCCACGGCGAGGAAGGAGAGCGGATCCGACATCGGTTCGGGAAGCCACCCCGCCGCGGCGAGCCACGACAAGCCCAGACCGGCGACGGCAGCCACCGCGGCTCGCACCGCTCGCGCCCGGTGCTCTGCGCCGACCAACGCGAACGACAGGAAGGCGGCCATCGGGAGGAACGCCGCCACGACCCAGGTGCCGGGTCCCCCTCCTGGTGCGAGACGAACCAGTGAGGACAGATCGGTCGTGCCGACGAGAGCGGCCAGCGCTGCACCGTCACCGGCGATGAGCGTCGGCACGAACGGGAACAACAACACCGCCGCCGCCACCGCTGCCGACCCCATCAAGACCAGGCCACGGCCGCGCGCCGATCCTCCTATCACCTGCACGATGACGAGGAGCGCCACCGCGAGCACGGCTCCGGGCAGGAATGCCACCAGCACCGCCAACGTGACCCCGACCCCTGCGATGAAGCGCCAACGTCCGTCGGAAGGCTCCTCTGGGGCGAAGGCGGCTTCGACCCGCTCGAAGACCGCGGGCAGGACCGCCAGCGCCACCAACAGATCGAGACGCCCTTCGGAGAACGACCATAGGACGAGCCCGCTGAGCACATACGCGGCGGCTGCGAGTACGGACGACCCAGGGCGTCCCGTGAGCCGAGCCGCAGCTCGGTACGCCAGGATCGCAGCGAGCGCCGGCGCCCCGATGAGCAGCGCCTTCTGGGCGAGGGCCGTGCTGCCAAGGGTGAGCCATGAGAGGCCGCCGATCGCGCCGAGCGCGGGGCTCGCTGCCAGCGATCCTCCGAGCAGGGTCGTGCGGTACGCCGACACGAGCTCGGACCAGAAGCCATCGGGACGGGCGGGGAACGCGGGCAGCACGCCGCCGACCAGCGGCTCGGGACCGTACAACCCCCGGATCACCAGCGCGCCCACGACGACCGCAACGAACGACCCGACGACCACGGGGTGGGTGCCCACGAGCGACGCGGTGCGGTCACGGAGCCTCCGAGTGGTGGTCTCGTCCTCGTCGGCCTCCTCGATCGCTCGCTGTTCCTCCAGGATCCGCTCGGCGCTTTGGAACCAGCGCGGCAGGCGCAGGCCCGCGGACTCCATGAACCTGCGGAGCTGGCGGTCCTTGACCTTTCGCTCACGTTGGATCCGCCGCCGCCGCGACCACGTGCCGCCGAGATGAGCGACGTTCCAGCCCCACGCCGCCAGCACGTCGTAGGCCTCCTCGAACCGTCGAGCGAGCACCAGGTAGAGCAGGCGGATGAGCCCAAGGACGAGCGCGAGCGGCACGACCCAGAGCAGGGACAGCGCGCCGTAGTTCTTGAGCATGGTGACGATGGCGGCCCGGTCCTCCTCGTAGCGACGACCGTGCCGTCGGCCGCGGGTCGGCGTCGCGAGCGGCGGAGGTTCGGCACGATGGCGCACCCGCGCGAGCGGCGTCATCAGCACCCGGAACCCGGCGAGCCGGACGCGCCAGCAGAGATCGAGTCCCTGGTGCTCCTCGTCGATGCGTTCGTCGAGCAGGCCTGCACGCTTCCACGCGTCGCGAGCCATCAGGAGCGCCGAGGTCGAGACGCACAACACCTCGAGCACCCGGTCGAACTGTCCCTGATCGATCTCCCCGGGCTGCAGCGGCGAGTACGCGTGTCCGAACACGTCGGCCGACCGGCCCACGTCGACCAGCGCTCGAGGCTGGTCCCGATCGACGACCTTGCACCCGGCGACGCCGACCCGGTCCACACCGGGTATGCCCACCGCCGCTTCCACGAGGCGCAGCACCGCGTCGGGATCGAGGGCGGCGTCGTCCTGCAGGAGCAGGACGAAGTCCGCTTCCGAGGCAGCGGGCTGATCCATCGCCGCGCGGAAGGCATCGGCGCGCCCCTGCGGAGACGCGAAGGTGATGACGCGTCGCTCCCCCAGCGCATGCTCCAGGATCTGCTTGGTGTCGTCGCTGGACGCGTCGTCGACGCCCAACACGGCCATGCGTGGGTATGTCTGCGCGGCAAGCGCCGCGACGGTTCCGCGGAGCCACTCGGACGCGTCACGGGCCACGAGAACGACGAGGACGGTGGGCGTGCGCTCGGGTGCGGCGGCTGGGGATCGGGTCATGCGAGGGCTCTCTCGAGCGGCGGCGAGCCTAGCACGGTCCCGACCCGAGAAAGCGGAAGGGGGGCGCGGGGCCCCCCTTCGAGATCGAGTCGGAACGCGATCAGCGCTTGCGGGCTGCCGTCTTCTTCCGTGCGGCCGTCTTCTTCCGTGCGGCCGGCTTGCGGGCTGCCGTCTTCTTCCGTGCGGCCGTCTTCTTCCGTGCGGCCGTCTTCTTCCGTGCGGCCGTCTTCTTCCGTGCGGCCGTCTTAGTGGCGGCGACCTTCTTGCGGACCGCCGTCTTACTCGCCGCCGTCTTCTTGCGAGCGGCCGTCTTCTTGGCGGCGACCTTCTTGCGAGCGGCCGTCTTCTTGGCGGCGGTCTTCCTGCGAGCCGCCGGCTTGCGGGCCGAGGTCTTCTTCCTTGCGGCGGGCTTGCGCGCCGCCGTCTTCTTGCGGGCCGCCGACTTCTTGGCGGCCGGCTTGCGAGCGGCGGTCTTCCTGGCTGCTGCCATGCCTCCTCCCCTTTCCCCTGCTGTCTCTGGAGCTGTTGCGTCGAGCCGTGGTTGGCCTTCTCAGGACGCCATGCGCTTCAGGCGTCGGCGTTCCCGTTCGCTCATGCCGCCCCAGACGCCGTAGCGCTCATCGCGACGGAGGGCGTAGTTCAGGCATTCGATGCGGACGGGACACTCGCTGCAGATCCGCTTGGCCTCCCTCGATGAGCCTCCCTTCTCGGGGAAGAAGATCTCCGGATCGTATTCGCGACATCTTGCTCGTTCTTGCCAAGGGATGTAGTGATGCACGCTCGTCTCCCCCCGAAATCACATCCGTGTGATTCTGAGGGAAGAACCGCCTCGATGACAAGCCCTCTATCGAGGAAGTTCCCTGCCTCATCCCTCGTCCTTTCCCCCATCGTGTCGAACCGGCGGCCAACTCGCAAGTCGATCGAACGCCGGAAACGGTCGTCAGCCACACTGACGGAAACGGTCAGGACGCCTGACGTTCCTTCCGATCGATGCGGCCGTACGTGGTCGTGCGGACCGCCGGCGAACGCCCGATCGCGCGGACCGCATCGTCGAATTGGTCGGGCGACATCTCGATGCCCCACTCTGCCCCTGCCATCCTGCTGATTGTCTCCTCCATCAGCGTCCCACCGAAGTCGTTCGCCCCCGCTTGCAGGATCGACCGGCAGGCTTCGACGCCCAACTTGACCCACGACACCTGGATGTTGGGGATGAGCCCGTCGAGCAGGATGCGTGCCACGGCATGCATCCGCAGGTTCTCCTCGAAGGTCGCGCCGGGGCGTGCCTTGCCCGAAAGGTAGATGGGGGCGTGCTGGTGCACGAACGGGAGCGGCACGAACTCCGTGAACCCGCCGGTGTCGGCTTGGATGCGACCGATGCGCCGGATGTGGGCCACCCAGTGTGGCGGTGCGTCGACATGACCGAACATGATCGTGCTCGAGCTCCGGATGCCCAGATCGTGTGCGGTGCGGACGATCTCCTCCCACGTGTCGGCCGGAAGCTTGCCCTTCGTGAGCACCCAGCGGACCTCGTCGTCGAGGATCTCGGCCGCGGTGCCGGGGATCGTGTCGAGCCCGTGCTCCTTGGCCTCGATGAGGAACTCCTCGAACGAGACACCGAGCTTCGTGGCGCCATTGAGGATCTCCATCGGGCTGAACGCGTGGACGTGCATGTCGGGAGTGCGCGCCTTCACGGCATCGAGGACGTCGAAGTAGAAGGCCGCGGGGAGATCGGGATGGATGCCGCCCTGCATGCAGACCTCGCTGGCGTCCCGATCCCATGCTTCCTGCGCCCGATCGGCGACCTCGGAGAGGGTGAGCGTGTAGGCCTCATCGTCGACCTCCCGCTGCGCGAACGCGCAGAACCTGCACCCGACGTAGCAGACGTTCGTGAAGTTGATGTTCCGGTTGATCACGTAGGTGACCTCGTCGCCGACGGCCTCTGCGCGCAGACCGTCCGCGACCCGGCAGAGGGCCTCCAGCGCCGCGCCCTCTGCCTGGAAGAGCGCTACGGCCTCCTCGTCGGTCACCGGACGATGCGACTCGGCCTTCGTGAGCGCTGAACGGATCTCGGCGTCCAGCCGCTCGGGCGCCACCGATCGCGCGGCCCACACCCTGGTGGTCTCCGGGACGTCCATGTCCCCGTAGACCGATTCAGCATCTTCACGCAACCCGGCGCCGGGCGACTTCGCGAACGTGAGCGCGATCGTGCGCGGCTTCCATCGGATGTCGGGGTCCTGCCAGGCGATCGGAACCGGACGCTGTCCCACCTCGGCGCGGCCGTCGCTGCCGAGCAGCGCCGCCACCGGAGCGCGCATCTTTCCGGAAAGGAACGGATCGGGCTTGGTGGCGAACTCCGGGTAGACGGTGAGACGTTCACGGAGCTGTTTCCCCCGCCTCGCTGTCGTCGCAGCGAGCGTCTCGATCGACGGCCAGGGTTTCTCGGGGTTCACGTGATCTGGGGTGATCGGTGAGACACCGCCCCAGTCGTCGATGCCGGCGTCGAGCAGGCGCAGCCGCTGCGCCGGGTCGGAGAGGTTCGGCGGTGCCTGCACGTGCATGCGAGGGCCGAGCACGATGCGGGCGGTGGCGACCGCGGCGAGGAACTCCTCGTCGGCGGGTTCGGGCGACCCGTGCATCGCCGTGCCGGGCTTCGCACGGAAGTTCTGCACGATCACCTCTTGCACATGGCGGTAACGTCGGTGCAGATCGCGGATCTCGAACAACGCCTCGGCGCGCTCCCGCTCGGTCTCGCCGATGCCGACGAGGATGCCGGTCGTGAACGGCACCGCGAGCCGGCCTGCGTCCTCGATCGTGCGCAGCCGAACGGCCGGCACCTTGTCGGGCGAGCCTGCGTGCGGTCCGCCCTTGGTCGAGAGGCGGTCGCTCGCGGTCTCGAGCATCATGCCCATCGACGCGCTCACGTGCCTCAGGCGCGCGAGCTCCTCATAGCTCATCACTCCGGGGTTCAGGTGCGGCAAGAGGCCGGTCTCCTCGATCACCCGGATCGCGACGGCCCGAACGTAGTCGAGCGTGGACACGAAGCCCCGCTCTTCGAGCCAGGCGCGAGCGACCTCGTATCGATCTTCAGGGCGATCGCCGAGCGTGAAGAGCGCTTCCTTGCAGCCCGCATCGGCGCCGGCTCGCGCGATCGCGACGACCTCGTCCGGCGTGAGGAACGGCGCCTCGATCTTCGCGGGCGGCTTCGCGAACGTGCAGTAATGGCAATGGTCGCGACAGAGCATCGTGAGCGGCACGAACACCTTGCGCGAGTATGTGACCACGTCGCCGTGTCCGAGGTCTCGAAGGCGCGAGGCGATCGTGAGCAGTCGCTCGAGATCGCGACCGCGCGCCGCGACCAGGGCGGTGGCCTCGTCGAGGGTGAGCGGCTTGCCGTGATCCGCCCGAGCGAGGGCCCGGCGCAACTCGTTGCCGGTCGGCGGGCCGGTTCCCTGGGGCATGTTCGCGAGCCTACTACGCTGTCCGCCGATGAAGGTTGTGGCGTTGGCGGGCGGCATCGGGGCGGGGAAGTTCCTGCGTGGCATGGATCGGCTCGTGCACGGCTCAGATCTCACCGTGATCCTGAACGTCGCCGACGACATCGTCGTGCACGGCCTGCACGTGAGCCCCGATCCGGATTCGGTCACCTACTGGCTCGGCGATGCGTTCGATCGTGAACGCGGGTGGGGACGTCGCGAGGAGTCCTTCCGCGCGACCGAGGAGCTGCAAGCCTTCGGTGCGTCCGACGCGTGGTTCAACCTCGGAGATCTCGATCTCGCGACCCACGTGGTACGCACCGACCTGCTGCGCCAGGGAGCGACGATGTCGGAGGTCGTCACGCGGGTTGCCGGTCGCTTCGGCGTGCGCGCCCGCCTGATACCCGTCACCGACGACCGCGTCGAAACACGCATCGACGCCGTCGACATCGACACGGGCCGCCGGCTCGATCTGCACTTCCAGGAGTACTGGGTTCGTCGCGGGGCCACCGACCAGGTGAAGGCCGTTCGGTTCCTGGGTGTGGACGCCGCCCGGCCGGCTCCCGGTGTGCTCGAGGCGATCGAGGCGGCCGACATCGTGGTGCTTCCCCCGTCGAACCCGGTGGTCTCGTTGGGGCCGATCCTCGCCGTTCCCGGCGTGCGCGCCGCGATCGGTGCCCGCCGACGAGCGGTCGTGGGTGTGAGCGGGATCGTCGGCGGGGCACCCCTGGCCGGCATGGCCGACAAGCTGATGCCCGCGATCGGGCTCGAGGTCAGCGCCGTGGGTGCGGCCGCGGCCTACGACGGCTTGCTGGGCGCGTGGGTGATCGACGAGCGCGACCGTGCATCGGCGAGCCGGATCGAGGCGACCGGTGTTCGCGCGGTCGTGACGGACACCGTGATGAGCGACGACGCCGCGGCGGAACGCCTCGCCCGAACCGTGCTGGAGGCCCTGCCGTGATCCGGCGCGGCGTCGAGGTGATCGCGGTCGAAGGACTGCCCGAGGTGCGTCCCGGCGACGATCTCGCCGAGCTGATTGCGTCGGCCCTCGACGGCGCCGGCATCCGGGACCGAGACGTGATCGTGGTCACCTCGAAGATCGTATCGAAGGCCGAGGGCCGGCTCGTGGTGGGCGCTGACCGGGCCGCCACGATCGCGAGCGAGACGAAGCGCGTGCTGGCCGTCCGTGGCGACCTCGTGATCGCTGAGACGCGGCACGGCTTCGTCTGCGCAAACGCGGGGGTCGACGCGTCGAACCTCGACGCCGGCACCCTCGCGTTGCTGCCGGAAGACCCCGACGCGACGGCGAGGTCGCTGCGCGGGCGACTCGGCGCCGCTCTGGGCGCCGCGGACCTCGCGGTCGTGATCACCGACACCTTCGGACGAGCCTGGCGCAGCGGGGTGGTGAACGTCGCGATCGGATGCGCTGGAGTGCCGTCCCTCGTCGATCTTCGCGGCCGGTCCGACGATCGGGGCGGCTCCCTCGAGGCGACCGTGGTGGCCGTCGCGGACGAGGTCGCGGCGGCGAGCGGTCTCGTGATGGCCAAGGACGCGAGGGTGCCCGTCGCGATCGTGCGCGGCGTCGACCGACTCGGCGCCTCCGGCGGGTCCGCCGTCGACCTCGTGCGTCCCACCGACGAGGACATGTTCCGGTCGTCGCCCCTGCAGGCGCTTCACGACCGGCGAACGATCAGGTCCTTCGGGCCCGGCGGGGTGGCCCGCGAGGCGCTCATGGCAGGGGTCGAGGCGGCGTGCACCGCGCCGGCGCCGCACCACTCCCGGCCGTGGCGTTTCAGCGTGCTGACCTCCGCTGCTGCCAAACGGCGCTACCTCGGTGCGATGGCCGAGGCGTGGCGGGTGGATCTCCTTACTGACGGCGCATCCGATGCGGTGATCGAGCGACGCCTGGCTGCGAGCGACGCCGTTCTGGGGAGTGCTCCGGCGTTGATCGTCCCCTGGCTCACGTTCGAGGAGTCGGATGCCTACGCCGATGCCGAACGGGCGGACGCCGAGCGTCAGATGTTCCTGCTCTCGGGAGGCGCGGCGATCCAGAACCTGCTGCTCGCGCTCTCCGCGCAAGGACTCGCGAGCTGCTGGCTCAGCACATCGATCTTCTGCCGCGACGAGGCGCGAGCGGCGCTCGGCATGGACGATCGATGGGACGCCCTTGGCACCGTGGCCTGCGGCCCGATGCCCGAGGGACTCGCCCCGGAGCAGCGCCCCCCGATCGACCAGGAGAACATCACAGCCTGGTCGTGAGGGCCTCGGCGGCCCGACGTTGGGTACCCTTTGCCTCCGAGGCGCTGCGCGCGCCTCGAGAAGGAGTTCCCCGACGGTGTCGAAACGGTCCAGCGACGACCGCCGGCCGACCAAGGCCGAGCGCAAGGAACAGGCCCGACTCGAGCGTGAGGCGATCCAGCGGCAGATGGCCGCGAGGCGACGCAATCGCACGCTCGGGCTCGTCCTCGTCGCCGTCGCGGCTGTGGCGGTCGTCGTCGCCGTGGTGATCCTGCAGCCCGGCGGCGACTCGAGCGCCGCGCTCCCGGCGGCCTCGACCCTGCTGGAACAGGCCTCGGCGGACCTCCAGGCCTCGGGGTGCGAGGCGGTGCAGACCACCGGCTTCTACGATGGGTTCGACAAGAGCTCCCCGGACTACGCCGACCAGGCTCACATCGAAGGCGACGAGCGGTTCCCGTCGCTGCCGCCGCTCGACACCTATCCGAGCACGCCGCCGGCCTCGGGTCCGCACACCGGATCGTCCACACTGCCGGCGGGCGTCTACGACGCTCCCCCCGACCTCGGCCCCCTGCTGCACTCGCTCGAGCACGGCGGGTCGGTGGTCTGGTACTCGCCCGACGCCCCGCAGGCGCAGATCGACGCGATCGCGGACTTCTACGGCCAGACCGATCCTGTCGGTCAGGATCGGGTGATCGTGGCGCCCTACGACTACGACGGCGCAGGCGGACAGCTCCCCGAGGGCGTGCAGATGGCGCTCGTCGGCTGGCGACGCCTTCAGACGTGTGTTCAGCCGAGCCTCGCGGTGGCGTTCGACTTCACGAGCCAGTACTCGTTCCCGACCACGGTGGATCGGGAGTACGCAGGCGAGGCCCCCGAAGCCGGCGCGGTGATGTAGCGATGACGAACAAGAACAAGAAGCGGCGCACGCCGGCCCGCGAGGGTCGCTCGAGCGCCCGATCGACATCGGGCGCACCGCCCGCGGCCAACGAGGGCCGCCGGGAGCGGAAGGAGCAGGCCCGTCGGACGCGAGAAGCGCAACGGCGACGCGCCGAGCGGGGCGACCGTCTGCGGCGGGTCACGGTGGTGGGCGTGGCCGGGGTCGTTGCCGTCGGCGTCTTCTACTGGCTCCAGAGAGCGGCGGATCCTCGCCCGGTGCCCGCGGCGGCCGTGGCAGCCGCGGAAGCGGCGGGATGCTCGACCGTCGCGTCCCCCGCGAAAGATGCGCCGGCCGGACAGCATGTCGCCGAGGGGGCACCGATCACCTACGCGCAGGTCCCGGCGACCTCCGGTGAGCACTACGGCGGTCAGGTGCTGCCCTCGTCACCTGATTCCTACGACCAGCCGATCACCAGCGAGCCCGCAGCGGTGCACTTCATGGAGCACGCAGGCGTGATGCTGTACTACCGGGCCGACGGCGACGGAGCGGCCACGCCAGACGTGGTCGCGGCCCTCGAAGGCGTGTCGGCCGATGCGCCGATGACCGTGGCGGCGCCGTACGACGGCCTGCCCGAGGGCACTGCTGTCGCGCTCGCGGCCTGGAACCAGTTGCAGACCTGCCCGGGATCGATCACCGCCGACCAGTCGACGGCGGTCGCAAGTGGCTTCGCCCAAGCCTTCGCGTGCACCTCGAACGCACCCGAGGCCGGCGCCGCCGACGACTGCTGACGGTCGGCCCGGGACAGGATCAGCCCGGCCGGCAGGTGTGCCCCTGCGGGCAGACGATCGAGCCGTGTTCGAACTCGGCCAGCGACCCGCCGCTGCCGTCGGAGCGCACCCGGCTCGTGGGGAACCCGAGGGAGCCATCGGTGCCCCCACGATGCAAGTACTCGCGGAGCACCCTTCCCCAGAGAGCGTGGGCGCCGAGGCCCGCCTTCGCGAGGATGCGCCCCTCGACGAACAGGGCCCGCGTCCCGGCCCCGGGGTTCACGTCGACCACCTGCGAGCTCGGCAAGCCGAGGGGACCCTTCGGACCGCCGATCGTCTTGTACTCGGCGTAGATCGGGCCCCGCAACCACACGGTGGTCCGTTCCCTGGCGTTGCGGAAGATCGCCCCGTTCTGGAAGCGCTGCCGGGTGCCGCCCGGCACCGAACCGTTCGACGTCGTCGGCAGTCCCGGACGGCACATCTCCGAGTCGTACCGCTCCCGGATCGCTCCGGTGATGTTCCGGTCTTTGTTGATCCAGATGCGTCCGTCCCATGCGCCGATCGCCCAGCGGAGCTCGGAGCCGGTGATCACGGCGGAGCCCGCGGTGCCGTGCACCGAGGCGGTGATGATGCGTCCGCCGTCGCCTCGACGGACACGCCGGAACCCGGTCACCGTTCCGACCGAGCCCGTGTACGGGGAGAGCCGGCTCGTCAGGTCGGCGGCCGAGAAGGACTTCTGCCAGTCGATCCAGGGGTTGGCGGGCGTGCTCTCCCCCGGGTCGCATTCGGCCCTCAGGTACGGAACCGCGAAGGCGTCGTCCCCCCCGTGCCATACGTCTTCGACGGCGTCGGAGTGGCCCCCGTCCGAAGCGGCGAAGAAGGCCTGGATCACGTTCCCCCCGTGGGTGATGACCTGTCCACGGGTGCCGTTCACGGCGGCGACCCAACGGTTGCCGTCGGGGCCTCCTTCCTTGTTGAAGCCCACGTACACCTGGTCGTTCGCGCCGTCGGTGATGTCGCAGTTGCACTCGGCCCTCGGACCCGACCGTTTCACCGCGTAGGTTGCGAACGTTCGGCCGGCCACGGCCTGCGCCCGCAGTGCGGCCGTGGGCCACGAGCTCGGCATCTCACCGAGGCCGTACAGGTACTGCTCTAAGGCGAGCGGGAGCACGAGCCGCTCCTTCCACGAGCCGCCCCTGCGGTACAGGTCGAACTCGAGGTGCCCGCGGCTATAGGCGAAGCCGTTGCCGTAGACGGCGTCGGCCTCGGGCACGAACGCCTTGGCGCCGTGCTCGAGGGTCGCGATCAGGTCGAACGACGCGCCTCCCCACGTGTCGCCTCCCACCATCGATCCCTCATGGTCGCGCACCGCGAAGCCGCTCGAAGTGGCACGCACCGTCCAGGTGCGACCCGACGGGATACGCCCGACGCGCCTGCCGCCAGGTCTGCCGACCCACAGGCGAACGGGGCCATCCTGGGCCCTCACGTGGATCGTCGCACGGTCCCACGTGAGCCCGACGCGGATCTTGTGCACTGGATCGCGGAGGCGCTGGACGCGGGTGCCTCGATAGAAGTGCTTCACGATCCGTCGGTGCGTCCAGCCCATCCGGGCCAGGCCGTAGGCGCCCCACTGCGACATGCCGACGCCATGACCGAACCCGGACCCGAAGAACCGGAAACTCCCGCTGCCTGCGATCGCGGGTGTCGCAGGCCCGGGCGATCCGGTGAAGGGATCGTCGGTCGTGCCCCGCACCGTGGTACCGGGACCGGCGGCAAGGGCGAGCGGGGCAGGCGCCGCGGCGACGAGCACCGCTGCGACCATGGACACGATCGCGCGCCGGATACGGGTCGACCCCCCGGTCGGTCTCACCCGACCAGCATCGGCGGCGATCCGAGGCCGGTTGAGGGCGCGACACGCATCCCTCTCCGGACGGCCGGCCGGCGTCACGACGCGGAGGCCATCGTGCCAGCCGCCACACGGGCGCCGACGAGGCGCATGCCCTCGGGCACGCTGGCCAGCTCCCCGATGACGCTGTCGGCGACGACGGCACCCGCTCCCACGACGGCTCCGGGCGCCAACACCGAGCCGGTCAGTCTGGCCCCCGTTTCGACGCGCGAACCGGCATGAAGTACCGAATCGTCGACCTGCGCGTCGGGCCCCACGCTCGCGCCCACGTTCACCGCGACCCAGCGGCCGAGATGGGCGCGCAGGTCGATCTCCGCGCCCTCCGCCACCCACGGCGACGGATAGCTCACGCCGTGCACCTTGCCTTCGAACATGTCGAAATGGGCCTGCAGATACTTCTCGGGCGTGCCCAGGTCGAGCCAGTACGCGTCGGCCACGAAACCGTAGACGGGGTGGCCCGCGTCGATCACCGCCGGGAAGATCTCGCGTTCGATCGAGATCGTGTCGCCGGAGGTCCAGTCGGTGAGCACCGTCGGATCGACCAGGTAGGTCCCCGCGTTGATGTCGCCGGGGATCGGGTTCTCGGGCTTCTCCCGGAACTCGAGCACCCGACCGTCCTCGTCGGTGGCGACGAGTCCGAATGCGCGAGCGTCCTCGACATGGTGAAGCGCGATCGTGACCGCTGCCCCGCGCGCTTCGTGGAACGCCTTCATCGCCGTGAGGTCGAGATCGGTCAGGATGTCGCCGTTGAGCGCGAAGAATGGATCCTCGCCGGCTGCTTCGAGCGCGTTCACGATGGCGCCGCCGGTGCCGAGGGCATGGTTCTCGGTGATCCACGTGATCGCCGGATCGCCGTGGCGGGCTTCGATGAACGGGTGGAACGTCTCCTCGAGGTAAGGCGACGAGAGCACGACCTCGTGCACGCCGTGGCGCGCGAGATGGTCGAGCACATGGTCGAGCGATCGCCGGTCCATCAGCGGCAGCAGGGGCTTGGGCACGGTCTCGGTGAGCGGACGCATGCGGGTGCCCTCTCCCCCGACCAGGACGACGGCCTTCATCGTGTCGCGATCCTCCCCAGGACGGCCTCGAGCTCGGCACGAGCCCGCAGCGTCGCCCACGCCAGCGGCAAGGTGAGACGCCGCCACCCTGCGGCGCGGTGCGTCCGGTAGTAACGGTAGATGCTGTCGGAGTGCATCCGCAGCATCCGGCGGCTGCGCCCGGTGGACACACCGATCTCGTGCACGATCTCGACCGCGGGCGTGTACAGCACGGTGCGGCCCGCGACGTGGAGCCTGGTCGCGATATCGAGCTCTTCGCCGTAGAGCGGGAAACCCTCGTCGAACAGCCCCACTTCCTCCAACGCGCTGCGTGGGAAGAGCATGCAGCAGCCGCTCACCCAGTCGACCGTGCGTTCGCTCGTTCGGTCCCAGCCGTCCATGTGGTAGCGGCGGGTGAAGCGATTGGTGGGACGCATCGTGCCCAGGAACGCGTGCCCGACCGCGTCCACCACGCGAGGGAATGGCCGGCCGCTCTCGTAGATCGAGCCGTCTGAGTTGCGGACCAGCGGGCCGACGATGCCGGCTTGGGGGTGCGCCTTCGCGACCTCGACGTACTCGGCCAGCGTGCCTCTCCACCACTCGGTGTCCGGGTTCAGCAGCAGCAGGTAGCGTGCGGCGGTCTCGCGGATCCCCTGGTTCCACGCGGGTGAGAGATAGGCGTTGGTGGGATTCTCGATCAGGCGGGCCCACGGGTGGGTCGCGACGGCGGCGGTGTGCGAGCCGTCGTGCGACGCATTGTCGATCACGAGCACGTCGAGCGCGATCTCACCACGGTGTCGCTCGAGCGAGGCCAGGCAACGCTCGAGGTAGTCCCCGGCGTTGTAGTTCACGATCACGACCGCGAGCTCGGCGGCCTCGGGAGCGACCGTGACCGTCACCGGTGCGGGGTCTGTGCCACGAGCACGATGCCGACCATGATGCAGAACACGCCCGCCCAGCGCAGCGGCGGGATCTGCTCGTGCAACACGAACCGGTCCGCCAACAGGATCAACGCGTAGGTGAGCGAGGCGAAGGGGTAGGCGAACGAGAGCGAGGCCCGAGAGAGCACCGCCAGCCACACGAACGCCGACAACCCGAACAGCAAGAGCCCACCCCAGACGGCGAGGGTCGACGCGACGTCCTTGAGCGAGTGCACGTTCAGATGCAGCTCGCCCGTGTTCGCCGCAACCTGGTTCATGCCGTGCTTCAGCGTCAGCTGAGCAAGTGCGGCGAGGATCACCGAGAGGAGGATCAGGCCGATCAACATCCACATCGTTCGGTTCTTCCTTCCTGGGATTCGCTGGCCTCGGGAACGCTGAGCGAGGAGCGCGTCGTGCGCCTCCGGGTCGGTGACGGGTGGGTTGGGGTTCACAGATCCTCCACCGTGGCAGTGGATTCCACCTCGAGCCGCTTGGGCACCCGGGCGTCCTCGGGCACCTGGAGCAGGTAGCGCTGGGTCTGAACGTGGTACGCGTGGCCGGCGATCGATTCGAGCCCCACCGTCACGAAGTACTTGCCCCCCACCCATTCCGCGGGCGGCACCCGGAAACGGATGCGTCGCTTGCCGTCGACCGGCCCGATGTCGACCCCCATCGCGCTGGTCCGGCCGTCGATCACCGGGTGATTCGAGGCGGCAGAGACGACCGCGAACGAGGCGTCCAGGTCGGGCACCGGTGTGTTCGCGTGCACGTCGACCGTGATCGTCAGCTCGGCGCCGGGCCACACCGTGCCGTTGCCGTCGCCGCCCGAGTCGAAGCTCACCGCCGCGACCTCGACCTCACGCGAGCCCTCCTCCGACACGAAATCCGGGTCGCGACTGAGCAGCCGATGGCGCAGTTCCCGAACCACGTCGCCGGGCTCCCCGTCCATGTGGAGCAGGCCGTGGTCGAGCATCACCGCGCGGTCGCACACCTCGACCACCGTGTCGAGGGCGTGCGTGACGAGCACGATCGTGCGTCCGTCCCGCTGGAACTCCCGGACGCGGTCGACGCAGCGCTGTTGGAACGCCTCGTCGCCGACCGCGAGCACCTCGTCGATCAGCAAGATCTCGGGGTCGACGTGCACCGCGACCGCGAACCCGAGGCGTACGAGCATGCCCGAGGAGTAGAACTTCACCTGGTTGTCCATGAAGTCCTCGAGCTCGGCGAAGGCCACGATCTCGTCGTAGACGCGCTCCGTCTCGCGCCGAGTCAGGCCAAGGAACGAGGCGTTCAGGTACACGTTCTCCCGACCGGTGAGCTCGGGATGGAAGCCGGCGCCCAGCTCGAGCAGGGCCGCCATGCGACCTCGCGAGCGGATCGTGCCAGCGCTCGGTCGCAAGATGCCGGCGATGCACTTCAGCAGTGTCGTCTTCCCCGAGCCGTTGTGACCGATCAGGCCGAGCGACGACCCCTGCGGGATCTCGAAGGAGACGTCGCGGAGGGCCCAGAAGTCCTCGGCCTTCGAGCGCGTCACGAGGAGGCGCTGCTTCACGCTGCTCGGCCGCTCCCGATAGAGGCGGAACCGCTTCGACACGCCGGCGACCTCGATCGCGGCACTCATAGCTCCTCCGCGAAGTCGCCGGAACGGCGGAAGAAACTGCGCCACGCGACCAGCAGTAACACGATCGACACCGCGAGCACGACCGCCAGGAGCCCCGCCTGCCATGCAACCGACACGTCGGGCAGCACCTGTTGCCCTTGCTGCACCGGGTCGCCGTAGAGCGCCCGCTGGAACCCCAGCACGATCGGCGTGAGCGGATTCACCAGGTACAGGTTCCACAGGCTCACGCCGAGCACCTCGCGATCGACGAGCGCGTCCTGCACGAGGGCTGCCTGGTAGACGATCGGGGTCATCCAGAACCAGACGAGCAACCCGAGGTTCAGCAGATGCCCGACGTCGCGGTAGCGAACGTTCGATGCCGACGTCCACAGGGTCGCCGCCGTCGTGAACACCAGAAGGGTCAGGAACGACAACGGGTACAACACGAGCGCTTCCGGCCCGATGCCGTGCCCGCTCACCACGATGAACAACAGCAGCACCGCCGACTGCAGCACGAAGTCGAACAGCGCCACCCCGACCGCGGACAACGGCAGGATCTCGCGCGGGAAGGCCACCTTCTTCACGAGGTTCGCGTTGTCGATCACCGACCGCGATCCCTGGAGGAGCGCGGCGGAGAAGAGGTTCCAGGCCAGCAGGCCCGAGAGCAGGAAGACGGGGAAGTCGGGCACTCGGTTGTTGAGCACCACGACCACGAACGAGAACACCGCGAGGAACACGATCGGGTTGAGCAGCGACCAGATCGCGCCGAGGAACGAGGCCGTGTACTTGACCTTCAGCTCCTTGCGCACCAGGTTCACGAGGATCTCGCGGTAACCCCAGAGCTCACGCAGCCGCGGACCCAAGCGCAGGTGCGGGGCCTCAGACGTGCGTTCGGTCACCGTGGTCGTGGCGATGGCGGCGTGCTCCCGGTTCAGGTGGGATCGGACGCGAACCCGCAGGTCAGCGCGGCGACGAGTCTAGCAACGGGGCCCCGCCCGACCGGCCACCGCTATGACGATCGTTCGAAATCTGCCTGGCGCTCCGCCACGTTCGGAGACGGTTCGAAGCTGCACAGGGCCCTCGCGTACTCCAGGCCGTAGCCCTCGCGCACCATCTCCTCGGTGATGCCGACGTCGACCAGCGACTTGCCCCAGATGCCCATCGCCTTGCGGGCCGGGTCGCGCACGAGGGAGAGCGTCTCGTCGATCGCCCGCTCGTATCCGTGGGCTGCAGCTTCGGTCGTCCGCAGGCGTTCCACGTGGGCCGCGGCCGCGCCACCGATGCGAGCGCGGAGACCGGGGTCCTCGCGAAGTCGACGGATCTGGCCGGCCAGCTCGACGGGGTCGGTCGGACCCGGCGCCACCCGGAGCACGGAGTCATCCGGCACATCGAGGTAGGTGCCCGTGGCGCTCACGATCGACGCCCTCCCGGCCTGCATCGCCCGGCTCAGCGAACCGCTCACCTCACCCCGATGCGGGAAGCGCAGGTCGACCACCGCATCGGCGGCGGCGAGCCAGGCGAGGAAGTCCGTGTCGGACACGTCGGCGTGCACGCTCACGCGCCGCTGCATGCCAGCGGACAGGATCGCGGACTCCACCTCGTAGCCCTCGATGCGCCGGCCCACGACGGCCACGCGCACACCGTCGTCGTGCGACGCCACCGCGTGCACGAGGGCGTCGAGTTGCTTGGCCTCGTTGATGTCACCCGGCGCGACGACCAGGAACGCCGGGTCGCCGAGGCTCGCGCGAAGCTCGCGCGCTCGGGGTTCGGCCTTCGCGAAGGCGTCGGGCCGCTCGATCACGGGATGGGGCACCACGAAGACGGGTGTACGGCAGCCGAACGCTTCCAGGTAACGGCGGCCGAAGTCGGAGTGCACGATCACACCTCGGGCTCGGCGCACGATGTGCGCGCACCACGGTTCGCGGAGGGGTTCGTTCCGAACGATGTCCTGATCGGTGAGCGCCTGCCGCAGGCGCGCCGCCTCACGAGCGGCCATGTACCCGAGCGGATCCCCGGCGGTCTTCAGGCCACGCACGAAGTCGTCGAGCGCGAGGTCGTGCAGCACGACGAGCGCGTTCGTCAGGAACGCCGCCCGGTAGACCTCGAGGTGGAACTCCACGTTGTTCCCGAGCTGGAAGACGCCGAGGTAGTAGCCAGGGAACCTCGTGGCCTTCTTCGGATCGATCGGCCACAGCACGTCCATGCGCCGTCGCTGCGCGAACCCGATGCGGTCGAGCCCGTCGAGCACCGCCCGGTCGTAGGTGGCGATGCCGGTCGGCGCGGGGGGCAGCGGCCCGGTGAACGCCACGTCGCCCTGCGACCCCGGTCCGCGACCGTGCTCGACCGCGACCGACGTCGGCGCCCCGCCCAAGCGGCGTCGTAGACCCGCAGCGAGGTCGTGGGCGCCCATCAGTCGAGCAAGCGTGCGACGATGTCGGGCCAACGGGGCACCTCGGCTCGCACCAGGGCGTTGCCCGCCCCGCCCATGCGCTGGGCACCGGCACGGTCCCGCGCCAGCCGGTCGAAGGCCTCGGCGATCGCCTTCGGCTCGGGCGGTCGCACGAGGCCGGTCTCGCCGTCACGAACGAACTCGAGCGGTCCGCCACTATCGGTGAGCGTGACGACCGGGCGCGAGGCGGCGAACCCCTCGATCGTCACGTAGCCATAGTCCTCGTCGAACGGGCCGAAGTAGACACCGAGCGCCTCGCGGTAGAGCTGCAGCAGGCGTTCGTCGCTCACCCCGATCTCGAACGTGACCTTGTCCGCGACACCGAGGTTGACCACCTGCTCGCGGAGCTGGGGCTCGTCGGGCCCCCGACCCACCAACACGAGCCGCACGTGGCTCGTGGTGTGCCGCATCGCATCGATCACGAGCGCCTGACGCTTGAGGCTCTCCATCCGGCTCGGGAACAGCAGGTAGTCGCCGTACGGGCCGCTCGGGGCATCGAGCAGGGCCTCGGCGACCTGGCTCGGGTGGTAGAGCGGTTCGGCCGGGATGCGCAATGACTCCCAGAGCCGGTCCCGGACGTTCTTCGCGTTCGTGAACACGCGCTTGGCCTCGCCGAGCGCCACCCTGTCGGCTTCCCAGACCATGTCGCGGACCTTCGGGCCGTCATCCTGACGCTTCAGGTCGGCATAGACGGGGTGGTCCCACAGCTCGTACGCGGTGCGGTGCTGGTGGATCAGCCATACGATCTTGCGCTCGTGTTGCGCCAGGTAGCCGGGGAACTTCAGCCCGATCACGGCGTCGACCTTCAGACCGTTGGACTCGGTGATGTCGAAGCTGCGCCACACGGCCATCTGGTGGGCGAGCTGACTCGGGGGGTACCACTTGCCGGCGATCTGCACGAGGTCGGCCTCGTGTCCGGCCGCGCGCAGGGCACGCACGAGCGCCTCGGCGTGCGTCTCGGCACCGCCGCGCACGAAGGCGGTCTGCGGATGCAGCACGGCGACCCTCACTCGGCGTCGACCTCCGCACCCGGCGCCGCCGGGTCGGTGCGCTCGTCCTGTCGGCCGGAACGTTGGCCTGTCTTGAGACGCTCCACCTCCGCCTCGAGCGCCATGACCTTCTCCGCGAGGCTCGTCGTCAGTTCTGCGTGGTCGGCGAGCAATCGGTCGTAGCGCCACGTCGCCGGGCGCATCACCCGCCACACGCGATACTTCAGCTGTCGGCGCCACTTCGAAGGGGATGCGAGGTTGCCCTCGCCCATCGGGATCACGAGCGTCTCGTCGGTTCGCATCTGGGCCGCGAAGTCATGCAGTCGGTCGCGTACCTCGGGCGTGTCCATGCGGGCTCGCGCGGCCGTATCGCGCGCCCAGTACATCTCGCGCGACAGGTCGCGGAAGGCCTCGCTCTCACCGCTGTCGGAGGACGAGGACGCGTCGGCGTCGGTGTCCGGCGTCATCGGCGCCGAGCGTAGCACCGGCATGTCGCGGAACCGTGGTGCCGGAGACGGCTCACCAGACGTCGCCCGGGCGCCAATCGCAGCTGATCGATGCGTCGAGGTCGAGCTCGGGGGTGATCGGCGTGCGCCGGATCATCACCTGCCCGTCCTCCTCGGGCGTGCGGATCACGCCGCGCTCGGTGCGCACCGCGGTCGGGCCTCGCCACGCCTCCCACCCCAGGCGGGCGTAGAAGTCGGGGATGCCGGTGTCGAGCGCCCCAAGTTCGTATCCCTCGTCGATGAAGGAGGTCACGGCCCCCATGACCGCCGTCGCGAAGCCCTGCCGCTGATGCTCGGGCCACGTGGCGACCGCCTCGACGTAGCCCGTGCGCAAGGTCCGTCGGTCGGTCTCGAGCATCCGTTCGACCACCGATGCATGCGACACCACGCATCCGTCGACTTCGAGCACGAGATGCGTGCCGCCGGTCGCGCTCGCCCAGTCGTCGTCGGAGAACTCACCGTCCTTGCCGCCCCACGCCGCGTCGAACAACGCTCGCAGGTTCTCTCGCTCGCGATCGGTGAGACTCCCGGTCGTCTCGACCCGCATCGTTCGGCTCACCTGATCAGGAACACGACGGGCGCGACCGCTCGGACGATCATGCGTGATACGGCGCTTCCGCCAGGAAGTCCTTCAGCCCTTCCTCGAGCGACGGCATCGGCTCGATGCCCAGGTGGGAGAGGTAGACGCTCGTGAGCGCCGAGTACACGGGCCGCGGGGCTGGCAGGCCGAGGTCGGCCGCGAACTGCGACTCCACCGTGCCGGTCGAGCCCGAGAGATCCCGGACGCGGGTCAGCACCTCGAACCACGAGGCCGGCTCGGTCCCGGCGAGGTGGTAGAGGCCGTAGCGGCCGGTGAGCAGCAGCGGCACGAGTCGTTCCGCGACGTGCCCCACGAACGTGGGCGAACCCCACCGATCGGAGAGCCCGCCGACCGCCTCCCCCGCCGACAGCGCTCGCACGGCTCGACTCAGGTAGTCACGACCACCCCCGTAGACATGGCCCACGCGCACGACGAAGGACGCCGGCGCGATCTCCCGCACGAACCGCTCGCCGGCGAGCTTGGCTCGCCCGTACACGGAGAGCGGCCCGGGTTCATCGGTCTCGTCGTAGGGTGATCGCTTCCTGCCGTCGAACACGTAGTCGGTCGAGACGTGCAGCAGCGTCGCGCCGCTCGCGCGAGCGGCGAGTGCCAGGTGCTGCGGACCCAGCGCGTTGTCGCGGAACGCCCTGGCCTGATCGGTCTCGTTCTCGTCCACCCGCGTGAACGCGGCGAAGTTCAGGATCGCATCGGCTCGAAGCGGCTCGACCGAACGGCGGACGGCGTCGTGGTCGCCGATATCGAGCGCCGAGTGATCGAACGCCTGCACGTCGTGGTGGGGAGGCACGCGTGCGAGGAACGCACGCCCGAGATCGCCGCCCGCGCCGGTCACCACGAGCCTCATGCCCCCGCCTCCACGGCCCGAGGGGCGGTGACGACCGGCACGACGTGCGCCGACTCGAGCCCGTCCAGATGTCCGCGGTACCACGCGACCGTCGTCGCCAGCGCAACGTCGAACGACCACTCGGGCCACCATCCGAGCGCCTCCAGCCGGTCGGATCGCACCCCGTAGCGGAAGTCGTGTCCCGGCCGGTCGGCCACGAACGAGATCAGGTCCGGGGAGGCGCCGGCGAGCTCGCAGATGCGGGTCGCGAGCTCCAGGTTGGGCAGTTCATGACCGTGCCCGATGTTGTAGACGGCGCCGGGCTCGCCGTGGTCGAGCGCCGTCAACGCTCCCCGAACCCAGTCCTCCACGTAGAGGAACTCGCGCCGCTGTTCGCCCCGTCCGTACACGGGCACCGGCAGGCCTCGCAGTGCGTTCACGGCGTAGGTGGGCACCACGCGCTCGATCTGTCTGGGGCCGAACGCGTTCGTGCCCCGAACGACGACGACGGGCACTCCGTAGGTGCTGACGAACGCGGCGCAGAGCAGATCGGCGGCGGCCTTGCTCGCGGCGTACGGGCTCCGAGGGCGCAGGCGCGCGTCCTCGTCGAAGAGCCCGCCCGTCGGGTCGCCGGGTCCGTACACCTCGTCGGTGGAGACCATCAGGAGCCGGCTGCCATGCGTCCGACAGGCCTCGAGCACCGATCGTGTGCCGAGCACGTTCGTGGCGAGGAACTCTCCCGGAGCGTCGATACTGCGGTCGACGTGGGTCTCGGCGGCGGCGTGCACCACGGCGTCGGCATCGGCCGCGAGCCCTGAGACGAGTAGCCCGTCCTGGACGTCGCCCTGTACGAACACGACTCGGGGGTCGCCGTGGTGCTTGCGGAGGTTCGCCAAGCTGCCCCCGGCGGACAGCCGATCGAGCACGGTCACCCGGTCGCCACGTTCGAGCAAGGCGTCGACAAGGTGGGATCCGATGAAGCCGGCGCCGCCGGTGACGAGCACGTGGTCGTCGCTCACTCGCAGATCCTCGGGGTCGTGGGACGGGCCCGAGTCTACCCGGGGGCCACTTCGAGGGCCGCGTGCAGCGCCCCTGCCGTGTGACGAGCCGTTGCCTCCCAAGTGAAACGGGAGGCCCGCGTCAGGCCGGCCGCCGAGAGCATCGCGCGCAGATCCTCGTCGTCGAAGAGCTGAGCGAGCCCGGCTGCGATCGCCTGTTCGTCACGAGGATCGACGGCGATCGCGACGTCACCCGCCACCTCGGGGATCGACGAGACGTTGGAAGTGAGCACCGGGAGGCCGGCGGCGAATCCCTCGAGCACCGGGAAACCGAACCCCTCGTACAGCGATGGGTACGCGATCAGCGTCGCGCCCGACATGAGCGCGACCTTCTCGCGGTCGCTCACGTAGCCGGTGCGCACGATGCGGGCCCTCACGGCGGCGGGGAGCTCGGCGATCGTGGCGTCGAGACGGCCCGCCGCCTTCGGGTCCCACCGGACCGGACCACCGGCGATCACCAGCCGCGTGCCGGGAGGGAGCGTGGCGAACGCACGCACCAGGGCGTCGAGGTTCTTCCGTGGCTCGATGCCACCGACGAACAACGCGTAGGGCTGGTCCACCCCGTACTTGCGCCGCACCGCGTCGATCGCCTCGGGCGGAGCCGGGGCGAAGGCGGCAACGTCGACGCCCAACGGCGTGACGTGCACACGATCGGGCTCGACCGGATGCGCTTCGAGCAGGTCGCGTTTGGTCGACTCCGACGGCACCAGGACGCCGGCCGCTCGTTGCAGCCACGAGTCGAACCGACGACGCCATCGCCCGTCCATGTGCGGCGCGGTCTCCGGGAGCCGCTCGTAGGCCAGGTCGTGCACCACCATCACGACGCCGACGCTCCTCGTGGCCGGCGGCAGGAAGTTCGTCGCAAGCAGGACGTCGAAGTCCACCGACCATTCGATGCGGGGGATGCCGAGGCGCGAGGACATGGGCTCGAAGACACGGGCAGGGAACCGCGACGCTCGCTCCTCGAGGTTCGGAGCATGCACACCGCCGAAGAACTCGCGAGGGCGCAACAACCCTTTCGCATGCAGGTACCAGGCCACGTACTCGCTGTCGGGATCGGCGTGCGGCAGGTGACGGATCAGCTGCTGCGTGTAGTGACCCACGCCCGTGCGCCGTGGGTCGAGCGCCGGCCGCGCGTCGATCACCGCTCGCATGAACCCCGAACCCTACTCCACCCGAGGGCGACCGCTCGACTGCCCTCGCTCCTCGAGCCCCTGGGCCCTCAGCCCACGGCGTCGGTTCGGGGTTCCCGCCCGGCCAGCCACCCGGCGAGCGCCGAGGCCAACCAGACGATCGCGAGGCCGCCCACGAGCGGGACCACGAGTCCCGGGTCCTTCCCGCGGTCGGAGAGCTCCCCGGCGAGACGCGCGACCACCCATCCCCAGAACCACAGACCGAGCGCACCGACCACGATCGAACCGTATGCGGTGACCCGGCCGGGAGCGTGCGCGCCCGCGGGTGCGGACTCGTCGAGCGAGCGGAAGCCGAGGACGATCGCTGCCGGCGAGCTGCACGCCATCACGAAGGGACCGAGGCACGCGAGCACGAACGCCGAGACCGCCTTGCGGCGCCCCGGCACGATGCGCGGGAGCTCTTCCACGCCAGCGATGCTAGGCGGGCGCGATGGTCGTGGGAACGACCGAACGGCCTAATCGACTTCGACGCGGCTCTGGTCGCCCACGATCAACCGGTGGGCTCCGCTCCCGGAGGAATGCCTGACTTCGACCCGGCGGCCGAGGATCGATCCGGTCAGGCCGCGGACGTCGGCGATCGTGCAGTCTTCCATCACGATCGAATCCGCGACCTCGCTCCCTTCGATCCGGCAGCCCCGCCCGATCGAGACGTCAGGTCCGAGCGAGGAACGGTCGACGATCGCACCCTCGTCGATCACGAGCGGCCCGCGGAGGGAGCTGGCGCTGACCTTGGCCCCCTGTCGCACGACGACCGGCCCGTCGACCGTGGTCGCGGCGTCGACCTCGCCGTCGATCGCTGGCTCGAGGCTCGCCAGCATCATCCGATTCGCCTCGAGCAGATCCTCGGGCCGGCCCGTGTCCTTCCAGTACCCACTCACCATCTCGGCCCGCACCTCGCGACCGGAATCGAGCAACCACTGGATCGCCTCGGTGATCTCGTACTCGCCGCGCCACGACGGTTCGAGCGTCTTACACGCGTCGAGGATCGAGCCGCGGAACAGGTACACGCCGACCAGCGCGAGGTCGCTCAGATGCTCCTTGGGTTTCTCGACGAGGCGGACGACCCGGTCGCCCTCGAGCACCGCAACGCCGAAGTGCTCGGGCTCCCGCACCTGCGCGAGCAGGATATGCGCGTCGGCGTCGCTTGCCTCGAACTCATCGACGAACCTGGCCACGCCACCGAGGAGCACGTTGTCGCCGAGATAGAGCAGGAACGGCTCGTGGGCCAGGAACCCCTCAGCGGTCATCACCGCGTGCGCGATGCCGAGCGGCGCCTCCTGCGGGATGAACGTGACCTGGAGCCCCCACCGGGAGCCGTCACCCACTGCGTCACGAACCTCGTCACCGGTGGCGCCGGTCACGACGCCGACCTCGGAGATGCCGGCGTCGGCGATCGCCTCGAGGGCCTGGAACAGGATCGGGGTGCCGGCGACGGGGATCAGCTGCTTCGCGTTGGTGGAGGTGATCGGCCGCAGGCGCGATCCTTCCCCTCCGGAGAGCACCAGCGCCCGCATCAGACCTCGGGAGACGGGCACACCGCCGCGTCCGCGCCGCCACCACCGACCGGCGCCGCCTCGTAGCTCGCGTCGACGAAGACCGCCACGCCGTCGGGCAGATCATCGACCTGCTTCAGCTCGAGCGTCGGGAAGTACTTCTTCACCACCTGGGCCTCGGCGTCGGCGTCGGGGGCGTAGGCGATCACGCTGCCGGGCACCTTCCTCGCGTACGCGTCGAAGGTCGTCGTACCCGGCGAGATGTCGAAGCCCGCCTGCGAGAGCACCTCCCGCACACCGGTGACCCTGCCGCCCGAGGCGTGGTCGACGACGAGCACGGGCACGTTCGCCTCGGACGGGGGCGTGTACACGAGGTCGCGGCCGACCTCACCGAGTGGCTTCCCGTCTCGGATCGCCGCGAAGATACGTTCCGCCGATGCGTCCATCCGCAGGATGCCCAGGTTCGCCGGGTCCGGGTACGCAGGCACGGTGCGGAACTCGGCCGCACCCGTCGAGATGCCCTCGAGCTGCCCGACGAGGAACGCCAGGTCCGCCAGGTTCAGGTCTTCGTCGCGCGTCAGGTTCTGCATGATGGGCTTGATCATCACCGGGAGCTGGGCGATCTGGTCCGGTTGGAGCAGCTTGTTGATCACGGCCCGCAGGAACTGCTGTTGCCGTGCGATGCGGTAGAAATCGGGCGCCGCCGCGTCACACCGGAGGTGACGGGTCCGCACGTATGCCAGCGCCTGCGCGCCCGGCAGGGTCTGGCATCCGGGCTCCACGTCTAGCGCGGTCAGCTCGTCGACGATGCGTCCGTCCGGTGTGTTGACGTTCTCGGCGGGGATGCACACATCCACCCCGCCGAGCGTGTCGACCACGCCTTGGAACCCAGCCAGATCGACGTACAGGACGTGATTGATCTTCAGGCCGGTGAGCTTGTGCACGGTGGCCGCGACGAGCCCGGCCCCACCACCTTTGATACCGCCCTCGAACGAGGCGTTGATCTTGTCCTCGCCACGACCGGGGATCTCGACCCACAGATCGCGGGGGAACGACAAGATGATCGCCTTCTCCAGGTTCGGATCCGTGTGGACGAGCATGATCGTGTCGGCGCGGTTCTCGCCGCCGATCTGTTCGTCGGTGCCGAACTGCACACGCTCTTCGCCGCTGAGCCCCGCTCGAGAGTCGCTTCCGAGCAGCAGGTAGTTGCAGACGTCGTCCACGCAGGGACCGAACGCTCGCTCGATCGCCGGATCCCCGGAGCCGGTTTGCGGCGGGATCGTCGGGCCGCTGCCTCCGGCCTGTTGGTAGGCGACGAATCCGTATGCGCTCCCCACCCCGATGAGCAGCGAGAGCGTCGCGGCCGCGGCGACGGCCGCGCGTGCGAGACGGCCATGACCGGACGCGGCGACAGAAGGCTGATCGGACATGCGGGTCAAGGGTACCCGCGGGGTCCTCGGCGGTGCTCCCCCACCATCGTGGCGTTCCTGTGGCGGAACCATGGTGGCGCAGCCCGTTCGGGACCGTGGGTACGACCGGCCCTGCGAGGACCGGCGCGGATGTTCCTGGGTGGGATAATCCCGCCACCGACCAGGAGGGCACATGGACGATGCGATGACGGTGATGCTCGTGGGGCTCGAATCGGCCATGTCCGAAGAGCTTGCGGACGACGAGCGGTTCGACGTGCGCTCGATCGACAGCCTCGACGAGCTGGGTCCCGGTGAGCCGGTCGACGCCGTCGTGGTCGCGCTGAACGGACACGGCCCTCTGGAACTGCTCGGATCGCTGCGTGGGAAGGCTCCGGAGGCGGCGGTGGTGGTGGTCACCGATGCCGACAGCGAGGCCGACGGCGCGGTCGCGATGCATGCGGGGGCCGAGGATCATCTCGTTCGGGGGGCGATCCCCCAGGGACTGCTGCCGCGCGCGGTGCGATACGCGGTGTCGATCCGCCGGCTGCGCCGTGAGCTCTCCACCACCGACGACGTCACCGGCCTGCCCAACCTCCGCGGGTTCGCGCCCATCGCCGAGCACCACCTGCGCATGGCCGACCGTAGCGAGACCCCGGTGGTGTTCCTGTTCGTCAGGCTGGAGGGCGAGGTCGCCGACGACGGCGTCAGCGAGGCTGCCGAGGTGCTGCTCAACGCCGTGCGCGACGCCGACCTGCCGGCTCGTATCACCCGCGATACCTTCGCCGTGCTGCTCACCGGCGATGCGGCGGGCGCCGAATCGCTCGTGCTCTCGCGCCTCGTCGAGGCCATCGCCGTGCACAACGCCAACCAGGATCCGCCGCGCCCGTTGTCGATGTCGGTCGGCAGTGCCCTGTACGAGCCCGGGTCGTCGACGACCCTCTCGCAGATCCTCGCGACCGCCGGCCGCCGGATGCACGAGCAGGTGGAGGGCTGATCCATCCGATCCACCCCCTGCTGCGAATGCACCGCGAGACGAGCCCGCTCCGTGGAAGGTGCCCGAGCCGCAAGGAACGATGATGCTGGTACGGAATGCGCCGATGGGCATGGTTGACCTGCCGGAGGCGCGTGACCGCGACCTGATCGAGCGCCTGAGGCGCGGCGACGAGGAAGCGTTCCGGGGGTTGTTCCACCGGTACGCGCCATCGGCGAAAGCCCTCGCGCAGCGCGTCGTGCGGCAATCGCACCTGGCGGAGGAGATCGTGCAGGAGGCGTTCATGGCGGTGTGGAAGGATCCGGCCGCCTACGACGGCGAGCGGGGCTCGGTGAAGTCCTGGCTGATGGGCATGGTGCACCACCGTGCCGTCGATCTCGTGCGCCGCGAGGAAGCTCACCGCCGTCGGGCGGAGGCCGCGATCCCCGAAGCGCTCGAGGAACAGGCCGACCACGCCGACGAGGTGCTCGACCAGCTCGGACTGCCCGAGGAACGCCGGATCGTGCGAGCCGCCCTCGCCGACCTGCCGACCGAGCAGCGCGAGGTGCTCGAGTTGATGTACTTCGAAGGCCTCTCGCAGTCGCAGATCGCGGAGACGACCGGCATCCCGCTCGGCACGGTGAAGTCCCGCACGCTGCTGGGGATGCGCCGCATGCGTGGCGCGCTGGAGGAGGTCGAACGATGACGCTCGACCATGCCCTGATCGAAGAGCTGATGGCGGTCGACGCTCTCGGAGGCCTGGACGGCGATGATCGCGAGGTGCTCGAACGAACACGGGCGGAGCACGGCGACTGCGCCGAGTGCCGGGCGATCGAGGACGGCTTCGCCGAGACCGCGGGCCGCCTCGGCTTCACGCTCGCCCCGGTGCCGGTCGGCGACGCCATGGTCGACGAGATCGTGGGCCGGTCTCGGGACGAGATCGGCGGTGGGCCGGATGACGAACTCACGGCCCGCCGCTCTCGACCGAGCCGCGGTTGGCTAGCGCTGGTCGCTGCGGCGGTCGTCGCGGCGCTGCTGGTCGTGGCCGTCACCGTCCTGCGACCGTCCACCACCAGCATCACCCAGGCGTCGCCGTCACAGCGCGTCGTCACGTTCACCGGTGACGGAGAAGGCACCCTCGCCATGGCGTACACGCCGGGACAGCCAGGCGCCGTGTTCTGGGGCCGCGACCTTCCCGACCCGGGTCCAGGCAAGGTCTACGAGATCTGGATGATCGAGGATGACGAGGCCACCCCAGGTGGCTGCGTGGCCCCGACGAACGGCGTGATCGCCATGCGCGTGGACGCGAACATCGGCACGACCGACACGATGGCCGTGACCGCCGAGCCCTCCGACTGCCCCGCTGCCCCGACCTCTCCGCCGGTCCTCCTCGCGGACCTCACCGCCGTCGTCTGATCGACCTTCGCCGGGGCCGAGCATCCCCAGGAGAAACAAGCGCTGCAACGGCTTTCCCGAACCTTAACCCTCGCTTGCCCGGGTGCTTGACGCCACCTCCCTAGCGTTGTCATCGACGGGACAGACCCGTCAGCAGCGGAAGGAGGTTCAGATGAGCAAGCGCATCGCATGGCTGATCTCGGCTGCGATCGCTCTCACCCTCGTCGCGGCGACCGCTTCGGTCGCGATCGGACGGGCGGGCTCGAGCGACCCGACGGACCCACCGTCGGCGACGGCGACATCCGCGAGCGACAACTCGAGCGGGAGTTCGACCGACAGTCCGAGTGACAGCTTGAGCGACGACCCGAGTGGCGACCCGAGTGGCGACCCGAGTGACGGCGGCGGTTCGGACGATCATTCCGGCCCCGGCGATGTCGACGACACCGAGGGATCGGGCACGGGCAGCCAGAGCGACTCGGACGAGGGGTCGCAGGACGACTCCGACGACGGCAGCCAGGACGACGACCAGTCCGGCGTCGAGGACTCGACCCACGACCGTTGAGAGCGAAGGAGTGACACGAGATGAACAAGCGATCCGCATCGATGGTGGCCGCAGGATTGATCCTGACCCTGGTCGTCGGCGGCCTCGCCGTCGCGATCGGGCTGACCGGTCCCAGCGTCAGCAGCGCCGTGCCACGGGCCGAGCGCACCGCGTCCAAGCCGGTGGTGCGGACGGTGAAGCGCACGGTGACCGTGCACAAGAAGGCTGAGCCGCAGACAGCCGGGGTCGTGCAGGTGGCTGCGCCCGTCGTCCCAGCCACCGCTCCCTCGACTTCGACGAGCATGTCCGACGACTCATCCGGGGGACACGAGGAGTACGAGGACGAGGGCGGCAGCGAAGACGGGCACGGTGGTGGCGAGGAAGGAGCTGAGGATGACTGAACGCGCTCCTCGCGCCAAGCGGTGGAGCCGAGGCCGGCTTCGGGCGCTCGCCTGGACGACCGGACTGGCGACGTTCCTCGCCGGGGTCGGCGTCCTGGGCGCGGCCCCGATGCCGGACCAGCCGGCACGTGCGTCGGGGGACCGCTGGGTCCCCCGACCTCGCGTGATCGTTCGCCGGATCACCCGCCGTGTGGTGATCGTGGAGCCCACGACGTCCGCCCCGGTCACGTACGTGCCGGCACCGGTGAGCACCTCCTCCGGATCATCCGGCTCCGTCGCAGCGCCGCCGCCCGCCCCGCCGCCGACGGGAGGGTCGTGATGACGGTGCCGACCTCCACCCGCCGGCATGACGCTCGAGCGATGGGCACCACGATCAGCCTCTACGGGCCCGACGTCGCGGGCTTCGACGACGCGGCGCATCTGGTCATGGAGACGTTCCGCGTGGAGGAACGACGGTTCAGCAGGTTCCGGTGCGACAGCGAGCTCTCACGGATCAACGCAACCGCCGGGTCATGGACCGGCGTCACCCGCGGGTTCGCTGCGCTGCTCGACTTCGCGCTCGACCGAGCGGCCGCCACCGACGGGCTCTTCGACCCCACGGTGCTTCGAGCGATGGAAGCAGCGGGATACGACCGCGACATCGACGAGGTGATCGAGGCAGCCAGGGGCGCGTTGCACCCGCCCGTCGCCTGTGGTCGCTGGAGGGAGATCGAGGTGCTGGCAGGCTCCCTGCGGCTCCCGAACGACGTCGGGCTCGACCTCGGGGGTGTCGCCAAAGGTTGGACCGTGGACCTGGCGACCGAGGCCGCGCTCGGGGCCGGGCTCCCGTGGCTGCTGGTCTCGGCCGGTGGCGATCTCCGCATCGCCGGTGAAGCCCCTCTGCTCGAGATTCCCGTGGAGGACCCGGACGAGCCCGTTCGCGCGTTGGCCACGCTTCGCCTGCGCGCCGGCGCCCTCGCCACCTCCTCGACACGTCGGCGATCGTGGGGCCCGGGGCTACACCACGTGATCGACCCTCGCTCGGGCGCCCCGTCGGCGACCGGCGTCGAGCAGGCGACCGTCTGGGCGCCGACCTGCGCCGAGGCGGAGATCGCATCGACGGTGACCTTGCTGGAAGGCGCGCACGCATCGGCGCACCGGCCGAGCCTGATCGTCGGTGAGGACGGCACCGTGTACCGGTCGTTCGCCGACGGGTCGCCTCGCGACGATGCCGACGAGGGGGTGGCCGCATGACGACCTGGATCCTGCTCCGTGCAGCGGGCATCGGCAGCTACGTCATGCTCTTCCTCTCGGTCGCGTGGGGGCTCGTCGCCACGACCGCCGTCGTCTCGAAACGCGTGTCGAAGCCCGCGGCCAACCTGTTCCACGCGTTCGTCGCCTCGACGGGTCTCGCGCTGCTCGGTGTGCACATGGGGCTCCTGCTGGTCGACGAGTTCATGCCGTTCTCGGTCGCGACGCTCACCCTCCCCATGGCCTCGGAGTACCGCCCGCTGGCCGTCACCGCCGGCGTGGTCGCGATGTACGGCATCGTGGCGATCGTCGTGACGTCATGGCTCCGAAAGCGTGTGGGAACGTCGTGGTGGCGGCGGGTGCACACGATGGCGGTTCCGATGTTCACGCTTGCGCTCGCACACGGCCTGTTCGCCGGCACCGACAGCGAACGGCCGTGGATGCTCGCGCTCTACGCGGTGACCGGACTCCTCGTCGTGTTCCTCACGATCGTGCGCGCGCTCACGTTCGGGTATCGTCCGCCACGCCCGGCGCCTCCGGAGCGAGCGCGCCCGGCAACCGAGCGCCAGCCCGACGCCGTCTGACCGAGCGGCCGTGCCGGCTGGAACCGACGAGGGTCAGAATCCGACCCAGGGCACCGGAGAAACCGGCGAGATCGTGTCGTCGAGCTCCCAGGTCAGTCGCTCGTCCAGCCCGACCACCCCGGGCACCTCGCGCACTCGGGTCCAGATCGTCGGCACCATCGAACGCCGCCCGATACGCCCCTCCACGTGCACGACGCCGTCGTCGACGAGCACCAGCACGGCGTCGGAGGGGATCTCGAGGTCGTCGGCCAGCAGACGCTCGACCTCGTTGCGGATGTCGTCGTCGTCGCGGAGGAACTCGGCGAGCAGATCCATGCGGGACACGATGCCGACGATCCGGCGGTCGAGGTCAACCACGGGGAGACGCTTCACGCCGCGCTCGTGCATCAGGCGGGCCGCATCGGCGGCGGTGGCCTGAGGACCGATCGTGACCGCGGGCGCGGTCATCAGGTCGCGAGCCACGAACCCCTCGGCCTTGCGGCGTTCCTCTCGACGCGTGCGGCCCTCGAGGAAGTGGGGCTCGAGCACGGACGGGTCCTCACGCAGCATCAGGTCGGCCTCAGAGACGACGCCGACGATCAGGCCGTCGGGATCGGTGACGGGTACCGCGCTCACCCGGTACTCACGCATCGCACGCACGATCTGCTTGAACGGCGCAGAGCCCGGGACCACCACGACGGTGCGGGTCATGACGTCGGCCACGGTCCGTGTCATCGTCGACACCTCCTGACGGGGGCCCTCATGCCCTACTCCACCGTAGGCCGCCGTCGCCCTCACGGAGCGGGCCCGCCGCCCCGTCTCGGACGGGACGTCGGGACCCTGTTGCTAGGCTCGGGCCGTGACCGACGGCGTGACCGATCCAGACGCGCCCCCGCCCGGCGAGCCGAGCGCTCCCACCGACACCCGGCGCATGGAGATGCTGATCGAGGCGGGGCTCACGCTGTCGTCCGAGCTCGATCTCGATGCGGTGCTCGAGCGCATCGTCGAGCTCGCGGTCGCGATCACCGGTGCCCGGTACGGCGCGTTGGGCGTGCTCGGTGAGATGCAACCACGCATCGAGCGGTTCATCACTCACGGGGTGACGGACGAGGAGCGAGCCGCGATCGGCGCCCCACCGGTCGGGCACGGCATCCTGGGCCTGTTGATCGAGGAGCGCCGGCCGATGCGGATCCCCGATATCGGCGGCGACGCTCGGGCGCACGGCTTCCCCCCGAACCATCCGTCGATGCACTCGTTCCTCGGCGCGCCTGTGGTCGCCCTCGGTCAGGTCTTCGGCAACATCTACCTCACCGAGAAGCAGTCGGCCCTCGAGTTCACCGACGAGGACGAGGCCGCGTTGGTCGTGCTGGCGACCCAGGCCGGGGTCGCGATCGAGAACGCCCGCCTCTACGAGGAGACCCGCCGCGCCCACGAAGAGCTCGCGCGCCTCGAGCTGCTCGAGGACCGCGAGCGCATCGCGAAGGAGCTGCACGACGGCGTGATCCAGGCCCTCTTCGCGGTGGGGATGGGCTTGCAGGGCACGGCCGCCATGGCCGCCGACCCCGAGATCGCCCGCCGGATCGAGAACGCCACCGAGGAGGTCGATCGAGCGATCCGCGATCTCCGCAACTACATCTTCGGTCTCCGGCCGGGCATCCTCGCAGACCGTCAGCTCGACCAGGCGCTCAAGCAGCTGGGTCGGGAGTTCCAGGAACGGACCGACGTGCTGACGATCGTCGACGTCGACGGATCGGTCGCGGCCGAGCTCGCGAGCCGCGCCTCCGACGTCGTGCAGCTCGTGCGCGAAGCCCTGTCGAACGTGGGACGGCACGCCGATGCCACGTCGTGCCGGGTCACCCTGCGTCGTGCCGACGACAGCGCCGAGCTCGAGATCGACGACGACGGCAAGGGATTCGATCCCGCGTCGCCGTCGGCCGGCATGGGCATGGCCAACCTGCGTGATCGCGTGGCGTCACTCGGCGGCGAACTCAGCGTCGCGAGCGTGGTCGGCGACGGCACCACGATCCGAGCCCTCCTGCCCCTGTAGTGGCGGCTCGGGGACCGGGGCGGAGCCCCGGTCCCCGAGCGCCCGTCGTCCGTGAGGGGGGTCACTGCACGACGAGCGCCGTCACCATCCCGAACATGCCACCGGGGCCCTCCGCGTGCGGGAGGATGTGGCAGTGGAACGCCCACGCCCCCGGGTAGTCGGCCTTGACCATGATGTCGAAGCGGGATCCGGGCGCGACCACGAGCGTGTCGGCCAGGTACCGGTTCTGCTTCGCGAGCGGGTACCCGTCCTCGCCCACGACCATGAAGTGGAACCCGTGCAGGTGCATCGGGTGCAGCAGCGCGCCGTCGTTGGCCATGTGGATCAGCACCCAGTCGCCCTTGGCGGCCACGATCGGCTGCGTCGCCGGGAACGACTTCGCGTTCAGGTTGTATCCGAGCGTTCCGTCACCCACGAACATCGTGTACTCGACGTCGGGATCCGCGCCGTACACGGGCGCCCAATCGCCGCCCCTCGGCTCCACGATCAGAGAGCCGTACAACCCCTTGTCCACCTGTTCCGCAGAGTTGAAATGCGAATGGTAGACGTACATGCCGGGCGGATCCTCGATCGTGAATTCGTAGGTCCAGTACTCGCCCGGCATGATCGGGGGCTGGGTCACGTAGGGCACGCCGTCCTCGCTGTTGGGCACGGTGAGCCCGTGGAAATGCAGCACGAAGGGCTCGGTCATCTGGTTCTGCACCACGAACCGCACACGGTCGCCTTCAGCGACGCGGATCTCAGGGCCCGGCACCTGTCCGTTGAACGCCATCGCGTCGACGAACTGTCCCTTCGAGACCTCCCATTGGATCTCCTCGACGGCGAGGTTGTAGACCTTCACGTCGCCGTCCATCTCCGGCTTCAACGGCTGGTTGCCGTAGGTGTCGGTCTCCTTGCCGGCCAGGAAGTCCTTCACACCCTGCTCGTGTCCAGCGGCCATCTCCTCGGCGGTCATGCTCGCGTGCGAGGAAGCCCCGCCGGCCACCGTCCCACCGCCGGCCGCTGCGGTGCCGCCGGCGCCGTCGGCCGCCGTGAGCGTGCCGACCATGCCGAGCTGGTCGTGCCCCGGAACGGTGCACAAGGTGTCGTACGTGCCCGCGGCGAGCGCCGGGACCTCGAGTGTGGCGCTACCGTCGACGTCGATGCTCGAGGTCTCGAGCGTCTGCCCGTCGACCACCACCCCGAAGGTGTGGGGGGATTGGCCGTGGTTCATCACGTTGAACGTGATGTCGCTGCCGGCCGGGACCTCGATGTTGGCCGGGTCGATCTTGAAGTCGGAGAGCATGACGTCGACGGCCACCGGACCACCGGCCGCGGCCTCGCCCTCGCCCGCGGCCGGCGCTTCACCGCCGCCGTCTCCGCTGCACGCGACGGCGATGAGCGAGAGCACCGCCGTCAGCGCCACCGCCCCCGTACGGAACCTGCGCATCATCGAACTCCTTCCAGGACGTTGGCCAGGACCTTGGCGTCGGCCAGAGCAGCGCCGCTCAGAACGTGGCTGAGTCACATACATGAGGCAGGAGTCTGCGGGCGGCACACGCATCGCGCGGGTGCCAGGGGACCCCACCCGGCCGGGACCTGTGTCCCTGCTCGGCGGACGGCCGCCCCGAGACACTGGATCGGTGTTCGCTCGCTACTTCGTTGAGCTCCCGATGCAACCCGAACGGGTCGAGGAGGCACTCCTCCGCGACCCTCATGCATGGCTCCCAGGGTTGGCGAGCGAGGCGAACCATCAGGGCGACGCCCTACTCGCCGAGGTCGGGTTCGGCGACGACGTCCGCGTCGCCCGCAAGGTGGCGATCGAGTTCGGCTCGCCCGTTCGCTTGCCGAGCAAGACCGTCATGCCCCTGCGATGGACCGCAGCGGGCGCGAGCGGCCTGTTCCCATCGCTCGACGCCGATCTCGAGATCGCCCAGCTTGGACCGGACCGCACGCAACTCGCCATGAGCGCTCGCTACGTCCCACCGCTCGGAGTGGTGGGGCGGGCGATCGACCGCACCGTGCTCTTCCGGGTGGCGGAAGCCACGTTGAAGGACTTCCTCGACCGGGTACGCGACTCCCTGGTCTCGGAGGCGCGGGAGGGACACCCAACGGCCTGACCCCCCGCTAGGATGGGCGCCATGACGAAGAAGGCGCCCCTGCGGGTGATGCTCGTCGACGACCACGAGATCGTCCGCGACGGCATCAAGGCGATGCTCGACGCCGAAGACGACGTCGTCGTCACCGCGCAGGCCGGCACCGTGCGCGAGGCGATCGACGAGGCCCATCGCACCCGTCCCGACGTGGTCGTGATGGACGTGCGGCTCGCCGACGGCAGCGGTATCGAGGCCACCCGCGAGATCCGGGCCGACCACCCCGACACCCGCGTGCTGATGCTCACCTCGTTCGCCGACGACGAGGCGTTGTTCGCATCGATCATGGCCGGTGCCTCGGGGTACGTGCTGAAGCAGGTGAAGTCGGGCGACCTGCTCCGCGCGATCCGAGCGGTCGGCGCCGGCGACTCGCTGCTGGACCCGAGCGTCACGAGCGCGGTGCTCGACCGGCTGCGGCGGGGCAAGCACCTCATGAAGGACGAGAAACTCGCCCGGCTCTCGCCCCAGGAGGAGCGCATCCTCACCTTGGTCGCGGACGGACGCACGAACAAGGAGATCGGCGACGAGCTGAACCTGGCCGAGAAGACGGTGAAGAACTACGTCTCCTCGATCCTGTCCAAGCTCGAGGTCGCCCGGCGGGCCGAGGCGGCCGCCTACCTCGCCCGTCACACGACGACTCCCGGCACCGTCGAGGAGTAGCACGCGGCCAGCGATCCACACCCGACCCTCCACCCGGGCCCGGGGTCCGAAGGTCCCTGCCGAGCGGGGCCGCGTGCCCTGTTCCAGCCCCAGGGACGAGGGGGAACATCTCCGCAGGAACGTAAGGAGGTGGGGTACATGGAGACGCAGGTTCGGAAGACCGTCGAGCCGGTCACGATCCCCGACGTGACGCCCGAGACCCACACAGGACTCGGCGTCGTGATGGGGCTCCTGCGGCTCGCGCTGGGTTGGACCTTCCTGTGGGCCTTCCTCGACAAGGCGTTCGCACTCGGGTTCTCGACGGGGCGGGTCGTCGACGAGGCGGGCGCGACGGTGAACATCGACTTCTTCGGCGACGCCGCCTGGATCAACGGCGGATCCCCGACGGCCGGCGTGCTCGGCTTCGCGCTGAAGGGCCCCTTCACGGACTTCTACCAGACGATCACCGGCTTCCAGATGACCGAAGCCGGACCGACGTCGGCGGCCTGGGTCGACTGGATCTACATGGGCTCGATGCTGCTCATCGGGCTCGCGCTGATCCTCGGGATCGGCGTCAAGCTCGCAAGCGTCGGCGGCATCGTCTGGATGGCGATCTTCTACACCGCCACAGCGATCTGGCCCGAGCACAACCCGTTCGTCGACGACCACGTGATCGGCGCATTGGTGCTGGCAGCCCTGTTCTTGGCGAACGCTGGCATCTACCTCGGGCTCGGGAAGGTGTGGCAGCGGACGGAGCTCGTCAAGAAGCACCCGATCCTCGCCTGAACACGACGAGGAACGGCGAACGGAAGGCGGGGCACACGCCCCGCCTTCCTTCTCCTCCGGGTGGGTCAGCCTGCGAGCGAGCCCGCGAAGATCTGCCACGCGAGCGCCGACTTCGCTCCCAGGCTGAGCACGAGGTAGGCCTTCTCGCCGAACGCGTAGTCGGTCCAGCGACCGACTCCCCGGTACTGCAGCCACTGGTTCAGTCCGAAGCTGAAGAAGAAGACGAACTGCGCGATGACGATGCCGTAGACGAACCCCGGCACTGTCGCCGAGCCGATGATGTTCACAGCGACGACGAGCCACGGCGCGAGCCCGGCGATGGTGCCGAACCAGAAGGGCAGCATCGTCGTCGACGAGCGGCCCGGAGGATTCATCGCCTCCTCGATCCAGCCGAACAGGATCATCGCCACGTTCGCTCCGGCGATCGCGATGACGGCGTTGATCGAGGTGGTCCCCGAATAGAAGTTGATGAGCACGATCATCAGCGTCGCGCTGAAGGCGTACTCCACCCACCGGAACCTGTTGATGCCGCGGCGCAGGTCGCGCTCGTACGTGCCTCTCCCGACGGTCGCGGTGAGCAGATGGTCGAGCGCCGCGAGACCGAGGAACGAGGCGACGGCCCATCCGATCCTCACCTCGAACAGCGTCTCGGGAGCCGGGATCGGCGCACCCGGCGGGCCGTCGGGGAACGACGACGTCACCGCGATGGCGAAGTCGTCTGCGAGCAGCAGCACCGCCACCGCCTGGGCGATGTGGAGCACCGTGAGGCCGATGTTCCACCGGTGCAGGTTCTGCAGGCGTGAATCGGTGACGCCGGTGGCGACGGCGTTGAGGTCGGGGGACATGGCTCGATGCTAGGTGACCGGTCTCGCCAGCGCCGCGGCCAGGACCGCATGCATAGCTTCGTTCGTTAACGTTCGAGCATCTGAGCCATCACCAGCCGCAGGATGCCGCCGGCCCGGAAGTATTCGAGCTCGGCCTCGGCATCGATCCGGACCGTGACGTCGAACACCATCGTGGCGCCGTCGTCGGCCACCGCCTCGACCGTCGCCGTCTGGCCGGGGACGATGCCGCTCGCGAGTCCACGGACCGACAACGCCTCCCGGCCCGTGAGACCGAGCGAGGTCGCGGAATCGCCGGCTCGGAACTGGAGCGGCAGCACGCCCATGCCGACCAGGTTCGACCGGTGGATGCGCTCGAAGCTCTCCGCGAGAGCGAACCGGACCCCGAGGAGATCGGGGCCCTTGGCCGCCCAGTCGCGGCTCGAACCGCTGCCGTACTCCCTGCCGGCGATCACCCCGAGCGGTGTGCCCGCCTCGCGGTACCGCTGCGAGGCCTCGAAGACGCTCGTGACCTCGCCGGTCGGCAGGTGGGTCGTGAAGGACCCTTCGGTTCCCGGGGCCAACTCGTTGCGAAGCCGGATGTTCGCGAACGTGCCGCGCATCATCACCTCGTGGTTGCCTCGGCGTGCCCCGTAGGAGTTGAAGTCGACGGGCTCGACGCCGCGCTCGCGCAGGTAGGTGCCGGCCGGTGAATCGACCTTGATGGAGCCGGCAGGCGAGATGTGGTCGGTGGTGATCGAGTCGCCCATCTTCACGAGCACGCGAGCGGCGTCGATGTCGCCGACGGGCCGGGCCTCGCCGAGCCCGAGGAAGAACGGAGGCTCCTGCACGTAGGTGGAAGCCGGGTCCCATTCGTAGACGGGGCCGGTCGGCGTGGGCAGTCCACCCCAGTGCTCGTCCCCGTCCCAGATACGGCCGTACTGGGTCGTGAACTGTTCCTCGGTGATCGCCGTGGCGACCGCATCGCGCACCTCGTCGGGGCTCGGCCAGATGTCGCTGAGGAAGACCGGACCGTCGGGTCCGTCGCCGATCGGGTCGGCGGTGAGATCGAGGTCGATGCGCCCGGCGAGCGCGTAGGCGACGCACAGCGGGGGCGATGCCAGGTAGGCGGCACGGACCTGTGGATGGACCCGCCCCTCGAAGTTCCTGTTCCCCGAGAGCACGGCCACGACGTTCAGGTCCTGCTCGTCGATCACGGCGGCGACCTCGTCGACGAGCGGACCGGAGTTGCCGATGCACGTCGTGCACCCGTACCCGACGAGCGCGAAGCCGAGCTTGTCGAGGTAGGGCGTGAGCCCGGCCCGATCGAGGTAGTCGGTCACCACGCGCGAACCGGGTGCGAGGGAGGTCTTCACCCACGACTTCGTGTCGAGGCCCGCCTCGACCGCCTTGCGCGCCAGCAGGCCGGCGGCGAGCATCACGCTCGGGTTCGACGTGTTCGTGCAGCTCGTGATCGCCGCGATCACGACGCTTCCGTGACCGACCGCCGTCTCGCTGGCCGGAGCGTTAGCCATGCGGTCGTCTCCGGGGAGGTGGTCCACGCGCGGGTTCCCCCCCTCGGCGACGAACCGGCCGACCTCGATGGCCTTCGGATCGGGTTCGAGGTGATCGCGGAACGCCCCGACGAACGAGTCCCAGACGTCGGGGAGCGGCACGCGGTCCTGCGGTCGCTTCGGCCCGGCCATCGAGGGCACGACCGCCGAGAGATCGAGGTCGAGGTTCTCGCTGAAGATCGGCTCGCGATCGCCGTCGCGCCGGAACAGCCCCTGCTCTTTGGCGTATCGCTCGACGAGGTCGACCCGGTCGCCACGACCCGTGAACGACAGGTAACGGAGCGTCTCGTCATCGACCGGGAAGTACGACGACGTGGCGCCGTACTCCGGGCACATGTTCGAGAGCGTCGCGCGATCGGCGATCGAGAGCGACGAGAGCCCGTCACCGGAGAATTCGACGAACTTCCCGACCACACCGTAGGCCCGCAACATCTCGGTCAAGGTGAGCACGAGGTCGGTCGCCGTCGTGCCGGGCGTGAGCGCGCCGATCAGGCGCACGCCGATCACGGTCGGCTGCGGCAGGAACATCGGCTGGCCGAGCATCGCGGCTTCGGCTTCGATGCCCCCGACGCCCCAGCCGAGCACGCCGAGGCCGTTGATCATCGTCGTGTGTGAGTCGGTGCCGACGAGCGTGTCGGGGAACGCCACCCCATCCCGCGTCGAGATGACCTGGCCGAGGTGCTCCAGGTTCACCTGGTGGCAGATGCCTGCACCCGGCGGCACGACCCGCAGGCCCTCGAACGCCTGCTGGGCCCACCGGAGCAGGGAGTACCGCTCGGCGTTGCGCCGGTACTCGAACTCGATGTTTCGCTCGTAGGCCTCGGGCGAGCGGAAGAGGTCGACCTGCACCGAGTGATCGATCACGAGGTCGACCGGGATCGACGGTTCGATCGCGAGCGGATCGGCGCCGGCCCGCTGGGCGGCGCTGCGCATCGCGGCGAGGTCGACGACCGCCGGCACGCCCGTGAAGTCCTGCATCAGCACGCGGCCGGGCATGAACGCCACGTCGCGTGCGGGGCCGGGCCAGCCGGCGAGCGCGCGCACGTCGTCGTCGGAGACGTCGCGAGTGCCGGCGCGGCGCAGCAGGTTCTCGAGCAGGATCAGCACGGTCTTCGGCAACCTCGACGGGTCGCCGCCGAGCGAGTCGAGGCGGAACAGGTCGATCGGGCCGTCGGCGGTCTCCAACCGTGCTCGCGCGCCGGCGAGGTCGCTGCTCACAGGTGCATCAGTCCTTCCGCATGAGAGGTGCTTCCATCCTCCCAGCAGGAAGCCGCAGACGGCGACCGGAGGCTACGACCGTTCCGACGCCGCTTCCTCGGCCTCGCGCGCTTCCTTCACGGCCTCCTTGTGCGCGAGCCGGCGCTGGCGACGGAGCTTCGCCTCACGCTGCCGCCGTCGCTCGTCCTCGGTCTCGACCAGCAGCGGAGGGACCGACCGTGGGTTCCCCTCGTCGTCGACCGCCACGAACACGAGGTAGGCGCTGTTGGCGTGGCGCATCGTGCCGGTCACGGGATCGTGCGCCTCGACGCGGACACCGCACTCCATCGAGGTGGTGCCGACATCGTTCACCGTGGCTCGGAGGATGAGCAAGTCGCCGATGTGCACCGGCTCGAGGAACGTCATCTCGTCGATCGCCACCGTGACGGCGAGCCCGCCCGCATGCTTGATCGCCGCGAGCCCGGCCGCGGTGTCGACCAAGCGCATCACGACGCCTCCGTGCACGGTGCCGGCGATGTTGACGTCGGTGGCCTCCATCAGCTGGGTGAGCTCGACGCGCGACTCGGCGACCGTCTTGGGGGCGAGCGGCTCCTCGGACATGCGCGCATCGTACGCCCGGCTCCCATGTCGACGATGCGCCCACGGGTAGCATCGGCCGATGCAGCGTGCCCTCTTCCCTCTGTCGATCGTGATCGTCCTCTGCCTCGTCGCGTGCAGCGGTGCGGGGCCGGGGATGAGCGCGACGGGCACCACGACGCGGAGCCGCGGTTCGGCCGGGCCGGTGACACCGAGCCCCAGCAGTGAGCCCTCGCCGAGCGTCGAGCCGAGACGCCTCCCCGGCCGTGATCCCCTCCGGCGTGCCGGTCAGCTACGACGAGGACGTGGCCGCCCGCGAGCTCCCTGTCGACCAGCTGATCCCTCCGGGCGACGAGGTCACCGCCGTCGATCGAGCCAGGACCGACGCGGGTGAGGCCGTCGTGATCGCGTTCGCGACTCCGGGGCCCGACCCCTTCCGACAGGCGAGGGGTTTCGTGGTCTGGCGGCGCGACGACGGTGACGCCTCGCCGTGGCGGGCGGTGTACGGCATCGCGCACGGCAAGAAGGACGGCGTGCTCGCGATCTCGGCCGACACGACCGACCTGACCGACGACGGGTCGGACGACGCCCTGATCCACGAGGAGACCGGCGGCAGCGGTGTGTGCGCGACCTACCGGGTCATCGACCTCGCTGCCGCCGGCCCGATCTGGACGCGTGCCGTCTGCGACGCCGAGATCCAGCCGAACCCCGACCCGATCGGCCTGTACGAGGTCGCCCGCATCTACGCGCCGGAGGATCCGCACTGCTGCCCCAGCGCGATCAGGGAACGGGTGCTGGCGTGGAACGGCGACCGCTTCGTGGTGGTCTCGGAAGAGTCCACCACCCTCTAGTCTGAGTGAGACTAGCTGCCTCGCCCGGGTCCCGAAGGTGTCGGGGGGCGCGGGTACGATAGCCGCCATGGCGCGCATCTTCGTCGAGGGCTGGGACCCGGACTACGGCACGCCCCTCGACCAGGACGACGCCCTCTCCCCCGCCGAAGGCTCGGTCGACACGAGCGTCGAGAGCGACGACTGGGCCCCGATCGAGGGCGCCGACGACGGCATCGATCGCATCGCGTTCGTCGACGGCGTGCGACGCATCGACGCCAGGCTGACGCTCGACGACCCGGAGCACGGGCCGACCCCGGGCCTCGTCGGCACGTTCGCGGTGGGTGCGGTCGTGTGGGACCGTGAGGCGCGACGCTCCGAGGTCGGCGACGTGCGCATCGAGCGGTGGGCGGTGCTCGCCGGCGGCAGTGGGGAGCAGTTGCCGCCGGTCGATCTCGACCCGGGCGTCGGCACCACCAGGGCGCCGGGCGACGACCCGAACCTGCTGATGATGGCGCTGCATTCGAAGATGCGCGACGCGGAGGGCGAGTGTGCCGAGGCGCTCTCGGCCGAGTGCGCGGTCGTGGCCGACGGCCCGCTGAAGAAGATCCGAGAGCACGCGACGGTCGGCTACGTGAAGACCCACCGCGTGACGTACCTCGAGCCGCCGTTCAGCGGCGTGATCGCCGAGCTCGCGCCGGGGCAGCGCACTCCGATGTTCTGCATCGCGGCACGGACACCGTACGTGCGCTACTCCTGGTACCTGCGGCTGGCGATGCTGCAAGGGGGGCACTCCTGGACCGGCGTCGTGCGATGCGAGACGTCGGGACACCTGGCCCGTGACGAAGCCGCGGCGATCGCCGATCGCACGGCAGCGGTGTTGCCGCTCGTGGCGAGTGAACCGCACCTCGACCCGCGGGCGCCGCAGAACCTGGTGCCGATCGGCGCGCTCGAGCGAGCATTGCGCCACCGCATGGGCGACCGGGGACTGGTCTACCGGGCCCTGCGTCACGCGGTCCTGCAGCAAGAGATCCGGCAGGAGGCCTCGTGACGGTCGAGCGCGAACAGGTCGGGCGGGTCCTCGGTTCCCAGCACTCTTCCACGAGCGCGTTCCGCGTGGTGCTCGACGACGACGACTTCCTGCAGCTCGACGACCTCGTGGTCACCCGCACGCAGGTGCCGAAGACGGGCGAGGTTCGCACGTACGGGGTCGTCACCGAGGCCGAGGCCGTCTACGAGGGTGCCTCGTACGAGAGCGACACGCATCGCATCGCCGAGCTCGGCATCATGCCTGCCGCCAAGGTCCGCACCGCACAGGTGCAGGTCACCCGGGTCGACCCCGAAGTCTGGGTCTCCCCCGACCCCGGCGAGACGGTCGAACGCGCGGTCGGAGACGAGCGCGCGAAGGCCCTCTACGTCGACGAGATGGGGCGGCCGCTCGCGGTGGGCATCGGCCGCGACGAGCTGCCGGTCCACGTCGACCTCGACTTCTTCGACGGTCGCAAAGGCGGCCACATGTCGATCAGCGGCGTCTCGGGCGTCGCGACGAAGACATCGTTCGCCCTGTTCTTCCTGCGCATGCTCTCGGCGCGGGAGCACACCGCGATCGTCGGCGAGGGCGCCTCGAACATGCGGGTGCTCGTGTTCAACGTGAAGGGTGAGGACCTGCTCTGGCTCGACAAGCCCAACGCCCGGTTCGACGACGGGGCGCGTGAGGGCTGGGCGGTGCTCGGGGTCGAGCCGGCGCCGTTCCCATCGGTCGCGTTCTGGGCTCCGCCGAAGCGCCGGTCCGGCGACGTCGTCGTGCCCGACACCGGCGGACGCCTCGACGGCATCGAGGTCTTCTCGTGGACACCGCGTGAGTTCATCGACGAAGACCTGCTCCAGTTCTGCTTCACCGACGCGAACGACACGAAGAACCAGATCCCGTTCATCCGCGAGCGGGTGCAAACGCAGCTCAAGCGGTTCGCGGTGAACGTCGTGGGTCGTCCGGGCGCGGTCGTGCTGCGCGACCCGTCGCACACTCCCGGCGGGCGGTGGGGCGGGCAGGAGGTCGCCGCCGGGCCCGGCGAACCGATCGTCGAGAACCTGAGCTCGCTCGTGACGGCTCTCGAGGTGTTCCTCGAACCCGAGGACGGCGGTGAGCCGGACCAAGGGTGGACGGGGCGCGTCATGCCGAGCACCGTCTCGGCGTTCATGCGGCGCCTCCATGCCGCGGCCTCGCGCCTCGGCCACCTGGTGCACGACGGCGACTCGCGCCGTCTCGACCGCGCCTCCGCAACGGTCACGGTCGTCGCGATCCAGTCGCTGCACGAGCAGGCGCAGCGATTCGTGGTTGGCGCGCTGCTCGCCGAGACGTTCCTCGAGAAGGAGGAGACCGGACGGCGACTGCCGCTGTCGGTGATCGTGCTCGACGAGCTCAACAAGTACGCGCCCCGCGAGGGCACCGGACCGCTGAAGGACATGCTGATCGACATCGCGCAGCGCGGTCGGTCCCTGGGGGTGTTGCTCGTCGGCGCCCAGCAGACCGCGAGCCGGGTTGCGCCCGAGGTGCTCGAGAACGCCGCGATCCGGGTGAGTGGGCGACTCGATGCCGCCGAGGCCGAGCGTGCTGAATACGGCTGGATGCTGCCGTCCACCCGGGCCCGAGCCCGTCTGCTGAAGCCCGGCACGATGGTGATCTCCCAGCCCGCGATCCCGGTGCCGCTCGTCGTGACCTTCCCCTTCCCGCCGTGGGCGACGCGGAAGGAGGAGGTGGACCACGCGGCCGGCGGCGACCCCTTCGCTGCGCTCTGACCACGCCACTCCCCCACATGAAGATCCTCCACACGTCGGACTGGCACATCGGCAAGCCGCTCGGCCGCCACGACCGCATGGCCGAGTTCCGGGGCGTGCTCGGCGAAGTCGAGGCGATCGCCGACGAGCGCGAGGTCGACCTGGTGCTGGTCTCGGGCGACATCTGGGACCGGCCGATCCCGCCGATGGACGCCCTGACGCTCGGGCTCGAGGCGTTGTTGCGCTTGGCCGACCGTCGACCCGTGGTCGCGGTCGCCGGAAACCACGACTCCGCAGACCTGTTCGAAGCCCTCGCTCCTCTGCTCCGCCCCCGCGGGGTGCACCTGATCGGCGACATCAAACGCCCCGACGAGGGCGCGCTGCTCGGGCCCGACGCGCTCGGGGTGTCGGCCGTGGTCGCAGGATTCCCGTTCCTTCGCGAGGGGCGGGTGGTCGACTTCATGCGCGAGGCCGGCGAGTGGTACCGGGCGTACGCCGACAAGGTGGCCGCGATCACGCGCGCGTACAACGAGGCGCTGATCGTTGCCGCAGGCACCGACGCGGTGCCGATCCTGATGGCGCATTTCATGGTCGGCGGCGTGAAGGTCGACCGCGGTGCGCCCAGGGGCGAGCGTGAGCTGCACATGGGCGACGCGTACGCGGCCACGGCCCAGTCGATCCCGGCCGGCCCGCAGTACGTGGCGATGGGGCACATCCACGCGCCGCAGCAGGTGCCCGGTGCCCCCGTGCCGGCCCACTACGCCGGATCGCTCCTGGCGCTCGATTTCGGCGAGGCCGGCGAGCAGAAGCGGGTCGTGATCGTCGACGCCGAGCCGGGGCGGCTGGCCGCGATCGAGAGCGTCCCGCTCGAGCAGGGTCGTCGCCTCGTGCGTCTCACCGGCGACTGGGACTCGATCGAGGCGCGAACCGACGAACTGACCGAGGCGTTCCTCGATCTCACCGTGAAGACGACGGGCACCGATCTCACCCTGGCCGACCGAGCTCGCGACACCTTCCCCTACCTGGTGAAGGTTCGCGCGTGGCGGCCCGAGGGCGAGCGTCGCGAGCGCCTCGTGAAGGGCCACCGCACGTGGGACGAGCTCTACGCCGACTACTACGCCCGCGAGCACGCGGAGGCCGCACCCGACGAGCTGCTGAGCCTGTTCCGCGATGTGCTCGAGGAAGCGGCCGATGCGCCCGCTTGAGTTGACGGTCGAGGGGTTCCGCTCCTACCGCGGGCCGGTCACGTTCGACTGGCGGGGGCGGCGCCTGGTCGGCATCGTCGGGCCGATCGGCGCCGGGAAGTCCTCGGTCCTCGACGCCGTCGCCTTCGCTTTGTACGGCAAGACGCCCGGCGTGGGCAGTGCCACGAAGTCACTGATCCATCAGCTGTGCACTGAGGCGCACGTCGCCTTGACGTTCCAGGTCGACGGCGATGTGTGGCGGGCGGTGCGCGCCCCGAAGCGCAAGGGGCAGTCGGGTCACCAGCTCGTTCGCCTCGCGAGCGACGACCCCGGGGCCGAGACGCTCGAGACGGTCACGCAGGAAGGCCAGGTCAACGCCATGATCGAGCAGCTGATCGGTATGGACTTCCAGACGTTCTGCCGTTCGGTGCTGCTCGCGCAGAACCGGTTCAGCGACTTCCTGAAAGCGACGCGCACCGAACGCGACAAGGTGCTCAAGGGCGTCTTCGGCTACGAGCGGCTCGATGCGGCGAAGGCGGCGGCGGAGCGACGCCTCGAGCGGGAGACCCTGATCCTCGAGTCGCTCGCCAGGGAGCGGAGCACGATCGACGAGGCGTGCGCGCGGCTCGACGATGCGCGAGCTCGCGCCGAGGCCGCCGCCCTGGAGGTGAAGGCCTATGAGGGCGCCGCACCCGAGGTCGAGCGGCTCGACGAGGCACGCCGGACCGCCGAAGCCGACACGTCGGCGGCGGCCGACCGGATCGAAGGCCTGGAACGGATCTCGGGGTCGCTCCCGGAAGGCGAGACCGTCGACCGCGTGCTCGAGGCCGCCGACCGGGCGCACGACGCCATGGAACGCGCGAAGACGGGGCTCGAGGCGGCCGAAGCGGCGCGGGCGTCGAGCGATGCCGAGCTCGCCTCGGTACGCGACCGCCTCGGCGATCGAGCGGAGCTGCGTTCGTTCGAACAACTAGTGGAACGCCACGAAGGCCTGGTGCGCGAGGTCGAGCGGACGGCCGGCATCCTCTCGGCGGCCGGATCGGCGGCAGAGGAAGCTGCCGAGGCGCTCGGATCGCGGAAAGCACGGTCGGTCGACGCGACGGAAGCCGCCGCCCGTGCCGACGAGAGGCTCCGAGAGGCCATGGCTGCGACGCACGACGCCAGAGAGACCCTCGCCGCCGCACAACACGCGGAGATGGCACACGAGCTCCGCGGCGAGCTCTCGGCAGGCGAGCCCTGCCCGGTGTGCGCCCAACCGGTCGCCACGGTCCCGAAGCGGGGCCCGGGGCCAAAGGCGGTCGCCGCTGCCCGGAAGGCGGCGGCGAAGGCGGAGACCTCGGAGGCGGAGGTCAGGGCCGACCGAGAACGATGTGCGACGGCCGTGGGCTCGGCCGAGACCGCCGTGACCGAGGCCGAACGACGGCTGGAGGAGACCGCCACCCAGCTCGACGCGGCAGCCGCAGACCTCCGTGCTGCCGAGGCTGGACTCGCTGCCGCGAAGGACTCCCTCGCGAAGCAGCTCGGCGACGGCGAGCCCCGCGAGCTGATCGAAGCGCGCGCGTCAGAGCTGAAAGCTGCCGAGGAGGCCGCGGAACAGGCGGCGCGCGAGGTCGACGCCGCTCGCGGTGAGCTCGACTCGGTGCGCGGGCGAGCCGACGAGATCGCGGGGTCGTTGGCGAAGCTCGCGAACGACCTCGCCGCGGTGTGGGGCGCGCTGGGGGCGCCACGATCGCTCGGCGCGGACCCCGGGTCGATCCGGGCGGGCTTCGTCGACGCCGGCGAGGAGCTGTTGGCGCGGCTCGCCGATGCGGCGCGTGCGCGGATCGACGCGATCGAGCGAGGTGCCGCGAGCGCCGATGCGCTCGCCGGCGTGCTCTCGACGGTCGGACTCGAGCCGGATGCCGACTTCGTCGCCGAGCGGGCGGCTGCCGTCGCCCGGCACGCCACGGCCGTCGGCGCGATCGAGGAGCTCGAGATACAGATCGCCCGCACGGGCGAGCTGGAACGGGAGGCGCTCGAGGCCGAGGGTCGTCTCGCGCTCACACGGCGACTCACCGACGACCTCAAGCCTGCGAAGTTCCTGGCCTTCCTGCTGGAGGAGGAGCGAGCGGAGCTCGCGGAGCTCGGCAGCGGACTGTTCGAGACCCTCACCGGCGGCAACTACCGCTTCGCCGCAGACGACACCTTCGACATCCTCGACCTCAACGCCGCCGACCGGACGCGCAAGGCCGATTCGCTCTCGGGCGGCGAGACCTTCCTCGCGTCGCTGGCCCTTGCCCTCGCGCTCGCCGAGATGGTCGCGCGCGGTGGCGGTCGCCTCGATGCCTTCTTCCTCGACGAGGGCTTCGGTTCGCTCGATCCCGAGCACTTCGACCGTGCCATGGCCGGCATCGAGCGGCTGGTCGCGGAGGACGACCGTCGACTCGTGGTGCTCGTGAGCCACGTCGCCGAGATGCGCGAGGCGATCGAGGACCTCGTGATCCTCGACAAGGACGACCACACCGGCGACACGGTGGTCGTGGCCGGCGCCACGCTCGGATAGGGAGCAGCCGTGGCACGCGCCACCCCGCTTCCCGGCAGGCGTAGGTCGTTCGTCGCGGTCCTCCTGCCGAGAACAAGTCACCCGGTTCGGACTGAACCGCCGCGCCCGACCTGCCGATACACCCCCCACGGAGACCAGACGACCTTGCCAGGAGACCGGTGTGGCAACGACGAAGAACGGGATGGGCATCGCCAGGATCGTGCTGCTCGGGCTCGCGGTCCTGCTGTTGACGGGGGTGATCGGGTCCTTCGTCATGGGGATCCGCGACCGGAACGCCGCGGTGCGCGATGCGGTCACCCAGGCGCAGGCGATCACGGACGGCTCGCTGACCCTGGTGTTCCGCCCGGAAGATGCGGATGCGGTGGCGTCCGCCGTCCGCGCCGACATCCTGTCCGACCAGATCCGCACGGTCGTGGTCGACCCGAGCGATTTCGACGCCGTCACGCTGTGGTCTCCCGAGGGGGAGATCCTGTACGCCACGGACGAGGGGCGGATCGGGAACAAGCTGGACGGTGAGCGTGACCAGATCCGGGCTGCGCTCCGGGGCGAGCCGCAGACGGAGATGGGCGGCGGCATCCTCTCGATCATGCTCCCGCTCCGGTTCGATTCGGGCGTGGGAGAGCCGGCGGTCGTGGAGCTGACGACCTCCGACGAACCGATCGCCGCCGCAGGCGCCCCCTGGCGGACCAACGCCATCTTCATCGGCTTCGCTCTCATGGTCGTGGTCGCACTGCTGCTGTGGGTGCTCCGTGGCCCGGCGAGCGTCGAGGCCGGTCCCAGGCTCGAGCAGCGCCTGACCGCCCCGGTCCACCCCACCGTCGCCTCGGGGGCGAAGCCGATCTCGGTGCCCCAGCCGGGCATCAAGGAAGAGAGTGACGCTCGCCGCAAGGCCGAGGACCGTGCCCGGGCCGCAGAGGATCGCCTCAGCATGCTCCAGGACCAGTACCGCAAGAGCCTGGACGAGCTCCAGACCGCGCAGAATCGCCTCCGGGAAGCGTCCATGCGACCCGACCCCAGCACGGAAGAGCGCGCCCTCCACGCTGAGCACCGTGCCTCGATGCTCGAACAGCATGTGCGAGGTGCCGACGAGCGAGCCAAGGCGCTCGAAGAGCGCTCACGGGAGCTGGAGGACCGAACGCGACTGTTCGAGCGGCAGGCGCAGACCGCGCAGGCCGAGCTCGACGAGCTCACCCGGCGGCTCGCCGAGCCCTCGGACGCCGCCGACGGTGACGTCGACACGAGGTTGGAGCTGGCCACCCAGGAGACGATCGGGCTTCGCGCGGAGCTGGAAGGAGCGCAGACGCAGCTCTCGCTGTTGCGGCGAGAGATGGAGAGCTTGCGTCCGCTGGCCGATCGAGCACGCGAGCTCCAGGTTGAGCTCGATGCGATCAACACCGAGGCGATGCGGGCGCACGACTCGTCCACGAGCTCGAAGGCAGAGTTGTCCACCAAGTCCCGTGAGGTCGAAGACCTCCGCGCGGAGGTCCGGGCGTTGCGCGCCGAGGAACAGCGTGCCGCGATGCTGGCGGATGAGCTGCGCTCGACCAAGGCCGAACTGGAGAGCCTCTCGGCGTCCCATCGCGCAGAGCTGATCGAAGGGGAAGCCGACCTGGAGCAGAAGGTCCGCAGCGCTCGTGAGGAGTTCCAGGCTGAGCTCGCACGCGTGGAGATCCGGCACGCGGAGGAGATGGCCGCGAAGGAGCTGGCGATGGCCCAGCGGATCGCCGGCGCGGAAGACGCCGTGCAGCAGCGCATCGACGAGGCGGAGCGAGAGCTTGCCGAACGGACCCGCCGGTTCGGCAGCGCCGAGGACGAGATCGCGATGTCACAGGCCGAGGCCGCGCGGCTCGCCGGCGAACTGACGGTCGCCCGCGCCGAGCTCGAGACGACGGTGGCCCAGCTCACCTCCGAGTCCGAGGCGCTGCTCGAGGCCACCGAGCGGTTGAACGTGCTGGAACGCCAGGCGCGTGAGACCGCCACTCGCAGCGACCGGATCGCCTCGGAGCTCGAGGCGGCGTCGCAGGACAACGTGGACCTGAACCGGCGCCTGCAGGAGATCGAGGCCCGCCGCCAGCTCGAGCTCGCCGGCGCCGACGGACGGGCCGACATCGACGAGATCCTTCGTGTCACGCAGGAACGGCTCGCGGGTCAGACCGAGAAGCTGATCGCGGCCGAAGAGCGCGTGCACTCGCTCGAGCGCGATGTCGCCGCGACCGGGCTGCGGCTCGAGGAGGCGGAGGCCGAACTGCGTCAGCAGCAGATGGCCCAGGCCATGCGGCAGATCCGCGGCGAGAGCGACGACGCCTCCGCGGGTGGAGCCGACCACGCCGTCGCCGACGCGCAACCACACCCCGAGGTCGAGCCGATCGAGGACCGACGCGCGACCTCGCCGTTCATGAAGGAGCTCTCCGTCGACGCCCGCAAGTCCCTGACCCGGATCCTGGGCATCACGCAGATCCTGAAGCACAAGAAGGACGGCAAGGAGCACACGCAGCTCGTGCGTCAGCTCGCGGCCTACACCCGCCGGCTCGACCACGTCGTGGCGGACCTGGCGGACGCGGATCGACTCGTGCACGGCTCGATGGACCTGACGGTGCGAAGGACCGATCTCGAACCCTTGGTCAAACGCGTCGTGGAGGAATCCGGGGTCGACGCGGATCATGACCTCCGCGTCGAGACCGAACGCGTCGTGGTCGCCGTCGATCAGCTGAGGACCGAGCAGATCATCGCCGGACTCATCCGTGCGTCGGGGGATCGGACCCCGCCCAAGAAGAGCATCACCGTGCGGCTGTCGGCGGACGAGGGCGGCGCGCTGATCGTGGTCGAGGACCCCGAGCCGTCGTCGGATGCGTCGCTCAGCCCGGTCGTCGAACGGTTCGCCGAGGCACAGGGCGGCTGGGCCCGCGTCGAGAGCCGCGAGAGCGGCGGATCGTCGTTCAAGGTGTTCCTGCCCGACGGCGCCGGCGTCGGGCAGCCGGCCGGTCGCGAGGAGGTCCCGGGCGAGACGTCTCCCGGCGACGATGCGCTGCACATCGTCGTGGACGGCGTCGACGGCACCCCGAGCGTCGACGGCACCCCGAGCGAGGACGGCAGCTCGAGCGCTGACGGCTCCGTGCTGGTCGACGAATTGCACCGACTGTCGACGGCCGAGGACTAGACGCCGAGCGGTCCGACGGGGCGACGAGGGGGCGTCCCGGCGGCCGCTCGGAACGATCGGGGCAACCGGATGCTCAGCGGGCCCGCAGCACGAGCGCGTCGCCCTGGCCGCCACCGCCGCAGATCGCCACTGCGCCCAGCTCGACGCCGCGGCGGCGCATCTCCATCGCGAGGGTGAGGACCAGCCGGCCGCCGCTGGCCCCGATGGGATGGCCGAGCGCAACGGCGCCTCCGTTCACGTTCACGAGCGCCTCGTCGAGATCGAGCATGCGGGTCGTGTGCAGGGACACTGCCGCGAACGCCTCGTTCACCTCGAGGAGGCCGAGATCCGAGGCGGCGAGGCCCGCCTTCTTCAGCGCCTTCTCGAGCGCGAGCGCAGGCACCGTCTGCAACGACGGATAGCGGTCGGCCGACATGCCGAACGCGACGATCTCTGCCAACGGCTCGAGCGCGAGCTGTCCGGCTCGATCCTCGCTCATCACCACGACGGCGGCCGCCCCGTCGGAGATCTGCGAGGCGTTTCCCGCTGTCACGGTGCCGTCGACGACGAACGCCGGCTGCAGACCCCCGAGCGCCTCCACCGTGGTTCCGGGACGGATGCCCTCGTCGCGCCAGACCACGGCCGGCTCCTCCCGGCGTTGCGGCACCTCGACGGGCACGACCTCCTCCTCGAGTCGGCCCGACTCCCAGGCGTCATGCGCGCGGGCGTGCGACCGAGCCGCCCAGACATCCTGCTCCTCCCGCGAGATGCCGAGCTCCGCGTTGATCGCGTCGGTGCCTTCCCCCATGTGACGATCGTCGAACGCGCACCACAGGCCGTCGTGGATCATGGCGTCGAGCATGGGAGAGTCGCCCAGACGAGCGCCCTCGCGCGCCTTCGGGAGCACGAACGGGGCGTTCGTCATCGATTCCATGCCGCCTGCGACCACGACGTCGATCTCACCGGCCCGGACCATCTGGTCGGCCATCGCGATCGCCGACGTGCCGGACAGGCACACCTTGTTGATCGTGATCGCCGGCACCTCGAGCGGGATGCCCGCCGCGATCGCGGCCTGGCGAGCCGTGATCTGACCCTGCCCGGCCTGCAAGACGTGGCCCATGATCGTGTACTCGACTTCGTCGGCGGCCACGCCTGCGCGAGCGAGGGCCTCGCGGACCGCGATCGCGCCGAGATCGACCGCACGGAGGGACGCGAGACCGCCCTGGAACCGGCCGATCGGCGTCCGGGCGCCGGCCACGATCACGGATCTCGTCATCCGCCGAGTCTATCCCCCCACCCGCGCTGCACGATCTCACGAGAATCCGGGCAGAACGGCAGGGTCGCGAGCATCCGAGCGAGCTCGTCCCATGGCACGAAGGCGCCCCACGCGACCTCGTCGGACTGGAGCACGACGTCGCCGTCCCAGGTCACCTCGTAGACCGCGGTCCAGCACGGGCCGATCGCCCCACGGTAGAGATGACGGAACAGCGGCCGCGGCTCCACGCCCGAGACCCCGAGTTCCTCGGAGAGCTCGCGGGCGGCGGTCTCGTCGTAGGATTCGCCGGTCGTGACCACGCCACCGACGAAGGCGTCGTACATGCCGGGATGTACGTCCTTGGTCGGGGTGCGCCGGTGCACGAAGACTTCCCCGTCGGATCGGGTCACAAGGATCGAGGTAGCGCGATGCAGCCGACCACCTGCGCGCATCTCCCTGCGAGGGAGCGATCCCACCACCCGGTCCTCCAGGTCGACGACGTCGACCCATTCCTCGTCCGACACATCGCGAGCGTACCGGGCGACGTCATGTCCTCACGTCGTCGACCGGCGTCAGGAGACGCTCGAACTCCGCAGCGCTGGAGCGGGGGCGGATGCGCTCGAAGACGGCGAACGACCCGGGCTCGAGCTCGACCGCGAGTCGGACGCCCCGCAGCCCGGTCGTGATCTGCACCGAGCGGATCTCGGTCCGTGGGACCGAGACGATCGGATGCCCATCCCGTGCGTGCGAGACATGGAGTAGACGCCGGTCCGTGACGGCCAGGATGCCGCGCTTGCGATGATCCGCGAACGCCAGGAGGAGCGCCCGCTCGCCGACCTCCCTCGCCTCGGCCAAGGTCTCGAGCTCCCGCCACATCGCCTGGACCGACCCCGAGTCGTGCTCCTCGATCTTGGTCTGCAGCTCGAACCAACCGAGGGCGTCGCCCTTGATGTCCACGACGAGGTCCGGGATCCTCCCCCGGATCGTGGAGGCCAGGACCCGTCCGCGCATCAGCTGGTTCGGCTCCAGGAACAGCCCCGCGCCACGGCCGTCCACGAGCCAGATCGTTCCCGTCGGGGCGAAGGCGGCGAGGACGCACTCGTCGAAGGCCACGGTCGTGATGTCGTTCAGACCGATCGCGCGGCTCACACCCTCCGGTCCGAGCACCACCTCGTCGACCGTGTTCCCATCCCATCGCACGTACAAGCGGCCGTTGACCCTCCGGTCCCGTCGCGCCGCCTGCTCCTGTGCGAATCGATCCGGAACCTCCTCGTCCTCGGGCACGACGAGCAGGGCGCTGCCGAGCGCAGCCTCCAGGGCCGCTGCGACGTGCGAGGCGTCCAAGGAGGCCGCCTCGGTCTCCAGATCGTCCCAGGTCGCGGGGGTATGCCCGAGCAGTTCTCCTTCCGCCTTCCGCACTGCCTCCGCTGCCGGCCGCGATGGATCGGAGGATCCCCACGGCATCGACGACGCGCACGCGATCTCGACTTCCTCGGTGGTGATCCGTCCGGCCGCGACCGATCCGAGCACGTCGACGAACCCGTCGACCACGTCGGCGCCGTGCCCCTCGGCCGCATCGCAGCCTGTGACGAAGAGGCTGTCGCGCACGCCGACCCGATCGTCACCACCGAAGACCGAGTAGCAGAGGCCACGCTCGAGGCGCAAGGTCGAGAAGACCCGGTCGCGGATCACCTGCATCGCGACGAACAGCGGCATCGACCGCGGGGCGAGGAGCGAGCAGCCGACCACGAGCCCGTCGACATGGGTGTGAGCCGGGAGCACGAGATCCGAGACCGGCTGAGGTTCGGGAACGGGAGGACGCGGACCCGACGGCAGCTCCATCCGGAGGGCGGCGGTCGGAGGTCGCGTGATCCAGGCCACCACGTTCGATCGCGTGAAGTAGCCGTTCCGCCAATCGTCGATCTGCCCGGCGGAGACGTCGTGAAGGCCCATCTCCGCCCAGTCCGTCAATCCGAACCCCATGGCGCCGAACCGCTCGGATTCCGTGTCGCCGAAACTGCTCCCCCGCCAGCGCGACTCGGTCAGCAGGATGCGGCGCTCGAGCTCGAGGCGATCGGTCGGGAGGGCCGCGATGCTGCGGCAGATCTGCCCCAGGAACGACTCCACTCGATCCTGTGAACCCGCCACGCTGAACCGCGTGAGCAGCGCCTCCACCCGACCGTTCATGTCGAAGCGAGCGGCCGCGAGAGGTCGGAGGGCGAGGTGCTCCACAGCATGGGTGATCCCGTGCGTCGAGAGGGTCTCGTCGGCCCGGCCGACGCGGAAGATCAGTCCTCCCATGCACGGACCGGGAACGTCCGTGAACCAGACGGGCACGCCGTCGATCTCCGCTCGGAGGGGTTCCTGGAAAGGCATCCGGGCGAGGATACGCCCACGGTCGCTCGGGTCAGGGACGCGTCGACAATGCCCGTTCGATCACGACGAGGATCTCGTCGCGCACCAGCTCGTCGCGAGCGATCAGCGCGTCGCGCAGCGCGGCATGTACGTCCCGGTTCTCCTCGAGCACCTCACGCACGTGCTGGCGCTGATCTTCCAGGATGTCCTCGACGCGTTGACGGCCCTCCTTGTCGGCGAGCACCTTCCCCACGAGGTTGGGCCCGCCGATCGGCCCGTCGGTGATCGCGTCGAACGAGATCAGCGAACCGGCCATGCCGAACGAGCCGACCATGCTCGCGGCGAGGGTCGTCGCGTGCGCCAGGTCGGCGGCCGGCCCGGTGCCCGTGTCGCCGATGCACATCTCCTCGGCCACCAGCCCGCCGAGGGCGATCGCGATACCCGCCTCGATCTCGCTTCGGGTGCGCGTGAACCGCTCCTCGGAGTCGCCATGCGCGAGCAGGCCGAGCGACCCCCGCCGCTTGATGATCGAGAGCACCTCGAGCCGGCGGTTCTGGCCGACGAAGTAGGCCACGGTGGCGTGGCCCGCCTCGTGCGTTGCGACGGCCTCACGGTCCTGCTCGGTGTAGACGACGGGCTGCTTCAGGCCGATCTCCTCGTTGAACTTCGCCTCGATCACATCTTCGAAGTTCACCTCTCGGCGTCCCTCGCGGAGCGCGACCAGCAGCCCTTCATCGAAGAGGTGCTCGATCATCACCGGCGTGTAGCCGAACGTCTCATAGGCGATGCGTTCACGCATCGAAGCGTCGTCGAGCTGCTGGTGGTGGCGCTTGCGATCCAGGAAGTAGTCGATCAGGTCGAGCCGGCCCTGCTTGGTCGGCACGTCGAAGTACAGGCGCCGGTCGAATCGACCGGGACGCACGAGCGCCGGATCGAGCGCATCTCCCCGGTTCGTCGCCGCGATCAGCAAGATGTTGTGGTACTCGGGCTTGATCGAGGTGAGCTGGCTGTCGCTCGGCAGGTAGGAGTTCACCCAGCCGATCAGCTTGGCTCGAAGGCGCTTGCGCAAGGGCGGCTGGTCGAACGACTGCAGCTGGATCAACAGCTCGTTCACCATCGACCCTCCGTCGCCCGAGCCCATGAACGCCGAGGTCGTCCGGGCCAGGCCGTCGGCTCCAGGAGCCGACTTGCTCACCCCACCCCGCGACATGCCGATCGCATCGATCTCCTCGATGAAGCCGATCGCGCCCCCCTCCTTGCGAGCGGCCTTGCGAAGGGCCTTGAAGAACGACCTGATGCGGTAGGCCGTCATCCCTTGCCACATCGACTGGAACGCCGGCGCCGAGATGAACAGGAACGGCACGCCGGCTTGCTTGGCCATCGCTTTGGCCAGGTAGGTCTTCCCGGTGCCTGGCGGGCCTTCGAAGAGGATGCCGCGTCGGGGCGTGCCGCCGAGCTCGTCCCGGAAGGTCGCGTACCCGAGGAACACGTCGAGCGAACGGACGACTTCGTCGACCTGGAGGTCGAGGCCCTTGATGTCGGTGAGGGCCGATTCCACCTGTTCGGGATAGACGGTGATGTGCGGCGACTTCCCGTTGATCAGGGGCAGGGCGATCATCAGGAGCACGGGGATCAGGATCAGCAGCGGGAACGCCAGGAAGATCCAGTCGTCCGGCAGTGACGGCAGGGTGATCGGGTTGCCGTTCGCGTAGCGCCCGTAGAGGTACCAGTCGACGAGGAAGACGACGACGATCGCGCGGAGGACCCGCTTGAGCTTCGTGCGCTCGCGCTTGCGGAAGACGTCGGCACGGCCCTTCTGCAGCAGTTGCGACCCTTGCAGCAGGGCCGCCGCGTCGGCCGGTTCCTTGTTGGACACGAGCATGCTCCTCACCGATCGCGGGCTCGGGCCCCCTGGTGATGCGCCCCGAGGGGACAACCCTACGCCGCGCGACCTCCCCGGACATCGGTCCTTCGGCCCAGACGCCCGGCCGAACGGTCGGGCCCTTCCGGACGGTTCGCCTGAGCGGATGCGTTCCGGCGCAGGGGCCCGCAGGCCGATCCGCTCGGCCGGCGGCGCACCGGATACAGTGCCGCCGTGGCCAGGAAGAAGCAGCCTCCTGTCAGCGCCGACGACAAGCTGGCGATCGGCTCGATGCTGCGCGAGGTTCGGCGAGCGGCCGGGTACCGGTCGGTCGAGAAGGCCGCCGGCGTACGATCCTGCCCCGCGTCGCGACAGACGATCTACGCGTACGAGCGCGGTGGTCTCGTGCCGTCGCTGCCCCAGTTCCTCGAGCTCGTGGAGTTCTACGTGCTCGAGGCGCCGATCCCTCCGTCACCGGGTTCGGGTGCGAAGCCCGAGCCCGACCTGCGCACGCTCGGCATCGCTGCGGTCTCGCGCGCCCTCACGCTGCCGGCCTACCACGTGGTGCAGGCGCACGACCTCGTCGCGAGGATGCAGCCGGACTTCGGACGGCGGGCGTGACGATCGCGCTCACCGACATCGACCACGTCGGCATCGCGGTGCCCGACCTCGACGCGGCCGTCGAGGAGTATCGGCGCCTGCTCGGCATCGAGCCCTCGCGCCGAGAGCGCGTCGACGACCAGGGCGTCGAGGAGGTGCTGTTCGCCGTCGGCTCGTCGTACGTGCAGCTGCTGGGCGCCCTCCACCCCGACACGTACGTGGGACGGTCGCTCGCCTCCAGGGGCCCCGGCCTCCACCACGTCGCCTACCGCGTCGACGACGTCGCGACCGCGCTCGCGCACCTCCGCGCGGAAGGCGCCCAGCTGATCGACGAGGCACCCCGGCCGGGGTCGCGGAACACGCTGATCGGGTTCGTGCACCCGCGCTCGATGGGCGGCGTCCTCGTCGAACTCGTCCAGGAGCAGGCTGACCCGGGCTAGGGGAGGTCGGTCAGGCCCTCCTGAGGGGCGTTGACCAGCACGCTCACGTTGCCCTCGGGCAGCTCGCCGTCGCCCATCAGCTGATGGACGTGCCCGGCCTGCTCGTACGGATAGACGGCGCCCAGCGTCGTGCGCACCTTCCCGTCGATCACGAGCTGGTTGAACGCCGCGGCCTGTTCGTCGTTGAACAGGTGCGAGCCCTGATAGCGCTTCTGCATCGTCCAGAGATAGCGAACGTCGACCATCGTGTCGAAGCCGCTCGTGCCGGCACAGATCACGACCATGCCGCCGCGGTCGGCCACGAAGATCGATGTCGGGATCGTGTCCTGGCCGGGGTGGTCGAAGACGATCCGCGGCGCCGCCTTCTCCCCGAGCACGTCCCAGATCGCCTTGCCGAACGCCTTCGCGCCGCCGAACCAGTCCTTCCACGCGGGGCTGTCCCATGCGGGCGGCACGCCCCAGTGCGAGAAGTCCGTGCGGTCGATGTAGCCGACCGCGCCGAGCTCCTTCGCGTACTCGCCTTTCTCGTCGCTGCTCACCACGGCGACCGCACGGCCTCCCGCGTTCGCGACGAGCTGCACGGCCAGCGAGCCGAGACCTCCGCTCGCGCCCCACACGAGCACGACGTCGCCGGGCTCCACGGTGTGCGGGGGCCAACCGAAGAGCATGCGATAAGCGGTGGCACCGGTGAGGGTGGGGGCAGCCGCCTCTTCCCACGTCAGGAAGTCCGCCTTCGGCAGGCACTGATGGGACTGCACCTTGCAGAACTGCGCGAACGAGCCCCAGCACGTGTCGTAGCCCCACACGCGGAAGCTGCCCGCGAGCCCGGGGTCCTTGCCCGAGGTCACCCACGGGTCGTCGAGGTTCCATTGGCCGGCGTGCACGACGACACGGTCGCCGACCCGCACGTTCGCGACATCGTCGCCCACGGCGTACACGACGCCGGACGCGTCGGAACCCACGATGTGGAAGTCGGTCGGCTCCCCCCAGCGAGCCTGCGTCTTCGTGACGTCGACCGGCACGCCGCGAGCCGCCCATACGTTGTTGAAGTTCACGCCGGCGGCCATGACCATCACGAGCACGTCACTCGGCCCGAGTGCGGGCACGTCGATCACCTCGCTCCGGATCGCCTGCTCGGGCTCACCGTAACGATCGGGACGCACGAGTTGTGCATGCATCCTCAGCGGCACCTCGCCGATCGGAGGGATCTCGCCGAGCTGGTACAGGTCCTTGCCCATGGGTCTCACCCTCTCGTCGGCCGGCCTCGATGGTGCGCGCATCCTACCGTCGGCCCCTCGGGCCCGGCGCGACCGGCTCAGACCGAGGGCAGCTCGGCGACCGGGCACACGCTCGCGCGCGGACACCACGAGCAGTGCCCGCCCGGGGAGAGCACGGGCTCGCGACCGTTCGCGAGCGCCGCGGCGGCGCGCGCCGCTGCGATCGCGCGGTCGGCGGCGTGCTGCAGGATCTCCTCGGTGACGTCCTCGGCTTGCCACGTGCCGCTCTCGAGGAACAGCGACGCTGCGCGGTACGGCGGCACCCCGAAGCGCAACGCCATCACGAGGGCGTAGAACCGCATGTCCTCGGCGAATTCCGGGTAGGCGGAGCCGGTCTTCAGATCGACCACGAGCCGTGTCGCCCGGTTCGGTTCGAGCCGGTCGGGGGTGCCGAGCACGAGGTCGATCTGGCCGGAGAGCACGAGGTCGCCGCCGAGCAGTTCGGCCCGCACGCGGAGTTCACTGATCGGCGAAAGCTCGCGACGGAGGGGTTTCAGCGGCGGGAACGACCCCTGGAACAGGGTCACGCGCCGCGCGACCTCCATCAGCGCGTCGTCCTGTTCGGACGCGGACAGCTCGCGCCAGAAGTCGCCGAACCGCTCCTCGCGCTCGAGCACCCGTCCGACCGCCACCCGCGCGACCTCGTGAGGATCCATGTCGTCGCGCGCGCCCACCTCGACCTCGATCGCCTTGTGCAGCAGCACGCCGTGGGCGCTGCGCGGCGAGTGTGCGAACGGAGGCGCTTCGCCCGCGAGCACCGACCGGAAGAGTCCCTCGCAGCGTCGGTGCTGGTTCAGCTTCTCCTTGCCGAGCCAGAGCGGCTCGGCGAGCTCGAGCTCGCGCGCGGCACCCTCGATGCGATCGCGCAGCCGTTGGGCCAGGTCGGCCGGGAAGGTCGGCCGGTCGCCGGTGCCGATCAGTCCTTCGAGGGTGCGCCGCTGGGGGTCGGTGAGCTGCACCCGGGCATGGTATGCAGGAGGACCGACATGACCGAGACCCCGGACGAGATCCTCCGCGCACTCGCCGACCCGCAACGGTTGGCGATCGCGGGCACGCTCGCCGCCGGCGACCGCTCCGCCGACGAGATCGCCGCGGCGACCGGCGTCACGATCGCCAGGGCGCACAAGCATCTCAACCGTCTCACGGCAGCGGGCGTCGTGCGCGTGAACGACGACCGGCACACCTACCGGCTCGACCCCGAGACCTTGCGGTGGGCGGCCGAACAGGTCGGACCACCGCGCGACGCCGGACTCGCCCTCGGCGCCGCGACCGACGACGAAGAAGCCGTGCTGCGCACGTTCTTCCGCGACGGACGCCTCACAGAGATCCCGGCCAAGGAATCGAAGCGGCGCATCGTGCTCGAGCGCGTCGCCCTGGAGTTCGAACCCGGGGAGCGCTACGACGAGAAGGAGGTCAACGCGATCGTCGGACGCTTCTTCAACGACTACGCGGCGCTCCGCCGGTACCTCGTCGACGAGGGCTTCCTCGACCGGGAACACGGCGTCTACTGGCGTGCGGGCGGCCGGGTCGACCTCTGAGCCGACCGGCGGCGCACCATTCGGGTCGACGCCCTGCGCCGCCCGATGCTAGGGTTCCCGCGTGCCGTCACCGGCACCCTCCCTTTCCTTCCCCTGTTCGGTGGCGCCTGGCGTAGAACTCGACCCGGGGGCGGGCATGGACGCGGAACGAACGGTACGAGCCGAGGGCGCGATCGTGGCGGCCCTGGCGATCGGGCTCCTGCTCACGGTTCTGCCCGCCGCGCGCGCCCACCACAACCCGGGACCCTGCAACTTCCATCGGGGCGAGGGCGAGACCGTTCGGGCGCATTCCCGCAACCAGATCCGATGCGCGGTCGAGCGCTGGGACGTCGCCGGCGGCGTCGCGACCGCGCTCTGCATCGCTCGCCGCGAGAGTGGCCTGATCCCGTGGGCGTCCTCGGCCGACGGCAAGAACAGGGGGTTGTTCCAGCAGCACGTGCGCTACTGGGACGGCAACTACGAGACGTACACCCGGCCGGGGTGGGAGCTGCGACGCGCCATCATCAGCGGCCGTACCAACGCGATCGTGTCGATCCGCATGGCTCACGAGATCGGATGGGGCCCGTGGGGCGGCCGCCGCTGCGGCTGACCGCCGAACGCCGACGCGCCGGCACGCGCCGGCTCGCGCACGACCACGCGGCTAGACTCCGGCCATGGTGACCACGGACCAGGACCTGCCCGGAAGCGGCGCCGGCGGCGAGGAGCCCGAGAAGACGGTCGAGGACCGCATCGCGGAGCTCCGCAAGCGGAGGAAGGCGTCACTGACGCCGGGCGGGCGTGACGCCGCGAAGAAGCAGCACGACAAGGGCAAGCTCACCGCTCGCGAGCGGCTCGGCGTGCTGATGGACGAGGGCTCGTTCGTCGAGACCGACCCGTTCGCGGTGCACCGGGCGCACGATTTCGGCATGGATCGACGGCGCCCGCCCGGGGACGGCGTCATCACAGGGTATGGGACGGTCGACGGCCGGAAGGTCTTCGTCGCGAGCCAGGACTTCACCGTGTTCGGCGGCTCGATGGGCGAAGTGCACGCGCAGAAGGTCACGAAGGTGATGGACCTCGCCATGTCGACCGGCGCGCCGTTCGTCGCGATCAACGACTCGGGCGGCGCGCGCATCCAGGAGGGCGCGGCCTCGCTCGCCGGCTACGGCTACATCTTCGAGCGCAACGTACGCGCGAGCGGCGTGATCCCGCAGATCAGCGTGATCATGGGACCGTGCGCCGGCGGCGCGGTCTACTCCCCGGCGATCACCGACTTCACGTTCATGGTTCGCGAGACGTCGCACATGTTCATCACCGGGCCCGATGTGATCAAGACGGTCACGGGTGAGGACGTGTCGATGGAAGAGCTCGGCGGCGCGATGACACACGCCACGAAGTCCGGGGTCGCCTCGTTCGTGGGGGAAGACGACGAGGACGTGCTGAATCGCGTCCGGTACCTGCTGAGCTTCCTTCCCTCGAACAACCTGGAGGACCCGCCGGCCTACGCCGCGACCGACGATCCTGGACGCCACGCCGACGCGCTCACCCACCTCGTGCCCGACCGGGCCAAGGAGCCCTACGACATGCACGAGGTGATCCGTTACGTGGTGGATGACGGGGAGTTCCTGGAGTCCTTCCCGCTCTGGGCCATGAACATCGTCACGGGCTTCGCGCGCCTCGACGGACGGAGCGTCGGGGTGATCGCGAACCAGCCGAAGGTGAACGCGGGCACGCTCGACATCGACGCCAGCGAGAAGGCGTCGCGGTTCGTGCGGTTCTGCGACGCGTTCAACATCCCGATCCTGACGTTCGTCGACGTGCCCGGGTTCCTCCCAGGCACGACCCAGGAGTACAACGGCATCATCCGCCACGGCGCGAAGCTCCTGTACGCCTACGCGGAGGCCACGGTGCCGCGCATGACCGTCATCACCCGCAAGGCGTACGGCGGCGCGTACCTGGTGATGAACTCCAAGCACCTCCGGAGCGACATCTCGCTCGCATGGCCGACCGCCGAGATCGCCGTGATGGGTGCCGAGGGCGCGGTGAACGTCGTGTTCCGCAAGGAGATCGAGAAAGCCGCCGACCCGGCCGCACGGAAGGCCGAGCTGATCCGTGAATACCGCGACAAGTTCTCGACGCCCTACGCGGCGGCGGAGCGCGGGTTCATCGACGACGTGATCGAACCGGCCGAGACGCGCAAGCGGCTGATCCAAGCGCTCCGCATGCTCTCGACGAAGCGTGAGAGCGTGCCCGCCCGCAAGCACGGGAACATCCCGCTGTAGGGGGCGTCGATGCCGATCCGCGACGAGGGCGAGCGCCGCATCGAGCTTCCCGACGACACCACCCCCGAAGAGGAGCGTGCGATCCTGATGGCGCTCGAGCGGTACTTCATGGCCGAGAGCCCGCGGCCCGCCCCGTGGGTGCTGCAGGGTCGCATCGACGCCACCGGCTTGGGGGCGCTGCAGGCCCGCCGATACGCTCGGGAACCCTGGCACGGACAGCAGGGACCGTTCGCGCGAAAGGGCGTGCCGACCGTGCACGGCCGGAGCGACGTCCGCTAGTCTGACTCAGACTAGCTTCCGAACGGAGGACGTGGTGGGCGCCACGAAGACCGCCGGCAGCGCCGGTCGCGACGACGCGATGGCCGCGTTCGCCGCCGAAGGATGCTCGTCCCCACGTTCGTGGGCCAACGGGCCCGGCGACCGGTACGGACGTCACACCCACCCGTTCCACAAGGTGCTCTTCTGTCTGTCGGGATCGATCGTGTTCCACACCGAAGACGGTGATGTCGAGCTCACGGCGGGCGACCGGCTCGACCTGCCGCCGGACACCGCTCATGCGGCCACCGTCGGTTCCGCGGGGTGCGGATGCATGGAGGGTTCGCGATGAGGGCGGCCGGCTCCTCGAGCGGGTCGTCCCGATGAAGGTTGCCTTCCACATCGACCAGCTCTGGTTCTCCGCACCGGGGGGCATCGGCACGTACGTGCGCGAACTCGCCCCAGCCCTGACGGCCGCGGACCCGACCCTCGAGCTGATGCCGTTCCGATCGCGGTTCGACGGAGGCGGGCCTTCCGAGGCGTGGCTGCGGCGGGTCCCGCCTGTCGTGGAGGTGCCTCGATCGATCCGGGCGCTCTACCCGCGGTGGGCCCTCACCGGCCGACCCCCGCTCCCCGCGCCCCTCGGCCGCGCCGACGTCGTGCACGCGACGAACCCGGCCGCGGTGGCGCCGGCACGGCGGGGGCAGCGCCTCGTCGTGACCGTGCACGACCTGGCCTTCCTGCGGTATCCCGATCTCTACCCGAGGAACTGGCGCATGCTCTTCCGCGCAGCCCTCCGCGCGACGGCGAAGCGTGCCGGCGCGGTGCTCACGCCCTCGGCGTTCACCGCGATGGAGCTGCGGGAGCACACCGACGTCGACGCCGCCCGGGTGCACGTGACACCGCTCGCGGCGTCCGTGCCCGCCGAGCCGTCGGGCGACGTCGAGGCCGTGCTGCACCGGCTCGGGGTACCACGGCCGTACGTACTCTCGGTGGGCACGCTCGAGCCGAGGAAGAACCAAGCTCGGCTCGTGCGTGCGTACCGGCGGCTCGCGGCCGACCTGCCGCACGCACTCGTGCTGAACGGCCCCGATGGATGGCTCGACGAGGAACTCCGGCGGGAGCTGGCGGTCGAGGGACCGGGTCGCGTCGTGCGCACGCGCGATCTGTCGAACAACGATCTCGACGCCCTGTACCGCGGCGCCGATGCGTTCGCGTACGTCCCGCTGTACGAGGGATTCGGCCTGCCGGTGGTCGAGGCGCTCTCGCGAGGCGTGCCCACCGTGGCGGCCGACACCTCGTCGATCCCCGAGGTGGCGGGCGACGCCGCGGTGCTCGTGGACCCCCTCGACGGGTCGGCGATCGAGCACGCACTCCGCCGGGTACTCGACGATGCAGCGCTCGCGGACGATCTCCGCCGTCGGGGTCCGGAACGGGCCGCCGGCTTCTCCTGGGCCCAGACGGCCGAGGCCACCCTCCGCGTGTACCGTCACGTCGTGGGGTCTCGATGAAGGTCACGCTGATCTCGACGGTGAAGGACTGCGCCGACGCGGTGCCGGGGTTCCTCGCATCGCTCGCCGCGCAGACCCGCCGGCCCGACGAGGTGGTGATCGTCGACGGCGGCTCGAGCGACGGCACCGCCGACGCGTTCCGCCGAAGCGACGACATCACCGTGCTGGTCGAGCCCGGTGCGAACATCTCCCGGGGCCGCAACGTGGCCCTCGCCGCGGCCACCCACGAGGCGATCGCCGCGACCGACGCGGACTGCGAACCCGACCCGGCGTGGCTCGAACGCATCGTGGCGCCGCTCGAGGCCGGCGCCGACGTGGCCATGGGGTGGTACGAACCCGTCGCGGAGACCTTCCTCGGACGCTGCATGGCCTCGGTGAACCTGCCGCTCGATGCCGGTGGTGTCGACCCCGACGCATTCAACCCGTCGCACCGATCGGTCGCCTACCGACGAGAGGCGATCGACACCGTGGGCGGCTACCCGGAATGGCTGCCGATCGGCGAGGACATGTGGGTCGACCTTCGGTGGCGCGAGATGGGCATGGACATGCGCTTCGCACCGGACGCGATCGTGCGCTGGGCCATGCGGGAGGGGCTCGGCGCGATGTGGCGCCAGTACTTCCGGTACGCGCGGGGTGATGCGCAGGCGGGCATGCACCCGGAGCGTCACGCACTACGGTTCGGAGCCTACGCGGGGCTCGGCGCGGCGCTGGCATCGGGGCGCACGTGGCCCAAGCTGGCCGTGGCGGCGGGGGCGGTCGCCTACGCGCGAACCCCCGTTCGCCGAGGATGGGCACGCGCCGATGACGACCGCGAGCGGGCGCTCGCCACGGTGGCGGTACCGGCGCTGATGGCCTTCACCGACACGGCCAAGGTGGCCGGGTACGCCGCCGGCCTGGCCGACCGGGCGCGCCGCTCACGCTGAGCGACGCACCCGGCTCGGTCCCTCAGGCTTCTTCCACGTGCAGCTTCCAAACCACCTTGAAGTCGCCGATCGACGCGCTCGTCACCTTGTCGACGATCCGATGCGTACCCTCCGGCAGTGGACGAAGGATGAACAGGAAGCCCTTCGTCACCGACTTGCTCGGCCCAGGCTCCGCGCCCCAGATGTTGTCCTCCGGGAAGTCGACGATCTCCCCGGGCGTGAGCGAGACCCAGCGTCGAAGGAACTTCAAAGGCTGCCCGTCGATGAGCAGTCGCTGGTGGATCGCGTCGGCGCTGAAGTCGATCTTGAAGTTCTCTCGAGCGCATCGACGGAGTTGCCCGAAGGTCGTGCCGAGTCCCTCGGCCGTGGAGCATTCCCACGCCGCCGTGCCGAAGACGATCGCCGCGCCGGCCGGGATGCTGCAATCCGAGCCGAGCGAACCGACGAACACCACGTCACCGCCGGGTTGCACCTCGCAGTTTCTCGGGCTGAGCGGGTCGGCGAGGGGATTCTCAGGGGTCGGGATCTCCTGCAACCAGATGTTGTATGCGCCGTTCCACTCGGCGTGAGTCATGCCGAGCACCTCGGCATCAGGCGCGTAGACCAGGTCCTCGGCGCTCGCCGAGGCGGGTTGCACGAGCGCGATCGCCAGCATCGCGCCCAACACGAGTACGAACGCCCTCCTCATCCTGACGCTCCTTCCTCGACGTGCAGCTTCCAGACCCAGCGGAAGTCGCCGAGCGCCTCGTCCTGCACGACCACGACGATGCGGTGCTCACCGGCGTCGAGCGGCTCGAGGATGAACAGGAACCCCTTGGTGATCGAGCGGCTCGGACCGGGCTCGGCGCCCCAGAGGTTGTCCTCGGGGAAGTCGATGATCTCCCCGGGGGTGTGTGACACCCACCGGCGCTGGTGCACCAAGCGCTCACCGTCGATCCGCACCTTCTGGTGGTACTTGGCCGGGTCGAGGTCGAACGCGAAGTTCTCGCGCGCGCACGTGCGCAGCTCCTGCCAGGTCTCACCCAGCCCCTCGGCGGTCGAGCATTCCCAGAAGCCGAGCGCAGGGCTGAACGCGAACGCAGTGCCGGCCGGCACCGAGCAGTCCGCGCCGGCGCCGCCGAGGAACGTGATATCGCCACCGGGCTGGACCTCGCAGTTGCGGGCGGTCAGAGGGTCGACGAGCGGGTTCTCCGGCGCCGGGATCTCGTTGAGCCAGATCTGGTAGGCGCCCTGCCACTGCGCGTAGGTCTTGCCGTACGGCGACGAGTCCGGCGGGAACACCCCCAGACTGCCGTCGTGGTTCGCGATCGCTGCCCCGCCGACCAGGACGGTCCACAACACCGAGACGAGCGCCACTGCAAGCGTTTTCCTCACGGTGACGAAACCCCTTCCCGCGGGCGAACGCGGGGACACGGGCCGGCCCCTGAAGAGTGGTTGCCTTGCGGTGCTACTCTCCCTCGCTCTGCCCGGGGTGTCAAACCGGCGCGCTTGACAGCGCGCCGCTCCTCGGCGGATAACCCTCCACCATGAGCGAGCGAGCGCGTGCGGGCACGTTCCGCGCAGCGCTCCGTCATCGCGACTACCGGCTCCTGCTCGCCGGGCTCGCGGTATCCGACTCGGGCAACTGGCTCTATGCGGCCGCGTCGATCGTGTACATCCTGGAAGCGACGGGCTCAACGGGCTGGGTCGCAGTCGCAGGCGTCGTGCGACTGCTGCCGTTCGTGCTGTTCGAACCGCTCGGGGGCGCGATCGCGGATCGGTACGACCGTCGCAAGGTGATGATCGCCTCGGACCTGGCCCGGTTCGTGCTCATGCTCGTCCTCATGGTGGTCGCGACCTCGACCAGCACGACGGCGGTCGTGGGGGCGATCGTGATCGCGTTCTTGAACAACACGTGCAGCACGCCGTACTACCCGGCCGTCACGGCGATCACACCCTCGATCGTCGGTGAGGAGGATCTCGCGGCCGCCAATGCGCTCTCCGGCACGATCGACAACTTCGCGATCGCCTTCGGGCCGGGCCTCTCCGTCGTCCTCCTGCTGCTCGGGCCGCCCCCGATCGCCTTCGGGGTGAACGCCGCTACGTTCCTGTTCTCGGCGTTCATGGTCTGGAAGATCGGCGTCCGAGGAAGGGTCGGCGAGGTCGAGGTCGAGCCGACGCTGCGATCGCGGATCATCGCTGGGGCGCACGCGATCCGAGGCTCGAAGGAAGCCGTGCTGCTCGTCGGCCTGGTGATCGCATTCGGCTTCACATTCGGGCAGGAGATCGTGCTGTTCGGCCCGATCTCCGAGGAGTTCCTCGGCATGGGACTCGACGCAACCGGGTTGCTGTTCGCTGCGCCGGGTGTGGGCGGCATCCTCGCGACCGGCGCCGCGGCACGTCTCGCATCGAGGTCGCACACCGCCGCGATCCTGACGCTGGCCACGCTCGTGTCCGCGGTCCCGATCCTGTCCTTGTCGGTCGTGCGCAACCCCGCCGCTGCCTACCTGCTCCTAACCGTCGAGGGCGCCGCGTACATCATCGCGGACGTCGTGTCGACGACGACCCTGCAACGTGTGGTTCCGCGCGACCGCATCGGCAGCGTCTTCGGCATCGTGGGCTCGATCACCGTCGCGGCGATCGCGCTCGGCTCCATCGTGGCGCCGATCACGATCGAGCTGCTGGGGCTGGCCGGCGCCGCCGCGGCCGCCGGGGGTGTGCTGCTCGTGGTCACCCTGGTGTCCCTGCCCGGCGCCCGCACCCTCGACCGGATCGCCGCCGCGAGGGTGGCCGAGCTGGCGCCGGCGGTCTCGTTGCTCGAGCGCCTCGGCATCTTCGAGGCTGCCTCGCCCGCCCAGCTCGAAGCGTTGGCCGCCGTCGCCACCCGCGAAGCCATCGCCCAGGGGACCGTCGTGATCCGCGAGGGCGACGAGCCCGACGACCTCTTCGCGATCGAGTCGGGTGCGGTCGACGTGACGACGGCCGGAGTCGAGGCGCCACTCGCGAGGCTCGAGAGCGGTGACTACTTCGGGGAGATCGGCCTGCTCGAGAAGCGGCCCCGCACCGCGACGGTCACGGCGGTGGCGGACACGGTGCTGTATCGGGTGCCGGGTGAGGACTTCCTTCGGATCGCCAACGAAGGGCCGAGGATCTCGACCACCCTGTTGTCCGTGATGGCCAACCGACTCGCGACGACGACCGGGGTCGACGAGCTCGGCCACGCGTGAACGCGAGCGCCAAGAAGCCGCCCCCGAGGAGGCGGCCTGTTGGCGAAGCGTCCGTGGAGCGAGAACTACTTCTTCTTGCCCCGTGGCCTTCGATGTCGTCCTCGGCCAGGCGCGGCTTCCTGACCTGCTGGCCTTCGGTGTCGTCCTCGGCCAGCGCGGCTTCCTGAACTGGCCTTCGGTGTCGTCCTCGGCCAGGCGCGGCTTCCTGAACTGGCCTTCGGTGTCGTCCTCGGCCAGGCGCGGCTTCCTCACCTGCTGCCCTCGGCGTCGTCCTCGGCCAGGCGCTTTCTCACCTTCTGGCCCTCGGCGTCGTCCTCAGCCTCGGCCTTGTCGCGGATCTCTTCGGACATGTCACCCTCCTTCTGGGTGGGAGCCCTCTCTCTGGGGCTCATCCTGACCCCTGCATCATCGGTCACGCAACCCACGACGCCTGTCAAGCAGACGACTCTCGGTCTGTCCGATTGCCGACAGGTCCGATTCCCTCGCGGGACCGATCGCAGGTAGCATCCGCGCGATGCCCCACGAGCCAGAGCAGGAGCCAGAGCAGACACCGGACCCGTTCGCCACGCTCGCCGCGGCTGCCGCCGACCTCGGTCCGGCGATCGAGCCGCCCGGATACCGGGAGCTGCTCGAGTGGATCGTCGAGACGGTGCGCGAGGTGACGGGCGCCGAGGCCGCCTCGATCGCCGCCTTCGACCCGAACCGCGAGATGCTCACGTTCGTGGCAGCTTCGGGCGCCGCCGGCGATCAGGTCGTCGGTATGGAGATGGAAGCCGGCAAGGGCATCGCGGGGTGGGCCCTGTCCGCAGGTCAGTCGATCTCGATCTCCGACGCTCCGAGCGACCCCAGGTTCGCGCGCGACATCGCCGCCGCGACCGGCTACACGCCCTCGACCGTCTTCGCGATCCCGCTCGAGACCGACGCGGGCGCCATGGGCGTGATGGAGGTCCTGGATGCGCCCGAGGGCCGTGAGGGCGCGCACGACGAGTCCCGGTTGGTGGCCACGCTCGCTCGCCAGGCGGCGGTCGCGATCGAGACGACGAAGCTGTTCCACGATTTCGGCCGGGTCATGTTCCGGGCGGCAGCGAAGGCCGCTGAAGACGGGGACCTGCAAGCGGCGCTCGAGGGCGTCGCGGAGAACGCACGTGGGCCGGCGCGTGAACTGGCAGAACTGCTCGACCTGTTCGCCGAGATCGGCTCGCTCGGGCCGAAAGAGCGACAGGCCGCGACCGACCTGCTGTACACGTTCTTGATGTACGCGCAAGGGGAACGGGCCTAGCCGTGCGGCCGGCCTGGTCGTGGGCGTTCCAGCCCGGTGCACTTCGGCAGGTCGACGTCGACCTGCCGCACGACATCACGCCGGAGTGGGCCTGGGGAGGGAGCACCGGCGAAGGCGTGAAGGTCGCCGTGCTCGACTCGGGTGTCGACGCCGGCCACCCGTGGGTCCGCACCGTCGAGGGGGCCGTCGCCGTCGACTTCGACCCCGAGGCGCCGGGCAGCGTGCGGTTCGCGGAGGGACCGCACGAGGACCTGTTCGGCCATGGCACCGCGTGCGCGGGCATCATCCGGAAGATGGCGCCCGACTGCGAGATCTACAGCGTTCGGGTGCTGGGACGGAAGCTCACCGGCAAGGGCTTCGTGTTCGCCGCCGGATTGCGATGGGCGCTGCGCAACGACATGCGGGTGATCAACCTGTCGCTCTCGACCGGCAAGCGCGACTACTACTCGGTGTTCCATCGCATCGCCGACGAGGCGGCGTTCCGACGCGTGATGCTCGTGTGCGCGATCAACAACATGCCGGGGCCGAGCTTCCCGGCCGAGTACTCGTCGGTGTTCTCGGTCGCCTCGCACGCCGACGTGGACGACCGGCTCGCGTTCGACTTCAACCCCACGCCACCGGCGGAGTGGGGAGCGCCCGGCATCGACGTGGAGGTGCCGTGGCTCGACGGGAAGACGATCGTGGCGACCGGGAACTCGTTCGCGGCCCCGCACATCGCCGGGGCGCTCACGCTGATCATGGCCAAGCATCCGGGGTTGACGCCGTTCCAAGCCAAGACGGTGCTGATGGCGCTGGCGCGGAACACACGCGGTGCGTGACGCCCAGGACACGCCCAGGATGGGGAGGAACGATGACGTATTCGATCGTGGCGCGCGATGCAGAGACGGGTCGGCTCGGGGTGGCCGTGCAGTCACACTGGTTCTCGGTGGGCAGCGTGGTCTCATGGGCTGAAGCGGGCGTGGGTGCCGTCGCTACGCAGTCCTTCGCCGAGCGCTCGTACGGGCCGCTCGGCCTGGAGCTGATGCGCAGGGGACGGAGCGCGCTCGGAAGCGCTCGAGACGCTCGTGCACGCCGACGAGGACCGATCGGTCCGACAGGTCGCCTTCGTCGACCGAGAGGGTCGGGTGGGCGTGCACACCGGGGCCGACTGCATCCGGGAGTTCGGACACAACACCGGCGACGGGTTCTCGGTGCAGGCCAACATGATGGAACGCGACACCGTCTGGGATGCGATGGCCAAGGCATACGAGGCGGCCGAGGGAGATCTTCCCGACCGCTTGCTCACCGCGCTCGTCGCCGCACAGGGCCAGGCGGGCGACATCCGCGGCATGCAATCGGCCGCGATCCTGGTGGTCGAGGCCGAGCCGACCGGCACCGAGTGGGGCGACCGCGTGATCGACCTCCGGGTCGAGGATCACGCCACGCCGGTCGAGGAACTGGCTCGGGTGATGCGGCTGTGGCGCGCCTACGGTCACGCGGAGCGAGCCGAGGAGCTCGAGCTCGAGGACGATCTCGACGGCGCGCTGCGGGAGCGGCTCACCTCCATCGAGATCCAGCCCGACCATCCGGAGCTCGCCTTCTGGGCCGCGATCGCGATGGCCGGCGGGGGCCGGCTCGACGATGCCCGACGAACGGTCGCCGTCGCTCATGCGGCCCGCCCCGGCTGGGCCGAGCTGCTCCGCCGCCTGATCGCCGACGGTCAGATCGAACTCGACGACGACGCCGTGGCGGCCTTGCTCGCTGACGACGGTTCATGACGTCAACGGGCCCCCCGGGCTCGCAATGCGTCGGGGTCGAGGATCACCACCTCACGGCCGCGCACGGACAGGAATCCTCGCGCCTCGAACGTCTTCAGGATGTGGTTCACGCTCTGACGCGACCCGCCGACCATCTCGGCCAGTTCGCTCTGCGTGAGCGGCAGGGCGAGGACGATCGTGTCGCCCTCGGGACGGCCGTCGCGCTCGGCGAGCGTCGAGAGCGTCTTCGCGAGTCGCCCCGTGAGATCGAGGAACACCAGGTCGCTCGCCTGTTCGGTGATCCGCCGCGCCAATCCCCCGAGCCCGCGCATCATGCCGTCGGCCACGCCCGGGTGGTGGTGGACCGCATCCAGCAGTGTCGCGCGGTCGAGCGAGACGAGCTCCGCGGTCTCGAGGGCGGTGGCCGAGGCGGATCGGCCTTCGCCGTCGACCGCCGAGAGTTCACCGAAGGCGTCGGGTGATCGGAGGGTGGCGAGTACCATCTCGCTGCCGTCGCCCGACGAGACCCACACCTTCACGATCCCTTCGGCGATCACGTAGAGCGTGTCGCCTTCGTCACCCTCGCGGAAGATCGTCTCCCCGTGCTCGAACGTCCGGCGCATGGCGCGTTCGGCGAGGTAGACGAGCCCCTTGTCGTCGATGCCGGCGAACAACGGGGAACTGGCGAGCAGCGCGGCGTTGTCTCGCTCCGTCACGGACGGAAGCCTTCCAGGGTCGGTCCGACTGCGCAACCCGCTCGATGCGTCGGGCCGGTTCGGTCAGGCATCCGACATGGAGAGTGTCGGCTGGACGACGGTCCACGTGCACTCTCGGTGCGAATGTGTCGGTGAAGGGGTGAACTCGCTGATGAGAACCCGCCGGATCAGGGAATCGAAACCTCGACCGAAGCGTCTGCGACGCGATCGCGACGACCCAACCACCAGGAGTCTGAATCCGCGCGAGACGCTCCGGACGGAGCGCGCCCGCGAGCTGCTCATTCAGCTCCGGTCGGAGATCGACACGGTCGATCGGGCGCTCACCCAGTGGGCGGACGTCCAGAGGGCTGAGCACCTCGTTGGATCGACCCCGGCAGTCCATCAGCGCCCTGACTGAGCTCCTCGGCAATCGCGTCTGTCCCGCACGAGTTGCGTCCCGACGCGACAGCGGACTACACTCGAACCACGCACACGCTGGGGCTCCCGCGTCCCCCGGACGAAGGGAGCAACGCATGCGACGAACGCTTCTCCTGTCGGTCACGCTGGTGATCCTGCTGGCCGGGCAACTGCCCATCGCCCGGGCTACCGATGGCCAGGTGGTGTTCGACAACGCCAAGGCCCTGCAGAAGAAGTGGGTGGCCTGGATCTTCGGCAGTGACACCGCCCCGTTCCTGGATCCAACGTTCTGCGGTGAGCAGGTCGGGAGCAAGTTCTTCCTGACCGCGGCCACCCAGCCGGTGATCGAGGTGGACTGCGAGGTCGATCACGGCGTGCCGCTGGTCGGCTCGCCCGGCGGCGGCGCGGCCTGGAGGTCGTCACCCAGCATGACGAACAACGAGCTCCTGGCGGCGCGCGACGCCGACTTCGCGCCGATCTGCTGTCCGCGGCTGCGGCTCGATGGAGAGGCGATCGACGTCACGCCTGGGTTCGCCAAGACGGGCATCTACACGATCCCGGTCGGGGAGGACTCCTTCATCAGGACGGTCGATCCCACGTTCCCGGCCGGCTGGACCGAGACGCAGGTCGCCTCGGCGGCGTGGTTGTTCAAGATCGTTGACCTCTCACAGGGGCAGCACAGGCTGGTGTTGAGGGACAAGATCGGCGGCGATACGTTCAAGGCGATCTTCCACATCACCGTGGTCTGAGTTTCTACGGCAGCAAGAGCACCCCATGGGAGCTCGCCGCATGAAGACCTGGCGGGGTGTGCCTCGCCTAGCTTGAACTTGGAGTCAGTTCAGCCTAGCTGCTCGCCTGCCACGAGCGCGAGTACTCGTCCCGTCGCTCCGTGTCGGTGATGCGTACGACGTTGCCGCCTGCAGCGTCCATGCGCCAGAGGTCACCGGGATCGAAGCGGCGGCGCAACCCTTGCCCGCGGGTGAACGCGATGAGCGAGCCGTCGGGTGAGAACACCGGACCGTACTCGCCCCGACCGGGGGTGCCCGTCAGATTCGTCAGGTTCGCACCGTCGGGGTCGATGGCCCAGATGTCGGGATCCTGGTCGGTATGTTGCGCACCGAACACGATCCGCGACGCGTCGGGCGACCAGCTCGGCACGAGGAAGTAGATGGTGCTCCATCCGGCCTTCGGAGCTGGGAACGTGACGACGGTCTGCCGATCCGACCCGTCCGGTGCCATCGTGATGATGCGCTGGGCGCCCGAGCCGAGCTCCTCGGTGGCCGCGATGCGATCGTTCGTGCCCCAGTCGGCATGGCAGTCACTGGTTCCGTCGGAGATGCGCGTGAGCTGCGAACCATCGATGCCGACGGTGTACAGGCGCCAGCCTCGGGGTCGCGAGACACAGAACACGACCGACGAGCCGTCGGGCGACGTGCCCACGGAGAAGATCGTGCCGCGAGGGGCTTCGCCGGCGGGAAGGATGACCGTGCGGGCGGACGTGACGAGATCGAGCTGGACGAGTCGGCTCCTTCGCCCGGGATACTCGACGATCACCGCAGCATCGCCGCCGGGCAGGAATTCGGCGTCGCCGGCGTTCACCCCGCCGATCGAGAGCTTGTGATCCCCCATGCCGTCAGGATCGATGGCTCGCACGGCTAAGGTCCTGCCGAACGTCGAATAGGCGATCTCCCCGTTCCCGCCGGGAAATGTCGCCGAGGCGCCCGGCGCGAGGACGATCGTCGAGAGGGTGACCGATGCGCACACCACGAAAGCCCTTGCCGCTCTCCGGACACCCATATGGTCCTCCCTCGTCTGAGACCGCTGACCGTCGCGCACCGAAGTCTCAGCCGTACTCGTAGAAGCCCTTGCCGCTCTTCTTCCCCAGATGTCCCGCCGCAACCATGCGTTGCAGCCTCGGCGGCGGTGCGTACAGAGGATCGCGGAACTCCGCGTGCAGCACCTCGGCGATCTGCAGCACCGTGTCCAGCCCGATGAAGTCGGCGAGGCGCAGCGGCCCCATCGGATGGTTCATGCCGAGCGTCATCGCCGTGTCGATGTCCTCTCGGCTCGCGAATCCCTCGTCGAACAGGCGGATCGCCGAGCACAGGTACGGGATCACGAGCCGGTTCACGATGAATCCGGCGTGGTCCTTGGCCACGACCACGGTCTTGCCGAGGCGCTCGCCGAAGCCGCGCGCGAGCGCCACGGTCTCCTCGCTGGTCGAGAGCGACGGCGTGAGCTCCACGAGCCCCATCACCGGCGGTGGGTTGAAGAAGTGCATGCCGATCACGCGGTCGGGGCGCTCCGTGGCGGCACCCAGCGTGGCGATCGGGATCGACGACGTGTTCGAGCCGAGCACCACCTCGGGCCGCGTGATCTCGTCGAGCCTGCGGAAGGTCTCGAGCTTGATCGCCGGGTCCTCGGTGGCCGCCTCGATCACGAGGTCGACGTCGGCGAAGGCCGTCGCGTCGGTCGCGCCGCGCACGCGGCCGAGGATCGCCTCACGGTCGTCGGCGGTGAGCTTCCCGCGTTCGAGCGCGCGACCGGTGCTGGTCTCGACCCGAGCGCGGCCCGCCCCGACCAACTCGTCGGTCGGCTCCAGGAAGACCGCATCGACACCGATACGGGCCACCACCTCGACGATGCCCGAACCCATGAGCCCGCAGCCCACGACCCCCACGGACCGAACATCCCTGGCTTCCACAACGCTCCTCAGCGGGGCTACGGCGCGGCCCTCCGTGAGATCCCCGGCACCCTCGCCCCGACGGTGTCGGCGCTCAGCCTACAATCGTGGCGATGAAGGGGACCCACCCCTCACCGCACCGTTGCCACCGTGGGCGTCGCCGGCGCCGGGCTCGTGCTCGGACACTGGCTCGCCTACGCGATCGGCACCCCCCACGCCCATGCGCGCGATGAGTTGCTGCGCGCCACGGGCCACGGCTACCTGCCGTACGCGACCCAGGTCGCACTCCTCGCCGCCGCCCTCGGCCTCGCCGCGCTCTTCCTCACCGGGCTGACGCGGCGCGAGGACCGCGGCCGGTTCGCCGGCGACGTCGCGAGGCTCGCTGCCACGCAGTGGGCCGCCCTCGTCACGATGGAGGTCGGCGAGCGGTGGATCTCGGGTGCCTCGCTGCACGACCTGACCCACGGCCCGCTCCTCGCGATCGGGCTCGGGGTCCAGCTCCTGATGGCGGTCGTCGGCGCGCTCGTCCTCCGGGCGACCGATCGGGCTGCGGAGGCCGCCGAGGCCCTGGGTCGATCGTCCGCTCCCCACTTGCCGGCCCTGGTCACCGCCGGGCCCGTCGGTCCCGCCGTCGCCCCCAGGCGCCCGGCGACGCGCTCGACGGGGAGCCGTGCCCCTCCCTCGTCCAGCTGAGCAGCGTCGGTTCCGAACGCAGTGCCGGCAGGCGCCCCGAGGCGATGCCGGCGTGACGATGCGTCGTTCCACGGAAGAGACAGAAGGAGCACTGCATGCGACGATCCATCCTTCGACGCGCCGCGCGCTGCGCGGCCGTCGCCGGCCTGGTCCTGATCCCGGCCGGCTCCGCGCTCGCGCACGGCGAGGCGGGCCAGGGCGACCTCATCCTCACGATCGGATTCGCCGAGGAACCCGCGTACGCCGGGCTGCCCAACGCTGTGCAACTGGTCGTCGAGCACGACGGGAAGCCGGTCACCGACCTGAAGCCCGGCGACGTGCAGGTCGAGGTGACCTTCGGCGAGGAGACTTCGGAACCCATGGACATGGAGCCGGCGTTCTTCATCGAAGGAGGCCAGGTCGTCTTCGGCGAGCCGGGCGAGTACCGCGCGAACTTCACGCCGTCCCAGCCCGGTGACTACACGTTCCACTTCACCGGCACGATCGACGGAGAGGAGGTCGACGAGGAGATGAGCTCGAGCCCCAAGACGTTCTCGTCGGTCGAGGACGTGGCCGCGTCCTCGTTCCCCGCGGTCGAGGCACCCTCCAACGAGGAACTCGCCACGCGCATCGACGAGGAAGCCGGCCGCACGGAGGAGACGGTCGCTGCCGCGGAAGATGCCGCCGCATCGGCCGAGGATGCGGCGTCGAGCGCGCGCACCGTCGGCATGATCGGCGTGGTGCTGGGCGCGATCGGCATCATCGCGGCGATCGCGGCCCTGGTCGCCTCCCGCCGCAAGGCCTGATCGGACGGCGAGACGGAAAGGAACACGATGGTGGGTGGGTGGTCGCCGACCGGCGGGGGCGGGCATCTGCTCGCCCACGCCGGCGCGGCCGACGAGTCGCTCTCGGTCGTGCTCCTGTTCGCCGCCCTATGGGTCGGATGGGCCGGGTGGTCCCGGCTGAAGGGCAAGGGCTTCCCACGCCTGCCGAACTGGGCGGGACCCGCCTTGCTCGTCGCCGCAGCCGCGCTCGCGATCTCCGCCGCGGTCGTGCCACGCGCACTGTTCCCTCCGACCCGGCCGGGCCAGCAGGCGGCGTCCTCACTCGCGCGGGCCGGCCCGAGGCCGGCTTCGACGGCGCGGCTCGAGTTCAGTAGGCCGGTCGAGGGTGCGGTCGAGCGCGGCGGCGACCTCGAGGTCGTGCTCGGCCTCGACGGAGGCCGCATCGTCGAGACCGCCAGCACCGAGCTCACCCCGGACACGGGTCATGTGCACCTGTCACTCGACGGCGACGTCGTCTCGATGACGTACGGGCTGGTGCAGGTCGTCGACCTGCGGGACGTCGTGCCCGGCGAGCACACGCTGCTCGCCGAGTTCGTCGCGGCCGACCACGCGCCGTTCGACCCTCCCGTCAGGGTCGCCGTGCGGTTCCGGACGGAAGCGCCGTGACAGGCAGGAAGGCCGTCGCCCTCGGGTGCCTGTTCGGAGCGCTCCTCGTGATCGGGCTCGCCTCGCCCGCGGCGGCACATTCGGGATTGTCCTCGTCCGATCCTGAGGATGGCGCGCTGCTCGATGTGGCCCCCGCGGCGGTGACGATGTCGTTCACAGAACCACCCGACCCCGACCTCTCCTCCGTGATCGTGCTCGATGCCACCGGAGCCGAGCTCGACGTCGGACCGCTCGAGCAGGGCGCGCCGCCGAGGTCCTTGACCTTCGCACTGCCCGCCTCCCTCGGCGACAGCGTCTACACCGTCTCGTGGCGCGTCGTCTCACAGGCGGACGGTCACCTCACCGTGGGTGCGTTCGCGTTCGGCGTCGGCACCGACCCCGGTCACGTGGCCGCGCCGGACGTGCATGCCTCGGCGGCGCCGACGATCTCACCGCTCGCCGTCGCGGGCAAGACGCTGCTGTACGCGGGTCTCGTGATCGCGGTGGGTGCGGCCGCGGTCGGGCTCGGGGCGTTCGATGGAAGGGTGCCGGGTCGGCGCTGGCTGCTGCGCCTCGCGGGTGTGTTGGCCGTCGGAGGGGCGGTGGCGATGGTCCTCGCCGAGGCGGACACGATCGGCGCCTCGGTCGACGACCTGCTCTCCTCGGGCGTGGGGCGGCCGTACGTGTGGCTCCTCGTCACGACCGGGCTCACGCTGGTGCTGGGCGGCATCGCGAGCCGCGCCGAGAGCCGGGTGCTCCTGGCGCTCACGGGAGCGGCCGCAGCGAGCGCGATGCTCGTGCGGGCCACCAGCGGCCACGCGGCCGGCTTGTCGCCGGCCCTGCCGGCAGAGCTGAGCCAGTTCGCGCACTTCGTCGCGATCGGGGTCTGGATCGGTGGCTTGGTGCTCCTCCTCCTGTTGCTCCGGCAACGGCGTGCGGCCGACGCCGCGGCCGCTGAGGCATCGGAGAGCATGTCGGACGTCGAGACGATCGGCGCGTTCGAGGCATCGCGCCGCGCCCACGACGCATGGGGATTCCCCAACGCCGGCGGGATACCCCTCACCGAGGTCAAGGCCTACTCGCGGATGGCCGGCTGGGCGTTGCTCGTCGTGGTGCTGACCGGCATCCTGCGCACGATCGGCGAAGCGGGCGGCATCGGCGACGTGCGGAGCCTGCTCACCGACACGACGTACGGGACGACGCTGTTCGTGAAGGTGGCCGTCGCCCTCGTGATCGTCGCGCTCGGCGCGTTCAATCGGTGGCGCTCGATCCCCCGGCTCCAGAGCGACGGCTCGACGATGCGACGGGTCGTGACCGTCGAGATCGCGGCGGCGATCGGGGTCTTCGGCCTCACCGCGGTCCTCACCGGGTTCAACCCGAACCTGCCCGACGAGCATGCGGGCGACGAGCCGATGGCAACCTCCATCTCGGCGAGCGGCTCGGACTTCGCCACCACCACGCGGGTCGAGCTCACGGTCACCCCGGGGGTCGCGGGGCCGAACACGTTCGAGGCGCGCGTCCTCGACTTCGACGACGGCACCGCGATCGCGGCCGACGAGGTGACGCTGCAGCTGGCTCCGATCGGACACATCGACGTCGAGGCCACGTCGCTTCCGATGGAACCGCACGAGGACGGCACGTGGATGGCCGAAGGGACCGAGCTCTCGCTCGCAGGCGCCTGGCAGGCCGTGGTCCGGGTGCGTGCCGAGGCGCGCACGACGGAGGTGCCGCTCATCCTCGTCACGCGCGCCGACCCCGTGGAGCCGAGCATCGTCCAGCAGGAGGGCCTTCCCGACATCGCCACATTCGTGCTCGCGGGCGGCGAGCAGCTCCAGGTCTACCTCGACCCCGGCACCACGGGGCCGAACGAGTTCCACGTCACGGCCTTCGATGCGGACGGGGTGGAGCTTCCGCTCTCTTCGATGACCGTGGTCGCCTCGATGCACGAGGGCGAGCCCGAGGTGCTGGACGCCACCCAACTCACTCCGGGACACTTCTCCTCGTCGATCGACGTGGAGGCGGGCCTCTGGCGCTTCGAGGTCGTCGCAGGCACGGAACAGGGCGGGGTCTTGCAGGCCGCCTACGAGTTCGAAGTGACGGGGTGATCGGGATGATCGGGCGGAGCGGCGCGCGTGCCGCTCGCGCGGTGGCCGTCGTCGCGGCGGTCGCGGTGGCGGTGGCGACGATGAGCGCCTGCGGTGGCTCCCAGGACGGTGATGCCGGGCCCACCACCGCGTCGGTGTCGATCGCTGCGGAACGCCCAACCAGCACCGGGGCACTGACGATCGCGAGCCCGACGAACGGCGAGCGCATCGCCGGCGACACCGCCCAGCTCGAGATCGAGCTGCAGGGGGCCACGATCGTCGATCAGACCTCGACCGACCTGCAGCCCGACGAGGGACACCTGCACGTCATGGTCGACGGCGAGCTGGTCTCGATGACGTCGGGCACGTCGCAGCTGCTCGGCGACCTCGCGCCCGGCGATCACCTGGTGCAGGTGGAGTTCGTCGCCAACGACCACGCGCCGTTCGACCCACGGGTGCTCGCCGCCGTGACCTTCGAGGTGAAGGGGTGAGCGTTCGCGCGGAGAATCTGACCCGGCCCGTCCGGCACGGGTGGTCACCGACGCTCACCGTCGCCGTGGCACTCACCGCGTCCGGGTTGCTCGTCGCGCGCCTCTGGCTTCCCGCCCTCGGCCCCGCCGGTCGCTCCGTGGGCCTCTCGCTCACGCTTGCGGCCGTGCTCACCTCGTCGCTCGCGACGCCGGTCCCGCCCGATCGGGCACGCCTCGGTCGCGCGCTCGTGCTCGGCGTGGGGCTCGCAGCCCTGGCCCTCGCGCTCGCCGCGGGAGGACTCCCCGTGCCTGCCCCCTACGCGGCGTGGGCGCTGCCGCTCGCCCTGCTCGCCGCCGTGGCTGAGGAAGCGCTGTTCCGACGGGCGGCCTATGCGGCCCTGGCACCACACGGCGCAGCCCTGGCGATCGGCGTCACGGCGCTGGCGTTCGCGGTGGTGCACGTGCCGCTCTACGGCGTGGCGGTCTTCCCGGTCGACCTCGGAGCCGGGCTGCTGCTCTCGTGGCAGCGGTGGGCCTCCGGAACCTGGACCGTTCCCGCGGCGACCCACGCCGCGGCCAACCTCGTGATGACGATGATGCGATGAGACGTGTCCTCGCGGTGACGGCGATCCTCGGGCTCGTGGCGGCCTCCTGCACGGGTGGCCAGGACAGGCACCGAAGCGCCGAGGACACGATCGTGGTCGGTGCGATCTATCCCCTCTCCGGCTCTCAGGGTCAAGGCGGCGTCGACGAGCATCGAGGCGTGACGCTGGCGGGCGATCTCGTGAACGCCGACGGCGGTGTGGGCGGCCGCACGATCGAGATCCGGTCGATCGACGTGACCGCGGCCGAGGCGGCGCCCGGCGCGGTCGAGTCGTTCGCCGCAGACGGCATCGACGTGGTGCTCGGCAGCTACGGCAGCACGATCTCGGCGCCGGCCTCGGAGACCGCGGCCGCCAACGACATGGTGTTCTGGGAGACGGGCGCCGTGGGCATGCTCACCGAAGGGTCGGAGCGGGGCGTGCGTACCTTCCGTGTGCCGCCGACCGGCGCCGTGCTCGGCCGCAACGCGATCGCGTTCGTCGACGGCCCGTTCGCCGAGACGCTCGGCGTCGACCCGGGCGAGCTTCGGTACGCGGTCTCGTTCGTCGACGACGTGTACGGACGCGCCGTGGCTGCCGGTGCGATCGACGAGGCCGAGGACCGCGGCCTGACGATGGCCGGTACGTTCGGCTACGACTTCCGCACCGCGAACTTCGACGCCCTCGCGCGGCGGATCGGCCGATCCGGCGCCGACGTACTGTTCGTCTCCGCTTACCTCGCCGACGGCATCGCGCTGCGCCGCGCCTTGGTCCGCAACGACGTCGACCTCGTCGCGAGCATCGGCACCTCGTCGTCCTACTGCATGCCGGAGTTCGGTGACACGTTGGGCACGGACGCCGTCGGCCTGTTCGCGTCGGACAAGCCCTCCAGCGACGCGATCGATCCCTCGGGGCTGCGGCCCGAGGCCGCCGACCTGCTCGAGCGCGCCCGCGCCGCGTACCGCGATCGGTGGGGCCAGGAGATGAGTCCCGCCGCCCTCGCCGGATTCTCCGCCGCGTGGGCGCTGTTCGCCGAGGTGATGCCCAACGCAGATGGTTCCTCGCCCGATGCGATCGCCGCCGCGGCGCTCGCCGCCGACCTGCCGATGGGGAGCCTTCCGAACGGCAGCGGACTTCGATTCGGTCAGCCGGGCACCGCGACCGCCGGCGACAACGTGGCCGCCGCCGCCGTGATCTGGGAGTGGCTCGTGCCCGGGGAGCACATGGTGGTCTGGCCGCCCGAGCTCGCGACCCACGAGATCCAGGCCATGGACATCGCTCCGTGACCCGGGGTGGGCGATCCGAGCGCCGTCGCACCCTGGCGATCGGGCTCGGCGTGGTCGCCCTCTACGCGGGACTCGCGGCCTGGTCGGGCAGGCTGAGCCCACTCGCGCGTGGCCCCGTGCTCGACGGGTTGGGTCCGTTGAACTACCGGTGGGTGTCGCCGCCTCCCGAGCTCGCGTCGACGAACCAACCGCCGAGCGCCGGACGGTTCGACCTGCCGCTCGGCCCCGACGGTCTCGGCACCCAGGTCGTGTTCACGTCCGACAGCCAGGTCACCGTGATCGTCGACGAGGGATCGATCGGCGCAGCCGAAGGACAGCGCTCCGTCGAGCTCACGGTCGACCCGATCGACCCGGCCGACCTCGCCCCGCCCGAGGGCGAACTGGCGGCGTTCGGGAACGCCTATCGTCTGGGCGCGACCTACCGACCCTCGAGCGATCGCATCCGCCGCCTCGGCGCCCCGTTGCGCGTGATCCTCGTCTACCCGGCCACGGCCGACCTGCACGCGAACGAGCACGAGGTGCTCTGGTCCGCGAACGGCCGCGCGTGGGAACCTCTGGAGACGACCGACTCCCCGGCGCAGCAGCAGGCGGAAGCCCAGGTGCCCGCCATGGGCTACGTGCTCGTCGCGGGCGTGCCGTCGCCTTCGCCCGCGGCGACGACCCCGGGAGCGGCGACCGGCGCCGGGGGTGCCTTCCCGGTCGCCGTCGCCCTGCTCGTCGCGGCGGGTGTCGTACTGCTGATCGGGATCGGCTTGCTGATCCGCGGACGGTCCCGCTAGTCCAGATCAGACTAGGGCTGCGCCTACCCGCATGCCGCGACGAGCAGGGGATACGGGTTGATCGCATCCTCGATGATCGAGTAGCCGTAGCTGCTGGCCGGCCAACTCGAGGGCATCACGTTCGGTCGGAACTCGAAATGGTTGTGGTTCGTCTCGCCCCCGGCGAGCCCCGTGCTGCCCACGTACCCGATCACGTCGCCGGCCTGCACCGGGCCCAGCTTCGCGATCGAGGTCATGTGCGCGTTGTAGGTCGAGCCGTACTTCCCCTGGACGTAGACGGCCGTGCCGCCGTAGATGTTGGTCGCGTCGCTCGCCATGCCGTCGAACGTCGCCCGGATCGGCGTGCCCATCGGGGCCACGATGTCGACGCCTTTGTGCAGGTGGTAGCCGCCGACGTACCGGGGCGCACCGAATCCGTCTCCGAAGCCGCGCGGCTGGTCGACCGGGCACACCTCGAGGACCTTGGCCCATCCTTCGGGAAGCGGCACCGACGAGTGGGCCGCGTAGCTCTGCGACGCCAGGAAGCGTTGGTACGCCTTCTCCGCCGCCTTCTGATCGGCCGTCGCGTCGGCAAGGGCGGACTGGACGTCATCGAGCACGGCCTTCTGGGCCGCCAGAGCGGATTCCACATCGGCCCGGCGGGCCTCGGCATCCTGCTGACGGCGGCGTGCCACCGACTGGAGCTGTTCGAGTCGCCTCTCGGTGGCAGCGAGCTCGTTCCGGAGGTTCAGCACCTCCTGCGCGAGGTCGGCGTCGTCCTGCTGCACGACGTCGACGTACTCGATCCGATCGGAGAGATCGGAGATCGACGTCGCCCCGAGGTAGAAGCCGATGTCGGAGGCCGGCCCCTGCATGAACATCTCTGCAGCTCGGGCGTTGAGCCTGGCCTCGATGCGGGCGAACCTGTCTTCGGCGGCATCGCGCTCCTCGCGGGTGGACTGCAGCTCCGCCGTGACCTGCTCGAGGTGACCGGTCGCCTCCTCGAGCTTCTGCAACGCCTCCGAGAGCCGGGCGTCGATCGAGGCCAGCTCGCCCTCGGCGGCGTCGAGCTGCTGTGCGACGCGTTGCTTGCGGTCCTTCGCCTCCTGGAGCTCGTCCTTGGGATCGGCCGAGCTCGCGGAGGCCAGCGCGAGGACGGCGACGAGCGCGGTCGAGACCGCGACGACGCGGAACGCCACGGAGAAGGGGAAGTGCGTTCTCGTCATATGTGAACGGATACCCATATCGGACCGGGGGGAAGGTTGGCAACCCGGCCCGATGCCCTCACAGGCTCCCCCGGGATCGTGGCCGATGCAACCATCCTCGGACCACCACCTGAGCGTCTTGAGCGTGACGCACGCCCGTCGGTGCTCGGCGGCGGCTCAGCCGCGCACGTCGGCGACGAGATCGGGCTCGCGGAGCGCCTGCACCCAGTGGTGCCGCTCGAGCACGGTTCGGGCGTCCTCGAGGGCCTCGGACCCCCCCGCCTCGTCGGGGCCGAAGAGCCTGCCCGCCCACCAGACCTGCGCCGCATGCACGTTCGCGAGCCCGACCGCTCCTTCCTCGACCTCGATCGCCGCCCGTGCCTTCGCTCGCGCGGTCTCCTCGTCGTGCTCGGCCAACGCCACCAGGCATTCGGCGACCAGCAGAGCGGTCGCCGAGCCCGGCTCGCCATCGGCGAGCCTCGTCGAGGGCTCGGACAGCACCGACCGCGCCGCGGAGGGGTCGCCCCGCATCGCGAGGATGCGAGCGAGCTCCGCGGCGGTCCGGCTGACCAAGGCCCGCTCCTGCAGATCACGACAGAGCACGAACGCTTCCCGCAGGTCGGACTCGGCTTCCTCGAGCCGCCCGGCGACCCGGTAGACCGAGCCGCGGTCACCGAGCGCACCCGCCAGCTCCCACCGGGCGCCGAGCTCTCGGAACGTGCGGATCGCGGCCTCCGCATGATCGAGCGCCTCGTCGAGACGCATGAGCCGCCGCAACGACGCCGCCACCGTGCCGTGGGCGACCGCCGCCGTGAACGCCTGACCGGCTTCCTCCCCGACGGCGAGCGCCTCGAGCGCGATCCCGAGGGCGTCGTCCTCGTCGCCGACCAGCGACGTGACGCTCGCGAGTCCGACCAGCGAACGGGATTCCGCCCAGGCGTCGCGACGCGGTCCCTCGCGCGACGCCTCCAGCGCCTCTCTGAACATCGCCTCCGCCCGCGGGACGTCGCCGGCCCAGAACGGCAGCCAGCCCGCCATCAGCAAGGTCCTCGCGAGCACGAGCGGCTCGCCGAGCCGGCGCGCCGCCTGCAGCGATCGCTCGAACAAGGCCGACGCGCCCCCGTCATCGCCGTGGATCGAGAGCGTGATGTCGGCGAGGAACCGCGAGGCGTGCGCACAGACCCGGTCGCTGGTCTCGCCGCCGATCGCCACCGCGCGGCGCAGCGCGAACTCGGCGGCGTCGAACTCACCCAGCCGATACCGGGTCTCGCCGAGCACGCTCAGGATCCAGGCCTCACGCTCCCCCCAGTCGTCGTCGGGCCCGGCGAGCGCGAGAGCGCGCTCGTAGAGGTCGGCCGCCGATCGCGACTCGGTCCGTCGGCGGGCGATGTGACCGGCATCGGCGAGCGCGTCCACCGCCCGTTCCGCGAGGGTGCGGTCCCGCGGGTTCAGATCGAGCGAGGCGAGGGCGGCCTGTTCCAGATGGAACGCGACGGTGCGGGGGAAGCGATCGGCATGGTCGCCCTCGGACAGCTTGTTCGCGACACGCAGATGCAGCCGTTGACGCTCGCGCTTGGCGAGCGAGTCGTAGGCCACGTCGCGGAGCACGTCGGAGCCGAACCGCCACACCCCCGGGCGCTCATCGTCTCGCACGAGCAGCTCGTCGTCCTCGGCTTCGTCGAGCAGCTCCTTCCGGGGCTCCGAGAGCAGCGAGAGCTCGTCGAGGTCGAACCGGCCCTGCGGGAACACCGACGCCCGGCGCACCAGTTCGCGCGACGCCGGCGACAGCTGATCGATGCGGGTGGCGATCACGGCCTGGACGGTCGGCGGGAGCAGCCGCCCGCTCGGGGCAGGACCCCACGGCGGCAGATCGCGTTCCTCCCGGCGCAGCATCCCCACGATCTCGACGATGAAGAAGGGGTTCCCGCCGGCGTGCTGGGCGACCCGCTCGGCATCATCCTGCCTCAGGTCCCCGGCTTCCATCGCGAGCTCGGTGGCGTGACCGAGCGTGAGCGGCTCGACCCAGAGACTGATCGCATCCGCGATGCCGCCGGCCCAGCTCGGGCGCCGTTCGAGGAACTCCCACCGCGCCACGCAGAGCACCATGAGCGGTACCTTCCGGGCCTCCTTCACGAGTTGCTCGATCAGATCCAGCAGGAGGGGATCGGCCTCCTGCATGTCTTCGAAGACGAGCACCACCGGACCGCGCGAGGCGAGGCCGGTCAGCACGCTGAGCAGCCCCCGGCGCACCTCGGCCGCGTGGTATCGCTGCTCCTCACGGTCCTCGCCGATGCCCAGGGTCATCGCGAGCCGGCGAGCCGCCTCGTCGACGTCGTCGGCTTCCACCCACTCACGCACGAACGAGCGGAGCTGGTCGTGCACCTGCTCGTCGGGCGCGCCACGTTCGGCGCCGATCTCGCGGTAGACCATCTGTGCGATCGGCCAGAAGGTGACCTCTTCCTCGAAGACGCTGGACCGCCCCGCGAGCACCCGAACGCCCTCGGGCAGGCTCGAGAGGAACTCCTCGACCACCCGGGTCTTGCCGATGCCGGGCTCGCCCAGCAGGGTCACGAGGTGGGCACGCTCGCGAACGCGGACGCGCTCGAAGGTGTCGCTCAGCAGGGCCAGCTCGCGGCGGCGGTTCACGAGCGAGATCGAGCGGCGCGTCGGCGGACCGATCACCCCGCGGGCAGGCCACGCACGCATCGGACCCTCGAACCCCTTTGCCTCGATCATGCGGAGCTCGCCGAACTCCACTCCGTCGCGGACGAGCTGGCGCGTCGTCTCGCCCACGAGCACCTCGCCCGGTTTCGCCGCCTGCTGCAACCGCGCGCCGATGTTCACCTCGGCCCCGATCACGATGTTGCGGTCGCTGGGGGTGCCCACCGCCACCTGGCCGGTGTTCACGCCGACACGCACCCCGACCGGGACCGGCAGTTCCAGCCGTGCCCCGATGCGCTCGGCGCGTTCGACGATCGCGAGCCCCGCTCGCACACCTCGCTCGGCGTCGTCGTCGTGCAGCACCGGGACGCCGAAGACCCCCAGCACCGCGTCGCCGATGAACCCCTCGGCCCTGCCCCCCAACACCGTGATCTCGTCGGTGACCATGCCGTGGAACGCCGAGAGCACGTCGCGGAACCGCTCGGGGTCGAGGCTCGCCGCGAGCTCGGTCGAGCCCGCGAGGTCGGCGAAGACCACCGTGACCACCCGGCGCTCGGACGCTGCCGGCACGGCGACCGGCGCGCCGCAGTTCGGGCAGAAGTTGGCCTCGTTGGGGAGGGGCTGTCCGCACCGCGGACACGTCTCGGCCGTCACCGCGTGTACTCGATCAGCTGCACCGGGTTGCCGTCGGGGTCGCGCACCGTTGCGAACCGGGCGAATCCCTCGACCTCACCCACGTGGTCGTCGACGGGGGCGCCCCGCGCTCGCAGCGTGAAGCGTGCCTCGTCGAGATCGGCCACCCGGAAGACCGCGGTGCCGCTGCCACGGGCCGGCTCGTCGCTGCCGTGCAGCGCCAGACGCACCGGTCCCGCGTCGAACTCCGCCCACTCGTCGCCGTCGCGGCGAACGAGCGGCAGCTCGAGCACATCGCGGTAGAACGCCACCGCGGCGTCCATGTCGCGCACCCAGTAATAGACGTGGTCGAGTTCGCCGATCATCGTTGCGATGGTCGCACGGGCCCGGGCCCAGCGTCACGGACCGGGCATCCGAACCCCCCACCAGGGGTCCAACGGCCGCCCCGACGTGCCGCCGTGGGGGTAGCCTCCGGTCGTGAACGACCGCGCCCCGACCTCAGCCATGTCGCGGCGGGTCCGCTGGGCCTTCGCCGCGCTCGCCGCCGTCTTCGCCTTCGGGGTCGTCGGCTACATGGTGTTCGAGGACTGGTCGTTCCTCGACGCCCTCTACATGACGGTGATCACGCTCACGACCGTGGGGTTCCGCGAGGTGCGGCCGCTCGATGCGACCGGCCAGGTCTTCACGATCGTGCTGCTCGTGATGGGGGTGGGATTGGCCCTGATCACGGTGGCCTTGATCGCTCAGATGGTGGCCGAGAGCCAGCTCGGCGTCCGGAGCAGGAGGAGACGCATGGAACGAGAGATCGACCGTCTGCGTGACCACACGATCATCTGTGCCTACGGCCGCGTGGGGCGTGCGGCGGCCCGCGAGCTCCGGGACAGCGGCCGTTCCTTCGTCGTGATCGACCCGCAGGAAGACCTGCGCGAGCGGATGGACGAGGACGGCGTGCTCTACCTGATCGACGATCCGTCGTCGGAGGCCGTCCTGAAGCGGGCGGGTGTCGACCGAGCGCGCTCGCTCGTCTGCGCCGTCGACTCCGACGCCACGAACGTCTACATCACCCTGATCGCGCGCTCGATCCGCACGGACCTGCAGATCGTGGCGAGGGCCTCGGAGCCCGGGTCGCCCGAACGCCTCGAGCGGGCCGGCGCCGATCGCGTGGTCTCCCCGTTCGTCACGAGCGGTCAGCACATGGCCAAGATGGCGATGCGGCCCGAACTTGTCGACGTGCTCGGAGAGGAAGAGGGACGACGAGCGCTCGCGGTCGAGGAGCGGGTCGTGCAGGGCAGATCGTCGCTCGCGGGCCGCAGGGTGGCCGACGCAGGTGCACCCGTGCTGGTGCTCCGGCGCCGCTCGGGCGAGACCGTGGCCAATCCGCCTGCGGATCTCGAGCTGGCCGAGGGCGACACGGTGCTCATGCTGGCGCCGATGCCGGCGCGCGCTCCGGCGAGCCTGTCCGCCGCGGCTGATCGAGCGCTATCCGGGCATCGGGCCGGCGACCAACCGAGGATCCAGGCCGGCGATCAGCCCCGGAGATCAGCCCTGGCCGAGGATGCGCGCCTTCTGTGCCTGGAACTCTTCCTCGGTCAGCACGCCCCTCGCGCGCAGCTCGGCGAGCCGCTCGAGCTCGGTGGTGACCGATGGCGCGGGGCCCGGTCCTGCGGCCGAGGCGTCTGGCCGCGCGGGCGCTGCGGCGGCAGGGGCGGCCCCGGCGGCGGCGGACATCGAGCGCCCCGCCGATCGCTGCTGGTTCAGCTCCCCCTGATGGAAGATCGTCCGCTGCACCTCCTCGGGCCGTCGGATGTGGTCGAACGAGTTCGTGCCCGACGTGCTCGCGGACTGGATCAGCAACGTGCCCGCACCGACGATGCGGTCGAACATGCCCTGCTCGAACCGCACGTCGTTCACCTGTTCGAGCGGGATCTCCATCGACCGCTTCGCGATGAAGCCCTCGCGGCTGATCACACGATCGGTCGAGACGACGAAGATCGACGTGTACCAGGCGACGGTCTTCGGCACGACGAACCCGAGGATCAGCGCCAGCCACGCCGCCCACACGATCCAGACGACGACCCCGTCGACCTTCGACTGGATCCAGGCGGCCACGGCGGTCCCTGCGACCAGCGCGATCGCCGGCAGCGCGAGCGCCACCGGGTGCGGGCGGAGCTCGAGCACCACGTCCTCGCCGGGGATCAGCAGCTTCCGAGGGAACATGGCCGAGACGCTACCCAAGCCCGAGGTCCCAGGCAAACAGCCCGGGACCTGGGGACGACCCGGGGATCCGCAGGGATGGTCCGGGAATGTGGGGCGCGATCAGCGGAGATGCTCGATCTCGTCCGACGCCACGGACAGCACCCCGTCGTCGGTCCGCAGCACGAGCCGACCGTGCTCGTCGACCCCGGTCGCGAGCCCCTGGCGCCTCGTGCCGTCGACCGCGACGACGGCGACCCGACGTCCCAGCGTCGCCGCGACGGCCGACCATCGCGACGCGGCGACCGAGGCAAGCTCGTTCGGCGACGCGCGGTAACCCTCGGCGAAGCGCGCGAGGAACCCTCCCAGCAGCGAGACCGGATCGGTGCCCGCCCCCAGCCCGGCCGCTCCGTCGACCCCCTCGGGCCGGACGAGGTTGATGCCCGAGCCGATCACCACCCAGCGGATCGCACCGTCCTCGATCGCCGACTCGGCGAGCACGCCGCCGACCTTCTCGTCGTCCACCAAGAGGTCGTTGGGCCACTTGCATCGCACGGTCCGCCCCGAGACCGCGGTCGCGGTCTCGGCCCACGCCGCGCCTGCGAGCAGCGTCAGAAGGCCTCCCGACTCCGGCGAGATCCGCGGACGCAGGACGAACGAGGTCATCAACGCCCCGCCCGGACGATCGTGCCAGACGCGGCCGCGCCGCCCGCGGCCCGCCGTCTGGTGCCCGGTGCCCACGAGGGTCCACTCGGGCGCGCCGTCGGCGGCGAGCGCCGCTGCGACCTCGTTGGTCGACCCGGTAACCTCCTGCCAGTGCACCGGGGCGGTGAGCCCGGCCATGGTGAGGGCCTGTTCGAGCTGCGTCGCAGACATCCGTCGCGTCCTCCCGGAGCCCGAGGTTTGACTCCCGTTCGGAGTCCGGAGAGTATCGCGGCCCAGTGAGGCCTTGAGGCTGCCATGAAACCGAGAGTGCTGATCGCGAACCGAGGCGAGATCGCCGTGCGCATCATGCGCACGTGCCGGGAGCTCGGCATCGCCAGCGTCGCGGTGTACTCCGACGCCGACCGCGACGCACTGCACGTGGAGATGGCGGACCAGTCGTTCCGCATCGGTCCGGCGCAGGCGTCGGCCTCCTACCTGTCGATCGAGGCGATCCTCGACGCGGCCCGACGCTCGAGGGCCACCGTCGTCCACCCGGGGTACGGGTTCCTCTCGGAGCGCGCCCAGTTCGCGCAGGCCGTCACGGAGGCCGGCCTGACGTTCGTGGGCCCCCCCGCCGGGGCGATCGAGGCGATGGGCGACAAGGCGGCCGCTCGGCGGGTCGCCGACGCCAGCGGGATGCCGACCGTTCCCGGCACCCCCGAGCCGGTGGACACGAAGCAGGCGAAGAAGCAGGCCGAGCGGATCGGCTTCCCCCTGCTGGTGAAGGCCGCCTTCGGCGGTGGTGGCAAGGGGATGCACATCGTGCGCGACGCCGGCCATCTCGAGGAAGCCCTCAAGCGCGGCGCCCGCGAAGCCCAGTCGTACTTCGGGCGGCCCGAGGTGTTCCTCGAGCGCTACGTCGACCGAGCGCACCACGTCGAGGCGCAGATCCTGGCCGACACCCGCGGCAACGTCGTGTTCCTCGGGGAGCGCGACTGCACGGTGCAGCGGCGCCACCAGAAGCTGATCGAGGAGACGCCGTCGACGGTGATCGACGCCACGATGCGCGAGCGCCTCGCCGATGCGTCGATCGCGCTCGCACGCGAGACCGGTTACGTGAACGCCGGCACGATCGAGTGCATCGTCGACGAGGACGGCGACTTCTACTTCCTGGAGATGAACACGCGCCTGCAGGTGGAGCACACGGTGACCGAGATGGTGACCGGACTCGACCTCGTGGCCCTGCAACTCGGCATCGCGATGGGCGAGTCGATCGCCGGGCTCGAGGTAGCGCCCAGAGGGGCCGCGATCGAGTGCCGCATCAACGCTGAGGATCCCGGGCGCAACTTCCTGCCGGGACCGGGGCGTATCACGCGCTACGTCGAGCCGGCCGGCCCGTTCGTGCGCGTCGATGCCGGGGTCGGGCAGGGTCGCGAGATCCCCGGCGACTACGACTCGATGTTCGCCAAGCTCATCGTCTCGGGCACCGATCGGGACCAGGCACGGCGGCGCATGCTCCGGGCCCTGGACGAGTACCGCGTCGAAGGCGTGCCCACGACGATCCCGGCGCACCGGTGGATGCTGGAGTCCAAGGAATTCAAGACCGGAACGCACACCACCACCTGGGCGGAGCACGCGCTCGCCGACGCGGACCTCACGGCCCAGGCCGAACTGCGCCCCTCGGGCCCGACCTCGCTCGAGGGACGTCCTGCCGACATCCTCGTCGAGGTCGACGGCCGGCGAGTGCCCGTGCGGGTGTTCGACGAACGGCGAGGCGTCGCTCCCAAGCCGCCCGAGGCCCACACGGCAGCGCACCAGGAGCACGTGCACGGCGAGGTGCGGGCCGAGATGCAAGGCACGATCATCAAGGTGCTCGTCGAGAAGGGTCAGGACATCCGGGCGGGCGAGGTGATCTGCATCCTCGAGGCGATGAAGATGGAGAACCACATCGCCGCCACCCGCGACGGCGAGGTCACCGACCTGCCGATCCGCGCCGGCCAGGTCGTGGAGACCGGTCAGGTGCTCGCCGTGATCGACTAGGGCGGGTCCGTGACCTCGCCCAGGAACGCCGCGACCTCGTGGATGTAGCGATCCTGCTCTTCGATGAACGTCATGTGACCCGAGCGCTCGAAGACCACCAGCCTGCCGTCGCGCAGACCCGCGGCGATCGCCTCGGCCGCTTCCACGACGCACGTCCGATCGTGCCGTCCGGTCAGCACGAGCACCGGTGAGGCAACGGCGCCGAGCCGGTCCTCGACCTCGATGCCCCCGTACCCCGAGGACGCGAAGTGGCGGAGCACGTCCGGTTGGTACACGGTGTCGGCGGTACGGTCGAGGTACTCGTCGATGCGAGGATCCATCGGATCGGCGAAATGGAACGGGAACTGGTCGCGCATCAGCCGATCGAACTCCTCGGCGGTGGAGACCTCGGGCTCCCGGGCCCACGACGCGATGACCTGGTCGCGGAGTTCGGCCGGCTCGAAGGCCTGCAGGTTCTCCTCGACCCGTTGGAGGAACCGCATCGATGGGATGCCCCCGCTCACGATCGTGGCGGCGGCCATGCCCGGGTAGTCGACGGCGTGCTGCAACGCCACGAACGCGCCGTAGGAATGCCCGAGCACGGCGTACCGGTCGAGCCGCAACGCCCGGGCCAACATGATCACGTCCTGCGCGAAGCGCCCGAGTGTCCAGGTCTGCGGCGACGGGCGTTCCGACCGGCCACAGGCCCGCTGATCGACGAGCACCAGTCTTACTCCGCGTTCGGTGAGCGGGTCGAGGTAGTCGGCGAACTCATGGTGATCGAGACCGGGCCCGCCGTGGAGCACCAACAGCGGCAGACCCTCGTCGGGGCCCCGCTCCACCACCCAGAGTGACGTGTCGTCGATCGGCACGAGCCGACCCGGACAGCTCACGGCTGCGGGACGATGCTCACGACGGCACGCCCCACGACTCGCGACCCGTGATGCGGAACCCAGCGTCGGGCACCTTGTACCGACGGTTGATCGTGATGACCAGTGGGGTGAGCGGCTCGGTCAGCCGTGCGTTCGCCAGGGGCCCGGCGTCGACCCACCGCATGCCCGGCACGGATCCGATCAACTCCCCCACCGCGCGCTTCGCGTCCTCGTCATCGGAACAGAGCAGGGCGTCGGACTCGACCGATCGATCGAGGGCGGCCAGCGTGTGTGCCGCGATCGTGTGGAACCCGGCGACCACCGGTACCCCGTCGGGGACGAGCGCCGCGGCAACCTCGGCCGCGGAGCCATGCCACGGTCGCAGGGCTTCCCACGCCTTCCCCCCGACCGCGGTCATGAGCGGGCTCGTCGCATCGAGCACGACCTGCCCGGGCTGCAGCGCAGGGGCGATCGACCGATAGATCTCGATCATGCCGGCGAACGGCACGGTCACGACCACGATCCGAGCCCCCACCACCGACCCGGCGTTCTCAGCGCCGGCGACCTCGACCTCGGTCCCGAGCGTCTCCGTCGCCCGCGCGACCGCCTCGGCCGCTCGCTCGGACGACCGCGAGCCGATCGTCACGCGATGGCCGGCGCCGAGCAGGCGGAGCGCCAGCCCGAACCCCTCCGCGCCGGTCCCGCCCACGATCGTCACGTCCATGACCCGGAAGCCTACGGGAAGCCGGCCCGGGAACGGCCCCGCCGGCACGGCGCCGGCGGAGCCGTCGACGTGCCTGCTGCTAAGGTCCGCCGCCGTGGATGCCGTGACGTGGCTGATCGAGCTCGGGGTGGGCATCGCGTGCCTGGCGATCGGGGTGGTCGCGATCCGAAGGGGTCATCGTCACCTGACGGGAGCTGTGCTGGTCACCGCCGGCGCGGTCGCCGCCGGCCACGCGTCGTTGATGCTGGTCCGGAGCTAGACCACCCTTGGACAGCTCCGCGTCGATCAATAGGTGGGGCGGTACTCGCCGAAGACCTCGCGGAGCACGTCGCTGACCTCACCCAGCGTGGCGCGGACCCGCAGCGCTTCCTTCATCGGCGGAAGCAGGTTGGCCGTCCCACGAGCGGTCTCCGCGACCGCAGAGAGTGCGGCGTCGACCTCGGCGGCGTCCCGGCCGGCTCGCAACGCACGAACGCGATCGATCTGCCTCGCCGTCTCGGCCGGGGAGATGCGCTGCAGCTCGAGCGGCCGCTCGCCCGCGTCGACGAACCGGTTCACCCCCACGACCACCCGCTCACCCGACTCGATGCCCTGCTGCACGCGGAACGCGGACTCGTGGATCTCGTCCTGGTAGAAGCCCGCCTCGATCGCGCGGACGGCACCGCCCATCGCGTCGATCTTCTCGATGTAGCCGGTCGCGAGCCGCTCGAGCTCGTCGGTGAGCGCTTCCACGTAGTAGGAACCTGCGACCGGGTCGGCCGTCTGGGTCACGCCCGACTCGAACCCGATCACCTGCTGGGTGCGGAGCGCGATCGTGGCACTGTGCTCGGTCGGGAGCGCGAGCGCCTCGTCGAACGCGTTCGTGTGCAGCGACTGCGTGCCGCCCAGCACCGCGGCGAGGGCCTCGAGCGCCGTGCGCACGACGTTCACCTCCGGCTGCTGCGCGGTGAGCGTGGCGCCGCCGGTCTGCGTGTGGAACCGAAGCATCCAGCTGCGCGGGTCCTCGGCCTCGAACCGATCGCGCATGATCCGCGCCCACATGCGCCTGGCCGCGCGGAACTTCGCGATCTCCTCGAAGAAGTTCATGTGGCAGGCGAAGAAGAACGACAGTCGGGGAGCGAACGCGTCGGTCGCCAGCCCCGCGTCGTGCGCCGCCTGCACGTAGGCGATCCCGTCGGCAAGCGTGAACGCGATCTCCTGGGCGGCGGTCGAGCCAGCCTCACGCATGTGGTAGCCGCTGATCGAGATCGTGTTCCAACGCGGAACGCGCTCCCCGCAGTACGCGAAGAGATCGGTGATCAGGCGCATCGACGGCGCCGGAGGATAGATGTAGGTGCCGCGAGCCGCGTACTCCTTGAGGATGTCGTTCTGCACGGTGCCGCTGATCTCGGTCGACGCGACGCCGTGCTCCTCGGCGACGAGCTCGTACATCAGGAGCAGGATCGGGGCGGTCGCGTTGATCGTCATCGACGTCGAGACGCGGTCGAGCGGGATGCCGTCGAACAGCCGGATCATGTCCTCGACGGAGTCGATCGCGACGCCGGTCTTGCCGACCTCGCCGTCCGCGCGAGGGTGATCGGAGTCGAGCCCCATCTGGGTCGGAAGGTCGAACGCCACCGACAGGCCGGTCTGCCCCTGGTCGAGCAGGAACCGGAACCGCGCGTTCGTCTCGTCGGCGGTCGCCATGCCCGCGTACTGGCGCATCGTCCACAGCCGGCTCCGGTACATCGAACGGTAGATCCCTCGAGTGAACGGGTACTCGCCGGGGGTGCCCAGATCGCGCGAGGGCTCGAAGCCTCCGTCCACCAGGTCCTCAGCCGTGTACACGGGCCGCAATCCGATGCCGGAGTCGGTGCGCCGGTCGTCTCCGCTCATGGAGCCAGCCTATCGGGCGACCGTGGCGAGCTCAGCTCGAGCGGGTACGGTGCGGAGATGGACATCGTGGATCCGCGGTTCGACGCGTACATGCGCACGAGGCTTGCGCGAAACGACGAGCCAGTGCTCGTCGAGATGGAAGAGGAAGCCCAGACCCGAGGGTTCCCGGCGGTCGGTCGGAACGTGGGCGTGACGCTGGAGGTGCTGGCGCGCGCCATCGGCGCGCGGCGCGTCTTCGAGCTCGGCTCCGGGTTCGGCTACAGCGCCTATTGGTTCTCGCGAGCGGTGGGGGCCGCCGGCGAGGTGCACTGCACGGACGGCGACCCCGCCAACGTCGCGGCCGGCGAGACCTACCTCGCGAGGGCGGGCGTCGGCGAGCGCGTAACGTATCACCTCGGCGACGCCCTCACGTCGTTCACGGACGTCGAGGGCGACTTCGACATCGTGTTCGTCGACATCGACAAAGCGGGCTATCCCGACGCCTGGCGGGCCGCACGCGAGCGGATCCGGATCGGCGGGCTCTACATCGCGGACAACACGCTCTCGGCAGGCACGATGACCGTGCTCGGCGAGGGCGCGACCGCCGATGCGGTGCGCGAGCACAACCGCCTGATCGCCGACGACGAGCGTTACGTCTCCACGATCGTGCCCACCCGGGAAGGCGTCCTGGTGGCGGTCCGGGTCGCATGACCCGACCCCTGAACCGGGGCACCCAGACCCGGCAGCGACATCGGGTCGGGCTATCCACAACGGAGTAGACTCCGCGCCGTCCGCTGGACGCTCCGGCTGACTCGCTCGCCGGGGCGCACGCTAGCCTGAAGGTGATCAGCCGTGGCGACCAGACTCCGCAGGAAGCAGAAAGACGACTTCGGGACCGTCTACAAGGGCCATGAAGGCCAGTGGTCCTGGATGTTCCACCGCATCACGGGCGTGGCGGTGATCCTGTTCCTGTTCGCCCACGTCGTCGACACCGCGGTGATCGGCTGGGGCCCCGAGGCGTACGACCGCGTGACCGAGGCGTACAAGAACCCTGCGGTGCACGTGCTGGAGCTCGGCCTCGTGCTCGCCGTGCTGTTCCACTCGATCAACGGCATGAAGATCACGCTGATCGACTTCTTCCCGAGCCTCGCCGGCCACATCAAGGCGGTGGGGCGCACCTCGGCCCTGGTGTTCGTGCTCTCGGCCCTCGTCGTCACGGCGATCATGGGCAAGCAGATCATCGACCTGTTGTGAGCGGAGCGCGCTGATGGCCACCACGATCGAACGGCCCCCGGCCCACGAGGGAGGCGGTGCTCCGCCGCCCGCGCGGCGCGACTACACGAGGGGGCGCGAACGCCCCGTGGGCGGCTTCGAGCTCTGGATGTGGCTGTTCATGCGCATCAGCGGCATCCTGCTGCTGGTGCTGGCGCTCGGCCACACCCTGATCATGCACCTGCCGTCGGGCGGCGTGGACCGGGTCGACTTCGGATTCGTCGCCGCCCGCTGGGCAAGCCCGTTCTGGCGCACCTGGGACTGGATGATGCTGACGCTCGCCCTGATCCACGGCATCAACGGCCTGCGCAACATCACGCTCGACTACGTGCGCAAGCCCGGCGTGCGCTTCACGATGAACATGCTCTTCTACGTGCTCGGGTTCACGCTGTTCATCCTGGGCACCGTCATCGTGGTGACGTTCGACCCGGCCGACTGGCCGCCGGTGGCGTAGCGATGGCCACGACCCACACGTTCGACGCCCTCGTGATCGGCGCGGGTGGCGCCGGCATGCGCGCCGCGATCGAGCTCAGCGATCAGGTGCGCACCGCGGTGATCTCGAAGCTCTATCCCACCCGCTCGCACACCGGCGCCGCGCAGGGCGGCGTCTGCGCCGCCTTGGGCAACACCGAGGAAGACAGCCCCGAGTGGCACGCGTTCGACACCGTGAAGGGCGGGGACTACCTCACCGACCAACCGGCGGCACAGCTGATGGCGGAGGAGGCGATCGACGCGATCTATCAGCTCGAACGGTGGGGTCTGCCGTTCAACCGCACACCGGACGGCCGCATCGACCAGCGCCGGTTCGGCGGTCACACGGCGAACCACGGCGAGCGTCCGGTGCGGCGCGCCTGTTACGCGGCCGACCGTACGGGTCACATGATCCTGCAGACGCTCTACCAGCAATGCGTCAAGCGCGACGTGCGGTTCTTCAACGAGTTCTACTGCCTCGACCTGCTCCGCGACGCCTCCGGCGCGGCCGCGGGCGTGGTCGCCTACGAGCTCGCGACCGGTGAGCTTCATGTCTTCCGGGCGAAGTCGATCGTCTTCGCCACGGGCGGGTACGGGCGCATGTTCAGCGTGACCTCGAACGCGCACGCGCTCACCGGCGACGGACCTGCCGTCGTCTGGCGCCGCGGCGTGCCGCTCGAGGACATGGAGATGTTCCAGTTCCATCCGACGGGCCTCGCCAAGCTCGGCGTGCTGCTCAGCGAGGCGGCTCGCGGCGAGGGCGGCATCGTGCGGAACAAGGACGGCGAGCGCTTCATGGAACGCTATGCCCCCACGATCAAGGACCTCGCGCCCCGCGACATGGTGAGCCGCGCGATCTACCAGGAGATCAAGGAGGGCCGCGGCGGTGGCCCCAACGGCGACTGGGCGTACCTCGACATCACGCACCTCGATCCGAAGGTGATCGAGGAGAAGCTTCCCGACATCACCGAGTTCGCGCGGGTCTACCTGAAGGTCGAGCCGACGAAGGAACCGGTGCCGATCCAGCCCACGGCGCACTACGCGATGGGCGGCATCCCCACCGACACCGACGGTCGCGTGGTCGAGGGCGCCGACGAGACACCGATCCTCGGCCTGTACGCCGCCGGCGAGTGTGCATGCGTGAGCGTGCACGGCGCGAACCGCTTGGGCACGAACTCGCTGCTCGACCTCGTGGTCTTCGGCCGGCGCGCCGGGGCGGACGCCGCCCGCCACGCCGAGGCGGCCGCGCTCGCGCCGGTGCCCGAGCGACCCACCGAGAGGACGCTCGCGATGCTGAACGGCATCCTCGGGCGGACCGAGGGCGACAACGCCGCCGACATCCGCAAGGAGCTGCAGACCAACATGTTCGACCTGGCCTTCGTCGTGCGGAGCGAGGAGAGCCTGTCGAAGATGGAGGAGATCATCGTCGGCCTGCAGGAGCGCTTCGGTCGGGTCGCGATCACCGACAAGGGCGCGCTCTACAACACCGACCTGATGGAGACCGTCGAGGTCGGCTACCTGCTCGACTGTGCGCAGGCGCTCGTCGTGAGCGCGCGCGCCCGCACCGAGAGCCGCGGAGGGCACTACCGGGACGACCACCCCCTGCGCGACGACGCGAACTGGCTGAGGCACACCCTCGCCTACCGCAACGACGACGGCTCGATCCGGCTCGACTTCAAGCCCGTGAAGATGGGCCCCTACGTGCCGATGGAGAGGAAGTACTGATGGCGACACCGGCCGAGGCGCTCCAGGACTCCGACCGCCGGCAGGCGGGCAGCGCCCCGGGGAAGGTCGTGGTCACGCTCAAGATCCGGCGGTTCAACCCCGAGGTCTCGCAGGACTCCTGGTGGGACGAGTTCACGGTCGAGGCCGACCCGCTCGACCGACTCGTCGAGGTGCTGCACCAGGTGAAGTGGTACCACGACGGCACGCTGAGCTTCCGGCGGTCGTGCGCCCACGGCATCTGCGGCAGCGACGCGATGCTGATCAACGGACGGAACGCTCTCGCCTGCAAGGTGCTGGTGGATGACGTGGGCTCCAAGGTGACGATCGAACCGATCCGCGGTCTGCCCGTGCTGAAGGACCTGATCGTCGACATGGAGCCGTTCTTCGATGGCTTCCGCTCGGTGCTGCCGTTCCTGATCAACGACTCCGGCGAGCCCGAGAAGGAACGACTGCAGTCGGCCGGTGAGCGCGCCCGGTACGACGACACGACGAAGTGCATCCTGTGCGCGGCGTGCACGACATCGTGTCCGATCTTCTGGGGCGACGAGGGCTACGTCGGGCCCGCGGCCATCGTCAACGCGCACCGGTTCATCTTCGACTCGCGCGACGAGGGCAGCCGCGAGCGGCTGAAGATCCTCAGTGAGAAGACCGGCGTCTTCCGATGCCGCACGACGTTCAACTGCACCGAGGCATGCCCTCGAGGCATCCAGGTGACGAAGGCGATCCAGGAGGTGAAGCGCTCGATCCTGTTCGACCGCTTCTAGCTCCCCTCGCTCACACGTCGCCCACGAGCACGTCCGCGGCCGGCGACCAACCGCTCCGGGCACCGTCGAGGTCGACGACCCGTGCCCGGAAACGGAACTCCCCCATGCGCTTCGGCGTGAGGTCGACCGCGTCGGTGCCGATCGAGCGGTCGATCACGACCCATGGTCCGGCGTTGCGCTTGCGCTGCAGGTCGAACGTGTACCCCTTGAACGCAGCCTCGCTCGAGAGCGTGATCGTGACCGACTCCCCGAGGCCGATCGCGGCGCTCGACGCCTCGACCGGCACCTTCACGCGCCCGTACATCGGGTGGTTCTTGCAGTGGAAGGAGAACCGCCCGGCGGCAGACATCGTCTCCGAGGAGCTCGTCGCACCCGCCGTCAGTTGCCCCGTGTCGAACCACCTGAGTGGCGCGTCCTGGGTCGCCGTGTGCGGCACGGTGCCGTCGTTCGTCCAGGCAACCGTTCCACCCAACGGCACCGATCGGTTGGCCGGGTGGTACTCGAACTCGACGATCGAGATCGACGACCCGGCGGAGGACGGCGTCGCCCCGAGACCGATCACGAGCCCCACCACCATCGACATCGTCAGCAGCCGTCGCATCATGCACGATCCCCCTCGCTCCGAGACGGTCCGACCGTACTACGGACCGGGCCGAGCCGCGGGCGTTCGGTATCGTTCCGCGCGATGACCCACCGCGTGACCTTGATCCCCGGCGACGGCATCGGCCCCGAAGTGGCCGAGGCCGCCCGGCTCGTGCTCGATGCCGCCGACGTCGGGATCGAATGGACCGAGCGGCACGCCGGCACCGCAGCGCTCGACGAGGACGGCGAGCTGCTGCCCGAGGCCACGCTCGACTCGATCCGGTCGAGCCGGGTCGCGCTCAAGGGGCCGATCACCACGCCGGTGGGCGGCGGGTTCCGGAGCGTGAACGTCGCCCTGCGTCAAGGCCTCGACCTGTTCGGCGCGGTGCGGCCGGCTCGCGCGCTCCCCGGCGTCCCGATCAGGCACCCGCGCGTCGACCTCGTGATCGTGCGCGAGAACACCGAGGACCTCTATGCCGGCATCGAGTTCGAGCGTGGGTCGACCGAGGCGGCGGCGCTCCGCGAAGAGCTCCACGCGCTCGGCGGCTACGAGCTGCGGGAGGACGCCGGCATCACCGTGAAACCGATCAGCGTCAGCGGCACCCGGCGCATCGTGCGGTTCGCGTTCGAGTACGCCCGCGCCAACGGCCGGAAGAAGGTCACCGTCGGGCACAAGGCCAACGTGATGCGCTACTCCGACGGCCTGTTCCTGCGAACCGCCGAGGAGGAGTCGCGCGGGTTCCCCGATGTGACGTGGGAGGAGATCCAGGTCGACCACCTCACCAGCCGCCTCGCACGGGAACCGTCGGGGTTCGACGTGCTGCTGTTGCCCAACCTCTACGGCGACATCATCAGCGATCTGTGTGCCGGGCTCGTGGGTGGGCTGGGACTGATCCCCGGTGCCAACATCGGATGGGAGTACGCCGTGTTCGAGCCGGTGCACGGCAGCGCGCCCGACATCGCCGGACAGGGGAAGGCCAACCCGATCGCGATGATCCTGTCGGGGGTGATGATGCTCCGCCACCTCGGCGAGCAGGCGGCTGCGGAGAACGTGGCCTGGGCGGTCGACGAGGTGCTCGCGCGCGGCGAGATCCGCACACCGGACCTGGGTGGTTCGTCGACCACGATGCAGGTGGCAGAGGAGATCGCGACCCAGGTCACGGCCTGGGAGCACGGCCCCAGCTGACGAACGTCGTTGCATGGTTCCTGGTCTGTCGCGCGTTCACGGCGCAGGACGGAGGCGGGCTTGGCGTCGAAGGGACCTCAGCCAGCGTGTTGATCCACGTGAGTGTCGAGCCTCGCCGCGAGGCCATCGAACCGAGACTCGATCGCGTCGAATCGCGTGTCGACCCTGGCGAACCCCGAGTCCAGCCTGGCGTCGAGCCGAGCGGCCAGCGCGTCCATCCTGGATCCGAGGTAGAAGAGCGTGCCGAGCGACGTGGCGGCCATCAGGCCGATCGCTGTCCAGACGGCGGCTTCCATGTCGACCGCGAGGCTAGCACCAGCCACCGACATGTCGTACACGGCCTCGGCCTGATCCCCGGCGCGAACATCGGATGGGAGTAGGCCGTGTTCGAGCCGGTCCACGGCAGCGCTCCCGACAGCGCCGGCCACGTGCAAGGCCAACCCGACGCGTCGCTCGGTGGATGAACACCCTCGTTCACGAGCAGGCCGCCGGTCAGTGTTCGTGTGGGTGATCGTGAGTGCCGTCGGGACCCCGACCGGGGTCCCAGTCGTCCAGGCGTCAACAGCCGGGCTGGCCGTGGTTGCCGCAGCACCCCCCGTGCACGAGCGACCGCGCCCGGTTGCGGAACGTGAGGCCCACCTTCTCGACGAACCCGTAGTCGGGGTTGCGCCAGTTCGTGAAGAACGCGCCGACGTGGGTGCGCAGCTGCTCGAGGAACGACGCCATCGCGGCCATCGTATCCGGCGCCTCGAACGGCGACGCTCCTAGGAGCGAGCTGCACGGGATGCGAGGATGCGCCCGAGATGGATCGCGACGAGACGGCCCCGGCCGACGACGACCAGAGCCCGCTGCGGCTCGCGGGGTTCCTCACCTCCGTGCTCGGCGGAGCCCTCGTGTGCGTCGGCGCCCTGCTGCCTTGGGTGCGCACGGGCCTGGAAGGGCTGCCCGATGCGGCGAGCCCCACCTACTACGGCATCGACCTCCCGGACGGCCTCGTCGTGCTGGCCCTCGGCGTCGTGATGTTGATCGCCCTCGGGGTGACCCGCGTATCGTCGGGCGGCCGGCCTGCGCGCGTCGCAGCCGGCCTGCTGATCGCGGCTTCCTTCCTCGCGATCGCGATCGCCGGTGCCTCGCTCGCGACGGCTCCGGCCCGGTTCGAGGCCGACGCGGTCGACGACGTGCTGGCGGACCTCGCGCCTCGAGGGCACCGCGACCGAAGAACAGCGCGCCCAGGTCGAGCAGCTGATGGAGGTGCGGCTCGCGCCGGGGCCGTTCGTGGCGCTCGGGGGAGGCATGCTCGGTGTGCTGGGCGGCATCATGGTCCTGTCGTGGGTCCGGCGCGAGGCAGCCGCGGGCGCGGTCGCGGTCGACGAGACGGACGAGTCCGAACCGACCGAGATGTGATAGGACTTCCCGTCACATGCGCCGGTCCCGATCGTTCGCGATCGGAGCGATGGTGAGCCTGGTGGTGATGCTCCCGTCGCTCCCCTCGCTCGCACACCACGGCGAGCAGCATGACCATGCCGTGCGTGCGCGCCGGGCGCGCTGGCCGGTCATCGTGGCTGCGGGTGACATCGCCGCCGCCGGAGCCCCCGCCCACGGACAGCAGCGCACGACGACGTTGATCCGCCGTCTGCGTCCCACGGCGGTGCTCCCGCTCGGCGACACGCAGTACGAGGAAGGGCTGATCGGTGACTACCGGTCGTCGTACGCCCGCACGTGGGGACGGTTCCTCCACAAGACGCATCCGGTGCCCGGGAACCATGAGTACCGCTCCCACGCGCGCGGGTACTTCCGCTACTTCGGCAAACGCGCGCACCGCTCGCACGGGGGCTACTACAGCTTCGACCTGGGACGCTGGCACCTGATCGCGCTGAACTCCGCGGACGGGGAAGGTCCGTCGTTCGCGCAGCTCGCGTGGCTCCGCCGAGACCTGGAGCGCAACCGTGACCGGTGCGAGCTCGCCTACTGGCATCACCCTCGCTTCTCGAGCGGCGTCGTCCACGGATCGAACCACGCGATGGGGTCGTTCTGGAGGATCCTGCAGGCTGCCGGCGTCGACGTCGTCCTCAACGGGCACGAGCACAACTACGAACGGTTCAGGCCGATGCTCCCCGGCGGCCGCCCCTCGGCCGGCGGGATCCGGCAGTTCGTCGCCGGCACCGGCGGGAAGGGCGGCAACTATCCCTTCCGGTCTCACCCGATGCGCGCGAGCCAGGTCCGCCTGAACGGTCTCGGCCTGATCAGGATGGAACTCCGCGGGGCCTCCTACGCGTGGAGGTTCGTCCGACCGGGCGGCCGGGTCGTCGACCGAGGGTCGACGTCGTGCCACGCGTGAAGCGACGCTAGAGCTTCGCGAGGTCCGCGCACTTCGCGCGGATGCCATCGGCTGCTTCCCGCAACCTCGTGAGCTCGTCCTCGTTCAGGTCGAGCTCGACGATCTCCTCGACGCCCTTGCGGCCGAGCTTCGCGGGCACGCCGACGTAGACGTCGTCGATGCCGTACTGGCCGGTGGTCCAGGCGCAGACGGGCAGGATGGCGTGCGTGTCCTTCACGATCGCCTCCACCATCGCGACCACCGAGGCGCTCGGTGCGTAGTAGGCCGAGCCGCTCTTCAGCAGGCCCACGATCTCGGCGCCGCCGTCGCGGGTGCGCTGGAACAGCTGCTCGAGGGTCGCCTCGTCGACCAGCTCGGGCAGCGGCTTCCCGTCGACCGTCGCGTGGCGGGGCAGCGCGATCATCGCGTCGCCGTGCGAACCGAGGGTCATCGCGTCGACGTTCGACGGAGACGCCCCGGTGAGCTCGGCGATGAAGTAGCGGAGCCGCGCCGAATCGAGCACGCCGGCCATGCCGAAGACCCGTTCCTTCGGGAAGCCGGACGACTCCGCGGCCAGGTAGGTCATCTCGTCGAGCGGGTTCGAGACCACGATCACGATCGCCTCCGGCGAGCCGGGAGCGACGTTCTCGATCACGGAGTTCATGATCGCGGCGTTCTTGGCCAGCAGGTCCATGCGGCTCATGCCCGGCTGGCGAGGGAACCCGGCCGTGATCACGACGATGTCGCTGCCGGCGGTGTCGGCGTAGTCGTTCGTGCCGACGATCGTCGGCTCGTAGCCCTCGACCGGCGCGGCTTCCCTCAGGTCGAGCGCCAGGCCCTGCGGCTTCCCTTCGATGATGTCGATCAGCACGACCTCGCCGAGACCCTTCTCGAGGATGCGCATCGCGGTCGTCTGGCCGACGAACCCGCTTCCCACGACGGTGATCTTCATGGTCGCTCCTTGGATCGGATGTCCGAACACCGCAAGGCTATCGAACGGCTCGTCGCGGTCGAAGGCCCGAGCGGACCGACCTAGAGCCGGGCGATCACGGCATCGGCGAACTGGAAGGTGCCCGCCGGAGGACGATCGTCGCCATGGGCCCGCAGATCACGGGGAAGATGCACACCGTCGGCGAGCACCGATGCGACCGCGGCCTCGAGCCGGTCTCCGGCCTCGTGCTCACCGACGTGGCGCAGGAGCATCGCACCGCTGAGCATCACGCCCACCGGGTTCGCGGTGTTCGTGCCGGCGAGATCGGGCGCCGTCCCGTGGGTGGCCTCGAACACCGCGAGCTCGAGGCCGTCGCGACCGCCGAAATGCCCGCCCGGCGCCACGCCGACGCCACCGATCAGCCCGGCGCAGAGCTCGGCGGCGACGTCGCCGTAGAGGTTCGGCATCACGAGCACCTCGAAGCGCTCGGGGGCTTGGATCAGCTGCATGCAGAGGGCGTCGATGATCCGGTCATCGAACGCGACGTCGGGATGCTCCCCCGCCACCCGGCGCGCGACCTCGAGGAACAGGCCGTCGCTGTACTTCATGATGTTGGCCTTGTGGCCGGCCGTGACCTTGCCGCGGCCGCGCCGTCGAGCTTCCTCGAACGCGAAGCGCACGATGCGCTCGCTGCCTTCCTCGCTGATCGACTTGATCGAGATGCCGCTGTCCTCGCTGACACGTCGTCCGGTGGAGTCCTCGATGAACCGGATCAGCTCCTTGGTCGCCACCGTGCCCATCTCGAACTCGAGACCCGTGTACATGCCCTCGGTGTTCTCGCGCACGACGACCACGTCGACGCGCTCGTAGACGCTGGGCACGCCCGGGTACAGCCGGCAGGGGCGCACGTTGGCGTAGAGATCGAGCGTCTTGCGCAGCTCCAGGTTCGAGCTGCGCAGGCCGCTGGTGACGGGCGTCTCGATCGGTCCCTTCAGCGCCACACGCGTCGAGCGGATCGACTCCACGGTCTCCGCCGGCAGCGTGCGCCCGCTCCGCGAGAACGCCCCCGCGCCCATGGGCATGCGCTCCCATACGATCGAGACCGCGGTGGCCTCGATCGCCCGGCGAGCGGCCTCGATGACCTCCGGCCCGATGCCGTCGCCGGGGATCAGCGTCACGCGGTGGATCAACCTGGACGTCCTCCTGGGGGGTCCGCGGGTCACTTTGGTCCGTCGGCGGGGCGCCGACTATCCTGTCAGACGTGCGTCCGCCTGCCCGGGCGCCCCGACCTGCGAAGGATGTGGCCAGCGTGACCGAGAAGGGGCTCCGGGAGGTCGTCGCCGCCGACACGACGGTGTCCGACATCGACGGCGACGAGGGGCGGCTCTGGTACGCGGGCTACGAGATCGCCGACCTCGCCGAGCACGCCACGTTCGAGGAGGTCGTGTTCCTCTTGCACCACGGGCGTCTCCCGACCGTGGACGAGCTCGACGAACTCGACGAGTTCCTGATCGAGAACCGCGAGCTGAGCCCCTTCCTCACGCAGCTGATGTCGACGCTCGCACAGCAGACGTCGCCGATGTCGATGTTGCGCACCTCGATCTCGGCCGCGTCCGCCTACGATCCCGACGGCTGGGACGAATCGCCCGAGGCCCAGTACCGCAAGGCGATGCGCCTGATCGCGAAGACCCCGGCGTTGATCGCGTACTACGAGCGGATGCGCACCGGCCAGGAGATCGTGCCGCCGGACCCGAAGTTGCCGCACGCGGCCAACTTCCTGTGGATGCTCTCCGGCGACGAGCCCGACCACGACGATGCCGACGCGCTCGACACGACGTTCATCCTCTACGCCGACCACACGATGAACGCATCGACGTTCACCGCGCGCATCATCGCCTCGACGCTCTCCGACATGTTCAGCGCGATCACGGGCGCGATCGGGGCGCTCAAGGGGCCGCTGCACGGCGGCGCCAACGAGGAAGCGATGAAGATGGCCGAGGAGATCGCAGAGCCCGCGAACGCCGAGGAGTACGTGCGCCGGCGGCTCGAGCGGCACGAGAAGATCATGGGGTTCGGCCACGCCGTCTACCGAACGATGGATCCGCGAGCCACGGTGCTCAAGGGTCTCGCCCGCGAGGTCGGCGTTCGTCACGGTGACGAGCGGTGGGCCGACATCTTCGAGGCCCTGCAGGCGACCGTCTACGAGCAGAAGCAGCTCTGGCCCAACGTCGACCTGTATGCGGCCGGTGTGTACCACGGGCTCGGCATCCCCACCGACCTGATGACGCCGATCTTCGCCCTCGCGCGCATGGCCGGCTGGACGGCACACGTGCGCGAACAGTACGCGGACAACAAGGTGATCAGGCCGGGCTCGACCTACGTCGGCCCGCTCGACCAGGTCTGGGTGCCGATCGAGGATCGTGCCTGATCAGATCACGCCGGCGCACGACGCGGCTTCCTGCGCCGCCGCGTCGAGCTCCTCGCTCGAGAGGTCGTTGAACGACGCCCCGATGCCCGCGCCGGCTTCCTGCAGCTTCGTCGCGGCCGTCGCGAAGCCCTCGGCCAGGGCCGCGGGGTCGTCGGTCGAGAGCTTCTCGACGTCGCTCTTCGCGGAGTCGAAGAGATCGACGACCTGTTGGAACGCCCCCACGAACGCGGTCTTGACCTGCTCGCCGTTCTCCACGTCGGGAGTGCCGAGCGCCTCCACGTCGTCGATCAGCTGCTGGGTCCGATCCGACATGGTGCCGAGGAAGCTCACGAGGACGTCCTTGGTCTCCTCCGGGGTGGGCGTGCCGCCCGAGAACTCGTCCTGGAGCGACGTGCTCTCCGCCTCGAGGTCGCCCTGGTAGCTGACGATAGCGGCGCAGAGCCCTTCCATGTAGGCATCGGGCGCGGCCGCCTCGGCGGGCGCCTCGGCGGATGTCCCACCACCGTCGGCGCCTCCGGAACCGTCGCTGCTGCAGGCTGCGAGGAGCACGAGGGCGAGCACGATGGCGCGGACACGGATGAGCGAACGGTGCACGAGGAGGCCTCCTTAGGGTGGGCCCGGGAGCCTAACAGCGGCAGGGGAACGAGCGCCCGAGGGCGGCAGCCGAGAGTGGACCGGATGGCTGTTGACTCGCACGACACCACCGGGATACGTTCTGCGCCGCCGGATCCGAGGGTCCTCCCGCCCTTCCGTCTGCCGCGGGATCCGGCGTCCGCCCTGGGAGCAGGAAGCACGGTAGGAGGCGCATGTCATGGGCGAGCCGGATCCCGATCCCGCGGTTCTCGTTGCCGACGGATTGACGATGACCTACGGCGGCTGGACGGCGCTGCGCGCGCTCTCCTTCACCCTCCAGCGGGGCCACGTGATGGGGTTCCTCGGTCCCAACGGGGCCGGGAAGACGACCTCGATCCGCATCCTGACGACGATCCTGCGGCCGACGTCGGGCCACTTCTCCGTCGACGGCATCAGCTCCGATCAACCCGCCAAGATCCGCCCGCGCATCGGCGTGCTCCCCGAGACCCTCGGGCTGCCCAACCAGGTCACGGGGATCGAATACATCACCTACTTCGCCCGGCTCTACGGCCGCAGAGGTCCCGACGCAGCCAAGCACGGGCTGGCCCTGCTCGAGCTGGTCGGGCTCCGGGAGCGGGGGAGATCGCTGATCCGAGCGTACAGCCACGGGATGCGCCAACGACTCGGTATCGCGCGCGCCCTGGTCAACGACCCCGTCGTCCTGTTCCTCGACGAGCCGACGCTGGGACTGGATCCTCGAGGCCAACAGGAGCTCCTCGCCCTGATGCGAGATATCGCTCATACGCGAGGAGCCGGGATCATCCTGTGCAGCCACGCACTGTCGGAGGTCGAGGGCGTCTGCGATGACGTCGTGATCCTGTCGTCGGGCCAGGTCGTCGCGACCGGGTCGGTCGCGGAGGTGCTCGCGCAGGCACGGCGGGACGGCCCGAAACGGACGGCTCTGCGCCTCCAGGTGCCGGCGACCTCCGTCGGGAAGGCCACCGAGCTGCTGAAGACGATGCCGGGCGTCGTGAGCGTCGGCAACGGCGGCGTCGAGCGGCAGCTGGAGGTGGATCTCGCCAGGCCGGTCGGAGGGGCCGGCTCGGACAACCACGAGACGACGAACCGGATCCTGGATGCCCTCGTCAAGGCCGACGTCCAAGTGTTGTCCTTCGAGGTCGAGGGCAGCCGGCTGCAGGACGCGTTCATGCAGCTCACGGAAGGGGCGCACTGATGACCGTCGCTGAGGCTACGCAGGAGCGCGTCCAGGTCGAGCGGCGGTCGACGCGCGGCGCCTGGCGGGTCGTGTTCAAGCAAGAGGTGGTCGAGCTCTGGGTCGGCGGCAGGGCGCTCAACCTGCTGATCCTCTACAGCCTGTTGCTGGGACTCATGACGTTCCTGTTGGCGACGAACACCGAGCTGAACCTGATCCCCCCCAAGGAGATGGTGTTCCTCACGCTGATGAACACGATCTCCTTCGGCGTCTTCATCGGCATGATCGTCGGCGCCGACGGCATCAGCGGTGAGCGCGAACGAGGGACGCTCGAGGTGTTGCTGCTGACCCCGGCGAGCAGACGGCAGCTGATACTCGGGAAGCTCCTCGCTTCTCTGACTCCGTGGCCGGCGGCGTTCCTGATCTCCCTGCCCGCGCTGTTGGTGGTGTCGCAAGGCGACGAGGTCTTCGGCCAGGCGGTGTTCCTCGGGGCGATCATCGGCACGGCGCTCGCGATCGCGTTCGCCGGATTCGGGTTGCTGGTCAGCACGTGGTCCAACGCGAACAAGACCAGCATGTTCATCTGCCTGATCGTCTGGTTGTTGCTGTTCATGCTGACGCAGCTCCCGGGCGAGGTGCAGAAGGGAGACTTCGGGTACTTCGTGCAGCGGCTCAACCCGATGCAGGCCACCAGCGAGTTCATGGAGAAGGTGCTCGTCAACCATCGCACCTTCTGGGAACGGGACGAGTACCTGCGTTCGTCGGTCGTCGCGGTGGTGGGTGTTCTGTTCCTCCTCTTCGTGATCGCGGCTCCCCGCCTGCGCCTCGACGCGGGACGAGCGCGCAGGCTCCGCGCGAGGTGGGGGTCGCTCTCGGGCATGCTGCTCGCGACGTTCCTGTTGATGGCGCTCGGCGCGGGCCCCGCCATGGCCCTCGGCGGGGCGCTGTTCCAGACCGAAGGGTCGGATCTCGATGTCACCCTGGAGGAGACGTTCCTCGAGGTGAGGACCGGCGACGAGGTCAACTTCGACACCCTGCTCGAGAACAACGGAACCGAAGACTCGCCCCCGGTCATCACGGCGATGAACATCATCAAGCTCTCAGGCGACGTGGTCGATCCGGAGGACTGGTCGCCGGAGCGCACGCAGCACGTGGACTTCGTGCCGGCAGGGGATCAGATCAGGCAATCCTGGACGATCGAGGCCATCCTCAAGGGCGATTACATGGTGTACTTCGTCGCCGTTCCGGAGCCCGGGGAGAGGTCGACCAGCCACCCGGTCAGCAGCCCCGGGCTCCACCTCACCGTCGGAGCCTTCCAGCGGCTCAACCCGCAGGGCGTGCTCCCGGTCGTGATCGCCGTGCCCCTCGGGGTGACGCTGGCCCTGCTGGTGCTGGTCCGGCTCCGCCTCCGACGGCTCGGTCGCGACGTCCCCGACGAGGCCGACCAGACGACGCCGGCGTAAGGGACTATCCGAGGAACGCGTCGACCACGGGACGTCCTCGAGCGACTCCTCAGAACGCGAACGGGCTCCAGGGCGCGGGATCCCAACCGAACATCGCATCAGCGCGTGCCAGCGAACCCGGTGTTCTCTCATCGACGCGTCCGGCCCGATGGAGTTGCCGGAAGGTCGTGCCGCCCAGGTAGGCAGCCCCGACCTCGTTGACCGTGCAGACGAGGCCCGCAGGCTCGTCGGCGTTCTCGGTCACGGAGGCCTCCCCCGCCGAGACCTCTACCGCGTACCGGCCGTCGTTCCACGGACAGAATCGATCGATGATCTCGAAGACGACGCGTCCGTCGCTCGCGTAACGGCGCGCCCGCAGCGCGCCGGCGAGGTCCACGGGCCGGACCCACAGGTTGTCGACGACCCTTGCCCCCAGGCGCCTCGGTTCCTGCAGCAGGTGCAGGAGCGGCTCGTCCACGGGACGGTTCCAGGCGTCCACGCGATGGATGAGGTCGATGTCGAGGATGTAGCGCCACAGGTCCGCGTAGGCGCCGGGGGTCGTCGCCTGCAGGTCGTGCACCGTGAGCACCGACCCCGGCACGCCGCGCGTCCATTCGCTCTTCACGCGGTAGATCGCGTAGCCGTCGACGCCGTCGTCGCCCTCGTGCACGACGACGAGATGCGGGATCTCCCGGTCGTCATCGTTGTGCAGCAGCCAGTAGTCGAAGCGCGGTTCGTCGAGCCGCACCATGCCGGGCCTCGCGAACCGGGTCGTCTCGTACAGCGCGAGGATGTCCGTGAGGGCCGCGGTGCGGTCGCCCAACCGCAGCCGGCCGGCACGCTCGTAGCCGCGGACGAAGGCCGAGCGCGCGCTTTCGATCTCGATCTCCAACCCGAACGTCGCGAGGCCGAACCCGTACCGGCCGTAGATGCCGCCCTCCTCCGCGAACAGCACATCGACCAACTCGCCGCGCTCGTGAGCGTCGTCGAGCTGTCGGCGCATCAGCAGCGTGTTCACACCCTGACGCCGGTGCGTCGGCCGGACGCCGACCGCGGTCACGAACCCGACCTCGAGCTCGCCGCCCGGCACGGTCATCGGCATCGTGATGACCCCGGTGGTCCCCACGATGTCCGGACCGTCGAACGCGGCGAAGCATCGATCCGGCTCCGCGAGCGCGCTCTCTCGCTCGATCGTCTCGTCCGAGGCCACCCCGCTGAACGCGAAGTCGAGCGCCCGGATGTATGCCGGCAACTCGTCCTCCGAGATCGTGCGGATCTCGACGTCCATGGCCGCAGCGTATCCCTGACGTCGACGGGCGGGCCGCACGAGACGGCCCGCCCGTCAACGAACGCCTGACTCCTCTCAGTCGTCCGGCTCGAAGAAATGCTCCTGTGCGTAGTTGGCGACCTTCTTCCCGAGGAGGGCGCCCTGCTCGTCGGCCGTCCGGAAGTGGATGCCGGAGTAGACTCGTGCGTCGACGATCTCCTCGATCGCCTGCGAGAAGCTCGTGAAGCTCCTCGTCGTTCCCGAGAACACGCTCTGCGCGCTGTAACTCATCTCGTCCGTGCCGAAGAACTTCTGCAACGTGCGAGCGATCGAGCCGCTCCCACAGCCATGGCCGGAGGGATGCTCGGGGAACGGTGGCGTTGGGATCAGCTCCACCCACCCGGCGTCCGGGGCGGTCTTGGGGTTGCCGTCCGACGCGGCTTCATGGATCGCGGTGACCGGCCGCCAGAACCCGAAGTGCCTCTTGTCGTTCCAGCAGTTGATGATCGCGTCCGCGTCCGTCAGGTAGAGCATCGCGAAGAACCGAGCGTTCTCGACGATCGAGAGGTGCTCGGCACCCGACAGCTGACGGAAGATGCGACTCCACAGCGCCGTTCCGTGGTCCGCCCAGAACTTGGCGATATCGGTCTGATCCGCCGTCCGGGTGGCGCTCGAGGCGGATCCGATCGTCTTCACCTCGTTGAAGTCCTTCGCGTACCTGTTGCTCGTGAGCTCGTTCGGTCCCTCGGCTGCGGAACTGCGACTTGCTCTTGAGCAGGAAGGGCTTCACCTTCCCGACCCAGGCGGCCGGGTCGTTGTTGGGAAGGACGGTGCTGCGTCGGTCGCCACTCGCCCGGATCGTCGCCGACCGGGAACCCGGGCGTGCCGAAGCGGCCGTCACCCGTACGGGCCTTGATCATCGCCGCGGCAGCGGCATGCCCGACGGCGATCCCGCCGGTCTTCGCCGCCCCGTCCGCGATGCCCGCGAGCGACCCGTCGTAGAGCGTCTTCAGCGCCGGCTGCTGCGTGGGCACGATGTTCACGAGCACTTCGTAGGCGGCGGTCGCAGCCGCCGCGTCCTTCGAGTACGACTTCTTCGCCTTCGGCGACACCAGGTACGGCTCGTACCCTCCGTCGATCGCGTTCACGGCGTCGTAGACGGCGCCGTGCACCATCGCCAGGTGCAGGGCCGACACGGTCGGCGGCTGCAGCGCGGTGACGATCAGGGCGTTGACGGCGTACTCGTTCCACTTCACGACCGTGTCGGGCGGCGGTGGAGCCGCCACAGCGGTCAGGGACGCGGGCATGGTGAACCCGACGCTCAGCGCAGCGACCGCCAGCACGAGGCCGGCTCCGCGTACGCGAGCTCGAGTCTGGATGCGTCCCATCATCTCTCTCTCCTTCCTTCCGATCCTTCGATGCGATCCCGTGATGGGTCTGGTCTGTTCATCGCCTCACCTCCTTGCAGAAGCGCCCTGGTGGTGCCGGTCGGGTTGGTACCCGCCAGAACCTTCACGCCGATGGCTTGCAGCTCGCTTTCACGTCGCTGGGATCTCAGGTGCACGTTCGAGGAAGAGCACCGTCCGAGCTACCCTGCCAACTGGCCGCTCGTCGGGGTGTTGGCACGGGCCTCCACGAGGGGGCTCTCCCCCTTCCGATCATCCGGAACCGATCCGTGCCGGATGTGCCCATCGCGTCACCTTCTTCCAGCGAGGCGCTGGAGCCTCCCGGGCGGTCGACTGGAAGTCCGCTGGAGAGCGCTCAGTTTCGGTCGAGCCGCTCCAGGACCGTGCAAAGCTCGCTCAATGACCACGCAAGACGGTCATCGGGCTCCGAGATCGAGCTGGGCGGCCCCGATCACGATCATGGTGAACACGACCACGAGGACGATCGCGATCACGATCCGCACCGCCCAGGCTCGAACCCGACCCGCCCGGTCGCGCATCCGTGTCCACTCCTCTCGACAGCTCTCACCCGATGGTCGGAGCGGCGGTGGGCTCCGGGAGCCCGTGACCGGGACCCGGAGCCCAGCGCGCCCTTACGGGATCAGGTTGAGCGTGAGGACCTCGCGCTTGTGGACGACCTCCATCCGGACGTATCCGCGAACGTTCTCGTAGGCCCCGGTGCCACCGGTGACCGCGTACGTGCTGGGGTCGCTGAAACGGTAGATGCCCGTGATCACCACGGTCCCTCGCTCGGTGTGCGGGCCGGCCTTGAGTTTCAGGAGAAAGGTGCAGACCCAGGGGGTCCCTCCGCCCCGTCCGCCCGAGGTCGTGCAGTGGTTGCTCTGATACCCGACCTCGTTGCCGTCAACGTCGAAGAGCACGTCTTCGGACAACGTGATCAATGCCGTACCGCGCTTTCCGAACGCGCGATCATTCAGTTCGAAGCCCCGGCATGAATCGCCGCAGAGGTCGAGCGACAGCTCGATCACCGTCGGCTGGGTGATGCCACCCCCTCCCCCGAACGAGACGCCTACCAGCGCCCCCGACGTCAACAGCGCTGCAGCGAGCGCCCCGACGATCAGCTTCCTCGTCATGTGCTGCTCCTTCCTCTCGTCCGACTGCCTCCTTGTCGGCAGCACGGTCCTCACCCGACCTCGATCGGGCCGACGATGCCGACCCTGTCCATCTGCCACCCGTTCGGGGCGGCGATCCGGTCGATCCAGCAGAGGACCGCCCACCTGCCCGAGGTGATCACCCGCGAGCTCGACCAGATCTCCGTCGTCGATGGCCCGAGGAAGCGGCTCGAGCGCCGCCCGATGAGGGGCAACACGTCGTCCCAGAGATCGCTGCGTCGTTGACCGCGGCCGAGCCGCGCGACCCTGAAGAGACCCTCGAGATGCGATTCGTTGACGAACTCGAACGCGAGCACTCCGGGACCGAGCACACGCACGTCACCGTCCTGCTCGCAGCGTGATCCCGTTAGCACGATCGTCGCGTCAGGTCTCGTCCACGACGTTTCCCACGTCGGCTTCCATCCGCTCTTCACGATCGCTTGAGGCGTCGCGGCACCGTCGGCCTCATCGAAGCTCACCGAGATCCCGTCCAGGCCCCAGCTGGGGTCGGCTGCGTCATTCACGCCCGTCAAGACCGTGCGGAGGCGCTCCGTGTCGACGTCGATGATGCCGACATTCCCGCCGCTCTCCACCACGATAGAGCGCCCGTTCGGGGACCAGCTCGGGTTCTCGACGAAGCCGTAGGAGCCCGACTTCCTGTCCGACTTCCGGATGCCGCTCTTGTGCGTCCCGTTCGGCCGCATGAGCCACAGCCCGGCCCAGAGGGGCAGCATTCCCGTTCGTTCGATCCTGCTGTACGCGATCCATCGCCCATCGGGCGACCACGCGGGGTCGGCTTCCGCCCACCGAGTGTGCCGCGGTGTGAGCTGGGTGAGGGTCCGAGTGCGAACCGATGCCACCCAGATCAAGGCGCCGGGGAACCCTGCTCCGCCTCTGCTCACGTAACGACTATCGAAAGCGATCCGTGAGCCGTCCGGATTCCAGTCCGGGTGGCCATCGTTCTCCGCGGTCCCGACCAATCGCTGGATGTGGCTCCCGTCGACGTTCATCACGAAGATGTCGGTGTCGGGGTGGCGGTCCCCGTCTCGTCGACGAGTGCCGGCGAAGGCGATCTGGGTCCCGTCGGGCGACCAGGTCGGGTCGGAGGCCCCCCGCTTCATGTGCGTTAGCTTCCGTTTCGTCCCGTCGGCCTCAAGCACGAAGATCTGGGAGGTGACGCCGAGAGCGCGGCTCTCGTACACGACCCGGCGGCCGTCCGGTGAGAACTCGGCGTTCGTCTGGGATCCGCGCGCGGACAGGAGCAGCGTCGCTCCACCAGACTTCGGATCCAAGACGTAGATGTCTCGCCCCGTCTCGGTCGCATCCGTCGTCGTCGGTGCCTGCGTGGGTGACGTGGCGCCGACGGCAACCCCCACGGAAGGGCTCGCCACGAGACGGGGCTCCGGAGACGGTCCGCACGCGGCCACGAGGACCACCAGCAGACCGATGAGCCCGAGCCTTGCTGTGTTGGGCATGTGTCGGCCCTCCGGATGAGTCGTCGGTGTCCTTCCTGAACGAACCCTCGCCGGTGGGCCCAAACGATTCCTGACCGCGTCGTCAAGGATCCTGCAAGCCCCGAGCTGGTGGCTGCCGGGGTGATGACCCGGTGATCAGTCTCAGCATTCGGACCCCAAGCACGATCAGGGTCCTCGGTACCAGCGGTGGTTCGGCGCGTGGTCAGTGATCCTGTGGGTCCTGAACGCAAGGACCCGCCACCTATCTTGGTTGCCGATGTCCGGGAGGAGTGAGAGCCCGCACACGAAGGAGTAACCGCCGTCATGGCGAAAGGCGGTACCGCGATCAGCTTGGTCGCCGTCGCGGAAGAGTCCACAACGGAGGCCACCGGCATCGGCGCGCATCCTGACGCGGAAGTCCGTCCTGTAGTCGTCCGTGGTGTCGAGCTCGATGACGAAGCCCCCGCCCCCGAGGCCATCCGTCGCAGGGCCCAACCAGCATTCATACGACCGGACTTTGATCCAATAGGGGCAGCACTCGCTGATCCGTACCCGACGTATGTCGGGCCTGTTTCATGGCGTCGCTCGGATCCCCAGTGCCTCGAGACGGCCTGCGCCGGCGTCGCCAACGAGAGCGCGGAGCCGACGAGCAGGCCGACGATGATCCACGCGATCGCTCTCTTTCCTCATCCTGCCCTCTCCCTTCATGTGTTGCCCCCGGATGAGTCGTGGTGTCCTTCCTGCGCCAGAAACCCTTGCCGGTAGGCGGGCCCAGCCGATCCCTGAACCGCGTTATCAGGATTCTTCAAGCCCTGAGCTGGAGGCTGCCGGTGTGATGACTCCGGTACGCGCCCCGGGGACAGATCGGCTCTCTGGCGCTCTTGGGGGCGAAGTTCGATACTCGGTCGGATGAGGGAGACGAAGCACGCTCCCGTGGAGATCGACGGGCCTGATACCTCCAGCGCTTCGGACGACGCGACGTCGTCGAGCAGTCGCCGAGCCACTCCCAAGGTCGAGCCCGACCCTCGGCCGGGGCGAGGATGCGGTTCCGGATCCTCGGATCGCTGGAGGTCGATCGGGCGGAGCAACCGATCCAGCTCGGCGGACCGCAGCAGCGGGCGGTCCTCGCGCATCTGATCGTCCGAGCCAACGAGCTGGTCGCGGCCGACGTCTTGGTGAGTGAGATCTGGGGAGACGAGGCGCCGGAGTCGGCGCGGAGCACGATCTACACGTACGTCTCCCACCTGCGGAAGCTGCTCGGCGCCGACCGCATCGAGAGTCAGACCCCCGGCTACCGATTGCGGCTCGATCCGTCGGAGCTGGATGCCACCCGCTTCGACAAGCTCGCTCAACGACGCGACGAAGGCCGGGGTGATCGACCCGGGCATCGCCGTCACCGTGCTCGACGAGGCGCTCGGGCTCTGGCGCGGCCCTGCGCTCGCGGATGTCGCCGAGGACGGCGCGCTGCGCGCGGAGGCGACGCGCCTGGACGAGCTCAGGCTGGTCGCCGGCGAGGAGCGGATCGACGCCCTGCTGGCGATCGGGGAGCACGCCCGAGTCATCGGCGAGGCCGAGACCCTGGTCGATCAGCACCCGCTCAGGGAACGCATCTGGCGACAGCTCATGCTTGGCCCTCTACCGCGAGGGGCGACAGGCAGAGGCGCTCAACGCCTATCAGCGCGTCAGGGAGATCCTGGCCGACGAGCTCGGGATCGATCCCTCACCGGAGCTCGCGAGGCTCCACGAGCGGATCCTGCGGCAGGATCCCGGCCTCGAGCTGCGAGGTGAGCCGCTGCGCGGCTACCGGCTCCTGGAGAAGATCGACGACGGACCGACCGGGGTCGTCTTCAGAGCGATCCAGCCCCGTGTGGGCCGCGACGTCGCGGTCAAGATCTTCCACGAGCAGATCGCCTCGGACCCTGCGTTCGTGCGGCGATTCGAACAGGAGGCGCAGGCGGCTGCGGCGCTCGAGCACCCCCACATCGTCCCGGTCTACGACTACTGGAGGGAGCCCGGTCGCGCCTACATCGTCTCGCGGTACCTGAAGGGAGGAAGCCTCGCGGCCCTCGAGACCAGGGGCGATCGGCTCGCGCAGGACGGTGGATCGCTCGTCGTGGAGCAGGTGGCCTCGGCGCTCGGGTTCGCGCACCGACAGCACGTCGCGCACGGGAGGGTATGCGCCTCCAACGTGCTGTTCGACGGGGAAGGCAACGCCTACCTCGGGGACTTCCGGGTCGGGCGTCGGACCGACTCCGGATCCGTGCCGACGACGTCCGCGAGCTCGCCTCGCTCGCGAAGGGCGTGCTCGACGAGCACGCGCCGCACCGCCTGAGAGAGCTCGTCGAACGACGTCGCACCTCACCCGACGAGCCCCTCGGCGCGGAGGCGTTCGCCGAGGCCGCACGCACGACCGTCGACGAAGAGCTCGGTCGCGACTCCTCGGCACGAAGACGTCGTCCGCAACCCGTACAAGGGCCTCAGGCCGTTCACCGAGGCCGACGCCCACGACTTCTTCGGACGGAGCGAGCTCACCGCGCGCCTGATCGCCCGGCTCGGCGAGACCGGGCGGGGGTCCAGGTTCCTCGCCGTGGTCGGGCCCGAGCGGTGCAGGGAAGTCATCCGTCGTCAGGGCCGGGATGGTGCCGGCGATCCGACAGGGCGCGCTCGGGGACCCGCAGACGTGCTTCGTGGCCGAGATGTTCCCGGGAGCGCACCCGATCGAGGAGCTCGAGCAGGCGCTCGTTCGGATCGGGACGCACTCGGCCTCCCGGCTGCACGACCTGCTCGATCGAGAGCTCGCAGAGGGCTCCTCGAAGCGTTGGACCTCGTGCTGCCCGTCACCGGCGAAGCTCGTCCTGGTCGTGGACCAGTTCGAGGAGGTCTTCACCCTCACCGCCGACGAGCGCGAGCGGGAGCTGTTCCTCGAGTCCCTGCGCGTGGCGGCCCTCGATCCCGAGAGCAGGCTCCGCGTCGTCGTCACGCTCCGCGCCGACTTCTACGACCGCCCGCTCGACGTACCCGCGGTTCGGGCGAGCTGCTCGCGGCGAGGACCGAGGCGGTTCCCCCGCTCACGCCCGACGAGCTCGAACAGGCGATCCGACGACCGGCCGAGGGGGTCGGCATCACGCGCCGAGCCCGGCCTCGTGGCGGAGATCATCGCCGACGTCGCCGCACCAGCCGGGCGCGCTGCCGCTGCTGCAGTACGCGCTCACCGAGCTGTTCGAGCGACGCGACGGCGATCGGCTCACGCTCGCGGCCTACCAGGAGATCGGAGGCGTCGGGGGCGCCTTGTCCGCACGGGCGGACCGCATCTTCGCGACGACCGGACCCGACGGTCAGCGAGCGATCCGACAGGTGTTCCTGCGGCTCGTCACCATCGGGGAAGGCCGCCAGGACACGCGGCGTCGCGTCGCGCGCGAGTGAGCTCGATGCGCTCGACGTCGATCCCGAGCTCGTCGAGATGGTGATGGACACCTACGGACGCCACCGCCTGCTGACGTTCGATCGGGAGCCGGCGACCCGGGAGCCGACCGTCGAGATCGCGCACGAGGCGCTGCTCACGGCGTGGGCGCGGCTCCGCACCTGGATCGACGACGCCCGGGAGGACCTCCGCCAGGACCGGCGCCTCGCGCGGGCGGCCGGGGAGTGGCGGGGGTCCGACCGCGATCCGAGCTTCGTGCTCCGCGGCGCCCGGCTGGAGCAGGTCGAGGCGTGGGCCGCATCGACCGACCTCGCGATCGGCCGACCCGAGCGCGAGTACGTGAAGGCGAGCGTCGACGAGCGCGACCGGGAGCTGGCGCGAGGAGCGGGCGCGACGCGAGCGCGAGGAGCGGACCGAGCGTCGATCCCGTTCCCGGCTGAGGGCCCTGGTCGCGGTGCTCAGCGTCGCCGCGCTCGTCGCCGGTAGCCTGACCGCTCGTCGCGACGAGCCAGCGCGAGCAGGGCCGACCGCGAAGCCACGCGGGCCGAGGACGAAGCGAGGGTCGCGTTCGCGAGGGAGCTGGCGGCCGCCGCGGTCGCCAACCTGGAGATCGACCCCGAGCGCAGCATCCTGCTCGCGATGGAGGCGGTCGATCGGACGCGCTCGGTCGACGGTTCGGTGCTTCCCGAGGCCGAGGAGGCGCTGCACCAGGCGGTCGGAGCCTCTCGGATCGAGATGACGATCCCGGGCGTCGGCGGGATCGTCGCCTGGAGCCCGAAGAGGACGTCTTCGCCGCCGAGAGCGCCGAGGGCGACGGGATCGTCGAGATCAGGGACGCGGACACCGGCGCGCGCGTGCGGTCGCTCGCGGCGCACGACGGCGACGTCACCGGCCTCGCCTTCAGTCGGGACGGCACGATGCTGGCGACGACCGGGGCCGACGGGATGCTGAAGGTGTGGGACGCGTCGAGCGGCGAGCTTCTGTCGAGGGTCCGAGGGGCCGGCAAGCGCGCTCGCGCCGGCGTTCGATGCCGACGGCTCGCTCGTGTGGCGGCCAACTGGCGATGCGGCGTCGATACGGTCCGGATCGCGGACCCGACGACCGGGCGAGTGACCGCGACGGTCCAGGTTCCCAGAGGACCCGTGGCGTTCGATCCGGACCTTCGCCGGCGTCGTCGTCGGTGGGGAAGACGGCCGTGGTGCATCGAGCTCGGGACCGGTCAGTGGCATCGAGCTCGGGCGGAGGCATCCGTCGATGTCCTCGAGGACCCGGACGGCTCACTGGCATGGAGCCCCGATGGCCGCTGGACCGTCGGCGCGGCTCCGACGGGCTGGGCGGAGATCCTTTTCGACTGCGCGAACGAGGACGGTCCCCATTCGGCCTGGGCCGCACGAGGAGTCTCGTTGTGGAGCCTCGCCTGACGAATCGCGACTCATGCCGTGGTGACGGCGGGTACCGACACCGCGAAGGTGTGGACGATCGTGAGGGAGGCCGCGGGCCGGAAGAGCTCGTCTCGCTTCGGCCTGCGGTCGCCCCCAGCGTGATCGCGAGCGTGGCCTTCTCGCCGGACGGAACGCGCGTCCTGACTGCGGACGCCGACGGCACGGTCGCGAAGATCTGGGACGTGAGCATCTCGGGCGAACGCGGAGGTGGCGAACATCCCGCCACGCTACACTTCAGCGATGTGGCGTTCATGCCGGACGGGGTGCATGTCGCGAGGTAAGTCGGCGAGACCTCGGTCGATCGCCATCTGGGACCTGGACGAAGGGCGGACCGTTCGAAGGTTCGGGCCATCGTGGGATGAGCTCCTCGATGGGTTCGTACAGGCGCAGTTCGAGGTGAGTCCGGACGGAAGTCGATCGCCGCGATGTCGGGCGGGGGATGCCGGCGTCTGGGACGTCGCGTCGGGGCAGCAGACTCTTCGCCGTCCCGGAGGACGAGCTGGTCTCGCTCGTCGACTGGAGCCCGGACGGGACGCACGTGATCATGGCGAGCCTGCGCGGTTGGGCGAGGATCCTCGATCGGTCCGGTCGAGAGATCCAGGTCCTGCGCGAGGACGACGGGTACGAGGTCTGGGGTGCGATGTTCAGCCCCGACGGCCGATCCGTGGCGATGGGTGCCGTCCCCACGGGAACGTTCCGGGCCTCGAGCCGCGCACGACGATCTGGGACCTGGAGCGAGGCGCAGGTCGTGACGCACGATCGTGGGGAGCACCAGCGGCTGGTCTCGCCTTCAGTCCGGACGGCTGCTCGCATCGTCACGACGGCGTCGACGCGCCGGACCTGCGACACGTGTGGGACGTGATGACCGGTGCCCGTCTCGCAGCTGCTCGAGGGCGTGGTGACCAACGTCGCTTTCAGTCCGGACGGCACCCGGATCGCGGCGGCGATGGAGGACGCCACCGTCCGGCTGTTCGACGCGACCTCGGGCGCAGCAGCTGCTCGTCCTACGGGGCCACGGCAGACATGGTTGCGTTCGTGGACTTCAGCCCGGACGGCTCGATGCTGGTGTCGGGTGCCGCGGATGGCGTCGTCCGGGTCTGGGCTCTCGATATCGACGATCTCCTCGAGATCGCCCGGCGAGAGGTCACGAGATCACTCACCGACGAGGAGTGCCAGCAGTACCTACACCTGGGTCGCTGCCCCGACTAACCGCAGGCGCCTCAGCTGCCTGCTCGCCGTGCTGATCAGTCGAGCACCCAGGACCCAGGCCTACCGCAATCGTGTAGTCACGTGATCCGCCTCCTCTGGGTCCGCGGCAACGTTCCACACGGGTGTGCGACGCGAGGTTCAGCCCCGATGGTCGCTTCGTGGCCACGACCAGGAACGACGAGGAGACGTGGGTCTGGGACTGGGATCGAGGCGAGGTGGTCAGCAGGATCCCCGACGACGGTCCCTGGGAGATCGCGTTCGATCAGAGGGGGTCACGGATCGCTTCGAAAGACCGCACTCTGGGACACCGCGACCGGCGAGCAGGTGATGGCACTGACTACGTCACCTTCGATCCCGACGGAACCACGATCGCGGCCTCCCTCGAAGACTCCACGGTTCGGCTCTATGATGCGCAGACGTACGAGCAACAGCTCGTGCTGCGAGGAGACATCGGCAGTTCCCCCTGGATCGACTTCAGTCCTGACGGCTCGATGCTCGTGTCGGGCGACGGTTACGGGGTGATGAAGGTCTGGGCGCTCGACATCGACGACCTGCTCGAGATCGCCCGCCGAGAGGTCACGCGCTCGCTCACCGATGAGGAATGCCGGCAGTACCTGCACGTCGACCGGTGCTCGGCGGCGTCGTGAGCCGGACGTCGCTCGTTCGTCGCCTAGCCTTCGGCGCGGCGCAGGATCATCACCGGGATCGTCCGTTCGGTCGTCCGTTCGTACTCACCGAAGGCCGGGTTCCGATCGGTGATCATCGCCCACAGCCGCTCCCGCTCTTCGGGGCTCGACTCCTCTGCCGTGACGGCGAAGGTCTCGGTTCCGATCTCGACCGTCGCGGACGGGTTCGCGAGCAGGTTGTGGTACCAGTCGGGGTTGTTCGGTGCGCCGCCCTTCGACGCGATGATCACGTAACGGTCGTCGTCGGCGAAGTACGCGAGCGGGTTCGTTCGCGACACGCCGGTCCGGGCACCCGTGTGCGTGAGGAGGAGCAGCGGCTGGTGTCGGAACGCGCGGACCTGGCCGGCGTTCGCACGGAACTCCTCGATGACGTTCCGGTTCCAGTCGTCTGGTGGCGCCATGTGGGCTGGAACGGCGCGTCGGCTCGATGCATTCCACCGACGAGGACCTCACCGCTGGACACGTTGCGATCCCTGTGATCCGCCTCCTCCTTGGCGCTCATCTGACGACAACGGGTCCTACGACGCCGACCGGTTCGCGCGCCTCGACAGGACCCCGGTAGCAGACGACCGCGTAGGTGCCCGCCGGGAGCGGGCCGCCGCTCCACGACGGTGCCCAAGTCCACACGGCGGGATCCCCTTGTGTGCTCAACATGGTCAGGAGGCTCGTTCCGGCGTTCATGTATCCGTTCCCTTGGGTGACGGAGCCGCGCAACGGGGCCTCGAAGTAGGGCGGACGATGGATACCGACGCGACCGGCCGCGCGCTCGGCATCGACGAACGCCACGAGGTCCTCGTAGGTGGCCTCGGGGCTGATGCTGCCGATGTCGAAGGTGATGGGGTACTGTCCGGTCGAGTTCCACGTGTTGAAGCGGAGCTTGTTCGTCACGACCGGGCCCTCGAGTCCCTCCAGCGTGCACCCGTCCTCGTCGATGGTGACGCCGTAGACGCCCTCGCGGTACCGGGGGGACTCATCCGGGAACGTCACCGAGGGTGAGGTCGTTTCATCCGACGCCGTGGTGGTCGGGGGTTCGGTGCAGGCGGCCGACGCGATCACCAGCACCGCGCCGACGATCAGGGCAACGCGCTTGTTGGGTCCGAGCATGCCCATGGTTCGCTCCTTCGGGATCGATCCACTCCCCATCAACGGAACGCTCGACTGCGAGTCGGCGATGGGCTCCGGGTGCCCGCGTCCCGGAGCCCAACGCGCCTATCACGGGATCAGGTTGAGGGTGTAGTTGTAGTTCTCACCCGTTGCCTGCGTCTGCGTGGCGTATCCACGAACGTTGTCGTAGGCGCCCGTGCCTCCCGTGACGGCGAGGGTGCTGAGGGTCCCCCGGTAGATGCCGGTCGCGACCACGGTCCCCTTGTCGGTGCTCGGACCGTCCTTGATCGTGCTGACGGAGGTGCAGACCCAACTGGTTTGATCAGTGACGGTACACGCGATGTGTTGACGCCCGACCTCGTTGCCGTCCACGTCGAAGAGCGGTGTCTTGATCGAGGTGATCTGGCCGCCGCCCTTGCCCTCGTAGTCCCTGAGGGGGAAGTGAGCGGACTTGCGCACCCGGTCCGCCGAGGCTGAACTTCAACTCGATCACCGTCGGCTGGGTGATGCCACCCGCTCCCCCGAACGAGACGCCGACCAGCGCCCCCGACATCAAGAGCGCTGCAGCGAGCACCCCGACGCCTAGCTTCCTCGTCATGTGCTGCTCCTTCCTCTCCTCCGGCTGCCTCCTTGTCGGCAGCACGGTCCTCACCCGATCTCGATGGGGCCGGCGACGCCGGCCCGCACGACCTGAAGCCGTTCGGAGCGTCGATCAGGTCCTTGAAGCAGACGACCGCCCACGTTCCCGACGTGACCTCCCGCGGGCTCGACCAGACATCTGACGCCGACGGTTCGTTGCGCTCGCCCCACCCCCCGGCCATGCCGATCCACGCTCGCAGATCGCCGAGCCGCCTTCCGGGGGGCACCTGCACGACCTTGATGTACCCCTCGCGATAGGACTCGTTGACGAACTCGATCGCGAGGACGCCTGGGTCGATCACGTGCGCTTCGCCGTCCAGCTCACAGCGTGAGCCCGTGAGCACGACGGTTGCGTCAGGTCTGGTCCATGACGCTTCCCACATGGAGTGCCAACCTGTCGTTGCCTGAGGCATCGCGACAGCATCGGGAGTCAGGCTCACCGAGATGCCATCTGGGTCCCCAGCTCGGCTGATCGGACCGTGCGTCCTTCACGAGCCATCGGGTCCGCTTCGTTCGCACGTCGATGATGCCGACGTTCCCCACGTGTCCGTCCCAGCGGATGCCCACGGCGGGCGGATCGTTCTCCTCGAACACGATCCGGCGCCCGTCCGGGGACCAGCTGGGGTTCTCGATCAGGTGGAGGGGGGGCGACTCCCGGAGCCGGCGCTCGTGTATCCCGGTCGGCCGTGTGAGCCCCAGCCAGCTCGTGTACACCCTTCCATTGAGCGTGTCGCCCCCGAACCCGCTGTAGGCGATCCATCGTCCGTCCGGTGACCACGCGGGATCGCCCGCCGACCAGTCCCGACCCCCGGTGACGCGGGTGAGGGCACGAGTGGAGACGGATGCCACCCAGACGAACCCGGCAGGTTGCCAAAGGTCGTGCACGTGATGTTCGTGGAAGGCGATCAGCGAGCCGTCCGGTGACCAATCGGGGTTGCCATCCGGTCGAGGCGTCCCGGCGAGGCGTCGGATGCGACTGCCATCGGCGTTCATCACGAAGATGTCGGCGTCCGGGCGAGGGTCCCCATCCCCTGGACGAGTGCCGGCGAAGGCGATCTGCGTCCCGTCGGGCGACCAGGTCGGGTCGGAGGCCCCACGCTTCATCTGCGTCAGCTTCCGCTCCGCCCCGCCGGCCTCCAGCACGAAGATCTGGGGCGGGACGCCAGGAGCACCGCTCTCGTAGACGACCCGTCTGCCGTCGGGCGAGACCTCGGCATCCTGCTGGGAGCCCGGCCCCGACAACAGTTGGGTCGCTTCTCCGGTCTCGGGGTCCACCACGTAGAGATCGAGCTTCGCGACGTTGGGTGCAGGTGTCGCCGGAGCCTCCGTCGGCGACGATCCTCCGACATCGGAGGCGCTGGCTTCGAGACGAGGCTCCGGCGTTGCTTCGCACGAGACGAGCAGGGACGCCACGATCGCACCGACGAACGCGAGCTTCATCGTCGAGTCGTTCATCACCACTCCCTCAGGCTCGTGTCCGATCGGAGGACGCCCGGAGACCGGCTCGCGAGGCCCCTCATGACTGCCACAGCCGGATCGCGCCGATCGCGATCAGCGCGAGGACCGCGATCAGCGCGAGCGTCACGAGCGCCAACAGGAGGGGGCCCGGCCGACGGATCCCTCCGGTGGCGGGGTCGTGATCGCTGCCTGTCTCCGGCCCCGTCCGGTCGTCGTCGGGCTCCATCGGCCTTCGCCCCCTCCCGTTCGATGTGCGGATCCATGCGATCGCCGCCCGAGCCACCATCTACGGGATCAGGTTCACGAAGACGTGGAAGCCGTCGGACTGCTCTTCGCCCGTCATCTCCCCGCGCACGTTCAGGTACGCACCCGACCCACCGGTGATCGCGGCGTGTAGCAGTTGGTTGACCCCGGTGGAGACGATCGTGCCGCGCTCGGTGTGGGGACCCGGCTTCAGGACCATCGCCTTTCTCCTTCCCGTTCCGGCTCTCCCGACGAGAGCGACGCGCCGATCTTCGAGGGCGGCGCCCAAGGAGCGCTTCTGGGCCACACAAGGACGGCACAGGGGAGTCTTGGGCGGTTCTTGAGCGGCCCGCGGCAGGCTCCTGTCTTGCGCATGGATCGGAGCCCTGTGTACCGTCGCCCCGTGCATTTCCGCGTCCTCGGACCCCTCGAGGTCGACGCGGGGGATGGTCCGCTGCCCCTGGGTGGGCCGAAGCAACGAGCGGTGCTCGCGAGCCTTCTCGTCCATGCGAACCGCGTCGTCCCGGTGGATGCCTTGATCGGCGACGTGTGGGGGGAGGACCCGCCCGACAAGGCGCGTCACATCCTGCACACGTACGTCTCGAGCCTCCGGAAGGCGCTCGGCGACGGGCGCCTGCAGGGCCGACCGCCCGGCTACCTCCTGGTCGTGGAACCCGCTGAGGTCGACGCGGATCGGTTCGACACGCTGGTCTCGGAGGCGAACAAGTCCCTGCCGGTCGATCCGAACGTCGCGATCGCGACATTCGACGACGCGTTGGCGCTCTGGCGTGGGCCCGCGCTTGCCGATGTCAGCGAGCAGCCATCGCTATTCGCGGAGGCGGCTCGGCTCGACGAGCTCCGGGCGGCAGCGCAGGAGGCGAGGATCGAGGCCCTGCTCGCGACCGGCGCGCAGGCGAAAGCGCTCGCGGAGCTCGAGCCGCTCCTGGCGCGCGATCCGCTCCGCGAGAGCCTATGGGGCCTGGCGATGCTCGCCTACTACAGGGACGGTCGACAGGGCGAGGCCTTGAACGCGTTCGGTCGGGCACGCGAGCTCCTGGCGGACGAGCTGGGCGTCGACCCTTCACCGGAGCTCTCGAAGCTGCACGAGAGGATCCTGAAGCAGGACCCCGACCTGGCCCTTCGCGGCGAGCCGCTGCGCGGGTACCGTCTCCTCGAGAGGATCGGTTCGGGACGGTTCGGCGTGGTGTTCCGAGCGGTCCAACCGCACGTCGGCCGGGACGTCGCGGTCAAGGTGTTCCACGAACAGATCGCGATGGACCCGGGATTCGTCCTGCGTTTCGAGCGGGACGCCCAGCTCGCCGCAGCGCTCGAGCACCCCCACATCGTGCCGATGTACGACTACTGGCGCGAGCCCGGGCGCGCATACCTCGTCTCCCGGTACATGCGCGGCGGCAGCTTGCGGGCGCTCGATGAGCGCGGCGGTCATCTGGACCACGACCGCGCTTTGCGCATCGTCGAGCAGATTGCCTCCGCGCTCGCGTTCGCGCACCGGCAGGGGGCTGCGCACGGCGCCGTCTCCATGTCGAACGTCCTGTTCGATGGGGAGGGCAACGCCTACCTGGGGGACTTCCGAGTCGGCGAGGGCATCACGCCGGACACGGAAGAGGATCTCCGCGCCCTCGCGGAACTCGCGCGCGGCCTGCTGGGGAACGAGGTGCCGGTGTCGCTCGCCGAGATCCTCGACACCGGGGTCGGAGCGACCGATGGCCCCGGAGCGGAGGCGATCGCCGGCGTCGCGCGCGAGGTCCTCGAACATCGAACGGCGTCACCGAGCCGAGAGCCGGACGAGCGCAACCCGTACAAGGGGCTGCGGGCGTTCACCGAGGCGGATGCCGGGGACTTCTTCGGGCGAGAGGAGCTCACCCAGCGGCTCCTGACCAGGTTGAACGAACCTGGTCCCGGCGCTCGCTTCCTCGCCGTGGTCGGGCCCAGCGGCAGCGGGAAGTCCTCCGTCGTCCGAGCAGGGCTGGTGCCGGCGCTGCGGCGAGGCGGGATGCCGACGTCGAGGCAGGTGGTCGTCACGGACCTGTTCCCCGGGAGGCACCCGCTCGATGAGCTCGAGTCGGCGATCGTGCGGGTCGCGACGAGTCCGCCGACCCGGCTCGGCGACCTCCTCCGGGACGGGCCCCGAGGACTCCTCGAAGCCGCAGACCGCGTCGCGCCAGCGGATGCGGAGCTGGTCCTCGTGGTGGACCAGTTCGAGGAACTGTTCACGCTGACGACCGATGAGCGGGAGCGAGAGCTGACCCTGGAAGTCGCTGCGCGTCGCGGCGATCGATCCGACCAGCAGGCTCCGGGTGATCGTGACGCTCCGCGCGGATCACTACGACCGGCCTCTGATGTACCCACGGTTCGGCGAGCTCCTGGCGGCGCGCAACGAGGCGGTTCCACCGCTCACTGCGGACGAGTTGGAGCACGCGATCCGCAGACCGGCGGAACGGCAGGACACCCTCATCGAGTCGGGCCTCGTGGCCGAGATGATCGCGGACGTCGCGCACCAGCCCGGCGGACTGCCGCTGTTGCAGTACGCGCTCACGGAGCTCTTCGAGCGACGAGATGGCGACCGGCTGACGTCGTCCGCGTACCGGGAGATGGGCGGGGTGACGGGTGCCCTCACGGCCCGCGCGGACCTCCTCTACACGGCCTCCGATGCCGAGGGTCGGCGCGCGATCGAGCAGGTCTTCCTCCGCCTGGTCACGCTCGGCGAGGGACGGCGAGACACGCGGCGGAGGGTCGCGCTCGCGAGCTCGACGCCCTCGACGTCTCGGAGGCGGCCGTCGATGCGGCGCTCGAAGCCTACGGCCGCCACCGGTTGCTCACCTTCGACCGCGAGCCGGCGACCCGTGAACCGACCGTCGAGATCGCGCACGAGTCCCTGCTCGGCGCGTGGAGCCGCCTGTCCTCGTGGATCGACGCCGCGCCGAGAGGACCTCAGGCAGAACGATCGGCTGAGCCGAGCGGCCGCCGAGTGGCAGGGCTCCGGTCGCGATCAGAGCTTCCTCATGAGCGGGTCCGGCTCGACCAGATCGAGGGGTGGGCGGCGGCAACCGTTCTCCGTCGGGACAGGCGAGCGCGCAGTACGTCAAGGCGAGCATCGAGCACCGCGACCGCGCACGCCGGAGTGAGCAGGCGCGGCGCGACCACGAAGCGACGCTCGAGCGGAGGTCGGTGCGACGCCTCCGGGGTCTCGTTGCGGTGTTCGCGGTCGCGGCGCTGGTGGCGGGATCGCTCACGATCGTCGCCACCAACCAGAGCGACCGAGCAGAGCGAGAGGCCCGCGTCGCGACGCGTGAGGGAGCTCGCGGCAGCCGCGGTGGCGAACCTCGAGACCGACCAGCAGCTGAGCGTGCTGCTCGCGATCGAGGCGGTGGAGCGGACCCGTTCGGTCGACGGCTCCGTCCTGCGCGAGGCCGAGGAGGCGCTCCACCGCGCGGTGACGGCGTCGCGGATCGTGACATCGATCCCGGGCTCGGGCGATTCGGAGCCTGCTGCGACGATTTCTGGGGCGCCATCGACTGGGGCCCGACAGGGCTCGTCGTGATCGAGGGGGACTTCGCGTCCGAAGGCCCTCGCCCGGTCGGGATCGTCGACCTCAGGGACCAGGAGACGGGGGAGATCGTGCGTTCGCTCCCCGGACACGACGGGAAGCTCACCGGGGCCGAGTTCAGCCCCGACGGCTCGATGCTGGCCACGACGGGCGCGGACGGTCTGCTCAAGGTCTGGGATCTGTCGAGCGACGAGCATGATCAGGAGCGTCCGGGGACCTGGCGTGGCGCCCGAGGCCCGTCCTTCAGCGCGGACGGGTCGCGGGTCGCAGCGGCATTCGGCCCGTTCGACGGCGCCGTGGTGGGCGTGGTGCGAGTCGTGGACCTGAACACGGATCGGGTCCTGACGTTCCCAGCTGCCGCCGTACGTGAACGACGTCGCGCTCAGCCCGGACGGTAGACGGGTCGTCGCCGTCGGGGGCTACACTGGGCGAGGTACTTCCACCTGATCGATGTCGATACCGGGAGGTCCAGTCGGATCCCGAACCCGAAGGCGCACGGCACTCACTCGGTCGCATGGAGTCCGGACGGGCGACACATCGCCGCCGGCGGCTTCGGTCCGCCGGTCCCCGTGATGGACGCGAACGGACGAGCTCGAGTTCCTGCCTCAAGGGGCACAGCGACGGCACCAGACTGGGTCGACTGGAGTGCGGACTCGACCCGCCTGCTCACGGGAAGCGTCCGATGGGACGGCCAAGATCTGGGAGGTCACCGGTCGGGGCGACGCAGACGTTCAGACCCTCTCCGTGCGGGCCGGGGCGATCACCGGCGTCGCGTTCTCGCCCGACGGAACCCACGTGATGACCCGCTCGGAGACGAGGGTCATGGACGTCTGGGACGTCGGTCCGGCGGGCGACGCCGAGGTCGCGAACATCGCCGACGCGACGCAACTCGTGAGCTTCCTGCCGGACGGACGTCACGTGACGACCAGCGGCCGGGATGGCTCGCTGAGCATCCTGGACCTCGAGACCGGAGAGCAGGCCCACCGCCCGATCGGGTGGTTCGAACCTCCGCGCGGAGCTCTTCGAAGGGCATGACTTCAGCCCGGATGGGAGCGTCCGTCGCCATCGACGCACGTCGACGGGACGCCACGACCCTTCGGGACGTGGAGACCGGGGCCAAGCTGTTCACGAGCGAGGGGCTTCGCTTTCGGGTTCGACTGGAGCCCGGATGGCCGGTTCGCGCCGTCACCGAGGACGAGAGCGATCACGATCCTCGACGGCTCCGGACGACAGGTCGGCGTCCTGCGAGGCGGTCGGATTCACGATCCTGGGGGAGGGTCTCCACTTCGGTCCCGGTGGCCTCGTCGCCGTCCCGGCACGCGACGACGGACAGGGCGAACACGTGAAGATCTGGGACTGGAGGCGAGACGAGGTCGTCGCCGAGCTCCGTGCCGCGTACGACTACGAGGGCATGCAGTTCGATCGCGATGGGAGCCGGATCGCGATCGGGACCGCTGACACCACGATCTGGGACGTGCGGACCGAGCGCCTCCTCGTTACCTTGCCCTCGAGCCAGGTCGTGCCCAATGACCTTGCGTTCAGCCCGGACGGCTCCCGACTCGCCGAGGTCGACCCCGATGGATCCGTGCGGGTCTTCGACACGAGTTCGGGCGAGGAGCTGCTCGTCCTACAAGGGCACGACGATGCCGGCGAGGTGGCCTTCAGCCCGGACGGTTCGATGCTCGCGACGGTGGGCGACGGCATGATGCGGATCTGGGCGCTCGACATCGACGATCTGCTCGAGATCGCTCGCCAGAACGTGACGAGGTCCCTCACCGACGAGGAGTGCCGCCAGTACCTTCACGTCGATCGCTGCCCCGGGTGAGTCATCTCGGCTTCCGTCAAAGGACTCGCCCTCAAAGGGACAAGATTCGATGGGCTCCGGGCGCCCGCGACCCGGAGCCCAGCGCACCCACCTACGGGACCAGGAACAGGGTGAAGGTGGCTCTGCTGCCGTCTTCCACCTCGATCGCCTGACCGCCCGCGTTCTCGTAGGCGCCTGTCCCTCCCACGATGGCGAGGTTGTGGATCCCGCGAGGGCCCTTGACACCGATCGCGACCACTCTCCCCTTGTCGGTGTTCGGACCATCCTTGATCCTGGTGACGAACTCGCAGAAGAATTCGGTCGTGTCGCTGACGGTGCACGAGATGTGTTGGCGCCCGACCCTGTTCCCGTCCAGGTCGAAGAGCGGCATGTCCTTCAGCGTGACCTGACCGCAGACCGGCACCGACGCGTCGCAGGGCTCGATGAAGAAGTGCTCGACCCACGAGCCCTCGGCTTTGGTATTCCACTTGAACTCGAGCACCGTGGGCTGGGCGATGTCACTCCCTCCTCCCCCGAACGAGACGCCGACCAGCGCTCCCGACATCAGGAGCGCAGCTGCGAGCACCCCGACGCTCAGCTTCCTCGTCATGTGCTGCTCCCTTCCTCTCGTCCGGCTGCCTCGGCCGCGGCAGCGCGGTCCTCATCCGATCTCGATGGGGCCGACGATGCCGGCCCGCACGACCTGGAACCCCCTCGGGTGGTCGATCAGGTCCTTGAAGCAGACGACCGCCCACGTTCCCGACGTGACCGCTCGCGGGCTCGACCAGACGTCGGTCGAGTCCGGCGCGTTGCGCTTGCCCCACCCCCCGCCCAAGGAGGGCCCGGCTCGCAGATCGCCGAGTGGCCTCCCGGGGGGCACCTGCACGACCTTGATGTAGCCCTCGTGAGACGACTCATTGACGAACTCGATCGTGAGGACCCCAGGGTGGAGCGGACGTGCGTCGCCGACCTGCTCGCAGCCTGTCCCGGTGAGCACGATCGTCGCGTCAGGTCGGCCACTCCATGACGGTTCCCAGGTCGTGTCAGGTGGTGTGACGGCACTCGCTCGAGAGAGGCTCACCAAGATCCCATCCGGGCCCCAGCTCGGCTGATCGGACGGCGCGTCCCTCACGATCCACCGAAGCCGTTCCGTTCGCTCAGTCGAAGATGCCGACGCTCCCGACCGTTCCCTCCCATCGCACGCCCCCGGCGGGCGGATCGTTCTCCTCGAACACGATCGAGCGCCCGTCCGGAGACCAGCTCGGGTTCTCGATCACACGGTAGATGGCAGACTTCCGGATCCGGCTCCTGTGCGTGCCGTTCGACCGCATGAGCCACAGCGAGGTGCTGAGCAGCCTTCCATTGATGGTTGCCTCGACCCCGCTGAAGGCGATCCATCGTCCGTCCGGCGACCACGTGGGGTCGGCTGCACCGAAGGGGGACCCGCTCCCTAGGAGCCGGGTGAGGGTGCGGGTGCCGGCCGATACCAGCCAGATCAAACCGCCGGCGCGAGGGAGCCCTTCCCCTGACTCTCGACTGTGGAAGGCGATCTGTGAGCCGTCGGGAGACCAGTCGGGGTGGCCGTCGGGTCGAGGAGTCCCGGCCAGTCTTCGGATGTGGCTGCCGTCGGCGTTCATCACGAAGATGTCGGAGTCGGGGCGACGGTCTCCGTCTCGCCGACGGAAGCCGGCGAACGCGATCTGGCTGCCGTCTGGGGACCACGTGGGGTCGGAGGCCTGACGCTTCATGTTCGTGAGCTGCCGCAGCGTTTCGTCCGACTCCAGCACGAAGATCTGGGAGGGAGCCCCTGGTGCGCGGTTCTCGTAGACGACGCGTCTGCCGTCCGGTGAGACCTCGGCGTTGGATTGAGACCCCGGCTCGGACAGGAGCGAGGTCGCTTCGCCGGACTTCGGGTCCACGGAGTAGAGATCCGGTCCCGCGTGGACGTTCGAGGCCGGCTCGGTCGGTGCCTGCATCGGCGACGTGACTGGGACGGCGACCGCGACGGACGGGCTCGCCTCGAGACGGGGCTCCAGAGTAGGTCCGCACGCGGCCACGAGGACCACTAGCAAACCGATAAGCCCGAGCCTCTCCAGGACCATGTCGATCGATCCTCGTGCTCCCACCCGTTCGACGAACGGGGCCTTCTTCTTCTTCCAACTGTTGGGCATGCGTCGACCATGGGAGGGATCACTGGAAGCATCGGGGACGAGCGCTGGAAGAACGCTGGAACCCCGCGAACTGGGGGTTTCCCCGTCCTTCGAGGCGGCGTACGGTCGACGGCATGGAGTTCCGACTCCTCGGACCACTGGAAGTCTCGGACGGGGACCGCGCCATCCCCTTGGGTGGACCCAAGCAGCGCACCGTGCTCGCCCACCTGCTCCTGGGCGCCAACAGCCTCGTCACCGTCGAACGGCTGATCGACGCGCTGTGGGGCGACGACCCGCCGATGTCGGCCCGCAACACCCTGCAGACCTACATCAAGCACCTGCGGAAGCTCGTCGGCGCCGAGCGGATCGAGCATCTCTCATCCGGGTACCGGTTCGAGGTCGACGCCCACGAGTTGGACATGCTCCGCTTCGAGTCGCTCGTCGACGAGGCGCGACAGCTGGCCACGTCCGACACCCCGGGAGCCGTGTCGCGGCTGCGCGAGGCGCTGGGCCTCTGGAGAGGCGCGGCGCTGGACGATCTCTCGGAGCAACCGTCGCTCCGCCCGGAGATCGCGCGGCTCGAGGAGATGCGCACCGCGGCGATCGAGGAACGCATGGCGGCCGACCTCGCGCTCGGACGGCATCGAGACCTGATCCCCGAGCTGGAGGCGATGCTCGCTCGGCAGCCGTACCGGGAACGCTCGTGGGGCCACCTGATGGTCGCGCTCTACCGCTCCGGCCGCCAGGGCGACGCGCTCGCCACGTACCTTCGCGCCCGCGACGTGCTGAGCGACGAGCTCGGCATCGATCCCTCGCCCGAGCTCCAGCACCTGCAGGAGCAGATCCTGAAACACGATCCGGGACTCGAGACCGAGGGCGAGACGCTGCGCGGGTACCGGCTGCTCGAACAGCTCGGCGAGGGGGCCTTCGGAGTGGTCCACCGGGCGTACCAGCCCGACGTCGGCCGGGAGGTGGCCGTCAAGGTGATCCATCCGCGGCTCGCGAACCACCCGGAGTTCATCCGGCGGTTCACAGCCGAGGCTCAGCTCGTCGCCCGCCTCGAGCATCCGCACATCGTTCCCCTGTACGACTACTGGCGGGACCCCGACGGCGCGTACCTCGTGATGCGCTACCTGCGCGGAGGGAACCTTCGCGAGGCCGTCGCGGACGGGCCGCTCGATCTGCCGCGCGCCGTGAGCGTCACCGACCAGGTCGCCCGAGCGCTCGCGGCCGCCCACCGCCAGGGCGTGGTGCATCGGGACGTGCAGCCCGCCAACGTGCTGTTCGACGAGGACGGGAACGCCTACCTCTCCGACTTCGGCATCGCGAAGGATCTCGCGACGGCCGAGGTCATAGCGGACGAGGGAACGCCCGGCGAGTTCGCCTATTACATGTCCCCCGAGGAAGCGCGGGGGGACGAACCCACGCACCGAGCCGACATCTACAGCCTCGGCCTCGTGCTCTACGAGTGCCTCGCGGGCCGGCATGCGTTCGGTGACGCCCCCGTCGGACGAGCTGGTGGCCAAGCGGACGCACGACCCCGTGCCACCCCTGAGCTTCTCCCGCCCCGACCTCCCCGCGTCGCTCGATCCCGTCGTCGCCAAGGCGGTGGCCGAGGAGCCGGCCGACCGCTACCCCGACACGCTCGCGTTCGTGGCAGCGCTCCGCGAGGCGCTCGGCCCCGTCAGCCGCCGTGACCCGCGCCGACGAAGGCGAGGTTCGGAACCCGTACAAGGGCCTGCGCCCGTTCCTCGAGGCCGACGCGGCCGACTTCTTCGGGCGAGAGGGCTCGATCGACGAGCTCCTCGTCCGCATGAAGGACGGACCCGACGGCGGCCGGTTCCTGGCCGTGGTTGGGCCGTCGGGTTGCGGGAAGTCATCGCTCGTTCGCGCAGGCCTGGTTCCGGCGCTCCGTCACGGGGGCCTGCCGGGATCTGAGTCATGGTTCTCCGTCGACATGCACCCCGGCGAACAGCCGTTCGAGGAACTCGTGTCGGCCGCTCTCCAGGCTCGTCGTCAGCCCTCCGTCGGACCTGTCCGCGCGCCTCACCCAGGGCAAGCACGGGCTGCGAAACGCCGCCGACGAGATCCTGCCGACAGGAGACGCCGAACTCGTACTCGTGATCGACCAGTTCGAGGAGATCTTCACCCTCGTCCCCGACGAGGACGTGCGCACCAGGTTCCTCGACGCTGTCGTCGCAGCCGCGACAGATCTGAGGAGTCGCGTCCGAGTCGTGCTGACCCTCCGTGCCGACTTCTACGACCGCCCCCTCCTCTACAAGGGTTTCGGTGACCTCCTGGCATCGCGCACGTTACGCGGTGACGCCGCTGTCGGCGAGCGAGATCGAAGAGGCGGTGTCCGGTCCCGCCGGATCGGTCGGGGTGACCGCCGGCCCCGGTCTGATCGGCGAGGTCGTCGCTGACGTCGCCGGCCGGCCGGGAGCGCTTCCCCTGCTGCAATTCGCGGTCACCGACCTGTTCGAGGAGCGAGCGGACTCGACCCTCACGCTCGACGCGTACCGGGCGCTCGGCGGCGTGTCCGGAGCGCTGGCTCGAGGTGCCGAGGAGCTCTACGACGAGTTGGGCACGGACGCCCAGGGAGCCGCGCGGCAACTCTTCCTCCGCCTCGTCGAGCTCGGCGAGGAGGGTTCGCAAGACACCAGGAGACGCGCGCTCAGGTCGGAGCTCACGTCGCTCGACATCGATCGACACGCGATGGGAACCGCGATCGACACCTTCGGCTCGCGCCGACTGCTGTCGTTCGACCGCGATCCGGAGAGTCGGGCACCCACGGTCGAGGTCGCACACGAAGCGCTCCTGACCGAGTGGGGACGGCTCCGAGGGTGGATCGAGTCGGCTCGGGAGGACATCCGGATCGGCCGTCGTCTCGCCGTCGGCGCCGCCGAGTGGGAGCAAGCGGGCCGCGATGACAGCTTCCTGCTCCGAGGAGCCAACCTGCAACAGACGGCCACGTGGTCGTCGTCCACGGGGCTGGCGCTGTCACATACGGAACGTGGATACCTCGAAGCGAGTCTCGAGCAGGCCGACATCGAACGCATGGAGGACGAGGAGCGCCGGACGCACGAGATCGAGCTCGAACGAAGCTCGGTGCACCGACTCCGAGCCCTCGTCGCCGTGCTCACGGTCGCGGCGCTCGTGGCGGCGACCCTCACCGTCATCGCGACGAACCGGGGCACCGAAGCACAGCGTCAGGCGACGATCGCGAGCGCCAGGGAGCTCGCGGCCGCCTCGGTCGCCAACCTCGATGCCGACCCGGAGCTCAGCGTCCTGCTCGCGATGGAGTCGATCGAGCGCACCCGCTCGGCCGACGGTTCGCTGCTCCCCCAGTCGGAGGATGCACTTCATCGAGCGGTGGGGGCCTCTCGGATCGACCAGACGGTTCCGGGTGTCGGTGGAACCGTCGCCTGGGGGCCCAACGGAACGTTCGCCGCCGAGAGCGCGGAGGGTACGGGGGTCGTCGAGATCAGGGATCCCGAGACCGGGGGGCGGCTGCTGTCCCTCGAGGCCCACGACGGTGCCATCACCGGGCTCGCCTTCAGTCGGGACGGCACGACCCTTGCCACCGCAGGCGCCGACGGGCGTCTGAAGCTGTGGGACCCGTCGACCGGCGATCTTCGACACTCGATCCGTGGAAGTGGGAAGGTGCTCGTCCCGACGTTCAGCTCCGACGACACCCGCGTCGGCGCTCAATGGCGGGGGAACGTCGCCACCGTTCGGATCGCGCGCGTATCGACGGGTGCGGTGGTCCAGGCGACCCACGTTCCCCGGGGACCCCTCGCGTTCAGTCCAGACCTGCGCCGCGTCGCCGACCTCAGGAACGGACGGAGCCTCGTCATCATCCGACTCGACACCGGTCATCGGACCGAGACCAGGGGAGCGGCTACATCCGTGTCCTGGAGCCCGGACGGTCGCTACGTCGCCGCGGTTCATTGGAACGGCGGCGATGTCTTCGACGTGACCGGGCGGCATCTCTTCCGTTTCGGTTTCAAAGAGGAATTCGTCGAAAAGTCTGGCCGTGCTTGCCCGGACTCAGGTCGCCTCGTGATCGGCGGCCACCTGACCGCGACGATATGGCAGATCGGTCGTGCGGGGGCCGAGGAGGTCTTGTCGATACCTCATCAGCTCCCCGGCTCGATCGAGGGCCTTGCTTTCTCGCCGGACGGCAGGCGCCTCATCACAGCCGCTGCCGACACGTCGGCCGTCAAGATCTGGGACGTGAGCACCTCCGGCGACGAGGAGGAGGCGAACATCCCAGCCGCCGAGTGGCACCCCGACGTGGCGTTCATGCCGGATGGACGCCGTGTCGCAGAGGCTGGTGGACGGACGACGAGCGGTCGCGATCTGGGACTTGGGTGCGGAACGCACCGTTCGAAGGTCCGGCACGGAACGATCTCTTCGGCGGGGGCACCTCTGGGCAGTTGGCGGTGAGCCCGGACGGGAGATCGATCGTGACGCTGGGCGGGGGGGTCGCCGAGGCTCTGGGACGTCGCGTCGGGCAGGCGAACGCTCAGGATCTCGGACCACCGGTCCATCTACGGGGCCAACTGGAGCCCCGACGGGCAACTCTTGATC
>CAVTIC010000005.1:0-21326 GCA_963734685.1 uncultured Actinomycetes bacterium | reverse complement strand
GGCTACCGTTCTCGGTTCGTGACTCCCAGCGCTCGCGCTCCGAGGCCCCGGGGGATTCGGTGCCGCAGCCGTCGCGAGGGCAGGCAGTGCACAGTTGAACAAGGCCAGGGATTCCCTGGACGAGTTTGCCGCGAGAATCGGCGAAGTCGCACGATCGAAGGGGCGGCAGCTGGGACCAGTGACTGGCAGCAAGGGTGGCAGCAAGACTGACCGCGGCGGTCCCCCGGCGACGAACCCGCAGGTAGATGAGTGGGCCCCCGGGGACTTGAACCCCGAACCTGCGGATTAAGAGTCCGTTGCTCTGCCGAATTGAGCTAGAGGCCCGGCGCAGTTTACCAACCGACCTTTAGCGACGAACACTGAACCCGAGCCGCGGTCATTCAGGCGGTTCGATCAAGAACCCTGTGACGAGTTCGAGTGCCTCGTCGAGTGAACATGTCGACCACAGCGCGAGCTCCGCCTCGAACTCGTCAGCGGGGAGGGTCACCGCAAGCTCGTGCCCGAGTGTTTCGAGGTCGAGGAGGTCGCTGCCCGAGAGACCCGAGACGTGCCTGATCGCCGCGCCAGCGCCAAGCAGTCGCGTGGCGATCACCGACTGACCTGCGCCGGCGGTGAGGCAGGCGAGGACGTCGGCTACTTCGGAGAACATGTCGAGCTCGTCCTTCAGCGCAATGCGGGGAACCACATTGCGCAGACAGGAAAGAGTGTCATCGAAACTTGCGAGGTGGAGATAGTCGAGTGCCATGCTCAGCTCGATCTCCACAACGAGCCTCGGGCGAGATCGGGCCAACGGCAGGGCCTCTCGCTTGATCTCGAGTGCACGCTCCCACTTACCGCGTGACTCCTCCACGGTCGCGAGCGCGTCCATCGCGTGCGCGACCCCTGCCGGTGCACCAAGTCGTCGACGGATCTCGAGCGCTCGTCGTCCCGCGGCTTCGGCCTCCTCGACACGACCAAGACCCGCGAGCGTCTCGCACTGATCGTGAAGGCTGCCCGCGAGCGAGGCTTCGTTCCCTGCGGTTTCCAGAAGCGCAATCGACCGTCGCTGTAGTTCCAGGGCGCGCTGCGCTTCACCGATGAACCTGGCGTTCTCGGCCGCGATGGCGATGCACTCTCCGAGCTCCTCCGGTGACAGCAGCTCCCCCTTGGCGATGAGCTGCGTCCACATCCGCTCGCCTTCTTCTGCTCGGCCCGTGAAGAGCCAGAACATCCACGTGGCCATCAGGAGCGCGTATGCCTTCGTCGAGCGATCCTGTTCGATCGCGGTCCGGATGGCTACCCGGAGGTTGTCGACTTCCATCGTGGCCCAGCCGTGATCCACCCACCGCCCATCCGGTATCTCCATCGCCTCGATCAGCCAGTCTTCGAGCCGCTGGGCGAGGAGGGAGCGGTCGCCGGATGCATCGAGCTCCATCGACGCGACCGACCTTATGGTCTCGAGCATCCAGTACCGCGGATCGGCGTCATCGCTGCGGCGAACCAGACTGCTGTCCACTAGCGACGCGAGCGTCAGGGGGTTCGCGTCGCAGATTGCCTGGGCCGCTGACCACGAACAACTACCGGCGAACACCGACAGAGAGGCGAAGAGTCGTTGCTCGTCGTCGGACAAGAGGTCGTAGCTCCACCGCACCGTGTTGACGAGTGTCTGGTGTCGGGGATCGACGTCACGAGGCCCCCGGAGGAGTGACGGCTGCGACCGGATCATCTCGACGAGCTGCGCCGGCGAGAAGGTCGGTGTGCGAGCAGCGGCCAGTTCGATCGCGAGGGGGAGTCCGTCCAGGCGCCGACATAGCTCGTCCACATCGGGATCCCGTTCGACAATGCGGCCGCTGGTCCGTGCCCGATCCAGGAACAGCGTCACCGACATGTCGTCGGGCATCGGCGAGAGCTCGAAGACTCGCTCGGCCGTGATCGCCATCGGGGATCGACTCGTCATGATGATCGACAGCGCCGGAGCCAGTTGAAGCAGGATCGCCAGGTCCTTAGCCGTGCCCAACACGTGTTCCGCATTGTCGAGCAGCACCAGAGTGTCCTTCAATCCGACTCGCTCGGCGATCGCCTCCGCATCCCGCGTCGGACCGGTGACGCCGATGGCCTTGGCCACCTCTGCTAGCACGGTCGATGGGTCGGTGAGCGGTGCCAACTCGACGAAGAACGTGCCTCCTGGATGCTCGTCGCGAAGAGTCCTCGCCAACTCGATCGAGAAGCGTGTCTTCCCCACGCCGCCCGGCCCTCGGATAGTCAGAAGACGAGGCCGTTCCTCCAGCATGATCGAGAGCGCTTCATACAGGTCGTTGTCGCGGCCGACGAAGCTGCTTGTGGCGTCAGGCAGGGAAAGCGTTCCGATCGATCGGATCGGGGGAAAGGTCACGTCACCGAACTGGTAGAGGTGTTCGGTTCGGTCGAAGTCTTTGAGTCGATGATCGCCCACGTCGACGACGACCGGCGAGAGGTCGGCGCGTGCCACGACGATCGCAGCCAGATCCTCGGACAACAAGATCTGGCCACCTGCCCCCAAGGCGCCGATCCGCGCTCCCTTGTTCACATCCTCCCCGACATAGCCCTCGTCGGTGCGCACTGGCGTTCCCACGTGCAGGCCCATCCGAACGCGGATCTCACGACCCGGGGGCCAATCGTGGTGGGCCAGGGCCGATCGGCCTCGATCGGCAGCCAGCACCGCTTCGATGGGGTCCGGGAACGCGAAGAAGAACGCGTCGCCTTGGGTGTCGACTTCGGCGCCCGCGCCCGCTGCCATCGCTTCGCGCAGGATCTGGCGATGGATTGCCTGGAGTTCGGCGTAGCCGGATGCGCCCGAAGCGTGGAGTAGCCTCGTCGACCCCTCGATATCGGTGAACAGGAGGGTGACCGTGCCCGATGGGAGTTCGCGCATCCTCGCGAGCTTGCCCGCCATCTCGCTTCGGCGCAACAGCGCGAACATCCGCGGGGTGAGTGACGGGATTCGAACCCGCGGCCTCCTGGACCACAACCAGGCGCTCTAACCGAGCTGAGCTACACCCACCACGTTCGTTCACACGATACCAACGTGGTCCGGGAACCCTTCGCCGCCCGTGGCGCCTCAGCCCGGTCTCCGACCTAGCCGGGCGTTCGTCCCTGGGGTATCATCTGCCCGAAGTTTGAATCGCCGTTCAATCCGGTCGTCCTCGCGGACGGCTCCGGCGATTCCTCGAAGGAGGAGATCGCACCATGGCAGCACAGGTCGAGTTCGATCTGGATCTGATCGACCGCCTGATCGAACGAGAGGAGGCGACCCTGGAGCCCACCCGCCGGGCCTCGATCGCCTACCGCGCCACCGCGGACCGCTACGTGGCCGGCGGCGTCGCGTCGAGCTGGCAGGACTCGCCCCCCCACGCGATCTTCATCGACCGCGGCAAGGGCAACCGCCTCTGGGACATCGACCAGAACGAGTACATCGACTTCCACCTCGGTTACGGCGCCATGGTGGTCGGCCACGCGCACCCGAAGATCGTCGAGGCGATCCAGCGCCAGGCCGAGCTCGGCACCCATTTCGCCCAGCCCACGAAGCACCTCGACGTGATCGGCGAGAACCTGGTCGAGCGGTTCCAGCTGCCGCTGTGGCGCTTCTGCAACTCCGGCACCGAGGCCACCCTCGAGGCCGGCCGACTGATGCGCGCCAAGACCGGCCGCGACATGCTCGTGAAGATCGAGGGCACGTACCACGGCCACCACGATTCCTTGATGTTCTCGGTGGCGCCCGACCCGGCCGAGATGGGTCCGCGCGAGCACCCGAACACCGTGCCGCAGGCGATGGGCATCCCGCAGGCCTTCGCAGACCTCGTGCGTGTCGTGCCGTTCAACGACCTCGGGGCGGCCCGGGAGGTCTTCGCAGAGCACGAGGGCACGATCGCCGGCATGATCGTCGAGCCCGCGATGATGAACTGCGGCGTGATCCTGCCCGAGCCCGGCTACCTGCAGGGTCTGAAGGACCTCTGCCACGCGAACGGGGCCTACCTCGCCTACGACGAGGTGAAGACCGGCGCGACGCTCGCCTACGGCGGCGCCGGCGAGGTCTTCGGCGTGGTGCCCGACATCATCTGCTTGGCCAAGGCGATCGGGGGTGGCACGCCGTGCGGCGCGATCGGCGCCACGCGTGAGCTCTACCAGCCGATCATCGACGGCACGTACGACATGGCCGGCACGTTCAACGGCAACCCGCTCACGATGGCGGCGTCGCAGGCCGCGCTGCTCGAGGTACTCGTGCCCGAGGCCTACGAGCACTTCAACCGGATCGACAAGGTGATGAAGGACGGCCTCACAGCCGTGATCGAGGAGACGGGACTGCCGGCGTACGTCAGCGGCGTGGGAGCCAAGGGCTCCGTGATCTACTCGACCGAGCCGGTGCGTGAGTACCGCGATGCGGTCGGCATCGACGAGCGCATCAGCTACCTCGCGTGGCTGTTCCAGCAGAACCGCGGGGTCTTCAAGTCTCCATGGACGAAGCAGGAGACCTGGACGCTCTCCGTGTGGCACACGGAGGACGACGCCGCGCGCTACGTGGCCAACTTCGAGGAATTCGCCACCGCCGTGACGGCGTAGCCTGGACGACGCGACCCGACACCGATAGGGGACCCACGATGAGCACCACCGAGACCGTAGAGATCGACCTCGGCCTGGTCGAGGAGCTGACGAAGCAGGAGACGGCCGCGCTCGACGAGAAGCACGCGCGCTCGCTCAGCTACCGGGAGGAAGCGAAGTCGCACCTGCCCGGCGGCGTCTCGTCATCGTGGCAGACATGGCCGCCGCACCCGATCTACGTCGACCGGGGCGAGGGCTCGAGGGTCTGGGACATCGACGGGAACGAGTACGTCGACTACCACAACGGATACGGCGTGATGGTGATGGGCCACGCGCACCCGAAGATCGTGGAAGCCGTGCGCGAGCGGGTGGCCAAGGGCACGCACTTCGCGCAGCCCACCGAGGACGCCCTGCCGGTCGCCGAGCGGCTCGCCGAGCGAACCGGTCTTCCGTACTGGCGGTTCGGGAACTCGGGCACCGAAGCGACCCTCGATGCGGTGCGCATCATGCGGGCGTCGACCGGACGCGACCTGATCCTGAAGATCGAAGGCACGTATCACGGGCACCACGATGCGCTGATGGTGAGCGTCTTCCCGCCCGAGGACAAAGCGGGGCCGCGCGAGCGCCCGAACTCGGTGCCGCAGACGCCCGGGCTGATCCCCGGCACGGTCGCATCGGTGGTGAACGTGCCGTTCAACGACCTCGGCCTCGCACGGCAGGTCTTCGCCGAGCACAGGGGCGAGTTCGCGGGCATGATCATCGAGCCGGTCATGACGAACTGCGGGGTCGTGCTGCCCGACGACGGCTACCTGCAGGGTCTGAAGGAGCTGTGCCACGCCGATGGCGCGATGTTCGCCTACGACGAGGTGAAGACCGGCTTCACGGTGGCCTGGGGTGGCGCGATCGAGGCGTTCGGCGTGCAACCGGACCTCGTCGCGTTCGCGAAGGCGCTCGGCGCCGGTCTGCCGTGCGGCGCGATCGGCGGCACCGAGGAGGCGATGGCCGGCGTGATCAGCGGCGACATCGACCAGGTCGGCACGTTCAACGGCAACCCGCTCACGATGGCGGCGGCCAACGTGAACCTGTCCGAGGTGCTCACGAAGCCCGCGTATGCACGGCTCGACGAGATCAACACGATCCTGCACCGTTGCGAGGACGTGATCTCGAAGTACCGCTTGCCGGCCTCGATGAAGACGCTCGGCGCGAAAGGATCGATCGACTGGAGCACGACGCCGATCCACGAGTACCGCGACCTGTGGAAGATCGACGACCGCGTGCCTCAGCTCGCGTGGCTCTGGCAGCTGAACCGCGGCGTCTTCAAGTCGCCTGGGTCCAAGTGGGAGAGCTGGACGACCTCGATCGTCATGAGCGATGCCGACGCCGACCGCTACGTCGAGAACTTCGAGAGCTTCGCGGACGCCATCACCAGGTAGTCCACGCTGGATCACCCTGGCGGCGCGGTTCGGGCGACATCGTCCGCGACCGTCGATCCGTCGTCGCGCGCGAGGAGCGCGTACGAGAGCTCGACCTCCGTGAGGCCGACGAACGCACCGACCGTGAGGATCAGCGGCACCGAGACGGCGAGCTCCACCACGATGTCGGCCTCGTGCCGCACGCGCAGCAGCCAGTGGTGGGCCGCCACCTCGATCGCGAGCGGGATCCCGATCGACACCAGGGTGAGCCACAGATGCGGCGCGGTCAGGCGGAGCGCCCTGGCGATCGCGGCGAGCGGCCGCGCCCGCTCGATGTTCACCAAGGGGCCGACGACGCCCAGCATGGACACCAGCACGAAGCCGGGCAGCAGTCCGAGCGCAGACGCGGCTCCCACGAGCACGCTCACGGCCAGATCGGCACCGATCAGGCGCCCGATCGGCAAGGCGCGAACCGCCTCGCCGATCGAGGGCCGTCGTCCCTCCCGGATCACCGACCCCACGAGCTCGTCGAGCACACCCGCGTACACGATCGTGCCGAGATTCGTGAGCATGGCGGCCACCACGGCCACCACGAAGATGAGGATCAAGCGGTCGTCGAGCGGGCCATCGCTGAAGGCGTCGAGCAGGCGCCCGCTGCCGATCCCCAGGGCGACGGGTGGGACCAACAGCACGAGGGCGGCCCCGGCGACCCTCGCAGGTTCACGACGGTAGAGTCGCAGCGCGGCCGCGTAGACGTCGCGTACGTGCAGGTTCGCGACGTACGGATGTCGGTCGGCCGGGTGCATGTCCGGGACGAAGCCTAGACTGCGCGCCGATGCTCGGTTCGCCGCGCCCCCTCGAACTCGATCGCCGCACGGCGCGGCGGCTCTGCGTGCAGGGTCAGCGCCTCGCCGGCCCGCGCCCGGCGTCGATCGCCGAGACGGTGCACGACCTCGCGATGGTGCAGATCGATCCGACCCGGGTCGTCGCCCGCACCGAGCACCTCGTGCTGTTCTCGCGGCTCGGGCGGCACTTCCGTGTCGACGACCTCGAGCGCATGCTCTGGGTCGAGCGCTCGCTCTTCGAGTACTGGGTGCACATCGTGCCGACGAGCGACTACTGGATGCACCGGGAGTCGATGCGCCGGTTCCCGACGGGCGGACCGTACGGCGGCCTCGCCCGCCGCCGGTACGTGGCGGAGTGGCTGAGGGCGAATGCAGCCTTCCGTCGCTACGTGATGGCCGAAATTCGGCGTCGAGGACCCCTGCGGGCCCGTGACCTGGAAGACCGGGTCGCCGACGGCTGGCACACCGGCGGCTGGAACGACGAGGGCCGCAACGTAGCGATGCTGCTCGACGTGCTGTGGCATCGCGGCGAGGTGATGATCGTGGGTCGTGACGGCCAGCAGCGTCTGTGGGACCTGGCGGAGCGCAGCGTACCGGTGCGAGAGCGGCGCCGGCCGGCCGGCGAGGTCGCCCGCGAGGTGGTCGAGCGCCAGCTCCGCGCTCGCGGCGTGGGCACGGCGGCGCAGTTCGGCACGCTGTTCGACGGGCGACCCGACGGGTGGGATCGCGCACTCGAGCGTCTGGTCCGCGACGGCGTCGCCGTGCCGGTGACGATCGACGGCATCGCCAAGGGCGACTGGTACACCCACGCCGAGGTGCTCGAACGCACCTGGACGCCGCGTACGGTCGTGCTCTCGCCGTTCGACGACCTCGTGAGCGATCGCGATCACACCGAGGCGTTGTTCGACTTCCACTTCCGGCTCGAGATCTACGTGCCGAAGGCCAAGCGGCGATGGGGGTACTTCGTGTTGCCGATCCTGCACCACGACCGGCTGATCGGGCGCGTCGATCCTCGCTTCGACCGCGAGACCTGCGTGCTGCACCTGAACGCCGTGCACGCTGAGCGCGGTGCGCGCGCGAGCGACGGCGCCGCGGCGGGCAGGGCGATCCGCGAGCTGGCGAGATGGCTGGGCGCTCGCGAGATCGCGCTCGACGGGCCGGTGCCCAGCGCGTGGCGCCGATCCATCGACCTGTGACGAGCGCGGCGTAGAGTACGCGCGATGACGCGGCCACCCGGAGGTGCCGGCGGTGACGACGGGCCAGAGATCGTCGATCTCCGCGAGGAGCTCGCCGATCGCCGGGTGCTGACCTGGCGGGAGCGGTGGGGCGGAGCGGACCGGTACGGCGTGCTCCTGCTCGCTCATCGTCGCCACGATCGTCTTGAGCGTGGTGCTCCGCGAGAACGAATGGGAGCGCTTCGTCTCGATCGTGATGGTCGGTGTGATGCTGCTCTTCGCGCTGCGGACCTCGCACGCGTCGAAGCGGTTGCAGCGGGTGGCGATCGCCGTCGTCCCGGTCCTCCTGCTCGCCACGGCGGCGGCAGCCGCCCGCGGCCGCGACGCGGAGGTGATCCGCGTCGTCATCTCCCTCGTGATGACCGTGCTGTTGCTCGCCGTGCTGCTCGCGATCGTCCGCCGGCTGTCCACGCACCTGACGATCTCGTGGAACACGATCCTGGGCGCCCTCTGCGTGTACCTGTTGTTCGGCCTGGTGTTCTCGGCGGCCTACTCGGTCGCCGGGCACCTGCAGGACAACCTGTTGTTCGTGCAACAGCGTGGGTTCAACAGCACCGACACGCTCTACTTCAGCCTTATCACCCTCACGACGGTGGGTTACGGCGATCTCACGATGCGCTCCGACGTCACCCGCATCATGTCGGCGATGGAGGCGTTGCTCGGTCAGATCTACCTGATCATCGCGGTCGGTCTGTTGATAGGCAACCTGGGACGCAGACGTCGGTCACCGCGGGACCTGGATCGCGTGTCCTAGACTGCGCCACGATGGCCGAACCCCAGGTGGGCGTGATCATGGGTTCCCGGTCCGACTGGGACACGCTGCGGCATGCCGTCGAGACCCTCGAAGAGCTCGGCGTCCGGGTCGAGACCCGGGTGGTGTCGGCGCACCGAACCCCCGATCTCCTGTTCGAGTACGCGTCGACAGCGGCCGAGCGGGGGCTGCAGGTCGTCGTCGCCGGCGCCGGCGGCGCGGCACACCTTCCCGGCATGGTGGCGGCGAAGACCCATCTGCCGGTCTTCGGCGTCCCCGTCGAGTCTCATGCGCTGAAGGGGATGGATTCGCTGTTGTCGATCGTGCAGATGCCGGCCGGGGTGCCCGTCGGCACGCTCGCGATCGGGCGGTCGGGCGCCGTGAACGCGGCGCTCCTGGCCGCCGCGGTCGTGGCCCTCGGCGACGACGGTGTGCGCGAGCGGCTCCAACGGTTCCGTGAGGCGCAGACCGAGAACGTGCTCGCACATCCTGACCCAGCCGAGTGAGCGCGGGGTGACGCGGGTCGGCATCGTCGGAGGCGGGCAGCTCGGACGCATGCTCGCGCTCGCCGGACACGATCTGGGGATCGAGTGCACCACGCTCGACCCCGCGGCAGGCTCGCCGGCCGCGGCCGTCGCGTCGGCGCTCGTCGGCGCGTATGACGATCGGGAGCGGCTCGCCGAGCTCGCGGCGGGCGTCGATGTCGTGACCTACGAGTTCGAGAACGTCCCTGTCGAAGCGGCGCGGTTCGTGGAACGGATCCGCCCGGTCTTCCCGCCCCCGGAGGCGCTCGAGGCGGCACAGGATCGGCGGGCGGAGAAGGAGCTCTTCGAGCGGGTGGGATTGCCGGTGTCGCCCTGGGAAGCGGTCGACTCGCTCGCGGCGATCGACGCCGTGTTGGATCGCCTCGGAACCCCGGCAGTGCTGAAGACACGCCGTCTGGGCTACGACGGCAAGGGCCAGGCGGTGATCCACGATCCGTTGCTGGCGGAGGACGCATGGCGATCGGTGGGCGAGGTACCGTGCACGCTCGAGTCGTTCGTGGCGTTCGACCGCGAGCTCTCGATCGTGGCCGTGCGCGGCCGGGACGGGGAGGCGGTCGCCTACCCGCTCGTCGAGAACCACCACCGAGAGGGCATCCTCCGGCTCACCCGCGCGCCCGCTCCCGGCCTCACGCCCGCCATGCAGCGGGTGGCCGAGGGTCATGCGCACGCGGTCATGGCCGAGCTCGGGTACGTCGGCGTGCTCGCGATCGAGCTGTTCCAAGTGGGGGAGCGGCTCCTCGGCAACGAGATGGCCCCGCGGGTGCACAACTCGGGCCATTGGACGATCGAGGGAGCCGAGACATCCCAGTTCGAGCAGCATCTCCGGGCGGTCACGGGGCTGCCGCTGGGACCGACCGACCCGCTGGGCGTCAGCGCGATGGTGAACCTGATCGATGACATGCCCGATCGAGCACGCGTGCTCGAGGTGTCCGGGGCCCACCTGCACGACTACGGCAAGGAACCGCGCCCCGGCCGCAAGCTCGGCCACGTCACCGTGCGTGCCGACACCGAGGCTGTGCTCGGGGAGCGGCTCGGCGCGTTGCTGGCCTCGATGCCCGCCTTGATGCCGACATGAGGCCGATCGGGATCGCCACCGACCGCTTCAGGGTTGTCTTTCGTATCGTCCTCGCGATACCGTCCCAGGCGATGACCCCCCGACTTCTCCGGCATCTCATGCTCCTTCTTGCGACGGTGCTGTCCCTCGTCGCGGTCGCGGCACCCGCGAGTGCGGCGACCGTGGCGCTGTGGCACATGAACGAGTCGTCCGGTCGCACCATGGTCGACTCCTCCGGCAATGGGAACGACGGGAAGCTCTCGCACGTCAGGCGGGTCGCTCCGGGGTTCAACGGGAAGGGCCGTGCCTACCGCTTCAACGGCAGGAACTCGCGGGTGATCGTGCGGAACGACCGGAGCCTGAATCCCCGGTCGCGCAACATCAAGATCACGGTGCACGTGAAGTTCAGCGCGAAGCCGTCTGCGTCGGTCGCCGACTACGATCTCGTCCGGAAGCAGTCGGGCGGCGGCACGTACAAGGTCGAGATCCGGCGGAGCGGCCAGGCGTTCTGCAAGTTCCGTGGCACGTACGGGAACGTGGCGATCACCGCGGGCCCCGACCTCTCAGACGGTCGGTGGCACACGATCGTCTGCGAGAAGGCGTCGTCGACGGTGACCCTCACGGTGGACGGTGAACCGTTCGAGCAGAACGGCGCCATCGGGTCGATCTTCAACACCAAGGTGCTGGTCCTCGGCGCCAAGGAGACACCGGCCGACTGGTACAAGGGCATCATGGACGAGGTCCGCATCGCCTTCGGCTAGGGGCACCGCACACGACGACCATCGATGGAGGTTCACACGGTGCGTAGGTGGATCGGTGTCGCGGTCGCGACACTCACGATGCTCGGCTCGTGCTCGGCTGTGGCGCTCGCCGGCGTGCCCTCTCAGAGGGCCGACACGACCTGGATGGTCGACAGCGTGGCCCGGTCGGTCACCTTCGCCGGCGGGTCCGTGTGGGTAGGCGGCGAGTTCGACGCCGTGCTCCGACCGAACGGGAGCAGAGGGCATGCCGTCCCAGGGCTCACCGCACTCCATCCGCGCACCGGCGATCCGGCGCGCGTGACGATGCCCAGGCTCCGCTCGAACCCAGTCGTGAATGACATGTCGCTCGGGCCTGGTGGCGTGTTGTACCTGGCCGGAGAGTTCACGTATGCCGTCGGAGGCCGTTCCGGCGAGAACTTGGTCGGCATCGACCCGTCGACCGGAGCGGTCGTCCGTGACTTCTCCACACCGAAGCTCTGGTCCGTGCTCGCGACGGCGGAACGCATCTACGCCGGCGGGAAGCGGCTGCAGGCGTACCGATCCAACGGGTCGCTCGATGCCCGGTTCAGCGCCGTGGAGCTCAGGGTCGACGATTCCCTGCGAGCCCACAAGGCGACGGAGCAGGTCCGCGACTTGCTGGCGTACGGCGGTGACGTCATCGTCATCGGCAAGTTCGACTACATCAACGGCTCGCCGCAGAAGGTCGCGGTCAGGATCGACGCGCGTTCGGGACAGCCGATGCCCTGGGACCTCGGCGGTATCCGTCAGGAAAGTGCGGCGTTCGGCCACGCCGGCGTGGTGAGCGGCGACCGGTTGTACGTGGCGGCCGGCGGATCGGATTTCACCGCTGCCTACCGCGCCTCCGACGGCAGCCAGGTGTGGAAGACCGATACCTCGGGCTCGTCGCAGACACTCACGGTCTTCGATCGGTCGACCCTGATCGTCGGCGGCCACTTCCAGTGGGTAGCGCGATCCACGGGTCAGCAGTGCGGCGACAACAAACACCCGAACCCCCAGTGCTTCAACCAGCCCCGACTGGTCGCGATGAAGCTCACGACCGGGCAGGTCAACACATCGTGGAGGCCAGAGATCTGCTGCGCATACAACGGTGTGTGGGGACTCGCCGATCGTCGAGGATCGCTCCACGTTGCAGGGGTGTTCACCAAGGCGGGCGGTCGAGCACAACAGGGATACGCGCGGTTCTCCTGATCGCCCGCGAACATGCGACCTTCACGTCGTGCCCAGACCCGTCAGCTATGGCAGTCCGTGTGCCCGCTGTCGCGCGTCTGCCCATCGATCGACACGAATCGCCACGTGTACGCATCGGGGAGGAGGCGCATGAAAAGGATCCCGTGTGCTCCGATCCGACGTTGACTTCCCGGGACCGGGTCACCGAATTCGTACAGCCCTGCCCCTCCTGTGCCGACCACGATCTGACGGATACCGCGGGCTGAAGGCTCGCCAGTGGGAGTGAGCTTCGCGAAGCGCTCGTAGCTGTGCGCGTGCCCGTTCAGGATGACGTCGACACCCTGGCGGAACAGGATGCTCCAGAAGGCCACCATGAAGGGGCTCGGAGGTGCCTCCGTTCCGCTCGTGAAGAGCGGGTGATGGAAGAACGCCACCTGGCATCGGTCGTCGTTCCGGCGGAGGTCACGGCGCAGCCACCGCAGCTGTCGTTCATCGGGCAGGCGGCCCCTGACGGAATCGAGCGCCACGATGTGCCACGCGCCACGATCGAACGAGTAGTACCCACGACCGCCGAACGTGCGCCGACCGAAGTACCGGAAGAACCCGGCCGCGTTCGGCGTGTTGTACTCGTGGTTGCCGGGCACGGGGAACGTCTTCGACAGGAACCGTCCCCACGTCGGATCGTAGGAACGCATGTATTCGGTCAGCCTCCCGTAGCGGTACTGCGTGTCGCCGAGCGCGAGCACTGCCGACGGATCGAGGCGCTCGATGAGGCGGGTCGTCCCGCGTTGGGCGTCGCACGCCTTCCAGCGACAGGCGATGTCTCCGGCTGCGGCGATGCGCGGGTGTTGGGCGTAGGCGGGGGAGGCGGCCGCGAGGAGGGCGAGACCGGTCACGACCGTGACGGCGGAGACGCAGAACCGCTGGATGGGGGACATCGCACTCAGGTTACCTGCGCCGCACCCGCATCGGCGCGCCACCAACAGGCGCGCCGGGCAGGATTCGAACCTGCGACCCGCGGATTAGAAGTCCGCCGCTCTGTCCCCTGAGCTACCGGCGCGTCCCGACAGGGTAGCGCGGAGATTCCGCTCCGGGTGAGGCGATTCCCGTCGCGACGAAGGCGACGAGGTATCGTGGGAGCGCGACGGGGACCCCCCATGGACCCACCACGAAGTAGGTCATCCTCGTCACCGAGCGTCGCCCGACCGAACGGCGTCGTCGCTTCATCATCAAGGGAGGTTTCATGCTTCGCCGCACCTGTGCCGTTGCCATAGCCGCGATCGTGGCCGCCATGCTGGTGGGCGGTCTGGCCACGCCCGCGTCGGCCGCGATCTCCAGCGACCCCGACCCGACCTGGATGACGAACGGCCAGATCAGGGCGATGGTCCGGTTCGGCAACTACATCTACATCGGCGGCAAGTTCACCCAGGTCCGCGCGAGCACTTCACCGGGTCCCGGTGAGAAGTTCGCGGCCAGGAACCTCGCCCGTATCAACGTGACGACCGGGCTCGGCGACCCGTCGTGGACCCCCGATGTCGTGGGTGCGACCGCGGCACCGGCCGTGCACGCGTTGACGGTCGCCGGCGGGGACGTCTGGGTGGGCGGCGACTTCCAGTCGGTCAACGGCCAGCCCCGACACAACCTCGCGGCAGTCTCCGTCGCGACCGGGGCGGTCGTCGCCGGCGTGGATCCGGTGGTGGGCGCGAGCGGCAACCGCAGCGTTCGAGCGCTCGCGCAGGCGGGCGGTCGCGTGTTCGCCGGTGGGTACTTCAAGAGCGTCGACGGTTCCCCTCGGCGGTTCCTGGCGGCGTTCGGTCTCGACGGCGCCCTCCAGAACTGGAAGCCACGGGTCGACAAGCGGGTCTTCAGCCTGGCGATGGGCTGCGCCGACGACCGGCTGTTCGCCGGCGGGCAGTTCCGGCGGGCCGGCGGCGACGGCGACGCGGGGTGGTCTGCGCGGGAAACCGTGGCCGCCTTCGATCCGGCGAGCGGCGCCCTCGAGGCATGGCACGTCCCGGTGGGCACGATCGAGGAGGGCCAGAAGGCGTACGCGATGGCGCCCACATGCACGCAGCTGAACGTCGCCTACGGCGGGAACAACCGAGCGATCGCGTTCCGCCTCGACAACGGCACCAGCGGCGACAAGAAGTGGCAGGTGAACACATCGGGGAACGTCCAGGCGATCACGGTGGCGGGCGGGCAGATCGTGATCGGCGGGCACTTCACGTCGATCGGGGGCCTCACCCGCAACCGCATCGCCGCGCTGAGCATGTCCTCGGGCGCGGTCGACCCGGGCTTCAACCCGAGCCTCACCGGGCAATGGGGTGGCCCATGGGCGCTGACCGCGGACGCGAGCCATCTCTACGTCGGGGGACAGTTCACGATGGTCGGCCCCGAGTCGCGAACCTTCTTCGCGCGGTTCCGCCTGTAGGTCACGCGCAAATCCCACATGGGGCGGACCTCGCCCCCTATCGTTGCGGCGTCGTCGTGACCGGAACGCCGCGGCGACCACACTCAGAAGGGGGGAGTCATGGACTTCGTCGCGCAGGCCAGCGACGGTGGCGGCGGCTCGGCGGTCTTCTGGTTCTTCTATGTCGCCTTCATCGTCGTCTACCTCGCCGCGGGCTGGGTGGTCTTCACGAAGGCCGGGGAAGAGGGCTGGAAGTCGCTGATCCCGATCTACAACCTGTACGTGTTGCTGCGGATCGTCGGCCGCCCGGGCTGGTGGCTGATCCTGTACCTGATCCCGATCGTGAATGTCGTGATCTGGATCATCGTCTCGATCGACCTGGCGAAGAGCTTCGGCAAGGGCGTGGGGTTCGCGATCGGGTTGATCCTGCTGACGCCGATCTTCTACCTGATCCTCGCCTTCGGCGACGCGACCTATCGCGGCCCGGCGGCAGCGCCCGGAGCGGCAGGGGGCACGCCGCCTGCGATGCCTCCGGCACCTGCCTAGTCTCAGCCGCTCGACGTGAAGGAAGGGGTGGTCCGTCAGGGCCGCCCCTTCCGACGTTCCGAGCGGGTGACGGGAATCGAACCCGCATAGCCAGCTTGGAAGGCTGGAACTCTGCCATTGAGCTACACCCGCGCACGCTCGATGGTGCGAGCCAAGCGTAGCGGACGGCGGCAGCCTGCCGACGACCTTCCGGAAGGCTGAGACCGCCCTGAGATACTCCCCGCATGCGCGTGGCCTTCCGTCTGCTCGACGTGTTCGCCGAAGAGGCGTTCGCCGGCAACCAGCTCTGCGTGGTGCCCGAGGTCCCACCCGGGCTCGGCGGCGACTCGATGCAGACGCTCGCGCGCGAGATCGGGTTCTCCGAGACCACGTTCGTGACAGCGGTCCGCGCCGACGGCTACGACGTGCGCATCTTCACGCCCGACAACGAGCTGCCGTTCGCGGGACACCCGACGATCGGCACGGCGTTCGTGCTGGTCTCAGAGGGGAAGGTCGCCTCACAGCTGGTGCAGACCTCTGCCGCGGGGGACGTGCCGGTCGAGGTCGATCTCGAGGGCGGGCGCGCGACGATGCGGCAGCTGCCACCCGTGTTCTTCGACGCGGTCGACGACCGAGCAGCCGTTGCGGCCGCCGCGGGCCTCGAGCCGGACGCCCTGATCGACGATCTCCCGATCGTGGCGGTGTCGACCGGGATCCCGCACCTCATGGTGCCGGTCCGCGACGAGAAGACCTTGCGGACGGCCGAGCGGAGCCCTCGCCTGTGCAACGCCGTCTGCGGATCGGCGGAGGCCGAGTCGCTCTACCTGTTCGCGGTCCGCGGCGATGGCGACGTGTTCGCCCGCATGTTCGACCGATCCGTCTCGATCGGGGAGGACCCTGCCACCGGGTCCGCCGCGGGGCCGCTCGGCGCCTACCTCGCCCGCCACGGGCTGGCGGGCATGCCGGGGAGCGCCATCGTCGCACAGGGGGAGATGATCGGCCGGCCGAGCTTCCTCTATCTGAACGTCAGCGCGGACGGCGATAGCTGGACCGTCGAGGTCGGCGGCGGGGTGCGCATCGTGGGGGAGGGCGTGTTCACGATCTGAGGACCTGGCGGGTGTGCTGCGATCAACCGACGGGAGCGCACCCCATGGTCGGGCGCGTGACTTCGGCCGTCTCGTCGGCCTCGACCTCCGCGTAGAGCGAGTAGACCTCGCCGGCGGCTACAGGGCCTGGGCTGTCGTAGACCGTGGTGCCGCTGGCCGTGAACACCGCAGAGCCGGAGGCCGGAGGCACGATCACGCAGCGGACCGGCGCCGTGCCCGACCCGGCGTTCGTCACGTCGTAGCGGTAGCACACGGGCTTGCCGGTCCCCACGGGGCAGTCGACGGCTTCCGGCGCCGCGACCACGAATCGGGCATCGGTGTTCGGCACCCGCGTCTGCAGCACGAACAGCGCCACGCCGATCGCGAGACCGGCGGCCAGCAGGGTGACCAGCGCCATGTACACCAGGCTCGAGCGAGACGCGGGAAGTACCTGCACGTCGACGACCGTAGCCGCGAGGCCGTATCCAGCGCAATCGGTCCTTCGGTCCCTTCTGTGTGCGACGTACCGGATACCGACCTTCGCCGACGGGGCGTCACGCAGCCTGGTCGTGCACCCCGTCAGCGTGCCGGCGTCTCCGTCGAGCAACTGCGATCTCGGAGCTCGCGCGGCGGTTCATCGAGCTACCGAACCCCGACGGTGCGTGAGAAGACGCGAAGACCGTATCCGGTTGAACGATCGCCGTAGAGCACGAGGAGGAATTCGACACCCTCAGGCATGGTGAGCGTCTGTCGAAGGACGCGCCGCCTGTCCTTGGTTCGGAGAGTGAAGGTGTGCTTCCCAGCGGCGTAGCCCTTGAACAGGTACGTGGGCCCGCCACTGCGGAGCATCAGATGGTCGATGCGCTCGCCGTCGACCGTCATCCGCAGCCCTGGTGCAGCCGCGTAGTTGCCGATCACGAACCGTGTCTGGCCTCGACGAACCTGCGGATGAGCAGGAAGCCAGAGGGGTTCAGAGCGGGCTGTTCCGTCTCTCCCCGGGTGGGCCATCACGATGACCCAGTCCCCGCCGAAGGCGTAGAAGCTGCCCTCATCCACGAGCGTCCCGTCGCACGCCCCCCGAGCGGGCTCGCGAAGCTTGTACCGATGGCTCGTGGAGCTCGCAGGCAGCGTCACCGTGTGCTCCTGCGAACCGAACTCGACGGCGGTCGCGACCTCGGTTCCGTCGATGCAGAGGTCCAGTCGTCGGTCCGGGATGCCTTGGAAGAAGAACACCATGCTGGCCGCAGGAGCATCTGCGTGCCCCGCGATCGAAGCGGCAACGATCAGAGCGGCAGTGGTGCAGATGAGTGCGAACCGCTTCATCGCATCCGTCCAATCAAGGGATCGGGGTCTCAGGAGAGCAGCCAACCGATGTGCGCGGGATCAGCCAAGCGGTCACATGGTTGATTCTGCCTCCCCCGGACGGCCGTCGCTCGAGTTCGACACGCGGATGCTGCGTAGCCGATGTCACGTTGGCAGGTGGCCGGTCCGGTTGGCTGGTTGGCCTAACCCGCTGGATCCACCGGGGGAGGTGACGGCGGCGGGGAGGGTGACGGTGGCGGAGGTGACGGCGGTGGCGATGGTGAAGGAGGAGGAGATGTCGGAGGCGGGGGTGGCGGGGGCGGGTTCGGGCTGGGACTGGGGTCCGTCCCAGGACCGGGATCGGTGCTCGGATCGCCGCCAGCATCTCCAGAACCACCGCCACCACCCCAGATCGAGGGACCAGTGTGGCCGTCGACCTGGTCGGTCCGTCAGGGCTGCGGGGGCTCCCTGGGGCCGGCTCGGGGGCCACAGGAGGTCCGGATGGGGCAGGCGTCGTCCGTGGCCGGCCGGGAACGATCAACGGCCTCCCCGACCGTCCCGACGCCCTCGCGAGCCGTCGGCAATGACGCCAGGCCGAGGAGGGCGGCGGTCAGGAGCGTCGCGCTGCATAGGCCAACGGTCACCCCGAGACGCAGACCCGGTCGGCGCGACATCCTCCTGATCAGGGCCCCGGCGATCAGGCCACAGACCGTCACGAGCATGGCGAAGGTCAGTGCATCGGCGAGAGTGGCGAGGTCGTCGGTGGTCATAGGTCTTCGTCGAGTCGCGGGGCCCCATGGCGTTGGGTTGATGGACCGTTGTCCCGCCCCATTGTCAGGATGTACTCACTCGCAGGCAAGGGGCAAGGGATCCCTCGAAGCCTCCATGTCCTTCGACCCGCGACGAGCTGATCGAAGTCCAAACGCCGCAAGGGCTAGACGTTCGGCCGATGTTCTGATCCCCCAGATGCCCTACGGTTCAGGTCTATGCAGATGCGATCTTCTGAGCAGGCCGTGCTCCTTCCCCCTGCCGACCCGCGTCGAACCCTCTGCACGAGGTGTGAGCACACGGAGTTCGTTCACGGTGACTTCGAGGCCCGCCGGTGTCTCTACTCCGAGTGCGGCTGCAGCGGATTCACACTGGGTGCCGCCTAGCACGGCGCGACCTTCCCGAAGCGCACGGACCGGTGGGTTCGCCCGGCAGATCCACGACACGACGTCTGGAATCGTCGACGGCGACACCTACTGGACGGCAGAGGGCGGTCCGAAGAACCGGTCCTTCACGATCTCCAACCGGTCGCTGTGGCAACTGAGGAGGCCCCTGCATGTGATGCTGGCACCATGCCGATCATCATGATCGAGATCAGCGGTACCGATCTCGCCCGGTCGAACGCTGCGACCCTGATCCCGGCGGACGGCCATTCGAGAACATCCATGTCGGGCTTGCGCGAGGCTCCGAGCCGTTGAGCTGTTTCCGGGTGACCTTCGGTTCGGTGGGCATTCGAGATCGAGGTCCTGGAGGGAGACGACCGCACCTTCGACTTCAGGGTCGCCGTTCGTGCACGGGCGTCGCGGTGAGCATTTCTCGGCCTGCGCTGGGTGACGGTGGAGGACGGTGACCTAACGGCGTTCCGGGCCGCGAAGTTCAGACTCTGGGAGTTGGATCCGGAGCTGATCCGCCGCGCATGCTCGACGGGCCGTCTCGTGCCTCCTAGCAATCGCGGACCTGCATCCGCGTCGGTTCGCAGTCCTCGCCCCCTCGCTCGATGTACCTCGAAGCCCGCGACTATCCGCGCCGAGGGTCGCTGTCAGGCGCTCGAGCGCCGACTGCTCGTACCGCCGCGAGGGCCAGAAGGAGCCCTTCGACGATCTCGAGTGGCAAGACCAGGATGGTCTGCCAGCGACCGAAGTGGGGTGCTGTTTCGAGTACTTGTCGCGTGATCGTTAGCGCCAGGGTCAGCGCCACAGCGACGAAGACGCCGCCGGCGACGCCGACACGGTCCCGCCTCACAGTACAGGATTCCTACCCCTACCACCGCGGCGTTGGTCCACCATCCGAGAAAGAACGAGACCAGGCCTCGCAGGGGCAATCCCAACGAGAAGATGAACTCGGAGCCGCCACCGTACAACGGCAGCAGCGGCAACAAGACGGCGATCAGGGCGGCCCCCCGTAGCGAGGCGGACGATCTCGCGGTGTGGCTCACTCCCCGGCGTCTGCACGCTCCGGATGTTAGTTCGGTCGCGAACGCCAGGACAGACGACAGAGACTCGCCAGGCCGTCCGACTCGGGCTGTCTCGTCCTAGCGCCTTAGGTTTGGGATACCCAGAGGGCTACGGGTCCCTTGGGCCAGCCGGTCGGCCCAGTGGGATACATGACGAACGTACTACCGGGTGCCCACGAGAACGGATGCCACTTGCGCGGATGCAACGGAATCTCCCTCGAGCGCGGCGTCGCAGCAACAACGACGTTCGGGTGCCGCCACAGTGTTCCCGTTGCACCTAGGCGTCACCGTGTGCGAACGGCGGCTCCCATCCCTCAGCCTCGACCGTCGCGATGTAACGCAGCACTATCCCCTCCCTCGCGAGCATCGCGCTTCGTTCGTCGTTCGCGCCTTCGACGTATGCGAGCACCTGAGCGAGTGAGGACCTGAGGTTCCGGACGTGATCAACATGCTCTGCCTGATCCGGAATCGAAGGCATCTGCTCCAGTGCCCACGTGTAGTACCTGAGTCCCTTATCGCAGTGCACCCGGATCAGCTCCAGGGCCTCGTCGGCGCTTGGGGATGCCGCGTCCACACGTGGATCGTAGCCACTCCGCCCTCGAGCGAGGGAGGCACCGCGTGCGACAGGGTGCGGCTATGTCACCGAGCCGATGCTGCCGCAACGAAGGTCCCAGTGCCTCTACCGCGGCGGGATGAGCAGGTTGACGGCGCTGCCTATCGCCAGACCGAGTGCGGAACCGCCGACCACATCGAGCGGGAGGTGGGCTCCCACATACCCGCGCGAAGGGCACGAAGCCGGAAGGGCCGCGAGCGACACCCCCCAGCCATCCGCCACGTACGGCCGAGCGATGACCGTCAGGGCTAGCGGAGACCGCGGCGTGCCCGGAAGGGAAGCCGCGATCCCCCTCCTCCATTCCTCGCAGCGTGACGCCCTCGATGATGCTCGCCGGGCGTCCACGATCGACGATGAGTTTGAACGCCTTCGCCGACACCCAGGCTGCGGTTCCGCCGACCACGATCGCGAGCGCGAGTCGAGGGCGGTGACGCGCGAGAGCGAGGACGGCCACCGCGGGGACCGTTCCGAAGGTTCCGTACTGCATCGGTATCCAGATCGCCGGATACCCTCCTCCCGGGAGGTCGTTGGCGGTCCGGAAGGTCTGCACCTCGGCGTGGGTGATCGGTCGCCGAGCGAGCGTCGCCGATGCCAACAGGGTGCCGATCCCCACGGCAAGACCTGCGATCTCTCGTGTCGGTCGAGCCACCGCTACGGCTCACGCCTGCTTGCCGAAGAACTGCTTCGTGGGCGGGCGGCCCGGGTTGTGGATCTGGGCGACCTACACTGGCTACCGTGCTGGTCTCCATGGTGTCGTCTTCCTCGCTCAAGTCATGAGAGGTAGGAGCGCTGTGCCATCGCATATGCTACCCGCAACACCGGCAC
>CAVTIC010000004.1:0-7946 GCA_963734685.1 uncultured Actinomycetes bacterium | reverse complement strand
GTGGCCACCGGGTCGACCCGTTCGCGGATCGCGGGGGCGGCCAGCACGATCGCGACCGTGCCCACGACGGCGATCGAATAGGCGACCGCGGCGCGGGCCGGCACGTGCAATCGCGACCGACGGGCTTCGGGCGCGGCAACCTCCGCATCGCGGTCGGGGCGGTCGGGCAGGCGCGACGACATCATCCGTGTGCCTCCGGCTCGAAGCGGTAGCCCATGCCCGGCTCGGTGACGAAGTACCGCGGTCGCGCGGGATCGGGCTCCAGCTTGCGCCGGATCTGCGCCATGTACACGCGGAGGTAGTTGGTTTCGTCATGGTACTGCGGACCCCACACCTCCTGGAGCAGCTGGCGTTGGGTGACGAGCTTGCCCGGGCTCCGCACGAGGATCTCCACGAGGTGCCACTCGGTCGGCGTGAGCCGCACCTCGCCGTCGCCGGTCCGCACCCGCGCCGCCTCGAGGTCGACGGTGAACGCGTCGGTCACGACCTCAGGCTCACCCTGCATCGGGCGCAGCCGCCGCTCGGCGGCACGCAGGCGCGCGAGGAGCTCGTCCATGCCGAAGGGCTTCGTCACGTAATCATCGGCGCCGGCGTCGAGTGCGCGGACCTTGTCCGGTTCCTGGTCGCGGGCCGAGAGCACGAGGATCGGCATGCGGCTCCAGGCTCGGATGCCCTCGATCACGTCGACCCCGTCGATGCCGGGCAATCCCAGGTCGACGATCGCCAGATCGGGCTGAGTCCGAGCCGCGACGGCCAGGGCCTCTTCACCGTCGGGAGCGGTCACCACCTCGTACCCGCGCGCTCGCAGGTTCGTGCGGAGCCCGCGAAGGATCTGCGGCTCGTCGTCGACGACCAGCACCGTCGTCATCGCCGAGCCTCCGCAGAAGGTTCAGGCAGGACCGCGCCCGCAGCGGCGGCCGCTGCCCCCGGCGACTCGGCGAGCGGGAACGCGATCACCATCGTCAGGCCCCCGCCGGCGTCTCCTCCGGTGTGAGCGCGCCGTGCATCGCCTCGACGAATCCGCGCGCGACGGCGAGCCCCAGGCCCACGCCGTCGACGCCCGCGCGATCGCCCAGCCGTTGGAAGGGCTCGAAGACGCGATCGTGGATCCTCGAGGGCGATCCCCGGACCACGGTCGACGACGCGCAACTCGACTCGATCCGCGACCCGCGAACCCACGATGCGCACGGGTACATCGCCTCGATTCCATGTCCTCGCATTCGCGGCCACGTTCGCGATCGCCCGTTCGAGCAACGCTGCATCGACATCGATGCGGGGAAGATCTTCGGGCACGTCGACCTCGATGTGACGCCCCCGATCCGGCAGACTTGCGAGTGCCCTGAGGACGACCTCGTCCAGACCGACCCGCTGAGGCGTCAGACGCAGGCTGCCGCTCTGGATCCGGCTCATGTCGAGGAGGTTGCCGACCAGCTCGGTGAGGCGATCGGTCTCCTCTTCGATCGTGGCGAGGAACTCCGACCGCTCGTCGGCGGTCCACTGCACATCGTTCTGGCGGAGGGAGCTCGCGGCCGTCTTGATCGACGCGAGCGGGGTGCGCAGGTCGTGGGAGACCGCGGACAAGATCGCCGCACGGAGGTCGCTCACCTCGGACACCCGTTCAGCCGCGGCGGCATCGCGCGCCAGGGCACGGTTCCGCACCGCGGCGGTGAGCTGCGCCGCGAACGCGCCCAGCATGCGACGTTGCTCCGCACGGAGGCGATGACCCCGCAGCACGAGCACGCCTTCGTCCTCGAGCTCGATCGTCTCGTCCCCGTCGTCGGGGGTCATCGATCGCGATCGCTCCCGTCGCGGCCTCCACCCGCCACCCTTCCTCCACCCGCGTCAACACGGCAGCGGCCTCGAGGCCGAACGTCGGGCACAGCTGATCGACGAGCGTGGGCAGTGGATCGTCGTCCGCGACCAGCCAGCCGGCGAGCCGGGCCAGCGCCTCGGCCTCCGCCCTCCCGCGCCGTGCCTCGGTCCGCGAACGGGCCGCTCGGTCGACGAGCACGCTGACGACCAGCGCCACGAAGATGAAGACGAGCAGCGCCAGGAGGTTCTCCGCCTCCGCGATCGTCCACGTGTGGATGGGAGGCGTGAAGAAGTAGTTGATGAGCAGCGACGCGGCGATCGCCCCGGCCACCGCCGGCCAGATGCCGCCGACGGTCGCGATCGCGATCACCAGCGTGAGGTACAGGAGCATGTCCGCTGGCAGCCCGAGGCTGTCCCGGAACCACGCCAGGACCACCGTGAGCAGGGGAAGCCCCACCGCTGCCACCGCCAGCCCCGCGAACTGACGGGAGGCAGGCAGCCCGGCGAGCGCGCTCCGCCGTGGTGGCGCGCCCCTGCCCGCCGGGGCCTCGTTCCAGATCACGTGCACGTCGATGGGTCCCGACCGGCGGATCACCCGGTTGATGACCGAGCCGCGCACGAGCTCGGTGAACCGCGACCGGTCGCTCGCGCCCAACACCACCTGGGTGACGTTCTCGGCACGTGCCACCTGCAGCAGCGCATCGGGCACGCTCGCCCCCACGACCTCGCGGAACGTGCCCCCGAGCACGCGAACCAGGTTCCTCGTGTCCTCGAGCGCGGCGGAATCGGTCACGCCGTCTTCCGGAACCACGTGGACGGCCACGAGGTCCCCACCCCGTCGAGAGGCCATGCGTGCGGCTCGGCGGATCGAGGCCTCGTCCTCGTCGGCTCGTCCGGTCACGCCGACGAGCACCCGTTCTCGCGTCTCCCACGGTCCCTCGATGTCGTGGGTCTGCATGTACTCGTGCAGCGACTCGTCGACACGGTCGGCCATCCACAGCAGTGCCAGCTCGCGGAGCGCGCCGAGGTTTCCTTCCCGGAAGTAGTTCCCGAGCGCCGCGTCGACCTTCTCGGGAGGGTAGACGTTGCCGTGTGCCATGCGGCGTCGCAGCGCATGCGGCGTCATGTCGACCAGCTCCTGCTGGTCCGCGGCGCGCACGATCTCGTCCGGGATCGTCTCGCGCTGGGGCACCCCCGTGATGCGCTCGACCACGTCGTTCACCGACTCGAGGTGCTGGATGTTCACCGTCGAGATCATGTCGATGCCGGCCCTCGAGCATCTCCTCGACGTCCTGCCAGCGCTTGGCGTTGCGGCTCCCGGGCACGTTCGTGTGCGCGAGCTCGTCGACCAGAGCGACGTCGGGCGCACGGGCGATGACGGCGTCGACGTCCATCTCCTCGAACGTCGACCCGCGGTACTCGATCGCTTGCCTGGGCACCACTTCGAGGTCGGCGACCTGTTCGGCGGTGCGGGCACGGCCGTGGGTCTCGACGAACCCGACCACGACGTCGGTGCCGCGGTCACGACGGCGGCGACCCTCGTTCAGCATCGCGTAGGTCTTGCCCACGCCGGCGGCGAACCCGACGTAGATGCGGAGCTCACCGCGGCGATGGTCACTCATGGCAGCGGCGCCAACTCCTCCAACGCCAGGTTCAGCTGGAGCACGTTCACACGTGGCTCCCCCAGGAACCCCAGCGTGCGGCCTTGGGTGTGTCGCTCGATCAACGCGATCACCTCATCGATGTCGAGCCCCCTTGCCTCGGCGACACGCGGGGCCTGCAGACGAGCGTACGCGGGGCTGATGTGCGGGTCGAGGCCGCTGCCACCCCCAGTGACCGCGTCGACCGGCACGTCGGACGCGATCCCGTCGGCTGCCTCGATCGCATCGAGTCGCTCTGACACCGCGGCGCCGAGCTCCGGGTTCGTCGGTCCGAGGTTCGACGGCGCACTGGCTGCGGGGTCGTAGGCGTCGGGACGCCCGACGAACCACTCAGGTCCTTCGAATGCCTGCCCGATCAGCGACGAGCCGACGACGACGCCGTCGCGAGTGACGAGGCTGCCGTCGGCGCGGTCTGAGAAGGCCACACGGCCGACCCCCCAGATCGCCAGCGGATACAGCACGCCCACCATGACCGTCATCACCAACAGCATGCGCAGCGCCGACAGGGTCGCACGTCCCATCTAGCTCACCACCAGTCCGACCAGCAGGTCGATCGCCTTGATGCCAACGAACGGCGCCACGATGCCCCCGAGTCCGTAGACGCCGAGGTTCCGACGCAACATTGCGCCCGCCGACGTCGGCGTGTACTGCACGCCACGCAACGCCAGCGGGATCAGCGCCACGATGATCAGTGCGTTGAAGATCACGGCCGACAGGATCGCCGAGCTCGGACTCGACAGGCGCATCACGTTCAGGGTGTCAAGCCCGGGGTACACCGCCGCGAACATCGCCGGGATGATCGCGAAGTACTTCGCGACGTCGTTCGCGATCGAGAACGTCGTGAGCGATCCCCGTGTGATCAGCAGCTGCTTGCCGATCGCCACGATCTCGATCAGCTTCGTCGGGTTCGAATCGAGATCGACCATGTTGCCGGCTTCCTTGGCCGCACTCGTGCCCGTGTTCATCGCCACGCCGACGTCGGCCTGGGCGAGCGCCGGGGCGTCGTTCGTGCCGTCGCCGGTCATCGCGACGAGCTTGCCTCCCTCCTGCTCGCTGCGGATCAGCGCCATCTTGTCCTCGGGCGTCGCCTCGGCGAGGAAATCGTCGACGCCGGCCTCGGTGGCGATCGCCTCGGCCGTTCGGGGGTTGTCGCCGGTGATCATCACGGTGCGGATGCCCATCAGGCGCAGCTCGTCGAAGCGCTGGCGCATGCCCTCCTTCACGATGTCCTTCAGGTAGACGACCCCGAGGACCCGGTCGTCCTCGGCGACGGTGAGCGGCGTGCCTCCCTGCACCGAGATGCCGGCGACGATCGTGTCGACCTCCTCGGAGACCGAGCCGCCCTGCTCCTCGACCCAGCGACGGATCGAGTCCGCTGCGCCCTTGCGCAGCCGTCTGCCGTCGAGGTCCACGCCGCTCATGCGCGTCTGCGCGGTGAACGGCACGAACTCGGCGCCCTCGAGGTCGCGGCCGCGCAGTCCGAACCGCTCCTTGGCGAGCACGACGATCGAGCGTCCCTCGGGGGTCTCGTCGGCGAGGCTCGTGATCTGCGCGGCGTCGGCCAGCTGCTCGACCGTCACCCCTGGCGCCGGCAGGAACTCGGCCGCCTGACGGTTCCCGAGCGTGATCGTGCCGGTCTTGTCGAGCAGCAGCGTGTTGACGTCGCCGGCCGCCTCGACGGCCCGCCCCGACATCGCGAGCACGTTGCGCTGCACGAGCCGGTCCATGCCGGCGATACCGATCGCCGAGAGCAGCGCGCCGATCGTGGTGGGGATCAGACACACGAGCAGGGCCACCAGCACGATGATCGTCTGCCGCGCACCGGAGTAGATCGCCATCGGCTGTAGCGTGACGGTCGCGAGCAGGAACACGATCGTGAGGCTCGCCAGCAGGATGTTCAGGGCGATCTCGTTCGGGGTCTTCTGCCGTTGGGCGCCCTCGACGAGCGCGATCATCCGGTCGATGAACGTCTCGCCGGGCCGGCTCGTGATCTCGACCACGATGCGGTCGGAGAGCACCTTGGTGCCACCGGTCACGGCGCTTCGGTCGCCGCCCGATTCGCGGATCACCGGCGCCGATTCGCCCGTGATCGCCGACTCGTCGACCGAGGCCACACCCTCGACGACCTCGCCGTCGCCGGGGATCACCTGACCGGCCTCGACGACCACGCGGTCGCCGGGCGCGAGTTGAGTGCCGGGCACCTGCTCCTCGCGTCCGTCGGGCAGCAGTCGCCGCGCCATCGTCTCGGTCCGAGTTGCGCGCAACGCCGCCGCCTGCGCCTTGCCACGGCCCTCGGCCACGGCCTCAGCGAGGTTCGCGAAGACGACGGTGAGCCACAGCCACACGGTGATCAGGCCCGCGAACAACGACGGATCGCGCACGAACAGGATCGTGGTCAGCACCGAACCGATCTCGACCACGAACATCACGGGGTTGCGCCACATCTGGCGCGGGTCGAGTTTGCGGAACGCATCGGGGAGCGACCGCCAGAGCATCCGGACGTCGAACATCTAGGAGAGTCCTTCCACGAGCGGGCCAAGCGACAACGCCGGGAAGTACGTCAGCGCGGTGACGATCAGGGTCACGCCGATCAGCAGCCCGACGAACAAGGGCGAGGTCGTGGGGAAGGTGCCCGATGAGATGGGCACATGCTGCTTCCGAGCGAGCGAGCCCGCGAGCCCGAGCACGAGCACGATCGAACCGAACCGCCCGATCAGCATCGCGAGGCCGATCGCCGTGTTGAAGAAGGTCGTGTTCGCACTCAGCCCGCCGAACGCGCTGCCGTTGTTGTTCGAGCCGGACGTGAATGCGTAGAGCACCTCGGACAAACCGTGGGGTCCCGGGTTGAAGATCGACGAGACGGCGGAGTCGAGGACGACCGCGATCCCGGTCAACACGAGCACCGTGGCGGGCACGAGCAGGATGTAGAGCGAGACGAGCTTCATGTCGGTGGGCTCGATCTTCTTGCCGAGATACTCGGGGGTGCGGCCCACCATCAGCCCGGCGATGAAGACCGCGAGCACGGCGAGCACGAGCATGCCGTAGAGGCCCGACCCCACACCGCCCGGCGAGACCTCGGACATCATCATGTTCACCAACACGACCCCGCCGCCGAAGGGGGTCATCGAATCGTGGGAGGAGATCACGGCGCCGGTCGACGTACCGGTGGTCGAGGCGGCGAAGGCGGCGCTCGCTGGGATGCCGAACCGCACCTCCTTGCCCTCCATGTTGCCGCCCACGACGTGCTGCCCCGCGACCGCCTCGACCTGCGGATTGGCCTGCGTCTCGAAGGCCCAGGCCAGCAAGACGGGGACGAGCCAGAGCGCGGCCATCACGACGGCGAGCGCATAGCCCTGGCGCCGGTTGCCGACCATCTTCCCGAACGTGCCGGTGAGCGCGAACGGGATCACCAACAACAAGGCGATCTCGAGCAGGTTCGTGAAGGGGTTCGGGTTCTCGAACGGATGGGCGGAGTTCGCGTTGTAGAACCCGCCGCCGTTGGTGCCCAGTTCCTTGATCGCCTCCTGCGACGCGACCGGACCCCCCGGGATGGACTGGTCCGCGCCTTGCACGGTGGCGATCACGCGCGCCTCGTTGAAGTTCTGCACCGCGCCCTGTGAGACGAGCACGATCGCCGCGATGAAGGCGATCGGCAGCAGGATGCGGACGGTCGCAGCGCACGAGGTCGGCCCAGAAGTTGCCGATCGTCTCGCTCTTCACCCGTGGTGAACCCGCGGATCAAGGCGACGGCGACCGCGATGCCGACGGCCGCGGAGACGAAGTTCTGGACGGCGAGGCCGGCCATCTGCACGAGGTGCCCCATCGTCGACTCGCCGGCGTAGGACTGCCAATTCGTGTTCGTCGTGAACGACGCGGCCGTGTTGAAGGCCTGGCTCGGCTCGACGCCGGGGAACCCGAGCGAGAGCGGCAGCGACGGCTGCACCCGCTGCAGCAGATAGAGGAACAGCACGGAGACGGCCGAGAAGGCCAGCACCGAGATCGCGTACCCGGACCAGCGCTGCTCGGCTTCGGGACGCACGCCCGCCAGGCGGAAGATGGCTCGTTCCACCCGGAGTGTGCGAGGTGCGTCGAGGGCCCACGCCATGTAGTCACCGAGCGGCCGGTACGCGGCCACGAGGATCAGGATCAGCACCCCGAGCTGGACCCACCCGGCCATCAGAACCGCTCCGGGAAGACGAGCGCCATCACGAGGTACACGATCAGCCCGAGCGCCAACACGATTCCCACGACGTCGTCGATCACAGCCGGTCCACCCCCCGAGCGAGCAGGAACAACACGGCGAACGCGGCGAGCGTCACCACGACGAAGACCAGATCAGCCACGGCACTCTCCTTCCGTCACCGAGCCACCGTAAACGCAGGTTCCGTGCCCGGCAGCCGTCTTGACGCCCCCCTAACGCGGGCTGAATGGACCTTGATGCGCCGTTGACGGCGGCGAGGGAGTCCGAAGCTC
>CAVTIC010000003.1:0-21912 GCA_963734685.1 uncultured Actinomycetes bacterium | reverse complement strand
AGTTCCGGATCCTCACGCTCCGCCTGGACCTGAGACTCGACCTGCTGGATCATCGGAGCGCTCCCATATCATCGGATGGTGACCGACCCCACTCCGTCGACGGGTCTCGGGACGCGGATCGTCGGTCGGGACGCCGAGCGCGCCCGGATCGTCGCTTTCGCGGCCGGCCTTCCGCAGGGCCCCACCGCGCTCGTCGTCAGCGGCGAGCCCGGCATCGGGAAGACGACCATCTGGTGGAGCGGTGTCGCCGAGTGCCGGGATCGCGGCTACGACGTGCTCGTCACGCGGACCGCCCACGAGGAGATGCCCATCGCCGGCGTCGGGCTCACCGATCTCTTCGAAGGCATCGACGTCGATGCGGCGGCGATCCTCGAGGGGGACGACCCATTCGTTCGGGGTCGCTCGGTGCTGGGGGCGCTCCGGCGCCTGCTCGAGCGCGGTCCCGTCCTGATCGCCGTGGACGACGCGCAGTGGCTCGACGCCGCAACGGCGCGGACGCTGCGCTACGCGCTCCGACGGTTCGAGACCGAGCCCGTGGGCGTCCTCACCACGCAGCGAGCGGATGCGGATCTGGAGGACCAGCTCGCCCTCACCTCCGCCTTTCCGCCGGGTCGCGTCGAGGAGCTTCGCGTGGGTCCGCTCGACATCCTGGAGCTGCGAGACCTCTTGAGCGAGACCGTGTCGTCGATCTCGCAGCCGACCCTGCGTCGCATCCAGGAGGCCTCGGGCGGCAACCCCCTCTACGCGATCGAGCTCGCGCGTCTCTTGTCGAGGACCGAGTCGGATCCGAGCCATCCGGACCTGCCCCTCCCTCACTCGTTCAGTGACGCGATCGACGGACGACTCGACGCCGTGAGCCCCGAACTGACGGCCGTGCTCGAGGTCGTGTCGGCCGTGGGGCGTGTGCGCGTCGACGAGCTCGAGGCGATACTCGGGAACCCGGAGCTGGACCTGCTGCTCGGAGAGTCGGCGAACGGTGGCCTGCTCGTCACGGAGGCCGACCTGGAGGTGCGATTCGCCCACCCGCTCATCGCTTCGGCCGTCTACGCCCGCATGACGCCCTTCGCGCGTCGAGACCTCCACTCGCGTCTCGCCGAACATGCGAGCGACGGCGACGTACGCATCCGACATCGCGCCGCGGCGACCGTCGGTGCCGATGCGGAGCTCGCCTCGGAGCTCGAAGCCGCAGCCGAGCGTGCTCGTGGCAAGAGCGCTCTCGACGCGTCGGTGGAACTCATCGCGAAGAGCCTGCGGCTCACCCCGGAGCAAGATCTCGAAGCGAGGTCGCGGCGCACGATGGCCATGATCGAGGACCTGGGCAGCGTGGGCGAGAACACCCGAGCCCTCGAACTGTCGGACGAGATGGTCGGATCCTTGCCACCGGGGACGACGCGGGCGCGCGCGCTGCTGCAGCGGGCGGAGTTGAGCGACGACGATTCCGACACCGGCCTCGGGTACCTCGCCCGGGCCCTCGACGATGCGCAGGGCGATCCTGGGTTGCGGGCGCAGATCCAGGCCCTGATGGGCGAGCTCCTGCTGTCGATGCGCGGCGAGGTGAACGAGTCGATCCATCTGGCGACCGAGGCGCTGCGCACGGCTGATGAGCTGGGCGATAGATCCACCCAGCTCAGCATCTCAACGAACCTCGCGTGGTTCCACCGGCTGAAAGGCAGGCCGAGGCCGGACCTCGAGCAACGGGCGTTGGAGTTGGAGGAACGTCTGGGTGCCCTGCCATTGACCACGGGGCCCCTCGCGATGAGCGTGAAGTACCACCTGTGGGACGGTGATCTTCCCGCAGCTCGAGAGGCGCTGGAGGTCACCTACCGGGTCGTGACCACCAGAGGGTTCCACATGAAGCTCCCGCAGCACTTCTACGATCGGTCGTTCGTGGAACTGGCGTCGGGGAACTTCGAAGCCGCCGACGAGGTGATCCGTCGAGGGATCGAGGCCACCCTTGATGCGGGCAACACCTGGGCCGAGGCTGCCTTCTTCCACCCGCTGGCCCTACTGAGAACGTGGCGAGGTCGCAGCGACGAAGCGCTCCTGTCTGCGTCGGCGATGATCGACCGAGCCCTGCGCCTGCGTCAGCCGATGCCGGAGATGCGGGCCCGGAGCGTGATCGGGCTCGGCGCGCTGTCCGACGGCGCGCACGAGGACGCGGCGCGAGAGCTCGCGACCGTGGGACGGTGGCTCCAAGCGCGGGGGGTCATGCACCCCGGGCCGATCCCGGCCGTGCCTGACGCCATCGAGGCGCTGTCGATCGTCGGTGATCTCGACACCGCCGACGAGCTGCTCCGAGGTCTGGTGGAGGGGGTCGAGGTGATCGAAGGCGGCTGGGTCGAGGCGATCATCGATCGAAGCGCCGGTGTGCTCACGACCGCTCGAGGCGATGCGGCAGCGGCGATCGAGCCGCTCGAACGCGCGATCGTGTCGTTCGACCGGCTCGGGTTCGGTCCCGACGCCGCCCGGGCTCTGTTGGCGTTGGGCCGGGCACAGGTCCGGGCGGGCAAACGAACCGCACCCACGGAATCGTTCGCCGGGGCGAGGGACCGGTTCCTCGCGATGGGAGCACCCCACTGGGCGGCGCGAGCGGAGGAGGAGCTCGAGCGGACCTCGCCGGGGCGCTCGACGGGTGTCCTGACCCCGACCGAGCGGCGGGTCGCCGACCTCGTGGCAGGAGGGCAGAAGAACCGAGAGGTCGCGGCGACCTTGTTCATGAGCCTGGCAACGGTCGAGACCCACCTGACCAGGGTGTATCGGAAGTTGGGGATCCGCTCCCGGAGCGAGCTGACTCGGCTGGTGACAGAGGGTCGTCTCGAGCCACCCCAGGTAGCCGCCGACCCCGACAACCTTGATCCGGCGGATCCGTAGGCGAAACCCTGACGTCACGGACCATCCGTGGCTCCTAGCCTTGGCACATGAGCGCGACCGTCGTTCGAGAGACCGCCGCCTCGCCGGTGACCCTGTTCGGGGCGATGGCCGCACTTGCCGCTCTGGACTTCGTCGGCGCGCTCTTCGCGAAGGGGTGGGTCGAGCATCGCAGCCCCTGGCTGTTCGGCGCCGGCGTGGCGACGTTCGTGGTCCTGTTCGTCGTCTACGCCCACAGCCTCGAGGTGGCCGAGCTGTCCACCGTCACGTTCGGATGGATCGTGTGCTTGCAGGTGGGGCTCGTCGTGTTCGAACGCGTCCGATACGCGGTCGCCCTGCCGACCGGCAAGGTGGTTGCGATCGTCGCGATCCTGGCGCTCCAGGCGTACCTCGTCTTGGGCGCGAACGCCTCGAACGAATGAGCGACCGCGAGGCCCGCGAACGCTCCCTCTTTCGCCTACGAGCAAGATCTCGACGACGATGATCCTCGGATAGGCTCGAGGATCACGAGGTCGGAGAGGCCGGAAGCACGGGGGGCGCACGGATTGGGTTTCCAGGGATGGCGGGCGGAGGCCCTCGAGTTCTTCGAAGGGCTCGAGGCGGACAACTCGAAGGCGTACTGGCAACGGAACAAGGACGTCTACCAGGAGCTCGTTCGCGCGCCGATGGAGGAGCTGCTCGCCGAGCTCGCTCCCGAGTGGGGCGAGGGCCGCATCTTCCGGCCGTATCGCGACATCCGGTTCAGCCGCGACAAGTCTCCCTACAAGACGAACATCGGAGCGATGGTCGGCGAGGGGTACGTCCAGCTGACCGCCGATGGACTGTCCGCGGGGTGCGGGATGTGGGAGATGGCCCCGGACCAGCTCGAGCGGTATCGAGCGGCGGTCGGTGACGACCGATCCGGGGAGGAGCTCACGAAGCTCGCGGACGAGGCACGAGCGGCCGGTCTCCACGTCATGGCCCACGAGGCGTTGAAGACCGCCCCCAGGGGGTATCCCAAGGACCATCCACGGATCGAGCTGTTGCGGTACAAGGGCCTCGTCACGTGGCGTGAATGGCCGGTCGGCGCGTGGCTCGGGACCCGCCGAGCCAAGGACCGGGTCGTGGAGTTCCTCGAGCGATCGCGACCCATCGATGGGTGGCTGCGGAACAACGTTGGGCCCACGACGCTCCCCGAGCGGAGGCGTTAGTTCTCAGCCGAGCTTCGGATATCGCAGCGGAACGCCCACGGCGCCGACGTCGAGGCTCACGATGCTCCAGCCGCCGAGGCTCGAGATCGCCAGACGGTCCAGGTTCGCCCCGATGAACGCCACGTTCGCCGGTTGGTTCAGCGACACCCCATCGGGATCGTCGAGCAGGACCTCCGGGGTGCCACCGGGCGCGATGCGCCAGACGCGGTCGGGCCGGTAGCACCCGACGAACATCGTGCCGTCGGCGGCGAGCGCGATGCCGTCGGGTTGCGAGCCGGCGAGATCCGCGACGGACTCGGGCGTTCCCGCGCGCCCGTCGGACCCGATCGGCACACGCACGACACGCCGCCGGCTCGACTCGACCACGAGCAGGGCGTCGCCCTCGGCCGTGAGGCAGCATCCGTTCGGGAATCCCGACACCCGGTCCGTCCAGACCTCGGTCGCGCCGGCCGCGTCGACGCGGAAGACGAGGCCGTCGTCGGCCCCCCACGTGCCCGAGTCGGTCACGAACAGCCGTCCGTCGTCGTCGAAAGCCGCGAAGTTCGGCACGCGGATCGGATGCTCGGGCGTGCCGCGCGTGTACGAGGTCACGTCACCACCGGGGGAGACCTGTACGACCTCGGCGCCTCCGAAGTCGCACGCGAAGACGTTGCCGTCGCCGTCGAGCGTCACGCCGTACATGAACCCGCCGGTCGACGCGATCTCCACGACAGCGCCGCCCTCGCCGATCGCGTAGACCTGACCCGCCTCCCCGCCCGCGTAGACGCGGCCGTCGGGACCCCAGGCCACTCCTTCCGGGTGGTCCAGGCCTGTCGCGATCGTCTCGAGCTGGTCGAGCATGCTCATACCTCCCGGTCGTAGGACTCGATCAGGTCGACGAAGGCACGCGTGTTCGCGCGACGCCCACCCACGTGCAGGTAGAGCACCGACGAGCCGCGCTGCCATGCCGCCAGATAGACCGGCACGTCGTTGTGGCAGCAGCCGTCCGGCTCATGGCGGAACACGACGACCCCGTCCGCCACGTCCGGTGGCGAGATGCGCTCGGCGGTGATGATCTCCTCGTCGGCGTTGTCGCCGAACCACCCGACGAACGCGGCGGCGCCGGCCTCGGTCTCGAACGCGAGCCCTCGCGCGAGCACCCGGGAGAACGCTCCGGTGCCGGCGCCGAACGAGCGCTCGGCAGCGGAGGAGAACCCGGCCTCGTCCAGCATCGCCCTGAGCTCGTCGGGGTGCGCGACCTCGTTCGCTAACTCGTCCACGTCGACCGTCGTCGCGTCGCTCGTCATGCGAGGCAGCGCGGACGCCGGGAGCACGGGCGGCGCGTCCGCCGCCGGGATCAGGCCTGGGTCCATCACGGCATCGGATCGGCATGCCGACCGCGGCCAGAGCGACCGCGACCGCGAGCACCACCGCCCTGCCCGCCATCATGCGACCCGAACCCCTCCGCACCGGTCTGCCTTGCCCCGCGCGCCTTCCTGCCGCATGATACGGGCCATCACCGGGGCCCGCGACACGACTGGGGGGAAAGCGGTCATGGTGGAAAAGCGTTTCACCAACGCGCTGGGCAGGCGCGACTTCCTGAGGTACGCGGGGTACACGGGCATGACGGTGAGCATGGCCGGCGTGCTCGCCGCCTGCCGCGAGGCGGAGACGCCGTCCGGCGGGGCCCAGGGGTCGGCGCAGGCGTCGATCCCGCCGATCGAGCAGGAGCCGGGCGGACTGCAGGTCCTCGACTGGTCGGGGTACGGCAACGGCGACTATCTACCCCGGAAAGGAGGAGAGGTATCTGTGGGCCGACTACACCAAGGCCACCGGCGACACGCCGGAGTTCATCCTGTTCGAGAACGACGATGCCGGGTACACGAAGGTCGCCGCCGGCGCAAGCTATGACGTCATCGCACCCGTGCGGGTACAAGTATCAAGACTACGTGGACCTCGGCGCGGTGCAGCCGTGGGACACATCGCTGATCCCCAACTTCTCGCAGCTGAACCCCAAGCTCACGGGATCCGGAGTGATCGACGGCCAGCAGTACTTCATCCCGCTCGACTGGGGCTTCATCGCGCCGCTCGTGAACCTCGACCATGTCGACCCTACCGAGGAGTCGTTCGGGATCCTGTTCGATGACCGATACGCGGGCAAGATCTCCTGGGTGGACACGATCCACATGCTCATCGTCGCGGGCATGCTGCACGGGGTTTCCGACCCGTTCGACATGACGGACGACGAGCTCGCGGAGATGCGCGACTTCCTCATCTCGAAGAAGGGTCTCGTGAAGTTCCTCTGGAACCAGTCGTTCGATTTCTGGCGCTCATTCAAGCAGGAAGAGGTCTGGATCGGGTACTCGTGGCCCGACACGGTCGGGTACGCGGACGCGGCAGGGATGAACTACCTGTACATGGAGCCGAAGGAGGGTCGCATCTCCTGGGTGTGCGGCATGGGGATGTTCGCGGACACGCAGAACTACCACCACGCGCACGAGTACGTGAACTCGTGGGCGAGCACGAAGGCGGCGGAGTTCCTCCTGGGCTACTACTACTACGGCCACACGAACACCGAGGCAGACCCATCGGTGGCGTCCGCCGGGCGTCGTCGAGGCCCTCGGGCTCGACGATCCGACGGTGCTGGACCCGCCGCGGGCTATCCCCGAGAGTTACATCCCGCGTCGCAGCGTCTACCAGCAGTACTGGAGCGAGGTCCTGGCGGCCTGAGTCGACGGGCGCTGGGCCGCGAGGAGCGATCGTGGCGACCCTTGAGGCCACCCCTGCCACCGCCGCCACCACCGAGAAGGGCTGGCGGCGGCGAGATCGGCGCGGCACCGCGGGGTTGCTCGGCGGCCCGTTGCTGTGGCTGCTGCTGTTCTTCGTGATCCCGGTTGCCTACGTGGCCGCGTACAGCGTCGGAGCGCGTCCGTTGTTCCCGACCGACGCCGGGGTCGTCTCGCTCGCAAGCTGGGAGCGGCTGCTGACCGGCGGCTCGGTCTACATGAGCCTGTTCTGGAAGTCGATCCGCATGTCACTCACGGTGTCCGCCGTCGTCGTGCTCCTCGCGTATCCGACCGGGTACTTCCTGGCCCTCTGCGCGAAGAAGCGCAAGTACGTGCTGTTGCTGCTGATCATCGCGCCGTTCCTGACGAGCTACCTGCTGCGCGTGCTTGCGTGGAAGGTGATCTTGGGAGATCGGGGCGTCATCAATTCGTTCCTGTCGTCGACGGGAGCTCGCGGCCCGGACGACCCCATCACCTGGCTGCTGTACAGCCAGTTCACCGTGATGCTCGTGCTCACTTACATCTGGGTGCCGTTCGTCGCGCTGCCGGTGTTCGTGAGCCTGAACAACCTCGACCGCAGCTTGCTCGAGGCGGCAAGCGACCTGGGGGCGAGCCGGTGGCGGACGTTCGTCCGGGTGACCCTGCCGCTCAGCCTGTCGGGCGTGTTCGCGGCGTTCCTGTTCGTGTTCATCCCGACGATCGGTGAGTTCGTGACGCCGCTGCTCGTCGGGGGCACGAGCGGCTACATGTACGGCAACGCCATCCAGGACCTGTTCACCAGGGGCCTCGACTGGCAGACGGGATCGACGCTGGCCCTCTTCCTGCTGGCGGTCGTCGCGATCCTCATAGCCGTCTTCGGACGCTTCCTGCGCGTGCGGAGCGTGGCGGGATGAGCGAGTCGCGACCTCACCGGGCGCGCGGCGCGTGTTGACGATGTTCTTCGTGCTGCTCGTGGTGTTCCTCTACGCCCCGATCGTGATCCTCGCCGTGTTCTCGTTCAACGACGGCGACGTGAGCTTCCCGCTCGCCGGGTTCACCCTCGACTGGTACCGGCGCTTCTTCTCGAACCCCAACATCCTGCAGTCGCTCGCAGCGGAGCGCGATCGTCGCGGCGGTGTCGAGCCTCATCGCCGTCGGGCTCGGGGTCGCGGCGTCGTTCGCGCTGCTGCGGCGTCGGTTCCCGGGAAGTCGGCCGTGTCGGCCCTGCTGTTCTCGCCACTCGTCGTGCCGTACCTCGTGTTCGGCATCTCGCTGCTCGTGATCTTCACGGCAGCTGGACAAGTTCCTCGTGTCGACCACCGGCTCCTACATCGGGCTCGGGCTGCACGCTGTCGTCGTGGGTCACGTGGTCGTCTCGCTGCCGTACACCGTGCTCACGATCATGCCGCTGCTCGAACGGCTGAGTATCGACCTCGAGGAAGCGGCGAAGGATCTCGGCGCGAGCCCGTGGCAGGCGTTCCGACGCGTGATGTTGCCGCTGCTGATGCCGGCGCTGGTCTCGGCGTTCATGATCGCGTTCACGCTCTCGTTCGACGAGTACGCGATCGCGTCGTTCCTGGCCGGGGAGACGCCCACGTGGCCCGTGTACCTCTTCGCCCAGCTGCGGGTGCCGAGCCAGCTGCCGCAGCTGCTCGCCGTCTCGTCGGTCGTGCTCCTAGCCTCGCTGGGCATCGTGCTCGCGGCGGAGATCGGACGGCGTCTGGCCGAACGCAGGTACGGGGAGGAGCTGCGCAGGCAGGCGTCGTAGGCTTCTCGCCGCTCGCCGGCTCAGTACTTGCCGTAGAGCTCGCTCGCGGGATCGAAGAAACCGCCGGCCGGCCTCGCGTGCGCGTGCCAATGGTCGGGGATGCGCCGACGCTCCGGGTCGACGTAGTAGCCCTCGTCGCCGTAGCGCTCGGCGGCCACGCGCTCGAGGTGCGCGAGCAGCCTCGCCTCGTGCGCCGGTTCGGGCAAGCCGTGCGTTCGCCAGACGACCATGGGCGTGCGGCACACCATGCACTCGGCGACCCAGCAGTCGTCGTCCTCGTGCAGCCAGTCGGTCATGCGCTCCGCCGTGCAGAGCATGCAGTCATCCCGTGATGGGTCCATCGATCTCCTCGATCGCGTCGCCCGCCTCGATGCCCTGTCGCTCGAACCACCCAGCGTTCGCCTCGATCGCCCACACGTAGGGCTGATCCGAGGTGTACGTCGGACACGGCTCGGTCTCGCACGGTTCCATCTCCAGGATCGTCACGATGCGCCGGCTGTCGTCGACGAACGCGATCGACAACGGGATGAGCGTGTTCTTCATCCAGAACCCACCGGTCTGCGGCACGTCGCCGAAGTCGAAGGCCATGCCTTCGTCGGGCGGGAGCGACGCGACGCCCATCAGCCCATGACGGCGCTCCTCGGGCTCGTCGGCGAAGCGCACGTCGAGCGTGGCCCCGCCTTCGAACGTGATCGCGCCCACCGCATCGTCGGGCGCGGGTGGATCGCTCTCCGTGCACGCGACGAGAAGGCAGGCCGTCAGCATCGCTGCGACGAAGGTCCTCACGGCGTCATGGTCGCACGAGCGAACCGGTATGGAGGATGCGGTTGCTATCATCGCCCCGAGCCGCCGGAGTAGCTCAGTCGGCAGAGCGCCTCCATGGTAAGTATTCCGCGCCGAACGGTGTGCCTACCAGGGGATATGCAGGTCCGTGACGAGCGAACGCCCACGTTACGCGCTCTGTCTCAATTGCGGTCCTCGCCTCTCTGACGGACCAGCCGGACCTGGGCGGGGTTCATCGCCAGTCAAGCGACGGCTAGTAGTTCTGCGGCACTCACTCCGTCCTTGATCGGAGCCCCCGTCTTGTCTCTCGGGACGACGATGCCTCCATCCTCGAGCGGCTGTCGCAGGCCCTCGATCGCGTCGCGGCGGAACTCAGTGAACTCGTCGAGGAACAACACCCCGTGGTGCGCGAGTGTTCGGGAATGTCCCTGGATCGCCCTAACGGGGCGGCTCGGAGGGTCGCGCCACTAGATCGCCCTGCCCGCCGGTAACTCACGTCGAGCTCGGCAGGGGTCAGTCCATCGCCGACATTCATCCACTATGCGGTGGCTCGTCCCCACGCTGTCGCTCCGGCGCACCGACGACCTCGGCCGCGTCATCCTCTTCGGCCGTTCGTTGGAAGGACCGCTCGCGCTTGGGGCTCGCGAGGTGGATGTGTTGGACGATCGACCCGAACAGCAGCGACACCACGGCGATCGAGGCGAGGTCGGTCAGTACGGCGAAAATGCGCCCCCATGCCGTGATCGGGTTCGCCAGGGAGGAGGAGATCGTCGTGATCTGCGAGCTGGTCCAGAACAGGGCGTCACCGTATGTCGTGACCTCAGAGCCCGGCGCGTTCCGCTCGAGTCGATAGAACACGAAGGCGCCCGCGAGGACCAGGACCACCGTGACCATCGCGAGGACGGTCACCCGCGCCCAGAGGAGCTCGTTCGCCGATCGGGGTTCGCGCAGCGCTCGGAGGAGACCGTGTCGATCGCTCATAGGGCGAAACTAGCGGATGACGATCACTGACGCACGGCCGTCGAACCCTCGATCTGATTGGCCGATGTGGCGACACGGGCTCGCTCTTGAATCGGAGCTGGGCAGGTCCGGCAGCACGAGCATGTCCTCGGCGCCGGTTACCCGGCTGATGTGACCCTTGCCGATCGTGTCCTCCGCGAGCAGGATCGTTCCGGGCAGAAGGTGCCTGAGCTCCCCGTCGCTGGCCTCGATCGTCCCGGTACCGGACAAGTAGACGGCCAAGAGCCGTTGCGGCACCGGATGCCAGTCCCCATGCCAGCCCGGGTGAACGAGCTCGAACCCGTAACGGCTCGCGTCCTCGAGCGCGGTCATGAGGACGGGCGGCGCGGGGGGGACGAAGTCGGTCTGATCAAACGCGAACTCGACCTCCTCGAAATGGGTCTCGCCCTCGGCGTCCGCGTAGATGCGCAGGATCATGACCTCAGGCTGACGCCCGCGCCACTTCTCCATCGCCTCTCAGTGGTTGGCGGGCCGTATTCGAAGGGTCCTTCCACGCCTCTGAGACTAGCCCGCGACTTTCAGGCTCGCATGCCACTGTGTGCCGCTATGTACCCGGGCGCCTACCGCTTCCGCTCGATCACCCGCAGCCGTGACGAGGGAGCCTGTGCACCGACCATGGCGTGCCATGCCGCGACCGGGAGGGGGAGAAGGCCTTTTGCTACCTCCGGATCGGAGAGCCGGATCGATCTCGGTGACCTCAGGTCCTACGTGCGGCTGATAGGCGGCTGATAGGTTGAATCGTGATGTCGGAGTTCCGAGTCGCCGAGGGTTCTTCGAGCTGGGTCACCAAGGCTGCGACGGTCACCGTCCAGGCCGCGATGGTTGGAATCGGCTACCGGCTCGACCGAGCGTACCGGCTGTGGTTGAGTGACATCAGCCCCCTCACCGGGCCCCGCGCCCGAGCTGAGCACATGAGGATCGGCTACCGGGAGCGCCGCGCCGACGTGTCCGACGGGGCGCTCGTCATGATCGCTGTGCTCGACGAGATCGCTCGGGCCAGAGCCATGAGAGGCACGCGTTAGGGCGGTCTGTGCCCCGTCGGTCATGACGAGGCGTTACCCACGATGGCTTCAGCGATTCGTTCACATCGGATGATGTCAGCGATCCGGCGCGGGCACAAGGTGGAGCAGACGAGCTGCGAGCACGGGCGAGCTGGGCCGAAGGCAGTCGGTCGGGCACGCAGACCATGGCAGTGTGGAGGGAGTGTTGGGCGATGCTGGCGGCAGAAGTGGCCTCATGGATCTGGTGGACGATCGTCATCATCATCTGGGTGGCGCTGGCTTTCTGGCCGGCCCGCGTGGCCGGCCGGAAGGGACACAGCTTCTTCGGGTACTTCATCCTCAGCCTGTTCTTCTTCCCATTGGCGCTGATCATGGCGTACGTCGTCCAGGATCGGCGCGCACCGACTGGATGAATCGAGGGTCGCCCGAAGCGAGTGGAGGGGGTTGCGATGAAGCTGAACAAGAAGCGCCTACAGAAGGGCGCGTCGATGGTGCAAGGGAAATTGGCTGAGAAGCAAGCGGGCGGGACTCAGTCGGCCGCGACGGCAACTCCCGACCAAACCTCCGCCGCCGGACCATCTCAAGCCTCCGCCAGCACATCTCCAGCGTCGGGCGGGCCGTCCCAAGATGCGATCGAGAAGTTGAAGGAGCTAGGCCAACTGCACGACCAAGGAGTCCTCACCGATGAGGAGTTCTCAACGCAAAAGGCCCAGATCCTGGGCGGCTAGGTCGGCAGGGTCGCGCCGAATGGCCACCGGATACCTCGGCCAGCCACCGGGGGTCGTCGCGGGCGTACAACCTGCCGATCAGCGCGGCGCGGTCGTCGTCGGCCCGTACGAAGCCAGCGAGATGTTGCGGCTTCACGCTGATCGGCACGCCGGCTTGCGTGAGCTGCTCGATCATCCCCAGCACGGCATCGTTGGGTTCGCCCTAGATCTGGATGTCCTTCGTCTCGAGTAGTTCCTCAACGCCCTGCCTGATGTGCTCGGCCCCGACCTGCATGTGCACGAGCATGGACCCAGCATCCGGATGCACTTGGATGACGGTCGCTTCCGTCTCGTCCTCGCACCACCGGAAGAACAACCGCAGCCCGGAACCTCGTCTCGGCGGTGGACGCCGAGGGGGTGTCGCGGATGTGGACCACGAACGACTCGACGTGCTCACGGGCGAACGCGGTGACGGCGGTCGGCATCCCACGCTCACGGAGGAAGGCCGAGAACTGGCGCGTCCCGTCGAGGTAGGACCCGATCGTCCTCGGAGACCTGTTCGCCGCCTCGAGCGAGAGGCGCCACGACGGCACCAGCACGTCGGCGTCGTCTACACTGCCGCTCGTGACCTGTCGATCTGCCCTCGTCATCGGATGCCGACTTATGCGCTGTGCAGACGGTGTGCCAACCTTCGACGATACATAACCGCAGGTCACAGGCCGGAGTAGCTCAGTCGGCAGAGCGCCTCCATGGTAAGGAGGAGGTCAGGGGTTCGATTCCCCTCTCCGGCTCCGAGGGAACCTGCTGTTAGTAGCAGCCGGAATCGACGACCATCGTTGGGTCAAACCGTCAGTCGCGACTCCATCGTGGACGGCAGGCCCTGCAGCCCTCCCGTGGGAGCGCATCTGTGCTATGCACGGGAGATGGGGGCGGCCGGAAGCGCGGTGGTCGGCAGAGACCAGGAGGTCGCCACTCTCCTCGACTTCCTCGAGACGCCTGGCGCGCTTCCCGCGGCCCTCGTGTTCGAGGGCGAGGCCGGTATCGGCAAGACGACGCTGTGGCGGGCTGGTCTCGAGCACGCGATCGCCCATTCCTATCGCGTGCTGTCATGCCGACCGTCGGGGGCGGAGACCGCGCTCTCCTTCGCAGGCCTCGGCGACCTGGTCGAGCCCGTCCTGGACGACATCCTCATCGAGCTTCCGAACCCGCAGAGGCGAGCGCTCGTGGTCGCCCTGCTCCTCGAGGATGCCGACGGGCCGCCGCCCGACCACCGAGCGATCGCCCTCGCCTTCCTCGGCGTCGCACGCGCGCTCTGCAGAGCCGGCCCGGTGGCGATCGCCGTCGACGACGTCCAGTGGCTCGACCCTCCGTCCGCGTTCGTACTCGGATTCGCGCTCCGCCGCATGCGTGACGAACCGATCGCCTTCCTGTTCGCCGTGAGGGCGGGCGAGGCGGACGTGCTCGACCTCGACCGTGCTCTCCCCGAAGAGCGCGTCCAGCGGCTCGTCGTGGGCCCGCTCAGCTTGGGTGCGCTTCAACGCCTCTTGAAGGATCGGCTTGGCCTCGTGCTGTCGCGTCCCAAACTGCGCCGCGTCCACGAGCTCTCGGGAGGGAACCCGTTCTTCGCTCTCGAGCTCGGTCGCGCGTTCAAACGCGGAGGTGTCCGGCTCGAGCCGGGCGAATCCCTTCCGAGCAGGCTCGCGGCTCTGGTCGACGACCGGCTCGTGGCGCTCCCGGCGGATACCCGCGCAGCCCTGCTCGTCGCTTCTGCATTGTCGCGGCCGACGATCGAACTCGTCGGGCGTGCCGGTATCGGGGAGCCAGGAGAGCGACTTGCCCCCGCCCTCGAGGCCAACGTGATCGAGTTCGAGGATGATCGGATCCGATTCTCCCATCCGCTGCTCGCCTCTGGCGTCTACGCGGCCGCCCGTCCCTCGGAGCGGCGCGCGCTGCATCGGCGGCTCGCGGACGCGGTCCCCGATCCGGAAGAGCGCGCGCGGCACCTAGCACTCGCCGCCGAGGGTCCCCATCCGGACGTCGCCTCGGCGCTCGAAGAGGCCGCCACGCGGGCCCATTCCCGCGGTGCACTGGCGGCCGCGGCCGAGCTCTCCTTGCAGGCTCGGCAGCTGACACCTCTCGATCACGCGGACGAACGCCACAGGCGCGCGATCCAGGCGGCGGCCTACGCGTTCGAGTCAGGGGAAAGCAGCCGAGCCCGAGCTCTACTCGAGGAGACGCTCACGTCCTCGCCGGCGGGCCCGCCACGCGCGCTGGCTCTCTATTGGCTCGGATGTCTCGAGGAGTACGAGGGCGACCGTCATGTTGCCGTCGAGCTGTACAGGCAAGCGCTCGCCGAGGCGGGCGACGATCTCGCCATGTGCAGCATGCTGGAAGATGGGATCGCGGTTGCCCTGTTCCTCATGCGTGAGGATCTCACCGCCGCGGCGGCGCACGCGAGAGCCGCGGTCGCCTTCGCCGACCGGATCGGCGACGCGTCAGCGAAGATGATGGCGCTCGGGAACCAAGGTCTCATCGATGCCGTACTGGGTCGTAAGGAGGGGAGGACCGCCCTCGAGCGCGGGGTGGAGCTGGAGCGGACGCAGGAACCGGGCCGCGGCGTCGTCGGCACACGTCTGGCCGCCGCCCCATCGATGCTCATCGCGACCGAGCTCACGTGGAGCGATGAGATCGAGAGCGCTCGCTCGACGCTCACGTCCGTGCGCGATCGTGCATACGATCGCGCGAAGAGAGCTCGCTGCCGTGGATCCTCGTGAACCTGGGGTTGGTCGAATTCCTCGCGGGCCGATGGGAGGTAGCGGAGCAGTACGCCCGGGACGGGATCGAGATCGCCGGTCAGACCGGCCAGGAGCCACAGCGTCTGTCGGCACTCGCGGTGCGTTCGCTCGTCGGCGCCTGTCGCGGCGACGTCGAGGAGGTCCGCGCTGACGTCGACACCGTGTTGAGCCTCGCCGACGCCTACGGCGCGATGCTCGCCCGGATCATCGGCTCGACGGCGGTCGGCTGCTGGAACTGTCCCTCGACCGCCCGGAGGAGGCGCACCAGGTTCTCGGACCGCTCGGCGATCGCCTCGAGTCCGGCGGCGTCCGTGAACCGGGTTCGGTCCCGTTCGTCCCCGACGAGATCGAGGCACTCATCCGTCTCGATCGTCTTGCGGAGGCCGAGGCGCTCCTCGATCGACTCGAGCGGCGCGCCCGGAGGCTCGACCGCGCGTCCGCTCTCGCAGCAGCCGGGCGGTGTCGGGGGCTCCTCGCGGCGACGAGGGGCGATCTCGATGGCGCGCTCGCGTCGCTCGAGCGTGCGATGTCCGAGCACGAGCGCGTGCCGATGCCATTCGAACGTGCCCGCACGCTTCTCGCCCTCGGCTCGACACGACGACGTGCGAAGCGCCGGCGCGCAGCCCGGGAGTCGCTCGACGAGGCGCTCGCCATCTTCGAGGAGCTCGGCGCGCGTCTGTGGTCCGAGAAGGCGCGAGAAGAGCTCGCCCGCATCGGCGGCCGCCCGAAGCCCACCGGGGATCTGACGCCCACCGAGCGGCGAGTCGCGGCTCTCGTCGCCGAGGGTCGCTCGAACAAGGAGGCTGCCGCCGCGCTGTTCGTGACCGTCAAGACCGTCGAATCGAACCTCTCGCGCGTCTACGCCAAGCTCGGCGTCCGCTCGCGTGCCGAGCTCGCGCACCGCCTCACCGCAGAGACTCGCGGGAACGAGGCGAGCAAACCCTAGGGATTCCTCCGATTACGCGCGACGGCGCGCCGCCTACCGTGCCCCTCATGGGATCTCGACCCGAGGAGGTGTTCCCATGGGAACCAAGCTCAAGCTAGCGGCGGTCGCTGCCTGCCTGTTGGGGCTCGTCGGCGCCACGGTCGCCGCGGCCGGTTCACCCAGCACCGTTGACCGGGGATCCGTCGAGACGCTGCATCTGGTCGGCAAGGAGGTCGACTCGACCTTCATCGACCTCGGCGATCCCGACTTCAGCCTGGGGGATCAGTTCGCGTTCTCCAACGACCTCTACCGCGGGGACACGAAGGTCGGCAAGGACGCTGGGTGGTGCGTCGTGGCCCGCCTGGCCGCGAGCGGCGCCTCTACCTGGAAGTGCGTGGGCAGCAACACCCTGCCCGGGGGTCAGATCACGGTTCAGGGCCTCGTCACCTACGGCCCGACTGAGGAAGTCAAGGCCGAGCCGTACCTGTTCGCCATCACCGGCGGCACCGGTAGGTATCGAGAGGCCGACGGCGAGGTCAAGATCGAGGAGCTGGGCGGCGGAGTGTTGGACCTCACGTTCCGGATCATCGGCTAACGAAGCGCCACAGCGAGCTGGGGTGCCGAAGGTGGTGCCTCCTGGGAGGTCTCGATCCTCAGATGGCGGCGGCGACCACGTTCCTCGTCGAGTCCTACGTGCCGAGGCGGCCCGATGCCGCGCCGAGCGAGCTCTCGGCCAGGCTCGCCGCGGCCGCCGACGCGCTGGCGCTGGACGTCCAGTTCCTGCGCGCGATCTCCCTCCCCGAGGACGAGACCTGCTTCTACCTGTTCGAGGCCCCCTCGGCCGAGGCGGTGCGGCAGGTGAGCGAGCGAGCGGGGCTTCGCCACGAGCGGATCGTGGAGGCACACCCGTGGACGAACTCCTGACGATCGATGGGTGAAGGAGGAAGACCGATGGATCCCGAGGTGGCCGAGATCTTCGCCGGACACAAGAGCCGCGCGGGGGTCGGGGTGCTCGTCGTCGTCGTGCTGGTCGCCGCCGCGCTCGGCGCCGTCGCGGGCCGGTGGCTCACGGACATCCGCGAAGACGGACCGGTCCTCGTCTCGGCCGATCACGCGGACGTAGGCCCATCCGATGCTCTCGGGAGGCCGGCACACCAACACGGGACGGGTAGGAGCGAGTTGGTGGCGTGGGGCCTGCTGCAGGCCGCACCGGAGTGCCAACCGGCTGTGGAGATGTCGGGAGCACCGATCGCCACGCGGGGCGAGTTCCTCCAGGAGGCTCGGGAGCTCGTGAGTGCCAGGTCCGAGGCCGGGTACGAGAACGTGACGTTGCGAGTCAAGCGGTCGGGAGAGCGGGTCTTCGGGGTCCTCTACTACGAGGAGTGCACATGAGCGTTGCATGGGGTCGAGCTGGGTTCCGATGGTTCACGCACCACGGTGCATCGCCATCGCCATCGCCATCGTGTCCTGGTCGGCGGACGGGACGACGCACGCCGTCGTGCACGGCCTCGGAGGGACGATCGGCTGGCCGGTTCGCCTGGTGAAGTTCCGGTCGGTCATGCCCTTGCAGGTCTTCCCCGCGTTGAGGCAGGCGGTGACGAGGTCCTCGAGGGCGTCCTGATTCCATGTGTTCCAGAAGTCCGAGTGGAGCGAGCGTCCTGCACTGGTGCCGAACATCTCATCAGACGACAAGCTGTACTTCCTGCCGTTCTCGACTTCCCACGTGAAATGCATCGAGAGGCGGGGGACCTGGATCGGATGGGTCGCTGGGCACCTCGCGCCATCGGGATAGGCCATGTGTCTGCGGTGATCGAACGAGTCGAGCGTGACCCCGTCCCAGCAACTCGGGAACACGATGTGGGCCTTCACATAGTCGCCGGGCCGCTTCGTGCAGTTGGGGGGATCCTCGCCTGGTACGGGGCGGCGTCGTCACACGACCAGCCGACGACCTTGTCGGTGCCCGTCCGCACGAGAGGCGCGCCGGCAACGATCCGTAAGTCCTGTGGGAAGGCCACGATCGATCCGGACCGGCTCGAGGACGCACGGTAGTAGGTGTTCGCACTCCGCAACTCGACCACGCGGCCTCTGGGGTCGAGGAGCGCGGGCGCCCAGTAGGCCGAGGTATCCGGGGACAGCTTACAGGTCGTGTCGGCCGAGATCATCTCGTCGTAGATGCTGTCGGCCTTCGTGGCGACGTTCGCGACGAACTGGTGGAGGTGACCGGCGCCGGGCTGACCGAATGCGACGATCGGATCGGCGCTTCGGACTCCGGCGTCACGGCAGCCGGTGATCGAGAACACGCCGGAGCGAGCGGAAGCGGGGGTCGCGGAGGCTCCGAGGAACAGGGCAGCGACCGACGCCATGGTGACGGTCAATCCGATAGCCCGTTTCATACTCTCCCTCCGCAAGGACCGAGCCTTCGTTCACTCGAGCGGTCGTGCTCGAGTGACTCATCGTGTTGGGAGCTTCGGAGGAGCGGCGTGTGCACTTGAGGTCGAAGGTCCCGCATCGCAGTGCGGTCGTGGTCGCGCGGGACGAGTCACGAGGGAGGCGGAAGCGATGAACGACGGGTTCGACGTGATCGTGATCGGTGGCGGTCCGGCGGGCGAGAACGTCGGCCGGGCGGTGCGCCGACGGCGGCCTCAGCGTCGCGCTCGTCGAGACGCGAGCTCGTCGGTGGCGAGTGCTCGTACTGGGGGTGCATCCCGTCCAAGACGCTGATCCGTCCCGGCGACGTGCTCGCGGCGGCGCGGCGAGTGCCCGGGCGCGGCCGAGGCGGTCACCGGCGAGATCGACGTCGCCGCCGTGTTCGCGCAGCGCGACGACATGACGAACGACTGGAACGACGACGGCCAGGAGCAGTGGTTCGAGAGCGAGGGCATCGACTCTCTACGCGGCGAGGGCCGGCTCGCGGGCGAGCGCGCGGTCGACGTCGAGCTGCCGACGGCGCCGTGACGCCGCTCGACGCGACGAAGGCGGTCGTGATCGCGACCGGCACCGTCCGCCGTCGATGCCGCCGATCGACGGACTGGCCGACATCGCGCCGTGGGACAACCGCGACGTCACGTCCGCGAAGGAGCTGCCCGAGCGGCTGCTCGTGCTCGGCGGCGGGAACGATCGGCTGCGAGATGGCGCAGGCCTTCAAGCGACTCGGCACGCGACGAGGTCACCGTCGTCGAGGGCGGCCGCGGCTCGCTCGCCCGCGAGGAGCCGTTCGCCGGCGACGAGGTGTGCGCGGCGTTCGAGGAAGAGGGGATCGCCGTGGCGCTCGCCGGCGTGACGCCGCGACCGGCGTGCGCGCCGACGACGGGCCGGTCGTGCTGACGCTCGACGACGGCCGCACGTTCGAAGGCGACGAGCTGCTCGTCGCGGTCGGCCGCCGGCCGACCACCGCCGACCTCGGCCTCGACGTCGTCGGGCTCACGCCCGGCAAGTCACTCGAGGTCGACGATCGCTTGCGGGCCGTCGGCGTGCCCGGCGACTGGCTGTACGCCGTCGGTGACTGCAACGGGCGTCGCCCTGCTCACGCACATGGGCAAGTACCAGGCCCGGCTCGCCGGCGACGTCATCCTCGGCAAGGACGTCGTCGACGTCGCCGACCACGACGGTGCCCGCGCGTGACGTTCACCGATCCGCAGGTGGCGCGGTCGGGCTCACCGAGGCGCGAGGCGCGGGAGAAGGGCGTCAACGTCAAGGTCGTGAAGGTCGGGACCGGCGACGTCGCCGGCGCGTACACGTCACGGAAACGGCGATGAAGGGCACCTCCCAGCTCGTCGTCGACGAGGACCGTCACGTGATCGTCGGCGCGACCTTCACCGGTCCCGACATGCAGGAGCTGCTGCACTCGGCGACGATCGCGATCGTCGCCGAGGTGCCGCTCGAGACGCTGTGGCACGCGGTGCCGTCGTTCCCGACGGTCAGCGAGGTGTGGCTGCGCCTGCTCGAGGCGTACGGCCTCTGAGCCCTCGGGGCGCGATACCCTGCCCCCCGTGTCCGCCACGAGGATCGCGATCTCGCTCTCGTTCGTCGCCGGTCTCGCCGGTGCGGCACAGGCATCGGTCTCGGGTGCGCTCGGCAAACGCGTCGGCAGCGTGCAGGCGGCCGCGTTCGGCGCGATCCTCGCGGCGGCGATCCTGGTCGCCCTCGCGATCGCCGTCGGGCGCGGCGGCAGCATCGCCGACGTGTTCGTCAGCCGGCGGTGCGGCCGTGGATCTCGGGCGTGTTCGGTGCGGGCATCGCGCCGGCGCTCGCCCACGCCCCGCCGCGCATCGGCACCGTCGCCACCGTCCGCGCTGATGATCGCCGGCCAGCTGCTGGCGGGCGCGGCGATCGACGCCTTCGGCTGGCTCGGCACCGAGCGCATCCCGATCACCGCCACGAGGGCGATCGGTCTGTTGCTGCTGACGGCCGGAGCGGCGCTCACCCTGAAACGCTGACGCTCAGGGCCGCACGTCGCGCACGTACCCGTTTCGCCCCCCCGCCAGGTCGATCGTCTCCTGCGAGGGAGCGACCTCGAGCTCCTGCCACAGCATCGCTCCAGCAGGCGAAGGTGCTGCACGGCCTGAGCGTGGTTGCCTTCGGAGATGTAGGCGCGCATCAGTGCCCGATGGGCCGACTCCCGCAGCGGCTCTGCTTCGATCGCGAGCAGACCGCACTCCACCGCCTCGGCGTGGTCGCCGGACGCGGTGAGCTGACCGCACAGCCGCTCGAGGGCGTGCAGGCGCAACTCGCGGAACCGTTCCCGATCGAAGACCAACCATTCGTCGTCCCAGTCGGGGAGCAGATCGCCGCTGAGGGCGCTCGCCGCGGCCATCGCCTCGTCCCGCCCGATGTCGCCGCTCAGCACTCGACGAGCCAGGCAGTCGCTCTCGCGGACGTCCACCGACACGTTCGGCGCGAGGCGCAGCGATCCGCCGACGGGCTGAACGATCCGATAGGTGGTGCCACGGAGCCGCCAGAGCGCGGTGCGCAGGTTCGCGAGCGCGTGGTGATGCTCGACGTCGGGCGAGAGGATGCCCGCGGCTCGCGACCGATCCACCGTCTCGTCGCGCACGGCGAGCAGCGCGGCCAGACGCTGTGCCATCAGCGGCAATCGAGCGGTGGCGCCACCGCGAGAAAGCTCGAAGGATCCGATCAGGCGCAGGCGCGCTCCCGGTGCCTGTGCCTCTTCCACTTCCGACTGTCGTACCAGCATGAGCCATCACCGTTCTCTTCAGGGGGGAAGGTTCCCCTGAAGGGACGATGTCCTCGTGCGGGTCTCGGCTCCCGCCCGAGGGGCTCGCCCGCCCCGGGGTGATGCGTCGTACACGAGCGTTTTACCCCGAAGCAACAGAGATGCGCAAGAGGCAACATGGCTCACGTTCGGTAGGTCTTCTGACTCTGAGCCTTCCTCGCGTGACGCTCGTGTGACGAGATGAAGACGGAACGTCCACGCCTTCTCGACGCAGCCGCGACGACGACGCTCCACGCTGCCATCAGGTGGCCCGGGGTGCCGCCCCGCCGATGTCGGCGGAGGCCCATACGGAAGAAGGGGGATTCACATGGCGACATCGATGGGGCGGAAGCGCCGTCGTGGAGTAGCGGTCCTGGGCGCGGTCGCCGCGCTCACGATCTACCTGGTGGGTGCGGCCGTTCCGGCAAGTGCCACGGCGACGTGCGCCGCGTTGACGGGCACGGCTCCCAACCAGACGCTGACGATAACGTCGGCCGCGAACAACGACGTCGTGAACCTCGACGTTGTTGGGGCCAACATCGTTGTCACCGGTATCGTCTCTGGTTGCGCAGGACCATATCCGAGAGCCGACGCGTCCGCGATCGTCGTGAACGCAGACGTCCTAACCGATGCTGACAACCAGACTGTCGACATCGACGGCACCTATGTACTCCACAGCTTCCATCACCGTGAGTCTCGGCGCCGGAGTCGACACTGTCGACCGAGTCCACGACACGACCGGGAGGCAGATGCCATCACAGTTGATCTCGGTGACGGCGATGACAATGCCGGCTTCGACGGAACAGGTGGCGACGGCGCGGTCACGGTGAACGGCGGGGCCGGAAACGACCTCCTGCTTGGAAGGTGGCGGCGACGACACGCTGAACGGGGGTGACGGA